>CAVXOK010000005.1:0-43707 GCA_963763285.1 uncultured Acidobacteriaceae bacterium | reverse complement strand
GCGGGGAGCAGAATTAAGAGCACCTCAGCAGAATCCGGAACCCTCAGTTACAAAGGTAAAAGCTAACTTCCACGCTGATGTCGCTCTTAACCGGACTTCCATCCTCAGCCCCAACCAGCAGAGTGCAACTGAGAATTAAGAGCACCCCGACTCGTGGCACTTTTCATTTTTTCGCACATGTCGAAAATCTCAACCTGCGAAGGCGTATTCCTACTTAACCCCCACCATCTCCCGCGCTCCAATCCCCGGCACGGTCCTACCCACCACGGCCGCGATCTGCCGCACCTGCACCATCAATTCGTCAAACTGGTCTGGAAACAGCGACTGCGGACCATCCGACATTGCCTCGTCCGGCTTGTTATGCACTTCCACCATCAATCCGTCCGCGCCCACCGCCACCGCCGCCCGCGAGAGCGGAGTAACTTTATTCCGCTTGCCGGTTCCGTGGCTGGGATCGACAAAAATCGGCAGATGGCTGAGCCGCTGCACCGCCGGCACCAGGCTCAGGTCGAGCGTATTGCGAGTGTGGTCCGCAAACGTCCGCACCCCGCGCTCGCACAGCGCCACGTTGTAATTGCCTTCGCTCAAAATGTATTCCGCCGCCATCAGAAATTCTTCCAGAGTCGCCGACATCCCGCGCTTCAGCAGCACCGGCTTCTTTGCCCGCCCCGCGCGCTTCAGCAAAGAAAAATTCTGCATGTTCCGCGCCCCGATCTGGATCATATCCGCATACTCTTCCACCAGATCAAGTGATTCATTATCAATCGCTTCCGTAATAATCTTCATCCCATACTGCTGCCGGATCTCCGCCATGATCCGCAACCCTTCCTCACCCAGTCCTTGAAAGGAATAGGGAGAGGTCCGCGGCTTGTAAGCTCCGCCACGAAAAAACTGCGCTCCGGCGCGATGCACCCGCTCGGCCACGGCAAACGCCTGCTCCCGGCTCTCGATGGCGCACGGTCCCGCCACAATCGCCAGCCCTGTGCCGCCGATCGTCGCCTCCGTCCCCGCAAAACGAATCACCGTGTTGTCTTCTTTAAGGTCGCGGCTCACCAGTTTGTAGGGTTTCGAAACCTTGATCACTTCCTGCACGCCCGGCATCTCTTCGAGCGTGCCCTGCTCCACCTCGCCCTTATTTCCAGTGATGCCGATCGCGGTGCGCTGCGCCCCAGGCATGGCATGCGCGCGATAACCCAGCTTTTCAATTTTCTCGCAAACGCCGCGCACCTGTTCCTCGGTAGCGTGCGCCTTCATGACAACCAACATAAATTTCCCTTACCGGTCATGCACACACCATGTGGGATAGTCTCCTTCGCCAGCCCTGCACCGCAAACGCAGGATGTTAGTTGAGGGCAGCTCGACCTTGCGGCGCCGGCAGGATAGCCGCGGCTGTCTCCGTCACCAGCACTCCACTGCTGACGGGGCTCCTTATTGTCCAGTCTACCGCCGGAAGACGTACAGGTATGCCCGATCCCCCCACAAGTGCTCGGGATCGCCCGCGATCGCCACCTGTCTACCAAGTCATAGTCACGGTGAGCATACGCCCAGGCCGCCGCCAGGAATCCCCGATTTTGTTCCAGCGTGTGGGCTTCGTCCCCCAGGAGCGCGCAACGTCGACGTACACCAGAAATCTCGGACGCGCGTGTTGAATTTGTTGCATCATGTCACCTTCATTTGCTGGGCGAACTTTTGCTTCTCCATCAGAGGATAGGTGTAGAGATAGCTGCTGACGCAACGCCGCTGGGAATAAAAACAGATCTCCGGCTCGGAGCCGAAGACAGGGCGATCGTATCCTGCTCGGAAGAGTGCGATTTGATGTAGGCGCCCGCCGCCAATGCCTCCAGAGAAGGGATCCTGGCCGAATATCTTTTGGTTGAAGAAGGGATCGAGGCGGAAATAACTTTTGTACTGACCGCGTACAGAGATTCCAAACATGACGACGAAGTACAGTACCGGAAGCCAGCCCGCCTGCAGCCGCATCGTTTCTCCAACAAGCTTTCCCGCACGGCGGTCACGCCAATTCCCGCACCCAGCGCAGCCGCCGGCAGCAGCAGGATGAAGTAGTGAGGACGAAAATAAAGGCCAGGGCAAACCGCCAGGACGGAGAATAGGAAGAAGCTCGCGACGAAGCCGCCGTGTACTCGAGCGTAGCGGTTCCAGAGCGGGGATGTGAGGCCGACCACGACGATCTCCCAGATCACGAAGGGACGCATGGCCCATGGGAGTGAAGCGCGCAGCATGGGCCAGGCCTCCCGCAGAGAGGTCATGCGACCGTATTCCCGCGCATAGGACCAAGTCCAAAACCAGAAGCTGGAGAAGGCCCCGGCACGGAGAAGTATCAGACACGTCAACGCCGAACGGCAATACCGCGCCGGCTAGCAGAGACCTCCGCGAACCGCAACCTTGCGCCAGGGAAACGGGCGCCTCCATTCCCGCCACAGCCAGTACAACCCTGCGAAAACTCAAAGAGAATTCCGGGCTGCTTCATCAGAAATGCGACCCCGAAGCACGCTCCGCTGGCGAAAAAAAGACCAGTTCGCCCTGTATCGACCGCGTGGAGCACAGTAGAATCCCGGCCAGCGCTGCAAGGACCACAAAGTGTGTCGCGTGCCCGTACATGCCGAGCACTCCGGACGACAGGAAAGGAAACTATAGGTGATTCCGGCAACCGCTCCCGCCAGCGACCCATAAAGATGTTTCGCCAGAAGAAAAATCAGGATCGTCGCCGCAACATTGACCAGCATCAATCCGATCCGAATGCCAGAGGCCGTCTCTCCGAAAACCGCCATCATCGCCGCGTATGCCGCATAAGTCCCCGGCAACTTCATGTTGCAGGCGATCTTGTAGGGCGGAATCCCTTGCAGCATCAGTTGGCCAACCTAGGCAAACTCCCCCTCATCCCGTTCCAGCGGCACATTGCGTAGCCGCACCCGCACGAATGCGAAAAATAGGACGACCAGCAAGAGTGCGCCCGCGCACCAATTCTCTCCCAGCTACTTCCAGACGACGCCACTTTCATCGCTACTGCTGCGATGGCCCACTCGTAGTTTCATTCACGAAAGTTCTCTCGCACACACCGATCGCCGATCGCCGAAAAGAAATCTATTGTACCGGATGCATACCCTGAGTCTCTCGCGGTCCGACCGCATCCAAACAATGCAAATTCACAATTTCTCTGGAGTCTCACATGAAAGCAGCTGTAGTTCCCTCGGTAAACGGTAAGTGGGAAGTGAAGCAGTGGGAAACCCCCAAAGCCGGCCCGAACCAGGTCGTGATGAAGATCCACGCCAGCGGCCTGTTTACACGGATGTGCACTTAACCCATGGCTTGTTCGGTCTGCCGTTTCCCGAGTGCTCGGCCACGAGCCAGTGGGCGAGATCGTCGAGGTCGGACCCGGCGTGACCTCCCGCAAAGTTGGGGACCGCGTCGGCGTCGGCTGGGTGCAAAAAGGCGACGGCGCCTGCAAGTGGTGCCTCCGCGGCAAGAAAGAGTTGTGCCAAAACCCTACTTCGACCGGCATCACCCTGCAAGGCAGCCACGCTGAATACATGCTCGCCTATGCCGACGCCACCATGCCTTCCCGCCGCGATCAGCTACGAGCAGGCCGCCCCAATTTTCTGTGCCGGCTACACCGTCTGGAGCGGCTTACGCCTCGCCGATCCCAAGCCTCATGAGCGAATCGCCGTAGTCGGCATCGGCGGCCTCGGACATCTAGCCTTGCAATATTCCAAAGCTTCTGGCTTCGACACGTTTGCCGTCACCAAATCCAAAGACAAAGAGAAAATGATTCGCGACCTGGGCGCGGACGAGATAGTCGAGAGTGGCGAGAAACTATTAGCCGCAGGCGGCGCCGACGTCTTGCTGGCCACATCGAACTCCTGGTCGGCCACAGCCGAAGCCGCGAAAGGCATGCGTCCCGATGGCCGTATTATCCTGATGGGCGTCGGAGCCGAGCCTTTGAACTACACTCCCGAACTAATGTTCAAGCGCGTTGGCCTAATCGGTTCGGCGCAAAACGGCCCCGAGTATCTCTACGAAGCGCTCGACATAGCCGCCAAAGGCAAAATCAAAGTAGTAGAAGAAATCTACAAACTGGATGACATTGCCAAAGCCTACGACCGGGTGGCCGAAGGCAAAGTCCGCTTTCGAGCGGTAATAACTATGAGTTAAGGTGCGCGGCGAACTGTCTGGAACGAAAACGGGATGCGTCGGATCGGCAGCCTCCCGAGGTTTGTTCCGAGCTCGCCCTAATGTATTCTGGCGCGTCCCATGATCCGCCTTCTCATCTGGCTTATCAGCCAGCCCTCACTCTGGGCCGGCCTCGGCGTAATCCTTGGCCCATATTTCTTCTGGCGCGGTTTTCTCCTCCTTCAGCGCAAGCGCCTAATCATGGACACTCCCCGCTCCACCATCCGCTCGGCCGCCTTGGGCCACGTGGAAATTACCGGCAAGGTAGTCGGTCCTTACACGCTCGTCGCACCGATGAGTCACGCCGACTGCATCTACTATCGACTGGTCATCGAATCAAATCCGCAAGGCGATCTGCGTGACAGCATCCATGAGATGTGTACCCCAATGTTTCTCGACGATGGCACCGGCATGCTGATGATCTTCCCTCACGGCGCGGAACTCCTGCTCCCTCCGTCCAGCGAAAGATCAGAATATGACAAGCTCGCCCTCGCGCTCACCGGGTATTCCGAGGGCAATCCGGAATTCGCTCAGGAATACTCCATAAAACCCGGAGACACGATTTTCGTCCTGGGTACTCTTCAGGAAAATCCCTGGGCGAAAAAAGATCCGATTGCTGAGTGCAACGAGTTGTCTCGGATCGGACCGGGATTCGTCGGCGAAGCCGAAGCCGACCTCCTGCGCCGTGAAGCTTATCCCTACCTGAATCCCAAGGTCCCGGCAGGCGCGACCGTTGCCTCGCCGAACCAGTTTGACTTCCATCCTCCTGTTATCTTGATGCAAGGCGAGGGCCCGTTCGTAATCTCAACCGACAGTCAGCGAGACCTCGTAGCCAAGCTGAACCTGAAATCCTTCCTGTACATCTGGGGTGGCCCCACCGCAGCGCTCTGGGGTCTCTGGGAGATTTTCAGGCAAGCAGGATTGCTGTGATCCCCGATAGCACTCCCAATGTGGGGACCAGACGCCCCGGCCGTCCGTGGTGCGAAGCGCCGCCTTTTCCAGCACAGTTCCCTCGGCTCATTGTAAAATCAAAGAGCTTATTGGGACTTGCTCGGTTTCCTATGCCTTCGCGAAACAACTCGGAAATCGCTACCGCGACCAACCACAGCCGATCCCGATCGCTCGAACGACGATCGTCCAGACAACGATCGCCCAAGCAACGGTCGCGTGAATGACGACCGCTACGATCCCCAGCGCGTAGAAGCCAAATGGTTCGAGCGCTGGCAAAGCGATCCTCAGCTCTACGCCGCCGAACCCGCACACCGACAAAAAAGAAATACTACGTGCTCGAAATGCTGCCCTATCCCTCTGGCGCGCTGCACATGGGACACGTGCGCAACTACGCCATTGGCGACGCCCTCGCCCGCTACATGTGGATGAACGGCTACAACGTGCTTCATCCCATGGGCTGGGATTCCTTCGGCTTGCCCGCGGAAAACGCCGCCATCCAGAACAACACTCCGCCGCGCCAGTGGACGCTCGGCAACATCGCCAAAATGAAGGCGCAGATGAAGCGCCTCGGCTTCGCCTACGACTGGTCCCGCGAAGTCACCACCTGCCTGCCCGATTACTACCGCTGGAATCAGTGGTTCTTTCTCAAGTTCTACGAGAAAGGCCTGGCTTATCGCAAGAAGAGCAAAGTCAACTGGTGTCCGAAATGCGCCACCGTGCTGGCCAACGAGCAGGTCGTCGAACGGATGCTGCTGGCGCCACGAAGATACGCCTGTCGAGCAGCGCGAACTGGAGCAGTGGTTTTTGCGCATCACCAAGTATGCCGACGAATTGTTGCGCGATCTCGACAAGCTCGACGGCTGGCCGGAAAAAGTCCGCACCATGCAACGCAACTGGATCGGCCGCAGCGAAGGCACGCTGGTCGATTTCAAACTCGACTATGCAGAAAACCACAAAGCGGTTTGGCCCGGCGGGCTCGACCATCAGCGTTTTCACCACGCGCGTCGACACCATCTTCGGCGCGACCTCGGTGCAACTCGCGCCCCAGCATCCCATCGTCGACGATCTCGCGGCAAACAACCCTGACTTGCGCGCCAAGGTCGATCAACTCATCGCCGAGCAGCGCAAAGCCAGAGAAGTCGGCGATATCGGCGAAATCGAAAAGCACGGCGTCCTCACCGGCCGCTACGCCATCAATCCATTCAACGGCGAAAAAGTTCCGGTCTGGGTGGCAAACTACATCCTCATGGATTACGGCACGGGCGCGATCATGAGCGTTCCCGCGCATGATGAGCGCGATTACGAGTTCGCGAAAAAATACAAACTCGAAATCCGCCTCGTGATTCTTCCCATCTCGAACGATCCGGAAGAAACCATGGCGGAGCCGGCGCTTCCCTTTACTACTCACGACGGCATGCTGATCAATTCCGGCCCATTCAGCGGCCTTGAGTGTGCCGACGCCATCAAGAAAATGTCTGCCTTCGCGGAGAAAAACGGCTTCGGCAAAGCCACGGTCACCTATCGCCTGAAAGATTGGGGAATTTCGCGCCAGCGCTACTGGGGCACGCCCATCCCCATGCTTTATTGCGAAAAAGACGGCATCGTTCCCGTGCCGGAAAAAGATTTGCCTGTGATTTTGCCGGAGAACGTCGATATCGCGCATTGCTCTTGGATCGCCGCTCAGTGGCTTGCCCGAGTTCGTCAACACCACTTGTCCCAAGTGCGGCGGACCGGCGCGACGCGAAACCGATACCATGGACACCTTTGTCGATTCGTCCTGGTATTTCTATCGCTACACCGACGCGCACAATGACCACGCTCCGTTTGATTCGAAAATCGCGCAGTATTGGTTCCCGATCGATCAGTACATCGGCGGCGTCGAACACGCCATTCTGCACCTTATCTATTCGCGTTTCTGGACCAAGTTCATGCGCGACCTGGGCCTCATCACCAATGACGAACCGGTCGAGCGCCTGTTCACGCAGGGCATGGTGATCAAAGACGGCGCGAAAATGTCGAAGAGCTTGGGCAACGTCGTCAGCCCGGACGAGATGGTCGCGCGCTACGGCGCCGATGCCGCTCGCCTTTACAGTCTGTTCGCCGCGCCGCCCGACCGCGACCTCGACTGGCAGGATGCCGGCATCGAAGGCATTCAAAGATTTCTGGGCAAGGTCTACCGGTTCGTCGTAAGAAATGCCGGCAGCACCGCGACCGAACCCGTAGAGATGTTGCCCGCAATGTCTCTCTCGCCACAAGCACGGCAGATTCAGCGCAAACTTCACCAAACCATCAAGCGCGTAAGCGACGATTTTCAGGGACGCTGGCACTTCAATACCTGCATCTCGGCCATCATGGAACTGGTGAATGTGTTGTACGGCATGGAAGAAGCGATGGCAGAGAATGTCATCTCTTCGCCGCTTATGGCCGAAGTGCAGCGCAGTCTCGTCCTCTTGCTCGCGCCCTTCGCGCCCTATCTTGCCCACGAACTCTGGGAGATGCTCGGCGAAAAGGGAAACTTGCTCAAAGCTCCCTGGCCCAAATACGACGCCGCGCTCGCCAAAGAAGAAGAGCTCGAAATTCCGGTGCAGGTTAACGGCAAGCTGCGCAGTCGCATTGTCGTCCCCGCCGACGCTACCGAAGATTTCGTGATCGGGCGCGCGCTCGCTGACGAGAAAGTGCAGGCCGCGATCGCCGGAAAGCAGATCGTGAACAAAATCTTTGTTCCCGGCAAGCTTGTCAACCTCGTGGTGCGCTAGATTCATGCCCCGCGTCTCCCCCACGCTCGAAGGCTTTCGCGCAAGTTTTCGCCGGCCGTCGCTGACGTTTGCCGAAATGGCCTGGCGCTGGACAGTCGGGGCCGTGGGCTGGGCCCTGGCGTTCTTCTGGCTTATCGAATTTCTCGACACGCTTGCCGGTAACCAAGAGCGACGCGACTCTATCTGTCGACCAGACAACCCTTGCTGATCGGACGAGCGATCGCGCACATCCTTCGCGGTAGTCTGAATCGCGCCGTGCTGGCAGCCTTATTTGCAGTGATTGCGTTGTCGTTGCTTTGGATTATCGCTGCTTCTTTCGGCCGCGCCGCGACGGTCCGCTCTCTGCTCGAATACTTTCGTCGAGACATTGCGGGCAGTGTCTCGACGGCGACGTCTGACTTGCTCGAGCGGCAGCGGCCATGGGGCTCTCTTGTCGGCCTCAACTTCTTGCGCACTGCTGTGACTCTGGCGGCGATTCTGGCCATTGTCGGCGCATCGATTCTTGTCAGCTTTGTCTCGTCGAAGGCACACCCTGAACCAGGTCTGGCTTTCGTTCTCTTTCTGCCGCTAGCCGGATTGATCTGCATCGCGTGGCCTGCGCTGAACTGGTTGCTGTCGCTGGCCAGCATATTTGCCGTCCGCGACGGCGAGGATACGCTGGGCGCGCTCGCCGCTGCAGTCACTTTTTTTCGAGAACGAACCGGACCAGTATTTGCGGTAAGCACATGGACCGGACTGGCGCACCTAGTCGCTTTCAGCGTCGCCACGACGGCTGTGTCAGTGCCGCTTGCTTTTATCCAGTTCGCTCCGTGGCGGCTCGTGATTGCCGGCGTCTTTCTTATTACACTTGTGTATTTCGCTGTTGTGGACTGGCTGTACATGGCGCGTCTCGCAGGATATGTCTGCATCGCCGAAATGCCGGATGCTCTGGCTTCTTCCGGGCCGATCGCCGGCTCCTCCGCCCCAGACCTCGATCGACCGCGAAGAACCGATCCTCAGCGACCTGCCGGGCCTGCTTGCAGAGACGTAGCGTGCAGCGTTTTCTGTGCGCTTCGAGAATTGCTCTCTTTACACGGGACACGCGATTTGAGAAACTCATCCGTGGAACCCCAATCCAGACTTAACGAATCCATCGTCATCCTCGACTTTGGCGCGCAGTATACGCAGCTCATCGCGCGCCGCATCCGCGAACAAAATGTTTTTTCCGTGGTGCTGCCTTGCACGGCCTCGCTGGATGAAGTCAAAAGCTGCGCTCCGGTGGGCATTGTGCTCTCGGGAGCACCGTGGTCGGTCTACGACAAAGACGCGCCGCCGGCGGACGCGCGCCTGTTCGAGCTGGGCCTGCCCGTGCTGGGCATCTGCTACGGGCTGCAGTTCATGGTGCACACGCTTGGCGGCAAAGTGCGGCCGGCGGACAAGCGCGAGTATGGGCACGCGGAGGTCGACATTGTCGCTGAGTCGGTGCTGTTCCAGGGAATGGCCAAGCGGCAGGCGGTGTGGATGTCGCACGGCGATGAGGCGCTGGAATTGCCTCCGGGGTTTGAGTTGACTGCGAAAACTTCGCATGCCGTCGCGGGAATTCAGAATGTCGCGAAGAAGTGGTTTGCGGTGCAGTTCCATCCCGAAGTTCACCACACGCGGAACGGCACGCGAGATCCTGCGCAATTTTGTCTTCCAGATTTGCGGCGCGAAGCCCTTGTGGACGCCGCAGCACTTCATCGACTCGACCATCGAGCAGGTGAAGCAGCAAGTGGGCAGCGGGACGCGCCATCTGCGCGCTTTCGGGCGGAGTGGATTCTTCGGTCGCGGCGGTGCTGGTGGATCGCGCTCTGCGCGATGCACGCGGCAAGTCGCGGCTGACCTGCATCTTCGTGAACAACGGCGTGCTGCGCAAGAACGAGTTCGAGAAAGTGCAGAAGACGCTGCACGACAAGCTTGGCCTGCGCCTCGACGCGGTTGATGCGACGCGGCGTTTTCTCGGGAAGCTTAAAGGCGTCAGCGATCCGGAGAAAAAGCGCAAGATTATCGGCAACGAATTCATCAAAGTATTTGAGCGGGAAGCGCGGCGCATCGAGAAAGAAGAAGGCAAGGTGAAGTGGCTGGTGCAGGGGACGCTTTATCCGGATGTGATCGAATCGCGCTCGGTGCGGGGGCCGTCGCAGGTGATCAAGTCGCATCACAATGTGGGCGGACTGCCGGAAAAAATGAAGCTCAAGCTGATCGAGCCGCTGAAAGATTTGTTCAAAGACGAGGTCCGCAAGATTGGCCGCGACCTGGGAATGCCGGAAGAAATTCTGCAGCGGCAGCCGTTCCCCGGTCCTGGGCTGGCGGTGCGCGTTTTGGGAGAAGTCACGCCGGAGCGCCTGGCGCTGCTGCGCGAGTGCGACGACATTGTGGTCAGCGAGATCAAGAACGCCGGCCTCTACACGAAAATCTGGCAGTCGTTTGCGGTGCTGCTGCCGGTGATGTCGGTGGGCGTGATGGGCGACATGCGGACCTATGCTTATACCTGCGCGATCCGGGCCGTGAGTTCCGAAGATGGCATGACGGCCGACTGGGTTGCGCTGCCGCATGAAGTGCTGAAAAATATTTCCACGCGGATTGTGAATGAAGTGAAGGGCGTGAACCGCGTGGTGTATGACATTACTTCCAAGCCTCCGGGGACGATTGAGTGGGAGTGAGGGCAGTCTCTTGTTGCCCAGTTCTCGGTTTTAGTTTCCCCCTGACGATCCGGCGTCTTCGGTGCTGGCTATGCTGCGACTGAGCTGGATCGTCCTTTGGAAGATCCCCTGCGCTCAGCATGACATTCTATTCGACATTCACGGTTACGGATTCAGAGGCTATGCCATTGCAGATCACCTGCAAGTCGCTTAGGCCGGTCTCCATCTTCTTGGGCATGTCGAAGTGGGTAGAGGCCTGGTGGGTATAGGCGATCGCCATGGTGCTGTGGTCGTGGGTCCTGGCGAAGTTTACGACGCCGGTGACACGGTTGGTGATCCGCACCAGCGGATAGTTGGTGGCGGCCTGGGTATCGTCGCCATATGCGGCGCCCTGGGAGAATCCGTTGAAGTTGAAGCCGGAGACAACATACGACTGTCCGCGCTTCACTGCACTGGGCACTGCAGTGATCCGCGGAGCCCAATCGGGGTTGGGGCGGCCTCCGTGCTGATACACCCAAACGTTGCCGAAGTCGGTCCAGAGAACCTCGCCAGTGGGCAGGAGCAACATGTTGCCATAGTAGGACGGAATGTTCGGCGCATCCGTGTTGCTAGCGGTAACATTGGTGAGATGTGCTTCCGTCCCATACGAAAAACTTGGAACCGACGTCGAAGATGCCCGGGCTGGTTTGAACCAGCACGTTGCCATTGGGCAGTAACGACGCCGGGCCGTCGGCTATATCCAGGTCGCCTGGGAAGTTGGGACCGGCTGTCCAGGTTTTGGTCTTGGTGTCGTAGATGGCGGTATGGCCGGGTTTTCCTGGAGCACCGTTGGCTCCGGTGGCGAACACCGTGCCGTCGGGGCGCAAGACGGCAGGACCTACTTCATTTGAGGCCCCCTGGGCATTGGGGTAGGAATCCCATAGTTGGACAATCGTGCCGGGGGCGGGGCCGCTGGTCCAGTTGCCCTTGGAAGGGTGATAAATTTCGTAATTCTTGCCATCCGCCTTGTATTGAAAAACGTAGGCATCGACCGTGAGCACGGTGCCGTCGGGTAGCAGATTCCAACCTTCCTCGTCGTTGACGTCAAACTTTCCCTGGCCAGTCATAGTCCACGTCAGAGTCTTGGGGTTCAGCAGGGCTGACTGCTTGGTGCAGCAGTTGGCCTGCATATAGAGGCCGTTAGGGAGAACGACGCTTTGGGCGTCGCCGATCGTGGTCCACCCGTCGGGAGGCGCTACGGAGGTCCATTTATTTGTGGTTGGGTCATAAATCGCACCGAGATTGGTCCAAACGGACTGGCAATTATCGGGGGTGCCGTTGTCTTCTCCGCCCATCATGATGACGCGACCGTCGGGCAGAACGGCCGAACCGAAATAAAGCGGGCCGTACCCGGCCGGCAGGGACGCGATCCGCTTCCACGTGCCATTGATATAGCTGCCGTATTGATCGGGAGTTAGACGCCACCACTGCATTCCGCAGGCTTGGTGCGCAATGACTGTGCCGTCGGTGAGCAGGAGGGGGTTGCTTAGCCCGAGGCTTGGGTCGGGTTGGTTCACCAACGGAATCCAGGCTTGTGAAGTGGCGGGATGGGTGGCTGCGATCAGTAGGAGCAGGGCGATGTAAAACGCGCGCAAACTTTTCATGGTTGTCTTCCTGTACGGGAATCGATTTTTCCTAGCGAGCGCAGGGGATTGGCGACGTTGAATTTCTTACGACGAACTTTTTCTTAGACTCCAAAACGCGCGAAATTATACCATCGATTCTGCTGTTCCAGGCTTCGAAACCCGCGCCGCTCGTGGGTTACAGCCGAAAGTCTCCATCGGGTTGGCCTAGGGCAGGTCGCGGTGGACGGTTTCCATAGAGAAGGCGGGGAGGCAGACGGCGATGTACTCGGCGCCGCCCTCATGCGGAGTGGAGTAGCGGATCCACTCGCCGGCGTGGGCGATTATGGCTTGTCCGGCGGTGACCTCAAGGGCACCGTTCTTGTGTTCGACATGCAGCACGCCTTTCAGGACGATAGTGAACTCGTCGAAGGCGGGAGTCTGGCCGGGCTCGATCCATCCGGCGGGGCTGCGCATGTGAGCTACGCTTGCGGATGAAGTTTGCGAGTTGACGCGTCCGATGTATTCGTCGATGAGCTTAGGCTTGTTGCCGGCGGATTGGATGCGAGTGGATTGAGGAATTAGGGTGGGCATGAAGCAGTTCTCAGTTCTCGGATCCCAGCCCCAGTTTAACTCGGCGGAGAGTCTTGAGAAAACTCTCCGCCGATCGAGATCGAATTGACTCGCGGTCCTTTAGGGGCAAGGGTGTGGGGTGGGTGGAGTTGGCGGGATGCCGGGAATGTGGATGGATGGAGTTCCGGGCGAATCGGGGGTAGCCGGCGTTCCGGGGATATCCGTGTCAGGCGTGCCCGGAGTGCCTGGAGTGTAGCAGGTGCCGGGGTCGGTTTTGGGTGGTTGTGGCGGGGGTTGCGGCCGCTGGGCAATGGGCTGCTCGGGCGCCGGATGTTGATTAGATTGGCGGACAGCATCGGCGACTTCGTCCCCTTGCAGAGTTAGCGGATGCTGCAGCACCATCTCGACGGGTGATCCTACATCGAGAAAAAAATGGTGAGAAGTCCCGACAAGTAGAAACCCGACGGCCAATCCTACGCCGGCACCGACAGCCGAGCCAATCACGGTGTCTTTTCCCTTGTCAGGAGGGCCCGTTATGCTCGAGGAAAGGCATCCCGGCGAGCCTGGGATACAACCTTGCGGAATGCTGCTGGTGAGGGTAGTGCCTTGCGAACTGGCAAGCGAGTGACCTATCAATGCTCCCAGGCCCGACCCAGCTAGAGGTCCCGCAATCAACACCGCAATGCGCCCTTTGCCGGGATCCTTGAGGGCGTAGCCTTCGTCGCTCTCCAATGTTATGGGGCCGGCGACGGGAGCTACGTAGCCATCGGGGTAAGTGATCGACATGGACTGCAGATAGAGTTCGCCGCGACTGCCGTTCCGGCCAAGCTTGTCTACTTTTCCTTCAACCAGAGTTCCGGGAGGGATGACGACCTGGTTGCCGGCGGTGACTGCAGAAATGACCTGGGCGTAGATGTCGTCTCCGTGATGAATGTAGCGGCTCTGAATGGGATGGGTGAGCACGAGGGCGATGCTGGTTCCGGCGGCAACAGTTATGGTGGTCGCCTCGGGAGCGGGTTGTGCGGATGCTACAGCGCTCTGAGAGCTGGGTGGTGAATCCGGCGGCGGAGTTGGTGGCGTTGTCTGCTCCGCGAAGCTGGACAGAGTTAGCAGCAACGTCGTGGTTATCGCAAGGCCTAGTCTGACACCTGTTTTGGCCAGAGACGTTAAGGAAATTGTGGAGAAGGTGAGAGGACGACTACGCTGTGTATCCATTGCGGTTCCTCCTGTTGAAGGTTAGAACCTTCCGTTCGTGTGGCGATTGGAGAGCCTCGATTTGCTCTCTTGGGGGAGTAGACCCGGGTGCACCAGGAAAGTTGCATAGAGTTTGGTGAAGAAGTGCAAAGGCTTTGTAAAGGCAGGGCGCTGAAGGTCGAACTGCACTCGACCGGACAGCCGAGGGCGGCTGTCCCCACATGAAGTCTCCTACACGAGCATCGGGTACAATTCTTGCTTATGTTTTATCGCTCGGATAATCGCTCGCCTGACCAACTACGGCCGGTTTCGATCGTGCCTGACTTTATTACTACAGCAGAGGGATCAGTGCTGATTGAGGTGGGGAACACGCGGGTGATTTGCACTGCGTCGATTGAAGAGACGGTACCGCCGTTCATGCGGAACTCGGGCAAGGGATGGATCTCGAGTGAGTACGCGATGATTCCGCGGGCTACGCTGACGCGAACGTCGCGGGAAGTCGCGAAGGGGCGTCCGAGCGGACGGACGCATGAAATCCAGCGGCTGATTGGGCGGTCTTTACGTGCGGTCACAGATCTGACGCGACTGGGCGAGCGTACGGTCTGGATTGATTGCGACGTGATTCAGGCGGATGGAGGGACGCGGACCGCCTCGATTACAGGCGCGTTCGTCGCTTTGGGACTCGCGCTCGAGAAATTGGTGGAGGCTGGAACTTTGACGTCAGTTCCGTTGAGGGATTTCGTAGCCGCGGTTAGCGTGGGGATTGTGGATGGAGAAGTCCTGCTTGATCTTTGTTATGAGGAGGACTCCCGCGCTGATGTGGACATGAATTTTGTGATGACGGCCGGGCACAAGATGGTGGAAGTACAGGTTACCGCGGAACGGCAGGCCTTTGACGAAGCGCAGTTCGCGAAGATGATGGCTTTTGCGCGGCAGGGCGTGCAATCGCTGATCGCCAAGCAGCAGGTGGTTTTGAGTGGGCTGACTTTGCGGCAGTAGGGCGAGCAATCATCGACAGTGATTTTTGATTATTTCCTTCAGGGAAACAACCTTCATCTTGCGAAAACTCCTTATCACTGTTGTTCTGATTCCACTGCTGGTCGGGCTTGGCTGGTGGTATCTCCGCGAACAGGCTTTGCCCGACTACGGGCCAGCCTATCGTGAGTATGCCTACATCACCAACGGCAAGAGCAATACGGTCAGCGTGATTGATTTGCGGACGTTTGAGCCGGCGAAGACCATTGCCGTAGGCATGGAGCCGACTGGCGTGGCCGCTAACACCAAGAAGAATGAAATCTATGTGGTCAACTCGGAGTCAAACAATGTCAGCGTGATCGATGCCGAAAAGAATGCCGCGGTGGCAACGATCGGAGTACATGGGAGGCCGTACTTCATTGATGTTTCTGAAGATGGCAAGCGCGCCTATGTTGCGAACTCAGGGTCGGCCAATGTTTCGGTCATCGATCTCGATAAGAGGATCGTGATCGGCAATGTGCGAGTGGGCGCTGCGCCAGGACTGGCACGGGTTTCGCCGGATGGCGCCACCGTGGTTGTATCCAATCGCGGCGACGACACAGTTTCCGTGATCGACGCAAAGCTGCTGCGGGTGCGGGCGACCTTGCCAGTGTGCCGGCAACCGGAGGACATCGCCATCCTGCCGGATTCGAGCAAAGCGTTTGTAGCGTGTTCGGGCTCGTCGCAGGTCGCGTCCATTGCGTTGGCTCGGGGCACAACGAGCAGCGAGGCGACGAGTGACCGGCTGCTGGCGCTGCTGGATGTGGGGCGGACGCCGGTGAGCCTCGCATTGAAACCCGATGGTGGCGAACTCATCGTTTGCGATTTTGATTCCGACAGCATTTCTATTATTGAGACGGGAAACAATGAGGTGGGCAGCAGCGCACTGATCGGGCAGCATCCGACCCACGCTGTGGTCACGCTGGATAACTCGCGGCTGTACGCCAGCAACTTCGGGTCAGATAGCGTTGCCGTCTACGACATCGATGTGGGCCGGAGGATCGCAACCATGGCAGTGGGAAGCCGCCCGGATGGACTGGCGCTCTCGCCAGACCAAAGGTATCTTCTGGTCCTGGACACTCAAGCCGGCGATGTGAGTGTGATTCAGAAGCGCACGCCGCGGAAGCTGGAACCTACGGAGTATTCGCTAATGACCATGATTCCGGTGGGGGTGCAACCGAATGGAATTGTGGTTAAGGCGTTCATGATTAGCGGGCCGGGCAAGAAATAGGAGTTCCACGGCCGCATCGCCTGGGCGAGAGACAAAGCAAGCCACGTCTCTACCGAGCTATGGTGTGGTTACCGGTCGGGCGCAGAATTTGTCTAACGCTGCTTTCAAGTCGGCGGCGATGGCTGGGGCTTCGCGGGATTCGATGTCGCGGCGGGGCATCATGTAAACGAGTTGGCCGTCGCGCAGGATGGCGATCGATGGTGAAGACGGCGGTTGTCCCGTGAAATAGCCGCGGGCGCGTTCGGTGGCTTCGAGGTCCTGCCCGGCGAATACAGAAAATGCTTTGTCGGGCTGCGCAGCGCGCTGCAAAGCCATGCGGACGGCCGGGCGCATGCGGCCGGCGGCGCATCCGCAAATGGAGTTCACGACTACCAGGGTCGTACCCGTTTGCGCTTTCAGCGCGCCGTCGACGGCCTCGGGTGTACGCAGTTCCTCGATACCCAGGCGGGTCAACTCTTCGCGCATGGGGATAACCATAATTTCCGGATACATTCTGTGTGTACTCCTTAAATCTTATTCTTCTAAATTGATTCTATCTTAGAAATCAGAAACGCGAGTCGTGATGGAAATGCCTCCGAGGTTCTGGGTCGTGCCAGCGGTAAAACCTGCTAATAAAAACGGCACCGGATAAGGGCTCCCACCGTTGAACTCCGGTGCCTTATGAAACCGTCATGAAATTCGAAAGGTGCCCGACTCTTGAGACGCTGCCGGCGAAGACGTTGCAAGCAATGTCTCTACGACGTGACCCCGTGATGCCTTTCCGGAATCTGATGGCAAGCCGGGAACAGCCCAGCACATTTCGGGATATTGCGCAACAAACCGACGAGATTGGGTTTGATATGTTTGAAGAGTCGACGGGTGGGATGAGGGTGAGGCGCCATCTATGCGCTTTCCACAAACCACGGGGCGACCGCTGTTACAATTCGGGGTTCGCGAGGCTATGGCGGCACTGGGTTGTGCCTTTTGTAACCACCAAAGTGGCCCACGTCGAGAGCTCGTTGTGAGCAACCAGTAGACGAGTCTGCGCAACGAACTCAACGGGGCGGAGCGGTTGCCAAGAGAGATGAGACTTTTTTTGTTAACAGGTAAAAACCACGAGGAGGACCATTTACCGATGAACAGCAAGTCGCGATTTATCAGTTCGCTGGTCTTGGCCGCCGCCCTGAGTTCTGTCTGGGGCACCGCATGCGCACATCATTATTACCGGGTCTATGACCCTTACTACAGCGACTACCACGTCTGGAACGATGACGAAGTGGTTTATTATCAGCGGTGGGCCCACGAAAACCACCGTGATGAACATCGAGACTTTCGGAAGCTGCCTCCCGAAGAACAGAAGGAATACTGGACCTGGCGCCACAGCCACGGCGACCACCACTAAATTACTGCAAGTTCGAATGGCAGGTGGGTGCTGAGGCGCCCGCCTGCCTTCTTGTTTCTGTATATCTGCGTTTCGTAGGATCACCGAAGCGATCTTTTGTGTTCTAATGCTGCCTTCTTAGTCATCGTCATCCTAGGGAGGCTCGATGCCCAAATTCATTCGTTCGCAGTGGGTGGCTGCGATTTTCGTCGCTTCCGTTACCTCGCTCTGGGCCCAGAATACTCCCCCGGCCGATCTGGATTCCTACGTCGGCAATTCCATGAAGACCTTTGACGTGCCGGGAATGGCCGTAGCCATTGTGAAAGACGGCAAAATCGTACTGGCGAAAGGCTACGGTGTGCGTAAGTTGGGCGATCCAAAGCCGGTCGATGAGCACACCATGTTTGGCATTGGCTCGAACACAAAAGCCTTCACCACCGCCGCTCTGGCGGGACTGGTAGATGCGGGCAAGCTCTCCTGGGACGATCCAGTGTACCAACGTCTTCCCGGCTTCGTGATGTACGATTCGTATGTTTCGCATGAGATGACCATTCGCGATCTGCTGACCCACCGCAGCGGCATGGGACTGGGCGAAGGAGATCTGCTGTTCTGGCCGCAGTCGACCTACACGCGCGAGGAAATCATTTACAAGCTGCGCTTCATGAAACCCGCGTCGAGTTTCCGCAGCCACTACGCCTACGACAACCTGCTCTACATGACAGCAGGACAGATTATTCCCGCTGTGACGGGGGTTTCGTGGGACGATTACATCCGCCAGCACATCTTCGCGGCGCTGGGCATGAGTAACTCAAATCTCAGCACCACCGCCTTCAAACCAGGCGACGACTATGCCTTCCCTCACTCCCGCGTTGATGGCAAGCTGCAAGTGATCCATTTTGAAGCGCTCGACAATGTAGGTCCGGCAGGGTCGATCAATTCTTGCGCCTCTGACATGGCGAAATGGGTGCAGCTGCAACTCAACCGCGGAAAATTCGTCGACCGCGATGGCCGCTTGTTCAGCGAGCAGCAGTCGAAAGAGATGTGGGCGCCGCAGACAATTCTTCCGATCGGCGATCCTCCTCCGCCCCTGACGGGCCTGAAAGCGAACTTCGCGGACTACGCTTTGGGCTGGGGTCTACGTGACTATCATGGCCGTAAACTTGTGGGGCACACCGGCGGTGTGGCCGGTTTCGTTTCGCGCGTGATGCTGGTGCCCGAGGAAAATCTGGGAGTGGTTGTGCTTACCAATGCGGAGGAAAGTGGAGCTTTCGACTCTGTTCTTTATCACGTGCTGGATCATTATTTTGGCTTGCCGCCGACCGACTGGATTGCCGGCTTTAAGTCGCTGAAAGATGCGCAGGAAAAGAACGCAGCGGAAGTGATGAAGAAGGCGGAAGGCGTTCGCGCGGCGGACTCCAAGCCTTCGCTGCCGCTGGAGAAATATGCGGGCAGTTACACCGACGCCTGGTATGGTCCGATCACGATCCGCGGCGAGAATGGCGGCCTGGTTATTACCTTCGATCACACGCCGTCGATGATCGGCGACTTGCAGCACTGGCAGTACGACACATTCAAGGCGCACTGGCGCGATCGCACTATCGAAGATGCCTTCGTCACTTTCTGGTTGAAGCCGGACGGAAGCATTGAGAGCGCGCGCATGGCGGCGGTCTCTCCGCTGGCGGATTTCAGCTTTGACTATCAGGATTTGCTGCTCAAGCCCGCGGAGAAAAAGCCATAATCGGCGCGACACAAGTACGAGGGCGAGCAATTTGACAGCTCAGAACTCCACTCCACTGGGCGCCGCTGAGGCTGAAGTTCAGGCCCATAGCGCCGACTTGCACAAGGATCTCGGCCTTTTCGACCTGGTGATGGCGCAGGTGCTTCTTGTTATTGTGCTTGATTTCTTCGGCACCGCCGCCAAGGCTGGCTCTGCTCATGTTGTCTTCTGGCTTGCTGCTTTTATTCTGTTTTTTATCCCGCTGGCCCTGGTGGTCGCTTATCTCAATCGCCTCATGCCGCTCGAGGGTGGTTTGTACGAGTGGGCGCGCCTTGCCTTCGGAGATCAGATCGGGTTCCTGGTAGCTTGGAATCTTTGGCTCTTCGTGATGCTCTACGTGGCGGTGATCGGACTGGTCACTACAACATTCGTGGCCTACGCCCTCGGCCCCGCAGCCGCATGGATCGCCTCTAGCCGCTGGCTGATCCTGGCGGTCTCCTTCGGATCGATTGCAGCGATGATGTGGTTGGCCGCGCTTGGGCTGCGCGTCGGCAAGTGGCTGAGCAATGCCGGCAGTATCGCTACACTGATCACCCTGGCATTGCTCATTGCTACTCCGCTGCTTAACCTCTGGCGCGGGACGCTCTCTGAATATCACCCTCTGCGACTGGTTATGCCGCCGCTTACCGTCTTCAGCCTCAGTGTTTTTACCAAGATGATGTTTGGCGCGCTGAGCGGCTTCGAGTATGTTGCTATCTTCGCGGGTGAGTGCCGAAATCCGGCACGCAACCTTGCTCGTTCGGTCCTGATCACGGCGCCTTTCATCGCGCTTATCTATATCTTTGCCACTAGCTCAATTTTGGCGTTCGTTTCCCCGGAGGCAGTGGATGTCGTCGGCCCTATCCCGCAGGCCCTGCGGCTGGGCGCGCGTGGCTTTGGGTTTGCCGGCCGGCTTTGTCGTTCCGCTGGCCATCGTCCTGCTCTTCCTGAATTACCCCACAAGTTTCAGCGTCTATTTCAGCGCCAGCTCGCGGTTGCCGATGGTGGCGGGATGGGATCATCTGCTTCCCGACTGGTTCACGCGTCTGCACAGCAAGTACAAGACTCCAGTGAATTCGATTCTTTTTCTGGGAGTCGTTACCCTGACCGGCAGTGCGGCCGCGCTCATTGGAGTTGGCCCTCAGGAAGCTTACGAACTGCTGCTGACCTGGGCTTTTACGTTCTACGCCATCGCCTACCTGGCGCTGTTTGCCATCCCGTTCCTGTCCCCGAAGGATCGAGGGCTTCGCCCGCGATGGTGGCTGCGCCTGGCTGCGGTTTCGGGATTCCTGATGACGCTGGTCTACGTCGTGCTCTCGATTTTCCCCGTCATCGATGTAGAGAGTTCGTGGGGATACTCATTGAAGATTGCGATTGTTGTGCTCGGCGCGAACGCTCTCGGCTGGGTTCTCTATCGAGCGGGACGACGCAAGGAAGGGGTCACGGTCGGCTGATTCTATTGATGAGGAGGCTTGCTTGCTTGCGTGTTAGCTTGCGTCTGGGGGATTGTCGGAGATCCGGATCGAGAAGTTTACTGTGATTCTGGCCTTGGTCTCGACCGCCTGTCCGTTCTGCATGTAGGGCTTGAAGCGCCACTGGCGGACCGCTTGCTGAGCCGCGGCAGTCAGGATGCCAGGGCCACTGATCACGCGTAGGTTTTCGATAGTCCCGTCGGCGCCAACAAGCGCCTGCAGCACCACCGAACCCTGTACCGCGTGTGCTGTCCCAGCAGTGGATAAGTGGCTTCGACGGTCTGATGCAGCTCCGGAAAGGTGGCGCCGGAAAGACGCTCGTGTTCTGCCGCATTCGTGGTCAGGCTGACCGCTGAGGCGGTGGCCGCTGGGGCGCGGTTTGAGTCGCTGGGGTTTTCCACTTTCGAGACGTTGCTTCCGGGATGAATGCTGCGGTGACTGTCACCGGCAATTACCTCGACATCGAGCGGAGGCAGGGCAGCCCGAGTGGCCGCGACCACTGGCGCATCTGGGTTCGCGAGGCTTGAAGTGACAAGGCCCGAATCAGCGGCGACTTGTTGAGATGGCTTAGAAATGGGTGCCTTGGCAGAAGTCTTGAGAGCGACGTTGTTTTTTGCGACGCCCGCTTGCACCGCCGGAGCGGACTTAGCAGGGACGGTTGCGACCGCTGCTTGCCGAACGGCTTCGGAAACTGACGCATCGGCTTCGACCACATCGTCCGAGCCAAACCAGAATTCGCGGTCCTTCACGATTACGACTGCTAGGGCAACCAGGAGAAGAACCAGCGCGATCTGCAGGCGGAGAGGCTGCGTATTCGGCACCGCGATCTGAGGACTGCCAAGCTCCGTGGTTAGATTTTGCTGAAACATTTTGTCTCTTTCGATCTCCCTCAGCCTCGCCTTGCGAAATAGCCATCAATTTCAAGGGCCATTCACCAGGCACCAGTATCCTGAGGCCGTGAGTGCGGGATGACAATGGCACGATACGGGGAATATGTGGCCCGAGGGTGCCATACAGGTGGCTCTTGTCCTTCTCATGAGATGAGGGGGCGGGAATGGCTGGATTTTGGGCTTTTTTACCGAAGAAACGCGTGCGCCGCGTCTTCGACCCGGATATTCGACTTTCGCCGGGCGCCGTTCGCTATGTTATAAGCGACCAGCAGATGTCCCTCGACGATTAAAATTTCCTTGTCGCTGATCCAGCCGACCAGGGCGGAGTGGGGCAGGAATGCGATGCGTCGCGGCGCATCTTCGGTGCTCTTGATCTCGATGGCTGGCAGGTCAAATAAAGCCTTGCGAATGCGCTGCGACTCTTCGGGGTTGGATTGACCCTCCTCGGCGAGCTGAATCGGCTTGTTGGGCTGGGCGGTGGCGACGATGGTCAAAGCCACAGAGCCGAGATCGGGCGACAGCTTGCCGTTGTCGGTGTAGAAGCTGACGTCGTAGTCGGCATTCTTGTAGGCCGCTTGCTCATCGAACACAGCTAACGTCTTGCCGTGAAGATGGAGCAGAGTTTGATCGTCGCTCTGATTCTCCCATCCGCAGCAAGCCGTGTCGGGAATCGCTTCCAGGATTGTGTTGCCATTCGTGGCGTCCAGCACACGCCGCAGCGGAGGATCAAGGGGCGTCGCGGTCCATTTGCCCGCGTTTTCCTCGTATAAAGAGGTGGCCTTGTAAAGAGGCTGAGTCTTGCCTGACACGAACTGAGTCAGCAGGAAAAACTTGCCCACCCCGTCGTCTGGAACCCACACCTCGCCATACGGACAGGTTTCCTCACAGCCCCCGGTCGGGCACGAGCACTCGG
This sequence comes from uncultured Acidobacteriaceae bacterium, assembly GCA_963763285.1. GTDB lineage: Bacteria > Acidobacteriota > Terriglobia > Terriglobales > Acidobacteriaceae > Sulfotelmatobacter. The sequence goes on along the minus strand of CAVXOK010000005.1, from coordinate 21,148 downwards.
GCAGCGCGGTCGAGGCCAGGTCCTGCCGGCCGGCACCGGAGAAATCCGTCTGCCAGCTTAGCCAGGTTGTCTTGGTGGAAAGATCGACGCCATCGCGCTGCAGGCGGCGCGCCTGGTTCGAAAACCAGTAGAGGTGGGTTCCATCCGCCGATAGAAAAGGCACGGGAGCTGACTCGGTGATGGCCAGGTTTGAACCTGCCGTGGATGTGGTGCGGGCGATTTCGCGCGTCAGGGTGTTCGCGGTGCGGCCATCCCAGAACCAGACCTTCTGATCGGCCACTAGATCGCCTTCTGCCAGCGGAAGAGAAACCGGTGCGGCGAACAGCATTTGCCCCAGATGATTGACGGAGAAGGTCTGCGGGGATGCCGCGGCTTCCGGCGGGACCTTCACAATTTGCTTGGCAGAAAATGTTGTGGGGTCGTACTCCGCCATCTCACCGGGTGCGCGCAGGACCCATAGTCTCTTGCTCTGCGCCGCCAGCAAAGCCGATAACGCCAGAACAACACAAAATGATGGGATCAGTTTTCGCATGAATGCACTGTGCGGCTCTAGAACAGAGGAGCCGGGGACGCCAGCATGATTGTAAATCGTCGACTCGCTGGCTTCGCACCTCTTGCGTACAATGGATTGTGAAATCATGAATCCGCGTCCTGAGAAGACAATGACGACTATCTCAACTCCACCTGCTCATCCACAAGCGGCATCCGCCCAGCTTCCCGAAGTGCCGCTTACTACCGAGGGTTACGGCGTGCTGCACCAGATGATGCGCTTTCGCTGGACGGCCTGGCGAGCGCTGCCTGGCGCCACGCGGTCGGCGATCGCTGAGGAAGCGGCGGCAGTGCTGGGTGGAATGGAACAGAATTCCAGCGGGCAGTCCGCACTTTTCTCGTTGATCGGCCACAAGGGCGATCTGATGCTGGTGCATTTCCGCAAGTCTTTTGCCGATCTTAACCAGGCGGAGCTCAAACTGGCGGGCTTGCGGCTGAGCGATTACCTCGAGCCCACGTCTTCTTATTTATCCATCATCGAGCTGGGGCTCTACGATTCCACGCTCAAGATTTACAAAGAGCTGGTGGATCAGGGCATTCAACCGCACTCCGACCAGTGGAAGGCCGAAATCGAATGCAAGCTCGACCGGCATCGGGAAGCAATGCATCCGCGGCTGTTTCCTGAGATTCCGCCGAACCGCTACGTCTGCTTTTATCCTATGAACCGGCTGCGGGGCGAAGATAAGAACTGGTATACCCTTCCGATCGAAGAGCGCGCCCGCCAGATGAGTGAGCATGGGCTGGTGGGCCGCCGCTATGCGGGTGAAGTCAAGCAGATCATCACGGCTCGATTGGCTTTGACGATTGGGAGTGGGGCGTCGATCTGTTCGCTGACGATCCGCTCGTGTTTAAGAAATTGATTTACGAGATGCGCTTCGACCATGTCAGCGCTGTATATGCCTTGTTCGGCCAGTTCTTCGTGGGAGTGCGCTGCCCAGCAGCGGCGTTGGAAAAACTGCTGGGTGGTGAATTGCCGAAGTAGTTGAAGCGATTCACCACGGAGACACGGAGTCCCGGAGAGAACTTCTTAAGGCTTTCTCTCCCTGATTCCGGGTCTCCGTGGTAATCCAACCTGGGAGGACTGGAGACCTCATGGCAACGCTGGGACTCATCGAATATAAGGACGCCAGTCCGGAAGTGCGCGCGGTTTATGACGACATTATGGCCACGCGCAAGACTGACTGGATCAACAATTTCTGGAAGGCGATCGCTCACGATCCTTCCACGCTGAAGCGTACGTGGGAAGACATCAAGCAGATTATGGCTCCTGGAGCGCTTGATCCGCTGACCAAAGAGATGATTTATGTAGCGGTCAGCGTAACCAACCAGTGCGGCTACTGCATTGCGTCCCATACTGTTTCGGCACAGAAAAAAGGGATGACTGACGCAATGTTCTAAGGAATTAATGTCAGTCGTCGGCATGGCCAACGAAACCAACAAAATGGTTACGGGATATCAGGTGGAGATTGACGAGCAGTTCAAGAAATAGCGGCGCTCAGCGCTTCCTAGTCACGCGGGTGAACTTGTAGTCGCACTGCTTCATGTCCACTTTGCGTCCGCGGAAGCGTACGCCTTCGGCTTCCAGTCGCAGCCGCTGCTCGATGGCCGAATCGCCGCGCAGCTTGATTTCTCCGCCCGCACCTAACACGCGCTGCCAGGGCAAGCCGAAGCTGCGGTGCAGCACCTGGGCCACCTGCCGTGCTGCTCCTGGGAGTCCGGCCGCTCGTGCGACCCCTCCGTAGGTGGACACCTTACCTTTGGGAATTCGGCGGATGGCTGCTTCGATGCGGAGTCGCATGTTCGAAGCTCGATCTGATGCATAGTCTGGCGAGAGATCTCGCTTTACGCTTCGGCGATTCTTTGTTTCTGCTTCCCTTCTTCACAGAGCAATCCATCCCAGGCGAATCAGCCAAAGCGATCCCACGGAAACCAGCAACCATAATAAGATGCCTTGCAATAAGGGACGATGCCCGACCTGCTTGACGGTTCCGACCGAGATGCCGCTTCCGATCAAGAAAAGAGTAGCTGTCAATCCAATCTTCGCAATCTTTACCGCAAGAGCATAGGCATGCACTCCCGCCGGCAGATATGTGTTGCATACTGCGGCTAGGCAAAAGAAGCCGATGAACCATGGCCATTGAATCTTGGCCTTGGCGCCGCGGATTATGGCAGTGCCGACCGAAAGCGGGACGATCCACAAGGCGCGCGCCAGCTTCACCGTGGTCGCAATGGCCAGCGCTTCTGCGCCATATTTGGCGGCCGCACCCACTACCGAACTGGTGTCATGGATGGCCAGCGCTGCCCACAGTCCAAATTGCGCTTGTGTGAGCCTGAAGGCAGCGCCAATGGAAGGAAAAATCAGCAGGGCGACCGAGTTCAGGACGAAGACGGTTCCGAGCGAGACGGCCATTTCTTCGTCACTGGCCTGTGTGATCGGCCCGACGGCGGCAATGGCGCTTCCGCCACAGATCGCGGTTCCCGTGGAAATAAGAAACGCAGGAACTCGTTGCACACTCAGCAGCGTGCCCAGCCCCATGCCCGCGAGCAGGGTGAAGCTGATGCCCACCATGGTGTAGACGAAGCCGCTGCGCCCCGCACGCAGGACTTCGTGCAGGTTCATGCCGAAGCCGAGTCCTACCACTGAGGCCTGCAGCAGGAATCTGGAAAACCTTTTCGCTTCATTGCCGTAGGGGTGGGGAAACGCCAGCCCAAACACCAGTCCCATGGCTAGAGCGACGGGTGGAGAAACGAAGCCGCTTGCACTTACCAGCAGGCAGAGAAGAAAAACTATGCGAGGTACCATTCGGGAAGAAGCCGGTGGAGCTGTGGCGGTCGCGCCGTCGATCATGCTTTGTCGATCATTGTCCTGTCGATCACATTCCACGAACAGCGTCGCCGATCGCGGGCGGGGCTAAGCCGCTTTGCGGAAGGATTCGATAGCTTCGGCCTCAGAGTCGTGGACGTCGAAAACCGTCAGCAACTTGGTGACCTGCAGCAAATCGCCCACGCGTTTCGTCAGCTTCGCCAATTTGATCGTGCTGCCGGCGTTGCGCGCAGTTGTATCCAAGGCTACGAGGATCCCGAGACCGCCGGAATCAATGTAGTTCACTTCGCCCAGATTGAGGAGGATGCGCTTGTTCTCCGACACAGCTTTTTGAACTTCTTCCCGCAGCAGCGAGGACTCCTCGCCAAATATAATGCGGCCCGTGCAATCCACCACGAGAACTCCATCGTTGTTTCGCGTTGCCAGCTTCAGTTGCATAAGAACACCTCGTTGCGACCGTGAGCGTCCAGCCTATCGCTTGCGCAGCGGTTTTAGCAAGGGTTGAGAATGGCGACGTCACTCTATTTCCCGATTGGACCTGCGTATGGATCCACAAAGAATATTCAGTGTGAATTGTCTGACATCGAGTGACTTCATTTCGAAGGCATAACCGGAAGGATTAGCGCGGAAGGATGTTGTGCGTCGTGCAAAATTGTGTTCGTGGCAGCGACGGAAGTGCGGGCAAATTTGATTTCCTCTCCTGTATTGAGATTACGATCGAAGCGCGGAAAATTACTGCTGGAAATCTCCAGGCGCAGGGAATGGCCCTGGAGAAAAACATTGCTCGTGGCCCAAAGATCGACCGAGATTTCGTAGACCTGTCCGGGGTTTAAAAGAGTGGCATGCTCGGGCGAAGCACGGTAACGCATACGAAGGATGCCCTCAGTGAGATCCTGCGCGAAGCCGTCGGGCGAAACATCTACGAGCTTGGCAGTGAAATCTGTATCTACAGCCGAGGATTTCACGAACAGAGTAGCGGTAACCGGGCCGGTGACTTCCATGTCGCGAGTTAGCGGACCGGTGGAATAAATCAGCACGTCGTCGCGATTTTCCACGGGTCGCTGATCGCGCGGGCCGGGCTCCATGTGTTCAGCGTCACAGCACAGCGGCCCTCCCACGGTGGGCGCGGGATTGGCCGGATTGTAAACATAGGCGTCGGAGGGCTCGGCCTTGGGCGCGGACGTTGAGAGAGAACCGTCGCCACGTAGCGACTGCGCTTTGCCGGCGGAATGCAGGAAAAACTTCGTGGGCTGGGCTTGGGGCGGTGGCCAATCGTCTTCCTGGCGGTATTCGTTCGCGCCCATCACGAACAGTTTGACGGGCTTGTCCGTGGCAAATTGGTTCCGGATGCCTTTGAAGAGGAAGTCATACCAGTCGAGGATGACGTCGGTGTAACCGTTTTCGATGGCGTGGGGACCGAAGTCGACGTCGCCGATGCGACGGCCGAAGCCGGAGTGGCCTCCGATTTCGATAAGCAGATGCTGCTGGGTCCGGGCTGCGTCGGTGGATCCGTGGGCTTTCGCGCCCATGTAATTGCGCAAGGTGCCGCCGTTGAAAATGTCATACCAGGCACCGACCTGGAGCATGGGGACGGCGATGTTTGAAAAATGCTCCTCGATGGACCACTGCTTCCAGTATTCGTCATAGTCCGGGTGGGCCAGCCAGTCGAGGTAATATGGCGCCAGAGTGGCAGTGAGTTGAGCGTCCGCGGGCAACTGCCCGAAATTGAAGACCGGATAGTTAGCGAGAGGCAGAGTGGGGACGCCGACCCGGGCATCTGTATTTTCATGGATCAGGCGATGGAGCGTGTCTTGCGCGATCTGTGAGGTCCAATTCTGGTCGAACCATTGCTCGAACGCACCGCCCTGATAGGTCCAGCCGTCGTGGTAGTTGCTCGCCGTCATGTTCGGTGCGATCGCCGTGAGATGCGGGGGATGGGCAATGGCGGCCAGCATCTGCGTCGCGCCCACGTAAGAAGCGCCCATCATGCCGACCTTGCCATCGGAATAAGGGAGAGCGGCAGCCCATTCAACGGTATCGAAGCCGTCGGCTTGCTCATGCTTGAAGGGATACCATTCTCCCTCAGAAGTGTAGCGACCGCGGACGTCCTGAAGGATGACAACGTAGCCGCGGGGCACCATTTTAAAGACCGGGGAAACAGCCCATGTGGCGCTTTTGTCATAGGGTGTACGCATGAGGATGACGGGAAAGGCTCCAGCCGTATCGGGGCGATAAATATCGGCATAGAGCGTGACTCCATCGCGCATCTTCAGCGGAACATCGTGCTGAGCGATGATGTGACCAAGGGCGGGCGGCGGCGGGGTTTGGGCGTGGAAAGGCTGCAGTGCGATGAGCCAAACCGTTGCGAGCACGAAACAGAATCGGAATCCCGATAGCACCACCAGCGGGCGATCACATCGCATCAGTCAATCCTCCGCCGTGTGCGGCTGGGAAAGGACGCCGCATACGACCGGGGCAATTATTTTTCATTTCGCGCAGGGATGCAAGCAGCAAGATACCGGGGGCTAGCCACCCAATCCCGGCGACGCATCACGTATAATCATCCTTTCCGGCTCATGAGCTATACCGTCCTGGCGCGTAAATACCGGCCGCAGAAATTCTCCGAGGTTATCGGACAAGAGCATGTTACCCGCACCCTGCAGAACGCGTTGGAGCAGGGACGCACTGCCCATGGTTACATCTTCAGCGGGCATCGCGGCATTGGAAAGACAACTGTGGCGCGCATTCTGGCGGCGGCGTTGAATTGCCGGTCCTCCGACAAGCCGGTGGCGGAACCCTGCGGGGTCTGTGAATCCTGCACCGAGATTCGCGCGGGAAACGCGGTGGATGTGATCGAGATTGATGCTGCCACCAATCGCGGTATCGATGAAATCCGCGAACTGCGGGAGGCGGCACGATACCGTCCGGCGCGGGACCGCTTCAAGATTTACATTCTCGACGAAGCGCACCAGATCACCGATGCGGCTTTCAATGCCTTGCTCAAGACGCTGGAGGAGCCTCCCGACCACATTGTTTTCATGCTGGCGACCACGCAACCGGAGGACATTCCGCAGACCATCCGGTCACGCTGCCAGCACTTCAGTTTCCGCGCCGTAAAGTTCGCCGACATTGTCGGCCAACTGCGCGATCTGGTGGGCCGCGAGAAGATTAAAGCTGATGACGATGCTCTTGCGTTGCTGGCCGAGGCTGGCGACGGCTCCATGCGCGATGCGCTGTCGATCCTCGATCAGGCAATTGCATCCTCCAGCGGAAAGCTGACGGCTGAATCCGTTCGTAACCTGGTCGGAGCCGCGCCGGCGCATATTCTCGAACAAATGATGCAAGCAGTTGCTCGTGGCGCGAGTGACGATGTGCTGCGGGAGGTCGACCGCCTCATCAGTGAAGGCCATAGCCCTACGCACTTCGCGCGGCAGATGGTGCGCTTTTTGCGCAATGCGACCGTGGCCAAGATTGCGGGTAAGGACTCTTCCCTGCTGCAGATATCCAATGAAGAGCGCGAGCGTGTAGAACGCGTCGCGGAACTGTTTGGCGAAGAAGATCTGACACGTCATCTGCAGATCATGCTGCGGACCCACGGCGAACTGGGATACAAGCAAGAACAGCGCTTCCACCTGGAACTTGGCCTTCTCAAGATGGCGCACGCACAGCGCATTTTGCCAATCGAGCAACTGCTCAGCGATGTGGCAGGATCTTCGGGTCTAACGAGCGGGGCCGTAAGTGCTACTCGAACTCCCGCGAGGCCTGCGATCGTGGCTCCGACGGCGGGGGGCATGCCAGGTCGTCCTAATCAAGTTTCCCCGTTCGACGCGGATTCCGCGCGCAAGGGTGGCCTTCGGCAGGAGTCCGCTTCGAATCCGGCTCCTGGCAGCGGCCCGCGCATGGTTGCGACCGCAAGCTCGCCTGCGCGGGTAGTGATGGGTGCGGCTGCGCCTGCAAATCTGACCGAGGAAGCTGCCGAGCTCCAACTCGGTACGCAGGTTGAACCACAGCTCGAAGCGAAATCGCAAGCTACGCCGGCGTTCTCGCAGGGCCGTCCGGCGGCTGCGTCGGCACCAAGCATCGAGAGATTGCAAGGCGCTGTGCTGCAGGCGTTGACGGATGGAAATCAGCGGATCCTGGTCTCGATGCTCGAAGCGGGCGAATGGGCGGTCGAGGGAAACGAAGTGGTGATCAGGGTATCGGAGTCGCAGACTGTTGTCGACATGTCGCTCGGTGCGGATGCGCGGCGACTGGCGGTCGCTTCGGCTAGCGGCATTTTGGGGCGGGCGGTCAAGCTGAGGATCGTCCCAGGAGCAACCGTCGCTGCCGAAGGAAAAAGTAACGGCAACGCTGCCAAGTCCAGTGGGACGAACTCGGCTGTAGGTGGCCGGGGCCGCGCCGAGCAGGATGCAGTGGTTCGGCGCCTGCAGGAGAAGTTCGGCGCCGAGATTCGAACTGTGATCGATTACAAGGAGAAGCGGTAGGTAAGTCGGCGTCCGGCTTCCGGCCTCCAGGGTTTCCCCGAAAGCCGAACGCCGGGAGCCTGAAGCCGAGGTCCTATGGGTGGATTTAATCTGCAAGAACTTATGTCGAAGGCGAAATCGCAGTACGACACGCTGCAGAAGAAAATGCAGGAGACAGTGGTTGAGGCCTCTTCGGGCGGGGGCACTGTCACAGCGAAGATGGACGGACGCAAGCAACTGCTGAGCCTGCGGATTGATCCTGACGCCGTGAAGTCTGGCGACGTCGAGATGCTTCAAGATCTCGTCCTCGCTGCTGTTAACGAAGCTGCTCGAAAGATCGACGGAGCGATGCAGTCGACGGTGGGTGGGATGCTCGGCGGGCTGGGCTTGGGCGGACTTTAGCGATTGAATCACTGAGTCACAATTCATCGACCCAATCACACAATCCTTTTATGTCTAAATTTGCAGAGCCGATGTCGCGGCTGATTGACGAGTTGAAAAAGCTGCCGGGCGTAGGCTCGAAGAGCGCGCAGCGGCTGGCTTTCTACATCCTGCGCGCGAGCGACGAAGACGCCGAGGCGCTGGCCTCCGCTGTGCATGACGTTAAAGCCAACCTGCGGCTGTGTTCCATGTGCAACAACATCACCGATGTTGATCCTTGTGTCTACTGCACCAGCGCGACTCGCAACCAGCGGCTGGTTTGCGTGGTCGAGGAGCCTACCAATATTGCCGCGATCGAAAAGACCAAGCACTTTAACGGCGTCTACCACGTGCTGCATGGATCGCTTTCGCCACTGCACGGTGTGGGCCCGGAACAGTTGCGCATCGCCAATCTCATCGCGCGCGTCGACGCGGGGAACTTAGACGAAGTAATCGTTGCTACAAATCCCACGGTCGAAGGCGAAGCCACCGCGACCTATCTTTCCCAGCAACTGAAGCGCGCGGGCGTGAAAGTAACGCGCATCGCCATGGGGATTCCGGTCGGGAGCGACATCGAATACACAGATGAGATCACGATGCTTAAGGCTATGGAGGGGCGGCGGGAGTTGTGAGAAGGTCAGCTTCTAGCTCCTAGCACTTCGTCAGATCTGTTCCAGGAAAACATTCAGTTCTTCCTCGGCAGACTGCAATCCTTCGGGGAGCGTGCCGCGGTTGTATTCTGCCATGCGGTTCTTCCATTTGAGGAAGTCGGTAATGCTTTGGGGTTCGACACGGACCTCGACACGGCGCAGGCTGGCGAGTAACAGATTCATTTCGTAGCGGAAGCCCGTTACGCTGCGCAGGGTTTTGGCCGAGGCTTGGATCGTTTCGATTCTGCCGCGATTGTGTTCGAGCAATCCCCAGCCCTGGGGCAATTCTTCAGGGCGCACGAGTCCGGCAGGGACCAGATAGAAGCGCTCACAGCCGACGCCCTGTTCCGGTTTGAGGCGGAAGGGTTTGACGCGGTCGGCCAAGAAGTCAGAGCGGGTGACCTTGCACTCGACCACCACGGAATGACAGGCGCGCTTCCAGCCAATGGCGTCGGGCATTTCGCCGCTGACGCAGGCCTGTTCAGACAGCACTACTCCGCAGCGGTAATGGCGCAGCCAGCGCACCGCTTTCTCGACTAGTTGAGCGTGTGTCATAGATTCGGCTTTCGGCTTTCGGCTCGTGGAACGCCGAAGGCTTGGGGTTATCGACGGAAGCAAGAACATTTGTATCTGGATAGGCGGAGGCGTGGAAGTGACTGGGAAGCTACTGGTCGCCGACACGCGCCGTAATATCATTAAGGATCATGCCCAGCTCCGGACATCTTGATCATTCCGCGATGCTTGCCGTGGCGCTCGCGGAAGCCCGCAAAGGGCTGGCTGAAGGCGGCATCCCGATTGGGGCCGCGATTTTTGACGAGAGCGGCAAGCTCATCGGCTCCGGCCACAACCGCCGGGTGCAGAACGGCGATCCTTCGCTGCACGGGGAGACCGATGCTTTCCGCAACGGGGGACGCCAGCGCAGCTATCGCAAGCTCATCATGGTCACTACCCTGGCACCTTGCTGGTATTGCAGCGGGTTGGTGCGGCAATTTGGTTTCCGCACGCTGATCGTCGGCGAGAGCCGCAACTTCCAGGGTGGTGTTGAGTGGCTGCGGCCGCTCGGGGTGGAGGTGATCGACCTCGACTCGAAAGAATGCGCTACTTTGTTGAGCGAGTACATTCGCGCGAATCCTGAGATCTGGAATGAAGACATCGGCGAGGAGTGATTCGCCTCCCCGCTCGCCGATTCAAAGAGCCGCGTGCTAGAAAATGATCCCTAGCGACATCTGAATCTGCCTCGGGCTGCCGATGGTTTTGTTCACGGCGCCCAGGGAGGCGGGGCAGTTGTAGAAACCAGAAGTCGGGTTTTGGGTTCCGCAACCAGTGGGCAGCGGCGTGGTTCCCTGTATTGGAAACTGGTCATAAAACTGGTTCTGTGATACGTCATCGATGGGCACATCAAAGCTGGCCGTATTGGTGACGTTAAAGACGTCAAGACTGTACTTCAATGAGAGGCGTTCAGTGATGGTAGTCACCTTTACCAACGAAACATTGAGCGCTTTCTGCCAGGATTGTCGAAAGATATTGCGTTGGCCGTTGGTGAAGTTGGTCTCGAAAGTATCGTTGGCGGGGATTGCGCCTCCGAGAGCACCGGGCTGGAGCAGGGGTAGCGTGAAGCAAGCGGGATTGAGCGCGGTGGTGTAGGGCGGGAAATAGGCGTCAGCGCCGGAGTTACCCGTAACGGCTTTACAACCAGGAATTTCAGGCACGATGGGATTGGTGATGCCATCGTAAACGCTATAGAAGATGCTGCCGACAGCGCCGGTGTAGTCAATTACGCTGTAGGGCTGTCCACTTTGGAGAACGCCGCTGCCGTGAATTGCCCATCCATCCGCCAACTTGCCCTTCAACGTGGAGGCGGCAAAGAACTTGGGCAATTCGTAGTTGTAGCTGAAGTTGAAAACGTGCGTGCGATCAAAATCCGACGAGCCGTAGGCCGAGCGCAGGTTCAGCGGATTGTTACCGTTGAAGAACAGGCCCAGGCCGCTTTGCTCATCCAACGCGTGGGAATAGGTGTAAGAGAAGCCCACCTGTAGTCCGTGGCTCATGCGTTTCTCGATGTGCGTTTGCAGGGCGTTGTAGGCCGAGACCCCAGCTGCCGTGTAGCGCTCCGATTCTGCCGAATAGCCCAGATAGGGCACCCGCAGATCAACGTTACCGCCTTCGTAGTTGGCGAGAAAACATCCGTCCGTCACTGTCGGGCAAGGGGCGCCGGTCGTCAAGTTGATCGGAGAACAACTTCCGACGACCACCGGGTTGCAGCCGGCCGGTCCTTCTACTGTGTAGCCATAGGTGAATTGCTGGGGGTTCTGAGAATTAGGGTGGAGGATGTTGGTGGGTGTGGCAATACCGGGCTGATTGAAGGGGATGGGAATCACACCGTGGCGGCCGAAGTTGCCGACGTAGCCGATCTCGATGGCAAGATCGTTTCTGGGCTGCCATTGAATGTCGAGCGTATCGTTGATTGTGTAAGGCAGCTTGTTGGCGCGGTTATAGGTGGCAAAGGAGAAGAGCTGCTCCCCTTCCAGGATTCCTGCCTGTATCCCGACTCCGGGCGTTCCGGTATTCGGAATGTAATTGTTGATGTCCATTGGATTGCCGGTCGGAGCGGGACCGAGGTTTGGACCCCATGGGCTGGAAAGATTGTAGTTAGGAACCCCGGCCACACCGGAGGGGCAGGTGGGGACGTAGCCCAGGTAATAGGAAATGGATCCGCTGGCAGTGGGGTCGTTCCCGCAGGACTGCGCGTTCACGTAGGGTGGAGTTTGGTTGAAGCCGAACGGTCCACCATTGATCACGCCTTCGGCAAAGCCTGGTGAAAGATAAGAGAAGAGTTCGCCGCGGTCGTAGTAGAGCCCGGTCCCAGCACGGACAACCACCTTGTCGTTGAAGCGCTTCGGACTCCAGGCAACGCCCAGACGCGGGGCAAATCCCCATTGCCTTCCGGTGAGCGTGGTATTGCTGACGCCTTGGGTTGGGAACAGCTTGTTGTTGCCGGCGATGATGATGCCGTTGGATGTGAGTGTATCGGTGGCGTCATCATAGGAATAACGCGAAGGATCGAAATTGTAGATGCGGCCGTATTTTTCGGTAAACCCGCCGTCCCAGTCCCAACGCAGGCCGGCGGTCAGGCTTAGATTGGAGCGGAACTGAAATTTGTCCTGGATGTAAACGCCGGATTGCCCGGCGCGCATGTAACGGTTGGCGTTGCCTTGCAGGAATTTGGTCGTCGTGAAGTCGTCGTTGGTGGTGACGAGACCTTGCAGGAACTGCCCAAAGTCGGCCGAAGAAATAATGCCCTGGTTCGTTCTCTGGTCGCGGGTATTGAGTTGGGTATAGGCGTAGCTGCCGCCGAAAGTCAGGGTATGCTTCCCACGCGTCCAGATGGCGTTGGCGGAAGGCATAATTCGATTCTGAAACACTCCGGTAAAAGCTCCCTGGGAGGCTGCTCCCTGGCCGATCTGCAGAAAGTCGTTGGGCACCGGAGAGAATCCAGTAAGAATATTCACAATGCTGATTCCGGGGAAATAACACGACCCGAAGGTATTGATGTTCAACTGTTGCGGGGTGAACGGCTGGTCGATGGTGCTGTAGACCTTCTCGCGAAGAACGCCGAGGACTTCGACCACGCTCAAGTTGGGCCGCAGGCTTTGAGTATTGCTGAGGGAAGCGACCTGGCTGCCGGCGTCGAGATGCTGGGTGAAGCCGGCGACACTGGAGTAGGCGTAGGGAGCGGACGTGGGGTCGTGCTGATAATAGTATTTCGCGGAGACGGTATCTCTGGTGCTCTTGTTCCAATCAAGATTCACCACTGCCAGGTCGGCGGTGAAGATGGCTGTGCCGGGGATGGTGGCGTTCTCGGGAAAGTCCGGTGTAGGGTTGATGCCAAAGTTCGACCACGGAATCAAGTATTGGCCGTTGGGAAACTGGTAGGAAAGCAGATTAAGAGCGACGGAATTGATCTGCGCTGCCGTCATGTCGGGATAATTGTTGGGCTCGAGGAAATCGACATTAGCGATATTGACCAGGCAGTTCGAAAAGGCTGCGCCCTGGCGGCTGGAAGTTCCACAGAAAGTCGGGTTGAAATCGATGGGCACCATCAGCCGCGAGAGGCCGATTTCCTGGTCGGAAGAGTGCAGGCGCTGGTAGCTGACGAATCCGAAGAGCTTGTCCTTGATCAGCGCGCCGCCCAGTGCGCCGCCCACGGTGTTCCGATGCAACTGGGGCACTTCTTCGTCGGCGAGAACAATGTTGGGGTCCTGCTTGTTGAAGAAGGGCGCCGCATTTAGCCAGTCCGTTCCGCGGTGCCAGTAGGCCTGGCCGTGAATTGTGTTGGTCCCGGACGCGGTGCTCATGTCGATATGCGCACCGCTGGTTGAGCCTTGCTGCGCGTCGTACATGGAAGTGTTGACCCGGACCTCCTGAATCGTTTCCGGCGCGGGAGTCGGCAACGCCTGGCCAACCGACAAGTAGACCGAGGCGGTGCCCTGGACAGGGGCTGCGTTGGTGCTGGCGACTCCGCCGACGCCGGTGTTGTTCACAACGCGAGCCGAGGCTACCTGGCTCGTGCTCTTGCCGTTGAACAAATTGCTGGCATCGACGCCGTTGAGCAAAAAACTATTGCTGGTATCGCGCTGGCCGTTGGCCCAGATTGGCTGGTTGCCCAAGCCGCTGTTGGCGCCGGTGCCGCCGGAGAGCTCCGCGCTTACTCCGGGAGAAAGAATGGCTAATCCAGTGAAGCTGCCCGTAGGCAGCGGCACGGCATCGATCTGGTCCTTTTCCAGAATGTAGCCGTTGGTGGTGTCGACTGCGTTCATCAAGGGCTCGGCCTGCACCTCGACCACGGTGCCCACTTTGCCCACAGGGAGCGCGACGTTGACCGTGGCAGTTCGATCGGCCTGTACCGTGATGGAGGGAATCTTTTCGCTTTGGAAACCGTCGTGAGTGAAGGTGAGTGTGTAGGTGCCGATGGGCAGGTTGACGAAATCGTAGCTGCCATTCGCGTTGGTCTTTTGGGTGCGCGTAAGACTTGTCTGGTCGCCCACGATGGTCACGACGGTATCCGGCAGAACGCTGCCGGTTTTGTCTGTGACTGTACCGGTTATGCCTCCGAGGGTCTGCTGGGCTTGAGCGCACGGTTGAAAGGCAACCAGCATCCACAGAGATGACACGGCCAGGAGAGCAACGAGTCCGATCCTGTTTCGCTTAAGCATAGTGACCTCGCGCAAGTCTGTAAGCTCGTACGTGCAGGACTGCCTGCCGATGGTCACACGACCGAGTTTTGTTCCAACGAGATTCGGCAGAGTTGGATGGTTCGCCGTCCGCACGCAAAACGACTGACCGAATTTACACGAGATTCATATGGAAGGAAAGCATTCCGTTAGTCAAACTTTCTTTGACCTGGATTAGATATTTTTATTGCGAAGGATGAACTTTGCCGGAGCGGAAGTAGCGGAGCGTTTCTCGGCTCATTAGTTCCCAGGTAGCGCGGCGTCCCTTCTGCGGCTGCGAAAAAAGAACCACAGTAGTCCCGCCACCAGATAGGCAAGGTAAACATAGGGCAGTTTGCCGTAAGGTCCTTCGGGGACGGGGTAGAAATTTCCGATCAGCGCGAGCAGCATCGCGAGTCCCGCCAGCCACGGAACGATCTGCGCGCCGGGACGAAAGACGCCGTGGTCGCGCAAGTAACGAGGAAGTGCGACGCAGACCAACGCATAAGCTACGATAAAACCATAGGTCGCCAGTGAGCCCAACCAGCCATAAACATCCAAACCGCTGGCGCCGCGAGCCGCCAGCACGGCCACAGGAAGCAGTGCGGCAATTCCAGTGATGACGACGGCGCGGCTGGGTGTTTGATTCCGGGCATGCGCCCTGCCCAGAGAGCCATGTGCGAGGCCGTTGTGCGCCATCAGGAGCAACACCCGCGCCGCCGCCGTGATGCACGCCAGAGTTCCGGCGAACAGGCTCACAAGCGCACCGATGTCGATCAACAGTCCGAGCACCGGGACGCCGGCGACTCGGGCGAGTACATACATCGGAGCCTGGCTGGTCCCCAGATCCTGGCCAGCAGTGTGGAAGCCCAGCACTTCTGCGTAGGCGCAGACCGTGAAGAAAGCGCCCGCAAGAACGGCACTCTGGATGACGGCCCGTGGAATTGTCTTCAGCGGATTGCGCGCCTCAGACCCCAGCGTGGTCGCGCTTTCGAAGCCAACAAAGCTGAACAGAGCGAGCACCAGCCCCAGACGGAGTCCGCTGCCCGTCATACCGCGAAGATGTAGTTCCTCCGAGTCCAAATGCCAGCCATGTCGAACCAGCAGCAGCGTGACCACGATCACAATCACGGTGACGGATGCCGCCTCGATCCACAGCATCAGGCGGGCGGAGATCTTCACGTCACGGTAAGCGATCCATATTGAAACGCCGGTGACCAACGTGGCCAGCAACACCGCAGAGTAAACATGGCCCGTTGCATCGCGCAACAGCAAGTTCGCATAATGATAGAAGCCACCGATGACACTGGACCCCGTGGCTACGTAAGCGAGCAGAAGACTCCACGCAACGGTTGCGCCCAGCCACGGGGGCAGGGTCATCGAAGCATACGTGTAGAGCGAACCGGGCGAGGCCGAATGGCGCGCGTAGCGGCCGATGCACAACGCGACAAGCAGCACCGCCGCGGTCGCCAGCACATACGCGAGCCAGGTGCCGTTGCCGGCCAGCGCGCAGACCAGCGGGATGGTGGCTGCTGGCGTGGTGGTGGGAGCCATCGTAGAAACGGACTGGGCCAGCGTTTCCATGGGAGAGAGAATCTCATGGCGCAAACCGTAGTCCGCGTCCGGGGAATACGCTTTTGCCGGCTGCTCCATGAAGTCGGATCCTTCGAAATCAAACTGGGGTGGGATTGTACAGCACGAGCCGCACGCAGTGATTGAGCCTGAGAATCGAAGCTGAGAAGTGTTGTATTATCTTGCCACGTTTCGCCTGCCATGAAACTTGATACACAGTTGCTGCAGAGCCTTCCCAAAGTGCTTTTACACGAACACCTCGATGGCGTGCTGCGGCCGCAGACCGTCATCGACCTGGCCAAAGATGCCAAATACACAGGCCTTCCGACCGATGATCCCGACGCTCTTTCGCAGTGGTTCTTCCGCGGAGCGAACCAAGGGAGTCTCGCAAAATACCTGGAAGGCTTTGCGCATACGATTGCAGTGATGCAGACCGAAGAGGCACTGCAGCGGGTCGCGTATGAGCAAGCCGAGGATCTGAGTCGAGATGGAGTCGTTTATTTTGAGACCCGCTTCGCGCCAGTCTTTCATACCCAGAAAGGATTGACCCATCAGCAGATTGTGGCGGCAGTGTTGAAGGGACTGGAACGAGGCCGAAAAGACTTTGGCATTTCCTCCGGTTTGATCATCTGCGCGATGCGCAGCATGAATACTTCGCTCGAAATGGCGGAGCTTGCGGTCGATTTCCGGGCGCGCGGGGTTGTGGGCTTTGATCTGGCGGGTGAAGAAGGTGGTTATCCGGCGAAGAAACATGTGGACGCTTTTCATTACATCCAGCGCGAGAACTTCAACATCACGATTCACGCCGGCGAAGGCTACGGAAAGGAATCGATTTGGCAGGCCATCCAGTATTGCGGCGCGCACCGCATCGGGCACGGGACGCGGCTGATCGATGATATTGCAGTTGTCGACGGCAAAGCGGTGAAGTTGGGCGATCTGGCGCAATACGTTTTGGACAAGCGCATTCCGCTGGAGATTTGCTTGCTGAGTAATGTCCACACAGGCGCCACGCCGAGCCTCGCGGACCATCCTTTCCGGATTCTTTATCAGGAGAAATTCCGCGTCACGCTCAACACCGACAACCGGCTGATGAGCCGTACAACCATGACGCGCGAATTCGAAGCCGCAGCCGACACTTTTGGCTTGACTCTGGATGATTTCGAGAAGATTACGATCAATGCGATGAAAAGCGCCTTTTTGCCCTACAAAGTGCGCTGCGATTTCATTTATTCCGCGATCAAGCCTGGTTACGCAAAGATTCGCCAGTCGACCGGGGCAAAGTGACTCCCTTCCCGCCCGGCAATCAAAGCCGGCGCTGAGAACGTTACCCGGAAAGTGCCGCCAAAGTCTCTGCCAGTACAAGCGTTCCTCGAACGATGTCATCCGGGGCCGCGAACTCATCCGGACGGTGGCTATATCCGTTGCGGCAGGGGATGAACAACATCGCGACCGGAGCAATACGCGCAATGAAAAGCGAATCGTGATAAGCACGGCTGACCATAGGAATGAAAGTTCAGCGAATGCTTACGGCAGGATTGAGAAATCGCCTCGATGATCATGGGAGCACAGTCGGCCGGTGCGTCCGCGTTCAGCAAGCTCGCTGCGGATCGAAACTCCGCCGTTTGGCTGAAATCGAATCGCAAGCGGTTTCGATCGCGCGCACTACTTTGTCGCGCCGTTGAAGATCCGTGTCGCGTACATCGACGCTGAGGCGGACTCGGCTCGGAATGCTGTTGACCGCGCCGGGAAACACGTCGCAGATGCCTACCGTTGCAACTGTGTCGATGGCTCCGCTGGTACGCGCTGCGTTCTCTATCGCGAGAATCAATTCGGCTGCCGCGCAGAGAGCATCCTTGCGGTCGGGCATCAAGACCCCGCCAGCGTGCCCGCCGGAACCTTCAATCAAAACCCGAAAACTCGCTGGCGCGGCGATTTTCGTGACAATGCCCAGAGGAGTCTGCTGACGCTCCAGCAGTGGCCCCTGCTCAATGTGCAATTCGACGAATCCCTTGTAGTAGCCGCTGGGCAGGCGCACTTGTTCAAGTTCTCCCGTGAAACCCAGCACCACGGCGAACTTCATCGAGCGTGACGCCGTCATTGTCTGTCAGTTTTCTCGCCGCATCTGCGGAAAGAGTCCCAGACAACAGCCTGCTTCCGAGGCAGCCAATTCCAAAACGCGTCGGTTCTTCCGAGGTGAAAACAAGCAACTCAATCGAACTCTTTGGACGAAATCCACTCTGCTGCAACGCGCGTATCGCTTCCAGTCCTCCCAGCACTCCTACAACGCCGTCGAATTTCCCTGCGTTCGGAATGGCGTCGATGTGCGAACCCGTGCCCACGACTGGCGCGGTTGGGTCGGAACCGTTCCAGCGCGCGAAAGTATTTCCGACCGCATCCTGGCGCACGGTGAGGCCGGCCTCCTCGCAACGCGCTTTCATCCACGCACGAGCTTTGAGATCGGTCGGCGAGAAAACGATTCGAGTCACCGCGGGAGCTTCAGCGTCAGAGAATGAAGCGAGCGCGTCGATTTCGGAAAGCAGGCGCTCTCGGTTGATCGTGAGACTCATCGCTGCAAACCCGCCAGGGGATGCCGGTTCCAGTCTTTATAGATGAGATATTTCGCCGGCACCTTGCCGATCGCTCCGAACCACTGCGGACACCACGGCGCCATCCAGATGAAGTCTCCCGCTGTCACGGGATACCACGAATCGCCGAGCCGGTAGATTCCGCCGCCTTCGAGCATGATGAGCCCGTGCTCCATCACATGCATTTCGACCATGCTCAGCGAGGCTCCCGGCTGGTAGACCATCGTGTTCACTGCGAAATCGAAACTCATCTCATCGGGAAGCAGACACTTGACCTGCAGCCTGGGATCGTCGTCGAGCGGATGCGAGGAAACCGCGTCTTCGTTTGAAACGATCAAATGTGGCGGCTCGACTGAATCGAGAGCCTGATACGGTTTCTCGATGACGGCGACGCGGCTTGGCTTCGCAGCCACCACTCGATGCGGAATCCTTCGGGGAGATAAGCGTAACCGCGCGCGTTCAGTTCGCTCGTCTTGCCGTTAACTTCTAACTTCACGCTGCCGTCGATCACAAAAATAAGGCGCTGCGCAGGCGTGCCGCCCAGTTCCCCTCCCGCTTCAAACTCGGCGGTGTATTCGGTGAACTTGGCGCCCAGTGCCGGGACTGACATGCACGATTGCGGAGCACGCCTTCATCCCAGGCAGAGTCGTGCGCACAAAAGTGTCTGGAGTCAGCAGCAAATGATTCGGTTGATGGGAGCTTCGGGTCAGGCCGAGATTATGCACGGTTCGTCCTTTTCTGAAATTCAGGCGAAGATGCCAGCTGGTCGAGAAGATGCATCCGCACTCGATAGCCTTCTCTACATCCTCAACTGCAACCGATTCCGCCGGATCGTGGCTGATTCCGCCGGGAGTCCGCAGAAAAATCATCGCCGCTGGAACTTTCTCCGCCAGAATCATGGCGTCGTGACCGGCGCCGCTCACCATGCGATGCGGCTTGCATCCTGTCTTGACGATTGCCTGTTCTATCTCCGCCAGTGAGGAACGGATCCATCGCGACTGCCGGCTGGCTTAACAGCGTACTCTCGCGCACAGATAATCCGCGGCGTGCGGCAATTTCTTGAGCCTGGCGAATGAGATCATCCACGGCGCGAGTTCGAATGTCGTCGGAACTGTGACGAACGTCGAGGGTCAGCCGTGCCTCCGCTGCGATCACGTTCGCCGCTCCGGGCTTGGCTTCGACCTTTCCGACGGTCGCGACCAAACCAGGAACTCCCTGAGCCGCTCGTTCGACTGCGCCGATCCACTCGGCCGCGCCCGCGATTGCATCGCGGCGAAGATGCATGGGCGTTGTGCCCGCATGATTGGCGCGGCCGAGGAACGTGAATTCCATTCGGCTCTGGCCGGCGATCGCCTCGACGGCTGCGAGTGGCTGATTCAATCTCTCCAAAACCGGTCCCTGTTCGATATGAAACTCAAGGTAGCCCAGAGTATCGTTTTCCAACTCGGCCTGAGGAATCTCCTCGGGATTCAGTCCGAAGTTTTCGATTGCCTTCCGCACCGAAATGCCTTGCGCATCCTGAATCTCCAAAAGTTCCTCATCCAACCTGCCGACCAGCGCCCGGCTGCCGATGAATGGAGTGCCGAAGCGTACTCCTTCCTCTTCGGAAAAGCCAACCACTTCGATGCTGAAAGGAAGCCTCCGTCCCTGCAACTCTTCGAACAGCGCGACGGCAAGGACAACTCCCAGGATGCCATCGTAAGCACCGGCGTTAGGAACGGTATCGAGATGCGAACCGATCAGCAGGCGCGGAGCGTTCGGCTGCGCAGCCGGATAAATTCCACGAAGATTTCCGGCAGCATCGACTCGCACCTGCGCGCCCAGCGGTTCCATCCATCCGGTAATTTCCCGGTGGCAATCACGCATGGGCGGAGACAAGAATGTCCGGCGCGTGCTGCCGGAGTCTTCCGTGAACGAAGCCAACTTTTGGCAGCGGGCGATGACTTCCTGCGCGCGACTTGTGGTCTCAGTTGTCTGCACTAGATTTCAATTCCGTGCGACATGCCTGCTTCATGCAGGTTCAGGCTTCGCGTATAAGCTTCGCCGCCACCCAGCCGAGAAGAACGAGGCCGACGAGAACCTCCCAACCATAAGTGTTCCCGTAAGTCGCGACAGGAAAATGATTGCTGATCATGATAAAGACAACCGGGACCGCCATGAATGTATTGTGTTTGGAGCGCAGCTTGGCTTGAGCGCCGAGCGAAGCATCGAATGTTTCCCCGGCTGCCGCCGCCGCGATCATTTTTCGTTGTGAGGGAAGAATTCGGAACCAAACGTTGGCGGTCATGATTGTCCCGAGCACCGCGCCCACGTGGATGTAGGCGGCGCGGCCGCTGAAAACGTGCATCAATCCCCAGGCGAGCACGGCAATCATCAGCAGAGAGAATACAGCGAACACGGCTTCCGACCTGCCCAGAGGCGACCGCGCGCCAGATCGTAGACGATCCAACCGCCAGCCAGCACGGCTAGCCCGATGGCAATGCCGACCCCTTGAGAAATGTTCGCGACGTCGGTATCAATGAGTCCGCTGCTGGAGTAGTAGACAAGGAACAGCAGCACCATTCCGCTCAGCCAGGTCATCAACGCTTCCCAGCGGAACCAGTGAACTTGTTCGGGTCCGACCATCAGAGACTTCTGTTTGTCGACCGTGTAGAAACCGCCGCTGTGGACCATCCATAATGACGAACTGGCGCCATCTCCGGCGGTGTTCTTCGCGAGCCTGCCAAATTGGCCGTCGAGCCACGTGAAGTAGTAGGTTTGGCCGACCCACATGATCGCCGCGAACACGTGGAACCAGCGCACCAGAAGGTTGAGCCATTCGCGGATTGATGAGGTCACCTTATCGACTCCATCTGGAATGCCGGTTGAAATCAGC
>CAVXOK010000004.1:0-582410 GCA_963763285.1 uncultured Acidobacteriaceae bacterium | reverse complement strand
ATCTGTATGGCGAATTCATCGCGCTGATCAAGCTTGCGCGTGGCATCCATGATCAGCAGAACAAGGTCGCAGCCTTCCAGCGCTTCCCGCACCTCGACCATCATCTTGCGGCCCAGGGAACTGTCTGGCTTGTGTACGCCCGGAGTGTCGATCAGGACGATTTGCGCAGCATCGCGGCCTTTGGCCTTGGGAAGGTTGACGATGCCCTGAATCCGATTGCGCGTGGTTTGCGGCTTGGGCGAGATGATGGCGAGCTTTTCGCCCACGAGAGCATTGAGCAACGTGGACTTGCCAGCGTTAGGACGGCCGAGAATGCAGACAAAACCGGAGCGGAAAGGCATAGATCGGGCTTCGGTCTTCAGCTTTCGGGCTTCGCGGATAAGAGATACTCGGACTTACTGCCCTCGAAAGCTGCAACCCGATATCAGGACTGTGTAGGCGATTGGCTGAGCCGGAAGGCCGAAGCCCGAAGCCCGACTATATCAGCTTCAACTGCCGGGGCTGCATGGCCGTGATTCTGACGCGCTCGACCTTGCGGTCGGTCGACTCCAGAACTTCGAAGCGGAGGCCGTCATCATCCACCGTTTCTCCGCGCTGCGGGATGTGCCCTGCGAGTTCGCTGACCAGGCCCGCGACGGTGGCCGATTCCTTTCCTTCCGGTTTGGTCCCGAACAGTTCGGCGAGCCGGTCTACGTCCATTCCTCCGGGAACGATGTAGGACTGATCATTCTCTCGGACAATTTCTGGCTTCTCGTGCTCGTCGCGAATCTCTCCTACGATTTCTTCGACCAGATCTTCGATCGTTACGAGGCCAGCCACGCCACCGTATTCATCGACTACGATGGCCATGCGTATATTGTTCTTCTGCATCTCTCGCAGGAGGTCACTGCCCAACTTGCTCTCAGGCACGAAATACACGTCGCGGCGCATCAGCGTTTCGAGAGTGCGCTTGGAGGCCTCGCTGTCCGGCACCTGCAAGACGTCCTGGGCGTAGACGATGCCCCGGATGTTATGAATGTTTTCCGCGTAGACCGGAACGCGCGAGTAGTGCTTGGTGCGGAGCATCTCGATGAAGCGCTCGACCGTGGTGTCAACCGGCACGGCAAACATCTCGGGACGCGGCTTCATGGCTTCGCGCACCGTCTTGCCGCTGAATTCCACCACGGACTGAATCAAATCGCGGTCGCCTTCCTGAATTATGCCTTCCTCCTGGCCCGCTTCGATCAAGGCATCGACGGCCTCGGATGCGCTTTCCGGCTCCTCGCGCGTGTTTTGGCGAGTGAGTGATGCCACTGATTGCAGGAACCCGAGAACGATGGTCACGGGCAGCACCAAATAAATCAGCGCGGTCAAGAGCCACGTCCAGCGGATAAGCCACGCGCCGTTGGTGCGCGAGAAGAAAACAAACGGCAGAAATTGGTTGAACACAATGATGATGAGAATCAAGCTGATGGCGGCCTGCAGAATTTCATAGATGCTCCAGCGCTGGTCGCCGAAGACTGCGAAACCGACCAGCAGGGCAATGGTCGCGGTGGTCATCTGCTTGAGCACGGCCATCGAGAGCGACGCGCGGGCGCGGCTCACGTGCAGGTTGGGCTCGACTTTCTGCTCGAAGACATCGATGTTGTCCTGAAAGTCGCGCGAGAGAAACTTGCCGATCTCCTGATAGACGCGGTCCACGTAGGAAGCCAAGGCCAGCAGGCCCAGCAGCGGGATCAGCGCAAGTGCGACAGCCCAGTTCATGCGGTTCTCCGCTTTGTGACGCGTGAACGAGCCGCGCGCCTGCGTTCTCTCGATCAGACTACCTTCCAGCTTCAGTTGCCGCCGCAACTGGCTCTCCTTGCGGGCCATCTCGCCATTATCGCGCTCGTGATCGAAGCCCGCCAGATGCAGGATGCCGTGCAGCGCCAGAATTTTCACCTCGTCCGCCACGGAATGACCCAGGCGCCGGGCATTCTGCCGCGCGATGTCGGCGGAAATCGCCACTTCCCCAGCAACGCGTTTGGCCTGTCGGTCGCGTCGGCGGCTGCGCTGGAAACGACAGTACGTCCGTAGCCTTGTTCGCTCCCCGAAATCGCTGGTTGAGAGCCCGCAACTCGGCGCTGCTGGTTACCAGCACATTCACCGGGCCACGCAGCCGAACCGCGCGCCTCGCCCGCAACACAAAACGTTCGAGCGTTGACGAGCTCAGCCCCACGATTCTTTTTCGGAGAATAACCAACTTGCTCCAGCGCTGCTTTAGTAAGGCATAGCTTGCAAAATAAACAGGAGGGCCCGGTTTCAGCCCTCCCTTCTGTATTGCGAATTTATTCTGCCGAGGCTTCTCGGGATCGGTCGTCCGCGTTCGGCGTCTCCCGGTTTTTCAGGTCGGCGCCCTTCACGTCCGGCGCTCGTCAATGCCTCTCGCCGTTTTTTCCACCGGCCAGCAACAGCATCTGCTGCTCGGCGACATGCGTTTTGTGCTCGTCGTAGGCCCGGATGATGCGCTGCACCAGATGATGCCGCACCACGTCGGATTCGTCGAAATGAACGAACGTCAAACCTTCGACCCGCTTCAGAATATCAATCGCCTCCAGCAATCCGCTGCGGCGGGCGTTGGGCAAGTCGATCTGCGTGATGTCGCCGGTAATCACGGCCTTGGAGTTGAATCCGAGGCGGGTGACGAACATCTTCATCTGCTCCGAAGTCGTGTTCTGCGCCTCATCGAGAATCACGAACGAATCGTTCAGCGTGCGCCCTCGCATGAATGCGATCGGAGCAATCTCGATGACGTTCTTCTCCAGATAGCGGTCGACTTTTTCCGGATCGAGCATGTCATACAGCGCGTCGTACAGCGGACGCAGGTAAGGATCAATTTTGTCCTGCAACGTGCCCGGCAAGAATCCCAGCCGCTCGCCGGCTTCCACCGCCGGACGGGCCAGAATGATGCGGTTCACGCGCTTGGCCAGCAGCGCGGAAATCGCCATGGCCACCGCGAGATAAGTTTTGCCCGTGCCCGCCGGACCAACGCCGAAAACCATGTCGTGCTTCTCGATCGCCTCGACATAGCGGCGCTGATTCACGCTCTTCGGCTGCACCATGCGCCGTCCGAGCGAACGCTGGCGGCCGGCGTCGGCCAGTCCGCGCAGGGTTGCGCTCGAATCCGCCGTCAGCACGCGCAGCATGCTGTTCAGATCGCCGTTGTTGAAGCTGTATCCGGATTTCTGCAGGCTCTCGTAGTCGGCAAACACCTGCTCGGCGCGGGCCACGTCGCGGGCCGCGCCCTCCAGTTCAATTGCGTTTGATCGCAGGTCAATCGTGACGTTCAGGCCATCTTCCAGCACGCGCACATTCTCGTCGCGCGTGCCAAACAAAGTCTCGATGTTGGGACTAATCCCGATGCTTTTCTTCATTCAATCTCTTTGAGATATGACAGGAAAATGACAAAACAGGATTATGCTTCGAGACGGGACCAGCCGGAATGCTCATGCCCAGAAGGCAAGTCACTACCATTAAGTAAAGCGTACCCCGCGCCGGGGTGGGAGTCAATGGGCGTTCCCATGCAGCTAACCGTTTGACCAGTCGAGACTTAGTCCCGTAGAATAACGTATTCGGTACTCACCGGAATATCTCGCTGTACACACAAAGGCTAACGAAGCAATATGGCTAACCATTTTTCGGCGCTCAAACGCGCCCGTCAGACCACGAAGCGCACGGCCACCAATCGCGCCAACACCTCCCGCCTGCGCACCGCGCTGCGCACTCTGCGCGAGACCATCGAGAAGGGCGACAAAGCTGCCGCCGAGAAGACCTACCGCGAAACGGTATCGGCGCTCGACAAAGCGATCCAGAAGGGCACGCTGCATGGGAATACTGCTGCGCGCTACAAGTCGCGCTTAGGCGCTCGCGTCAATGCGATGAAGTAGGAGCTAGACCGGCAGTTGTTCCTGCATCCATCCCGGCGTTTCCAGCTTCGCCTCGGTCGTTAAATCCATCACCAGACGTTCCAGCACCATCCGCTTGCTCACGGGATTCGATCGCAGAGCGAGATCAGCTTTTGCCACCAGGCGGATCGCGCGCGTCAGATCGCGGCGGGATTTGTAGCGGCGGGCCTGCTTGATAATGTCGTCGGCGGCGAATGGAGGCACGCGAAAGCCCTGCCACAACGCGGCCCAGAGCATGCGCTGGTCGCGCACGTTGCGTTCGAGGATTACCAGCATCTGGCGAAAGGTTTTCGCCAGCATGTAGATGTGTCCGATGGAGGCTTCTTCGCCATCGCCAGAAGACAGGATCGCATCCAGCACTTCCAGCGCGCGAACCCGGTCTTTAGAAGAAATGGCGTCGGTCAACTCATATAAAGACCGCTGCTTGGCAGCGAGGACCATGGTCTCCACGTCGCCGAGCGTGATGCGGTTGCGGGCGCCGACGTAGAGCATCAGCTTTTCCAGTTCGTTCGAGATCATCATCATGTCGCCGCCGAGGGCGTCGACCAGTTCGCGAGCGCCGTCGGGATCGATCTTCACCGGCACGGCGCGGCTGGTGCAGTAGTCGGAAATCCAGCGCACGGCCTCACCTTCTTCCACCCGCGCCAGTTCGACGATGCCGCAGTACTGGCCCATGGTCTCGCGGATACGCTGGTAACGCTCTTTGTCCTGCATCTCCATGCGACGAACGTCGGCGGGGATGCTGATGTGGTCGGCAACGAAAACCACCATCGCGTCGGGATTCGGATTCTTGCAATACTCTTCGATCGCGGCGAGCTTTTCTTCATTCGAGCCGCGGCCAAAAAGACTCTTCACCCCGCGCACGAAAAACACCTGGAACGGAGCCATCAGCGAAGGCGTGCGGGCGCGGTCGAGAACTTCGGCAAGGTCGTTCTCTGCAAGATCGAACTCGAACACGCTGAAGTCACGCAGATCAGCTGGAACCAAATGCTCGAGGATGGCGTCCCGAAAGCGCTTGCGAAAGAATGCTTCGTCGCCCACGAACACATAGGCGGGACGCAGCTTGCGCGACTCGAGTTCGCTGACAAACCGATCCGCCTGGGCGAAAGCCCGCATCAGAAGCCCTCCGCAGTGAGACTAACGACCTTTCGCAACTCTACCATCTAGAAGCCCTCCAGAATGTTAGAGACCAGGGTACGGGCGAAATCCTGCGACAGCCGCCGGAGAGCGGGCGAGTCTTCCTCGAAAAAACTGGTGAGGTCCTGCGAAACCTCGTACTGCTCGCGGAACAGATACGAGGGATTCTGGTAGAGCACCTTGCCCGTGCGGTCGGTGAGCGACACTCTCACGCTCACCACTACCAGGACGCTGGCGGCTTGTCCGGTCGCGGTGTTGTAGGTAAGCGGCGAAGAAGAGGCCGAGAGCACGGTGCCGCGGAGGGTGGCGTCGGCAGCCTCGCCCGGATCATTGAGAATGTGATAGTGCGTGCGCGTGGTGAACTCGCGCATTACCGACGAAGTCAGCAGTTGCTCGATGCGGTACGTCGTGGTCTCGTTTACAAAAGCAGGAACGGCAATGGTCTTGACGTTTTCTGGAAGCTGCACGGCATGGCCGGCCGTGTGATATCCGCAACCGGTGCTGGTTGCGAGCAAGAGCAGCCAGGCAGCCCGCCGGACTTTCATTGGATTTTTCCCAGCGGTCGGGTTGCAATCATGCTCTCGGCGCACTCAACCGCGGTCATGGCGGCAATGCGCAGGTTGTCGGCGGCTGCCCACAGCCAGATTCCATTCGGCCGGGCCGCGTCTCGTTTGAGCGAAACCAGAATGTTGGCTTGACCCGCCGTATTCACGTTGCTCGGCTGCGAATCGTCTTCTGCTCCCGCCAAGGTCACGTGATCTCCGGCCAAGGCTTGCGACAATCGTTCCTGATCTACCGGCTTGCTCCATCTCCAGGAAGATGGCGAGTGCATGCCCGTGAAACACGGGCGGTTGCAACAGCAGCATTGCGGGATGCGGCGCGTCCGCTCCGGCGATCTCCTGATAATGGCGCCGCACGCGCGTTTCCAACGACTCCAGCGACAGTCGCGAATTCTGCCCGTAGCGCGCCACCATGTTGAAGGCCACCTGGACATCGAAAATATCCTTCGGCAGCGGCTGGAACGACAACAGATTGACGGTCTGCTGATGCAACTCGTCCATGCCTTTTTGTCCCTGCTCAGACGCAGGTTCGAGGACGGTGGCCGCAACACTCCGAATCGCGCCAGCCTTGCGCGCCCGAAGCAGCAGCAAAGCCAGAGTCACAGCGGCAGGATGAGCCACAATGCACGGCGCCGGCTGCAAGTCCGGCTGCCACATCTCGCCCCGTTCACGTTCGATCCAGAGAGAACGCACGTTCGCGCCAGGTTCCTCTTCCAGGGCGCCGGAAAGATCAATGATCGCACTGCCGGCATCGCGGGCGCGTTTCCAGTTCTGCCGCGTACACTCCGCGTCCGCGGCAAAGAAAGTAAAGTCCACGTGGGTAAACTGCTCCGAGCGCACGCTCTGGATGAAGTTGATTTCGTCGCCCGTTGCCTCGAGCTGGCCAATCGACTCATCGTCGTCGAGCAGGCGAATATCCACGGCCGGGAAGTTCCGCTCGTTAAGCATTTCGGCGACTTCCTTGCCTTTGAGCGTAGCCGCGCCCACGATGGCCGCGCGAAACAACGGCCCGCGCGCAGAGGCAGACGGAGACGGTGACGACGATTTTAGACGGCGTACTCACGAAGTCTGCGAAGCCTCCTTGTAGGGAGGTGGCGGAGGCTGGTTCCGGCGGCGGAAAATCCACTGCAATCGCCAGAACACTCCCGAGAATGTATAGAGCAGCGCAACTCCGAACAGCGCCGGTTTGGAGAAGAACCAGATGCCGGCAAACAGAGCGCCCAAAAGAATGATCAGACGGAAAGGATGGCGCGAGCGGAAATCAATGTCCTTGAAGCTATAGAAACGCCAGGTGCTCACCATCAGGTAGCCCACGGCGGCCACCATCGCCAGCCAGGTGATCGCCGTATACCAGGATTCGAGCGGAACGCCTGACTGAAAGTGCACCACGGCCGCAATCACCCCCGCACCCGCCGGAATGGGCATGCCGACGAAATACTTCTTCCCGGGCCGGCCGGGATTCGAAGGCTGTGGGTTGGTCGTGATGTTAAAGCGCGCCAGGCGACTGGCACCGGCCATCAGAAACAAGAAGGCGGCAATCGCGCCCAGCTGCGTGAGCTTGATGTTCCACTCCCACTCGGTGAGCGCGACTGGCGGCATCAGATGAAATCCCCAGGTCCAGGCCAGCATCGCCGGAGCCACTCCAAACGTGATCACGTCCGCCAGCGAATCGAACTCCTTGCCAAAGTCGCTGCTGGTTCCGGTCATGCGGGCGACCCGCCCATCGAGGCCATCGAACAAGACGGCAAACCCAATCGCTTTGGCGGCATTGTCCAAGTGGGCGAAATTCGCCGCACTGGCGTGGACTACCTCGAGAATGGCGTAGAAGCCGGCCGCCATATTCCCCGTGGTAAACAATGAAGGGAGAATGTACATCCCCTTACGCATACGGCGTGGGCCGCGCTCGTCCTGCCTGCGTCTTGGAATTGGGAGATCCATCAGCGCGTCCCTTCAGCGGCGGAATAACGTCCTGCACTCGCCAGTTCGCGTCTTGGGCTGCAGGTACGCCAGCACGCTCGACCCGCCCCGAACCCGGTCGCCGACTTTCACTTGCAGCGCGGCACCAGCATCGCACAGAACGTCCACGCGCGAACCGAACTTGATCAGACCCACACGCTGCCCGCGTTCAAGCCGGTCTCCGACCTTGGGATGGAAGACGATCCGTCGCGCCAGCAATCCGGCAATCTGCTTGAAGACCACGACTTGGCCGTCACCTTCCACGCGGACAATATTCTGCTCGTTCTGCTCGGCGGAAGCCTGATTCATGGCGTTCAGGAACTTGCCACGCTGGTAGCGAACTTCGCGGACCACTCCGGCAATCGGCGAGCGGTTCACGTGCACGTCGAAAACGCTCAGGAAAATGCTGATGCGAACCTGCTTCTCGCCGCCCACCGTCACAATGGAAGTATCGGTAACCTTTCCATCCCCCGGCGACACCACGGCCCCTGCCGCATCCGGGATGGCCCGCTCCGGATCGCGAAAAAACCAGAGGAAGAACACAGCCAGCAATAGGGGCACGACGGCCCAGGCAGGCTGTGTGAACCAGCCCAGCAGGACCGCAGCCGCAATCAAAGCCAGCGCGTAAAGGTAGCCGTCACGAACCATGGGAGCAGTGCACTATTATAGAGCACAGGCGTGCGGGGCTGGGTTGCGTCCAATTGGAAAGGGTCTAAGTCCAAATAAAGAAAGGCGCTGATGAGCGCCTCCAGTGAGATAGAGATTGCCTCTAGCGGCGACAGCCGCCCACAAATGGCCAACAATTATGCTACGTGAGTTCCGAACTGCTGCCGATATTGCCGCTCAATCGACTGCATCTGATCCTTGAGCCGCAGCTTCAGCTTTTTGAGCCGGACTTCTTCCAGCTTCTCATCTTCGCTGAGATATCTTTTTTGGGTGAGAGAATCAAGTCGAGTGGAATACTGCATGTGCTCCTGAGCCAACTTGCGGAATTCGTCATGATTGGTCAGGAGAGCGTCATTCGAAGTCAGCATCCAGGCAGACCTCCAATAGGGGATTTCTAGGCCAAAGCTATCACAGCACCAAAATCGGTTCAATGCCGAATTCTGGTGCAATCTCGTTATGAGAAAGGGCTAATAAAGGCTTAGGCGACACAGGATTGCGTCTTCGGCAGGGTTCGAGTAGTAACTCTTGCGTAAACCCGTTTCTGTGAATCCCACTTTGCAATAGAGAGCACGCGCGGCTTGATTCGATTCGCGGACTTCGAGAAATATGGCATCTGCATTTCTCGATCGTGCATGCTCGACCAACTCGTTTAGCAGCAGAGTTGCCAGACTGCGGCGCCGGAACTTTCTCGAGACGACAATATACTGCAACTCCCATTCGCGATCGACGCAGTGGGCAGCCAGGTACGCGACAATCGGAGAGGTCTGGCCGGACACGGTCGCGCTGCCTGACTCTGATGGATGTTCGACCACAAGAACAAAATACTTGGAGAATTCAGGGGCGGTAGTTCTAAAAAGACTCTCGAAGTGCTCGTGCGACCAATTAGTGGAAGTTGGACTCTCACGCTCGAGTTCTGTCATAGCCTGGATGTCGTTGCGAGTTGCCCGTCGAATGGGCACGCTAGGACCCGCTTTTCTCGAGCATCTCGGCGTCGGTGCGGCGGATGTAGTTCGCCTCCAACTGCTCGGGCCCGACCGTTTCGCCGGACTGAATCTTGCGCCAGCCCAAGCGGGCAACGTCGGCAGCGGAAATCGGCTGTAGTGTCGTGACTGATAGTCCGGCTGCGCCTCCCGCCTCTGCAAGACCAGAATCCGGAGTCACCACGGTCCATCCTTTGGCTTGCGAGAGGAATTCACTGCGGGTCAAGATGCGCTCTCGTGGAACTTGGTCAGCGCGGATCGGGATTTCGTACTCCCCCACGTAGACATCGCTTCGGCCCGCATCCAGCGCAGCCATGATTTTGCCTTGGGCGCCGCTGGTGAAGGCGCACACTTCCAGCAGAGATACGGCCGCGATCGGCTTGCCCAGTACCTCGGCCAGAGCCTTAACCGCCGCCAGCCCGATCCGAAGACCGGTAAACGATCCCGGCCCCGAGACCACGGCGAAAGCGCCGATGGCCGTCTTCATGAACCCGTTGCGGGAGAGCAACTCGGAGACTTGGGGAATAAGTTGTGCGGAAAAAGTACCCCCGACGAGCGGCGCAATCTCGATCATCTCGAAGTCGCCCGCCTTCGGCAGTTGGCTCCCCGGCGCGCGCCAGCGCGATACTGCCCTGCTTGCCGGACGTGTCGATGGCGAGAAGAAGCATGAAGACACCGCAACTTTAGTATTTAAGGAGACCCGTGTGCATGGTCATCTTCCACTCCGTGCCCATCCAGCTATAGACTTTGCACGCCCGCCCTTTCCAGTGGAAATCCTTGCCGTCCTGATCGCGCCACAAAGTATCTACGTCGACCACTGCAAAAGCGCCATCGCCTTGGTCCGACACTTCGATCTTTATCGTCTTGCGCCGGTTGTGGACAAGGGCGTGAGTGTCAAACAAGTCCTGCCAGACCTTCTTCCAGCGTTGGGTGTCGAATCGCCCAAGGACCATCACCCAGTCCGCCGGGTCGTGAGCATCGCTAGTCGAGGGCCAGGGCCACACCATGTCCGGATGAAAAACTGTAATCAGCAAATCGACATCCTTCGTGTCCCAGGCTCTGGTTTCTCGATTCACAATCTCGACAATCTCTTCTTCAACCTCCGCTCTGAGCTTCATGGCCGCGATTCCTGGGATTCAACCAGCTCCAGCAGCACTCCGCCCGCGCTCGAGGGATGTACGAAAACATATCGGTGCCCGCCCGCACCAATCTTGATCTCCTCCGAGACCAGACGAACGCCATCTTTCCTCAGACGCGCAACAGCCGCTGGCAAATCGGGAACCCGCAGGCAAACGTGATGCAGTCCTTCGCCACGTTTAGCGATAAACTTCGCGATCGTCGAATCTTCCGAAGTCGCCTCCAGCAGTTCCAATCGGCTCTCGCCCACCGGAACCATCACCAGCCGCACCTGCTCCTGCTCCACCGTCTCTTCGGGAGAAACGCTCAGGCCCAGTTTCTCGTAGATCGCTTTCGCGCGCCGCCAGCGACTTCACCGCAATCCCGAGATGATCGATTTGCGCCATCAGTGTTTCCCTAGCTTTACGCGGCGATTTCCTCCACCAGCGTGTAGGGATCGCGCTTGTGCTCGGCCACTTCCGCCGCCAGCCGCGCCAGGTTGCCATCATCGAATTGCGTCCGCGCCTTTTCCAGCATGGCGTCGCGCAGCATTTCGACCAGCCGCTCCTGCCAGTTCTCCACGCTCTTGTTGAGCGCCAGATTTTCTTTCTGCAGATAGCCTCATAGTCCGAAATTGCGCCCGCCAGTTCTTCGATTCCCACTCCCTGGCTGGCAACGGTCTTCACGATCGGCGGCGTCCAGCCATCGTGGCGCATCGCCAGCGACTGCAGCGTGCGGATTTCGCGCTCTACGTGCTCAGCGCCGTCGCGGTCGCTTTTGTTGATCACAAAAATGTCGGCAATCTCCATGATGCCGGCTTTGATGGTCTGCACATCGTCGCCCATGCCCGGAACCAGAATCAAAATCGTGACATCGGCCAGCCGCACGATATCTACTTCATCCTGGCCCACGCCCACGGTCTCAATCATGATGAGGTCACGACCTGAAGCATCGAGCACCGTGGCGACGTCGGCCGTGGTGCGCGCCAGCCCGCCGAGCGAGCCGCGCGTCGCCATGCTGCGAATATAAATCCCAGGATCGGAGAAATGTTCCTGCATGCGGATGCGGTCGCCCAGAATCGCGCCGCCGGTGTAAGGACTGGTCGGGTCCACCGCGATAATGCCCACGGTGCGTTTGTGTTTGCGATAAAAGCGGGCCAGCTGATCGACCAGCGTGCTCTTCCCCGCGCCCGGCGGCCCGGTCAGCCCCAGCACGCGAGCCTTCCCGCTGTGCTGAAACAAAGCTTTCAGCAGTTCGGACCATCCCGGCGCGCGGTTCTCCACAGTCGAAATAGCGCGAGCCAGGGCGCGCACGTCGCCGGAGCGCAATTGATCGATCCAGGTCTGGATGGGTTGGTTCAAGCGATCAGTGTAAAGCAGAAAGCAGGGGAAGAAGAAATCCGCGAGGAAGTTCAGGGATGGGCTTATTCCTTCAGCAACTGCCGCGCAATCACGAGCCGCTGAATCTCGCTGGTGCCCTCGCCAATGGTACACAGCTTTACGTCACGGTAATATTTCTCTGCAGGATAATCTTTGATGAACCCATAGCCACCGTGAATCTGCACGCCTTCATTGGCACACTTCACGGCAACTTCGCTGGCGTAGAGCTTCGCCATCGACGACTCCATCGTAGTCTTCATGCCGGCATCTTTCATCGATGCCGCGCGCATGGTAAGGAGGCGCGCAGCATCAATTTCGGTAGCCATGTCGGCCAGTTTCCACTGGATTGCCTGGAACTCTCCGATCGCTTTGCCGAACTGCCGCCGCTCCTTGGCATACTTGAGCGCCGCCTCGTATGCGCCCTGCGCCATTCCCAGCGACAGGGCGGCAATCGAAATGCGTCCGCCATCGAGCACTCGCATCGCGTCGATAAAGCCGGCGCCTTCCTTGCCCAGCAAATTTTCCGCCGGAATCGCGCAATCTTCAAAAATCATCTCCGCCGTATCGCTGGCCCGCAACCCCAGCTTGTTCTCCTTTTTGCCGGGACGGAATCCCTTCGTGTCTTTTTCGACGATAAAGGCCGAAAGCCCGTGGGTATGCGCGGTCCGGTCGGTCACTGCGAGCACGACAATCGCATCGGCATAGTGGCCGTTGGTGCAAAAAGTTTTTGTACCGTTTAGCACCCAGCTATTTCCCTTCCGCCGCGCGGTCATGCGGGCGCTGCCCGCATCTGATCCCGAAGAAGGCTCCGTCAATCCCCAGGCGCCGACGAACTCGCCCGTAGCTAGTTTGCTGACGTACTTCTTTTTCTGTTCCTCGCTACCGGCAAGAAAGATGTGATTGGAACAGAGCGACGTATGTGCTGCGACAATGATGCCCACCGAGCCATCCACCCGCGACAACTCTTCGATGGCGATCACGTATTCGACGTACCCCATGCCAGCGCCGCCATACTCGACAGGAAACACCGTTCCCAATAAACCGAGCTTGCCCAGTTCCTTGACTGTGGCCAGAGGGAATTCGCAGGCTTCATCCCACTTCATGACATTAGGCAAGATTTCGCGCTCGGCGAATTCGCGGACGGTTTTCTTCAGCTGCTGCTGCTCGTCACTCAGTTGAAAATCCAAGACTCCTCCAGCGGCTGCGACCGATTTTTTGATTAGAACATAGCGGCAGAAGAGGGAAAAGTTACGTCGGGGAGACGACCGGAGGAGTGCGGCGACCCGCGTAATCGCTGGGGATAACAAGCACAAAGGCCCGCAGCCCAACCGACCGGATGGTTTGCGAAAAACTGAATCCCAACAGATTTCTCACGTCCGCCGCGAGAAATCAGCGAGTCACTTCATCAGCCAGAATAAATCTCTCGAACACTTCGTTCGAGAGCAATCGCCCGCGCGAGGTCAGACAGACGCAGTCTCCGCGCTGCTCCATAAACCCGGCTTTGACAAGCTCGGCCACCACAGTTCGGGCATTCTGAACCGCTTCCTCGCCGAATTCCGCGGCGAGTTCGCGCAGGCTGACACCTTTTGTCAGTCTGAGCCCAAGGAAAAAACTTTCCTCCAAAGCTGCCTGTTGCGAGACCGCTGTCCGCTGCAGAGGCGTCTGGCTCATGAACTGTTCCAGCGAGTCCGGGGACGCAAATCGCACCGCGTCGATATCCGGCGCCGCAGAAGCAACCATCGAATGCGCGTCCACGCCAAAGCCGAAGTAGGGCAGCCGCGTCCAATACTTCAAGTTGTGCCGTGATTCGAAGTCCGCGCGCGCGAAGTTGGAAATCTCATACTGTGCAATTCCGGCCGACGAAAGCCTCTCACAAGCCGCGAGATAAAAATCTGCGATGACTTCTTCATCCGGCACAAAGTGCCCGTGGTAGCGTGTGCCGCCAGCCAACAATTCTCGTCCCAGCCGCGAATCCTCGTCTACTTCGAGCATGTAGACGCTGACGTGCGGCAGCGCCGGTCGCGATGGTCTCGGCCAAAGAGAACTCCCAGCTTTCAGCTGTCTGATGCGGCAACCCGGCAATCAGATCGATATTGATATTCGTAATTCCGGCAGTCCCGCAGCCGGGCAATATCTTCCAAAACGGTTGCGCGCTTGTGCAGACGGCCAACCGCCGCCGCCTCCTGATCCACAAACGATTGCACTCCAAGACTCACGCGGTTTACGCCGCAGCGCAGCAGACTCTCCAGCATTGCTGGCGTCAAAGTACCGGGAGCGCACTCGACTGTGACTTCGGCATCTGGCCGCACGTTCGAACTGAGAGCGCACCGCGGCAAAAATCCGCTCCAGTTGCCCCGCCTCGAGCACGGTCGGCGTCCCTCCGCCGAGGTAGATGGAATCGACCGCGCGTTCCATCTTCCCGCCCATCTCAGCCGCGACCTGCGGAGCGTTCTCGATGTCGGCACAAACCCGATCCACGTAGCGCTCGAAAACCGCGCGCGAAAACACGTCGGAGGCGAAATTGCAGTAACTGCACTTGGTGCGGCAGAACGGCACCGAAATGTAAATCCCGAGCGGCATGCACAACCATTATCCCATCTGCAACACCTACCCCGACGGCAAACCTTTTCCATCTTCCAGTCCGCTCCGGCCATCCATATTGAGGTACCCTGTTAATAGCGTCGCCGGGCCGCTTCAGCACTCGACCGCCAAGAATCCGATGTCTCAGGAAGAAGAAGTATTAGGTAAAGCCTATGACAGCCGCCTGATGGGGCGGCTGCTGAAGTATCTGCGCCCCTACCGCTGGCAGGTGGCGATTGCGCTAATTTCGATTTTCCTGAAATCTTTCGCCGACGTGCTCGGCCCCTATCTCACCAAGGTGGCGATTGATCGTTACCTCGCGCCCAAAGGGGCGGCTACCGCGACATCTTCCGGCATTTGGAGTTGGCTCAGCCCGAACGCCATCACCGGCATCAGCGCAAATCGCTGCCATCTATGTCGGACTGCTGGTCTTCAGCTTCCTGCTCGAGTTCCTGCAAACCTACTTCATGCAGTGGACCGGCCAGAAAGTGATGTTCGATCTTCGCCGCCAGATCTTCCGCCATCTGCAGCGCCTGCACGTCGCCTTCTTCGACAAGAATCCGGTCGGCCGCCTGGTAACGCGCGTCACCACTGATGTCGACGCCTTGAATGAAATGTTCACCTCCGGCGTGGTTTCCATCTTCGAAGACCTTTTCGTGCTCTTCGGCATTCTGGGCGTGATGCTGTGCATGAACTGGAAGCTGGCATTGATTACGTTTGCCGTGCTTCCCTTTATCGTAATGGCAACGAAGATTTTCCGCGACCGCGTGCGCGACTCCTACCGCCGCATCCGGGTCGCCATCGCCCGCATCAATTCCTACCTGCAGGAGCACGTCAGCGGGATGGTCGTTCTGCAGCTCTTTAATCGCGAGCGCAAAGCCTACAAGCAGTTCTCAGAGATTAATCGCAGCCACATGGACGCCTACAAAGACGCGATCCTGGCTTACTCGCTTTACTATCCCGCGATCGATATTCTCTCCTCGATAGCGATTGCCTGCGTGATCTGGTTCGGCGGCGTCGGCGTGATGCGAAGCATTTCCGTGACCAGTGTCGCCGTGAGCTTTAATTGGAAGACGCTGCTCACATTCCGCCTGGTGCGCGGAGCGGCCGAACTGGGCGTGCTGGTCGCCTTCATCCAGTACGCTCTGCGCTTCTTCCGCCCCATCATGGACTTCAGCGAAAAATACAACATCCTGCAATCGGCCATGGCCGCCAGCGAACGCATCTTCAAGCTGCTGGATACGCCGGTGCAGATAGTTTCGCCAGCAGTCACGAAGCGCCCCGAAGGCCCCGGCCGCATTGAATTCGATCACGTATGGTTCGCCTACCGCGAAGCGAGCCCGGCAAGGAAAGTGGACAGAAGGACTCGTGTGGGGACGGCGCCCTCGTGCCGTCCGACCGAGCAACTCCTGCCCGTTCCCGACCATGAAGCGGTCGGCAGCTCTCTCCCCAGACTGGGTCCTGCGCGACGTAACCTTCGCCATCGAGCCCGGCGAAACCGTAGCCATAGTCGGCCACACCGGAGCCGGCAAGACCACGCTCATCTCGCTGCTTTTGCGCTTCTACGACGTCCAGAAAGGCGCGGTCAGAATCGACGGCGTAGATGTAAAAGAAATGGATCTCGTCGACCTGCGCAGCCGTTTCGGCGTAGTCCTGCAAGATCCATTCCTGTTCAGCGGAACCATCGGCGGAAACATCCGCCTAGGCACAAAACGCATTCAGGATGCAGACGTCGAGCAGGCCGCCGAAGACGTGAACCTAGCCGACTTCATCCGTGCCCTGCCCAAAGGCTTCGACGAAGAAGTTCGCGAGCGCGGCTCCACTCTTTCCACCGGCCAGAAGCAGCTAATCTCGTTCGCGCGCGCCCTGGCCCACGAACCGAAGATTCTGATTCTCGACGAAGCCACTTCCAGCGTCGACACCGAAACCGAATTCCGCGTGCGCGACGCCCTCAACCGCATGGTCGAGGGACGCACCTCGCTGATCATCGCCCACCGCCTCTCCACCGTGCAGCGCGCCGACAAAATCATCGTCATGCACAAAGGCCAGGTCCGCGAAATGGGCACCCACCAGCAACTCCTGGCCCAGCGCGGCATCTACTTCAAGCTCTACCAGCTCCAGTACAAAGACCAGGAGCTAAATGTGGGGCATGTGGAGCGGGCGCCCTCGCCCGCGAATGCGGACGGCTTAGGGGAGCCGGAAGTCACGGCCAGCGCGGATGACTAGAGGCTCTGGCCTTACAATGCTCTCTTGCGAATCCTGATCTCAGCCGGCGAAGCTTCCGGGGAAATGTACGGCGCGCAGCTCATCGAAGCCCTGCGTCGCCGCGACCCGCAACTCGAATTCTTCGGCGTCGGCGGAGACCGCATGCGCGCCGCCGGCTGCGACACCGTGGTCGACGCGAAAGATCTCTCGGTCGTCGGCATCACCGAAATCCTCAGCCATCTGCCCAAGATCTACGGCCTGTTCCAGCATCTGATCAAAGAAGCCGACAAGCGCAAGCCCGATCTCGCCATCGTCATCGACTCGCCCGCGTTCAACTGGCGCGTGGCACGGCAGATGAAGAAGCGCGGCATTCCCGTGGTCTACTACGTTGCGCCGCAGTTCTGGGCGTGGCGCCAGGGACGCGTGCGCCTGATCCGCGACTATATCGATAAAGCGCTCGTGATTTTTCCCTTCGAAGAAAAGTTCTACCGCGACCGCGGAGTCGATGCGACCTTCGTCGGCCATCCCCTAGCCGATCTGCCGCACCCAGACCATTGACCGCAAGCGACTACGCTGCGCAATTCCATCTCGACCCCGCAAAACATTGGATCACTCTCATGCCCGGCAGCCGCGTCAAAGAAGTACGCATGAACCTGCCGACTATCCTGGAAGCAGCCGCCCAACTCGGCCCCGACTACGAATTCCTGCTGCCGGTCGCGCCCACGCTCGACCGCGCCTTTCTGCAAAGCCTGATCGGCGAAAGCGAGCAGCATCACCCTGGTCCCCGAATCCCTGCCCGCGCTCTGCCACTCCCGCGCCGGCATCATCGCCAGCGGCACCGCGACGGTCGAGGCCGCCATGATGCGCACTCCGTTCGTGATGGTCTACCGCGTCTCGCCTCTCACCTATTTTCTGGGCAAGCCGCGAGTCAAAGTCCCGCGCTTTGCCATGGTCAACCTGATCGCGGGCGAGGAAGTCGTCCCCGAGCTGGTCCAACACGACTTCACCGCAAAGAAGGTGGTCGCGCGCGTCAAGGGAATCCTCCCTGACGGCCCCGCCCGCGACCGCATGCTGGAAGGCCTGTCCCAGGTGAAAGCTAAGCTCCGCCCACCGCAAAGCGGCACCGGAGGCCCCTCCCAGCAGCCGGCCGATCGCGCGGCAGAGATTATTCTCACGCTGGGTCCACGCTCCGGAAGCCGGAAGCCCGAAGCCGGAAGCCACTAAACCTTGTGCTCCCAGCATCTTTTAGGGGAGAATCTTCATCATAGGGAAGTGGTTAGGCCCATTTCCGGGAGACTCTCCTTAATGCAGATTCGCCTTCGGCGCGCCCAGAGCGTCCTGTCGAGTTCCCTCGCCCTGCTGCTATTGGCTTTCGTCGCGATCCCCTCGCGGGCCGCCGAAAAGACCCGCCTGCGCGTCGACGACTACCAGATCGAGGCCGAACTCACGCCTCATCTGCATCAGATTTCGGCGCGAGCGAAGGTCAAATTCACCGCCCTTCAGGATCTGACCGTTGCCATCTTCGAACTGCACAACGACCTGCGCGTCACCCGGGTTCTCGACGATAACAACCAGCCGCTGTCGGCCGAACGCGTCACCCAGGATTCCACCATCCGCGTGCCGCTGCCCGCCGGCCTGGCCAAAGACGCTTCCACGACGCTCACCTTCGAATACGAAGGCAATCTTGAAACGGCCGACGACAGCCCAGTTCCCGGCCTCAAACTCGCCTACATTGGCGACGACACCAGTTACCTGCTCTACTCCGGACGCTGGTTCCCGGTAAACGGCTATGGCCTCAA
Source organism: uncultured Acidobacteriaceae bacterium (assembly GCA_963763285.1). Taxonomy (GTDB): domain Bacteria; phylum Acidobacteriota; class Terriglobia; order Terriglobales; family Acidobacteriaceae; genus Sulfotelmatobacter. The sequence goes on along the minus strand of CAVXOK010000004.1, from coordinate 564,109 downwards.
CCGCTTCACCTCGACCATCAGCGTCACCGTGCCGGCCCACATGCTGGTGATCGGAAGCGGAAAGACCACAGTCACCGACAATCCGCCCTCGAAGAAGCCCAACACCAACGGCCTTCCGACAAGAACATTTACGTTCGTCGATGCCAAACCCAGTTTCCCGGGCACTATCGTCGCGGGCATCTTCGAGGAATACAAAAGCGACGAAGCCGGCATGGACCTGCACGTCTTCTTCAAGCCCACCCACAAGGCGCTGGCTCCCGAATACACCACTACGGCGGTTCAGGAGTTCACCTACTTCATCACTCTCTACGGCACGCCCTTGTCGCAGAAGCTCAACCTGGTGGAACTGCCCGGCGACACGGTTCCCTACGCCTGGGCGCCGGAAATTGCCGGTCTCGCCGGCCCATCCATCACGGAGAAGACCAATTACCGTCTGCTCGCCAACGCCATCGCCCATCAATGGTGGGGAGTTTCGGTAAGCCCCGCCACCAAGGATGACTGGTGGCTGATCGACGGATTTTCCCGCTATTCCGAAGCCATGTACGTGGAGAATGCCGCCGGCGCGGCCGGTCTGGAGGAAGCGGTCAAAGACATGTCGGTGGGCGCGCTGGCCTATGACTCGGTTCCGCTTTCGAGCGCCAGCAAACTTGATCCCTTTTCCACCGAGTTTCAGTCGCTCGTGACCGACAAAGGCGCGATGATCCTGCACATGCTGCGCTGGGTGCTCGGCGAAGACAAATACAACAAAACCATGCGCGAGTTCGCCGAGACCTACGCCGGCAAATCGGCCACCATGGACGACTTCCGCGCCATCGCCGAGAAATACTACGGCGAGCAGCTCACCTGGTTCTTCTCCCAGTGGCTCGATTCCACCGGCGCCCCCGAATTCAAAGTGAAGTACACCACCTACCGCCTCGGCAGCAATAAGGGCTTCCGCGTCACCGGAGAGATTTCCCAGGACCTCGATCTGTTCCGCATGCCCGTCGACCTGCGCATCGACACAGACGGCAAAACTGAAGACAAGAAGCTCGAAGTGGTAGGCACCAACTCAACCTTTACCGTTGAAACCTTCGGACGCCCGCGTCGCATCGCCGTCGATCCCGACCACCACGTGCTCACCAACTCCTCGGACGTGAAGCTCCGCGCTTCGATTCTCCGCGGCATGGCCATGCAGCAGCAGGGCGACCTCTCCGGCGCGCTCGCCGAATTCAACAAAGCGCTCGACCTCAACAAGAACAGTTCCTTTGCCCACTACCGCATCGCGGAAGTCTTTTTCCAGCAGAGAAACTACCAGTCCTCGGCCAACTCCTACCGCGCATCCATCAACGGCGACGGAGAGCCCCGCTGGACTGAAGTCTGGAGCCATATCCAACTGGGCAAGATCTTCGACATTACCGGCCAGCGCGAGCGCGCCATCAACGAATACCGCCAGGCCATCCAGACCAACGACGATACCTTCGCCGCTCTCGAAGAAGCGCGCAAGTATCTGGCGAAAGCCTACGAGCGGCCGAAGAACAAAGAAAAAGTAGGAATTGACAAGGACGGGACTTTCAGCCGTCTTGCGTGCCGGTTCCCAAAGCTTTGGCTTTCTTCTCCCGCGCCGGCGTCGAACTGCAGAACCTCACCCGCGCAGGAGCTCGCGGCTATGATCGTCCGACATAGGCACGGCGAGTTGCCGCATGCCGTGAAGCTGGCGACGAATGCGCTGCAGGAACGACGCTTCACGCGGTTTCCATGAAAGCCTCGAACTGCACTTTTTGCAGCGCGTCTTTTGGCATCGTGTCCGGCCGTAATCGGTCCTGTTCCATTCGATCGTCTTGCGGTCGATCGACGATACCGATCCCGCTGCGCAGCTTCTGGATGCGCGCTACCGCCTGGTCGACTACCCGTGCGAACTCAGCCCCGTCATCGCTCCTGCGTCCCTCGCGCAATCGCTGCTTGGTGTCCTCCGCAGAAAACCAGGTGCGATTTCGCTTGGATTCCTTCGGAGGGCTGAGCCGAAACACCTCGCAGAGATGAGCATTGACCGCAACTTCTTTCTTGCCGGATCTTGCGGGCGATTTCCGCGCGCCGCCTGCGCCGAACATATCTGGCGAACGAAGCTTCTTCGATCCGCCCGTGAACTCCCGCCTCCTCGAACGCCTCGAGCGCCGCCGCCTGGGCATGGGTCAGCCCCGGTTCCGCGCTGCCCTTGGGAAATGTCCATCGCCCGCTGCTCCGGGTCCGAACCAGCAGAAACTCGATTCCGCCGCCGCGCACCCGGTAGCAAACCGCAGCGACCTGTTCGCATTCGCTCAATTTGCGAAGGTGCGACAGTCGCACGAACTCAGCCGATGTCGGATCTGTCCGATTCAGGTGAACGCATGGCGGTCAGACGCGAGGCTCGACGATTCTGCGCGTCAGCACTCATCGCAACAGAGTGCACGATACCATCTGCCTCTGCCTAGAGCACAGCTTGGTTCTCGACGAGTCGAAAGCCTGCGGCAACATTCGAGCCCGGTAGGCCTCGCCGGAATCCTTCTACATACTTGCGCCTCGCGACTCCGCGAAGACAGTATTCATAGTCGAGGGCCGCAATCCGCCCCCGGGAGAGACCTTGGAGAACATGCGTTGTCTTCGCTGTAATCGCGAGCTCGAAGCCGGACATAAATCTGTCGCCCTGTATATGTTTGCCCAGACCGTGGGAATCAAACCGCGCCAAAAGTCGACAGCTCACCGCATCTCTTTCTGCCCCCAGTGTTCAGTTTCTCTGGCCATGGGACCACCGCCCGAAGGCGCCCTCAACATGGCTGCATGGGATATGATCCGCGACCTGGTCGGTTCCGATCCCGCGCTGAACCAGGCCGCATGGGAGAACCTGAGCGGAATCTTGGGCTTACTTCCCGCCACCGGCACCGATGGCGCCCCTCGTCCGCTCCAGCCGGTGGGTATTTCGAGTTCTGATCAGAAACCCAACAAAGCCACAGCTGCAATCGCGTTGGCCTCTTCAATTTCCATCTCTCAGCTAACCCTTTTCCCCTTTCCTCTGTCTAATCATCAACGACAGCAGGGAACTTCGCATGACCCGGCTGCGTATCACTGATCAGATGCTTGAACGAGAACCGTTTGGGCGGGACTGAGACCCCTCGCCTGAGCGTTGCCCGGGACCCCCACGCACCTCCCCGGAGGCGTGGGGGTGTATCTCATGCGAATACTTCTCGACATCGTACGGCAGTCGCTGTCCACGCTCTGGGCGCACAAGCTGCGCTCATTCCTCACCATGTTCGGAATCGCCTGGGGCGTAGGCTCTCTGCTGCTTCTGGTAGGCTTGGGAGAAGGCTTCCGCAGCGGCCAGGACAAGAACCTGGCCGAACTCGGTCAGGACATTATGTTCGTCTTCCCCGGCCGCATCCCGGCTGTGGCCGGCAGCTATCAGTCAGGACAGCCCTACTACTTGACCTATGCCGACTATTTCGCCATTCGCGACCAGGCCAGATTTCTGCGCGCGGTTTCTCCGGTGCTGGAGCGCGACGACATCCGCGCCGTCAGCGATTACGGTTCCACCAACGGCCAGGTTTTCGGCGTCGTTCCCGAGTACAACCAGATCCGCAACCCTCCCCACCGAGCCCGGACGCTGGTTCAATGACGAGGACAACTCCCAGCATCGCCGTGTTGCCGTGGTGGGATGGGAACTGCTCAAGAACATGTTCCCCGGGCAGCCCGCCGTGGGCAGCACCATCCTGCTCAACGACATGGATTTCAAAGTGATCGGCGTCATCCCCAAGATCGGCAAAGAAGGCGAGAACGGCACGAACCACCGCATCTTTGTGCCTTTCGAAACCATGCGCATGCTTTTCCCGCTCAAGGCGCAGAACACGGAGAATGCAATCTCCTTCATCAACTACCGGCCCATCAAGAAAGAACTGCACGTCGAAGCCATGCATGAAGTTCACGCCATCATCGCCCGGCGGCACGGTTTCGATCCCACGCCTCGACGACGCTTTCATGGACTGGGACACGATCGACGGCGCCATCCGCGTGGCCAAGATTTTTGATGCGATGGATTACTTCCTGGGCGTGGTTGGAATTGTCACTCTCGGCCTCGGCGCGATCGGCATCATCAACATCATGCTGGTTTCGGTGAGCGAACGGACGCGTGAGATTGGCCTGCGCAAGGCTCTGGGCGCCACGCACCGCAACATCATGACGCAGTTCTTTGTCGAAGGAGCTTTCCTCACAGCTTTCAGCGGCGGCATCGGCCTGGCCATCACCACCGCTTTCGTGGCTCTGCTGGCGCAGTTGCCTTCCCCGGAGGGATTCGACACGCCGCGCATCGTGCCCGCTTCCGCCGTGATCGCCATTCTTTCGCTGTCTCTGGCTGGCATCGTCGCCGGTCTTTATCCCGCGCGCAAAGCCGCACTGCTTCCACCTGTGGAAGCGCTGAGGCAGGAATAATTATGCTGCGCGACCTGGGCACACAAGCTTTCAACGCGCTGAAACACAACCGCCGCCGCTCCCTGCTGACCATGCTGGGCATGGCGTGGGGCATTGCCACGGTGGTTTTGCTGCTGGCCTACGGCACCGGCTTTCAGAACGCTTTGATGATTGCCTTCCGCACCTTTGGAGGCAACCTGGTCGCCATTTTTCCGGGACGCACATCCCTGCAAGCGGGCGGCACCAAGGCCGGCATGCAGGTTCGTCTGACCCGCGACGATCTCGACTTCATTCGAGCCGAATGCCCCATGCTCACCCGCATCTCTCCTGAAGTGGATAAGCAAAGCCTGGTCGCGTTCGGCGCGCGCAGCGGAAGCTATGGGGTTCACGGAATTTATTCGAGCTACGAGAAAATTCGCGCCCTCGACGTCGGAGAAGGCTCATTCTTCGGCGAGCAGGACGATTTCACCCATGCTCGTGTGGCCGTCATCGGGTCCACCGTGAAGAAGAAACTCTTCTCCGGCCAGAATGCGCTGGGCGAATTCGTTCGCGTCGACGGCGTCTCCTACAAGGTCATCGCCATCCTCCGGCACACCATTTCCAACGGCGACGAAGACATGAACTCGCTGGTTTATGTCCCCTACAGCTCCATGAGCGACCTCAAGAATACTTACTATCTTGACGGCATCATGATGGATTACGAAGGCGACCACAGCAAGATGGTTCAGGCCCTGCGCAATTCCATGTCCTTCCATCACAACTTCGATCCCAAGGACGACCGCGCCATCTTCGTCTTCGATGCTGTAAAAGATCTCGCCGACCTCAACGTAATCACGGTCGGCATCAAGGTTCTGCTGGGCTTCATCGGTTTGCTCACGCTCGGCATCGGCGGCGTCGGCCTGATGAACATCATGCTGGTCTCGGTCACGCAGCGCACCCGTGAAATCGGCGTCGAGAAGGCTCTGGGAGCTCGGCGCTGGCACATTCTTTTCCAGTTCCTGGCCGAAGCTCTGGTGATCACCGCGATTGGCGGCCTGCTGGGAGTGGTGCTGGCTTACCTGGTCTCCTGGAGCGTTGGCTCGCTTACACTATGGAGCGCCTTCATCGAAGACGCCAACGAAGGCGACATCCACCTCTACATAGACTTGGCGACCCTGATTTGGTCGACCGTCATTCTGAGCTTTGTCGGCATAGTCAGCGGCATGCTGCCGGCAATCAAAGCCGCCAGGCTAAACCCGATCGAAGCCCTGCGCTACGAGTAGCGCCGGCGTCCGCGCGGCTGTCGCTCGGTTGCATCCTGCACTCGCACTCGCAACCTCTTCCTCTGCTCTACAATCTCCACTGTGCCCGAAACCGCCACCAATCGCCTCGACCGAGTTCTGGCCCAACTCCGCCTCTACGAGCATCCCTTGCTGACTTTTTCTGCACGCGCCAAAGGTGAGGGCGTGGAGATAATCATCCAATTCAAAGACGCGTCCGTCCCGGTACATACTTATTACTTCGATCTCCATCCCCGAGACCTCGACCATCCCCAGTTCGAATGGAGCTTCCAGCGCCAGCTCTACGACGCCCTGCATGACTACTTCGTCGAAATGTTTATCCGTACGCCGCAGGACCGCGCCGACCGTCGCCAGAAGGAAATGTGAATCTCTTGCGCCAGAAGATCGAGCGGGAAATCCACGAGCGCGGTCCCATTCCCTTCTCGCGCTACATGGAACTCTGCCTGTACCATCCCGACCTCGGCTACTATTCTCGAAATGCCGAGCAGTTCGGCAAGGCCGGCGATTTCTACACTTCAAGCGATGTGAACGCCGTTTTCGGCCGCCTCCTCGCCCGCCAGTTCGAAGAAATGTGGCGTGCGCTCGGCTCGCCTGAGCAAATTGAACTGCTTGAACTCGGCCCCGGCCGCGGCTTGTTCGCGCAAGACGTCCTGGACTGGTCCGAAAAGAAGTTTCCGGATTTCTTTCGCGCGCTGCATTATGTTTTAGTCGAAACCTCGCCCGCCTTGCGCGAGAGAATCAAAGAAACTCTGAGACGCCATCTCGACTCCGGAAAAGCTGTGTGTGACGTCGAAATCTTTAGCGGAGAAAGGATCGGGAAGGGCACGACTTCAGTCGTGCCGCAACATGCTCAGAAGGATGGGGCTTTAGCTCCAGAGGTTCCGGTCATCGTTTTCGCAAACGAATTCTTCGACGCCCTCCCGGTCGAAATCCTCAGCACAAGCGGATCCCTGCGCATCAACGCGCGCGACGGCAGATTCATCGAAACCTGGGCGCCACCCTCGCCCGAGGAACTCGCATTCCTCGACCGCTACTCGGTCCATCCCGACCCTGGCGAACGCCTCGAAGCGCCCGTCGCGGCGCAACAATTCATGGATCGCATCGCGGCCAGCATCCAACACGGCTTCCTCCTTGCCATCGACTACGGCTACACTCGCGAAGAGCAACTGGCTGGACGGCATCGCGGCACCTTGAAGGCCCTCCGTCAGCACTCGATCAGCGCCAATCCCTACGAAGCCCCGGGCGAACAAGACATCACCGCCGACGTAAACTTCACCGCGCTCGCCGCCGCCGCAGAAAAACAGGGCATGCAAACGCAAAAGCTGATCACCCAATCCCAATTCCTGATGGGAATCGGCGAAGCCAACCAGTTTGCCGACGCCTTCGAACGAATGCCGCCTGCCACAAGAGCGCGCGAAAGTCGCGCTGCAACTCAAGCACCTGGTAACGCCCGCAGGCATGGGCGAAAGCTTTCAAGTGCTGATCGCCAGCAAGGGAGTCGAGCAGGAGAGAATCGAGACTTTATCGGGTCTGAATTTTGCCCGCAACCGTTAGCAGATCCATGCAGAGACAGTCCGCTCGGCTGTCCCGCCCGGGCGAAGCCCGGCGGCGGAGGCATACGATCGGCCCCTATCGCGCAACCTTTGCAGGTGAATCATTGTTCACGGCGACCTCTGGATACTCATACACCCCGCGCCCGGACTTCCGCCCCAGCCGTCCGGCCTTCACATACTCCACCAGTAGCGGCGCCGGACGATATTTCTCGCCCAAAGTTTTATGCAGATACTCAAGAATATTCAGTCGCGTGTCGAGCCCAACCAGATCCACCAGCTCGAACGGCCCCATGGGATGATTCAGCCCAAGCTTTAGCGCCTTGTCGATGTCCGCCGCCGAGGCAATCCCCTCCTCAAGCATGTAAAACGCTTCATTGCCGATCATCGCATTGATGCGGCTGGTGATAAATCCCGGCGATTCCTTGATCACCACAACTTCCTTCTGCATCCGCTTCCCGACTTCAACCGCAGTGGCCAGCGTATCGTCGTCGGTTTCCAGAGCTCGCACCACTTCGATCAGTTTCATCTTGTGTACTGGATTGAAGAAATGCATCCCCACGCACTTCTTCGCCCGGTAAGTGACGCCGGCAATCTCCGTAACGCTCAGAGAAGACGTGTTCGACGCTAGAATCGTTGCGGGACGACAGATCTTGTCGAGCAGAGTGAAAATCTCAATCTTCGACTCCATCTCTTCCGGAACCGCTTCAATCACTAAATCAGCTTCGCGTGCCGCCTCTTCCACTGAACCGGCATATTCCACCCGCCGAAAGGCGGCGTCGGCGTCAGGCGCCGGCACTTTCCCTAACTCGACGGCTTTATCGAGATTGGCCCGGATCTCGCTCTCAGCGCGGCGCAGCGCCCCTGGCAGCAGATCCTCCAGAATGGTGCGGTAGCCACCGATCGCCGCGGCATGCGCAATGCCACGCCCCATAATGCCGGCCCCGATCACCGCGACGGTTTTAACCTCCACCACTACGGGCCCACCTTTTCCAGATCCGCAATCGCGGCGTTGACGGCGCCACCGGTAGCACGCAAACTCTCCGCCAGCCGCTTGCGCTCCTCCGCGTTCATGTTGGGAATGTAAATGCAGATACGGCGCAGCGTCGCCGTGATGTCTTCCACATAATTCATTGCACGGATCAGTTCACCAGTTACTGGCATGAGGGCTCCTATATATTTTGTCGGCTTTTTCGGCTGACTCTAGCGGCTTCCCCCTCGTTCCACTGACAAGCACAGGGTCGCAAGCGGGACTCCTTATTCTGGACGCGTCCGCGAATTTAGTAAAGGCAGGCATCCACCTTGTTTTCGAGGCGCTCGATCCCCCTCCGCGTCTATGTGCTCGTTTGTTAACAAAGGTTTAACCTCTGCCGGATATAATCTCCATCGATTCTTTTAATGGGCCCTCCGCACACGCCGGGAATCTAACACCTATGGCAGATAAGCCCTTGAAACACTATATTTTCGCGAGCGATTTCGACCAGACGCTCACTTTCAACGACTCCGGCTATGTGCTCGCCGAGTTGGTCGGCATTTCCACCGCAGAGTTCGAACGTAAAGCCAAAGGCATGGCGAAGATCAACCTGGTGCAGCAGGGGGCCGAGCTCGCCTATCTTCTGCTCCACGATCCCGAGTTCAAAGCTAAAGTCCGCAAAGAACATCTTCACGAAGTGGGCAAACGCATCCGGCTGAAAGGCGACATCAAGCTGCTATACCAGATCCTCGAAACCGGCGTGGACGGGCACTTCTTCGACTTTTACGTTCTCTCCGCCGCACCGGTCGAGGTGATCTATTCGGCCCTCGAGGGAATCGTTCCGCAAGATCACATTTTCGGCACTGAGTTTCGCTACAAGGCTTCCGGCGAGATCGATACCATCATTCGAGCCACCGCGGGCTACGGCAAAGTCGCGGTCCTCGACCAGTTGCTGGCCCAGCACGTTATCGGCCCCGATCATGTCATTTATTCCGGGGATGGCAGCTCTGACATCAACGTGATGCTGCACGTCAACGCGCGCGACGGACTCACCATCGCAGTCTCGGAGTCGCCCCACATTTCGCAGATCGCCAAGCGCACCGTGCTCAGCACCAGTGCTCTCGCAGTGCTGGCGCCCATTCTCGAGGAAGTTGCGGGATGGGAGCGCGCCCGATCCGCACCTTCTTTGAGGCCAACGGCATGCTGATTCAGGAGTGGGAGCGGGTGCGCACCGACTGGCTGACGGTACGTCCCGCCATAACCGAGCCGTCAGAGCCGGTAAGCGTAGCGTGATCTCCGCCGTTCAGCCCGGCTCACCTCCAGTCGCGACAGCGACGGAATTCATTAGCCCCGGACGTAATTCCGGGCACGATTGGCCAAAAGATCGAGCCCCGAAGGGACGGCACTCGCTTGCAACCTCAACGGCAACTCCATGCTGCGCGATAAAAGCCTGATTCCGCTCTCTCACCAACACCAGCGCGCTCTGGCTCTCTGCGTGCGCATCGATCGCGCTCAACCGATTCCCCGTCGCGGACCTAAACGCCTGGCAGTCAGAAATCGAACAACACTTCGAACAGGAAATCAACATTCATTTCTCGGCCGAAGAACAAGTGCTGTTCCCGGCAGCTCGTCGGCTGCGCAAACTAATCCCACTGGTGGAGGAATTGGTCGCCGATCACGCCGAGCTGCGCGAGTCCTTTTCACAAGCCAACGCACGCACCATGTCGGACAAGACTTTGCCTGCATTCGCCCAAAGTCTCTCCAGCCACATCCGAAAAGAAGAACGCCAGCTCTTCGAGCAACTGCAAGAGTTGATGAGCCCCGAAGAATTAGCCGAGCTAGGAGTACGGTTGGAAGCTGCTCTCAAAGACGCTGCGCAGTCCTGCATCCTTCCGAGCCAGACAACAAAATTAAGACCGAAGAAATGAGTCGCTCGGCGCGGCTGCCTAGGTCTCCAGCCGGAACCTGGTTTCCGCCAACCCATAAAGCTTGCGCCACACCAGCCGGTTAATCGTCACCACGGTCGCCGCCATCATCATGGTCGCAACCAGCAGCAAGTGGAAATCGCCACTGTCAGTAGCCTGCTGGATGGTCGCGCCCAATCCCGTCGTGGTGTAGATCTGTCCTTTGAAGTGAAAATACTCCGCCACGATGCTGGCGTTCCAAGCTCCTCCGGAAGCCGTGACCATCCCTGTCACGAGATAAGGGAAAATTCCCGGCAGGATCAGCTTCTTCCAGCGCTCGATCCCTCGCACCCGGAATACCGAACAGCATTCCTTCAAATCGGTCGGGATCGCCATCGCGCCCGCAATCACATTAAACAGCACATACCACTGCGTGCCCAGCAGTAGGACGACGATCGACGCCAGCCCAAGTCCGCCTCCCAGACGAATCAGCACGAGCAGGATCACCGGCAGCAGCGCCGTCGCCGGCACCGAGGCCGCAATCTGCGCCAGCGGCTGCGCGATTCGCGCGAGTCTGGGATTAAAACCGATCGCCACTCCCGCCGGAATCGTCCACAACGCGCCGATCAGCAACGCGAGATTCACTCGCAGAAACGTCGCGCCCAAGGCCCAGGGCGGTCGCATGCAATTCGGTCTTCCCCACGCCACTTAGAATGATCGCAACTCGAACTACGCCGTAGCCAATGCCCCCAAGCGCCAGCACCCCCAACCCGCGGAGCAGCCATTCCCGCCAAGCCGCAGCAGGTTGCTCCGGGCGTTCTTCCGAATGCTTGCGAGCAAAATGCAGAAGCAGCCGTTCGCCCAACGGCCGCAGCGTCTTCTGCCGAATCCGGGCCAGGCCACTCGAATGCTGCACCAGGCTGAGCACCCACGATCGCGGAGCGTCTGTGCTCTCCACTTGCTCAACCTTGAACTTCTCCGCCCACGCGATCACCGGCCGCCACACAAACTGATCCAGCAGCACAATCACCAATACCATCGTGGCAACGCCCCAAACAATCGAGGCCGTGTCGCCCGCGCTGGCGGCGGTTTGCAGATACGAGCCCAGACCGGGCAGGCGAAAATCGCGTGAGCCCAGCACGAACATTTCACACACCATCAGCGCGAACCAGCCTCCGGCCACCGACATCATCGAGTTCCACACCAGCCCGATCGCCGAAAAAGGCAACTCCATCTGCGTGAAACGCTGCCACCAGCTGAAGCGATAGATCTCCGCCGCTTCCCGCATATCTTTGGGAATGCTTTTCAGCGAAGCGTAAAAGCTGAAGGCCATGTTCCATACCTGGCCGGTAAAAATCAAAAGAATCGCGCCCAGTTCCACGCCGAGCTGCCGGCCAGGAAACAACGCCACCATCGCCAGCATCACGCCGGGAAGAAAACTCAGCACCGGGATCGACTGCAGCACGTCCAGCAGCGGGAGCATGAACCGTTCCGCGCGCGGGTTATACGCAGCCACGTAGCCGTATACCAGAGCGAATCCCAGACTCAGTACGTAAGCGATCGTAATTCGCAAAAGCGAGTAACCCGCGTAAGCCGGCAACGCTCGCAGGCTGCGCGAAATCTCGACCGATGGCGTGAATGGCCCAAACCAGGAGTGCCCCACCGTCACCACGGCATAAAACAGCGCAATCCCCGCGCCGAACATGATGACGTCGGGCAAATGCGAAACTTCGATCCGCGGCAACTGCGTCCACAGTCGGTACGCCGAGAATCCCCGCAATGTGATGCTCTTCTTCATGAATTCAAAAGCTCAATTAATTCGGCGTGGGAGTCGAATCGTGATTCTCGGTGGTCGGCACGGTGGCCGCCGCTTCGGAAGGCGCATTCGCGGCTTCGGTTTGTACCAGCCGCCCACTCTCCCGGTCATAATCGAAAATCTCCGCATAGCGCCCCCAATTCATGGCAGTGTCAAACTGGCGCTGCACTTCCTCCTCGGAAAAATGTTCATCCAGAATGTCATGAAAGAATTCGTCGTTGATGGCGTGGTCGGACTTCCGCTTCAGAATGCTGTCAATCTGCTTGAGGATGGTGACGTGTTCCAGCGCCGCCTCCCGGAACAATACTTTGCGCGTTTGAATATCGGCGTCAGCGAACCGAACTCCCTGCCCAGAGAGTTGCACATCGCCCTCTTTCAATCGGGCAAAACCCAACAACTGGCAGGCCTCCAGAATGGGCAACAGGTCTTGAACGTCCATCACCAATTCTTCGCTGAGGCGAAAAAGATCTTCGCGTCCCCCGCGATCGTGCAGCAGTTCCACCAGGCCGGCGATCCCGCCCACGCGCGCATGCGGCAGAATCTGGTATTTGCTCGCCTTCACGGGAGCTTGCCCATTCTTAAAGCCCCCCGGCGGCACCACAATCTCCCCCGTGCTCTCCGGATCGGGCAGAGCGTGTTCAACATCCGGTTCGGTCATGATTTTGTAGATGTAGTCCACAAGTTCCACAAAACGGCCAGACTTGCGGTCGCGAGGATGCGTCAGGCGCACATTGAAGTCCGCCCGGATGCGTGCCGGGTTTCGGCCCAGCACCACAATGCGGTCGGCCAGCATCACCGCCTCCTCGATATTGTGCGTCACGATGAAGATCGCGCTGGTCGGCATCTTCTTGCTAAGCCACAGCTCCAAAAGTTCGCCGCGCAGATTTTCCGCTGTCAGTACATCGAGCGCAGAGAAAGGCTCATCCATGAACAATACTTCCGGTTCCACAACCAGCGCGCGCGCGAATCCGACGCGCTGCTTCATCCCGCCGGAAAGCTCCTTGGGATATGCCGTCTCAAAACCGTCGAGACCCACCGTATCGAGCATGCGCAGCGCCCGTTTGCGGCGCTCCACCGCAGCCACGCCCCGCGCTTCCAGCGGAGCTTCCACGTTCTCCAGTACCGTGAGCCAGGGAAAGAGCGCGAAGCTCTGGAAGACGATGGCCACGTTCGGCGACTCACCTCCCAGCGGTTTGCCATGCCAGAACAGCGCTCCCGACGAAGGTTGCGAAAGCCCGCTCAGAATTCGGAGAAGCGTAGACTTTCCGCAGCCGGACGCCCCCAGCAGAGCAATAATCTTTCCCGGCTCGACGGCGAAGTCCATGAGCCCCACCACCTGAATGCGCGTCCCGTCCGGTTGCGGATAGGACTTCTCAATCGCCCGCGCTTCGATAATGGGTTCCATCGGCAACAAATTCTCCGTTACATCTATACACGATTTTGTTGTAGCGCCGCCTGCCGGCTCTCGCGAAGGCAAGTTGCGTTTTCAGGCCGCGAACTCTTCCTCCGCGAGAACAGGAACCGCCCGAGGCAACCGGTCCGTCACCTCAGCAAGGTGAGCAAGCTTGGCGGTTAATTCAGCTGTAAACTGCCCCGGGTCAAACCGCCACTTCCAATTGCCACCGTGCAGGCTGGGTGTGTTCATCCGAGCCTCGCTGCCCAAGCCAAGCACGTCCTGCAATGGGATCAGCGCAAACTCGGCGGCCGAAGTTTGCGCCGCACGAATGAAAGCCCAATGAATCCCATCATCGGAGTGGCCGAGGTAGGCGTCCGCGTTACGCCGCTCGTGATCGGCGGCGCCGGCCCGGAACCAGCCCACAGTGGTGTCATTATCGTGAGTTCCCGTATAAATGACCTTGCCCGCGGCGCGATGCGGCAAATACATGCGTGCGCCCTCATCCCCGAATCCAAATTGAAGCACCGCGATTCCCGGCATCTGCAAGCGGTTTCGCAAAGCGTGAACCTCCGGAGTGATGTAACCCAGATCTTCCGCAAAGAACGGCAAACCGCCGAGCGCCTCGCGCAACTTCAGAAACAGATCGTCTCGCGGACCATCCACCCAGCGCCCGTTAATCGCCGTCGGATCCGCTGCCGGAATCTCCCAGAACTGGTCGAACCCGCGAAAGTGGTCCAGCCGCACGTAGTCGCAATGCCGCGTCGCCCACCGCAGGCGCTGGATCCACCACTCATATCCCTTGGACTTCATCACGTCCCAACGATAAAGGGGATTGCCCCATCGTTGCCCGGTTTTACTGAAGAAGTCCGGCGGCACGCCAGACACTACCTCTGGCTCAAGATTTTCGTTCAGCCGGAAAAGTTCGCGATGCACCCAGACGTCGGCGCTGTCGTAATTCACGAAAATGGCAACGTCGCCCACAATGCGGATCGAGCGCTCCGAGCAATACCGCCGCAGCGCCTGCCACTGCTCGTAAAAGGCAAACTGCAGTGCACAGCGGATCTTCAGATTGCCGTCCAATTCCTTGCGCGCCTGCTCCAGCGCGCCCGGCTCACGCCTCGCCAACCCTTCCGGCCATTCGTTCCAACTCGCCAATTTCTGCTGCGCGCGCAGCCCATCGAACAAAACGAAATCGTCGAGCCACCACGCGTTCTCCGCGCAGAAGCGTTCAAAACGCTGGCGCGCACCCGCCGAAGCCGAAGTAACAAAGTTGCGTCCCGCCTCAAATAGCAGTGGCATCTTTTCGGCAAAAACGTGATCGTACTCCACCGCGCGCGAGTCGGGGGAAAGCGAAGAAAGTTTTGCTTGATCGATCCAGCCGTGACTTGCCAAACGCTCCAGGCTGATCAGCAAAGGGTTCCCGGCAAACGCCGAAGTGGAAGAATAAGGCGAATTGCCGTAGCCGAGCGGACCCAGCGGAAGGACCTGCCACAGCCCCTGGCGGGCCGAAGCCAGAGAATCGACGAACGAATAAGCCGCCGGCCCCAAATCACCAATGCCGCCGCGCGAAGGCAACGACGTGGGATGTAACAAAATTCCTGCAGAGCGCGGAAACGGCATGCAACTCGATCACTACCTGGGTTTCCTAGGATGAATTCCTAAATAGAGTTCCCAACTACCCCGAACATATTTGTCATCCCGAGCGAAGAGAGGGATCTTGGCTCTTGCCTGCGCCCATCCCTGTCGCCGGCGTCAAGATGGCAGTTCATAAGGGATGAACCAACCGCCAAGCTACCAGCTAAGCCCCCGGCTCGCTCGCCGCACGAGTCAAGTTCTTCATTTCTTCCTGGTTGACCTTGATCTTGCCTGACTTCTCCATCTGGCCCCGCAGGTTCGTCACATACAGTTCGAAGATCTGCTGCTGCTGGCCTTGCATCAGCATATCCCGAATCTGATCGCGCTTGGCTGCGAAGTCCGCTTCCGTTGGAGGCTGCACCTCCACTACGGAAATCACCACCCCGTTAGCTCCGCTGTTGATCGGCCCACTGATCTCTCCCGGTTTCATGGTGAATGCAATCGAGGCTGGTCCAGTCAGGGAACCAATATCTGGAACCTGGCCATCGGGCAACACGAAGTCGCTCGTCTTCACCGTGGCGCCCAATTCTTTTGCGGCCTTTTTCAGGTCATGTTCCGTCTTCGCGCGATCGGAGAGCTCCTGCGTCTTCTGCGACAGCAAAAGGCTCGACCGCTCGTTCTTAAATTGCTCCTCCACCCGCGCGCGAATCTCATCGAACGTAGGCGTCGACGGCGGTTTCACCGCCAGCAACTGAAATACCGCGAAGCCCTGCGACGTAGCAGCCATCTCCGGCGGAGTCTTTTCCGCGGCGCCGAATACGGCATCCATCAACTGCGGCGCCGGCCCCATTCCCGGGACGACGTCGCTGCGGCCAAAAAACTCCGAGGTCACAACCTGCACGCCCTTCGCCGCCGCAGCCGCATCCAACCCCTGCGTCTTAGCCTGTTGCAACAGATCTTCCGCCTGCTTCTGCGCAATCTCTTGCGTCTTCTGTTGCTTCACAATGGGTTCGATCTCGCCTTTAACCTCATCGAGTGTCTTCATGTGCGCGTCCTGCCGGTCGTCCACCCGAATGATGTGGAAACCGTAACTGCTCTTTACCAGGCCGCTCAGTTGCCCCTTGGGCAGTGAAAACGCGGCTTTCTCAAACTCCGGAACCGTCCGGCCCTTCCCGATCCAGCCCAGAGATCCCCCTTCCTTTGCGCTGCCTGGGTCTTCGGAGTACTTCTTCGCCAGGTCCTCGAATTTCGCCCCAGCCTTGAGTTGCTTCAGCAAATCTTCTGCCCGCTTCTGCGCCTCCGCCACGCCCTTCTCATCCACCTTGCCGTCGGTCCCCGGAAGCGGTGTCTTGATCAGAATGTGGCTGACCTTCGCCTGTTCAGCAACGCGATATTGATCGCGGTGCTGATTGTAATAAGCCTGCAAATCGTCGCTAGTAACCTGCACTCCGGCCTGAAGCTTCGCCGTGTCGAGTACAACGTACTTGATCTTGCGCTTTTCGGGAATCGAGTTCGTGTAGGTTTTCAGGTGGCTGTCGTAAAACGCCTTGAGTTCCTCCACCGTGGGATGAAGGCCTTTCTTGATTTCGTCCTCCTTCAACACGGCATAATCAAACTTCACCTTCGTATTTTGCTTGACGAACTCTTGGCGGATGGCCGCATCGCTCACCGACGCGCCGCCGGTGATCAGCGTCTGCAGCTTACTGATCACAATCTCCTTACTCACACTGTCCTCGAAAGTTGAAGGAGTGAGGTTGTGCTGCTGCAGCAGATTCTCGTACTCAGCCTCACCAATGAAGTTCCCTCCCGGAAAGAAGACCCCGGCGTAGCGGCCGTGCTGCAGTTCGTCCTTCACTTCCTGTGGCGAAGACTTCAACCCCATGCGCTGCGCATCCGCCAGCAACGCCTGTTTGTCGATCAATTGTTCGGCCGCTCGCGGAGTGTCCTGCGAGATCAGAAAAGACATAATCATCGAAGCCTGCGCGCCGTATTGTTGTGCCTGCTGTTGCGCCATCTCGCGTGCCGTCTCCCGGACCTGCTGGGCAGTTACCTCTTCCCCGTTCACTTTGGCAATCACGCCCGGTTTGCTAAGCGAATCGTTGCTGCCGATGCCCGGGATCAGGGTAATCGCCATCGCCCCGCAAATCAGCAGCAGCAGGCCGCTCAGTACAATCTTCTTAACCGGTCCTTCAGTTTGCAGAAATCGAATCATCTTCTTATCGCTCCAGAATTGTGCGCAGAATCAACAATTATAAACTAATCAATCGGGCCCAAACGCTTGTCATCCTGAGCGAAGCCAAGGACCTATGCAACTTGTCGGCATCACGGGGAACCTCGCCGTTTGCGTCCGCGCTTTTCCCGACTTCCTTCCTGTCCTGGAGTCAATTGCCGCAGGCCAGAAAAATCACCCATTGAAACGTATCAATAGACATGTTATCCCTCTTAGTTCCGGACCAAGGTCCACGGAAACGCAGTCCCGAGGGAGCACAATGAACTCCGCGACACGTCTCGCTTTCCCCAAGCACCTGTCAGCACTCTTGTTACTTGTTTCATTTCTCAGTGCGCAATCCCTCCTGGCCGCAGACACTTCCAAGTCCAAGCGCGCCGCCCCGGCATCCCCCGACAAACTGGCCCTTCGCGATCATTGGACGCTCCAATCCTCCGCCAAGGTCGATGCCAAGGGTGAGATCATTTCCACCCCAGCCTTCGTTCCCCGGGGATGGCACGACGCCACTGTACCAACCACCGTGGTCGCGGCTCTGGTCAAGGACAAAACCCTGCCTGACCCCTTCTTCGGCATGAACCTCCGCCAGTTCCCCGGCGTCACCTACCCCATCGGCGGAAATTTCTCCAATATCGCCATGCAGACGGATAGCCCCTACGCGGTCTCGTGGTGGTATCGAAAACAATTTGCGGCGCCGGCCCTCTACGCCGGAAAAACCGTCTGGCTGAATTTCAAAGGAATTAACTACCGCGCCAACGTCTGGCTCAACGGAAAACAGATCGCCAACTCTGACAACATCGCCGGAGCCTGGCGCACCTACGAATTCAACGTGACCGAAGCTGTGAAACCTGGCCGCGAAAACGTCCTGGCCGTGCAGGTCTTCGCCCCCACCGAAAGCGATCTAGCCATCACTTTCGTAGACTGGAATCCCGCGCCGCCGGACAAGAACATGGGCCTATGGCGCGAAGTCTACCTAAACACCGGCGGCCCCGTCGCACTTCGCTATCCCGCAGTCGTGTCGAAGCTGAATCTTCCCGTAAATGACCGTGCTGAACTCACCGTCACCGCGCAATTGAAGAACGGCAGCGGTCAGCCCGTGAAGGGCAATCTCCGAGGACAAATCGGAGAAGTGACTTTTGAGCAACAAGTCGAACTCGCCGCCAACGAAGCCAAAGACGTTACGTTCACTCCTGAAAAATTCCCGCAACTCGTCTTCAACAATCCGCGCCTCTGGTGGCCCGCGCAAATGGGCAAACCGAATCTCTACCCGCTAAAAATGGAGTTCGAGGTAGAAGGCGCCGTTAGCGACCATTGCAGCACAGAGTTCGGCATTCGACAGGTAACGTCGGAAATAAACGCGACCGGCGGCCGCGCCTTCCACATTAATGGCAAGAACATCCTGATCCGCGGCGGCGGCTGGACCCCCGACATGATGCTCCGCGAAAACTCCCAGCGCTTGCACGACGAATTTCGCTACGTCCGCGATATGGGACTGAACACAGTCCGCCTCGAAGGCAAACTCGAAACCCAGGAATTCTTCGACATCGCCGATCGCGAAGGAATTCTGGTCATGGCCGGATGGTGCTGCTGCGATTTCTGGGAGCGCTGGACGCGCTGGAAGCCGCAGGATTTCGAAATCGCCCAGCAGTCCCTGCGCGATCAGATCTACCGCCTGCGCAGTCATCCCAGTCTCGTAATGTGGCTGAACGGCAGTGACAACCCTCCCCCGCCCGACGTCGAGCAGATGTATCTCGACATCGAAAAGCAGCTCCTGTGGCCGAATCCCGTAGTTTCCTCCGCCACCGGCAAGCCGACGACGGTGACCGGAAACAGTGGGGTCAAGATGTCAGGACCATACGAATACATAGCTCCAGGCTATTGGGAGCAGGACACTCCAGCCGGCCAGCCCAACCGCAAGCTGTGCAACCCCGGCGGCTGCGGCGGCGCTTACGGCTTCAACAGCGAAACCAGCATGGGACCGGCCGTTCCGCCTCTCGAAAGTATTCGCGCCATGGTCGGAAGAGATCATGTATGGCCCATCGACGAAGTTTGGAATTACCACGCTGGCGGTGGAGAATTTAAGACCATCAAAGTCTTCAGCGATGCCCTCGCCAACCGCTACGGCAAATCAGACAGCGTGGAAGACTTCGCCGCCAAATCCCAATTGCAGACTTACGAAGGCGTGCGCGCCATGTACGAGGCCTACAGCCGCAACAAATATGAATCGACCGGCGTAATTCAGTGGATGCTGAACAATGCGTGGCCTTCGATGATCTGGCATCTCTACGACTACTACCTGCGCCCCGCCGGCGGCTATTTCGGCGCTAAGCGCGCCATGGAACCACTGCATCCGGTCTACGGTTACGACGATCACTCCATCTGGCTAGTCAGCAGCCAGTATGAAGATGCCAAGGGCCTGAAGCTCACCGCGAAAATCTACAACCTGGACATGACCGAAAAGTTCTCCCAGGAAAATAAGCTCGACGCGGCCCCCGACAGCACGTCAAAGATCTTCACTCTGCCGGAGGTTGCCGATCTCAGCCCGACATACTTCCTCGTGCTGCGGCTGGAAAACGCAGGCGGCAAACTCGTAGGCTCCAACTTTTACTGGCTCTCCACCAAACCTGAGACTCTCGACTGGGCGAAGAGCACGTGGTGGATGACCCCAACGGACTCCTTCGCCGATTACACTGCCCTGGCGCAACTTCCCAAGGTAAAGCTTAAAGTTACCCAACACACCGAGCTCAGAGGCGAAGACTCCGTCACCCACGTAACGATAGAAAATCCCACCAACAAGCTGGCTTTCTTCGTGCGCCTGAAAGTAAATAAAGGTGCGAAGGGAGAAGAGATTCTCCCCGTGGTCTGGGAAGACAACTACATTTCTTTGTTGCCCGGCGAGAAGCGCGAAGTATCCGCCACCTACCGCGCCAGTGAACTGGGCACCGCGAAAGCAGCAATCGAAGTAAGCGGCTGGAACGTGCAGTAAGAGTTTGGATGGAAGGTGCTTACGTGGGGACAACGGCGTCGGCTGTCCCGCCCGCCGAGCAAGGCGGTCACAGCACCACGCTCTGAACCTAGGCTTTTCCCCGCAAACGAATTTCACTCACGCATGTTGTGACACCGACAAAACATTCCCGTCAGGATCCTTGAACCACGCCACCTTGTCCCCACTCGGCGCAGTCCAGATTCCGAGCGCGTCCTGCTCGAAGAACCCAAACCTCTCGAACTGCACGCCTCTTGCCTGCAGTCCCGCTACCATTTTCTCGATGTCGGGAACCTGCCATCCCAGGATCGTGAACGGAGCCGGAGTGAATTGCGCCTTCGCCACCCGCACCATGATCCCATTCGCATCCAGCACCATCGCGAAGCCGTCATTCTTGACAAAGCGCAGCCCCAGCACGCCTTCATAAAAGGCTCTCGCCTTTTCAAAGTCCTTAGTAGGAACGAACGCAACGATGTCGATCGCGCCTAGCATTTATACTCCGATGGTCTTATTCGTCCGGCGGCAATTCGAAGTCGACCAGATTGCCTCGAAACCCCTTGGTCTTCCACGCGCCGATGGCGATTCCCACCGCCATCCAGATCGCCCCAAAAACCAGCGCTTTCGGGCTCAGACTAATCCAGAGAAAAAAACAGATGATGAAGCCCAGAACCGGCGGAGCCAGATTGCCAAACTTCTTTTCCGGCTCATGCAAATAGTAGCGGACGAATGCCGCAGCGTTGACCCCCATGAAGGCGATCAGCGCGCCGAAGTTGAGCAGGTTCGCGCCGAGATCATAGCCTGTGGTGGCTCCGGCCAGTGCGGGAAGCAGAAATGCACCGGCCAGGGCGAGCGCCCCTACAAACAGGACGTTGTTGCGCGGCACGTGCCGTTTGGCATCGACCGCGCCGAAGAACGATTTCGGCAAGGCATTACTGCGTCCCATGCCATAAAGCAGCCGCGCCGCACCCAGTTGCGCGCCCATGCCCGAGCCGAAATTCGCCACCACCAGCGTGAACCCGACAATGGCAAACAGCGGCGCCCAGGCGCGTCCCGCCACGAAGGTAAAAGCCGTATCCATGTTCGGATACGGTTCAGAGGCCGGCCAGATCAGCTGCGCCGCATACACCTGAAACGCGGACAGAATCCCGATCACTACGCAGACCAGCACCGTCGCCAGCAAAATGTTTCGCCGCGGATTCTCGGCTTCTTCCGAGAGCGTCGAAATGCCGTCAAACCCGATGTAGGTCAGTACAGCAACCGAGGTGCCCCCCAGCACGGCTTTCGTATTCCAACTCGCGGGATCGTAAAACGGCCGCGTAAAGAACGCCGAACCATCGTGAGGGTGGCCAAAAATATAGCGCGCCGCCGCCACAAAAAAGATGGCAATCACCACTCCCATTCCCGCAGCCAGCGCCGTATTCACTCGAGCTGAAGTTTTCACGCCTTGAACATTCAAAGCCGTAAACATCAACGCGAAAATAACCGCCCACACGGCATACGAGACGCCGGGAGCAAACACATGCGCCTGCTGACTGATCCAGATAATGCAGATCATGGGATTGAGAAGGTAATCCATCACCATGCTCCAGCCCGTCACATAGCCCAATGCGGGGTTGATCTCCTGTCCGACATAAGTAAATGCCGAACCCGCACTGGGATACGCCCGCGCCATCCGCCCATAGCTGATCGCCGTAAAAAGCATCGCGACCATGGCGATCAGAATCGTAGTGACCACGTGCCCATGGCCGCGATTGCTGAGCACTCCAAACACAGACATGGGTGCGACCGGCTGAATTACGATCACGCCGTAAAGAATCAGATCCCAGAGAGTAAGCGTGCGGCGCAGGCGTGGGGCGGACGACACAGATGCAGTAGGAGTGGTTTCCATGAGTCCGCCTATTGGATTATGGAGGGCGTTAATTGTCAAATACTAAAACGATTCTCTACCCTTCAGCCTGCACTCACTTAGGCGCATAATCGAACCAGTACCCGCGCTGCTCATTCCCTGACACGTGCCGCGTATTGTATTCGAGAAGATAGTTCACGTGCGCATCGTCGAGCGGGAATGACTTGCTCGACGGGTAGGGATAGTCGCCCATCTTGAGGAACGGCAAGCGGCGCGACGAAGTTGCCTTCCGCGGCGTAGAAGTCCATGTCTTTCTCATAGCCGTAGGCCGCGAAGAAGTAATCGCGCACCCAGCCCTGAGGCAGCGCAGGCAAATTCGATGGATCAAAATCGAGGCGGACTTCATCCCCCGAGCCGAATACAACCGACTGATCATCGAGCTTGGTCAATAGCGGCAGCACGTCGCCGTACCGCGTGTAAGTCCCCATGGGACGCGTGTAAGGCCCGGTCGCACTCACCTTTTCATAGACGTACTGCACGTTGCCCGGCGGCGTGCCTTCGATCTTGAGCGGGAATCCGTGGAAACCGAGATTCGCACGCACCAACGGCACCGGCATCTGGCGCACGCCGGCATCCTGCGCGGCTCGATCGATCAGAATGCTGTCCCAGTAAATCTGCAGATTGGTCGTGATGCGAATCTTCTGCGTGCCCGGCGGTAGCTTGCCGGTGAGATCGGCAGTCATAGTGCGCGGCCCACCGGCGGGAAATCCCATGTCGTCGATCACCCGTACCCAGTTTCCCTTCGCATCGAGTGCTTCCACATACGGAGAAACCGCCTGCACCCCGGCCTGCGACGCCGCATACATACTGTTCGCCGAAAAGTATTCGACTTCGCCATGCAGCAACAGCCATAACGGTCCGCCATGGTAAGCGTCGCCCAGATCAAGAACCAGGCTGTGCGGCTTGGCGAAGCCCTGGAATTGCGTCAACGCAAAATCGCCGAAGTAACGATGCGCCCGCAGATCGGGCAACACATTGTGCCCGTGCTCATCCCAAGCGCCCGCAGGCGGCCGCGCATCTTCGCTCTTGCTCACCACCACCTTGAATTCCGGATAAGGCGGGTTCGACGCGAAATACTCGTTGGGATAAACATCAAGATCGGCGGGATGATCGACCGCCAGCACCCGCACCTGATCGAGATAAACAGCTTCCTCCAGCGGCTCCATGAAGCGGAAGCTGAGCTTGCCATCTTTCTCTCGAATGGCGTTGCGATCGATCTTTATATATTCAACCGGCCGCGGAACGTCGCGCTGGCCGGGCCCAACCCAGTGCCCGACGACGCCCGCGCCCAGCATGTCGGCAACCAGTTCATAGCGTTCGCCATTCCACACAAACAGCGTTGGGCAGGAACTCCCGCGGCGGTCAATCTCAGTGATGTTCTGCTGCCGATCACCCGCTACGTTGATCTCGTCTTGCAAAACGCCTGTAGGCCAAAGCATGCGCACAATGTCAGCCTCTTTCGCATCGCCGAGTCCAACCACGATATCGGTGGAGTTCTGCCCCAGGTATCCGTTCGAGCCTGCAATCTCAAACTTCTGCCGGTTCCCGCCCGCAAACACCTCCACCTTAGTGCCAATGGCGCTCTTGTTGTCGGCGAGTCCCTTGAGCGAAAGCCGCAGCCAGTGATTCTGATTGCCGCCCTCATTACGCAGCAGCACGGCGGGCCCGTGATTCTGCGTGATCAGCAGGTCGGTAGCACCGTCGCCATCGTAATCGCCCGTAATGATGGCGCGCGGCTCTTTGAGCTGAATCTTATCGAGCCCAACATCGGCTGTGACATCTTTGAAACCGTCCGCCCCGAGATTGCGGAACAGCCGCACTTCGCCCTTGCCTTCTTTGGTTTCACCGACGGCAACCAGATCGACCCAGCCGTCGTTGTCGTAGTCGATGGCGGCAATGCCCCAACTCTTCAGCCATTCTACTTTAGGAAAGTCGACTCGCTTCGCTGTCTTGCCTTTCTCATTCCGCCACAGAGTTATACTTTGCCCGTTCGTCCACCCGTCGTGCGTGAAGGCCGCATCCATCCAACCATCGTGGTCGAAGTCGAGAACGGCTGCGCCTCTTACTGGAGCAGGCATGTCACCAGACCACGGCTTTTGCAGCAGAAATTTTCCTTCTCTCGGATTCTGCAAAATACTCGGTCCTAGTCCGGGAACCAAGATGTCAACCGCTCGATCGTTGTTGTAATCCGTTCCGATCGCGCCCTCTCCTCCGGAGGAGCCCATACCCCAGAAACCTAGCTGTTCGGACACATTGGTAAAAGTTCCGTCTCCATTATTTCGGAACATGTCTCCCCACTCAGCCTTGTCGCCACTGCGGGTGACGAGTAAGTCGAGATCGCCGTCGTGATCGTAGTCGATGAATGTGAGACCGAGGTTGAGATCGTTAGCCCCAATGCTTGCATCGCCGGACCCAACCTTCTCCTTGAACGTGCCATTCTTTTCGTTATGAAATAGGAGCACGCCGTCATTCCTGCTGACCGCGATGTCAGTCCAGCCGTCGTTGTCGTAATCTCCTGCGGTGCAGCCCATTCCATGTAAGCTCGGGTCAATGCCAGCCCTCTTGGTTACGTCCTCAAATTTTCCATTGCCCAAGTTGTGATAAAGCGACATGCCGCCCTGCGCACCATCGTCTGCGACGAAGATATCGATTTTGCCGTCGTTGTCATAGTCGAGGAAGCAAGCCCCGGGGCCGAACTGTCGGTTGAAATCGGAAGTGTCGGACGCCTTCGACACAATCCCCGCTTCCCGCGTCACATCCACAAACCGCACCTTGATCTGCGCCGGCGCTTTCAACACCGCCGCCGGCGACTCCACCGCGCGCGAGTATTGCCCTTGCTCGCCATAGGCCAGACTCACGGGCGCGCCCAGTTTGTTTTGTTTGATGTACTCGAATTTCTTCAAGTGTTCGCGGGCGTGGTCGACGTCGGCCGACTGCTGGTAGGCACGCGCCAATCCGAACTCAGCGGAGGCATGCAGCGGGTTGAGTTGCAGTGCGTGCTGAAAAGCGTCCATGGCCTGCGAAAACTGCTTGGCTTGCGAGTACGACGAGCCCAGAAAATACCAGGTGTCCGCATCGCTGGCATCGAGTTCGACAACGTGGTGAAATGCGTCAATCGCGGCCGGAGCATCGCCATTGTTCTTCGCCAACAGTCCCAGGTTGTACCACGCGATCGGGTTTTTCGGATCCTGCTTGAGCGCGTCCTCTAACGCGGCCTTCGCTTCGTCGATCTTCTGCAGGTTCAGAAGGGCGATACCTTCATTCAGCCGCGCGATCGTCAGTTTAGGATCAAGTTCTCTCGCCTGCCGGAAGCACTTCAGTCCTTTCTCGAAGAGCTGCTGGTTCATGTAAGCGGCGCCGAGATTGTTCAGGCGCGCGGCCTCCGCTGGATTCGCTTTTGGCTGAGTCTGAGGCGCCGACGCGAACAACCCAAACGCTGCCAGGATCATGCCAGCCAGAGCTGCTGAAATTCGGGGAGTCATTCGACTAAAGATTTAACCACAGAGGGCACAGGGAACACAGGGGTAAAGCATCAATTCGCTTTCGATCGAGGCCCGTAGGCGCGTTGGCCCACGACCCCCTTGCCTTCCTCGACCGTAACCGTCTGTCCAGCGTTGAGGTTCAAGAGCTTTTCGACTTGACCGCTGGGCCACTTAATCTCAACGCCGTCGGCTTTCGTTTGAGCACCCAGGCCAAACGTCAGCACCAGTTCGCTCTGCGAAAGGTAGCTCGACCCCGAGCGCAACATCTTCGACTGTTTGTCGTTCGCTGACGTGACTTGCACCACCGCGCCAATGCCGTCTCGATTTGATTTTGTTCCCACGAGCTTTAAACGCAGGCTGTGATTCGTCCCGCCTTCGTTGTGGAACAGAAACGCCGGACCGGAGTTCGTGGTGATGAGAACATCCAGAAAACCGTCGTTATCAATATCAGCATAGGCCGCCCCGCGCGCCACTCTCGGAGCGGCAAAGGCCTGCCCCATCTGCGCCGTCACTTCCTGGAACTTGCCTCCGCCCAGGTTCCGAAACAAGTGCGCCGGCTCGGCATAGCTGACGCGCTTCTGCACCCGCTCGATCTGGTCTTCGATGTGGCCATCGGCGACGAAAATGTCGGGCCAGCCGTCGTTGTCGTAATCGAAGAAGAAGCAGCCGAATCCAAGCGTGACCAGCGTGGCGCGTCCTACTTCAGATTGCGGAGCCTCATCCACAAACAGGCCGTTCCCCTCATTGTGATAAAGCGAAACCATCTGATTAGCAAAATTGCTGATGATGACGCTAGCGTGCCCGCTCCGGTCGTAGTCGGCGGCATCCACTCCCATGCCGGCGCGAGCCACGCCATCTTCGCTGAACCCGATACCAGAAGGCACACCTCGCTCTTCAAAGGTTCCGTCTTTCTTGTTTAGATAAAGCTTGTTTGGTTGGGTATCGTTCGCAATCAGAATATCTGGCCAGCCATCACCGTTGTAATCGAGGACAGCAATGCCCAGACTTTTCGAAGTCGGATCGCCGAGGCCGGCCTTCAGTGTGGCGTCTTCAAACTTGCCGCCGCCGAGGTTGTGCCACAGTCGCACAGAAGTTCCTTTGTACGACTCCGGCGTGCAGTAAGACTTGTGCGCGCCGTCGAGCGTGCAGTAGAGATCGCTCTGCTCGGTCCACTGCACGTAGTTTGCGACCACAAGATCAAGCTTGCCGTCGCGATCGTAATCAACCCATGCGGCGCTGGTCGAAAACTCGCTCGGTCCCCACAAGCCGGCGGCCTTGGTGACATCTGTAAACGTACCGTTACCGTTGTTGTGGAAGAGATGGCTCTGGCCTAACGCCGTAATGAAGATATCGTCGAAGCCGTCATTGTCATAGTCGCCGATCGCCATTCCAAGTCCGAACATGGGCACGGCCAATCCGGCCTTGCGGGTTACATCGGTGAAGGTTCCGTCGTGATTGTTGTGGTATAGCTTTGGGGTCGTCGGTCCGGCGTGAGGATGCCCCGGCCAGTCCTCGCCGTTCACCAGCAAAATATCAGGATATCCGTCGTTGTCGTAATCGATGAAAGCGCATCCCGGACCCATGGTTTCCGGCAGCCACTTCTTCCCGAACGCCCCGTTGTTGTGCGTAAAGTGAATACCAGCTTGCGCAGTTATGTCGCGAAAGTGAACCTGCTGGGCATGGCTAGATAGCGCCATTGAGAGAACAATCCACCACAGAGACACGGAGACACGGAGCAACATCAAAAGCGTCCGCGTCATTTGGAGGCTCCGGCGGGCGAGGCGGCTGTCTTGAAATACTTGGATGTGAGCCCCGGGAGCGGCACGGAAACATGCTCATGAATTGCCTGCCTCTCGTTGTTGTCCTCCGGATGCGACTGGCGATAGGGTCCGGTAATCGCCTGAGACGACTCATCGGCTTTGAAGCGCAGGTAGCGCGCCTCATGCTCCTTCGCGAGCTTCTCATCACCCAACCCGTTATAGCAAAGCATCAGGTTATAGTGCGCCTGCAAATCCTCTGGATCGATCGTTAACACGGACTGTAGCACCTTCACTGCTTCGGCATACTTGCGCTGCAGGAAAAGAATCCGCCCCAGGTCGTTCAGCGCGACCCGGTCGCGCGGATACTGGCCGAGAACAATGCGCAGACGCGCCGCCGCACCGTCATAATTGCCGTCGGCGCGCAGCACTCGCGCATAGAAAAAGTTAGCTCGCGCCAGATTCGGAGACAAGGCCAGCGCCTTCTCGAGTACCGCGCGGGCGCGCTCCATGTCGCCCTCCTGCACCGCGCAGCGTCCGATATTAACCCAGCCATCGGGATTATTTGGATCCGCATCCGTCACCTTCTGGAATGCCGCGACCGCGCCCTTGAGATCGCCCTGCAGGAACAGACCGATTCCGTAATCGTTCCAGCGCTGCCATTCGTCTTTGCGCACAATGGTCTTCGGTGTCGATGCAGCCGCGCTGCGCGCAACCACCGGCAGCGTCACTTCGTTCTCCGCTACCGTCACGATGGGAAGGTCAGGAATTTTTTCCTGCTTCGCCGAAACCCCGCTGAGCGATGCCGTGAACGCCGTCGGGCGGTCGTCGTAGTCAGGTGTAACCGAGTTCAGTGATGCCGGATCCGGCTGCCCGGCGAAAGCCTCATGTGTGCCATACCACGAGAACTTGCGGTAGCAGAGGCGCGCGTGCAGCGTGATCTTGTTGCCAGCATTTTCTGGAATCGACACGCGGTAGTGCACGGTATCGGCCGCGCCAGGGGGGATGAGCCGCACATACACCACAGCTCTCGTAGCCCAGGCATTGCGCTTGTTGATGGGATTGCCATGCGCGTCGACCTGGAGCGAACGATAAAAGTGCGCGCCTTTCTCCACCGGACCTTTGCCGTCACCTTCCACCATCCCGCTCCAAAAGATGGTCTCGCCTTTGTCGTCCGTCCCCTTGAGTTCGAGCCAGGTGTCGTAGGCGTCGACCGTGCCGCCGGGGAAAAAGTGGCCAACCTTCTTCGTGCGCACCACGACATCCACGCGAACCGTATCGCCACGGCGCAGTGCGGGCTGCACCAGGTTCAGCGGCGCCGTAACCGGCGCAACTTCTCCACCCCCCGCCGGAACGATCTTGGTTTCCGCTTCTTCGCCCACAGCGAACGTTGTTGCCAGCTCCGATTGACTGGTCGCGCCCGCCTTCATTGCGCCCGGCAACGGCGGCTGCGCGGGCGACAACGCAAAGATGTCCACCGTAAGAGCGCCGCTCTTCAGAAATGCCTCGGTGAGTTTCAGTTGAGCAGCATCTTCATTCGCAGTAGGCAGCGCGGTATTCGCTCCCGGAAAGCGATGTGAGTGTACAAATCCGTTGATGTTGCCCGCGTCTTTCGAGGCTTCCGCGGGCATGTGGCAATCAGCACATTGCTGCGGCTTGGGCGGATAGTAGAACGAACGCGCACCTTGCCCGGACACTCCGCTGGCCTGCCAGTTGTCGTACTCATTGAAACCACGGAACCAGCGGTAATGATTCACCGGCACGTCGAGGTGCACCTTGTGGCAACTGGAACAGAACTCGGCAGTCTGCGTGCGCATGAACGGCTTCAAGAAGACGCGGCGGTGCGGCTCCGGGTTCAGCCGGATCAGAAAATCATGCAGCGAGCGCGCCACAGGATTCTGTGTCGCCGCCAGCTCGTGCAGCTTGGGATACTCCAGATAAAAATCGCCCTGGCCCATAGTACTTTTCACGTTGGCGATGGAGTGGCACATCATACAGCCGAGCCCAGCCTGCGATTCGGGCCGATGCACGATCTGCTTGATCGGAGTATCCATCAACCCGGCGTAGAGCACGGCCGGATCGTGGCATCCACCGCACCATTTCGAGGGCTTGGTCCCGATCGTATCCTGCATGTATTCGATCGACTTGCGATACCACTGATTGTTGAACGAAGAAAAATGATGGGCCGAACTGAACCATTGGTTGTAAATGTCTTCGTGGCAACGCTTGCAGGAATCGGACTCCATGAAGAACTTGCTCGGAATTTTCTGCTTGCCGTAAACCTGCGCCGAACTGGGGAAGAACGCGCCCTCAGGTCCATCGCCTTCGCCATTCATGTTGTCGGGCGGCAGCGCGGGATTCTGGATGCGGCCTCGCGTCTGCCAACTTTCCCGCACATACCGCGAGCCATAACTGATTCCGGCGAGTATGACCAGGCAGATTGCAGTGCGAAAAACAGCGGTTGCAGCATTCGAAGACAACCATCCCTGCCGGCCCAGTTTGTCGGCGAGCAGCAGGCCGACCCCGATGAGCGAAATCACGATGTGGAAGTAAAGCCACTTCCACTCGGTACGCGGCGTGCCGGTTTTGATCAGAATTATTCCGAGGACAGCGCCCGCCGCAACCAGCAACCATCCGGCGCGGGCAACAAAGCTTCCCTCCCGCAGAATACGAAAGAAGGCTGGAATCAGGAGAATTGCAGTAAGCACTCCGCCGAGCGCATGTAACAGCACCACACCGGCATAGAAAATGTTCGGTTGCGGGAAGGTATAGAGGTATGCGGCCGAAATCACCAGAAAGGGCAGCAGCCAGGACAAGGCTCGGCCGGCGAAACCTCCGGACGGTGAATTTTCTCGCATCATAGACCGTCGAACTCCAGCAACGGCATGTTTCGATCACACGGCATGTTTCGATCAAGCATTATCACCTGACTGAAATCCCGCGTCGAACCAAGTTACGCAGGCCTGTGCGCTGAGGAAATAATGCAAAAATACTATTGGAGACCGAGGATCCTTAACGCAATAGATGGAATCCTCCAGGCGCCGCATCCTTCTCGAGCGCGGCGGCTACGGAAAGCACCTGCTCCTCCTCCCATGGCCGCCCGACGATCTGTACCCCGATTGGCAGCCCTTCCGGCGAACAGCCAGCGGGAACGACAACGGCAGGATTGCCCAGCAAGTTGAAAAATTCCGCGTAGCTCCAGGCATCGAGATAGTGGACCGTCTTGCCTTCAATCCGCCAACTGCGCTCCCCGTGCCGGAATGCAGGGATCGCAGCCGCCGGGCACAATAGGATCGGGATACTGCTGCATCTGACTGAGAAACCGCGCGCGGAGCTCATCGCGCTGGATCCAGACCTCGAGCAAATTCTCACCGGTGAGCGCGGGCTCGGCTGCGGACCACTCCAGAAACTCCTTCAGCATCGGACTGAGATCTGATTCCCTTCCCTTGAACATCGGCCGCAGCAGCATGCCGCCCGCAACCACAAAGAGCTTGTGCCAGAGTTGGCGCGCTTCCTCGAGTCCTTCCGGCTGGAAGTGCTCAACTTGAAATCCCGCGCCGCTCAAGGCTTCTGCCGCAGTGCGCACTGCAGCGCGGGTTTCCGGCGTGACCGGCGTCCGCCCATCGTCTTCGAAATAACCGACTCTCAGTGTTCGCGTTTTGTCCTCACTGGGCCAGCGCAAAGGCACAGGGGCTGCGCAGGTGTCGCCGACGTGGGGTCCTTGCATCACCTCGAACAGAATTTTCAAATCGGCAACAGTGCGCGCCATCGGACCGACGACGCCGATCAATGCGAAGGGTCCCGCGGAGACGGGATAGTGACCGGTTGCGGGAATGCGTCCCGGCGTCGGCTTCAGGCCGCAGATGCCGCTGAAGTGAGCGGGCACGCGAATCGAACCTCCGCCGTCGCTGCCCACGCCGCCCGCGGACATGCCCGCGGCAATCGCCGCCGCTTCGCCTCCGCTTGAGCCCCCGGGAGTGCGTTCCAAATCCCATGGGTTGTTGGTACGGCCATCGAGCAGGTTATCCGTTTCCCACGCCATGAGCAGTTCCGGAGTGTTGGTCACACCCAGCACGATCGCACCCGCAGCCCGCAAACGCGCCACCAGCGGCGCATCCTGACTGGGAACGAAGCCAGCACGCAAGCGCGTTCCCGACTCGCAACGCATCCCCTCTACTGCCAGAGAGCTCTTGATGCTGATGGGAACACCGTGCAGAGGGCCGAGCGTCTTTTTCTGTATGACGGCGATCTCGGCATCCTGAGCCGCCCGCCGAACCCGCTCCGCATCCACTTGCACAAATGCATTTAACTTTGGATTCAGCTCTTTCGATCTGCCTCAGGTGCGCGTCAACAAGTTCGACCGGGGAGATTTTCTTCTTTCGGACGTGCTCTGCCATGAGAACAGCAGGAAGGAAGATCAGCTCGTTCATGGGCGACCTCGCATCGCACGATCGAGCATTCGCTTTTCGTCGCCGGTCAGCGGACGGTATTCGCCGCTTGCGAGATCGCCCAACTGCAGCGGTCCAATGGCTACGCGCAGCAAGTCGCAACACCTCCACTCCCATGGCCTCGATCATGCGACGAATCTGGCGGTTCTTGCCCTCATCAAGAACAATCTCAAGCCAGCAGTTCTTCTGCCCGGCACGCAGGTGGCGGGCCTGCTTCGCGCGCAACACTTCTCCGTCTTTCGTTCTCAACTCCTCGAACCAGCGCCTGGATAAATTCTTCGTCCGCAACCGTCCCCACTTGCACATGGTAAGTCTTGTCCAAATGCGTTTCTGGCGCAGAGATTCGCGCACCCCACTCGGAATCGTTAGTCAGCAGCAGCAAACCCTCGCTGGCCTTGTCCAATCGGCCGACCGGCGCAACCCAAGGTCTTCGCGTCCAGCACTGCGTACACGGTGCCTCGGCCCTTTTCATCTGACGCCGTCGTCACCACGCCCCGCGGCTTGTTCATCATCAGATAGATCTTTCCCTGCGGCTCGACCAGTTTGCCATCGACTGCAATTTGGTCATGCTTCTTCGAAACCGCCGTCTCTGGATTGCGTCGAGTCTTTCCGTTCAGGGTCACGCGCCCGGCGTGAATCAATTCGGCCGCACGCGACCGCGAGCAGTAGCCAAGCTTTGATAAGGCGCGCGCCAAGCCGATCTTCCGGGTTGTTCCGCTCGATCTCACCTGTTCATGCTAACCGACAAGGCGGCTTTCGGGCTTCTGCTGTCAGACCTCTTCGATGCACAATCCAGCAGCACTTGGTAGGATGTTTCTCGTCGAGTGAACGGGAAAGGAGACTTCATGGCCCACCAACATCCTCCTCGCTTTCTGAAGATCGTGGACGACGCCAAAAAGCGCGTGCGCGAAACCAACGTCGAGGAAGTGAAGAAGAAACTGGATCGCGGCGAGAAGTTCATTCTGGTCGACGTGCGCGAAGAGAGCGAATTTGCCAAGGATCATCTTCCGAGCGCTATTCATCTGGGTAAAGGCATCATTGAGCGCGACATTGAGGTCCGCGTGCCTGATCTGGGCGCGGAGATCGTGCTTTATTGCGGCGGAGGATTCCGCTCGGCGCTAGCCGCTGACAACCTGCAGAAGATGGGATACACGAACGTCATTTCCATGGACGGTGGTATTCGCGACTGGCGGGAGAAGGGATATCCGCTGACCAAAGGATGAAGCAGTTCCCGTTCCCAGTTCTCCGACTCGACCGCGGGTAAATCGCACTCTCGTTTCGATAAGCACGGCTTGACCCACTTATGAATGGTCGCATCTTCTTCTGGTCGCTGACGTCGGCACTTGCTGGATTTCTCTTCGGCTTTGACACGGTTGTCATTTCCGGAGCCGAGAAAACAATTCAGACGCTTTGGGGCCTAAGTCCCGGGCTGCACGGCATTGCAATGGCTTCGGCACTTTATGGCACCGTTGCTGGTGCACTGCTCGGGGGTTGGCCGGCTGACCGATTCGGGCGAAAGGCGACGCTGCTTTGGATTGGAGTTCTATATTTTGTAGGCGCAGTAGGCTCAGGCCTGGCGCCGAATGTCGCTGTCTTCATTATCGCGCGAGTGATCGGTGGGTTGGGCATTGGCATCTCGACTGTGGTCGCGCCGATGTATATCTCGGAGATCGCACCGCCCAAGCATCGCGGCCTGCTTGCGGGCATGTTCCAATTCAACATTGTCTTTGGCATCCTGATCGCTTACGTATCGAATGCTCTGTTGGCGGGCATCGGCGATAATGCATGGCGCTGGATGCTGGGCGTGGCTGCGTTTCCATCACTGATCTATGCTGCGTTGTGTTTTGGCCTGCCCGAAAGCCCGCGTTGGCTGCTTAGCCGGAAGGGCGACCGCCCGGCTGCTCTCAACGTGCTGCAACGCATTGAGCCCGAGGCCTCGAAGGCACAGATCGCGGCCGAGGCCGATGAGATTATAGCGGCGACAGCATCGGAACAAAAATCGTCCTCTGGACATTTCTGGACGATGCGACTTCGTAAACCAATCCTGCTCGCCATCTTGATTGCCTTCTTCAATCAAATGTCAGGCATCAATGCGATCTTGTATTTTGCGCCGCGCATCTTTGAACTTGCCGGCCTTGGCGCGAAAGCTGCGCTGCTGCAATCGATCGGCATCGGGATTACCAATCTGGTTTTCACTTTTGTCGGACTCTGGCTGATTGACCGGCTCGGCCGGCGCACTCTTCTTTATATCGGCTCGGCCGGCTACATCACTTCGCTTGGCCTGACCGCATGGGCTTTCTTTACCGGTCACTTCCTGATCGTGCCGGCTTGCATCTTCGCTTTCATTGCCGCGCACGCGATTGGCCAGGGAGCGGTGATCTGGGTTTTCATCTCCGAAATATTTCCCAATCGACATCGCGCGGAGGGTCAGAGCCTGGGCTGCGGAACGCATTGGATCTTCGCCGCCTTGCTTACTACCTTCTTCCCGAAGATGGTCTCTTCTTTTCCGATCGGCTACGTCTTCTCGTTCTTTACCGGGATGATGGTGCTCCAACTTATCTGGGTGAAGACGATGGTTCCGGAGACGAAAGGCGCGTCGCTCGAGCAGATTCAGAGAGAGATGGGGATCGAATAGAAGTCCTACTCACGGGCTCGGCGAGGAACATGGAGCAGCGATCCAGATCAAAAAAAATACAGACCGATCTTGGTAAAATATCTGGAATCAGTAAGTTAAGCCTTCCCCGCCTCGCCTGAATCTGTCTAAAATATTGAAAGTAAATAACTTACTCGCAAAATATTCCATTCAAAGGACTTAGACAACTCATGCTTTCGATAAATGCCTTGGAATGAGCGACCGGCTCATAAAATATTGCATTCGCGGGAGTTGTCTACTTTGCAATTAGATGTCAAGGAACTTAAGAAGCAGAATCCGTGCAGCTAAGGATTTCTGCAGAACGGGTTGGCTTCTGGCGTCTTACACGCCATCGATCATCATCGCGCACGCGACGGGCTGTGGACAAGGTTGGATGTCACACAGGTGTGTCGAAATTCTTGATGGCGGGGTAGCGCGAGAGCCTTATTGCGAAACCGACGACGGTTGCGGCATCGGGAGAATTCCCTGCAACAGCGGCAAATGATACGCACGTTGCTGGGTCCTTCGACTGCGGTTGATCTTCGCGCTTTGGCGCGAAGATCAGTCCTCGCTCAGGATGACTGAGCTCAAAGCCAGCTCTCCTCTTCTCTTTAGTTTCTTACCTTCGGGCCCAATTCCATATACGTTCGAAGTGGTGTTCCACTAAACATCCTTGTAGAATCGGCGGGGTTCTGTCGATATCGTGCGCCGACTGTTGAGGAGGACTGGGACATGGCAAAGGCTCCGCATCATCATCCGCATGGTCACGAGCATGGACACCCGAATTCGCACACGCATCCGGACGCTCAGTCGCACTCTGGGATGGGTGGGCCGACGCGGCGGGATTTTGTGGCGTCGCTGGTTTCGGCGGCGGTGATTGCGCCGTGGGCTTTGGGGCAGACACAATCGCAGACCGCGGCGGAGACGGCAGAGCGATTCCGGCAGATGGCTGAGAATTATGAGAAGGAAGGGCTGGCGGACCCGTTCAAGGGGATTACCGCGGATGGCAAGGTCGAACCGGGGCTGTTTGAAATATCGCCGAGCGGAGTTTCGGCTGAGCCCGTGCGGAATGCGGCGGAGAAATTCATTGCCACGCTGACTGGAGTGCAACTGGCGAGAACCATGTTTCCCGTGGAGGACGTGCAGTGGCGGAAGTGGATGAACCAGCATTTTTATCCGCGGCCGGGAATCGGTTTTGCCGAGATGAGCGATGCGCAACGCGAGGCCGCCTTTGGGCTGATGCGAGTGTCGCTGAGCGCGAGGGGTTTCGAGTTAACACGGAACATCATGCGGTTGAACGAGACCCTGGCTGAGCTTGCCGAGGAGCATGTGTTCATGGGGGAATGGCTTTATTTCATCTCGATTTTCGGCAGACCATCGGCGAGTGAGCCGTGGGGATGGCAGTTGCAGGGGCATCACGCGATTATCAATTATTTTGTGCTGGGCGATCAGGTGGTGATGACGCCGCTGTTTGTGGGATCGGAGCCGGTGCGGGCGCCCTCCGGCAAATATAAAGGAGTGACGATTCTTCAGCAGGAGCAGAACGATGGATTAGGAATGTTGATGGGTTTGCCCGAGGATCAGCGCAAGCGGGCTGTGCTTAGTTTTTCGAAGACGGGCAACAACAATTTAACCGAGGCTTTCAAAGATAACGTGGTGCTGGATTATGCCGGCTTGCGGGCGAAAGAGCTGCCGGACGGGGCGCGGCGGAGTTTGCGCGACCTGATTCAGCTTTATGTGGGGAACCTGGACGATGGGCATACGCGGGTGAAGATGGATGAGGTAGACCGGCACATCGAGAATACATGGTTTGCGTGGATTGGGGATTCGCGGCCCGACAGCGCGTTTTATTACCGAGTGCAGAGTCCAGTGATTTTGATTGAGTTCGACCACCAGCGGCCGGCGAATCTGGCGAAGTTTGCGAAGGACCCCCAAGTGCCGACGCAGCAACACATTCACTGCGTGGTGAGAACTCCGAACGGGAATGATTACGGGAAGGATTTGTTGCGGCAGCACTATCTGGCGCATCCGCATGCCTAGCACATCGAAAGATCCCGAGGCACGGGCTGCCAACAATTCGCAAGACGATGATTCTCGGCGCAAAACAAAACGTCCCAGACTCGTTATGAGTCTTGGGACGTCTGTTGATCAGCCCTCCCCCAAGTGCTGCTCAAGAACGAGATTATCGCAGGACGGCAAACTCGTATATGGCTCGTGTGTGCCATTACTAAGTAGAAACTGGCGGCGCATCGAGCCCTCGCAACTCATTTAACATCAGCTAGTTACGCGATTACCGGAATGTTACTTACTCCCACCGTCCCGAAGACGCGGCGGTAGCGCTCGATTTCCACAGAAAGGCCGAGCGCTTTCGCATAATTATCGGAGAGCTTCACTGCGGGGCGGCCTTCGACGCTGGAAACTTTGCTGATCAAGCTGATGGGATCGAACGCGGCGTCGCCGTTGGGATCGCAGCCGCGAAAATCATTGGTAAGCAGCGTGCCCCAGCCGGCGCTGAAGCGAATGCGGCGACCGGGAGTCCACTTGCGGCGATCGTGGAAATCGGCAGCGCTGCGAAAATCTTCGGCGGTGATTCGGCTGGCCAGAGCTCCACCGAAATAAGCATGCAGGCCAAGGATGTCGTCGACGTCGAGTGCGTCGGAGGCGATGATGAGTTTTTCGCGGGGATCGCGGCCGCGGGCCTTCAGCCATTCGATATATTCATCGCCGGCTATATAAGGATCCTTGCTGTCGATGCGCTGGCCGGTCCAATCGGCGGCCCAATCCGGAGCATCTTCGAGGAATTGCGTGGTTCCGAATGTATCGGGCAGCATGATGCGGAGTGCGCCGTCGTAGGTTTTCTGCCACAGCTCGAGGACGTGATACTGAGAAGCTTTCAGAGCCTCGTCATCATCCGGCGGCACCAGCGCGGCGAGGACCATGGGGAGCTCATGGGCATTGGTTCCGATGGCCTCAAGGTCGTGCTTATGGGCGAGGAAGGCATTCGAGGTTCCGGTGAAGCCGCTCTCCAGATTCGCCGCCATGGCTTCGACCACATATTCCTGCCAGAGGAAGCTGTGGCGGCGGCGGGTTCCGAAATCGGCAACGCGGAGATTGGGAACTCCACGCAGGCGCTCGATCTTGTTCCATAGTTTGGTCTTGGCTTTGGCGTACAGGATATCGAGACCGAACTCGCTCAGCTTTTTCAGATTCGCCCGGGTGCGCAGCTCGTTGATGATGGAAAGCGAATAGAGTTCCCACATGGTGGTCTCGGTCCAGAGGCCGTCGAAGGATAGATGAAAGTGGCCGTCTTTCACCGAGAGCTCATAGTCCGACAATCGGAAGTCGCGTTCCAACCATTCCAGGAAAGCGGGTTCAAAGATTCCGCGGCGGCCATAGAACGTGTTGCCCGCGAGCCAGACCAGTTCTGACCTGCGGAAGCGGACGTTGCGAGCGTGATCGAGCTGCTCGATGAGTTCTTCGTGGGCGAAAGTGTCCACGGGACCGCTGGATGAGCGATTGAAAAGCGTGAACTGCACGTGCGTCTTCGGGTAATGCTTCCAGATAAACTGCAGCATCAGCAGCTTGTAAAAATCGGTGTCGAGCAGGGAGCGAGTGACCGGGTCGAGTTCCCAGTTGTGATTGTGCGCCCGCTCGGCGAAGTTCACGATCATGCACTGATATCCTCATATGAGGCGGCGACAAAAGCAAATCCAGGGCAGTTGTCGGAGGCTGCACTTCTCAGGCGAATCGGAGATCGAGTTCGCTTTCGAAGAACAGCGCGAGATGTTTGGCTTCGCGGGTGACTCCGGCGCGTTCTGCCTTGGAGAGGTTGCCGAATGGCTCGATGTTTACCAACAGCTTCTTGCTTTGAAGCTTGTGAGACCAGACGCCCGCAATCACGCCGTTGATCAGCACGACGGGCGAGATCCAGCCCTGATTGCGGTAGACGCGTTTGTAGTGTTCCGCGCTGAGCAGGTGGTCTTTTTCTCGATGAGCGAGCAGATAGGAATCGAAGAGCGGCAGCAGGCGAATTGAGCCTTTTGCCATGAGCGCTGTTGTTTAGAACTTCTACGTCCTCGCGAAGCAGAAGACAATTCTTTTGGTCGCCGGGAATCTCTGCCAGCTCGGGTTCGAGCAAGGCGCGCAGCGGTCTCACTTCCTGCATCGGAGATGCCCGCCCAGTGCGAAAAGTCACTCAGAGTCGCTGGGCCATAGGCGCGCAAGTATTTTCGCAGGAGCGCGCACTGCGCTTCGGCCGGCAGACATCAACTCGAGCTTCAGCTTCGGCAGCCAATGGTCGACGCGGATGAAAACGATTGCGTTGCCCTCACCGCGGCCGTAACAGATCAATCCCTCTGCCACCGGGAGGCGAACCAGACTCCAGGAGTTCTCCATCCAGAAACGCACTCGCTTGCTCGCTTTGGGACGAATGGCAGCGGCGATCGCAGGCCTGCCAAGTGGCCCGGCCGAGAGGGTTTCCATGATCAACGGGATGAGTGCTGCGCTTTCATCGGGCGTGATGCCACATCTCTCCATGACGCGCATTGCCTGAGCGAAGCGGCTTGGTCTAAGGGCGGCAATGTAGAGAGGGAATTCGTCGGTGGGGATGAGATGCAGGGTCTGGCGCATGAGCGACGTCTTGACGAGACTGCGAGTCTTCCACAGATCGCTCTCAATCTGCGCGCGTGTGATGGCGTGATTGCGCGTCCAGAGCTGAAGGTACGCGGCCGACATGACCTGCGCCTGCACGCCGCACATCTCGCGGCAGATTGTGACCGGATCTTGAGATTTGGGAGCGGCATCCGAGAGATAGTTGCGCCGCAGCCGGAAGCTTGCGATCTTATCGCTCCGAATTCCCGACGGAGTTTTCATTTGCGCAAGTTTAATTTACTTGAGACTCTCGACATAGGCGATCAATGCCTTCAAATCATCTGGCGGAAGATCGATGGGAGGCATGCCGCCCGCGTTCATCTTCGCAGTCGGGTGTTTGAAGAGTTCGGCTAACTGGTCAGGCGAGAATTTTGCTTTTACACCAACCAGCGGCGGGGCTGCGGCGGTGCCGACTCCGCCATCGCCATGGCAGGCGTTGCACGATTGGCCTTCGAAGATGGTTTTTCCCTTCGCGGCTAGCGGGTCGGCAAGCGTGGCATTTGCTGCCGTAAGAGATGCGGAGGAAAGTTCCGGCTCAAAAGGCTTGCTCGCGTACTCGGCTTCTTCCGCCTTCTGCTTCGCCAGTTGCTGGGCCACTCCGGGGTCGTGCCGATCTAAATATTGGCTGCGGAGACCGAGGCCCACCAGGCGAGAACACGACGAACGCGTAGGCTGCCATCGCTATTGGACGCTTCCACGGGCGCCGTTCGACGCCGCGATCCAGAAAAGGAAGCGCAAGCACGGCCAGGACGAGGAAGCGTTGGAATGACAAGCACTCCGAGGATCGCGGCTGACCCGTGCCAGTATTTCAGCCATTGAAATATCGGCAGGTAATACCACTCGGGGCGGGGTACGTATTGCGCATCCGCCGGGTTAGCAGGCGGGCCCAGTTGCATGGGGACGAAAAAACAAAGCAAGCCGAGACCCGCAATCAGCAGCGCCGTCAGCGACAAATCCATCAGCACCTGGCGAGGGTAAAAGAGTTCCACATCCTGCTTGGGATGGTAGGGATCTTCGTTGACGGGCCCGGCCGCGCCCGCTTTGCGGAATAGAAAAATGTGCGAGGCCACGAGGGCAAAGATGCAGGCTGGGACAAAGAAAACATGGGCAACGAAAAACCTGGAGATCGTGAGTGTGCCCATATCTGTGCCGCCTCGAACGAGGCGCTTAAGGCCTTCACCAATCCAGGGAACCTCGCTGATGGCGTTAGTTCCCACGGCGGTGGCGAAATATGCTCTCTGATCCCAGGGCAGCAGGTAGCCGGTGAAGGCCATGGCGAGGACCAGACCGAAGAGAACGCATCCGGAGAGCCAAAGAAGCTCACGCCGCCCTTTGTACGATCCGTAGATGTAGGTTTGCGACAGGTGCAGGAATAAAACGATGACCATCGCGCTGGCGCCGTAAGCGTGCAGGCTGCGGAGAAAGGATCCAGCGGTCACTGCTTTCGTGATGTAAGCGACCGTCGTGTGGGCGTGATCGGCGGAGGGGACGTAGTACAGGGCGAGAAATATTCCGGTGATCACCTGCGAAAGGAAAATGAAGAGCAGCCCGGAGCCGAAGATGTAGGCGAAACGCGCGCCACCGGGGATGGGTTCATCGAGCGCGCTACGCAGCAAATCATCCAGGCCGGTGCGGCGGTTCAGCCAGCCCCATGGCCCGGACTCGCGTCGCGAAGAAGAACCGCTTTCACTGGGAGGCGTTGAATGCATTCGCATCTCAACCTATGACTTCCTTGTCGGAAACGAGTTGCCGGAAATATTGGAATCGGACCACCAGTTGGCCGTCCTGAACCGAGGTTTCGAGAGTGTCCATCCCCCGCAGCGAGGGGCCGCTGACGCGAGTTCCGTCGGCGGCAAAGGTGGCGCCGTGGCAGGGGCAGACAAACTGTTTTTTCTCCTTGTTCCAGGGGACGGTGCAGCCCAGGTGCGGACAGATGGAAGTGAGAACGCGGAGCTGGCCCTGATTGTCCTTGGTCACATAGACTGCCTTTTCCGAGGTCGCTTTGCGCCAGCCATCTACCTGTTCGATCTGAACGGTTCGCATGGCGGGCTCGGCCAACTGGGAAAACTCGCTGAGCTCTCCCACGGGTGACCCTTTAAGTTCAGTCGTTTTTCGCAGCAACGGGAACAGCGCAAATCGAATGAGCGGCACGGCAAGAAGGGCACCCACAAAGAGTGAGCCCAGTCCCAGCAGCACTCCGAGAAATGAGCGCCTGCTTTTAAGAGACGGTCC
The DNA here is from genome assembly GCA_963763285.1 of uncultured Acidobacteriaceae bacterium. Taxonomy (GTDB): domain Bacteria; phylum Acidobacteriota; class Terriglobia; order Terriglobales; family Acidobacteriaceae; genus Sulfotelmatobacter. The sequence goes on along the minus strand of CAVXOK010000004.1, from coordinate 522,888 downwards.
AGAGAGAAGGTTTTGCGGTCGCGGATTCTGAACCTGCTGTGCCTTCAAACATGTGATGCCTCAATCGTGCTGAGTCAGGACATCAGTCGTTGTTCAATCCCCGGCTTGCCGAGGTGGTTATTTCTTAAGCGCGATGCTCCGGATGTAAGCTACCAGGCTCGCGACGCCGTCGGGCTTGATCTTGCTGCCAAACGCCGGCATTTTCCCTCTGCCCTTGGTGATCACTTCAGTGAGCACTGCGTCGGTTTGCTGTTGAACTTCGTCGGATCGCAGATCCTTGGCTTTCATGGCTTTGCCGGTCGGCGAACTACCGCTGCCATCGTCCGCATGACACAGCGTGCAATTCGTCTTGAATATTTTTGCGCCGTCGGACTGGGCTTGCGCGCTGGGCATCGCCAAGCAGCATAGGATGCTTGCTAAAGTGAAATACTGAATTTGCTGTCGCATATTCTCACCGGTGTCTTTCTCTTGGCCGGCTGGTCGCAGGACTTTTCTTGCTTGACTCCAGCCCAAGTGCGCTTCTTTACGGTACGAGTCTACAATATCGCGAAGCGATTGCCGAGTGAGCATGCCTCTCATCCTCTTTTTTCGTGACAGAGGACGTTTCACTGGAAAGTGACTAAAATACCGCCGACGACCTTTTATTCCAGCAAGCGTCAAGCGGCTCTCGAGGCGGAATAAGCGAGGAACTTCCAATGACGGGTTCGGCACGAACTGTTGCTCAAGTTATATTAAGTCTCTCGATCATCCTCACGGCCACGGCTCAAGCGCCGACTGCGGCGTCTGCCGAAGCAAAACCCGGCGATGAAGAAGGATCTCTCCGCGCGTTCGCAGCGATCCATCCCATTGATGTGCACGTTCATGTTTTCAAGACTGACCCTGCATTTCAGAAAATGCTCGAACGGCTGAACCTGAAACTGATGGATATCCTTGTAATGGACGACTCGAACCCCCATCGCAAGCAGTTGCAGGGGCAGATCGACGATGCGCACGCGCTGGTGCAATCGAGCCGCGGCCACGTTGCTCTGTGCACAACCTTCGATCCTTACAAATTTGGTAGCGCGTCATTCAGCGCCGACGCCATCCAACAGCTCGACCGCGACTTCGCGCAGGGAGCCTTGGCGGTCAAGATATGGAAGAACATCGGAATGGAGATCAAAGACAGCGGCGGGCAATACGTCATGGCCGATGATCCGAAGTTCGAGCCGATTTACAAGGATATCGCCGCACATGGTAAAACGCTCATGACCCACCAAGCCGAACCGGATGTGGCGTGGGGGCCACCGGATGCGGCCGACCCCTCGTGGTCGTATTACCAGGAAAATCCGCAATGGTACGTCGCAAACCGGCCTGGGTTCCCGACGAAGCAGAGGATTCTCGAGGCGCGCGATCATGTGCTCGCGGAGAATCCTAAGCTACGCATGGTGGGAGTCCATCTGGGCAGCATGGAGCGGAGTCTGGAAAACATCGCCAGCCATCTGGACAAGTATCCGAACTTTGCTATTGATACGGCTGCGAGGATGGAATACCTGATGCTGATGCCGCCGGAAAAAGTAAGCGCGTTTCTGATCAAGTATCAGGACCGCGTTCTGTACGGCACTGATCTCGATTTACACGCGGAAGACGAACTCCCGGATGCGCTGAGCGAATGGCAGTCCACTTACGCGCGAGACTGGAAATTCCTGGCAACCGCGCGAAACGCTCACTGTGAGAGGCAAGCAGGTGCGTGGATTGAACCTGCCCCAGCCGGTGCTCCGGAAGATATTTCGCGACAATGCCATGCGGTGGATTCCAGGACTGTGATCGACTTGACTCGGATTGGACTGAATCGAATTAGTCTGAATCGACCCAGCATGAGTCGAATTAATGCGAGCTAATCATGAGGAAGCGCGAAGCTGATGACATCGCTGCCCGCGGCGATGGCTACGTATTGGGTCCCGTCGACCGCATAACTCATGGGTGAAGCATGCATGGACTGGCCCGTATTGAATTGCCAGAGCGCGCGGCCGGTTCGCGCTCCGACCGCTTCGAAACCACCGGAATCGTTTCCGAAGAAGACCAATTCACCCGCCGTGGTCAGTGTGCCGCCCCAGGAATTACCACGCCCGATCTGGGGATAGCGCCAGACGATTTTTCCCTCGGTGCACGGAGTACGCCAGAAGAACCTTTTGAGCATGGTCATCGGGCGCGAGTTTAGTGCCGGTATCGTAAAAGGTCTGTCCCTGAGCAAACTCCTGCGGGTGCGCAAAGAAGACGCTGCAACTTTCCAGCGCCATGACGTAGAACAATCCGGTGACGGGATTGTAGGAAGGCGAAAACCAATTCGTGGCTCCATCGACGCTCGGACAGATTTGCGTGCCTTCGGCGGTGGGTATTTTCCCGGATAATACGGGGCGGCCGGAGGAGTCGATTCCCTTGGCCCAGTCCAGCTTTTTCACAAATGGTGTCGCCTTGAGGAACTTTCCGTCGGTGCGGTCGAGGACGTAAAGAAATCCGTTCCGATTGGCCTGCACCAGTAAATCACGCATTCGGCCGTCTACTTTCGCACTCAGCAGTACGGGCGTTTCGTTGGCGTCGTAGTCGTAGAGGTCGTGAGGAGTGAACTGGAAGTACCATTTCAACGCACCTGTAGTGGCGTTCAATGCCAGGACGCAGGCAGTATAGAGGTCGTCGCCGGGGCGGGAGTCTCCGACGAAATCGGGTGCCGCGTTGCTGGTCGTCCAGTACAGAGTGTCGAGTTTAGGATCGTAGGTACCTGGCATCCACGTGGTGGCTCCGCCGTGAAGATAGGAATCGCCCGGCCAGCTGGAGGAGCCGAACTCACCGGGGCCGGGAATTGTCCAGAAACGCCACTTCAATTTGCCGGTCGCGGCGTCGTAAGCCTCGACGAAACCGCGCACGCCGGAGTCACCGCCCGAGGTTCCGACGACGACTTCGTCTTTTACTATCAGCGGAGCACTGGTTGCGCCGTAGTGCTTTGCCTTGTCCGCGTACATCACATCCCAGAGGAGGCGCCCGGTGCGCGCGTCGAGACAAAGCAAGTGGGCGTCGTCGGTTTCCATGTAGACGAAGTTTTTCCAGACTCCGACACCGCGGTTTTTATGAGCCGCGGCATCGTCGAGCAACCCCGCACTCACCGGCCGCTGGTGATGCCAGATAACCCGGCCGGTGCGGGCATCGAGCGCCCACGCATCGTTGGCCGCAGTGACGTACATTACACCGCGGACGACCACGGGCGTCACTTCGAGTCTCTCGGTATTGGAAGCATGGAATATCCATGCCGCGCGAAGGCCCGCAACATTCGCTGCGGTGATCTGGTGCAAGGCGCTGTAGCGGCGGCCGGTGTAGTCGCCGTTGTAGGACGTCCAGTTGGCTGCGGGAGGCTGCGTAAGCAGGTCATCGGGGCTCACGTTCGTGTCGGCAACCACGGGAGCCTGCCCTTGTTGTGCCTTCTGCTGCGCCTTGTGTTGTCCCGCCTGTTGTGCCGCGGTAGAAGAACAGAACAGACTGAAAGCGGCCAGCGTGGCCACGATGAACTCTTTCTTGAATGATTTCATCTCAGTGATTTTCGGGCTCGCTCACTTGAACTTCCTGAAGAGCACCACGGTCCAGCCCGTTCAAGTCTTCGAGATGAAGCGAGATGCGGGAGGACTTCGCAGGAGGAGTTAACTCCGTCTCCAGCACGACGAGATCCGTAGGGTCTGCCTGGGTCAGAGGCATGGTCCCCACGCTGGCGCCGTGTTCGTTGTAAAGATGAGCGATCAGGCGTCCCGCGAAGAAAACTCCGAAGGAGCCGGAGAGCCGGATGTGGCCGCTCGCCAACCGCGAAGCCTGTAGAGGACGGACCACAATGCCAGCGTCCTCCGCGCCATGGAACTCGCTGCCGGCGCGGGTGGGAAACCACTCGGTATCGAGATCGCGAGTCTCGCCCGGCCGCAACTGGACCAGCGGGCTATTGATCTCGGCTTCCAGATAAATGGGAATTCCATCGCCGCCCGAAGTCAGCGAAGGTTCGCCCTCGGGATTCAACCTCGTCTCGGGGCCGTTCATCCAAAAAATAACCGAAGCTTTGCCGGGATAGGTCTCATTCTTTTCGTAGCGGAAGCGCTCGACCATGGCATAGCGGCTGTCGCCATCGACCACCGCGAGCCAGCCAGCTGTCGAATCGAGCCACAGTTCGGCGGCGAGGTGCGCGTAGTGCAGCGCGAAGAGGCCGTCGTCTCTGACTGAGACAGCTGGATTCTCCGCCGGACCGAAACGCACGTGGTAACGGTTGAGATAACTGCTGGAGGGATTCGCCGGAGTGAACGTCCAGAAATTTTGGTTCCTTCGCGATGGGGCGGACGCGTCTGCGGTGTTGTATTGCGAAACGGATTGCATGGACCACTCGATGACGTGCCCCGACTTATTCTGCATGGTCGCGTGAAAACGGATTCGCGGCGAGTCGGCGTCGAGGTGAATCGTGCGCCGGATCTGAATCCCGGTCTGCGGGTCGGCCGGGCTAATCAGCTCGATTTCGCATTCCTGCCCTTCCGAAACCTTTCGAAAGCTGTAGGGGCCGTCATCGAGCAAATCGGAATTGCCCACCCACTGCTGTTCGTTGTCGTTACCCTCGGGCAGGAGCCAGAGCTTGTCGCCTCCGTAATTAAACCAGTGGGAGGGATCGGGCGGCAGATATTTTCCTTCGTACTTGGGATTGACGAAAAGGTACGGATGCCCGTTGAAAATCACCTGCATCAGCCGTCCGCCGTTTTGCGGTACGACTTCCAGTTTGAGCCAGCGGTTGGAAAGCTCTTGTGCGCTCCAACCCTTGTAATTCGTGGCCTCGACGCGACACGACGAACTCGGCTGATTCGGCCCAGGTTTAGCCTGGGCTGATGCGAGGTTCAGGTTCAAGGACCAAAGAAACAAAACCACCGCGAAGCGCCGCATCATGTCCTCTTTCTGAATCTCTTTCTGAACCCGCGCTGCCATGATACATGTCCCGTGAACGATCAGGGTCTATCTCGCGCAGATGGACTTTTCTGGAGAGCCGCTCGAGATGCATACACGTTTTCACGGAACGAAACCAAAACCAATCAAACGCAATAATTTGATTTGCGTCAAGCAGATTTTGTGGTATATCAGGTTCACCGTTGGTGCTGCCACTCTCTGCGAAGTGTCTTTCGGCGCGGATTTATGAGAAGAGCGACGTGACCTGGCGAATCGTTCCCGTGTTTGGGTTGACCTTCGTGCTTTTCGGCGCAATCGGCAATGTCTTTTGCCAGACCCCAAACTCTTCCAGAGGGAAGAACATTTTCGAGGCGAAATGCGCGACTTGCCACGGACTCGACGGGCTCGGGGGTGAGCACGCTCCTGATATCATACGCCGGCCCGCAGTGAAGGCTCTTTCGGATGAGGCGCTGCTCGAACTTGATTCACGATGGGATTCCCGAGGAAGGCATGCCGAGCTTCCCCAGTATTGGCCAGGAAGGCGGTCAGGCGGTCGTTGCTTATTTGCGCTCTCTGCAGGGCACGTCCGCTGGAGGCTTCGCGCCCGGCGATCCGGTCCAGGGCAAAGAGCTTTTCTTCGGAAAGGCCGGTTGCTCAGCTTGTCACCAGATCGTAGAGCGCGGACAGTTCGTCGCCGGGGACCTTGCAGGTTTTGCCCGAGATCATTCGGGGAACGAGATTCGCGATGCGATCGTCAGGCCGAGTGGAGCGCAGCAGGAGACCGCGACCGCAGTGGGACGGGATGGCCGAAAGTTCTCCGGCATGATTCGGAATGAAGACAATGCCTCTCTGCAACTGCAGGATGGAGATGGCCGGTTTTATCTGCTCATGAAATCCAGCCTGGTGTCGGTGCAGCGGAAAGCCGGAGATCCGATGCCGGTCGATTACGCGCACCGACTTAGCAGCTCGGAGCTTGATGATCTGGTCGGCTACATTTTGCGCGAGGCCCGCTCGGGAAAGAATGAGGAGCCTCATGCCCGGGACTGAGGGCTCCGCGGGAACGAAGTCGATCGTGGAATCGCGAATAGTGAAATCGCTGCTGTTCTCGCTGTTGCTGGCACAAGGGCTGCGGGCGCAAGACCGGCCAATCGATCCCACATGGTTGCATCGTTATGTTCCCGATTTAGTAGAGGCGAAAGCCGACCTCAGCACTCAGAGTTGTCATTACCAGCCGATGTTCGGAGAGAGCGACAAGGAGAATCGATCTCTCCAAACCGTGGCTCGGTTCGGCGAAGTCACTCTCGATGCTGGCGGGAACTGCCAGACCGTAACCTACGAACGGCAGGAGGAAATCTATTTTGTAGTCGAAGGCGCGAGGCTTGCTGCATTACGAAGATCAGACACAGGCGCTCCGCGAGCATGACTTCACGTACTTGCCTCCGGGCTTGCGGCACTCGCTCTCCAACAACTCAGACCAGCCGGTGCGCGTACTAGTCATGGGGTTCAAAATCCCGAAATCGATTTCGATCGGCGCAGCAATGGCACCTCCGAAGGTCGCTAACCTCAAGGACGCGAAAGAGGAGACGGTCAGCGGTCACCCCAATTCGGTCTTGTACAAACTTCTGGTTGGATTGCGGAGTGGGAAGCGAGACTTGATTGATGAGGCGTACGTGATGGACAGTTTTTTCTGGATGGACTTCACGCCCGGCGGCACGAACTGGCCTCACCATCATGAGGCCGCGGAAGAAATCTATCTGGTCATCGATGGCCAGGGCGAAATGGTTGCGGGCAGCGGAATCGACGGCGTGGCGGGCCGCTATCCCGCGAAAGCGGGGGATGCTTACTACTTTCGTCCCAACTGCACGGTCGGCTTCTACAATCAAAACAAACCGGGGGCGAAGGCATATATTTTGGCGGTTCGAGCGCGCGTTCCTTTGCATGAAGATGAAGAGTAGGTAACGAATCTTGGAGGTTTTGAAATGCAGGTTACGACATCCAGCCGTCGATCATTCATGAAATGGGCAGCGGCGGCTCCGCTGCTGAGCCAGATTGCTGTGGCTGACCTTTATGCAAAAGCTGCCACGGCAGTGGGCAAAGATCCGCGCCAAAATTGTTACAGCCGCCTGGGGGTGAAGACCGTCATTAACTGCCGAGGCACGTGGACCTTTCTCAGCGGCTCGCTGGAGTTTCCTGAAGTCAGCGAAGCTGAGATCGAAGCCGGGAAGTATTTCGTAAATGTGCTGGACTTGCAGCGTGGGATTGGGCGGCGGTTGGCGGAGCTTACCGGCGCGGAGTCTGGAATGATCACCTCCGGCGCCGCCGGCGCGATGGCGGTTTCAACCGCAGCATGCATGGCGGGCGCAGATGACACACTTGTCTGGCAACTTCCCGACACCACCGGCTTGAAGAATGAAGTAGTCATGTGCGGCGGCCGGAGTGCTTTCGATAGTGCGATCCGACTGACTGGCGCGAAGCTGGTTCTGACTTATTCACCGGAGGAGCTTGCCAACGCCATCAACCAGAACACGGCAATGATCTACACCACGCACTTGGGGGACGAACTGCAGAAGGAGCTTGTGATTGCGAAAGAGCACAAGGTGCCGCTGCTGCTCGATGATGCCGCGGGGATCCCTCCGGCGGACAATCTCAAGCTGTACGCTCGAATGGGAATTGACCTTTACACGTTCTCCGGCGGGAAGGGGCTGCGCGGGCCGCAGTGCAGCGGGGTGCTTCTGGGGCGAAAGGATCTGATCGAGGCAGCCCTGATGAATTCCAGCCCGCGGGAGGGCGCCGTCTGCCGTCCCATGAAGGTGGGGAAAGAAGAGATGATTGGCTGCCTCACCGCCGTTGAAACCTGGCTGAACCTGGATGAAAAGAAGCTCTATCGCGAGTGGAACGACCGCGTGGATAACATCAGGAAGCTGGTCGAGACTGTGCCGGGGGTAGAGACAAGTATCTACATTCCAGATGACGGGAACCGTTATCCCACGCTGAAAGTTTCGTGGGATCAGAAGGCCTGGGGATTTACGATCGCTGACTGCGTGCAGGCACTACGTGCGGGCGACCCGGTTATCGAAGTGCTCGGTGCGGACAATCCCAGCCTGGTAAAGTCGGTTCGCGAAGGGAAGCCGAACCCGACTCGCAAAGAGCGGCCCCAAGCAACCCACATCGAATTGGTTTCGATGACTATTCAGCCCGGCGAAGAAATCATCGTGGGACAAAGATTGCGTAGCATTCTGGGAGCGGCGCAAAAAGGAAAAGCAGCATAGCAATCGCGCTTCCCGTCAAACTGCTGAGGGCTCGATGAAATTATTCCTGACTGGATTGTTGCTGTGGTCCGCTGTCGGCGCGCAAGCGCAGGCGGGAGCGGCGCCGTTCCAACAATCTCCAGCGGTGGCTCGTGCCGGCCCGTCCAGTGTGGATGCGGGAGACTACCTCTACATTTCCGCTCAAGGACCTCGCGGAGCGGATGGTGCATTGCCGGTAACTTTTTCGGCCCAGGCCCGGCAGACCCTTAATAACTTGAAATCGGTTGTGGAGACCGCGGGCCTGACGATGGATCATGTGGTCTACACCACGGTCTACCTCACTGATATCAATCAATATGCAGAAATGAACCGTGTTTTCGGCGAGTTCTTCGGGAGGATTCCGCCAGCTCGCGCTGTGCTCGGCGTTGCCGGGCTGCCTGATCCTCCGATTGAGATCAATGCGGTCGCGGTGCGCAATCTCGCGGAGAGGCGGGCCGTTTCTCCGCCAGACTACAAGTCGGACGAGCCGTTTTCGCCCGGCATTCTGACTCATGATCGCTTGTTCGTTTCTGCGATGCCTGGCACCCTTCCGCCTGGAGACAAGGTTGCGGACCCGCAGGCGGCTCAGGTCGACTTCGCGCTCGACCGGATGAAGGCGGTGGTGGAATCTGCTGGACTCGACCTCGGACACATGGTTTTCGTCAATCCTTACTTGACTGCGAACTTTCCGGCACGAATCATGAATCAACACTACGCGAGCCGGTTTGAGTTTGGAAATACTCCGGCGCGCGCCACGATTGAGGTTTCGAGCCTGCCCGGCGGAGCGCAAATCGAGTACACCGGCGTTGCGGTTCGCGATTTGAAGGAGCGGCGAGCTGTTCGTCCGAAAAACATGCCGCCCAGCCCTACGGCTAGCCCTTGCGTTTTTGCCGGCGATACGTTGTATTGTTCCGCGAAGAGCGGGTTTATCCCCGGAGCGAATGGGGGAGTGTATACCTCCACGACCGCGGTCCAGCTTCGGCAGACGATGCGCAACCAGTTGGACAATCTTGAAGAAGCGGGAATGGATTTCTGCCAGGTTGTATCGACAAATGTTTACCTCGATAATATGGCGGACATGGCGGCATTCGATGAAGTGTATGAGAAATATTTCCGCGGTACGCTGCCGGCGCGGACAACCATCCAGCAGATCGCGCCTGCGGAGCGCACTCCCGACAAGGATGGACTTTATCCTGACCTGGAGCAGGTTTCGCTGATCGCTGTGCGAAAAGATTGTCACCACTGAAAATTGTTTGCCTCTCGCCGCGTGAACAGTAGGCTCACTTTGCCGGACTGCTATTTTGCCGCCTGCATTTTTCCTCGAAGCACAGTCACGGAGGCGGCGGGTAAATTGTACAGAGCATTTTCTCCACCTGTGACTTGCGAAGTTGCAGCTGGACCGTCGGGATCGGCGTGGCCCTTCTTCCTGGCGGCATGCCATTGGTATTGCGCCTTGCCGAATGTGATCATCGCGACCACCCCGGTGAAGAACCCATCGCGATTGTTGTCTGCATTATGAAAAACAATTCGAACTTCATGAGCCTGATCGTGATCTTTGTTAATCAGCATGACGGACCACTGACCATCAGGGCGTTGTAGAGGATAGGCGGTGACCAGCACGTGTCCGTTGGAATCTTTCACGTCGCTCGAAGCCGCGTAGAGCCTGTGCTCGGCGTCTTTGGGTTGGGCCCACTCCTGCGTAAGCATCTGCGCGCCGAAGAATTGAGCGGTCTTCTGCTGAATCTCGTAATGATCGTCGACCATGAACATATGGTAGGTTCCCCAGCTATTGGGGCACGCGGGATGAGGCGGAGAGTAGGACAAAGCGTGATAGTAGTGGGTCGATTGCCCGCCCGCGGTTAGGAACCCACCGAAAGAGTCGGCCAGCCAGAGAGCGCCGAAGATGTCGACTGCGGCCTCGCCGCCGTGGTCGTTGGTTTCGGTGTCGAGCAGCGGAATGCCGGGAGGCAAGCCGTCGTCGCGCCAGACCTTCATGATGTGAGTGATCAACTCGGGTTCCTGATAAAGATTTTCCCAAGGCGTTTCGCAGCCGTCGTAGGGATAGTGCTCGAATGACATGAAGGCAAGATCCTGCAGACGCCCGTGAGCCTTCAGATAGTCGAGAAAGCGGCTGAGCCAGGACGTGCGGCCTTGCGCGTCGGGCCACGCTTTGATGTCCTCGGTGACTCCTTCGAAGACGGGACCGCCCAGCTTGAAATCCGGATCGACGCCGTGTAGAGCCGTTGCAAATTGCAGATACAGAGTGGCGTAGTCCTCGGGCTGCATGTACTGGCCGTCGGGCTCTTCGCCCATTTCGATGTAGGACACCGGATAGCCACGCTTCTTTATATATGCCATTTGTGCTGCGGCGTCCTCGGGCGTGCTGTACAACATGGCCACCGGAACGATGGCGGGCAGGCCGCGCGTAATCCCGCTTGTGAAGAACAGGTCAAAGCCGGGCTGATCGCCTGATTCCATGCGGTCCGGCGCTATGTAAAGGTCAGACGGCTCGTGCCACGGATCGACCGAGGAGCACAGCGTAAGCGTTTGTTTCTGATCCGGCGAGTGATGCAGAAGATCTTTGAATTCATTCCTCTCGTCGATGGTTCCGACGTAGAGTTCGCGAATAGCGTAGCCGACGCAATTTCTGCGATCGCTGGGACCATGAGTGTCACATGTATTCGAGGAGCGGGTCATCAACACGCGCACGAATTTTGTGGTCACGGCTGTGACCTCCAGACGCAGCGTGGTGGTGCGGCCTTTTCCATCGGTTACGCTTCCTGAGGCGAAAGGCTTCCAGGTTCCTTTATCTTGGTCATCCATCGCGTCGCCGTCGCCCACCCAATACTGCACCTGGTAGGCTTGCGCGTAGGGCTCTGCCCAGGCGATGCGAATCGCGTTGATGTTTTCTGGCTTATCGAAAGCGATCACCACCCATTGCGGATGCAAAGAATCGTCCTCTCCGGTGAACTCTTTGCTGAGATAGGGATTGCTTTTCCAGTACGACTCGAGGTCTCCATCGTCGAGGCGCGAGAAGCCGTCGAACTCTGACCCGCCGTTGCGGGTGAACCCACGGTGACGGAGGGAATAGCCATAGGAGTGGCGAATCATTTCTTCGGTGGGAGTGGCCGAGCCGGTAAAATATCCCTTGCCAGCGGGATCGCTCCAGGTGCCCCTGGGGTTCCAATGCCAGGCTTGCACGAATAAATCCGTGTTCTGCCGGTAACTGATGACTCCCCAGCCGGCGGAGAGGACCTGCTTGATCTGATCGGGCCGAAAGAACATGTCGGTGGCATTGCTGGGCACGCGGTCGACGGTCGAGCCGAGAGCGTAGAGGGGGCTGAATTTGTTTACGACATGGCTGGGAGTCGCATCGACACGAACTGTTTGCGCTGTTCCGATCGGGGAGGAGCCGAGGACGGCCAACATGAAAACGAATACGTTTAGCATTCGCGAAATCGATTGGAGAAAAGATGGAAAGCTGTTTCGCATGGCATCCCTCTCGAAAAATCTTACTCGTGATCTCCGCGTAAAGTCATACATCAAATCGCAACTTTGCGGCTATCGTGCGAAGCCGGGGCTTTCACGTAATGAAACTCAGGTTCGCCGCGGCGTCTATCTGACTTCACTCTTTTGTATAATTTGCCCACTCTGTAAGGCGCAACCCTGCGCTCTGCTGCCGGAGTATCTCTCATGGTGATCAAGGTATTTGATGATCGAGTCGCGCTCGGGCAAGCGGCAGCTGAACAGGCGGCCGCGGCCATTCGCCGCGCCATCGCAGAACGAGGACAGGCGCGAATCATTGCAGCTACGGCGGCGTCTCAACTTGAGTTTTTGGATGCTTTGACGAAGGCGCAGGGAATCGACTGGTCGAAGGTGGAGGCTTTTCATCTCGACGAATATATCGGCTTGCCGGTTACGCATCCCGGGAGTTTTCGCAAGATGTTGCTCGAGCAGTTGGTGCAGAAAACCGGGATTACACACTACCATTTGCTCGACGGGGATGCCGCTGATCCCGTTGAAGTGGTGCAGCGCGAAGGTAGAGCACTGGCCTCGATGCCCATCGATATTGCGTTTCTTGGTATCGGCGAGAACGGGCATATTGCATTCAACGATCCTCCGGCAGACTTTAAGACTGAAGAACCGTACATCATTGTGAATCTGGACGAAGCCTGCCGGCAGCAGCAGGTGGGCGAGGCCTGGTTCGCCGATATCTCGCAGGTGCCGAAGCGGGCTATCTCCATGTCGGCGCGCCAGATCCTAAGAGCTAGAGAGATATTGGCGGTAGTGCCCGGCCCACGGAAAGCGCAAGCAGTACAACTTTGCCTAGAAGGTGCGATCAGCCCGATGGCGCCGGCGTCGATTCTGCGCACGCATCGGAACACTACTATTTATCTCGACAAGGCGTCAGCGTCACTGCTGGGCCCGGCATTGCAGAGTGCGCTGGGCGAAGCAGCGCAGGCGATGGTTAATCCTTGACAGGCGGTTTGCGAAATATCACGCATGGTGAATTTCCGCAAGCCGATTGCTTCGTTGCGCTGCCGGATCGGCGGCCTGCTTCTTGCTTCTACGGTCACCAACAGTATTGACCGGCAGAGGCTCTCGCGTCTCGCGCGCCTTGTCTCAAGCCCGACTATCACTGGACAACTCGGACAATGGATACACTAGAGGGGACTGAGGAGACAGAGTGAAGATCACAGACGCAAAGGTGTTGGTCTGCAGCCCTGGCCGGAATTTTCTCACCCTGAAGATCTACACGGACGAGGGGGTGTACGGCCTGGGAGATGCGACGCTGAATGGCCGCGAGTTGGCGGTCGGTTCCTACCTTACGGACCACGTGATTCCCTGCCTCATTGGGCGCGACCCGTTCCAGACAGAAGATATGTGGCAGTACCTTTACCGGGGCGCGTACTGGCGGCGAGGACCGGTGACGATGACCGCGATCGGCGCAGTCGATACGGCGCTGTGTGACATCAAAGGCAAAGCGCTTAATACGCCGGTGTACAACCTGCTCGGAGGAAAAAGTAGAACCGGCGTGCTTGTCTACGGGCACGCCAACGGTCGTGACATAGAGGAAACAGTAGACGAAGTGGCCACCTACACGGAGCTGGGGTATCTGGCCGTGCGGGCGCAGAGCGGCGTGCCGGGCTTGCCCTCGACCTACGGAGTCGCGAAAGACAAGTTGTTCTACGAGCCCGCGGAGAAAGGGTTGCCGCCGGAGAACGTCTGGTCGAGCGAGAAATATCTTTTGCAAGTTCCCAGACTGTTTGAGGCGCTGCGGCTGAAGCACGGGGACGAGCTTCACCTGCTGCACGATGTGCATCACCGGTTGACTCCGATTGAAGCTGCGCGGCTGGGAAAAAGTCTGGAGCCGTATCACTTGTTCTGGTTGGAGGATGCGGTTGCCGCGGAGTTGCAGGAGGGGTTTCGCATCATTCGCCAGCACACAACGACTCCACTTGCAGTGGGAGAAGTTTTCAATTCGGTTTGGGATGCGAACCTGTTGATCACGGAGCAGCTGATTGATTACATCCGGATGTCTGTGGTTCATGGAGGTGGATTCACGGCTCTAAAGAAGATCGCGGCCCTGGCTGAGATTTATCACGTCCGCACAGGATGTCACGGGGCGACGGATCTTTCCCCGGTTGCGATGGCGGCCGCGCTCCACTTCGATATTTCAGTAAATAATTTCGGAATTCAGGAATACATGCGGCATACCCGTGAAACCGATGAAGTATTTCCGCACAGTTACTATTTCAAGGATGGATACCTTTATCCGGGCGAAGCGCCGGGATTGGGCGTGGACTATGACGAGAAACTGGCCAGCAAGTTTCCCTATGAGCGTGCGTACTTACCGGTGAACCGGAAACTGGACGGAACCATGTTCAACTGGTGATGTTTAACCGCTGAATTTTAACTCGTGACGTTCGAGTAGTGACAACCCGAGAAGCGGGAGAGTTTTGAGGAAGCGTGGGATATAAGCAGCTGGAACTCGATGGCAAGGTGGCGGTCGTGATCGGAGGCAGTTCCGGGATTGGCCGCACGCTGGCGCGCGGACTGGCCGAAGCCGGCGCCGACGTCGTGCCCAGCGCGCGGCGCTTGGAACTGGTGAACGCGGTGGCGGACGAAATCGAGCACCTTGGCCGCCGGTCGCTGCGTGTGAGTTGCGACGTGGGCGACCGAGGATCATTGGAGAAGTTGCTGCAGGCTTCGATCGGCGCGTTCGGGAAAGTGGATATCCTGATCAACGCTGCCGGATTCAACCAACGCGCTCCTACTCTGGATTTTCCTGAGGCCGACTGGGACAAGCTTATCGACACGAACCTTACGGGCACGTTGCGAGCGTGCCAGGTTTTCGGACGTCACATGATTGAGCGCAAGTTACGGACGCATCATCAATATCGCGTCGATGGGCTCATTTCTGGCGCTTTATGAAGTGGCGGCATACTGCGCGAGTAAGGCGGGCGTGGCCTCCTTGACGAAATCGCTGGCCATCGAATGGGCGCGGCATGGAGTCTGCGTGAATGCGATTGCTCCGGGCTACTTCCGCACGCCGTTGACCGAGAAGTTGCTGACGGGCACGCCGCGGGGGCAGGAAGTGCTGACCCGCACTCCCATGGGGCGCTTCGGCGAACTCGAGGAACTGATTGGAGCCGCCATCTTCCTTGCATCTGACTCTTCCAGCTTCGTAACCGGCACTCTGCTTGCAGTGGATGGCGGCTATCTCGCCAGCGGCGTGAATCAATAACCGGGGGTTTCGGGCGACCTTTACTGCAACCCTGGCTGGGTCAGCTTTACGGCACAATAAGGGTTTGCCGCTCCGCCGGAGACATTGCACTTCTGGCCGTTCACGGACCCCTTCGCCATGGTTGAGAAGTAAATGTTTGTCCCACCGTTCGAGAGTTGGTTGTCGATCACGATTCCGCTGCTTCCTCCGAGAACGCTCGGGGAGGTCACGCAACTGGATGTGGGTGCACCGGAGCAGGTCGGCGTGCTCAGCGAACTCGTAATGGTGGAGGCTTCCAGGAATCCGTCTGTCGATCCCACGCCAAAGAACAGCCGGTCTGTCGTGCCGTTGTAAAACTCGGTTAGGGGTGAACACTCGTCGCCTTTCGTGGAGTTTATCTGAAAGGTGGACTTGCCCGTACTGGTAATGACGTGACTGGCGAAGGGGAAGAAATACATCTGTGGAGTCGACGGTACGCCTCCAGACTGCACGAATCCGCAGGTGATCATGTGTCCCGAGGTCGACCCGTTGAGCCAGAAGGCGTTATCGAATGTTCCCGAGTGAACGTTTTTCCCGGTGCAGTCTCCGTTTCCGCTCGCTGATCCCAGGTCGACGGTGTTAGTTGCTGAAGCCGAACCAGTCGTGAAGTTCGCAGCGAGCTGGGTAACTGCCCCGCCAATGCCCTGCACTATGCTGCATCCGGTGAAGGCGAACACCTGATCGGTTGCAGAGTTGGCGGGATCGGTGACTGCGATCGGGGGGTCAACGACCCCCGTCCCGGCTTTTCCGCTTCCGTCAGTAGTTCCGTCGTACACCCATCCAATCGTCTGCTGCGCTGCGTATGTCTTACCTGGGCTGGCCAATTTAACGGAGTACAGGTATCCCTCGCCGTCTCCGATAAAAATCAGGCCGGCCGTGTCGTCGACAACTGGAGCCGTCAACACTGTATTGTACTTGTTGGTGGAGACCGTGACTGGCCAGTTGCTGGCGTCGCTGACCAGCGCCGGCGCGCCCCCGCCGAATACCGGCGTGATCTTATACAGCAGGCCATTATCGGCCCCTACGTATGCTGTGTCCGTGCCGTAGTCCACCCACGGCGAGGAATTCGAATCAGTCGCGCTGGTTTGAATGGTAAGGGTTGTCATGCAGCCGGCGGTTGTCGGCGTGGCGCACGATGTTGGAGTCTGCGGCGTTAACACTGACCCTGACTGCGACGGCGGCGTTGGAATTGGATTCGGAAGCACGAGAACGTGGAAGTAAGAACCCGTGGAGGTGCTTTCAACGAATGCCACCTTCGTTCCATCGGCGGAAAGCGTGGGCGAGGTCTTGATCTGGCCACCGGTCTGCGTGACCGTGTTGTAGGCAAACGCCACCCAGGGAGATCCGCTATTGCACTGCGGACTCGCTCCCGTGTAAAGGTTGTTGATCCCGACCAGGTTGGCCTGCGTCCCTGAAGTTACGGTCAGGCCGAACACAATGTAATCGGCGTTGCAATCCTCCGCCACCACGTCAAACTGGTACTTCGCCGGAAACTGGTTCTGGGGCACGTATCCGTTCTCAAGGGAAACAGCCCAGTCGATCTTTGTTGTCGGACGAGGAATTGGGCGACGTGGCGGACGCGCTGGAAGGCGGCGGGAGGTGCCCTCGGCCACTTGACGCATCACCATGTTGTAGACATACCGTGGGTCGCGATCTCCGGCCGCGAGCACATCCTGCGCCCGCATGCCCGGCATCAACAAGTGCCGCGAACTCCAGTCATGCGGATAGCCAAGATGGGTCTGTTCCTGGCTTCCGTTGGCCGGCGAAGTCGTCTCCCTCCCTGCCTGGGCCGAAAGCGGAAGACCCAGCAGGAGCGACCCAGCAGCCACACAGAACCATCGGAATGCAAACCCTCGCATCGTGTTTCCCCCTCCAGATCTCGGAATTACGTCTTTCTTATTTTCGCTTGGGGCATGGAAATCTCAGACCTTACCTCGGTAACTTAACGGCTTTAGCGGCAATCTGACGTGGTGTGACCTATGTGCGTCGGCCCCGCTCGTCGGGCCGTGTAGAGACGGTCCTCTCGTGAAAGAGGCTGGTTTTGCAATGAGTTAGCGAGGGATTCGATTTCGGACCAGCAGGCTCGGGAGCCTATGGCGAATTACTGCAACGCGGCCTGTGTCAGCTTGACCGCGCAGTATGCGGAAGTGGCTCCGCAAATGGTGGTTGACGGCGCCAAAGTGCCGAAGTAGATGCTCGACGCCTGCCCAGCGGTAGAATCGTTGTCCATGATCATGCCGCTTGTCCCGCCCGCGACATCAGTGGTGTTTGTCGCCACGCTGGTAGGAACTGCGCCTGAAGCAACCAAAAGCGCGTTAGGCAAAAGGAAGGAATACAGTTCTGTTGGGTTTTCAGCCGCTGATATGAACAGGTAGTCCGGTCCGCCGGTAGCGGTTGAGCCGGTTACCGTGCATCCTGCGCCTGTAGTCGCGACGGGTATGGTGGCGTCGAACGTGAAATTCGTTGCGGTTGCCGAAATAACGGTTTGTATCCCGCCATTGATGGCGGTGATGTCGGCGGCGGTGCAATTGTTAGTGGCGTTGGCAGCTACGCCCGAGAGCGTGACCAGGTCATTGGCGGCGAGAGTATTGTTCGCTGTTACCGTGACCACAGTTGTAGATGCTGTAACCCCGGTCACGGTGAACACCTGAGTGTTGTAGAACTCGGTGAGCGGCGAGACGGGTGAAGCGTTGCTGCCCATTTGCGGCTTGTCGTTGTTGAGCGGCGTTACCTGCATGGCGGAACTAACGAACTGCAGTTCTTTGAGCTGTTGGCCGCCCGTGCCCGAGGTCGCGCCGATTATCTCCCCATTGTTCGCCGCAGTGGCACTGCTAATGCCCAAGGCATAGTAGCGTTCGTCCGGAGTGGGGGCGTAGTTTGGAAAGCCAGCGACGGTACAGCTTTGATTTGCGCCCGTGTCGAGACCTGCGTATACAGCTGCGGTCAGGGTGTTGCTGGTGAATGTGAATTGGACAAGGGCGGTGTTGCCCATTATTCCGGTGTCGCCGCTCGCCGGTGGTGTTGGGGTTGCATGAGGTTACGACGTACCCTACCCCGTTCGTCGAGTCGATGACAGCGGCGTCGCGAATTCCACCGTTGATGGCGCCTTGGTTCGTGGCCCCGTTTACGCCGAGAGCTAGCGCCGTGGCCGCAGTGGCACCGGCCGGAGTCAATGCGTGCAAGTTAGAGCTGCTGTCGCCGACAAAGATGTTGCCGGTGCTACCCACATCGACCACCGGGGATGCGAGGAAGTTCGATCCGGGGGTGACAGTTGCGCCGGTGAGAGTGCATCCGGTGCCAGTGGTTGCGCTGGGTATCGTGGCGTTGAAGGTTATCTGGGTTGCGCTCATCGAAGCAGGAGTCTGTGGTCCATTAATGGCAGCGACGTCAGCCGCGGTGCAGCCGTTGCCGGCGTTGGCGGTTACGCCCGCAATGGTGACCAACTCTCCGATGCTAAGTGTGTTGGCCACCGTGACAGTCACTACCGTTGTGGTTGCCGTCACCGCGGTCGGAGTGGCTGACGCAGGGGTGGCGCTTACATGCACCGGAAAATTCCCTCCCGCATAGGCCGGCGTTCCGTTGAAGGTCGGGGTGATCGCATACAGAAAGCCGTTGTTGTCGCCGACATAGGTCGTATCGTTGGCATAGTCGGTGAACGGCGATGAGAAGCTATCCAGCGCTCCAACAACTGCGGTGGCTGCATTGGCCGCAACCAAACCTAGAGGAAGCATGAAATCCGTGGCGGTGCTTCCTGAAGTGCTTCCGGGGATCACCGGGTTGGTGGCGCAGGTCGGCAACGTAGCCCCGCCGTTGTTATTGCTGGCACAGCCGGCGCTGGCTCCGTACTCGGTGCTGCCGCTCGCGAACGTTAGCACGTGCAGGATTGCTCCGATGTTCGAGTCATTCTCTACGTAGGCGATTTCCGTGCCCCCGATCGAAAGGCCGGGCGAGGTGGCGACTGGTCCGACACCAGAGGCGTAGGAGAAGATGAATTCCGGATTCGTGAGATTACACAGCGATGTCTCCGGACCCGCTGTAGAGGTGATTGAAGCCGACGATGTTGGCTTGAGCGCCGTTCGTCCCGGCGGTAACGGCTCCCCAGCTAAAATTGGCCAGTGTCTCGGCGGTAGTCAAAGTCACGCGGGTTCCTGGAGTAAGCGCGTACACCGTAACCGTAGTTCCCGAAACCACCGCCACGATGCGGTCGCCAGCGGTACCGCTGAGATTCCGATTGATCGCGGCCGCCAGATTGGTCGCGTTGGTTGCAGTTGTGCTGGACACCTGGAAGTCTAGCGCTGTGTTTGTGGTGTTCGATGCGGTTAGGGTCAGAGTGACCGCGGTTCCCCCGGTGGGAGTTATGGTCACGGACGCAGTCTGGCCAGACGTTGGTTCGCCGGTGAAAGTGCCAACAACCTTGGCGCGCGTGTTTCCGGTCGATGTGTTGACGGGGAATACCAGGAAATCGGAGGTGCAGCTCGGCGGCGCGTTCACGTTGAAGGAGAACTTGGCGGGCCACATGCCTTGTGCCACACCGCCGGCGCCAAGAGAGATGGCCCAATCCTTTTTCATGGATCTTCTTGGCCGGTGCCGTCGCGGTATTGGCGTTGGCCATGGCGTTGGCCGCCAGCGCATCAGGCCAGAACCTGCCATCGCATTCCCATGGAGAAGCCACTGAGCATAAGCTCGTGGCTCGTTCCAGGTCTTCATCGCCTGTTCCGGCGTGTAGTCACCTGTGAAGACGACATGCTTTGAACTCCAATCGATCGGCACGGGGACCGAACCATCCGGCCGGGCGAAGGCCTGCCCGAACAGCGACGCGGTAAAGCTTGTCGCCAGTCCAAACGTCGCCAGCAGCAGCGCGGCGCTTCCGGGCAAGCGAGGTCAAATTCGAGTTGCGGGGAGTTCTAAATCTATTCACGGTTAACGCGTCGCCTCATCTCGAAAAAGCATGCTCGGGGGATGAGTTTGCCAGAGCCTGGATCTGAATCAGTGGACCTGCGTAAGCTGCTCCCGTCTGTCGCAGCATGTTTGCCGAGGGAATACCGGTTCTCTGAAAAGACTTCTCGCAATCTGCGGTGGACGGGCCTCGCATATTTCCTTCCATGTAGGCCAAGCCGGGGCAGCGCGTACACGTTCCCACGTGGGCGCAAGTCGAACAGGTCGGAAGATCCCTGGCATGGATCGAGCGGACTTCCTTCAACTGCGGGGAATGGCGCCAGATGTCGAGAAATTTCTGCTGCCGCACATTGCCGCTGGGAAGAGGAAACTGCACACAGGGAAACACATCGCCGTAAGGAGAAATGTAGCAGGCGGTGTGGCCGGCGCTGCACGGGAAACCGTCCATGATGTCTTCGCCCGGGGGAGGCGGAGGAGCGCAGAACTCTTCCACGTTGCCCACGAGTTCCTCGTTATGGAAGATCTGCTTGAGGTCAGACCCCGGAATTCGCAGGGCGAGAATGGATCGGTCTCCGTCCATCTTCGGCGTGATAGTGGGGTCGAGCGTGTAGGCGACTCCCAGTTCTTTCGCCAGCGCGATCACGCCCTGCTGGTCGGAGAAATTGCCCGCCATGAGAACGTTGGCGAGAACGACCTTCAGCCCCTGGGCCTTCAAGAATCGAATCGCCCGAATAGTTCGCTTCAGCGAACCCGGCAGTTTGGTGATGGCATCGTGAACTTCCGGCCGGTGCGAGTAGACGCTGATCTGTATCTGCTCGACGCCGAGCTGGCGAAGTCTCGCGGCTTCTTTCTCGCGGATCATGACGCCGTTGGTCTTCACCTTTACGTTGAACAACAGTTGCCGCGCCCGTTCCACGATTTCAAAGAAATCCCGGCGCATCAGAACTTCGCCGCCGCTGAGCGAGAGAAAAAAGACGCCGGCATCGGCGAGCTGTTCGAGCACATCGATGATTTCCGCCGTCGTCATCTCGCCATGATCGTCGTGATCCAGATAGCAATGCACGCAGCGCTCATTGCAGCGGTAGGTGATATCGAAGTGAACGCTGATGGGCAGGCCCAGGTTCAGCGCCTTTTGATTCATCTCAGCCAGAAGGCTCATGGGCGCTCCGGAGACGGGGAGGAATCGATGAGTGGCTGATCCGATACCAGCAGAATGCCGTGTTGCGAAAGTTCGTCGACGAAGCGGTCGGCGCCGCGCTGCGCCTGTTCCGCGGTCGACCTCGAATTCCTGGCAGACTTTGCCGGCGACGATTTCCGCCAGTGGCGTGCGCCCGTCCGCAGCCTGCCAAATCGCAGAAGCGACTTCATTGAGCGTGAAAAAAGTCGAATCCGCGGCCGACATCACCATCATTTCGCCGCCTACGAGGCGGGCGGCGATGGCCTTGCTTCGCGCAATGTATTTTTCGGCCATCATGGTTCTCCTGGCCCAGCGAAGATCCGCGGCTAACGTATTATGTCCCAGACTCGCTGGTCGGGGACGAACACTAAGCGGTGGATGGGAACCAAACTAGCAAACTCGCACGCTGACTGAAAAACCAGCTTCACCAGCTCCGGATCATCGGCGAAAAACAAGATATTCCTCAGTAACCGCCGTAAGGCTTCTGACGGAGCCACCGGTTCAATGCTGTTCTGCGAACCTTTCTCGAGCAAAAAGAGTGCGCTAAGGGGAGCGCAGCAGTTCTCGCCGACCCGCGCCAACTCTCCGGCAAAAGGGGTTCCGCAGGCGATGTAGCGATTGCCTTCGCGCCGCACGTAGGAGATTTCGTCGGTGAGCAGGGTCGCATCGGGCGGCGCCAGGCGGGAGATCGTCGTCTTGCCCGCGCCGGAAACGCCGGAAAACAGAAAAGCTTTTCCCCCGCGAATCGCGCTAGCGGCATGAACCAGGAAACCTCCTTGCCTCGCCAGGATAAGACTGTGAACGATGCGCAAGACGCTATCGATGGCGTAGGGACTGCACGCTTGGCGGATCCGGCCCTGTCTGGTTTCCGGATTCCAGCGCGCGCGGAAGTCCCCCCGCTTCAAAAGCCATTCGCCATCTTCGATCTTCACCTCCAGGTCTTCGTCGACTGGCGGATTCCGCAGGCTCACACAAGTCGATGTCGAACTCGAGGTGCGAACGCCGGCGAAGTTCCGACGAAACCGGTATACCGACTCTCGATCAGCCGATGAAATGAAGGATCCTGCGTTCGCAGGGCAATCGCCATTCCGCCGATCTCGATCGATACAGCCTCTTTCGCGATCGTGGGGAAAGTAGTTGTCATGGATGAGTAGTAGGAGATGGGGAAGCGTTGGGAATCTCGTGCCCTGCGCCGAGAACGACGCAGAAAAACTGGCGGGCTAGGGTCGGGCCTGGCTGCAGGCGCGCCGCATGAATGCGTAACGT
The DNA here is from genome assembly GCA_963763285.1 of uncultured Acidobacteriaceae bacterium. Classification (GTDB taxonomy): domain Bacteria; phylum Acidobacteriota; class Terriglobia; order Terriglobales; family Acidobacteriaceae; genus Sulfotelmatobacter. The sequence continues at coordinate 500,564 of CAVXOK010000004.1, read as the reverse complement.
GAGATTGCGGAATCGGTTCCAGCGGCAGAGCATCCACGCCAGCGCGGATTGGAGCGGCGAGATTCGCCGGCTCGGAACGAAACTGCGATGGGCGCGGCGAATGCCCGCCACTCGGCCCAGCAGCTCGGATGCGACTTCAGGCGGATCGTTGTGGGGCATCGCGTCGCCCCTCGTGATCCACGAAAGACGGTCCTGATCCCGTCGTCTTTCGACCAGCCGATGAACAACGAAACGGTTCTCCCGCATCACCAATACGATGTCTCCCGGAACGACTTCGTCGTACGCTGCGCTTTGAATCGTGAGCAGATCGCCCGGCCAAACCGAGGGAAGCATGCTCGCTCCCCATGCCTTCAGCTGAACGGTACCGCGGCCGCGAAGCATCTCGGCTGCAAGACCAAGCTTAGGATCCTCGCGATGTTTCCGTCGCTGTATGGCATAGATGCAGAGCAAACTACGAAGTATGCCGGTTGAATCGGCACGAAAACTGGGTGGGATCCATTTTGCCGCAGGTCAGGGCCATGGTTTCGAAAACCCGCTCGTGCCGGAATGCAGGTTCCTGATAGGGCTTTTTCGTCGGTGCGGTGGCTCCCGCCTGCGTTTTTTTCGTTCGTGTTCCAGTCCTGTTCAGCCATAAAAAATGAGCTTACGCAACCCAGACCGAAAAGTGTTGCGAACCGATGCGCGCTGGACTACGAACCACTTCTCTTCCGAAGCGTACAACAAAAAGCAGATATAGCCGATTGTCATTGCTGGTACATGCAGGTACCAGCAGGCAGAGGCCAGAGGGCGGTGGTGGGCGACTTCGACAACGATGCCGGCGCGGGGCGCGGCGTTCGGGGACCTTTCTAACGACGGCCACATCGATGTTGTGCTCAACGTGATGGATTCGACGCCCGTTCTTCTGCGCAACGTGGTCAAGAACACGAACCATTGGTTGACGCTGAAGTTGGTTCGCGGCCTGAAGAGCCTGCGGGATGCGATTGGAGCGAAGGTTTTTGTCACCGCTGGCGCGATTCGGCAGCGCGGCGATGTTTTCAGCGGAGGCAGCTACGCTTGTAGTTCTGATCAATTCCTTCACTTCGGGCTGGGCGCGGCCACAAGCGTAGAGAAAATGGAAATCCTCTGGCCCGACGGTGTGAAGGAAGAGATCAGGATTCCCGCGATCGATCGGATCGTAACCGTGGCGAAAGATTGTGGAAGTCTGAAGCTGGAGTCGACAAGCGAGAAACGTTTTGCTCTCCCCGGCGGTATTTCTCTATTTCTTTTGCGTCGATTCGTCGAGTCAGAGATCGTATCCTACTCGCCGGATTTCTGGTACACCCGGACATAATCCACCAGCATAGTTTGCGGGAAAACTGTAGTCGCGTCGGGATTTCCCGGCCAGTCGCCTCCTACGGCGAGATTCAGTATCAGAAAAAAAGTGTGATCGAATACCCACTTCCATCCAGCACGCAAGTCTGATCGAGTGCGAGTGACATAGAGATCGTCATCTACATAAAATCGAACCGCGTTGGGCTCCCACTCGATGGCGAAGATATGAAAATCATCGGCAAATCGTCGTGTTGCCGGTAACTTGTAGGCCGCTTCGATTCCATCGCTCCCGGTGTAACCCGGTCCGTGAATCGAGCCGTGAATAGTCGACGGTTCTTTGCCAATGTTTTCCATGATGTCGATCTCGCCGCAAGCGGGCCAGCCTGCCTTCTCGATGTCATCACCCAGCATCCAGAACGCTGGCCACATACCTTGGCCCGAAGGAACCTTGATGCGCGCCTCGAAGCGGCCGTAGGCTTGCGAGAACTTTCCCGCAGTCTTCAGCCTGGCCGAAGTGTAGTTCCTTTTCACTCCATCGGCGCCCGCGTAGTCCTCTCGCCGCGCCTCAATCACCAGGTTTCCGCCGAGAATGTACACATTCTCGCGACGACTCGTGTAGTACTCCAGTTCCTCGTTCCCCCAGCCTTTTCCGCCCACTTCGACAACCCATTTCGAGGGGTCCACGCCAGAACCGTTGGGACCGTTAAATTCGTCGCTCCATGTCAATTTCCATTTCCCGACTTTCGTTGAACTGGGAGAAGTTTGAGCCGGCGCGGTCACTGACAAGAGCAGGCACACGACAACGAGGACGCTAATCGCGATCAATTTCGGCGCGCATGCGTTGAATTCAACGGTATGTCGGTTGCAATATAGCTTCAACTTCAACCTCGAAAATTTATCGGCTCATCACCGAGATGCGAAAGAGTATGTTCGCCGGTCGTTGCCTTGTCAATGCGTAGCAAGGTGCAGTCGCAAAACTGGCAGTTGAAGAACGGACCCAGGAGGAGGGTTGGCGGTAAATCCCGATGACACTTCTCGAGAAGCAAGAACGCCCGTTAAGAGTCACAGTACGAAAAGAAGAAAGGTCTTTTTAAAAAGAACGGCCCCTTTTACATGACATAGTTACCCAGCGGCCACCCATCAGGTACTTACCCGATTGCAATTAAGCGCTAGCCGGCGTGGAGTGTATCGTGGGACAGAGGGAGGCACGTGGCCTATCGCCCTTCCCCCAAAAAGCGGCTCGAGGTGCGGTTGTCTCTCCTCCGTCCTTTCCTGCCTGCTCTAACCTGCATGGCGGTTGGCCTGTATTATCGCGTGAAAGTAGGTTAGAGTCCTACCGCGCTCACCGCCGATTTCTCCATTCGCGTGAATGGGAAAGCGCGGAACCTAAGGCCCGGCATTGCCAGCAACCCAAGCCGACGCCACGGGCATCTGAACTGGTTCAAGCTATCGAGCGTGGCCCGGCTTGGTAAATAGCAATGACGGGGTAATGCGGGTTAGAGAGTTCATGGAAAGTGGATCTGGTGGACTGTGCATTTGCGGCGGCTGCTTTTACTGCTACTTGCGGTTGGGGCCTGGGCACAGATTGCAGTTCAGGCTCCGCAACCGGTTTATGACGGGCAGACCGTCGGTGAGATTGACCTTATCGGCAATCCTCATCGCGATGTAGAAGCCTTTCGGCCTCTGGTTGAACAGAAAGCGGGCGAGCCTTATTCGCAGTCGAAGGTGGAAGCCAGCGTTGCCGCGCTCGAGCGCACGGGACAATTCCCCAAGGTTGAAGTAAACATTGTCCCCGATTTAATGGGCCTGCGCTTGAATTTTCTGCTGGAGCCAGCCTATTACCTCGGCATGGTTAACTTTCCCGGAGCCGCAAAAACATTTTCTTACACGCGGCTTCTGCAAGTTGCGGATCTTCCCGACGAGGACCCTTATGACCCCACCCGCGTCGCGGCCTCCGAAAAAGCTTTGCAGAATTTTCTTCGGCGTAACGGATACTTCAAGGCCGCAATCCATACCGACCGGGAAATCGATGACGCTCACCAGTTGGTGAACCTCACATTCTCGGTCGCTCTGGGAAAGCAAGCAAAGGTAGCTGACGTTGCCTTTCAAGGCGCAAATGCTAGCGAGGCTTCAAAACTTCTTCATTCCGTTCGTTCACTGCGTGCCCGGCTTATGGGAGCGCTGCTCAAGCGAGGCAAGCCTTACACTCCCGAGCGTATTAAGGCGGCGACGGCTTTGATCAAGCGGTCTCTCGCCCAGCAGCACCGGCTGGCCAGCAAAGTTGAAGAGAATCCTCCGCAATATGACTCCGAAACCAACCGCGTGAATGTTTCGTTCAAAGTGGAACTTGGGCCGCTGGTGACAGTTCGCGTCACTGGAGCGCGGCTCTCGATGATCCCATTCTTGTCAGGCCGGCGGATCAAACAGCTGATCCCCATCTATTCCGAAGGAACCATCGATCGCGACCTGGTGCAGGAAGGCGAACAAAATCTGGTCGACTACTTTCAAAAGAAAGGCTACTTCAACGCCCGGGTTGAAACCACGTTTGACCGGCAAGCCGAAAAGATTTCGCTGGTCTATGAAATCGACAAGGGCGCAAAGCACAAAGTCGATCGGATTGTGTTTCAAGGAAATCACCAGATCAAAGACCAGGATCTTCTGCCGGTCGTGGCGGTCAAGAAGAGGCATTTTTGGTTCTGGTCTCACGGAAGCGTGAGTGAGAAACTTGCAAACCAAAGCGCGGACAATCTGCAGGCGCTGTATCGCGATCGCGGGTTTGAAGACGCCAAGGTCAAGCCCCAGATTATGGTGCACACCCCCGGGATCGATGTACTCTTCAATATTGATGAGGGAACTCAGACGCTGGTGCAGAACGGGGAAGTAGTCGGGAATGAAAGCCTTTCTTTAGAGCAGTTGACCGCGCCCGGAGGACTGGAGCTTCATTCCGGAGCACCCTTCTCGCCGCGAAAACTGGCGGACGATCGCAATCGCATCTCCGCGAGTTACTTGAACCACGGTTACCTCAATGCGGAGGTGAAGGCGGCGGTGAAGCGCGATCCGCAAAACCCTCATCGCGTGGAAGTCACCTACAACATTACCGAGCATCAGATGGTGCGCGTGCAAGACGTGGTCTATCTCGGACAAAAACGGACCCGACTCCCGTTGATTCAAAAGACCGCAAATCTGCACGGCGAGGCGCCAATCAAAAGAGGAGACCTACTGCAAGCCGAGAGCCGTCTGTATGACCTTAATGTGTTCGACTGGTCGAGTGTTGGACCGAGAAAGCCGATCACCGATCAAACTGAAGAATCGGTTCTGGTGAAGAACCATGAGGCCAAGCGGAACGAAGTCATTTACGGATTCGGTTTCGAAGTTTCGCATCGCGGCGGAAACGTTCCCTCGGGGACGGTGGCCGTGCCGGGTGGGCCGGTCGTCGGGCTGGGAAACAATCAAATCGCTCCCAGCCAATCCACCTTTGCCAGCCCGCTGGGGTCGATCGTATTCAACCGGCACAACATGCGAGGCTTGGCAGAGACCTGGAGCGGGACGCTGGCGCTGTCGCAGCTCGACCAGCGCGCTCTCACCACTTACGCTCAACCGCACTTCATTGGCTCGCAGTGGAGTTCGCTCTCTACTTTTTCGCTCGAGCGCACGACCGAGAACCCGCTCTTTGCAGCCAGCCTGGGAGACCTGTCGTTCCAGGTCGAACGCCTGCTGAACCGCAAGAACAATGCCCGCCTGCAGATTCGCTATGACTTCAACAAGACGGTACTGTCGCACTTGCTGGTACCGGAGCTTGTTTTGCCGCAGGACATGAACATCCACCTTTCCACATTTTCGGGCACGCTATTGCGCGATACCAGGGACAAGCCACTCGACGCCCACCGTGGCAGCTTCAGCACGCTGAACCTGGGAATCACGCCAACCGCGTTCGGATCCAGCGCGAACTTTGCCAAACTTACCGGCCAATATGCGTTCTACAAGCAGCTTCATTCCGTAGTCTTTGCCAACAGCATTCGGCTGGGACTGGCGAAATCGTTTGCCGGCAGCTTCGTTCCCACCAGTCAACTGTATTTTTCAGGCGGCGGTTCTTCGCTGCGCGGATTTCCTATCGACGAAGCGGGACCACAGCGTATCGTCCCTTTCTGCAATGTTCTCTCGCAGCAGACAGGATGCGTGAACATCACCCTGCCGGTGGGCGGGCGCGAGCTGTTTATTCTGAACTCCGAAGTCCGCTTTCCCCTTCACATCAACAAGGCTCTGGGCGGCGTGATTTTTTACGATGGCGGCAACGTTTATAGTGCGATTAACTTCCAAAACTTCGCGAACAATTACACCAGCACGGTTGGGATCGGCCTGCGCTACGCCACCCCGATTGGGCCCATTCGCATCGACGTAGGCCGCAATCTGAATCCAGTGTCTGGAATCAGCGCCACACAGTACTACATCACGTTGGGGCAGGCATTTTAAGAGCGGGACCTATTAGGAACGCAATCATGAAGTGGAAAAAGAGTATTGGCTGGACGCTGGTGGGCCTGACGGCGCTCATCGTAATCGGAAGTGTGGCCGGATATTTCTATTTGAGAAGTAGCAACTTTGATGAATTCGCGCTGCGCAAGATCATCGCGCAGGCGGACGAATCCACCGGCGGGCGAACTCAGATTCGCGCCTTCGACTTTACCCTCTCAACCCTGACCGCGCATCTTTATGGCATTGTCGTCCGAGGCACCGAAAAGCAGGACGCGCCGCCACTCTTGCAGATCGATAAACTCACGGTCCGATTAAAGATCAAGTCTGTAATCCACCGGCAAATCAGCCTCAGTGAATTGTTGATCGAACATCCGGTGATGCACCTTCAGGTCGATCGCAATGGCAGCAGCAACATTCCACAAACACCGGCGCAGAACTCCAGCAGTCAGACGAGCGTCTTCGAGTTGGCGGTTGGACACGTGGCGCTCAGCAATGGAGAGATCGAATACAACGACCGGAAAACCCCACTGGATGCCGATCTTCACGATCTCAGAACGGATATCAGATTTGAATCGCTGGCAACCCGCTATCGAGGTTCGATCTCCTACGACAACGGCCACCTGCGCTATGGCCAGTACGCGCCTCTGCCGCACGGCTTTAACGCGAGCTTTACGGCGACACCCTCGCTCTTTCGGCTCGAGTCAGCCGTCATCACCGTAGCCTCATCCTCCGTCAAACTCGCCGGGGATGTAACCAATTTCAGCGCTCCGGCCGCGCAGGGGACTTATGACGCCCTGGTACATTCGCAGGATGCCACTGAACTCATGCCTGCGGCCCATCCTTCCGGCGACGTAGCGCTCACGGGATCGTTCCACTACCAGAATGCAAACGATCGACCGTTTCTGAAGAGTATTCGCGTTGATGGGCAAATAGGCTCAAAGGTTTTGTCCGCGATGGTCTCGAGCGGGCGGCTGGAAGCTAGAAACTTCCGCGGAGACTATCTACTGGCCGATGGCTCGTTGCAGGTCAGCGGGATTGAAGCGGAGACGCTCGGCGGCAGCGTGAATGCAAATTTAAATGTGGCTCATCTCGACGGCACTCCAACGGCGCGCTTACGGGCCGGTCTGCGCGGCATTTCGCTGAGCTCAGCACAACGTGCTTTCCGTAGACCTGAACTTGCCCCTGTTGCGATTTCAGGAATGATCGATGGCACAACCGAGGCTTCGTGGACCGGAAGCGTACGCAATGCGCTGCGCGTGTTGACGTTGTATTGCACAGCGCCGAAGGAAAACATACTGCCTCCTCCGCGACGAACATTCCTGTTAACGGCGCAATCCACGCGATCTATGACGGCCCTGGTAACGTTCTCACCCTGCATGAAACTACGTTGCGCATTCCAGCCACCAGCCTCACAGCGGAAGGCCAGGTCAGTAAACATTCCCGGCTTGAGGTTCAGGCCAACAGCACTGATCTCCATCAACTTGTTGAATTGATCTCGGCCGTTCATCCCATGCAAGGGGGTGTGCCTCTTGTCTCAGGCTCAGCGACTATGAACGCCACGCTGCAAGGTTCGCTGCAGAAGCCGCAAATCTCGTCGCATCTGAGCGCGCAGAATCTGCAAGTGCAAGGCAGCGAGTGGAAGAGCGCCGAGCTCTCGTTACAAGCTGATCCATCGCGAATCACAGTGTCGAATGGCAGTGTGACGAACGCGCACCGCGGTCAAGCGTCTTTCGATGCAAATATAAGCCTCCGCGACTGGTCGTATTTTCCTTCCAGTCCGATTCAGGCGCATCTGTCGCTGCGGCAAATGCAGGTGGCCGACCTGCAGCATCTGGCCAATGTGCAATACCCGGTGAGCGGAGAACTCTCCGCAAGGCTTTCTGTGAACGGATCGCAACTCGATCCCCGTGGCTCCGGATCCATCGAGATTGTGAATGCGCGCGCGTACGATGAGCCGCTCAAGGCTTTGAGCCTACTGTTTCACGGCGACAAGGGTTCTGTCACTTCCGATCTGCACGTAAGTGCGGATGCCGGCGCTATCGATGCGAAGCTAACCTACGTCCCACAGACAAAAGCGTACAAAGTGCGGCTGGATGCGCCCGCGATCGTTTTGCAAAAGCTACGCACGGTGCAGCAAAAGAATCTCGCTGCGCAGGGGACGATTGCGATCTCCGCAAATGGGGACGGGACGCTCGATGATCCTCAACTAACGGCGAGCATCGAACTGCCCAAGCTGGAGGTTCAACAGAAGTCAATCGCCGGCGTAAAGGCCAACATTCGCATAGCCAATAAGCAAGCGGACGTTTCGTTCGATTCTCAGGTTGCACAGTCATCGCTTCGCGCACGGGGTCACGTCGCGCTTGTTGGGGATTATCAAACGGATGCGTCCATTGATACCAGCGCGCTTCCGATCCAGGTCTTGTGGGCAACCTTCTCTAATAGTGTGCCTCAGGGCTTTTCCGGGCAGACGGAGCTCCATGCTACGCTCAAGGGCCCGTTGAAGGACAAGAGCCAGTTGGAAGCCCACCTCGTCATTCCAACTCTCACTGCCAGCTACCAATCGCTGCAAATCGGCGCTGCCAGCCCCATTCGAGCCGACTACGCGCATTCTGTGGTTACGTTGCAGCCTTCCGAGATTCGCGGAACCGGAACTTCTCTCCGCGTGCAAGGCAGCGTTCCAATTGGCGGCACTACTGCTCCGAGCCTAACTGCCGAGGGGTCGATTGATGCACATATCTTTCGGATCGTCTCCCCCACCCTGCGAAGCTCCGGAACCATCGCTCTAGATATTCGCGCCACGGGTTCGGCGGCGAGCCCTCACGTTGCGGGCCAGGTACGCCTGCAGGATATTGCGCTCGCAACCGACGCCGCACCGCTTGGCCTCGACAAACTGAACGGCGCACTTAACCTTGATAATGAGCGCGTGCAGATTGCCAATGTGACGGCCCAGGCGGGCGGCGGCCAGATTTCAGTCGGCGGATCGGTCACGTATCGCCCCAGCCAACAATTCGATCTGGTCGTCAAGGCAGATTCAGTGCGGCTGCGTTATCCCAGTGGGTTGCGCTCGGTTCTAGACGGCAACCTGGCGTGGGTCGGCACTACTAGCGCGTCAAGTTTGAGAGGGCGGGTGCTGGTTGATTCGCTCTCATTCACGCCGGATTTCGATCTCGCAACTTTCGGCGACCAATTCAGCGGCAATGCCGCCGCGCCAGCCGTGCCCGGTTTCGCTGACACGATTGCATTGCAGATTGCGCTGCAGTCAAAGGAGAATCTCAGCGCCACCAGTTCGCAGATCAGCCTGGAAGGCAGCGCGGCGCTGAACGTAAGCGGCACCGCGGCGAATCCGGTAATTACCGGAAGGACTGATTTGAATGCGGGCGAACTGTTTTACCGAAACGTTCGCTACCAGTTGCAGCGCGGTATTATCACTTTTGCCGACCCGAATCAGACGGAACCGAATCTTGACGTTTCCGTGACGACTACAGTTGAACAATACAATCTCACGCTCAACCTGCGCGGTCCGTTCGACAAGTTGACGACATCTTATTCGTCGGATCCTCCGCTGGCGACGGCGGACATCATCAACCTGATTGCGCGAGGCAAGACGAGTTCAGAACTCGCGGCGTCGAGCCAAAGCACCGACTCGATGATCGCTTCTCAGGCAGTAAGCCAGGTCAGCGGTGGCCTGCAAAAGCTGGCAGGAATTTCCAGTCTGGAGATCGATCCCTCGTTTGGCGGAAGCAATCAGAATCCGTCAACCAGGGTGGCCGTGCAGCAGCGGGTGACCAAGAACTTCCTTTTCACTTTTTCCACCGACGTGTCGCAACCCGGCGCAGAAATTGTCCAAGGCGATTACCAGATCAACAAACGCTGGTCGGTCAGCGTGGCCCGCGACCAACTGGGAGGCGTCTCGGTAGATGGCCGCTTCCACACCAGGTTCTGAATAATAATCTGCGATCGATTGCTTCCAACTGAGAGTTGGTTCAGGCCGCAGGCTTGATGCTGTCTGGCTCAGTCGCCTCGTCCTTCTGCGGCAGCGATCCCTTTGCGCTTTCCTTCGCAAGTTCCGCGTTGAGTTCCGCGCCGACGAGTAACGCGAATGAGTTCCAGTAAAACCAGGTCATGAAGGCAATGAATCCTCCGAGCGTCCCGTAGGTGCGGCTGAAATTGGCGATGTGGCGAAAATAAAATCCTAACAAGTAGGAAAAGCTGAGCCAGCACAGAACGGCAAGCACTCCGCCAGGCAACGTCGCGAGGAAGCGCTGCTTCACGTTCGGAGCAAGGAAATACATCAACTCCACCGCCAGAAGCGCAACGCCAACGGCGGCAGTCCAATGAAATACCGGCCACAGTGCGGCGAAGTGCGCGGGCAGCGCCATTCGACTGGCAAGCCACGTGCCGAATTGCGGCCCGAGAATCATGATGGTGAGCCCGGAGAGTAGCAGGCATCCGCTGGTCGCGGCCAGTCCGAGAGCAAGAAGCCGTGTCTTCCACAAGGGGCGGGGGTCCCTCACTTCGTAGGCCACGTCGAGCGCTTCGATCATCCCATCAAAGGCGCTGGACGCGACCCAGATCGTTCCTATGGTCCCAAAGGAGAGCCATGCACCGTGATTCGTAGCCACATCCAGCAGTACACTCTGCACCATGGGGACGGTTTGAGCCGGTGGCAGCGTGAAGATAAGGGCAAACGCTCGAGTATATAAACTGGGGAACGGAATCGAAGCCACTACCGCGAAAAAAAGAATCAGCGCGGGGAATACCGATAAGACAAGGTAATAGGAAAGCGCTGCCGCCATCTGCAGCGTACGGTTATCCACGATATCGCGATACGTGGATGCAAGAGCCCGCTTCAGCCCGGTCCGTGTCACGCCATTCTTAGATGCATCGCCGCTAAAAGGGTTCAGGTGTACTTCTTTCCTGCGATAGACTCTTGTGTGCTCAGAAGCACCTGACACCACGTCAAACCTGTATAGGTCCTCTTGCGGACGATCTATCTGCGGACCGGTGTCCTTTCAATGGGTGATAACGCCTGTTCTCGCCAGTCTCGGTCTCAGCCCATAAAATACAACTCTCTTATGAACTGTCCCCTGGCGCAAGGCTGAAAGGCCTGTCGATGCCGCTCCAATGAACGAGCTCTGCGCGGGCGAAGCGATTGAAAGTGCTAGCTGCCATGCCCTACCGCGCCTTTCGAAGCCGCCAAACCGCTACCGAGATTCCCAGCCATAGAACCGTCGCCGCCCCGAGAACGATCCATGCCCGATCTTTCGACATGAATTGCCAAACGACCAATGCGAAGACAAACAACCCGATGCTTGCCATTGATGAGCCCGCAGCATCGATACTGGCCGCACTCCTTCCGCGTGCCGCGCCGTTGAGTCCGAAAGATTGTTTTTTCTCCTTTTCGTGTTTCTCGATGAGCGTTGCACTTGCCGGAAAAATCGCCGGAAACGCCAAAAACAACCCGCCGATACCGGGACCGAATTTCTTAGCGATAATTCCCGCCAGGGCTGTGATCGATCCACCAAAAAGAAATCGAACGGCGTAGTCATGCCACTTTGTTTTCCCGAGAGTTGAAAGATCGACTTTGATTCGCATGACTATCGCGCCCAGACGACGTAGTAGACGCCCCCCGCCACCCCGAGCCAGAGAGGAATTAAGCACAATGTAACCAATATGGCCGGGAACTTGTATCGCATCATGATGCGGCTCACCAGAGACGCATAAATAAAGAATGCTAACGCCCCAGCCATCATTGAACGGCCCTCAATGGCGGCATAAGAGGAGCCGTCAGACACTACTGTCAGCGCCAGGGTAGCCAGCGCGACCGAAGGGGCGGCGCCAAACAGGCCGGCGAAGCTTTTCGGCTTCAACACATCGCCGATGATCGCGAATGCGGATACGATCACACCGCCGATGATGAACCGGACCAGGCTCTGACTCATGGCAGCGTTTTTCTCATCGCAGGCACGATTTAACCAGCTTTCGTGCTTGTGCGCGCCCTTTCAGCGCCAGCACGCGGTATTGTTCGTCCGAGAGCTTGTGATAATCAACAAAGAATTCTTCCAGTTCCCGAACAAATTGTTTGCCCAGGTCGCCGACAGTTTTGATGTCAGCCCAGCTGTGAGCATCCCTTTCGATCGCAATTATTCGATCGTTTCGAACCTTTTTCTTCTTATCGCCCTGCTGGCCCTGGATAACGCCGATCGGTCTGCATTTGAGGACACACCCTGGAAAGGCGGGTTCATCCATCAGCACCAAGACGTCGACGGGATCACCGTCGTCGGCTTCCGTAGAAGGAACAAATCCGAAGTCATAGGGAAACGCCATTCCAGCCGGCAAAACCTTCTTCAGTTCAAAAATGTGATCGTCAGCATTGAACGCAAACTTGTTCCGGCTTCCTTTGGGAGTTTCGATAACAACCCGAAGCAATTGTTGGTCGGCTGAAACGAATGGCTCAAGTTGCGTAGGATCCGCAAGAGCGGCTTTCTTTTTTGCCATCAAGCCTCCGAGTTGCGCTCAACGTTGATGCGCCCATTTCAAATAGGGTTTGCTGTCGTTATGGCGGTCGGAAACTTTAGGTCCACGGTTCGCGGGGTATTTGTGGGACGTCTCACGGTGCGAGTCGCCAACTCGAGATCTACTCAGTCCGACATGCGTTCCTTGCACGCCTGGGGAAAGTGGCTAGCGACGTCTGGACCTGGCGCGGATTGCAGAGACTTTCGAATATGAGTGCCTCCCGCGATATGTCCATCCGTCCGAAGATGCCGTGCCAAACGCGATTTCGCGCTTGAGTGGTCGCAGTTCTGAGCACAGTAAGCTGTGAGAGTTAGGTGGTGAGCGCGGGAGGAATCGAACCTCCAACCTACTGATTAAGAGTCAGTTGCTCTGCCAATTGAGCTACGCGCCCACAGCGGGGAATCTTATCGGCGGGACGATTTGTGATTGTAACATCTCTGACGCGTCCGGTCATCGCGTGCACTGTGACGCCGGTGCTCGTCGATGTTGGAAATCGCGGGCTGGAGATCGCGGACTGGAGATCGCGAAAATCGAAGAATGCCGATGTGAATCGCGCGCGAGCAGCGAGTCACCGACTGCAAGGAACTACAGCGAACGACCTTGAGCTAGGAACGCTGCCGCAGTTCCGCTGCCAGTCCCGGGGAACCTTCGCTGACCGCGCTGCGACGCGGGGGCAAGGGATCCATCCCCATTTTGGGTACGAGTCGGCGCTCGACGGTACCGATGACTGGGGCATCTTCCATGCCGTCGGCGTAAGCCATGGAGACGAACCTCTGCTCGGAGCACAAGCGCTCAAGCATCCGCTGTTGGCCTGCGCTGAGCACGGCGTGAGGAAGAATAGGAAAGTGCCGGAACATCCAAAGAAAATAGACACGCTGAAGAAAAGAGGGCATCACATAACGCGGCCCGATCGGAGTTTGCACCTGGACCACACCGTCTGACAATTTCTCAATCCACATACCAGTCCCACCTGATTTCCTGAGTTTGGCCAGAGCAATTCCAGGGCCGCCATTATTGCACCAAGGTCTGTACCATGGGAAGCATTTTCTCGAGGATTTTCACAACCTAGCTTTCGACCTCTGCACTTGGTTGCCGGCGAAGGGAACTATTGGTTATTTCGAGGTCCCAAGGCAAGCGACAGGCCCGTTGGCAGAAGTTTCGTTTGCACCGATTATGGGGCCACAGAGGATAGAGGAAATGGTGCAGAAGCGGGAGTGCTGGAGTGGAGGTGCCAGCAAGAGAGCTAGGCGGGAATTTCCGGCAGGATGTCCATGCGCCGGATCTCGGCGGCGACGCCGAAGTCCTTGCCTGGCCCTTGCTCCACCCGCAAGACGCGAGCATGGCAGCAGACCCAGCACTTTTCCCCAGAGGTCAGTTCGGGCGGGAGAATCAGAACCAACTCCACATCTGCGCCTTCCGCAAGGCGGGACTCGCTATAGAGGAACACACCATTCGTGCTGATATCGCGAGTCTGAGCGCTGCCTTCCGCATTCGGCGCTGAACCGCGGACGCGCACGGGAAGATTGGCCACCACTCGTTGGCTGGAGCGTCGATCAATCTTAGAGTTCATTAATTAGAGTTCATTAACAAGAAGACGTAATTACGAAGCGAACGCCACCGTGAAAACGGATCTCGCTCCAGGCTGGCGCTCGACAGTATAGACCAAATCTAGAAGGAAAGTTAGAAACAGCTTACATCGCTGGGCGGCGGAGGCGCGCGGCGGGTACCACAAGGGCTTGCTCCATGGTGGGAACGTTGGTGCCTCGCAGCCGAGCCTCGGCCTGAGCCAGTTTGTCGGACTGACCGGTCTGGTAGTAGGCCTGCACCAGAAGTTCCATGGTGAAGGGGTTGTCCTGGTCTTCTTCCAGGCAGGTGATGGCTCCTTCGAATTTCTTCTGGTCCATTAGGAGAGTGCCGGCCGCGCCGTTGTAGGAACTTTGGACGACCCGGTTGCGACCGCTGGCCGCCAGGGCTTCAAGTTGTTTTAGAGACTGGTCGGCTAACCCCGAGTTGCCGGCATGCGAGGAACGCACGATGCGGTTGCGCAGAATGCGAGAGAGTTCTTCATCTTTGTCGCCCTTGGAGATGGTGCGATGTCCGAGTGACTCCTCTGCCTCCTGCAGATATCTCAACGCAGCGTTATCGTCGGTCTGATACTCAGCCAGGTGCCGGTAGGCTTGCGCTTCCTGCAGGTCCTGGTCCTTGGCGTGAGCGGTCTGGGCAATCTCCCCGAATGCCTTGTCGGCCTCGGCGAACTTGCCATCGCGCACCCAGGTCATTGCCTTCTGCATGCTGTAGGTCAGCCTGTCGGCTTCGTTATGGGCGTAGCGAATTGCCTTCTCGTATTCAACTCGCGCCTGCTCCTGGTTTCCCATCAGGGCAAAGGTATCGCCCAGGCCCACCTGCGAAGTGACAAAGTCGGGATCGATCTTCAGCGCGGCTCGGTAATGCTGCAGTGATCCGTCGAAGTTTCCTGCCATGCGGAGCAACTCGCCATAAGAGTCTTGGGGATTCGGTTCCTTGGGCAGCAGCGCGACGTAGCGGTCCATGTCGGCAAAGGCCTTGTCGAATTGCCGGTTGCGGGCGTAGAGGTAGGCCAGATCGTTGAGCGCAGCGGGATAATTCTTATCGAGGGCCACTGCCTTTTCCATGATCTTCTGCGCTTGCTCGTCGCCGTTCTCTCCCATCAACCAGTTGCCCGCGAGGTAAAACAATTGCTTGTCCTTGGGATACATCTCGAGCAGGTCGTTCATGGCGGAAATGCCATCGATAAAGTCGCCCTCCTGCACTTTGGCAATCCAGGCGATCATTAACTGTTCTCCCGGGGTCAGCTTTGGAGCGAGAGCCTTGGCCTTTTCACGGGCGACGATCACTTCCTCGGGATTGCTGCTGTTGAAGGCAATCCAAGCCCAGGCTACGGCAAGATTGGGGTCGGCCTTCACGGCCGCACGCCAGTCGTCGTTGCAGCGCTCCAGATAAAGGTTCTCGTAGTCCTGCATGCCCTTCTCGTAGAGCGAGCGCGCCTCGGCCGACGAGGTGGTCACCGGCATCGAGGCTGTCGTAGCCGGCTTGACATGGTGGGCATAAAGTGGCGAGGTAAAGCACACGCCAAGAATAAGGACGAGGACGGCACAATTGGAGCGACGCATCAAGGTCTCCGCAGCAGACGCTTTGAGGGAAAAGATTACGACAGCAGCGTAGCATCGCCGGAATCCGGTTACCTAGTGACGGAAGTCATACGACGGGTGGGAGGGGCTTGCGCGCTATAAAAAAAGGCCCCTGCCGCGAAGCGACAGGGGTTCAGAGCAGGTGGTCGCAATCGTCCCTAGAACGAGAAGCGAACAGCCACCTCGATATCGCGGGGGCCGCCGCCGCCGAGAAACGGGTTCTGCGCTGCGACGTCGGGGGTAACCGTCAGCGGGAAGAAGCCCAAGCCGCGGCCCGTATTCGGGTCGACCCCGTTGTTGTTCCACAAAACGTTAAAGCTGGGAAGAAGAGGATTGGCAAAATTCGGGTGGTTGAGGATGTTAAAGAAATCCGCTCGGAGTTGCATATTCACGCGCTCGGTGAGCTTGGTGTCTTTAGTGAAAGCCAGATCAAAATTACGGTAGTGGGGTCCGTAGAATGCATTGCGCCCCTCGGTTGCCGAAATGGTTATTCGGAGCAGTTAAACTGCACCCCTGGACAGTTGGGTCCCAGTTGCATGAGGCCGCGAAGGCATTGAGATTGAGGTAATTCGCCGGGCTGCTGGTGCCCGAGAAGGGATTGCCCACCAGATCAGGCCGCTCGTAAAACTCGCCGGTGTTGTTGTAGTTGCTGTAATCCATGGCGAGTGAAGGGCATGCCGGTCGCCAGCGAAACTACGCCGCTGACGCCCCATCCTCCAGTCAGACACGTGCATCGATTGTCCTCCAGGGATTTTGTAGCTCCAGAGCCAACTGAAACGTTGACGCACGTCGAACCCAGAATTGCCGCGTTCGCTGCGTGGATTGAAGCTGTCTTCGGGCTGCGACTGGAAGGGCGCGTAATCCTGCCCATCACTGGCAGTATCGATGGAGTGGCTGTAGGTGTAGTTCACGGTTGAGGTGAACCCGCGGAAATCGCTGCACGTTCAGCCGAACCTGCAGGGAGTTATAGCTCGACTCCGCCGAAGATTGAAAATCGAGGATGTAGTAGTACGCCGAAAGCGGACGAACGCCGGTCGCGGGCGGATCGCCCTGATTCAGATCAGTAAAGCGAAACAGCTTACGGCCCGCCGATCCAACATAGGCCACTGAAACCGCGGTCTTGGGCGCCAACTGCTGCTCGACGTTCAGATTGTAGTTCTGCACGTACGGAGTGCGCAGACCCTGGTCGACGGTAAACACGTCACTTGCGCTAAACCCGCCCGCGGAAGATGGGATCGGCACAGCCGGCAGGCTGCTATTGGGCACTGGGATCTGTCCGGCAGCACATGGTCCGGGAATCACTGTCAGACTGGCGATCGGCGATCGAGTTGTACAGGACCGGCCTTGGTCCGACGTCGTTAAACAGTGGGCCGGCGTTCAGACGAAGTGTAAGGAATCTGGCCGGCGAAGAAGTCCTGGGAAAAAGCATCATAAGCGAATCCGTAGCCAGCGCGCACAACAGTCTTTCCGGTGCCGAACACGTCATAGGCGACGCCGACGCGGGGGAGAAATTGTTGTAGTCCTTGGGATAAAGGCTGCTCGGCCCGCCGCTGGCCCCAACCTGCACCAGATTGTATCGGACGAGTTCAGGATGCTGAAAAGGTTGTCCTTTTCTCCGATCACGCCATAATAATCCCAACGCAAGCCATAATTAAGAGTGAGTCGGTGCGACAAGCGAAAGTTGTCCTGAAGGTAGAACGCCGAAATTGTTCTGGTAGGTGTGGCGCCGCGAGTCGCCTTCCGTCTGGTTGCCGCCGCCCGTGATGTTGCCCGCAAGAAAATCGGCCAGGGAATCGAAGGCCAGCTTGCCGCGATGGTTCAAGTCGAAAGTACTGGTTAACTGACGTTCGGCGAAATTCGTAGCCAAACTTCCAGTTATGGAGCCGCGATTGTAGGAAAAATTATTCAAGTACTGCACATTGCTGTCGACTCGCCCGCGAGGGTTCGATTTGTTGGCGCCCAAGTCCCGCTAATCCGCCGACGTCTGATCACGGGCAAACCGTAATCCAGATTGGTGAAATCGGCGTTGGCGGTATTCAAGCCGAGGCTGGCGGGATTGGCGCTAGCGTCCTGCGCCGAAAATGTTTCCGCGAAACGATTCCATCCGCCACGAAATTCCGCCAGCAGCCGTGGCGTAATTACGTGAGTATAAGAAAGCGAAACGACTTGCACGCGCGTCGGAACGACCGTGTTAAACCCGGGAAGCACGTTGCCGCCAACGATGGCCAAGCGGAGCGCTCTGGGCGCTGTCGCCGAAATAGTAGCGGCCCGGTGAGTAAGTCGTTGTGGCCGATGTGCTGGTCGATCTTGGTGATCAGGCTGTCGAGACGGTTGGTGGAGGGGCGTTCACTTCTTCGGTGATAGGACCCATCGGAGTTGTTGCCGGTGGCAGGCAACGGCCCCATGGATTCGTGTTCAGGATATTTTGGATTATTGGGTTTATACCGCCGACCGGCGGTGTTGGCGGCGATCTGCGCTTGAGATGGAATCGTCGCGGCGCGAAGGAAACCCGACGTCTTCGCGCTGGCCTTCGTACGAAAACAGGAAAAAAGTCTTGTCCTTGATGATCGGGCCGCCCAGCGATCCGCCGAACTGGTTGTTGTGAAATGCATTCTGCGGCCCCCGCAACCCGAGGCGCAAGCATCTGCGCAGTTGAAATAATTGCGGGCATCGAGCGCGTTATTGCGGAAGTATTCAAAGACAGAACCGTGGAGGCCATTGGTCCCTGACTTGGTCACGATGTTGACGATCGACCCCGAGTTCCGCCCATACTCGGCTTCGGTGTTGTTCAAAATTGCCATCTCCTGGATCGCATCCACCGGCAGCAAAGTAGCCGGAATTCCGAATACGCCGCCTTCGTTGATGGCGTTGTCATTGCGGAAACCGTCGTTCATATCGGTGCCGTCGAGCAGGAAGTTGTTCGAGCGGCCGCGGTTGCCGTTTACTGAAAAAACTCCGAACGAGCCGGGGAATCGTTCACCGAACTAGGATCGGCATTGGCGCCGGGAACCGCAGTCAGCATCTTCATGAAGTCGCGCCCATTGACCGGGAGTTCCTTGAAGTCTCTCCGCCTGTATGGTTCCGCCGAGGGTGTTGCTGCTGGTTTCCACCAGCGGGATCTCGTCGGCGGCGACTTCCACCTTGGTTGAGACCTCGCCGGGCTTCATCGCGGCATCCACACGGCGTTCGCTGTCCACGTCAACTGCCACCCCGTTGGTGACGGAGGTGTGAAAACCAGCGTGGATGACCGTGACTGTATAAGTGCCGAGGGGTAGCTCGGGGAAAGAATAGTCTCCGCTTGCGCCCGTTTCGGTGGTGCGCTCCAGTCCGGTGCCTGCGTTCTTCACGGTTACCTTGGCTCCAGCGACAACCGCGCCCTGAGCGTCAGTGACCGTGCCGAGGATCGTGCCGCGGAAGGTTTGCGCCGCAAGGCTCGCGGCGGCCAGAAGCATAAACACCAGGATTACGCGCAACTTCATAGGGTCTCCTTGAAAGCTGATCAATTTCTCGGCAGTGATGTTCAGTGCGGCAGGCCGGACGAGCGAGCCCACTCCGAGGAGGCGTGCAATCCCTTGCCTGCTAATGAGATGCAGCGCCCCGACCGCAAAGGTTAGACACACGACAGTATCGAAACCTCGTCCCAACAGTCAACCTTGGAGTTCTCAATGCAAGCGATAGATTTTACGAATGGGGACTCTATGAACGGAATTTTACGAACGGGACTTCACGAATGGAGTGTTACACATGGAAGCGTTTCGATCTAGAAGCTGATGCTGACGCCGCCGCGAATCGAGCGTGCTGCCTGGACCAGATAGACGGTCTGGCCGTCCTGGCCCACGACCGGCACATAGCCTTGCGCCAACAGGTTGCGCAGGTCGATAAGCGCTTCCATGTGGGCCGGCAGAATGCCCATGGTCGGAATCGCCTGACGGATGAAGAGATTGAAGAAGGGATCGCTCTGTCCCGGGGAAGCGTTGAACATATCCACCGGAGTTAGGGCGGGGCCATTGACCCAGCGATAGGAAGCGATCCACCGCGTATGAGTGTGAGGAATGGTGCCGGTAAGTTTGGCAGCCAGGGCTTGACGGCGTTGGGTCGAGATCCACTGCTGGGCTTGCTGGAGTTCGACATCAGGCTTGGCGAGATCGAGGGCGCCGCCGTAGGCATAATCCAGCGTGGCGGTGAGATCGGAACAGAACTTGCGCTCGAGTACGACCCGGACTCCCCGCGAATCGAGGGTATTGCCGTCATAAGAAAACGTACCTGAGTAGATGTCAGGCAGCAGGAACCCGCCGGCAGAAGTGACTGTGCCGGTGCCGGTCAAAGCTGTGTTGTCGACCCGATCACTGAAGACGGCCACCTGCATGCTGTTGTTGCCGATGTGCCTCGAAACACTAAACTCCTGGTGGTGGGCGCGTTCCAGCCGGGTGGAAAAGTTCGTCATGCTGACGCGCGGATCGGCTTCGCTCAAATCCGCAGGCGCAGAATCGAACCCCTTCTCATCCCGCGTGTTGGGCAACGAGGTGGCGTAGTCGTATGACACAACAGTGTTGGGCGAGAGGTGCAGGTCAAGGGAACCGTAGGGCCGGAACGCGGTCACGCGCCCGAGAAACTGGATGGTTTGCAGTTCGCTTCCGAACCTCAACTCCAGCACATCGCCTATCGCGAAATCGTCTCCCGCGTTAACCGCCAGTGCCTGCAGCGCGGCGTAATGGAGGTTAGGATCGGAAGGTGCAAAACGGCGCATGGTAACCGCCATGGAGGGCCCGGACCCGTCAGGCAGGGCATGCGAATATGCCGCGCGCAGAACGGCTGCGGGAAGGTTGTCTCCGTAGCCGACATTCCCGCTCAGGCCGACACGGCTGGCGGAGAAAATCGAACGCTCCACCGAGAAACCTGTGCTCATGTCCGAGCCGCTGCCGTAACCGCCGGCCGCCGAACCAGCGAGGAACGAAAGGCTGGCCTTGAGATCGTGATCCTGCTGTTCGGCGCTCGCTGCGGGATCGTCGAACACGCGTAGAACGGGTCGATTCGCCACCGAACGCAGGGTCCACTTCCAGTCGTCATCATCGGCCGACTTGCGCAGAGGTCCCACTCGAATCGCGTTCAGCAGCGTATTCAGGGTAATGTCCACATGCACGATGTTCCCAGGCTGCAAACCAATCTTTTCTTCCAGGGCGGGAAGGAACGAGGGCGCCGACGCTTTGATGGAATATTGTCCTGGGAGAAGGTCGCTCGCAGAGTAGAAGCCCGTGACATCGGTAAATACGGTTAGGGTGTGGGCCAGCGCGGAGCCGGCAATCTCCACCACCGCGCCCATCTGGGGGATCCCCGACGCATCGCGCACGTAACCCGAGATCACGCCTGGCCGTTGTCCGCCCCAGGCAGGAATCGACAACGCTACTATCACCACCCAAGATCCGAAATGGCGAAGCTTCACTCCAACCCCCGGGAGACTCAATCAGCTCGTTACTCGACCGCAAACGTTGCTGAAGGGTCAATAGTCTGCTTGGAGACGTTGTCGTTCACTTTAATGTCGATTCGATACACGCCCGGCTGCAGGTTAGCCGACGCAATCGATTTCTGCAAGGTCACCTGCTCGCCAACATTACCCATGCTGTCGGTGGATTCCGTCTTCTGGATCACCGGTTTGTTCGTAGCAATGTTAATGACGTCATACTCGAACGTCGCGGAAGGTTTGTGCGTCTTCTCGTCCACGCCGAGATTATAGACTTGCATCCAGAAATTTACCTTCTGGTCCCGCCCTCGTTTAAAGAGGGCGGGCTTGCCGTTTGCGGGAGCTACGCGCGGGCGAACCTTATTCAATCCGATCACGAATTGCCCGGTGCTCACATCCTTGGTCGGCACCGGCTCCATCACATCGGCCACGATCAGCGAGGAGGTCGAAAGTTTGTCATCGGCATACTCAGGCACCACAATGCCGCGGCTCCACAGGCCTTTGCGGTCGCCGTTCACGTCCTTCACCGCGATCTCCACCTTGTAACGTCCCGGACGCAGCGGCAGGGCCTTCCAATATACCGCCGAATTCTCCGCCGTGCGGGGTAACAATTCCGCCGGCACATCCACCTGGACGGGATCTTCCTGGGTCTGCACAATACGTCCGGTGAGCGTAGTCACACGCATGAAGATATTAACTGTGCCGCGCTGCACGCCGTCTTTGTTGGCGAACGTTATGTCGCGATACTTCAGCTGCACGGTAATGGGCACCAGCACCGTGTCGCCGGTGACCTTCACAAAGTCGGTGCGAACATCAAACGGCATCAGGTTAGTAATGAGCTTGGTGTTGACGATTTCTTCCAGATCCTTGTATTTGACCGCCGGCGGCGCTTGCAGTTTCGCGTACGTCTCCAAACGGTCGAATTCCTTGGTTTGCACTGGTTGACTCATTGGGCCGGTACCCAACTGCTCCAGGCCGTTACCGGTGAAGCGGCTAGTCTTGTTGGCCATGCCCATCTGTTCGTAGAGAGTCAGACCGGCGTTGGGCGTGTACTTCAGCGCATCCTTCTCCGAGCGGTCGATCGTCATGTGGTAGTCGCCGCACATGCAAGTGTCGACGAATTCAATGATGATTTCCTGCCCAATGCCCTCCAGATAGCGGTAGCGCCAATCTTCGAAGGGAAACGTGGAAGTCTCGCCGCCGCCCTCTTCCATCGGCCTCTCGTAGGTGCCGCCGGAGGGATGCGAATCGACTTCGTCGGCCGGACCGTACATGATGTAGATCCGTCCTCGATCACTCTTCCAGCCAGGAATTCCCGCGGCAAAATGCTCGTTGGCGTAAGCGATGCGCCGGTAGTGCTCTTCCTTGTATTCGTTCTCTTCGGTGTCGGGCGTGGGGTCGCGGCGCTGCCAGAAGGCTTCAATGAAGTTGTCGCGTTCTTCGTCGTTCGAGAGCTGCTTGAACGCGGCTCTTTCCTCGTCGGTAATAATCCAGACCACGTCCTCGTTCAGCCACTTCTTGTAGGTCTTGCTGAGCTCGATGTTCAGGTTTCTTTTCTGCTGCTTCTTCTGTTTTTCCGAGGGCGCGCGCTTGAGAGGATCGACCTGATCCGCGGGCGCTGCTTGCGCGCCGGTCTCCGTCGCGCCCGATTTGGGATCGCTCGCAGCGGCGGGTTTGTCGGTCTGGGCCCGACTGGTCCCACTAGGGCTGGGACGACAGCTAACAAGACAAACGCTAAAAGATAACGTGAACCTACCCGGAACATGAGAGGGACTCCTGCCACGACAAACTTCGTCTGCCCATTCTAGGCCCTCAGTTGGGCGAAAGCAAGGCTAAGTCACGTCAAAAGAATAGATTGACGCCCCCAGCCAACCGTTCCGTTGGACGCGGCCACGCCTCTGCCGAGTTGCCCGAAAGCACGAATATTGCAAACCCCGGGCCGGAATCAAGCTATAATTTCGGGCTGTTATAATTCTGCCTTCCGGCAGCCCCTGCTCTTCGGGTCCCCAGGGTTTCGGCACTCCACTCCAGATTGGAACTTTCCTGCCCACAGGATCGTATCCCTGAATGTGTGCCCGTCACCCCAGCGAGGGAATAGGTGTCTACCAGGAAATCGCGGAAGGTGGGCTTGCGACCGGACTGCCGCTGACCCGGCAGGGCGGTAGCTCTGGATGGTGACGGGAACGATGAAGACCTGGAAGAAAATCGCGATTGGCGTCGGCGTGGTAGTCGTGTTGGCCACCATTGTCGGCTTCACGGTCCATCAGAGCGGCAAGAATGTGGTCACGGTGCAGACCGGAAAGGTGCAGCGCCAGGACTTGTCCTCGGTGGTCAGCGCCTCGGGCGAAATCAAGCCGAAGACCTACGTCAACATCGGCGCCAACGCCTATGGCAAGATCACCCACCTGTACGTTAAGGAAGGGGACCACGTGAAGAAGGGTCAATTGCTGGCGCAACTGGAAAACGTGCAGTCCTCGGCCGATGTGAGCGCCAACCAGGCCTCGGTGCAGGCCGCCGAGACGGACGCTATCGCCGCCGACGCCGCCCTCAACACCTCCGACGCCGATCTTCTGCGCGCCCAGGCCGACTACGAACGCAACAAGCTGGATTGGGATCGCGCGCAAAATCTCTTCAAGGATGGGCTGATCGCGAAATCTGATTTCGACAGCCGCCAGAACGCATGGGCCACGGCCGACTCCGGGCTGGTGCAAGCCAAGGCGCGCGTAGCCCAGGCCAAGGCGCAGAAAGACTCCGCGGACCATCACGTCGCCCAGGCAAGGGCAATCTCACCCGGGTCGCCGATGTGCTGCAGAAAACCACTTATGCCGCTCCCTACGACGGAGTCGTCACCAACTTGCCGGTGCGTGAAGGCGAGTCGGTGGTCATCGGCATTCAGAATGCGCTGGGCAGCACGTTGCTTACGCTCGCCGACATGTCGGTGATTACCGCGGAAGTGAAAGTGGATGAGACTGACATCGTGAACGTGCATCTGGGTCAACCCGCCGAAGTGACCATCGACGCGATTCCCAAGAAGGTTTTCCACGGCACGGTTTCCGAAATCGGAGACAACGCCATCGTGCGCTCCACTGGCGTGGCCACCTCGCAGCAGACCACGGCCAGCGAAGAAGCCAAAGACTTCAAAGTGGTCGTGACCGTGACCGATCCTCCTCCCGATCTGCGCCCCGGGCTCTCCACCACCGCCAAAATCACGACGGCCGCCCGCAGCAACGTGCTGGCCATTCCGATTCAGGCGCTCTCGGTTCGCACCAAAGCCCAATTGGAGCAGGAAAAGTCCACCCCCGGCTCGGTGCATGCGGCTGCTCCGGCGCCGAAAGAAGCTGCATCCAAGGACAAGAGATAGAAGGATAGTAGTAAAGATCAGAAACAGGACATGCAGGGCGTCTTCGTCATTCGCAACAAGAAAGCGGAGTTCGTGCCTGTAACCACCGGCATCGCCGGAACCAGCGACATCGAAGTGCTCAACGGCTTGAAGGAAGGGGACGAGGTCATCACCGGGCAGTTACAAGATTTTGCGCACGCTCCGTTCCGGAAGTGGCGTCAAAATCGATAACTCCGTCCCAAAGAAGGAAGACGAAACATAACCTTCGACCGGCTTCATTCGTCCAACGGAGAAGCCGTCGGTATAACAGGATCTCGAACAGTCGAAGTTCGAAAAACGGAGCTCTCGGAGTCGAATTTAATCTCGGAGAACCCAGTGGCACCGGAGCAGGAGAAAAACATGGCAACCGCAGAAGTAATCAGCATGCCCACGAACGCCGTTTCAGTGCCGCCCCGCAGTCCTGCATGATCGCGGCCGAGGATCTTTGGAAGACCTACGACATGGGCTCGGAGCAGCAGGTGCACGCCCTGCGCGGCGTCAACCTCCGCATTGAGCGGGGAGAGTATGTTGCCATCATGGGACCCTCGGGTTCGGGCAAATCCACGCTGATGAACCTGATCGGCTGCCTGGATACGCCCACCAAGGGCGAATACTGGCTCAACAGCCAGTTGGTAAGCGAACTCGACGACGATGAACTGGCGCGCATCCGCAACAAGGAAATCGGCTTCGTGTTTCAGACCTTCAACCTGCTGGCTCGCGCCACCGCTCTGCATAACGTGGAGCTGCCGCTGATCTACGCCGGCATTCCCACCGGGGAGCGCATCGAACGCGCCAAAGCCGCGTTGACGGCCGTGGGCATGGAATCGCGCATGACCCACAAACCCAATGAGCTTTCCGGCGGCCAGCGCCAGCGCGTCGCCGTCGCCCGCGCTCTGGTCAATCGGCCTTCCATCATTCTGGCGGACGAACCCACCGGCAACCTCGATTCCGCGACCGGAAACGAAATCATGGCCTTGTTCGACCGCTTGCACGGTGAAGGAAATACCATCGTCCTGGTCACCCACGAGCATGACATCGCCGAGTACGCTCATCGCGTGGTCAACATCAAGGACGGAGTGGTCGAGCGCGACGAGCGGAAGAAGACAAGTCCGTCAGACCAGCTTCCCTAGACGTGGCGCAGCCTTGAGAAACTAACTCCAACTGGCGGCGGACTTGCCTGCGCCCGGGATCGCCGCTCGTCGATCACTGGCGCCGACGCCACCACCACCTGGTCGCGGCCGCCGCGCTTGGCTTGATACAGTGCGGCATCCGCCGCAGCCATCAATTCCTTGGGCGACGTGCCATGCTCGGGGAACGCCGCCACGCCCACGGAAATCGTGACCATCCCGATCGACTTGCCTTGATACATGATCGTCAGTTCCCTCATTTTCAAGCGCAGCCGTTCGGCTCGCGCGCGCGACGATTCCAGGTCCGCTGTCGGCAGGATCACGACAAATTCCTCTCCTCCGAAGCGGCATACGAAATCCTCGGCCCGAATGCCCTTGGCGAGAAACAGCGCCGGTCTCGCGCAACACCGCATCCCCGGCATCGTGGCCATAGGTGTCGTTGAAGTTCTTGAAATGGTCCAGATCGATCATGAGGAATCCCAGAGACTGCGCCGCTCGCGCTGCGCGCCGGACTTCGCGCTCCAACGTCTCTTCCAGATACCGGCGGTTGTAGAGACCAGTCAAGGCGTCCCGCACGGACTGAGTGCGCAGCGCCTCCCGCAATCGTATATTGGCAATGGACAATCCAACTTGCGCCGCAAATGTCGTCTTGAATGAGAGTTCCGATGCATCCATTTTCGGCGCTCGTCCGTGCCTGAAAATGCACGATCGCCAAGGTTTCGCCCTGCGCCAGAATCGGAGCGCACAAATATGTATTCTTCACGCCCGCCGCGTGCGCGCAAGGTGCCGTGGAGTCGCCTGCCAGCACCAGATGCGGGTGCCCGGTGCGCAAGCGCCCAGCATGCCGCTGGCTCAAACTACCAGTGCGGGAAGTTGGCAGTCGCTCCATGAGCCGATCACTTCCGCGAGGTTCCGCGAAGCGTCCAGCAGCGCCAGTGCTCCGGGGACGGCGGGAAATATTTTCGGCGCAAAACCCAGCGCGGCCGCGAACACTTCGTCTCGACTGATGCAACTCTGCAGAAGTTCGCCCATCTTGCCAGCATGGCAGCCCTCTCCGAGCGTTTCTTAAGTTCTTCCAGCATTCTATCGTTTTGCTGATCGAGTTCGCTGCGGGCAAAGTCCTTCTCTAACATTTCCTCCTGCAGCCGGGTGTTGGTGTCGGCCAATTGCACGGTCCGTTCCAGAATCTGCTCTTCCAGAACCTGCTGGTTCTGCTTCTGATTCTCGATGTCCGTGCAGTGCCGAACCATTTGACAATTTCTCCGGCGGGATTCCGGATGGGATTGGCCCGGCCTAAGAACCATCGGTAGCTGCCATCCTTCCCCCGCAACCGGTACTCGACGTCGTAGGGATCGCCGCTCTGCAACGCATTTCTCCATTTTGAGACGCATCCTCCAAGTCATCGGGATGGATGATCGCTCTGCCACCCCAAGCCCTCGCAATTGCTCGAGTGTCAGCCCGGTGTAATCAAAGCACTTCTGGTTGAAGTAATCGTCCATACCATTTGGGTCGGCGGTCCAGATAATCTCAGGGACTGCTTCCGCCATGGTCTGGAAATACACCTCGTGCTCCCGGGTTGCGCTGAGATTGCGCTTCTGCCATGCCCTCGCCCGGCTGAGCACGAACAGAGCAGCCCCGGAGGCGACAATCGCCGCCAACAGCAAAAGCACCACCAACCTGTAGTCGTAGCTGCCGCTGAGTACGGCCACTGAATTCATCTCTGACAACGACCCTCCAAACCGAACTGAGTCTCTACGCTACCTATCGGCAGAATTCGTCGTTTTCGTGACGGGCAGAAGCAACGTGGGGACAGCCGCCTCGGCTGTCTGGCATGGGCGAAGCCGCAGCCTTCTGTCAGAAGGCACTAAGCCTTCTACTCTGCGGTTACGTAAGAACAAAAAGGCCTCTCTGCCGAGAGGCCTTCATCAAGATCGATTAACATCCCCGGAAACTACTGCGTGGTGCTCACAGGTGCGGACGCGGTCGTATCCGCTGGAGCGCCGGCGATAAAGAAGTTGTGATCGTAAAGGTTACGGTACATCAGCCCTGCGATCTCGGCTGCCTTGGGGCCAAATGTAGGCCGCCCGCCCTGCAGAAAGACCACCACCACGATGCGTCCGCGGCTGGTATTCGCGTAGGAGGCGAACCAGCCAAAGCGAGTGCCGGCGTGGGAGCAGGTGCCGGTCTTCCCCAGAATCTCTTCTTCGTTAAAGTTCAGGCCCAACCGGCGCGCTGTACCGTATTGCACGGCGCCCGCCATGCCGTCAGAAATTTCCGGAATCAGCGGAGCGATATCCAGTTGCCGCTTGATGCGCGGCTGGAAATTCGTGATTTCTTCAGGCGTCGTCGGATGTTGCAGGTAATAAAGCGTGCCGCCATTGGCGATCGCAGAAACCATTGCGCCCAGTTGTAAGGGCGTCATCGAGATCCCTTCGCCGAACGAACACATCTTGCCCACGCCGCCGAGCCTCTGCGGAATCGCTTCGTCGGGATACAAACCCAACTGCTCGCCCGGTATGTCGTAACCAGCCAGTTCGCCCAAGCCATACTGATGAGCGTAGTAGGCGACCTTCTCGAATCCCAACTTGCGTCCCAAAGCCTCGAAATACGCGTTGTTCGAGTGCGCCAGAGCCTCAGTGAGATTCATCCGGCTGCGCGCCCCGAGCGGGATTTCAGTTTCCTTCGAGACCACGCCCTCATTCAGCGCAGCCAGAGCCACAGAAAGTTTAATGGTTGAGCACGGTTGCGCGCCGCTCGACAGCGCCAGCTTCTGATTCACCATCGCCAGCACACGCCCGCTGGTCGGCTCGATCGCAACCACCGTTCCGTTCATATTTCCCAGAGCATCCAATGCAGCCCGGCGCACAACCGGATCTTCGCCTTCGATCACATCGCTGCCGGTGAGGCCTTCGGCGAACGAACTCACAAAAAAGCGCTCGTGATATCTGCGATGCGAACCGCTCGCCGCTGTCCGCGTCAGGCCTGCGCTGTGGCTGCTTGCACTGTGAACCGTGGTGCTGCGGTTACTCGCCAGATGCCGCATGCGGCGCCGCGTCCGCTGGCTCTCACTCACTCTTTTGGATTTCGGTTTGCTGGTATTCAGCGCGTGCGGGTCGACGTGCGCCGCCCACAGGGCCGGCGCCAACCACAAGCCTCCCACTCCTACTATCAGACGAAGACAGCGCGTTCCCACTTTAAACATCTTCGGTTTGTTACCCCTGATCTCCGGGGCTAGTCCCGGATTTCCTACCTAATTGAGTGCACGAACCCTGCCAGCAGCCAGCTCCGGCGGGTAACTTCTCCCAACTCCGCGATACTACGAGAGTTAGGCCGCTCCAGGCAACAAGAAAGTTACTAGCGAACAAAACATTAAGTTTGATGTAACCCATTATGGAACAAGCGTTTAAGCGGGAATTACTTTCGTTCCTCAGCCTCCGGTAACAGTTACCTCGTTACTGAAAAGATACGGCGCGCTGCGCAAACCTTTTCCTTCAGTAGTGGCCAGTGTTCAGCGGTCAGTGTTCAGCAAAACAACATCAAGCGGCAGGCAGGTCTTACTGGCCACTGACCACTGGCCACTGCCTTCACGCCACTGCCTTTCACATCACTTCGCCGCGCTTCCGCAGAAACGCCGGAACATCCAGATCGTCCTGTTCGAAGTTTGCCACCATCGCGCTGCGCATGCTGTCGAGCGACATCACTTCAGTCCCCGACGAATGAATCATCGCCGCTTGACCCATCGCCGCTGGAGACGTCTCGGCCACCCTTGCTTCATCCATCCTCATGTCCGTCGTCGGCTCCTGATATGTTTCAGGAAACGACTGCGATGGACCACTGGGATATGGACCGACGGGATCGGGAAAATCCATGGCATCATCGTGCGCTGCCGCGAACGAGTGATGCGCCTCCGCCCGCCGCGTGTGGGTCCGGCTTACTTCGCGGAAGCCGGTGGCGATTACCGTGATCTTCACCGAGTCCTTCATCTTCTCATCCATCACCGCGCCGAAAATAATATTGGCGTCCTCATGCGCCGCGCTCTGGATGATGGTGCAGGCCTGCTGTACTTCCGCCAGCTTCAGCGAAGCCGAGCCGGTAATGTTGATCAGAATGCCGCGCGCTCCGTCGATCGCGCCCGCTTCCAGCAGCGGTGACGCAATCGCCCGCCGCGCCGCGTCGGAGGTGCGATTCTGGCCGCTCGCCGTCGCCGTTCCCATCACCGCATAACCCATGCGGGCCATGATCGTTTTCACGTCGGCGAAGTCGCGGTTGATGATGCCGGGAATCGTAATGATGTCGGAAATTCCCTGCACTCCCTGCCGCAGAATGTCATCGGCGATGCGGAACGACTCGAAAAATCCCGCATTCTCCGCCACCGCCAGCAGCTTCTCGTTGGGGATGACAATGGTCGTATCCACGGATTCCATCAGTTCGGCGATGCCCTTCTCCGCCTGCGTCATGCGCCGCTTGCCCTCGAAGCAAAACGGCTTAGTGACGACAGCGACAGTGAGCGCGCCCATCTCACTCGACAGCGACGCGATGATCGGCGCCGCGCCCGTGCCCGTTCCTCCGCCCAGGCCGGTGGTCACGAACACCATGTCAGCACCCTCGAGCGCCTCGATGATCTTGTCCGAGTCTTCGAGCGCCGCCTTGCGCCCCACCTCAGGATTCGCGCCCGCGCCCAGCCCGTTCGTCAGCTTCACGCCGAGCTGCAGCTTCACCGGTGCGCGCGACATGCGCAGCGCCTGCAAATCTGTGTTGGCAACGATGAACTCGATGCCCTCGACCCCGGCATCGATCATGCGGTTGACCGCATTGCCGCCGCCGCCGCCCACGCCGATCACTTTGATCTTGGCATCGTTGACGGGTTCCTCGTTAAAGCTGATGCGAATGCTCGAATCTTTTTTCATAACTCTCCAATCCCCGAATTCACTCGGTACTAGGTACTCGGTACTAGGTACTGGGTACTAGCTACTTCTTCACCCCACCAGCATCGCTTTCAATCTCGATCCCCACCGATCCCCCTGAAACCCACGCGCGACCCGCGCCCGCTGTCCGTAGTGCACCATGCCGAGCACCGTGGCAAACTCTGGTTCAGCCAAAGTCGCAGGCATTTTCGCCAGAGGCGTAGGCCAGGATAGCCGCACCGGCTTACGCAGCACCGACTCCGCCACATCGAAAATTCCCGGCAGCCGCGACCCTCCGCCGCTGAGCACGATGCCCGCCAGACAAGCCTCGAACATGCCACTCTGCCGCAGAGTTTCGCGCATCATCTCAAACAGCTCGCGCGCCCGCGGCTCAAGAATCTCCGCCACCAGCCGCTGCGGCAGCAACCGCGAAGGCCGGTCCCCCACGGATGGAACCTCGACCTCGTTCCCTTCCGGAATCAACGTGACGATCGCATTGCCGTACACCTTCTTGATTTTCTCCGCCTCCGCCAGCGGCGTGCACATACCCACGGACAAGTCGCTTGTGAAGTGATCGCCACCGACGGGAATCACTCCCGTATAAGCCACCGCACCCTGCGCGAAAACAATCAGCTCGGTAGATCCCGCGCCAATATCCGCAAGGCAGACTCCCAACTCCCGTTCGTCGGCCCGCAACACCGAATCGGCCGCCGCCAGCGGCTCAAACACAGTGTCATCGACATGAACGCCGGCGCGATTCACTGCCGTAATCACGTTCTGTGCCGCACTCGTCGCCGCCGTCACCATATGCACGCGCACCTCGAGCCGCGCCGCCATCATGCCCAGCGGATCATGCACTCCCGCCTGATCGTCCAGAATGAATTCCTGCGGGAGCAGATGCAGCACCTCGCGATCCGCCGGCAGCGGAATCGCCCGCGCCCGGTCGACCGCCTGCTTGATCTCGTCGCGCCCAATTTCTCGCGGACGCGTGCCCATACTGATGCCGCCGTGGCTGTTCACCCCGCGCACATGCGCCCCACCGATGCCCACGATGGCGTTCTCGACGGCCGCACCCGCCACGTCCTCGGCAGATTCCACCGCCTTCTGAATCGCCGCAACAGCCTTGTCCAGTTCTACGATCACGCCCTTGCGCGACCCTCGCGACTCCGCCACCCCGTGCCCGCGATAGCGCAGGCCGCTGTCGGAGACCTCCACCATCAGCGCGCACGTCTTGGCGCTGCCCACATCAATTGCCGTCAGAAAGTTTCCCTGCTGGTTCGCCATTCTTTGATTAGTCCCTGAAATAAATTCTCAATCTAAATATCTCGGATTTCCGAAGCGAAACTCTCACTGCACCGGCACCCGCTTCGCCTGACTCTAGTTCGCCTGACTCTTAGCCACTGCCGGACTCGGCTTCTGCCCGCCGCCGGCCAAAGGCTTTGCCGCCGGCTTAGGAGAAGCAGATCGAGGCTGTTTCGCGTTCACCGCCGGGCGTGCCAGCGCGTCATGACCAGCCGGTGAACTCGGCTTCGCCGGCGCCGCGTTCTTTGCCATGATCTGTCCCCTAGGTCTCGTACCCGGCTTCCCCGCTGAATCTTTCGTCGCTTCCGCTGTCGTTTTGCCCGTCTTTACCGCAGTCTTCTTGCCTTTGGTTCTAGCGGGCGCCTTCTTAGTTCCCTTAGCCGTGCCCTTCGGATCAAGCTTCTTCTCCGTCAATTCGAACGCGGGTTTGGGCAGCGCCCGATCATGCGGCGTTAAGCGAGTGACCAGCGCCGCCGGCTTCACGCCCGCCGCAACCGCCGCTTTCGCTACCGCCGGACTCAGCGCCGGCGCCGGCTTCGCGCTCCGCTGCATTTCCGGATTCACGATGATCTGGTTGTCATAGCGCAAATCCACCGACTCCAGCTTCTGGAACTGGTGCCGCCAGCCCTGCGCGTGGGTTACATAAATCTTGTAACGTCGCAGATAATCCGACGACCCCAGATGCACCAGCACATCGCCCGCCGGATCGTTCACCCGCACCTTCACATCTTCCAGATCCGAAAGATCCACTTCGCTCAGATCCTGCGAGTAGTGCGCCCCGCCCAAGTCCAGGTCCCGCACCATCTCCGCGTAAGCCTTCATCCGCGGCGCCCGCGTCGAAAGCGGCTCCCCCGGATTCATTCCCAGAATCACGGGAAAGGAATACCGGCTCTTCGGGGCCAGCTCCATCAACGTGCCGCCGGCGTCGATCAACGACATCCGTGGCCCTACCCGCGCAAAAGCCACGGGAGTCCGCTCGTGAATCTCCACCTTTAAGCGGTTGGGAACAAATCGCATCACGCTGGCCGATTCCACCCACGGAATCTGCTCCAGTTGCGCCTTCTGCTGCGCCAGCGGAATGAAAAAGATGTTGCGCCCAATGTCGGCGCCCATCACTTCCATGATCTGCGCCTTGGTCACGTTCTGCATGCCTGTGACTTCAATGTTGTCGCTCGATTCCACGCGGAAGCGCCACGAGCGCTCACCATAGTGATACAACCACGCCGCAGCCAAGCGCCGCTACGCAACACAGCGCAGCCGCCACTGCAGCCCACAGCAATCCGTTTGCAGTTTTCCTGGGAAGAGAACTTCTGCGGGCAGAGACCCGCTTTTGCCCGCGCAGGAACGGAGATTCCTCGTCTACGTCCAGATCAACCAGACGCGCGTCGTCTATCTCCTCGCGCGCAGCCTCAGCGCTGGGTGGGTACAACTCCTCCTGCAAGATGGTGGAACCCGACTTCCGCGCCATCAGTTCAGGTCAGTTGTCGCAGGTGAATCGCTGAGCCTTCAAACTATAACTTCATTTCGGGTTTTGAGATAGACAAAATGTTGGTTCTTTTTCACAGGAGGGAACCGCATTGGGCATCATCGAAGAAGAATCAGAAATCGAAGGTCGGAAAAGAATGAAAAATCATGTGTGGAGACAGCCGCCTCGGCTGTCCGGCCTGGGCGAAAGCCCGGCCGACCCGTCCACAGCTCTGTCCACAAAATAAAAAGCGGACGCGGCAGTTTCTCCGCGCCCGCTCCTTACGGAGAACAGAAACGCTAAATCGGCCCACCCCCAGCAGTCTCGACCTGCATCACCGGAGCCGGAATCCTGACCATCGGCACACGCGGAACGCGAAGAACATTCACTCGCACCCGCGGACAAGCCACCATCGGCATTTCCACCGTGTTAAACGCAACCGGCGCCAAGCGCAGCCGGGCAACCCGCGCCTCGATCCGCGCCCGATTGGCTTCAACCCGCGCCAGCGCCTCTTCTTGCCGGGCCGACATGGCTTCCATGCGGGCCATCACGCCCTGTGTCCGAGCCATCTTGCCCTGGAATCAGCGCCATTGCGGACGCCAGACGGCAGGACGTGGTCTCATCCCGCGCAGCCACCAGGCTGCCGCTTTCCACGACTCGGTCAACCCGCTCCGTGGCCAGATCGGCCAGTACTCTGGTCCGATCGGCAACTTGTTCGATCACGCCATCCATCGCACGGTGCGCCCAGGCCGCGCCGCCGTCCTGATAAAAGCCGTTCAATCCCAGCGCCAGTACCCCAGCCGCCAGCCATCCCCAACCCTGTGTAGTTTTCATCGCTCGATCTCCATCTGCTAATTTGGACGAACCGCCCTCCAATCCGTTAGCAATGCTGCGGATTCGTCAATTCCCCATCTTCTTGATTGCCCCCAGGGGTGTCTGCAGGGTTCCGTCGTTGTTGATGTCGAAATCGTAGGAAAACGGCGTGAAGGATCCGGCCTTGTAGAAAACGACTTTGCCGTCGCCCGTGAAACAATCGAACGGCATCTCACCGCCCAATCCTTCGGTAATCGTTGCCTTGCCGGATCTGAAAACGACCTTCATTCCTCCCATCCCTGAGACATGCTCCCACCGGCCTTCATATTTGCCGGCGCAGCTCGTGAGCCCAGGCTTCGGAACTTGCCCGGCTGCCCGTTGTGCCGGAGCCGCCGGCGCCGGCGTGGTCGAGATGCGGATATTCTCCGGCGTCGTATTCACAATGTCGGAACCGAAGCCCGTATCAACCCCCGGCACCTTTATGTCGTACATGTTGACATTATTCTGCCCACGGATCTCGCCTTCCATCCACTTGCCGTTCACCAGCACTTGCACGCGATCGTGGAGATCGTATTGCCCCGCCGCGTGATCCTCCGCTGTGAGCTTTCCGAGCCGGTGCACTTCGTACGGCCAGAGTTTTGAAACGTTAATCCCACTCGGCAGATGTACCAGGTACGACCGGCCATGCACCTCAATGACCGTTGCTTCCTGCCAGCCGTCGATTAAAACTCGCACCGTGTCGCCAACCTTGAACCCGCCGGGCCCGGGCCCGTTCGGAGTCGTGGTCGCGGTTGCGGTTCCTGCACTGTTGCTGCCCGCAACCGCGCGCGCCTTAAACGGAGAAGGCGCAGCAGGAATCTCGCCGCGGTGAGGATCGGCTTGCGCTTCGGCCGGTGTCTGAGCATGGCACTTCGCCGGGAGTAACGCAGTCAGTTGCACTCGAAGCGCCTCCCCTCGCTGGTACGCCTGCCCGTTCTTGTAGTTCTGATAATCACAAGCACCCGTTGTGTTGTCGCACGAAAAGATCTTGAAGCTTTGTCCGTCCTTGCACACGTAAACGATATTCGTTTGCAGCTGTGGTGTCTGCGCGAGCACACTCGTCATCGGCATAGCCAAAAACAAACCTACAAAAGCGGATGTGCGCATCTGTGCCAGCTCCATTCTCCATACCATAAATGATCGGCGGACCTGATCTTCATGCAGCGGCTAACGCCCTACATCCGTCGCTTCCCGCTCCTTCAGCTTTTCCAAAATCATCGGCCCCAACTGAGAAACGCTCCCCGCCCCCAGCGTCAGAATCATGTCTCCGTCTTCCGCCACAGCCGCAGCCGAACCGGCCGCATCCGCGAAAGACCCAACATATTGGGCACTCCGTCCGCCCTTCTCGCGAACCGTCCGCGCTAACGTTTCTCCGCTGATCCCCTCGATCAACTTCTCGCTGGCCGCGTAAATATCAAGCACAAACAGCGAATCCGCATCCCTAAATGCGGTGGTGAAGTCCTCGAGCAAATCGCGCGTTCGCGTATAGCGGTGTGGCTGGAACACCACATGAACCTTGCGAAACCCGCACGACCGCGCCGCCGCCAGCGTAGCTTTGATCTCCGTAGGATGGTGCCCGTAATCGTCAATCACGGTTACGCCCGCGGCCCGCCCTCGCAACTGAAATCGCCGGTCAACCCCGCGGAACTGGTCAAGCGCTGCCCGAATCGCCTCCACGCCAATATCCAACCCGACGCCCACGGCAATCGCCGCCGTGGCATTCAGGACATTGTGCATGCCCGGTACATGCAGCGTGAACTCTCCAAGATCCTGGCCGCGATAGCGCACTGCAAAGTGGCTCAGTGGGTGCCCCATTTCGCGCGCGCTTTTTGCGCGAGAAGTGGGGATTTTTATCCAGAAATCAGACCCCCGCTTCGTCCCGTAAGTCACAGTCCGCCGCTGCACTTCGGGCAACAACCGCCGCAGAAGCGGATCGTCATTGCACGCCACCACCATCCCATAAAAAGGCACCCGGTCCATAAACTCCAGAAACGTCTTCTTCACGTCCCGCATGTTGCGATAACAGTCCATGTGCTCGCGGTCGATATTTGTCACGACCGAAAGAATCGGGGACAATTTCAAGAAAGACCGGTCACTCTCATCCGCCTCGGCGACCAGATACTGTGACTTCCCCAGCCGCGCATTCGATCCCATCGCATCGACACGCCCGCCCACAACCACCGTGGGATCAAGCCCACCCCCCGCCAGCACCGCCGCCACCATCGAAGTAGTAGTCGTCTTGCCGTGCATCCCGGCAATAGCGATGCCGTACTTCAGTCGCATCAACTCCGCCAGCATCTCCGCCCGCTGAATCACCGGCACGTGCAGCTTGTGGGCCTCAACGTACCTCAGGATTCTCCGCCGCGATCGCCGAACTAGTCACGACGACTTCAGCCCCAGCAATATTCTCCGCCCGATGCCCTTCAAACACCGCAGCACCCAGACCAGCCAGCCGCTGCGTAACCGCAGAACTCTTCAAATCCGATCCCGAAACCTTGTAGCCAAGATTCAGCAACACCTCGGCAATCCCACTCATGCCGATCCCGCCAATCCCCACGAAATGTATCTGCTGAATCTTGGCAAACATTTCTTGTCATCCTGAGCGGAGTAACTGCTTCGCGAAAGCGAAGCACTTACGCAGTCGAAGGACCCCTTTCACTAAACGTAACGATAGACTCGTCGAGGAGTTCTCTCAGCACGTCCGGGTTGCTTCCGGCACTATGCAGGTTAACTTTCCGCTCCCGCCATCCGCGCCGCCATCCCAGCAATATCCCGCGCAGCATTCGGATGCGCCAACCCCCGCGCCGCCTCGCTCATCACCTGCAACCGTCGCGGATCACCCAGCAACGCCGCAATCGTCTCCGCCAGCCAGACTCCCTCCAGTTTCGACTCCTCCACCACGACCGCTGCCCCAACTCGCGCCAGCGCCTCCGCATTCACCCGCTGATGATCATCCGCCGCCCGCGGAAACGGCACAAAGATCGCGGGCTTCCCCGCCGCCGTAATCTCCGCCACCGTGCTTGCCCCCGACCGGCACACCACCAGATCCGCCCGCGCAAACGCCGCCGGCATGTCCTCAATAAACTTGAACACCTCTGCCGACTCATCCCCCGCACTGAGAAAGCTTGATATGCTGCCAGCGCGTCATTATAGTCACGCTCGCCCGTCTGATGAATGATGCGAATCCCCGGTGCCTGCCGCCGCAACTCCGGCAAGCATCGGATCATCGCCTCATTGATCGCGTGCGCCCCCTGGCTTCCGCCAAACACCAGCAAAGTCGGTGTGCCGCCGCGCTTCACTCGAATCTCAAAGAACGCCTGCCGCACCGGGACGCCAGTCACTTCCGCGCGACGAAAATATTTCGCCGTCTCCTCAAAATGCACCGCCGCCCCGGACACAAACCGCGCTACCAGCCGGTTAGCAAACCCCGGCACGACATTCGGCTCAAACGCCAGCGTCGGAATATGCTTCACCACCGCCGCCAGCATCGCCGGACCAGACGCATATCCGCCCACCCCAATCACCACGTCGGGCGCAAATTCATTCAGCATGCGGCTCGCATCCCACACCGCCCGCGGCAAATCAAACGCCGTCTTCGCCCGCGTCATCAGGCTGACGTTCTTCAACGCTCCCACCCGGACCAGTCGCAACGGATACCCCGCCGCAGGCACCAGACGGTTCTCGATCCCGCGCGCCGTCCCGATGAACAGCACCTCGGCTCCATAACTTTTCTTGAGTTCGTTAGCGATGGCCAGCGCCGGAATCACATGCCCCCCGGTTCCGCCGCCCGCCAGAATGGCCCGCATGCAGTGACTATAAACTACCGACAGCGAAGCATTGCGCGCGCTGAATCTTCTTCGGATCCACTCCGTGCCTCCGTGTCCCTGCGGTGGATTTGCTTTCTCACTCCGCCTGCTTAGTAATATTCAGCAGCACGCCCACGCACGCCAGCGTCACAAACAACGACGACCCGCCATACGACACCAGCGGCAGCGGAATCCCCTTGGTCGGCATCATCCCCAGCACCACGCTGATGTTGATGAACGCCTGCAAAACCACCATGCTCGTAATCCCCACCGCCAGGTATCGCCCGAAAACGTCCTCCGTCCTCCACGAAACCCGCATCCCGCGCCACAGGAAGATGGCAAACAGCGTTACCACAAACAAGGCACCCACCAGCCCCAACTCTTCCGCCGTCACGGCAAAAATAAAATCGGTATGCGGCTCCGGCAGATAAAACAGCTTCTGCTTGCCTTCCATCAACCCAGTCCCGGTGATCCCTCCCGTACCCACCGCGATCAGCGACTGAATCAGGTGGAACCCGGCCTTCTGCCGCTCGGCATACGGATTCATAAAGGCCAGAATGCGGTCACGCCGAAAGCTCACATGAAAGATCAGAAAATACAGCGGCACCAGCGACGCCCCAAACGCATATGCGAAATAGCGCATCCGCATCCCCGCTACATAAAGGATGCAAGCCGCAATTCCGGCACAAGCAATCGCCGTACCCAGATCGGGCTGCAGCACAATCAGACCCAGCAGCACCAGCACAGGCGCGGCCGCCGGCGCCAGCGTGTTGCGCCAGTCATCCATAGCTTTTGTTCGCGTCTCGAGAAAATAAGCGAGAAACAGAATCAGCACCGGCTTGGCCAGCTCCGAAGGTTGAAACGAAAATGCACCCACGCGAAACCAGCGATGCGTGTTATGCGAACGGTCCAGAAAAAACACCGAGATCAACAGCAGCGTAGTCAGCCCCATCAGCGAAAACACCAGCGCCGGATGCTTGTAGCGCCGGTAATCCACCCGCATCGCCACCACCATCGCCACCAGACCTGCAGCCGCCCAGATCAACTGCTTCAACAAAAACGCATAAGGCGACCCAAACCGTTCCCGCGCCATCACCGCCGAAGCCGAAAACACCATCACCAGCCCCACAAACACCAGCAGCATGGTCACGGTAAACAGCCAGCGATCGACACTAACCCGCTTCGCCATGGGAAGTTCATTTCACCACGGAGCAGCGAAGACGGCGAGAACGAATTGCTGATTGTTGAATTTTGATTGTTGATTGTCTTGGTTCCGGGACGATGAGATCCTTCCGAGTTGTCATCCTGAGCGAAACAAATGCTTGCGCGCTTAGCGCAAGCATCTGTGTAGTCGAAGGATCCCTTGCACTACTGCTGCGCCCGCGGCCCCGAAAGGAGTTTCTATCTCTGCACTTCACGCAATCCCCCGCACGATCTCCTTGAACACCCGCCCGCGCTGCTCATAATTCTTGAACTGATCAAAGCTAGCGCAGGCCGGAGCCAGCAAAACCACATCCCCGGCACCCAGCCACGGCGTTCGCCTTGCGCAAAGCATTCTCCAAAGTCTCGGAGTGGACAACCTCAACACCCTTGATCTGCGACTCAATCTTCCCCGCCGCCGCCCCAATCGTGTACACCCGCTTCACCCGCTGTCGCAGCAATTCGTTGAGGACGTGAGTAGTCGCTGCCCTTGTCCTTGCCCCCAAGAATCAGGTGGATGTTCCCCGGAAACGACTCCAGCGCCTTGATCGTCGCATCCACGTTCGTAGCCTTCGAATCGTTGTAATAATCCACGCCGCGGATCGTAGCCACAAACTCCAACCGGTGTTCGACCGCCTTGAACTCGCGCACAGCCTGCCGGACCTTCTCCGGCACACATCCCATCAGCGCACCCGCACAAATGGCTGCCAACACGTTCTCCAGATTATGAGCGCCCTTCAGCGGAATCTCAGAAACCAGCATGATCTCCCGCTGCCCCCGCCCGTCGCGGAACAAAATGTTCCCCTCGCGCACCCAAGCCCCCAGCTTCACTTCCTTCTGCCGGCTGAACCAGAACACCTGCGCCCCAGTCCGCTCCGCCATCGCTACGCAAGCCGGATCATCTTCATTGAGCACCGCAAAGTCGTCGCCCCGTTGATTCTCAAAGATGCGCGCCTTCGCATCCACGTAAGCCTCAAACGTCCGATGCCGGTCGAGATGATCGGGCGTGACATTCAAGACCACGGCAACCTTCGGACGAAATGCTTGAATCGTCTCCAGTTGAAAGCTGGACACCTCCAGCACGATGACGCTCTCCAGCTTCGCCCGCTCCGCCAAAGAAATTGCCGGAGTTCCAATGTTCCCTCCGATCAGCGTCGGAAGTCCGCCGGCAGTCAAAATCTCGCCCGTGAGCGTGGTCGTAGTGGTCTTCCCATTCGACCCCGTGATCGCCACAATCGGCCCCGGCAGAAACTGTGCCGCCAGTTCAATCTCCCCAATCACCGCCTCGCCCATAGCCCGAGCCTGCACTAGCATCGGCAAATCCACCGGAACCCCAGGGCTAACCACAATCAAATCCTGCCCGCGAAACGTGCGCTCTCCATGGCCGCCCGTCTCAACCGTAATCCCATGATCAAGCAGCGCCGGAATCTCATTTCGCAGCTCATCTCCACTCTTCGTATCGGAGACGGTAACCCGCGCCCCCTGCGCCTTCAAAAAAAGCGCCGAAGCCACCCCGGACTTGCCAAGTCCAACCACCAGCACGCGTTTGTCTTTAAGTTCCATGAAACCTATTCCGCTAGCCTTTTGATGTGATCCCCAGCAGAATCATTGCCCCCATCAACGCCAGCGCAGTATAGCGACCGTATTGACTCAAACTCGGCATCCAGCTATCCGGATTCTGTTCGGCATAGAGCTCTTCGATCCGGCCATAGTCCTTAGACCACCACGGTACTTGACGATCCTCTGGAAGTTGCTCGTTGACACGTATCCTCATCCAGAGCGAGAGAAAACCGGAGGGAATGGCGACAACCACGAAGCAGACAAACAACGCGATTGTGATCTCGGTCTCTGCGGCTCCGTGGTGCATTCCGTCTTACCTCAGTTTCAAAGTCGTCAGCGCAAACAGCGCAAACACCAGCGAAGCAATCCAGAACCGCACAATAATCTTCGACTCCGACCATCCCATCAACTCAAAATGATGATGCAGCGGCGCCATCTTGAAAATCCGCTTCTTGCGCAGCTTGTACGATCCCACCTGCAAAATCACTGACACCGCCTCGATCACAAACACTCCGCCGATAAACGGCAGCAGCAGTTCCTGCTTGATGATCACAGCCACCGTCCCAATCGCCCCGCCCAGCGCCAGCGATCCCACATCGCCCATGAAAACTTCCGCGGGATGCGCGTTGTACCACAAGAATCCAATCGACGACCCCACCATCGCCCCGCAAAAAATAGTCAGCTCGCCCACCTGCGGCATGCGCGGAATCTCCAGATAAGTCGCAAAGGTAGCGTGCCCGCTCACATACGTCAGCACGGTTAGCGCGCCCGCCGCGATCACCGTACAGCCAATCGCCAGCCCATCGAGCCCATCCGTAAGATTCACGGCATTGCTCGAACCCACAATCACCAGCACCACGAACCCGATAAACGGCACGAACGCCAGCCCCCACAAGTGGGGATTACGCTCCAAGGTCTGCACCACCAGGTCGGGATGAAACTGCTTCAGAAAAGGCACAATCAGCTTGGTCGAATACATCCCATAGGTCTGCATCGTGATCAGCATCACCGCAATCACAATGCTGGTTGCAATCTGCAATCCCAGCTTCGCCCGCCCCGTCAGGCCAAGATTCCGGCGATGTGCCACTTTGGTGTAGTCGTCAGTAAATCCAATCGCCGCAAACGCGCAAGTAGCAAACACAGCAATCCACACGAAGCGGTTGCTGAGATCGGCCCACAGCAAAGTAGGCACCACGATGGCGATTGCGATCAGCAACCCTCCCATCGTCGGCGTTCCGGCTTTTTTCTGATGACCTTTCGGACCTTCTTCCCGGATGTATTGTCCAATCTGGAATTCCCGCAGCCGGTTGATCACGAGCGGCCCTACGATGAGCGCTGTAAACAGCGCAGTAAGACTGGCAAACGCAGTGCGGAACGTCAGGTAGCGAAAAATGCGGAATGGCGGAAAATAATGTTGCAGCTTCAGGAACAACAGCCAGTAGAGCAATCAGCCTCCGTCCCGCCCTGATCTTAATTCCTGCTGTCGCGCCGTGCCCTCCAGGTCTCCAGCGCTTTCTCCAGCTTCACGCCTCGCGAAGCCTTCAACAAAACCACGTCGCCATCCCGCGCCTCGCGCGCCAGCCATTCGCCAGCTTCCTCGGGACCTGCCACAAATTCTGCCCGAGTCCCGGACTTCCGCGCGCTCTCAACCATCGCCCGCGCCAGCCCGCGCACGCCCAGCAGCGTATCAATCTTCTTCTCCGCGATATGCCGCCCCGCCTGCCGGTGCATCTCTTCGCCCGCCGGTCCCAACTCCAGCATCTCCCCCGCCACCACGATCCGCCGTTTGGCCGTCATCGCAGCCAGCGCATCCACCATCGCTTCCATCGCCTTCGGATTCGAATTGTAACAATCGTTGATCAC
The DNA here is from genome assembly GCA_963763285.1 of uncultured Acidobacteriaceae bacterium. Taxonomy (GTDB): domain Bacteria; phylum Acidobacteriota; class Terriglobia; order Terriglobales; family Acidobacteriaceae; genus Sulfotelmatobacter. Next base: position 458,184 of record CAVXOK010000004.1, on the reverse strand, counting down.
CGTGATGTTACCCACTTGGAGAACCTGCCCGCGTTTGTCCGCCGGAGCCAAAGTCGCCAAAGCCCCCACCGCCTCCGCAGGCTTAAGCCCGCGTTCCAGTCCCACCGCCACCGCAGCCAGCGCATTCAGCACGTTATGTTCTCCCACCAGGGGCACCATCGCATGTTCGCGCACACCCCCGATCACCACATCGAACTCCGCGCCCTCCGTTCCTTTCCCCCGGACATTCTCCGCGCGCACATCAGCCGTAGCCCTCGTGCCATACATCACTACCTTGCCCTTGAAGTCACGTCCAAACTGCGAGACATACTCGTCGTCTGCGTTCAACACCGCAACACCATTCGCGGGCAAAGACTCCACCAGCTCATACTTCGCCCGCGCAATCCCCGCCAGCGAATCAAAAAACTCCAAATGCACCGGCGCGACGTTGGTCACCACTCCGATCTCCGGCTGCGCAATCCTCGCCAGCGTCCGGATCTCCCCCGCATGCGACATCCCCATCTCGATCACCGCCACGTCATACTCCGGCTCCAGCTTCAGGAGCATCAGCGGCAAGCCAAAATGATTGTTGAAGTTGCCTTCGGACTTCAGCACCCGAAACCGCGTGCCGAGAACATGAGCGATCGCTTCTTTCGTAGTCGTCTTCCCCGCCGATCCCGTCACCGCAATCAGCGGCTTCGCCCAAAGCTTCCGCACCGCCTTAGCCAGTGTCTGCAGGGCCGCGAGCGTGTCTTCCACTGCCAGCAACCGCGTCTCTCGCGGATACCGGCTCAGCTGATCCTTACGCACAACTGCCGCAATGGCCCCGTCCCCGAGCGCCTGCTCCACGAAGTCGTGCCCATCCAGCCGCTCCCCTTTCACTGCAAAGAAAAGCTGCCCCGGCCCGCACGGTTCTGGAGTCGATCGAGTACCCCTGCGCCAAATGTTCGGGATCAAACCCTCCCTCCGCGGAAACAAACTCGGCAATCCTGGCAAGCATCAGCTTCATAGATCTGTCATCCTGAGCGAAGGTTGTGCTTCGCGAAGCGAAGCACAACCGCAGTCGAAGGACCCCTTGTCTGTCCGCAGCAGCATCGGCTCGGCAAGGCATTTCTACTGCTGCTCGATCTTCTTCCCGAGTTGGAAGATCTCAAGCTCCCGTTACGATCGCGCCACTGGCGCCGTCACGCACTCAAACCCCGCCGCCTGCAGCACCTCCCGCGCCACTTCCAAGTCATCGAATGGAATCGGACCTTCCCGCGTGACCTGCACCTTTTCGTGCCCCTTCCCCGCCAGCAGCACAATGTCTCCCGGCCGCGCCTCGCCAATCCCCAGTGCAATCGCCTTACGCCGGTCGGCCTCCACGCTGTACTTCACTCCGGTCTTCTGCAGCCCAACCACTGCATCATTAATAATCGCCACTGCATCCTCACTGCGAGGATTGTCCGAGGTCAGCACCACAAAATCGCTACCCCGCCCCGCGGCCTCGCCCATCAACGGACGCTTCTTGCGGTCGCGATCCCCTCCGCATCCAAATACTGTCAATACTCGTCCCTTCACGCCGGAAACCAGTTCGCGCCCTAAGGCCGTAAGATTCCGCAAAGCGTCGTCGGTATGCGCATAGTCCACCACCACCGTAAATGGTTGGCCGCAGTCCACCCGTTCGAACCTTCCCGGAACGCAAGCCAGCTTGTCGATCCCCGCCGCAATCGCCTCCGCCGGACACCCGCGCGCATAACCCGCTCCCGCCGCCGCCAGAATGTTATAAACATTCACCCGCCCAATCAGCGCCGAGAATACGGCAATCTTCGCCGCCGGCGTCACCAAATCAAATCGAGTCCCCCGCGTCGTGATCTCCACTTTCTCTGCGTGCAGATCGCCACGCTCCCATCCATACTTCAATACCACCGAGCTGCGCTTCCGGCTGAACTCCGCCAGCTTCACTCCGTACTCATCATCCACATTGGTCACCACAGCGCGCGGCGCATCCGTACCGCAGCCCTCAAACAGCACCCGCTTCGCCGCGAAGTACTCTTCCATCGTCCCGTGGTAATCGAGGTGGTCGCGCGTCAGATTGGTAAAGACGGCCACATCAAACGGCACTCCAAACACCCGCTCCTGCGCCAAAGCGTGTGAGGAAACCTCCATCACCGCATCAGTCGCGCCCCATCCCAAAGCTTCGCTGAAAATACGATTCAGTTCCAGGGCTTCCGGCGTCGTATGAGGCGCCGGCAACACTCTCCCCGCTACGTGATACTCGATCGTCCCGATCAGCGCGCTTTTCCGTCCCGCCGCCGTCAGGATCGACTCCAGCAGAAACGCTGTCGTACTCTTCCCGTTCGTGCCCGTGATCCCCGTGATCGCAATCCGCTCCGCCGGCTTCTTATAAAAGTTCGCGCTAATCCGCGCCAGCGCCCGCCGCCCGTTCGGCACCACCGCCCAGGCTATGCCCGGACGCGGCTTCTCCGCCGCCGAATCCGTCACCACCGCCACCGCTCCACCTTGAATCGCCTGATCGATAAACCTGTTGCCATCGCTCGATTCGCCGCACATGGCCACAAACAAGCACCCCGGCTTCACCCGCCGCGAGTCATATTCCACACTACTCACACCCGGATCCCCGCTGAGCGCGAGAACTTCCGCTCCATCCAGCACCTGTTGGAAGGTCATTGCTCAGAATTATATGGCACTGGGACTTCAGACTTACTGCACTGTTCGGGAAGAGCACGACTTCGGTCGTGCCGCAAGGTCGGGAAACTATGAGGACGGCTTTAGCCGCTGAGGTAAACTCGACCCGCTCGGTTCATGAACCGGTAGCCGCGACACGCAGGTTACCAACGGAACGTTCCCCATCGCGCCCCGCAGCGCTAAATTAATCCTATGTCCACCGGAACCGGTTCCGCCAAATACCGTTGCGCCCAATGCGAAATGGCGGAAGACCAGTGCGAATGCGATAAGTACTGCTGCCTCTGCCAGACCGTACTCGATGTCCGCGTCTGCCAGGACGGCCTCATGTACTGCGAGCCCTGCCGCATGGCTTGCGACTACAAGACTTCCAACTGAAGCCTCCAACCACGGCCCTCAGATCACCACCGCTTCCCGGTACTCCCCAAACACTCTCCGCATCGCATCCGAGATCTCTCCCACAGTCGCGTAAGCCTCAACCGCCTCCAGAATCTGCGGCATCAGGTTCGCGCCAGACCGCGCCGCATCCTCCACGCCCTTCAGCGCAGATTGCCACGCTGCCACATCCCGCCGCGCCCGTAGCGCCTGCACCCGCTCGATCTGTCTGGGTTCCAGCGCCGGATCGATCTTCTGAATCGGAATCGCTTTCTCCTCCTCCACCATAAACCGGTTCACCCCAACCACCACCGCATCCTCGCGATCCACCGCCTGCTGATATTCATAAGCCGCGGTCTGAATCTCCTGCTGCACAAATCCGCGCTCAATCGCTCTCAGCATCCCGCCCATCACTTCAATCTTTCCCAGATACTCTGCCGCGCGCTTCTCAATCTCATTCGTAAGCGACTCAACGTAATAAGACCCCGCCAGCGGATCGATCGTCTGCGCCACCCCCGACTCATAGCCAATCACCTGCTGCGTCCGCAAAGCAATACGTGCCGCCTGCTCCGTCGGCAGCGCCAAGGCCTCGTCATAAGAATTCGTGTGCAGCGACTGTGTCCCTCCCAGCACCGCGGCCAGCGCCTGTATCGCGGTCCGAACAATATTGTTCTCCGGTTGCTGTGCCGTGAGCGTCGACCCCGCTGTCTGCGTGTGAAACCGGAGCATCCACGACCGCGGATTCTTCGCCTTGAAGTGTTCCCGCATAATCCGCGCCCACATCCGCCGCGCCGCCCGGAACTTCGCCACCTCCTCCAGAAAATTGTTGTGCGCATTAAAGAAGAAAGATAAGCGCGGCGCAAATTGATCCACATCCAGCCCAGCCTTGATTGCCGCCTCCACATACGTCATGCCGTTGCCCAGCGTGAACGCCACTTCCTGCACCGCCGTCGATCCCGCCTCTCGCATGTGGTAGCCGGAAATCGAAATCGTGTTCCATTCCGGAACATTCTCCTTCGCCCAGGCAAACATATCTGTAATCACCCGCAGCGCCTGCCGCGGCGGATAGATATACGTCCCGCGCGCAATGTATTCTTTCAGCACATCGTTCTGCACCGTACCCGAAAGTTTGCGGATATCCGCGCCCTGCCGCCGTGCCACCGCCACGTACAACGCCAGCAGGATCGATCCCGTCGCATTGATGGTCATCGATGTAGAAATCTTGGTCAGGTCGATGCCGTCAAACAACCGCTCCATATCCTCAATCGAATCGATCGCGACACCTACCTTGCCCACTTCGCCCGCGGCGAGTGCATGATCTGAATCCATGCCGATTTGCGTGGGCAAATCGAATGCCACAGAAAGCCCCGTAGTCCCGTTCGCCAGCAGATACTTGTACCGCTTGTTCGATTCTTCGGCATCACCCATGCCCGCGTACTGCCGCATGGTCCACAACCGACCGCGGTACATCGTCGCCTGCACGCCCCGCGTAAACGGATACTCCCCCGGATACCCAACCTCGCCCTCGTAATCCGTGCCCTTCAGATCCGCAGGCGTATACAACGGGTTCACCGGAATGTGCGAGGAGGTCTCGACCTCCGCCGCAGTCTTGATTTTGTCCGCCATGATTAAAGATCTTTCTTGAACCCAAGAAGCCTTATCATTCCGAAAGCGCGCACAATTCTTGCCATTCCGACGCGCACAGCGCAGAGGAATATGCTGTCCCGTACAGCGCCACGTCCCCCCGCCACCGTCATCGCGCCCCACCCCGACCCTTCACCCAAACCCTCCAGAACGAACTCACCCCGAACCACGCGAATGTCACGGTGAAGCAAATCGCAACCGCCACCCGACCGAATCCGACTCGCCCGGCCTCATATTTCGCATACTCCTTCGCCGAGGCGACCCCGCCACTAGCTGCCATCAACAGGAAGACCAGCCCCGTAACCTCCAGCCACAACTGATGCAGTACCCGTCCAAACGCCCGCGCCGTCGTACTCGCAGCCTGAGTCACGGCCCGTGCCGTCCGGCTGCGCTTGATTTGTTGCGCCGCCACTCGCGCCACTACCCCGATCTTTCGTGCCTGAGAAACCTTGCTCACGGCCTCGATTTTAACAGCCTCCGGCGCTACAATGACGCAAGCCTGCGCACCGCGATCGAACCTGTTAGCGCCCGCAGGCATCTAATCACCGGTAGGAATGTTCGAAGCCGCGGCAGACGGCGATCGGGGGACCAATTGGATCAGCAACTCAAACAACTCATGAAGGAACTCGGCGAAGCCATCAATGAGTCTCTCTCCGACTCCGAACAAATCGCCGAAGTCGTCTCCCGCATCAAAGAAGGCGGCTACGACATTTTCCTGGTTCTCGAAGCCACCATCGGCGTCAGCAAACAGGGCGAGAAATCCTCCGACAAAACTTCTCTCGTCACCACCCTCTCCACCAACCCCGAATTCAAGATCAGCGACCAGGATCTCAAGTTCCTCAAATCCCTCCGCATCAAGATCGAAGAAGAGAAATAGCATCCCTGATCCAGGGTCATCCGTCCGCAGCGTCGCACTACTCGTCCCTCTGTCTCGCACTTGCTAACCTTTTCTGCGAAATTCTGTCCCATCAGCAATGGCTCTACCCATGCCTGGCTTCACACTAAACGTGAATGGCAAGCAGCATCTTGTCGAAGCAGCCCCGGATATGCCTTTGCTCTGGGCTCTACGAGATTTCCTCCGTCTTACCGGCACTAAATATGGCTGCGGCATAGGAGTGTGCGGCGCATGCACGGTCCATGAAGATGGCGTACCCATGCGCTCCTGCCAGATTCCGCTCTCCGCAACTCTTGGGAAAACCTACGTGACCATCGAAGGCCTGTCCGAACAGGGCGACCATCCTTGTCAGGAGGCGTGGCTCGCCGAGGATGTCTCGCAATGCGGCTATTGCCAGACCGGCATGATTATGCAAGCGGCGGCGCTGATACGCCAGAAACCAAACCCCACGGATGAAGATATCAACGCCGATCTGTCGGATCATATCTGCCGCTGCGGCACCTATCAGCGTATGCGGCGAGCGATCCATCGCGCCGCCAGCGAGATGAGCAAGACATGAGAGCAACTCGCCGGGCCTTCCTCAAGACGAGCGTGTTTGCCGGAACGGGCCTGGCTCTGTGTCTGGAACTGCCCCGCTCCCTTGCCGCTGATGATCCGGTAACCTTCGAACCGAGCGCCTACATCAGCATTACCCCAGACAACGTCGTCCGCCTGTGGATCACCCGCTCCGAGATGGGGCAGGGCGTTCGCACCACCCTTCCGATGATGCTGGCTGAAGAACTGGAGGCGGCGTGGGCGCAAATCCAATATGTGCAGGCCACGCCCGGCGGGCGGTTCAAAGGCATTCGTCTGCGGACCAGTGGAAGCGGCAGCACGGTCGGCACCTACAACGCGCTGCGCAAAGCAGGCGCCACCGCGCGGGAGATGCTGATCGCTGCGGCTGCGGAAAAGTGGAATGTCACCCCGTCGTCGTGCCGGGCGAACCAGGGAACCGTTGTTCACCCCGCCAGCGGCCGCGTGTTTAGCTATGGAGAACTGGCTGCCGCTGCCGCGCGACAGAGAGTACCGGATAATCCGCCTCTCAAAGACTCAAAGGATTTCCGCATCATCGGAAAGCCCTTGAAGAGAATTGATGGACGCGCCATCGTTACCGGACAGGCGGCTTACGGCATTGATGTCCAGGTTCCCGGCATGCTCTACGCAGTCATGGCAAGGTGCCCTTTCGTTGGCGGGAAAGCGGTCAGTTTTGACGCCACGAAGGCATCGGCAATCCCCGGGGTCCGTCACGTCGTTCCAGTCAAAACTGGCATAGCGACTGGGGTAGCCGTCGTCGCCGATTACACCTGGGCTGCGATGAAAGGAAGAGACGCCCTCAAAATTGAGTGGGACCGCGGCCCCAACGCCGGTTTCGACTCCGATCACTTCCTGGCCCAGATGCAGAACCAGCTCGCGCAGCCACAGGAAGGATACTTCGTCCGTGACGATGGAGACGCCAGAAAGGCACTCGCCTTGGCCGCAAAGAAATTGGAGGCGACCTATGAGTTCCCTTTCCAGGCGCACGCTCCCCTCGAAACCATGAATTGCGTCGCTGACGTGCGCAAGGACTCCTGCGAAATCTGGGTGCCGACGCAGTGCCCTGAGGTGGCTCAATCGGAAACTGCAAAGATGCTTGGCTTGCCGCCGGATTCGGTCAAGGTTCACATCACGCTGCTGGGAGGAGGTTTCGGCCGTAGGCTGTTTGCGGATTATGTCCCCGAAGCGGTGGAAGTGTCGCGCGCTATCGGCCAGCCGGTGCAGATGCTGTGGACGCGCAGCGACGACATGCGCTGCGGGTTTTTCCATCCCAGCGACGTCGAACATATTGCGGGCGGATTCGACGCGGACGGCCGGCCCATCGCCTGGGTGCAGAGATCCGTTGGTTCCAACCTTTCCATGTTCGGCCTTCCCACCGAAGAGCAGAAAAAGAACCCACGGCACTACTTCAATGATGGTAGCCCCTGGGGCTCGTTTGATAATCCCTACAATTTCCCTAACTTGAAAGCAGACTTCATCCCATTGAATCCCCCGGTGCCAACTGGCGCGTGGCGCGCCGTGGAATACCCGCCCACCGTATTTGCCCGCGAGTCTTTCCTCGATGAAATGGCGCACGCCGCCGGCCGAGATCCGGTCGAGTTCCGCCTGCAGCTGCTCGAACCAGCAAACGTTCTGAAGGTCGGGGACGCTAAGATTGACCGCAGCCGGCTGATTCAAGTTCTGCGAGTGGCCGCGGAGAAGTCACAGTGGAAACGCCCGCTGCCGCAAACCGCTGACCGGGTATGGGGCCGCGGCGTCGCCTGCAATGTCTACGACGAAGACTGTTACATCGCCCAGGTCGCCGAAGTCTCTCTGGGGCGGAAAGACCACGACATTCGCGTCCACCGCATCGTATGCGCCGTGGATTGTGGCATCGTCGTCAACCCCTTAGGTCTCGAAGGCCAGGCCGAGAGCGGCATTACCTGGGGACTCTCAGCAACTCTGCACGGCAGAATCGATTTCAAGAACGGCGCAGCAGTGCAGGAAAACTTTCAGGACTTCGAAGTCATCCGAATGGACGAGATGCCCGAGGTCGAAACTCACATTGTCGTAACCGACCATCCACCTGGCGGATTCGGGGAAACCGCCGTCCCCCCAGTGGCTCCGGCCGTAGCCAACGCTGTCTTTGCCGCCACCGGCAAACGAATTCGGAGTCTCCCTATCACTCCGGACAAGCTTAAAGTTGCCGGCTAGTTAGGTCGCGGCCCACGATCGCTGCGCCGCCCAAACCCTAAAGACAGATTGAATCCGCGAATTCTCCTACCATTCTCAACTGTGCTAGCATCTAATGTTTTTCAGGGTAGCTCCATGTCCATGAAAGACACTCTCGGAGTTCTTCTCGCCGGCGGTGCTGGAGAACGCCTCTACCCTCTTACCCGCGACCGCGCCAAGCCCGCCGTCACCTTCGGAGGCATGTATCGCATCATCGACATCACCCTCTCCAACTGCCTCAACTCCGATCTCCGCCGCGTCTACATCCTCACCCAATACAAAGCGCTTTCTCTTAACCGCCACGTTCGCGAAGGCTGGAACATCCTTGGCCGCGAAGTCGGAGAATTCGTCGAAGTCCTTCCTCCCATGAAGCGCGTCAGCGATCAGTGGTATCAAGGCACCGCCGACGCCGTTTACCAGAACATCTATTCCATCGGCTCCGAGCAGCCCAAGCACGTCCTCATCCTCTCCGGCGATCACATCTACAAAATGGATTACGGCAAGATGATGACCCAGCACCTCGATTCCGCCGCCGACATCACTCTCGCCACTATCCAGATTGATCTCGCCGAGACCTTCCGCTTCGGCGTAGTCGACGTCGACAAAGATGGCCGCATCAACGGCTTCGAAGAAAAGCCCACAAGAGACCAAGCTGCGTTCCCCCTGGAACCCCGAGAAAGTTGCCGGTTCCATGGGCGTCTACCTCTTCAACGCCGACGTCCTCATCCCCGTCCTCCTTAAAGATGCCGAGGACCAATCCTCCAGCCATGACTTCGGCAAGGACATTCTCCCCAAGATGGTCGATGACTATCGCGTCTTCGCCTACGACTTCATCGATGAAAACAAGAAAGAAGCTCTCTACTGGCGCGACGTTGGCACGCTCGAGGCCTACTACGAAGCCAACATGGATATCGTCTCCGTCTCCCCCATCTTCAACCTCTACGATCACGACTGGCCCATCCGCACCCACCAGCGCCAGTACCCGCCCGCCAAGTTCGTCTTCGCCGAGAAAGAACGCATGGGCACCGCACTCGATTCCATCGTCTCCAACGGCTGCATCGTCTCCGGCGGCCTGGTCAAGAACTCCATCCTCTCCCCCGACGTCCGCGTGAACTCCTACTCCGAGGTCGACCAGTGCATTCTGTTCTCCCACGTCGCCGTCGGACGCCATTGCCGCATCCGCCGCTGCATCATCGACCGCAACGTCCATCTCCCCGAAGGCACCACCATCGGCTACGACACCGAAGCCGACCGCTCCCGCTACTTCGTCACCGATAGCGGCATTACCGTAGTAACCCGCGACTATTCGCTCTTCGAGAACCCCGTGACGGTCGACTACTTCACCAGCGAGTAGATGGATACCGCGCATAAATACTGCACAAAACGGCTTCTCCCGTCGGCTCCCGCTGAAGCGCCATCAACGCACCGCCCCGCACCACGTATCAAGAAGCCAAACATACGGTCGCTCATCTACTCGCAATTGACGCTCTTATGACCCGAGGAACATATAATCCCCGCTGTCGGTCTCATCACAAAAATGTTTGGCGGATTACCGCCAGCGAAAAGCAGAACTTCTGAGTCAACGACCTCGGACTCGTCTTTCCTCACCAGCCGACCGGGAAACCAAGCTTTGGAACAAAGCACCGCAGATTAGTTTCTAACTTTAAGGAGCGAATTCCATGAGGCGTACCCGTTTCACGAAACCCATACCATTGATCGCAGGGCTGCTCTCTGGCCTGCTGTTTGCGATCCTGGCTGTTCCACTCGGCGCCCAACCGGCGCCCAAAGCCCAGCCCTATTACGACATCGCGAAGGAAGTCACGCTCAATGGCACCGTCTCGAGTGTGTTCAGGAGACCCCTGCGGGTATGAGCGTGGGCTCCCACCTGATGCTCACGACTTCATCCGGAACCGTGGATGCAAATCTGGGAAGGTGGGGTTTGGAGGGCAAAGGAGCGCTCTCACGTCGCCGCCGGTCAGCGAGTTGAGGTAACCGGCGTGATGAAGACGGTTAAGGACAAGGAAGTCTTCATAGCCCGCACCGTGACGGTGGGCAGCCAGGTCTATACCATGCGCAACGAGCACGGCATCCCCGTATCGCCACAGTCACGTGCGCATGCCGGCCAGAAGCCCGCACCGTTTACCATCAGCCGCTCTGCACAGAAAGGAGAGTCTCTATGAATCGCAAACTTTATGGGATCTTCCTCGCCGCAGTTTTCTTCGCTTTAAGTTTCTTGACTGAGTTGCAGCAGTTCGAGCCATAAGACGACACCACTCCTCCTCCTCCAACGACGACTCCTTACGCGTTCTATCTGAGCGGGCAGGATACCCTCCCAGCGGCAGCGGAAACCCAACTACTACGCTCTCGCGGGCGCGGTAACCATTGACGCGAGTGGCAATGTCACCGCCGGCGAGCAAGACTACAACGAGGTTTTACCGCTACCGGAGGAATCCCCTCACCTGAGCCCAGCGGCGACTCCATCACCGGGGAACCCTGACGGTTGACGCCACCGGCCAGGGAACGCTAACCCTGATCACGAATAACTCGGCCCTGGGCGCAAGCGGAACCGAAACCCTCGGCGTCCAGTTTGTGAACGCCGACCACGCCCTCATCATTCAGTTTGATGGGTCCGCAACCTCCAGCGGAAGCCTGGACTTGCAGACACTCTCCGGCACACCCTCCGGCGGCTTTGCCTTCACCATGAACGGAGTGGACCCCAACTATAACCCATTTGCGGTTGGGGGCGTGTTCACACTCCCCAGCGCCACCACCGATGTGGTCGACGTCAATGATGATGGACACTTGACCGACCGGCAACGCCTTTGACCGTCTCGCTCGGCACACCCGATGCTTTCGGGCGGGGCGTTGTCACCAGCACTACGGCGGCGCGACGGGGTCTCGCTCAACTACTACGTCGTTGGTCCGGAAGCGATAAGGATCATTGACGTGGATGCCACCGACGCGGCCGTCGGCTCAGCTTTCGGCCAGGGCACAAACGCGGGCACCGACACCAACGCCTCGCTCGCCGCCTCCGTATTCGCAGTTTCCGGCGACCCGTTCGGCAATGAATACGGCGTGGCAGGCCAGATCACTACCGATTCGACTCCCGCTCCCGGTACCTACTCGGGCGTGGCCGAAGATGTTGAGTTGGATACTCTCCTTTCGTATCAGGGCTGGCTTCGCACGGTCGCTGGCAGCTACACCATTGCGGCCAATGGATACGGCAGCCTCACGATCGGCGGCTTTGGAGGCGGAAACGTCAGCGCGTTGCAGGTTTATGCAACCGACCCGACTCTCGATATGAACGATCCCAATAACACAGCGGGAACCGACGTAGGCGGCGCTCTCCTTCTTGAGTTCGACAATGGCGGCCTCTTGCCGGCGGCATCAGGAGTCGCGATTCCGCAAACTGATACCACCAGCTACGGATTTCAACGGCAACTACGCCGCTGGATGGCAGAATTTCAACGACTTCACCGCCTGCGCGCGACTGCGAGTTCGACATGGTCGCGAATGGAACGATGGCCTCGGGCGGCGCCTTGAGCCTGACCGAAGGAGGTCAGCGATCCCTTCGAGACGCTGGCGCGGGGGGCTCAGTTTGGCACCGGACCACCTTCACCGGAACCCCGACCCCAGACCCGACGCAACGCTGGGCGCCTTACAATGTTGTCGACCGATGCGGCGCCAGGAGGCTGCGCTAACGGCTACCATCGGCACCGGCGCATCGGCAGTTTCGACGCGATCATCTATCAGGCCAGTGCCTCGACAGTTGTTCTGGCTTGAATATGACGACAACAGCGTATTCGTTGGCCCCATCGAGTCCCAGGGATCGCTAACCGGAGTACCCACGGTGGCGCGCCCGGCGAAAACCCAGGTTAAACAAAAATAATCGCCAGTTCCAGAATAAGGGCACAGCCGAAATAATCGGCTGTGCCCAGAAAATCGTTCAACAGTGGCGCACTCCGGTGCGCCACTTTTTCTTGCCCGAGAAAACTTCAGAAACGGCCATCGCCCCGAAAAGCGCGTCCCCGCATCTCCCGCTGCTACAATGCCCTGTTTCGCATAACTTGCGGCTGCGCCCGCAGGCCGCGAACTTACGGGACTACATCCGCGTACTGTCTTGTGAGGCAGGTCCTGGTCTAGGCGAGAATCAGCAGGTTCGCTCAAGAGTCTCGGCTTGAGTTCGGAAGCTGAAAGCTGATGGCTGAGAGCTGACAGCAACCAGCCATTTTCCGGGGAGCTTTAGCTTGGAAGACGTTCAGGTAGTCGCGATGCTGGTCCGCCGCTGTGTTGCCGGCGACGCCGCTGCCTGGGAAGAAATCGTCCAGACCTACAACCGCCGTATCTATAACATCTGCTATCGCTTCGCCGGATCGGCCGACCGACGCCGAAGACCTCGCCCAGGAAGTCTTCATCAAGATGTACCGCACGCTCGCGAGCTATGACAGCTCCAAGGGAGCGTTCGTCACCTGGGTCACCACCATCACCCGCAACCTGCTGGTCGATCACTTCCGCAAAACCAAGCAGGACCGCATCACCGACTCGCTCGACGCCACGTCCTCCGCCCACGAAGACGCCCAGCCCCTGAGCGAGCAAATTCAGGACCAATCCGCGCCTCCCGACCAGCACGTACGCAGCCGGGAGGTCGCAGAAACCGTTCATGCCGCCCTCGCCAAGCTCTCCCCAGAGCTTCGTGAGGCGGTGATTCTAAGGGACTTACAGGATTTTGACTATCGTGAAATCGCAACCGTTTTGAAGGTTCCGGAGGGTACTGTGAAATCTCGAATAAATCGTGGCCGGGCGGAACTTGCCCGCCTCTTACAACGTACCTATAGGCAGGTGATGTGATGCCAGACCACACCACATAACGGAATGCAGTGTCACGAGTTCGATGGCCTGCTCAGCGACGCGCTCGATGGCGTCCTGACCGGCGCTCAACTCGATGCCTTCCACGCCCACGCGCGGACTTGTTCCGCGTGCGGGCCGCTGTTCGCCGAAGTCACGGCGGGCCGCAACTGGCTGAAGGATCTCACGGAGGTGGAGCCTCCAGTCAGTCTGGTCACCAATATTCTGGCATCCACAACGGGCGTTGACACCCAACGCCTGCGGGTGAACGTGTCCGCGTCGCAGTTCCAGCGACTGGGCGCTTCCTGGTGGGAACGCGCGCAAGCCTGGGCTTCAGGAGCGCTGCAGCCCATCTGGGGCACGGTCCGGCAGCCGCGGTTCGCCATGTCGTTTGGCATGGCGTTCTTCTCGCTGTCGGTGGCCTTGAGCGTACTCGGCGTCAAACCCGCCGACCTGCGCCAGTGAGCCTGCGTCCCGCGGCCATCCGGCACACGTACTACAACACGCAAGCCCGCGTAGTCCGGTATTACGAAAACATCCGGTTCGTTTACGAGGTGGAATCGCGCGTGCGCGAACTCAAGCGCAACGTCGACGCCCGCCGAGCCAACGGGAGAAGCCGCGCCGGAAAAGAATAACGAAAAGAAAGACCACAAGAACGACACAACACAACAGCCCGAGCAGAAGCAGGAGCGCAATTACAGCCAGACCGAGAACCATCTCATTCTGGCCAGCGCTCCGCTGGGTCCATCTGTCTTTGATCCAGATCGAATCAGGACCGTTAAATCCGGTCCCTTAAATCAGGATCTGCCTGTAGTGTCGGTGACCACGTACAGGAGGTTCGTATGAACTGCGCCACGCACACACGATATTGCCGCAGTGGCTTTCTGCCGCACCTGCGGCAAGCCGCTTTGCGGCAACTGCACCCGCGACGTTCGCGGAGTCATCTACTGCGAGCCCTGCCTCGCCGCCCGTTTGGAAGGCACCGCCCCGGCAGCCGGATTCGTGCCTCCGCCCAGCCGTGTATCCGCCGGTTGGCAGGCGCCGCCACGGCCTTCGCCGGCTCCGGCCCCAATCCCGCAGTCGCCGGCATCCTGGCCGGATTCTTTCCCTTCGGCGTCGGCGCCGTCTACTGCTCGCAATACGCCAAGGGACTGGCGCACCTGCTCATCTTCGCCATGCTCATTTTCGGCTCCGATCATGCCGGAAATTGGGACTGGCTCTTCGGCATCGGCATCGCCTTCTTCTACGTCTACCAGATCATCGACGCCGTGCGCACCGCCCACGCTCTTCAGGCGGGCCAGCCCGCGCCCGATCCCTTGGGCCTCGGCCAGACCTTCAGCATGGGCGAGAAGTTCGACAGCGGCAAAGTTCCCGTCGGCGCGGTGATCCTGATCGGCCTGGGCGTGCTCTTCCTGCTGCACACCATGGGAATCATGGAGTTCGGCTTCGAACGCTTCTGGCCGCTGATTCTCATCTTCCTCGGCGGCTGGATGTTTTCCCGGCAACTGGGAGCGTTCCCAGCGAATCTGTGGCTGCGGACGCTGCAGCACGCGTTGGCTGATGGGCCCGGCCATGGTGCTCACCACCGGCATCCTGTTCCTGTTCCACAGCCATGAACGTTGCCGAGCTTCGACCGCACCTGGCCGGCTGATCCTGGTGGTTGGCGTCGTGAAGCTGCTGCAGAGCAACGCCTCTTCCGCCGGACACGTCGGTCCGCTGCCCCCGGCGCCGCCCGGTTGCCGCCGCGCCGCCTCAACCACCGATCCATCCACCTGATCCGGGCAGCAACGTCTTCTTCCGGGGAGGTGCGCCATGTCTAGTCCCACTCCTCCAAATCCGGTTCCATATCCTGTTCAACCGCCGCTTCCGCCGCGCCCGCGCCGCCGCTCGTTTCGCCGGACCGGTCGTGCTGATCGTCCTCGGCATCGTCTTCCTGCTGGGCAACCTGCACATGCTCTCCTGGGTGCGCCTGGGAACCTTGTTCGCTCACTACTGGCCCGCGCTGTTGATCCTCTGGGGCGTCATCAAGCTGATCGAGTACCAGCAAGCCCAGCGCGACGGCGTGCCCGCTCGCGGCATCGGCGCCGGCGGAGTTTTCCTGGTCATCTTCATCGTCGTCTGCGGACTCATCGCCACCCAGGCCGCGCGCTTCAACTGGGGCGAGCTCCGCGACAACATGAACATCGACGACAGCGACCTCGACAACATCTTTGGCGAAACCTTCAACTTCGACGACCACCTCGAACAGGACATCCCGCCCGCCGCTACCAGCCTGCGCGTCAATGACGATCACGGCGCGGTCCGCGTCAGCGCCGCCGACGATAACAAAATCACCGTCACCGTCCGCAAGCGCGTGGGCGCGGAAAACCAGAGCGACGCCGACAAATACAACGCAGAAGACCAAGCCGACGATCACCGCAACCGGCGGCCTGTTAACCCTCGACGCCAAAACTCAGGCCGCCGGCGACCACTCCGTGCAAAGCGATCTCGATATCTCCATCCCGCGCAAGATGGCGCTGCAAATCACTTCGCGCCGCGGCGATGTCTCCGTCACCGGCCGCGACGGCGAAGTCGAGATCAACAACCAGCACGGCGACGTTTCCGTCGAAGACGTCACCGGCAACGTAAGACTGAATCTCGAAAAAAGTTCCGCCAAGGTCGAGCAGATCACCGGCGACGTCCACATCGACGGCCGCCTGAACGAAGTTTCCGTCACCGACGTCAAGGGCGCCGCCCAGTTCGAAGGCGAATTCCAGGAGAGCGTCAAACTCGCCCGCATCAGCAAAGAACGTTGCCTTCAAGTCTTCCCGCACCGACCTGGAGTTCTCCCGCATCGATGGCGATCTCGATCTCGATTCCGATGACCTCCACGCCGACCAGATCGCCGGCCCCGTGCACCTGACCACGCGCTCCAAGCAAATCCGTCTGGAAGATGTCTCCGGCGATGTCCGCGTGCAGGATGAAAACGGCGGCATCGAAGTCTCCATGCGCTCGCTCGGCAACGTGCAGATCGACAGCCGCAACGGCGACATCCATCTGAGCGTGCCCGACAAGGCCGGCTTCCACCTCGACGCCCACACCCGCGACGGAGAAATCCAGTCCGACTTCCCCGAGTTGAAGATCGACAACGGCGACCGCGAGGCCAAAGCCACCGGCACCGTGGGCAACGGCGCCTCCCACATCGTGCTCAACAACGAGCACGACGGCATCGAGATCCGCAAGACCTCAGCCAAGGCCGCCCCGCCACGCCCGCTCCACCAACCCCGGCCAAGCCCGCCAGAACCCTGCCCCCGCCCAAATCCAAAGTCGAACCCACCGAGAGAACTGACCAAGTCCGAAGCGACGACATTCATAGCCCCGCACGCAAGTGCGAGTAGCCAGAGCGGCAGAACCAGTCCCGGAGGGGACGGCACTCGCTTTGGCACAGACTCCACGCTGCCAACCCGCTCCACCCTCCGTGCCTCCACATCTTTGCCTTCCACCCCACCATCTGCGAAACTGACCCTGTCCCCGCAACCACTGAGAACTGAGAACCGAGAACTGAGAACTGCTTCCATGGGCCGCATCCACGTACTCCCCGAGCACGTCGCCAACAAAATCGCCGCCGGCGAGGTGGTCGAGCGCCCTGCCTCGGTCGTAAAGGAGTTGCTCGAGAACGCGCTGGACGCAGGCGCAACCCGCATCAAGATCAACATCGAGGCCGGCGGCAAAAAGCTGATCCAGATCACCGACAACGGATGCGGCATGGTCCGCGACGACGCCATGCTCGCCTTCGAACGCCACGCCACCTCGAAAATCAAAGACGCCGAAGATCTGCTGAGCGTGGCCACGCTGGGATTTCGCGGCGAAGCCCTGCCCTCGATTGCTTCGGTCTCCCGCCTGCACCTGGAAACCCGCGCCGCCGAGAAGCCTCGGCCGGCACCATCCTCGAAATCAACGGCGGCAAAATGGCGCGCGTCGAAGAAGCCGGCCTGCCCGAGGGAACCTCGATCACCGTGCGCGATCTCTTCTTCAATACTCCGGCGCGCAAGAAATTCCTGAAAGCCGAGTCGACCGAACTCTCGCACATCGCCTCGCTGGTCACGCACTACGCGCTGGCCCATCCCGAAAAACATTTCGAATTGCATTCCGCCACCAATGCCATGCTGGTTGCCCCGCCGGTCGCGGGATACAGCGAGCGCGTCTATCAGGTCTTCGGCAAGGAAACCCTCGACCAGCTGATTCCCGTCGCGGCCGTGCAGCCCCTCGAGCGCATAGGCCTGCCCCAGCCCCCGCCGTGGCGGCGCAAAAGAACAGGAAGAACGACGAGAATGGCAATGCTACCAGCCCCGCCGAGCCCGGCGAGATGCGCCTCCACGGCTTCGTTTCGAAGCCCGAGATCCAGAAGCTGAATCGCAATTCGATCTTCGTCTTCGTCAACGGCCGTCTGATTCGCGACCGCCTGGTCCAGCACGGGCTGACCGAGGCCTATCGCAACATCATTCCGCCGACGGTCTATCCGGTGGTGCTGCTGTTTCTCGAAATGCCCCCGGGCGAGGTCGATGTCAACGTTCATCCCTCGAAAACCGAAGTCCGCTTCCGCCAACCGAGCGTGATGCACGACTTCGTTCGCGACACCGTGCGCGCCGCTCTGATGAAGGCGCGTCCCGCGCCCCAGTTCACCACCGAAATTCACGCCCACGCCACCGCCGGTTCCGGCCTGACCCCGGGCGCGAGACGAGAGTGGGAGCCGCCCTCCGACCTGGCCTCCGCGTCAGGAGCGCCAGCGCGGCCGTTCTACGATCCGCGCGGGCGGCGCCGGATTCGCTCTGCAAGCTCCGGTCGCGCCGCCAATCTCCGCGCGCTTCCAGTTCGAAGGCGGAATCGCAGTCGAAGCCAACGCCGCAATCCCGGTAGCCCGCGGACTCGAAAGCCGCTTCCCCGAAGCGATTCCAGAGACCATCCCAGACAACGGCTGCGCCCCGCGCTGACTCGACATCGCAACGAAGAAGACCCCACCCTGGCCGCGCTCTCCACCCTCCGCCCTCTGGGACAAATCCGCAATTCGTTCATCCTCGCAGTAAACGAAGATGGCCTATGGATCGTCGACCAGCACGTGGCCCACGAGCGCGTCTTGTTTGAACGCATCCTGAAACAACGCACGGCGCAGAAAGTCGAAAGCCAGCGCCTGCTGATGCCGATCGTGCTCGAGCTTTCTCCCGCGCAGCAAGCCGTCTTTGCCGAGATCGCCGACGAACTCCAGCACAACGGTTTCGAGGCCGAACCTTTCGGCGCCCGCAGCGTAGCCGTGAAAGTCGCGCCCGCCGGAGTGGACGCAGCCGCGGTCGAGCACATGCTCCACGAACTGCTCGATCAGATCTCGCGCGAAGAGCAATCCCTGAACCTGGAAAAGATTCGCGCCCGCATCGCCGCCTCCATCGCCTGCCACGCCGCCATCAAGGTCAACATGCCGCTCGAGCAAAATAAAATGGACTGGCTTCTCGCCGAACTGGCGAAAACCGACCACCCCATGTCCTGCCCCCACGGCCGGCCGGTCGTCCTGCGGTATTCTGTAAAGGACATTCAGAAGGCGTTTAAGAGAATCTAGCTTTCAGTCATCAGCTTTCAGCTCTAGAAAGAAACCGTGGAAGCGAGCGGTCGCTGCTCCGCCGGAAGCCGAGAGCTGAAGCCGAGTTTATGACCGATCAGGACCTACAGCAACTCCGCAGCGAGAAGTGGCGCCTCGATGGCAAGCCCATCCGCACCATCGAAGAGGCGCGCGCCTTCGTCGAGGCCGTGGGATTCTGCCTGATGTATCCCGTCCGCCCCACCATGCCCGTGCCCACTTTCATCGGAGCCTTCGTCGGTTCCGACAATCGTCTTCCCACCTGGCAGCATGCCTACTCCGATCCGCGAGCCCTGGCGGCGACCGAACTCATGGTCCGCCTGCTGCGCGAGCGCGCCGCCTACGAAGCGAATCTGTTCGACGAGAACAATGCGTTCCTGGTCGCGGCTTCCGTGTTTCCTTATTTCTATGCCCTGGTCGGCGAGCGCAATCCCAAACTCGCGCCCAAGCAGGGACCGCGATCTCCCTACTCGCCGCTGGCCTGCGACGCTTTCGAACTGATCCGCCGCGACGGTCCCATCTCGAAACAAAAACTGCAGGAAGCGCTCGGCGGCAGCGTCTCGCTCGCCGCGCTCGACAAAGCGCTCGGCGAGTTGCTCGCCAAGCTGCGCATCACCCGCGTCGACTACAAACCCGGCGAAGGCTCGTTCTGGGATCTCCTCTACCGCTGGGCTCCCGACGCCGTCCGCGAAGGCGTAGGACTCTCGGTGCAGCAGGCGCTCTCCGCGCTGCTCTCGAAATATCTGGACTGCGTAATCGCCGCCGAGCAGACCGATCTCGAAACCTTCTTCGGAAACTTCGTAGCCCGCTCCCGCGTGAAAGAAGCCGTAAACGCGCTGCTGGCGGCCCGCGAGCTGAGCTTCGTCCACGTCAGCGGCCGATCGATGCTGCAGATCACTCCCGCGAAAGAACCGGCCGTGCCGTCCGTCCGGCCGCACCGCGCGGCCAAGTAAGCGTTCACGTGACTGCCTTATTCTCCGTGTACAATCGTCTACTCGCGCAATGAACGATGCCACTCACAACGACTCCCCACGCAAACTGATCATTGCCATCGACGGCCCGGCGGGCGCGGGCAAAAGCACCATCGCCTCCCGCCTGGCGCGCAAGCTCGGCTATGTGAACCTGGAGAGTGGCGCGATGTACCGCGCCCTGGCGCTGAAAGCCATCGACCACGACATCTCGTTCGATGACGAACCCGCGCTGGTAAAGCTGGCCGAGGAATCGCGCATTCAGCTCGAGCCCACGGTCGGCGGAAACCGCACCTTGCTTGACGGGCGACGATGTCTCAGAGCGCATCCGCGAGCGCGATGTCACCGAGGCGGCCTCGCGCGTCTCCGTTCATCCCGCAGTACGCGCCTGGATGGTGGCGCGTCAGCGCGAGATGGGCGCAGGCGGTGGCGTGGTCATGGAAGGCCGCGACATCGGCACAAAAGTTTTTCCCGACGCCGACCTGAAAATCTTTCTGGACGCCGACCCGGTAGTCCGCGAGCAGCGCCGCATGGAGCAGCAGAAAATCAAAGGCGAAGTAGCCGCGAGCGTAGCCGCCGACCTGCGCGAACGCGACCACCGCGACCGCACGCGCAAAACCTCTCCGCTGCAAGCGGCGGCAGATGCGGTTGTCATCGACTCCACAAGTCTGGGCGAAGATGAAGTGCTGGCGCGGGTGGAAGAATTGGCGCTTTCCCGGCTAAAGAAATAGTTAGCGCTAGTCGTGGTTCCGGCCTCGACAGTGTCTTCAAATCCAGATCAAGAAAATTACAGATCGAATCTGTTTAATTCCCTGGAATCAGCGACTTGCGAGGCCTCGATCTGCGATCGAATCCGACTAAAATCTTGAATCGAAAGAATTTATCCGCAAAATATTAGATTGACTGGGCTTAGCTGTTCCTATTCGGTTGTCAAGGAGCCTGTAGAGATTTGGATTCAGTATGAGGCGAATCGGGAGTGAGGCGCAAGGTTAGATGTCACAATGTGGCTGTGGATTTCTTGGTTGGGGTTGCGGGGTTGTCGTGGAGTTTGCCAGCGAGCAGGACGGTTGTGCTCATACAGGAAGCAGATTCCTCCTATCTCGCTTCGCTCGCGCGTCGGAATGACAAGACCATGCGGAGCATCATTCCTTTGCTCTCCGAATTGTAATCCCCAACTCCCTCAACTGCGCCTCGCTCACCGGCGTCGGCGCATCCACCATCAAATCTACCGCCCGCGCCGTTTTCGGGAATGGAATCACTTCCCGCAAACTCTCTGCTCCGGCGAGAATCATCACGATGCGGTCGAGACCCAGCGCAATTCCTCCGTGCGGAGGTGTGCCGTACTCGAGCGCTTCGAGGAAGAATCCGAAACGCGCCCGCGCTTCTTCTTCCGTCATCCCTAAGGCTCGGAAGATTCTGCTCTGCACATCCTGGCGGTGAATACGAATCGATCCTGAGCCCAGCTCCGTCCCGTTCAAAACAACGTCATACGCCAGCGCGCGCACTGCACTCAGCGGCGACAGCGGATCGTGCAACGCCTCCACTCCCTCTTCCAGCAGCTTCATGTCCTGTTCATGTGGCGAAGTGAAGGGATGATGCGCCGCCATCCAGGTCTTCTCGCCCTCATCCCACTCGAACATGGGAAAATTCGTTGACCCACAAGAAGCGGAAATCCTTTCGTGCGTCGCCTGTCTTCTTGAAAATCCCATGCTTCGCTCGGCGTACTTCTGCGCCAAGGCAAGCGCAGCAAGCCGGCCGAACGTAAACCGCCAACTCCTGCGGAGTAAACTTTGCGATGTCGGAATCTGCTCGCGTGGCGGTTATTGAGCAGAACCGCAACCAGCACAATCAGTCGCCCTCCTCCACGTTCGCCA
Source organism: uncultured Acidobacteriaceae bacterium (assembly GCA_963763285.1). Taxonomy (GTDB): domain Bacteria; phylum Acidobacteriota; class Terriglobia; order Terriglobales; family Acidobacteriaceae; genus Sulfotelmatobacter. Next base: position 436,530 of record CAVXOK010000004.1, on the reverse strand, counting down.
GTCTTCAGGATGCGATCGAACGCAGTCGCGTAGTCTTTCAGGAAACTTCTTCGCAATCCCACTTTGAAGTCCTCATAATTTGACTTTGCGCTGGGCATGCCTTCGCCGTGAAACATCGACTTGATGTCATCGCGCTCTTTGCGGAGAGTTCGCCGACCTTCGGTGTTCGAATCAGTCACGACTGGCAATCTTCGCGAGCTTGAAGCGGGCCTTAACTCCTGCACATTCTTCCGCCGCGAACGCATTCCCGCACGTCGGTCAACGGCGGCAGGCGTAAATCCGGTTTGTCGATGCCATACAGCCGGATCGCCTCGTCGTAATCCATGCGCGGAAACGGCGTCTTGATCGCTTGCCCAGCCGCGGCAAAAGCCGCGGTGAGAAATCCCTCTACCACTTCCCACACCCGCTCTGGCTGCGGATAAGACATCTCCAAATCGATCTGGGTGAACTCCGGCTGGCGGTCGGCGCGCAAATCCTCGTCGCGGAAGCAGCGCACGATCTGGAAATACTTGTCGAACCCTGAGATCATCAGAATCTGCTTGAACATCTGCGGCGACTGCGGCAGGGCATAGAACGTTCCGGGCTGCACGCGGCTCGGCACCAGATAATCGCGCGCCCCTTCCGGAGTCGATCGCGTCATGAACGGGGTCTCGATCTCAAAAAATCCCTGCCCTGACAAATAATCCCGGATCGCCTTCGCCACCTTGTGACGCATTTCGATGTTGAACTGCATCACCTCGCGCCGCAGATCGATGTAGCGATACTTCAGCCGCGTCTCTTCATTGGTTAGCGCCGTGTCCGAAGGCAAGAACGGAGGCAGCTTCGATTCGTTCAGAATCCGCAACTCCTCCGCCACCAGTTCGACTTCGCCGGTCGCAATGTTCTGGTTCACCGTGCTGGCATCGCGCAGCTTCACTGTGCCAGTCACGGCAATGACATACTCGTTGCGCAGAGCCTCCGCCTTCTTATGGATCGCCGCATCCCGCTCGGCATTGATCACCACCTGCGTCACTCCGGTGCGGTCGCGCAGGTCGACAAAAATCAGGCTGCCCAGGTCGCGCCGCTTGTTCACCCAGCCCATCAGCGTCGCCTTTTTGCCGGCGTCGGAAGCGCGCAGCGCTCCGCACATATGCGTTCGTCGTAAATCTCCTAGAAAATCGAGCAAGTTATGTCCTTACACTTGGAAGTGGGCTGAAAGCCGAATTCAAGATTATAAATGGCGGCGTCGTGCGGGATGAATGGCAGGCATTCCGGGACAAAAACCAACTGACGGGAATCGAGTGGTAGGGTTCCCTTTCGCGGTGGTCTCGACCTGGCTTGCTGCCCGGCAGAAGCCATGCTAAGCTCCCCGGCGATGATTTTCCGCCTCAGGGTTCCGCGCGCTCCGCTCTCTTATTTTGTGGAGAACCTCTGGTTTTATGAGGATCTGGAAGCCGACCACACCAAAGAAAAACTTCTGCCTGATGCCTCGGTGGAATTGATCATCGACCTCAGCCAGGGGCCCAAGAAACTTTACGATCGCCAGGATCCGCTTCGCTATACCGAGTTACAACCGTTGCTGGATCAGCGGCATGCAGCGTCGTTACATCATCATCGGCGTAGAAAAAGGATCTTCCATGATGGGCGCGCACTTCCGCACCGGCGGGGCGGCGCCGTTCTTCGGATTCCCCATCTCAGAACTTACAGCCAATGTGGTGGAACTGGATCTGATCTGGAAACGCGAAATCCTCTCCCTGCGCGAGCAGTTGATCGAAGCCACGACCGCTGACGCCAAGTTCGATTTGCTGGAGGCGTATCTCATCGGCAAGGCGCAATCGCGCCTTGAGCCGGACAAGACCATTTCGGCTGCGTTGACAACCTTGCACTCCTGGCCTGTAATCCCTCTGCGCGAGCTCGCCTCTCGACTCGGCCTCAGCCACAAGCAGATGATTGCGCGTTTCGATTGCCGCGTGGGACTGACTCCCAAACTGACTTCGCGCATCCTTCGCTTCCGCAAGTCGCTCGCTGCCGCGCACCGGAGCGCCTTCACCCGGACTGGTCCGACCTTGCCGCGGCTTACGGCTACTACGACCAGGCGCACTTCATTCATGAATTCCAGCAATTCGCGGGAATGACTCCGGCCGAGTATCACCGGAACCGCACCGAATATCCCCACTACATTCCCGTGGACTAGAAAACGTTCCAGGGAAATTTCTTACAATACATTCCCCACGCTTCGGTTCACATTAGCCCAGTCGCAAGTTCTAATTTCCCGTGAGGAGAATGCTTCCATGCCACACATTAACTGGCTGGCTGTTCTGGCCGCGGCCGTTTCTACTTTTGTCCTGGGGGGACTCTGGTACTCAAAGGCCTTGTTTGGCCGGGCCTGGATGTCGGCCAATAACTTTTCCGAGAGCGACTTGGCCAAGAGCAATATGCTCAAAATTTTCGGGCTGTCACTGATCTTCGCTGTGATCATGGCAGCGAACCTGGCAGCCTTTCTGGCCGAGCCCAAGACCACGGCTGCGTGGGGAGCAACCGCCGGCTTTCTGGCTGGTTTTGGCTGGGTAGCGCTGGCCATCGCTACGATCGGCTTGTTCGAGCGCCGCTCCTGGAAATACATCCTGATCAACGGCGGTTATATGACCGTGTCATTCGTAATCATGGGATTGATTATCGGAGCGTGGCGCTAACCGGCAGGCATTTGCGGATGGAGGTTTCTTCGGCTGGGTTGAGAAACTATTTTACTTTCGTGGCCTTCCCGTCGACTGCGGTGGTCCATTTCCCCCCGTCCGGCGACATCTCGTAGGTGAAGGTGTAAATGGCCGGAGAGGTAAACTTCATGGTGAAGCGGCCCTTCATCATGGTGTCGCCCATTTTCTCGTCGCTGGTCCAGGTCCATGTGTCTCCATCGAGCGTGCCTCTCGAATCCTCGAACTCGCCCCAACTATTGAACTCGCGATAGGTATAGGTTTTTTCGGCGGCAGAATACCCGAGCACTGACAGCCCCGACCCGCTGCCCGAGTTGGCGCTCTTAAAATCAACGTGACATACGAGGTAAAAGCCGCCTTCCATCCACTCGCACTTTTCATTCTCGGTGGTCTTTCCCCCGGGCCCCATGGCACTTGGCTTGACGTCCCCTTCCAGCACCCAGGAGCCAGCCAGCATGTCGAGCTTTTTATGTTCGGGAGCGGGTTTGGGCGCGCTCTCCTGCGCCATCGCGACAACCGTCAACACCAGCCCAGCCACCAGAATTATTCCTGCGTGTTTCATCGCATTTCTCCTCGAAGCATTTCGAGACCGTCTAATCGACCCTATTGACCCTACTTTAAAGTTAGACGTTCCGCGACAAAAAGCGAAAGCGGCAAGGGAAGCCGCACCCGGAAGCCGGAAAGCGAAAGCCGGAAGCTGGGACCTACCAGTCTCCCCAGTGCGCCGCCGTAGACTGATGAAACTTCAGCTTCCATGCGTCTCCCTGCTTTACCCACACCGAACTGAAATGCTGATAGCGCGGCGGAGGCCCCTGGTCCTCTTCCGGCGCCTTGCGCACAACAGCGTCATAAGTGATGATCGCCGCGTTCTCGCCGACGGAGACAACTTTGATGTCATAAGGCGTCAACTCCAGCAGGCCGGAATCGCCCAACTCATCCAACGCGTCCTGCCGTTGATGCAGCTCGCCATCCACGCCGACTAACGCAAAATCCTCGCTGAGCGTTCGCTTGAAAAACGCGGCGTCGTCTTTCTTCTTCGCCTCAATCAGGCTCTTCTCATTCGCAATCAAAGTCTGTTCCAGTGGACTAAAGGCCTTCGCAGTCGCGGCAGTCTGACTGAAACCGGGAACAATACCGCTTAAGAAAAAGGCCGCGCCAAGCAGCGCACCGAGCTTCATGACATTTCCTCCGCACTAAAGCTATCATTCACCGCGAGAATCACTCCCCTTGAATCTTGCGCGCCAACTCTGCGCGCGGTACTGAAACCTGATCGCCTGAAGCCAGATTCTTCAGCGCGAACGCATCCGCTTTCACTTCATTCTCGCCTACGATCAAGATATATTTCGCACCCGACCTGGTCGCTGCCTCAAACGATTTCTTCAGCCGGAAGGTCTCATCTCCGAGATCCACGACCAGATCGTGCCGCCGCAACTCCCGCGCGAGCCGGGCCGCTTCGCCGTTCATCCCCGTGCCGAGCGGAGCGACGTACACATCCGGCTTTTTCACAACACCCTCAGCCGACGCCGACTCCTGCAGAGACATCACCAGCCGGTCCTCGCCGATCGCAAACCCGATCCCGGGAGCGGCCGGCCCGCCCAGCGCCTCGGAGAGCCCGTCATATCGGCCGCCGCCGAGGATCGCATTCTGCGCCCCAAGCGCCCCGTGGGTAAATTCAAATGCGGTCCGAGTGTAGTAATCGAGGCCGCGCACAAGACGGTCGTTCAACGTAAAGGGGACGCCCACCTTGGTGAGAATTTCCTGCACGGCGTCAAAGTGTTTGCGGCATCCCTCGTCGAGAAACTGGCTGATGCGAGGGAGCGCGTCGATGATGGGCTGATCCTCCGGCACTTTGCAATCAAACACACGCAGCGGATTGGTTACCGCGCGGCGCTGGCAATCTGCGCACATCTTGTCTTTAACTGGATCGAGAGCCTTGCGCAGAGCCTCGTTGAACTTGGCACGGTCGCTGGGACAGCCAACGGAGTTCAGCTCGAGAGTCCATCCTGCGATTCCAAGCCGGTCGAGCAAGGTCGCCAGCATCTCTAAGACTTCCGCGTCGCGTGCGGGAGATTCGCTTCCCGCCGAAGTTGGTCCGATCACCTCCGCCCCAATCTGATAAAACTGCCGGTAGCGGCCTTTCTGCGGACGTTCCCGCCGAAACTGCGGGCCGATGTAATAAAGCTTGTTCAGCCCGCGATCCCACATTGTGTGCTCGATGTAAGCCCGCACTACCCCGGCAGTATTTTCAGGACGAAGAGTTAGAGACTGCCCTTTTTCGGAAGCCGCCCGCCCGCGATCCTCCCACGTATACATCTCCTTGGCGACGATATCGGTTTCTTCTCCGACGCCGCGAGCGAACAATTCCGTCGACTCGAAGATTGGCGTGCGAATTTCCTGGAAGTTGTAAGCGCGGAATACGTCGCGCACCGCCGACTCCACGAAATTCCATAGCGCCGTTTCCGGTGGCAGCAGGTCGCGGGTTCCTCGGACTGCTTTAATCATTTATTCCTCGAGTGTCGTTCCCGAGCCATCGAAAGCGCTGGGAGAACTCCTTGACGCGCCGCCGTTGTACATCGGTGAAAGGGGTCCTTCGACTCCGCTCAGGATGACAAGGCCCTTACCGTTCGCGCAAATACTCCTCTGTGTACCCTAAATAATTCCGCGCATACCGCATGATCGATTCCTGGTCCTTCTCGTCCAGCTTCCGCCGGAACTTCCCCGGAGACCCCATCCACAGCGATCCTGGCTCGACCACCGTGCGTTCGGGGATCAGCGTCCCTGCCGCGATAATCGATCCCGCGCCGATTTTGGCACCGTTGAGAATCACCGATCCCATCCCGATCAAACATCGGTCTTCGACGACACATCCGTGCAAAGTAACCGAGTGCCCCACTGTGACGTACTCGCCCAGCGTCACGCCGTACTGATTCTTCATACCATGCAGTACGCTGCAATCCTGCACATTCGAATGTGCTCCGATGCGGATCGCGTATACGTCGCCGCGGAGCACCGCATTCATCCAGACCGATGCATGCTCGCCGAGGACCACGTCCCCAATAATCTGCGCCGACTCATCCACGTAACACGTCGCGGGAATCACCGGCTTCATGCCCTTAAACGATCGAACCATGATCTTTGCGCACCTTTAATTAAGAGCTGTCATCCTGAGCGAAGCGAAGGACCTATGCACTTTGCCGGCGCCACCGCGGCTGCCAGGGCCAGGGAACATTGAACATAGCACGCCGCCACTCCTGTCAGTAAAGCAGAATTCCCACTCCGGCACTCATCCTAGAAAGAACTCAGCTTCATCACCGCCACGCTCCTCTCACTCATGCTACAAATGAGTCTGGTTTCCTCACCCGCTCGCCTCCGGACCCCGCGCGGGCTTCACCTCTCCGAGCCTAATGCTAACCACAGGTGGCACTCCATGCCGCGGACTCCGCTCTACATCCTGATTCTCTCCTTACTCCTGTTCCCGCTCTCCCATGCCCAGGACGCCGCCACCGGCGCCATCCACGGCACTGTCGTGGATCTCCACGAGCTGCGCATTCCCGAAGCCACGATCGCAGTCATCAACACGGCTACCGGCGCGCGCTACTCCGCCACTTCCGACGCTGAAGGCCGCTTCGCTCTCGATCTCCTTCCGCCGGGCGACTACTCTGCCCGCGTTGTCGCCAAAGATATGTCGCCGCAAATCACACCTCAGCTCCACGTCGATGTCGGCGCTGCCGCCGAACTGCAGTTCCGCCTCAGCGTCGCCGGGGCTCAGGAACATGTCTCCGTCAGCGGCACTCCTGCCCTGGTTGACACTCAACCCGCTGCCGTCTCCACTCTCCTTGACGAACGCGCTATTGCCGATCTTCCCATCAATGGCCGCCGCTTCTCCGATCTAATGCTGTTGTCACCCGGCGTGACGCAAGACCCGCGCAGCCTGACCTCCGCCACTAACGGCGATCTTTCTTTCGGTGGCCTGCGCGGATTCCAGAACAGCTTCCTGGTCGATGGCGGCGATTTCAACAATGCTTTCTTCGCCCAGGCCCGCGGGCTCTATCGCGCACCCTACCAGTTTTCCAATGAAGTGGTGCAGGAGTTCCGCGTCTCTTCCAATTCTTACGGAGCGGAAATGGGACGCGCCGGAGGCGCCGTGGTCAACGTAGTCACCAAGTCCGGCACCAACCACTGGCACGGCACCGGTCTTTATTACATCCGCGACAGCGGCTTCGGCGGCGCTGCCGATCCCTTCATGACCTTCAAACCGCACAGCGAGCAGCAGCAAGGCGGGGCCACCATCGGCGGTCCCATCAAACAAAATAAGATTTTCTTCTTCGCCGGCTTCGATCAGCACTACTTCCACGTCCCCGACGTAGTCGAGTTCCTCGACGGCAGCATGCAGGTCGTGCCACAGGCCGGAACCGGACCCTACTCTCCCGGTGACTATGAAGCCAGCGACCAGGCCCTCGTCTTCGCCGCTGCCGCTCAACTCACTTCACTGGCCGGATCTTATCCCGCCGCGCAAATCGGCAACGCTTCCTACGCCAAGCTCGATATCAATCTCACCCCGCGCAACCAACTGGCGCTACGCTACAACGCTTCCCGCTACTGGGGATCGAATAACGTCTTCCTCGATCCCGCCAGTCCCGTCACTTACGATTCCATCTCCGATAATGGCGAGGAAACTGTCTCCACCGACACCGGTTCCGTTTCTCTCATCTCAGGCCTAACACCGCGCCTCATCAGCCATCTCCGCGCGCAGTTTTCCCGCGACCTGCGCCAGTCCTACACCAACACTACCAACACCCTGATTAAAGTCACGGACATCATCGATGGCATCGGACGCTCCGATCAACTTCCCCGCGCCACCCGTGAACACCGCGCCCAGCTTGCCGAAACCCTGAGTTTCGACACCAGCCGCCATTCTTTCAAGTTCGGCGGTGATTCCCTAATCACATGGATCTACGACTACTACCCCAGCCAGCAAAGCGGCGAATATCTCTTCGACATCATCAAAGTCGATCCCTTCACCTTCGAACCCATGGAAGCCGGGCTCCCGCTCACTCCGCTCCGCGCCTACGCCCACGCAGTCCCGAAATACTATCTGCAGAGCTTCGGCCCATCTTCCTCCAATCCGAATAGCAACGACTATGCTGCCTTCGCGCAGGACACCATCCGCATCACCGATCATCTAGCCGTGAATCTAGGCGTTCGCTGGGATCTTCAAACCTTCACAACGGCAGGCCTGGTCTCGAATCCGCTCTTCCCGCCCGCCGGCAAAGTTCCCTTCAATCCTCATAACTTCGGCCCGCGCGCTGGATTAGCCTATTCCATCGGCAAGACGCACCCGCTCGTAATCCGCGCCGGCTATGGATTGTTCTACGTCCGCATTCCTCAGATCTACAACTCCGCCGTCGCCACCGATAACGGCATAACCGATGCTCAGCTCTTTCTCAACACCTCCAACTATTACGACCACCAGGTCTTTCCCACCTATCCCAACCCTCTCGTAAACTGCCGGCTAACCTCCGCATCGTGCAGTCTGCCCGCCGGATTCACCCAGGGCGTAACCAACGACGTCTCCGCCTTCGCGCCCAATTTCGTAACCCCGCGCGTGCAACAAACCAGCCTAACGTTCGAGCGAGAAGTCGTTGGCCAGACCACCGTCGCTGTCTCTTATCTCTACGTTCACGGTGAGCATCTAATTCGAGCCCTCGACGTGAATCTGCCCCAGCCGGTCGCGCTAACCTATCCTCTCTTTGATTCCACGGGCTCGATTTTTCAGGGCGGATACTACACCGTCGCCTCCTTCGCTACTTGGCAGTACACCCAATCGCTGACTTGCCCGTTTCCTCCGTGCATCAATCCTCTGGGACGACCCATCGCCCAACTTGGATCGATCGACGAATTCCAAAGCGCCGCCTCCAGCGTCTATAACGGCCTGACTCTCTCCATCAACCGACGCGTGGCCCACGGCGCTTACCTTCGCCTCTCCTACACCTACGCCCGGGCCATCGACGATGGCCAGGACGCGCTCGTAGCTGGCGAACCGGCCGCCGTCCAGAACTCCTACAATCCGAACAGCGAGCGTGGACCGAGCGTCACAGACCAACGCAATCGATTCGTAGCCGCCTTCTCGATCGAGCCGCGTCCCTTCCACCGCGAACACCCACTCCTCGGCCATATGTTCAACGACTGGAAAATTTCCAGCATTGTAACTGCCGGCAGCGGACGCCCCGTGAACGCTACTGTCTCCGGCGACCCCAATCAGGACGGCAACTACGACAACGACCGCCTTCCCGGCTACACTCGCAACGGATTCACCGGCCCCGATTACGCCTCAACGGACCTCCGCCTCGTCCGCAAGATCCATGTTGCTCGGGGCTACCGTTTGGAGTTCACCGCCGACTCTTTCAATCTTTTCAATCGCGACAACCAGCGCGTCGAAATCACCTCCAGCGGCCTGACTGTCGAAGCCACCACGTTCACGCCGTACTCCGCCTACGTAGACGGAATTTTCTATCCTGCCTATTACCAGCAACCCCAAAGTTTCCTGAAACCTAATGCCGCCTTCGCCCCTCGCCAAATCCAGCTAGGCCTGAAGTTCATCTTCTGAAAGGCAGTGGCCGGTGATCAGTGATCAGTGGCCAGTCGAAGTAGGACCCATGGAATCGTCTTAACTGGGCAGGGCTGCTGACCACCGCTCCCAATTGCACCAACCCAGCACCGGACAGTAAAATCCTCCGACGCTCGAAAGAAAGGACGAACATGAAAAAACTAATCGGACCGCTAATCGTATGTTTCCTGTTTTCGTTGTTTGCCTTTGCGCAACATCGCGCCGCCGTGGGCGGAGGCGTGAAGAACATCCCGGCCCATGGCCCGGCTCCGGTACACAATCCAAAACCCGCCCCAGCAGCTCCTCACTATAGTGACAAGGCAGGACATCCCGAAGCTCCTCACGTGCACTCGAACGGCAAATGGATCGGCCACGACACTGGCCGTGACGATCCTCGCATGCATCTCGATCATCCCTGGGAGCACGGACACTTCACCGGCGGCTTCGGTCGCGGCCACGTTTGGCATCTTGCAGGAGGCGGTCCCAACCGCTTTTGGTTCGGCGGTTTCTACTTCAGCGTCGGCGCCTTCGACCTCGCCTACTGCAACGACTGGCTCTGGGACAGCGATGACATCGTCATCTACGAAGATCCCGACCACGACGGCTGGTACCTCGCCTACAACGTAAGGCTAGGCACCTACGTCCACGTAATGTACCTGGGAAACTCGTAGCCAGATTACGAACTCTGTGGGACAGCCGCGTCGGTTGTCCCACAGGCTAATCCCTTTTTTCACTCTCCCTACTTGACTTCGAGTCAAATCCTTGTAATAACTATTCGGTCCTTCCGGACGGGTTTGGAGGTGTGTTTGTTTGGCGGAAATTCGACTGCAAGAGGGTGAATCCCTCGAGAACGCTCTGCGGCGTTTCAAGCGCAAAGTGCAGCAGGAAGATATTATTAAGGAAGTCAAGCGCCACTCCTTTTACCTCAAGCCCGGTGAGAAGAAACGCGTGAAAGCCGCGCTCGCTCGCAAGCGCGCTCGCAAGAAGGTTCGTAAGGAGCAAGACTAATGCAGTAAAGGGTCGCCCATCCCGGGGCGACCCTGCTCCATCTGGCCCCCACCCGATAGAGTTGCGGCAGGGATCATTCGATATTCCATTCGGCGTTCGAATGCAAGAGCTGTATCCATGCCCCGTCCAGGGGCGCGGAGGGCCGAGTCCAGGGGCAGTCTGAGGGGGGATGTAACACAACCTGTGTTGGCTCCGTGCCACCGCCTTTGCCCGCGTGTGGCGGGTGCTGCCACAGGCACAAGGGAGCCATCCTCAATGGAATTTCAGGACAAGGTACTGACCTGCATCGATTGCGGCGCGGAGTTTGTTTTTACCGCCGGGGAACAGCTGTTTTTTCACGACAAACAATTCAAGAACGAACCCAAGCGCTGCAAGACCTGCAAGTCAAAACGCGTGGCTGTTCTTTCCGCTCCGCCCACTCCGGGCAACGGACACCACTACGCTCGAGTCGAAACTCGAGCCACCTGCTCGCAATGCGGCAAGGAGACTACAGTTCCCTTCCGCCCCACGCAAGGCCGTCCCATCTTCTGCCGCGAGTGTTTCACGCAGAAGAAGACCGCCGCTGCCTCCTGAAGCCGAGAAGGTATCGGACGAATTAGACAGTGAGACATTGGGCGCGGGCGGCAGCATGAGCTACCATAATCGGGTGCCCACTTACCACGTACAGAATTTCGGATGCCGCGCCACTCAGGCAGACGGCGCCGACCTCGAACGCCAGTTCGAATCCCGCGGCCTGGCTCGCACCTCAGCCGCGCAAGCCGACCTGGTAATACTGAATACCTGCACCGTAACTAATTCTGCTGATCAGGACGCCCGTGCCGCCATTCGACGCGTGCAGCGGGAGAACCCGCTGGCGAAAATCATCGTCACCGGATGCTATGCCCAGCGCGCTCCCGAAGAAATTGCCGCCCTGCCGGGTGTGACCGCTGTGATCGGCAATTCCCACAAACATCAACTCGCTGAAATCGTACTCCGTGAAAAACCTCGCGAAGATACAACATTCCTTCCAGTCTCGACTCTGACTGAGAACCGGGAGCTTGGAGATGAAGACTCAATCTTCGTTTCCGACATCTTCGCCCACACTGAACTCCTGGCCGCTCCCGTATTCGAACACACAACTCACGAGTCCGACCGCACTCGCCCTAATCTCAAAGTGCAGGATGGCTGCGACAACCGCTGCTCGTTCTGCATCATCCCCAGCGTCCGCGGCCAAAGCCGGTCACTACCGTTAGCTCAGGTCATTCGTGAAATGAACACGCTGGTAGCCGCAGGCTACCGCGAAGTAGTCATCAGCGGCATCAACCTCGGCCGCTGGGGACGCGATCTCGAGTTTGGACTGAGGTCCGAGGTCCGACGTCCGACGCCGGTCTTCGAAGATCTGCTCCGGGCCATCCTGAAGGAGACGAAACTCGAAAAGCTCCGCATCTCCAGCGTCGAGCCCATGGATTGGAGCGACGAACTCATCGCGCTGGTCGCCTCCTCGCCGCGCATCGCCAAACACGCCCACGTGCCCCTGCAATCCGGCAGTGACGCCGTGTTGCGCCGCATGCACCGCAAATATCGGCCCTGGCACTATCGCGAGAAGATCGAAAAAATTCGCGCGGCCATGCCCTCGGCCGCCATTGGCGCCGACGTGATGGCTGGATTCCCCGGTGAAACCGACGCCGAATTCGATGCCACGCGCCGCCTCATCGCCGACTTGCCCTTCACCTACCTGCACGTCTTCACCTATTCCGCGCGGCCGGGAACGCCAGCCGCAGGCATGCCCGACCAAGTCCCGGTTCATGTTGGCCGCGAGCGCAACCAGATCCTGCGCGACCTGGCTGCGAAAAAGAAACTCGCCTTCATGCAGTCGTTTATTGGAAAACAGCTGGAGGCTATCACGCTCAACGTCACGCACAACAACTCCGACGGGGAATTCTCCGAAGCTCTCACCGACAACTATCAGAAGCTTTATCTGAAGGGACGCCACCAGCCTAATCGCTGGATCACCGCGCGGGTCACGGCGGTGCGAGACGGGGCATTCGTCGCCGATCCGTTGCCGAAAACCTCAGCATAGTGCGGGCGGAAAGACCAAAGTCCCCTAACTTTCACGGAAACTTTCCTTTAAGATCAGGGTTCTTACGGAAAGTTCCTCGCGCGCATTGCCGTTCGCTCTCGCCGATGGGATGTTGCGCCAAACCAGCAAAAAGGAAGCCAGATGGGCATCACTCAGGGTCGAGACCGTATTTCACCTAAGAATCTCATGGTCCCTGCTTTTCTGGTTGGGCTCCTGGCGTTTGTGCCGGTTCTGTTCCTGCCTCAATCCGCGGTCGCACAGTCCTTCACTGAGCTCTACGCATTTAACAGCAGTGGCAATTTATCGGATGGAGGTTCACCCGAGGCTGGCGTGACCCGGGATGCAGACGGCAATCTCTACGGCACCACTTTTTTCGGCGGAACCGGCACGGGATGCGACATCTACTTCGCGGGCTGCGGAACGGTTTTCAGAATCGATACCAGTGGCGCAGAAACCGTACTGCACAGTTTTGGCGGTGCGTACGATGGATGGAATCCCACCGCACGACTGATTCTGGATGAATCCGGAAACCTCTACGGCACAACCGGGTACGGCGGGGCGCATGGCCACGGGACGGTATTCAAGGTCGATAGAGCCGGCAACGAAACGATCATCCACAGTTTCGCTGGCGGCACCGACGGCGATCGGCCGAACGCAGGGCTAGTCGAGGACGCGGCCGGAAATCTCTACGGCACTACGCAGTACGGCGGCCGAGGATGCGATGGCCAGGGCTGCGGAACCGTATTCCGAATCAGCCCCGACGGCCGCGAGACAGTCCTCTACCGCTTTGCTGATTTTCCGGACGGGGCCAGCCCTCTCGGCGGCGTCGCGCTCGATTCCCTGGGAAACATTTACGGCACAACCTGGCTCGGCGGCACTAATAGCTTTGGGACGGTATTCAAAATCGACATGTGCGGCGGTGAGAAAGTGCTGCACAGCTTTGCGGGCGGAAGTGACGGAGCAAATCCGCTCGACGCGCCGGTTCTCGACAAAGCCGGGAACATGTACGGAACCACGGCAGCAGGTGGCGCCTCGGGGAGCACTCCGCTTGGTCTAGGAACTCTGTTCAAAATAGACACCGCTGGTCACGAGAGCATCTTGTACACCTTCACCGGCGGATCAGACGGCGCAAATCCCTACTCGCACCTCCTTGTGGACGCTTCCGGAAATCTTTACGGCACCGCCTCGTCAGGAGGCTGCTGCGGACAAGGCGCGGTATTCAAGTTTGTTGATGGGTCGCTAATACCCTTGTACGGATTTAGCACTCCGAATTCCAACGGGGAGAATGCCGACGGGCAATATCCCATGGGAGGGTTGATAACGGATGGGGCGGGCAATCTTTACGGCACTACGGTGCAGGCAGGAACGAACGGCTGGGGATCAGTGTTCGAAGTTCAACCTTGATGGGGATCGGCAGTGCGATGGATACGTTAAGTACAAGAAAGATGGTTCAGTTGCGGGCTCGATTGATAGCGGGCGCGGCAATTTCGTTGGTCGGAATGTTTGCAGTGTGCTCCGCCATGGCGCAGAGCACCGCGATTGCGCCGATTTGCCATGCCAAAATGTCAGCTCCCATCGAGGTGGTCTCTTCCCACCAGCGCTACCAGGCGGGAACGAAAGCCGAGCCGCCGACCACTGAAAACCAAGGCTTCGATTGGCCCGACGCACAAATCTCGGCACTCAAGACCGACAGCGGTTATTTCTTCTTTAGCATCGACGCCGGCACACATTTCCGCCAACTCTGGCACGGACACGAGGTTGGCAATAACAACTCGGGATCCGTCGTGCGCACCACCGGCACACTCGATAATCCACTCGGCTCGGCGCCACCGATTGACGTAGTAATCGATCACAATCCCGATCCCAAGGTAAATCCGCACAACTGCGATCCCACAAAATACCCGCACAACTTCTGCTACACCTACATTGGCGGTGGGCCGGTGTATCAGGTTCCGCAAGGCCAGGTTGGCGCGGGGAATTGGCTGCTCGTTTACCACGCGGAATACAACGATCCTGCCTATTTTCTTTTGGGCCTCGCCATATCGTCTGACCGGGGCGAGCACTGGACGGATATCGGCGAAATCATCCGGTTCAACATGCCCTTCAGTTATCAAGGTAGCGCGGCCAACGCCGCGATCGGAGATCCTCCGCTCGTGATTTCCCCGGATGGCAAGTACTTCTACATTTATTTCCAGGACTGGCTGAAGGATGGCAACTTCTTCACCATGGCTTCGGTGGCCCGCGCCTCGATCGACTCAGTATTGCAAGCCGCTTTCGGTGGCGAAAAGCACTACGCCGCACCCTTCTTTAAGTATTACCAGGGCAAGTGGGATCAACCTGGCATCGGCGGCGCATCGACCGACCTGCTTCCCAACGCGCGCTACGGCGGCGGGCTCAATGTCGCTTACAACTCCTACCTTCACCGTTACATGATGCTCAACAGCGACTCGCAGAACTACAGCTACGCAGAGTCAATCGACGGCCTGCACTGGACCGACACCGTCTTCCTCGGCATGCTGGGCTATGTCCCGAACATCGCAGGCTACTCGGGGCCCATCGGCTTGGGCGATGACCCGAACATTCTCGGAAAAGAATTCTATGTGTATTACACGCAATTCCGGGGACCGTGGCCGGGGGGACAATCCGTAAAACGATTCACGCTCACCTGCCGCTGAAAATTACTGCAGCTTGGCGTACTCGGCCTTAGCCTCTTTCAGGATGGGGATGTCGGGATCGGCGTCTTTCCAGAGAGCAAAGAAATCCTGGTAGGCTGTGCGAGCGCCGCCTGCGTCGCCGGCTTCTGCCCGGGCGCGACCGAGCTGCAGGCGAGCCAGCCTGCAGGTTGGAAGCATGATCGTGCAAATACCTGGATGATCAATAATTTTCTGGAACTCAGCCGCAGCTTCCTTTCCCTGGTGCAGCTTGAGATATGCCAGACCCACGCAGGTAGTTGGACTGCACACCCGTCACAAAACCAAACTCGTAGGGAGTGGTGGCTTGCAGGAGTTCAATCGCTTTCGCGGGATTTCCCTGGTTTATGGCAATAGCTGCGCGAATGGCGGGTACATAGGCTGCGTTGATGAATGTATCCATTGGGTGTTCCCGGACGAGTTCCTGGGCAGCAGACTCCGCCCCTCGCGCCTCGCCGGCTTGCGACAACGCCGATCCTGCGAACGCCAGAGTGCCGCGGCCGTGCGAAGAAGAAAGCGCCGTCGTGGCGTCATCGCGCGCTGCCTTGGAATTTCCCATCGCCGCCTCGAAGTCGGCTTCCCGCGCCAGGATCCTTGCCGCAATCTCCTCAAGCTTCCTCTGCCGCGCGAGATCGATTGCCCGCTGATAATCAGCCCGTGCTGCTGCCATCTTGCCCGCCGCCGCGGCAGCATCGGCAACAGTTTCCGCCACTACATACTCACCGTGGCCTCCCTTGGCCCATTCCACTTGACGCTGCATTCCGGCCGCATCTCCATCAAGAAATGCAAGCATATACAGATCGGAATGGGCCACGGTACTGTCGATTTTATTGCGAAGCTCTTCCTCGCGGATCGCCTTGCTTTCGGCAAGACGGTTGAGGCCGAGATACGCCACTGCCAGCGAGTTGTAACTGAACGACGAGTCAGGGGCCAGTTGCATATTTGCCTGAGCCGCCTCGAGCGCCTGTTCCCACTTCCCCATGGCCTCATAGCCAACCGCGAGGTTATTGGCCGGGATGCTGTCGCGCGGATAGGTTCGCCGCCACAGTTCCAATGCCTCCAGTTCCTTGTCCGATTCTCCGGTCACAATGCTGTAATAGTGGGTTTCAATGTAGAGCTTTTCCAGTTCGCTGCAGCGATCCCTCCGCTCAAATGCCTGCTTGGTATTTTCGACGGCCAACACACTCTCGCCGATGTTGCCGTAACCCTGACCGATGCGCGCGTAGGCCACTGCGAAATTCGGGTCCAGTTCAAGCGCGTGTTTGTAGAAGGGAATCGCCGTCTGCTCGCTGCCCTTGTCTCTCTCCGCCTCACCCAGGCTGAAGTACTTGAGGGCTTCGAGCGAAGAGGTAGTTGCCTCTTCCACTGGCGCATCGAACTTCTGCAGTGAAGCCAGCGACTCGCCGAGTTTGCTCCGCAGATTCGAAGCCACCTTGCCGACGGCACCCAGAACCTGTTCCTTCTTATCGACTGGAATCTGCTCGCGAGCCAGGCTGTCACCCGTCCGGCAATTCACGGCGTCGACTCCAACCACATACTGAGTTCCAACCGCAGAGATGGAACCATTCAGAACCGCCTTGACCCCTTCGCGCTGGCAGACCTGCCGGGCGAGGTCCGGTGTGACTCGTTCGTCGGGAGAGTGACCCATGTAGCGCAAGGTGTCGCGCACGCGGTCCTGGGGAAAAATATTCAGATAAGGCGATTGCTCGAGTTGGACCGCCAGCGCCTGCCTCAGCGTTCCATCGAATACGGGATCGCCCGTGGTGTTCAAAAAATCGGAGAGCAGGATGGAATCCTTTGCCGTGAGCGCGCGGGCGCGATGGCTGTAAAGAAAGACTCCGCCGGCGACGGCGGCCACGACTAGCACCGCGACCGCAACCCATGGCCATTTCTTGCGTCCCGCTCGGCGTTGCCACAGCGGCCGCTGAAGTCGGCGAAGATGCGGGCGCCGCCGTCTGCACTCTCGCCGAACCTGACGAACCCGCAGAAACTCGACGCTGCCGTCGGCTCCGTAACCAGTCGCCGCCCCACTCGCAGCCGAACTTTTCCCAGAGTCAATCTCTCGCTTCAGACGCTTCATGTCGGCCCGCATCTCCGACGCAACCTGGTAACGAAGGTCAGGCTCTTTCTCCAGCGCCTTATTGATGATGCGTTCCAGCTCGGCGGGCAGATTCGGATTCAGCCGCACCGGAGCGGTGGGTGCGCGATTCAGGATGGCATCAAAGATCACCGCCGATGTATTGCCGGTAAACGGTTGCCGCCCGGTGCCCATTTCGTAAAGAACGGTGCCGAAAGAAAACAGGTCGGTACGCACATCGAGCTCTTCGCCGCGCGCCTGTTCTGGCGACATATACGCCACCGTGCCGACGGTGCTCCCCGGGCTGGTAAGGTTCGCCGGATCCACCGCCGCCGTTGCCAGGGTCACTCCCGCCGGCTCCACTTGCGGCATTGGCCGCGCCGCCACTTTGGCCAGCCCGAAATCGAGCACCTTCGCCTGCCCGCGTTTGGTGATAAACAGGTTCGCAGGTTTGATGTCGCGATGAACGATGCCCGCCGTGTGCGCGACATCCAGCGCATCTGCAATCTGCGCTCCCCAATCCACCAACTGCTCTACCGAAATTGGCTTCCCCTCGATGCGGTACTTAAGCGTGGTGCCTTCGAGGTACTCCATCACGATGTAGTGACGTCCCTGATCTTCGCCGATGTCGTAGATGGTGCAAATGTTGGGATGGTTGAGCGCCGACGCCGCCTGCGCTTCGCGGCGGAAACGCTCCAGAGCCTGGGGATCGCTGGCTACTTCATCGGGCAGGAACTTCAGCGCGACAAAACGGTGCAGCCGGGTGTCTTCCGCTTTGTAGACCACGCCCATCCCGCCGCCGCCAAGCTTCTCAATGATGCGGTAGTGGGAAACGGTTTGGTTGATCATTCAACGAGACACTCGATCGAGACGCCCGACTTCGAGTCGCTTCATATTACGGACGCAGTATCCCCCAGTCAACGACCGGGGGAACGACGGATCCTGGGCGGAGAGGAAAGCATTAAAACCGTGTCCCCAAGAAAACTCCCCACCCTAAGGTGCATCTGAAATCAAACATCTTTCCCGGATAGGGCAAGCACCCCGGTGATGTATGCTTCCTCGACGAAGCTGCGGTATAAACAGATCATGTGGTTCTCTGAGCAAAGGCGCGGTGTTATTGGTTTCTGCTCAGCCTGGTGATTGGTCCCGGGCGCGCTGGGGCAAGAGAGCCGGCACAAAACGACTGGGCCGTGGGCCATGACTCGACATGAGGGATCAGCGATTGTTCGCGTCGCACTGATTCCCGCCATCACGCGCCAGATTGCTCTCACCTGGTCCACGCCCTCTATGAGCGCGCTGGCTTCCCCTATGACTACGCTCCCTCTTCCGACCTCTACGCGGGGATTGACGAATTCCGCCGAGTAGCAAATCCCCAACCCGGCGATTTGACGGTCTGGCGCGGACATGCCGGGATTGTGGTCAATCCCGCTCAGCATTCTTTTTTCAGCATGCTGAGTTCTGGCCCCGGGGTCGACTCCTGGGATTCGCCATATTGGAAACAGTGGGGACGCCCCCATTTCTTTCGTTACCTCAAGCAACCTCCAAGTGGGGCGCTCTCCAGTTCGATTCGCACCACGACCCTGAAGCCATAGTCCGCCGCCCAGACCTGTAATCCAGCGCGCGTTGGCTTCGACCACGAAATCAAATCTGTTCGGGATCGTCGGGATCAGGCTCCCGCACAGGGGCATCCGGGCTCTCGGGAGGGTTCGGCGGTTCTTTGATCGGGGGCGGAGAGGGTTCTGGCGGCGTGCGTAGTTCAGTGTGAACGGGAGACGGACACTTCGAGTCGCGCTGAGTTTGGCATGGAACTCTGATGCCAAAATCGCATGCAGGGATGGGTGGAAGTATGGCCCCGTGCGCTCGCTGTCGAGCAGTCCACGCCGCCGCCCAAGCAATGCACCCATCTTCACGCTTAAGCGGACTTCTTCAACTCCACTCCGTAGCGTTTTGCGGCCGACTCGATCCGCTTCCATGCCGCGCGTCGTTCTGCCTCCGTAACTCCCTCCACCTGATTGAAGCGCGCGGCCGCGTTACGCACGTGGGAGGCGTTCTCCAAGGGCTCCTTGCGTTGCTTGGGGAAAGCGAACTTGCTGGTGGATATCCGATCACGAGTGGGCTTGGTTAGCTTTGCCATAATTTTCCTCTCCTTGGAAGCATTTCCCGCGCGACCATAGATTTGTTCCTACATCGACGTATTGGGACGGGCGCCGTTGACCGTTTTTTTGACGCGAATGAGGGGGGCCCGGTTGCTTTTATTAAAAGGCCGACCCAGAGGAAGTCAGAGCGGCCTGCTCTGGGACTGGCGACTTCAAATGTGTCTCCGATTGAGCATTTTTAGCAGTTGCACCAATCCCTGAAATGTGGCATCTCAGAGCCGAGGCAGCAATGCCCCGTCTAACTAGGTTGGAGGTTTGGACTATCGAAGACGAACAGTGTCAGAGGATCGGCGGAGGGTATGAGGCAGCGAAGCTCAGATTTTTACTGTTTCTCTGAATGGAGCCGACATTTATCTACGCCGATCCAGAGTCCAGCACCGCGAAAGCGTGAAGGAAAGTGAACGAAGACAACGGCAAAGCTGGGAATGGTGCGTCAAGGTTCGACTGGGTAACCGAACGATCCGCCTGCTCCCTTCCGAAGGTTTTCACCGCCCTCAGAACGCAGGTTGAAGCGGACGTTAAGACCCGCAATGGCCTGCGCCCCGGCAATTCTCCCTACGAGTTTTCCGTGAAGGAGGATAACGGCGAATTTACGGTTCTCTTGAAGGCTCAGCAATTGCAGCAGTCCGTGGTATTCAGCCTCGCCGACCACGCGATCTTGGTGCGGGATGACAAAAGCAATCCCATGTTTGAGGTAACCGCGACCTTCAGCGACGAAGGCGAGTGCAGGCTGAAAGTGAATGGCGAGGAGCGCGACTTTTGGCAGGTACGACGGATGGCTCTGGAAGAACTGATGTTTCGCGGCCTTTAGGCGCGATCTGGTCGCCCCTACCGCCGTATGGCCCTCTTCTCCACCTCCGCAACAAATGCCACGCCTCCAGATATCGTTCATACTTCCCCTGCCGATTCCAGGGCGCCAGCCAGATGCTTCCCTTCCGCATCGCCACCACTCCCGCCGGGATGATGTACCACAAATCCAGCGGGATAATATACGCCGCCACAAAATCAATCTCCTCCAGGATATGCAGCCATTTGTTCTACTTGTTGTCAAGGGATAATTACCAATTTCTGCCTATTGACAAGATTTTCCACAGGCAAGGAAAAAACTCGGGAGTCACAAACAGCACGCCAGCGGTAAGACCCTTGACAGGTCCTAGGTCCGGTAGGACAATTGCGCTGCTCGGCCTTGGCTGCATCGTTCCCACCTCCCGGCTCCGAGCCAAGCGTGCGCGATCTCTCCTGAGGTTCGAGATGTAATTCCCTAACCTCGCACGACGGAGGATTCTAATGACGATACTTAGCTTAGCGAGGATGGCAGGCGTCGTCTTTGTGTTCTGTTTCGCGGCGATTGCCTCTTCCGCGCTGGCACGGAACGCGATAGCTAGCATCCTCCTTTTCACGACTCTGGCAGTTTTCACGGGTGCCGGGGGCAGCGGAGCCGACCCCGAATACGGGTCTCTGGTCCAGGGTGTCGACGGGAACTTCTACGGGACAACCTCCCAGGGAGGCGAGAACGGCGGCAGCGCAGGTGAGGTCTTCAAAATCACTCCAGGGGGCACGCTGACCACGCTATACAGCTTTTGCTCGCAAATTAATAGTGAGGGAACTTGCATCGACGGTGTCAACCCTTACGGCGGGTTGGTTGTAGCCACTAACGGAAACTTCTACGGGACAACCGAGAACGGTGGGACTGGCGAGAATTGTATTGGCGGCTGTGGCACAGTTTACGAAATCACCCTCGGGGGCAAGCTGACGACGGTGCATAGCTTTGAGGGTAGTGATGGCAGAGTCGTAAATGGCGGCTTGGTGCAAGCCCCCGGCGGTAACCTCTACGGAACCACACGGGCAGGTGGGATAAACGATGATGGCACAGTCTTCAAGATCACGCCCCAGGGCACACTGACCACGCTGCATAGCTTCGACGGCGCTGACGGGAAAGGTCCTCAGGCGGCGCTGATCGAAGCCAGCAATGGCAACTTCTATGGGACAACGCCCTCGGGCGGAGCGCACAACTCTGGCACGGTCTTCGAAATCACTCCCGGCGGCAAGCTGACCGTGCTGCACAGCTTCTGCAGCGAAATCGGGCCCTTGAGGCGCGGTTCCCGTCGCCGTCGCGCTGGTCCAGGCCAGCAACGGCAACTTTTATGGGACAACCTCCACTGGTGGGGCGAACAACTTCGGCACGGTCTTCCAGATCACCCCAGCAGGGAAGCTAAGCGTGCTACACAGCTTCGGTGGCACTTCAACCGCGGGCGCAGCCCCTTACCCGGGGCTGGTGCAAGCCACCGATGGAAACTTTTACGGGACAACCGAGGGCGGCGGGGGCAACCCCAATTGTGGGGAGGGCCCCGTGTTCGGCTGCGGAACGCTCTTCAAAATAACCCCCGCGGGCACGCTGACCACGCTGCACAGCTTCACCGGAGAACCACCTGGAGCCGTTCTCCCTTACGCCGGTCTGCTACAAGCCACAAACGGAACTTTCTACGGGACGACCACCGACCTCGGAACGGTTTTCAGCCTGAGTGTGGGGCTGGGCTCTTTCGTCGAAACACTGCCCACTTCCGGCAAAGTAGGCGCGCGGTTGATGATCCTAGGAAACGGCCTGACGGGCGCCACCGGCGTCACGTTTAATGGCGCGGCTGCCACATTCAAGGTGGCGTCAAGCTCCGAGATTACAACCACCGTGCCAGCGGCCGCGACCACCGGCAAGGTCCAAGTAAGATGTCACCGGCACACTTGTAAGCAATGTCATCTTCCGCGTGACGCCGTCGATCTTCAGTTTCTCGCCTACGACCGGCCCGGCCGGCACCACCGTCGTCATCACCGGCAATAGTTTCATCGGAGCGACCGAAGTCACCTTCTCTTGCGGAAAGAGCCTACCGTCATCCAACCCCAACCCCCATGTTATAATCCTTTATTCCCAGTCGCTTAGAGCGCGGAGGACCGTATCGACAAACGTTTTATCCGAACCAATGACCGCATTCGAGCCCGCGAAATTCGCGTGATCGGAGATGAAGGCGAACAGATCGGCGTAATGCCTCCCTTCGAAGCGCTCAAGTTGGCCCGCAGCAAGAACCTGGATCTGGTCGAGATTTCGCCCACCGCGCAGCCTCCCGTCTGCCGCATCATGGACTACGGGAAGTATCTTTACCAGCAGGAAAAGAAAGAGCGCGAAGCCAAGAAGCATCAGAAGACGATCACCGTAAAAGAGGTCAAGTTCCGCATCAATGTGGACGACCACGATTACGAGACCAAAAAGAATCACGTGCTCCGCTTCCTCGATGGAGGAGACAAGGTAAAAGCCACCATCTTCTTCCGCGGCCGCGAAATGACGCGCACCGGTTTGGGCCGGCCATCCTGGAGCGGCTGATTAAGGACGTGGAATCGCAGAGCATCGTAGAGTTCCGCCCGCGGCAGGAAGGCAACACGCTGCACGCCATCCTGGCGCCGAAGAAGACGGCGGTGGAGCGCGAGAAGGAAAGAGAAAGAGAAGCCAAGCAGAAGGCGAAGCAGGAGAAGAAGCTGGCGCAGGAAAAAGAAAAGCTGCAACAGGCGCCTGCTCCGGCCGCCGAGGTTCCGGATCCGGTTCCGCAGGCTTAGCGGTTCGCCTGGTGGATTTCAGTAACGACGAACGCCACTCGCGCCGACGATTCCAGAGCAATTGAACCATCGCAGTCGACATCCAGAACTGACGGCTGGCAACTCGCGGCTGGCAGCTGATTCCAAGAGGACTTATGCCGAAATTGAAATCGCACAAAGGCGCCTCCAAGCGCTTCAAGAAAACGGCCAACGGCAAGGTGAAGCGCGGACATTCCGGCCTGCGCCACATGCTGACCTCCAAAGCCAAGAAACGCAAACGCCATCTGGGAACAGCCACGCTGGTGAGCGACGGCGACCTCCGCAAAGTAAAGCGGATGATTCCCTATCAGTAGAAGTTCTTCCTTCAGTGGATCAGTGAAGGAAACGCGGACCAAGGCGTCCGCATCAGCGGGCTGAACTCTAAGCCTGCAGGCGCGTGAAGAGGCCAGAGATCGCCGCAACGGCGAATCGTCCTTACCTCCAGCCGCCAGTAAATAGAAAGCAAAAAGGAGAACACCATGCCACGTGTAAAACGCGGAACCAAACGCCGCGCCAAGCGCAAGAAAATCCTAGACCGCGCCAGCGGATACTTCCTCACCAAATCGAAACTCTACCGCTCCGCAAAAGAGGCCGTCGAGCGCGGCCTCAAGTTCGCTTATTCCGGACGGAAGCAGCGGAAGCGGCAGTACCGCTCGCTGTGGATTGTGCGGATTGGGGCGGCTTCCAAGCTGAACGGGTTGAGCTACAACCAGTTCATCCACGGGTTGAAGAAGGCCGGAGTGGAACTGGACCGCAAGATTCTGGCGGACCTGGCGGTGAAGGACGCGCCCGCGTTTAAGAGCCTGGTGGAGCAGGCCAAGGGCGCGCTGGCGTAGTCGGCTTCCAGCTCTCAGCTTTCAGATCTAATCACTTGTCATTCCGAGCCGCTCGCAGCCGCGCAACGCGCGGAGAGAGCGAGTGAGGAATCTGCTTTTCTGCTGGTGGTGAGAGAACAGCAGATTCCTCACCGCTGACGCGGCTCGGAATGACAAGGCCTGAGAGTCTTCGGAAAAATGGCTTATACCGTTTCCAAATTGACGGATTATTCGGCGGCGGCGCTGGAAAGCTGCGGCCGCGGAGTTGCTTTCGCGCGTGCGCAAGACGAGGCAGCCGCAGTGCGAAGATCGATGCTGACTGAAGGCGTTTCGCGATCGCTGGATGGCGCGCAAGAACGGCATTCTGACTCAGATCAATGATCTGTGGCTGAAAGGCTGCTCCGAAGGAAGCGAAGCGCGAAGCGGGACATCGCGTCAACGAAGTTGAAGGCAGGATGTCGAAGGAGATCCTTCAGAGGAGCTGAGGACTGCTGCCGAGCTGGACGACTTGCAGCGGGTACTGCTCTCGTCAGAGTCGCGTCGATATCTCCCTTCCCGGCAGTCCGCCGTCCGATCGGCGCGGAGCATCCTGTCATCAAGACGACGAACGAGATGGTTCGCGTCTTTCAGAAGCTTGGTTACTCCGTGGCCGATGGGCCTGTGGTCGAGACTGATTACTACAACTTCGAGGCTTTGAATTTTCCGCCGAATCATCCGGCGCGGGATACGCAGGATACTTTGTTTATCGCGGGGCAGCAGGGGAAGCCGCAGCGGGAGCGGTTGCTGTTGCGGACGCATACTTCTCCGGTGCAGATTCGGACGATGGAGAAGATGCGGCCGCCGATCCGGATTGTGATTCCCGGGACGGTGCATCGCAACGATCCTCCGGATGCGAGCCACTCGCCGATGTTTCATCAGATCGAGGGGTTGGCGGTCGACACCAACATCACCTTCGGCGATTTGAAAGGGACGCTCGATCATGCGATGAAGGAATTCTTTGGATCGAGCGTGAAGACGAGTTTTCGTCCTTCGTTTTTTCCGTTCACCGAGCCGAGCGCGGAGATGTTTGTTTCCTGCTTCATCTGCGGCGGGAGCGGGAAGCGCGGGCTCGGACCCTTGCCGTCCGTGCAAGCAGACGGGATGGATTGAGATTCTGGGATGCGGCATGGTCGATCCTAATGTGTTTGAGTTTGTGAAGGACAACGGGTATGACCCGAAAAGGTTTCGGGGTTTGCGTTTGGCATGGGCGCGGACCGGATCGCTTTGTTGAAGTATGGAGTGGATGATTTGCAGTTGTTCTTTCAAGGGGATGTGAGGTTTTTGGAGCAGTGGGCGTAGAGATCGAGCAATGACCTTGGCTGCGTAGACTCCGATGCGACGCTTTGCGCGGATGGTCCATTCTTCGACGCATAGAACGCGCTCAAGATGACAGTGTCGAATTGCATTGCAGCGTGTTCGCGAGGAAGCATTCGAGTTCCGTCGACTACGGTCTGGCGTCTGGTTGCCTGGAGTGCAGCATGACGTCGGATGACAGGGCCTGGTCGGAACATGGATGCGTGGCGTGAGTCTTATGGTCGCGGATCGATCCGGATCCGGCAGTACGGTTTCTTTGTCTATGAGATCTTGATCTGCAGTTCCGTCATGAGGGTCAGCGGCGGATTGACGATTCGAGGCTGCGACTTGAGGAGTTTCAAAGTCGTGTCATGAGCTACAGTTGCCCAGTACGCGTTCAGTCGCAGGATGTGCGTGGACGAATGGACTGGAATCTTCCATTCGTGTTGCCAGCTCTCGCTTACGTATAGTGTACTGACGGCCTACTCTTTTTGATATCCACGCACACCTTATCGCTCGACCGGTGGATATTTATCCTATTTCTGCCGAGTCATTTCGTCCATCGAGCTTTTTTGTAGACGAGCTTGGAACAGGTCAATATCGAGCGCTTATGTTGCCCATCTTGAGAGTGCGATCGATCAAGGGCTTGAACTAGGGCCGCTTGTTTGGGGCGTCATTCCTCAGTGACATAGGATGTCCTGGCGGCAGCAACGGGACACTCGCGATCCCGGCGCAATGTTCTTTTGATGACCGTCGTTCGTGGATCTCGTTCGCGCGCAAAAGGCTGCGCCTCGAGCCCTGATGACAACAGATTCTAGTTCTTAATGAAACTTTCTCCACAATGGGTGCGGGAGTTTGTCGAGCTCGCCGTCGATGACCGGCGGCTGGCTGAGGATTTGACTGGGGTTGGGATTGCGGTCGAGGGGATCAGCGGGTCGGGCGCGGACACTGTTTTCGAGATGGAGATTGGGACGAATCGTCCCGATGCGATGAATCATTATGGCGTGGCGCGGGAGGCGGCGGCGATTTATGACTTGCCGCTGAAACAGTTGCTCAGCTTCTCAGGTGCTAAAGCCCAGTCATCGTCTGCATCAAACGGCGCGGCTAAAGCCGCGCCCTTCAAAGCTCCGCGCGACGAAGCTCCTGAAGTCGCGCCCTTCCCGATCGTCGTCGAGGAGCCGCAGCTTTGTCCTCGGTTTTCGGCGCGGGTTATTCGGGGAACCAAGATCAAGCCTTCGCCGGAAAAAATTGCGCATCGGTTGCAGTTGCTCGATCAGCGGCCCATCAGCAATGCTGTCGATGCCACGAATTATGTTTTGTGGGAGATGGGCAAGCCTACGCATGTGTTTGACATGGATTTGCTGGAGGGCGGGAAGCTCATCATTCGGAAAGCGAAGAATGGCGAGAAGCTGAAGACGCTGGATGGCGTGGAGCGCACGCTTACTTCGGAAGATCTGGTTGTGGCCGACGCGAAGAAGCCGGTCGGACTTGCCGGAGTGATGGGCGGGTTCGACACGATGATCACCGACAAGACGCGGAATATTTTGATTGAGTCGGCGTGGTGGGATCCGGTGACGGTGCGCAAGACTTCGCGGCGGCATGGGATGCACACCGACGCTTCGCACCGGTTTGAGCGCGGGGCGGATTTTGAGTCGACGATTTTGTCGTGCGATCTGGTGGCGGCGCTGATTCTGGAATCGGGCGGCGGAGAACTGGTTGGCGATGCCGTCGATGTGGTGTCGAGGAAGCTGGACCAGGCGCCGGTGGTGCTGCGGCTTTCCGAGGTGCAGCGCATTCTGGGCGGGAATCTGAGTACGGGAGAGATTTTCCGCATCCTGAAGAAACTTGGTTTCACGCTGATCCCTGAAGGGCAGGGCACTGCGGAGTTTCGAGTACAGATTCCGAGCTGGCGGCTGGATGTGGAGCGCGAGATCGACGTGATCGAAGAAATCGCGCGGCTGCATGGCTACGACAAGTTCGAGAATACTTTGCCGGCTTACAGCGGCGCGGTGGTGGAACTGCCGCATGCGGCCATGGACGCCACTTTGCGGGCGCGGGCTTTGGCGCTGGGATACAACGAGGCGGTTTCGCTGACATTTATTTCGCATGCGGATGCGGAGAGATTTTCTTCTGCTTCGGTGCTGGAGCTGGAGAATCCGCTGAGCGAGGAAGCGTCGGTGATGCGGACTTCGATGGCTCCGGGCATGCTGGATATGCTGGCGTGGAATCTGAATCGCGATTCTGAAAACGTGCGGCTGTTCGAGATGGGCCGGGTCTACGAAATGCGAGGCGGGGAGCGGGTTGAGCCGGCGCGCGCGTGCCTGGGGGCGACGCTGGCGGCGGTGAAAGGATCGCTGCCGGTGGGGGGAGTGCTGGATGTGAGCAAAGGCGAGCAGGCTGCGGCGGCGGAGGCGTTTCGCTCGTTCAAGGGCGATGTGGAGAATCTGCTGGCGGCGTTTGCTTGCGGTGAACTGAGTTTCGACCGGGAGACGGCGGAATATTTTCATCCCGGACGATCGGCGCGGGCGTTGATGGATGGGGCGGTGGTGGCGCAGTTCGGGCAGATTGCCGAAGACGTGAAGGCGGAGCGCAAGTTGCGGCAGGATGTTTTTCTGGCGGAGATCGATCTGGAGCGGTTGCATGCGATCGGATTGCGGACGGTGAGGTTCGCGCCGCTGGGGAAATATCCGGCGGTGGAGCGGGATTTTTCGTTTGTGTTTGGCGATGAGGTGGAGTTTGAGGCGATGCGGCGGGCGGTGAGGGGGCTGGGCTTGCGATGTGCTGCGGTGAATTCAAGCCGGTCGAGATTTTTCGCGGCGGGTCGATTGGGGCCGGGAAATATTCGATTCTGCTGCGGGCGAGGTTGCAGTCGGATGAGGGGACGCTGCGGGATGAGCAGATTGCGCAGTGGTCGGCGAAGATCGTGGCGGCGCTGCAGGGGTTGGGGGGAGTGCAGCGGGCGTAGGCACGGTTCCGTGACTGAAGTTCCTTGCGGGTTTGTAGTAGTGGCGACGGGTAAGAGATCCTTCGACTCCGCATTTGCTTTCGCTTCGCGACAGCAAATGCTCCGCTCAGGATGACAAATCGCAATTGATTTCCTGTGCTAATCTGCCAGCTATGGCGGACGTAATTTCTTCTCTATCCAATCAAACCAAGCAATTTCTTAGCGACAAAGTTTCGCAGTTTACCGAGTCGGTGATCCGGGAGATGACCCGGCAGGCGATGCTTTATGGGGCGGTGAATCTGGCGCAGGGGTTTCCGGATTTTGCGGCTCCGGCGGAGATCAAGCAGGCGGCGCGGGCGGCGATTGATGGCGACGTGAATCAGTATGCGATTACCTGGGGCGCGAAGAATTTGCGCAACGCGATTGCGCGGCAGATGGGCGTGTGGCAAGGGATTGCGGTTGATCCGGAAAAAGAGATCACGGTGTGCTGCGGGTCGACCGAGGCGATGATTTCGACTCTGCTGGCGGTGTGCAATGCGGGCGATGAGGTGGTGATCTTCGAGCCGTTTTATGAGAATTACGGTCCGGATTCGGTGCTGAGCGGGGCGCGGCCGCGGTTTGTGAAGCTGAGGCCGCCGGCGAGCGACGGCGGCGAGTGGACTTTCGATGAGAAAGAATTGCGGGCGGCGTTCGACAAGAACACGAAGGCCATCATAGTTAATACGCCCAACAACCCTACCGGAAAAGTTTTCACGCGGGCGGAACTGGAGTTGATTCGCGATCTGTGCGTGGAGTTCGATGTGCTCGCGATCACCGACGAGATTTACGAACATATTTTGTATGACGGGACCGAGCACATTTCGATGGCGTCGCTCGACGGGATGCGGGAGCGGACGGTGACGATCAATGGAATGTCGAAGACTTACAGCGTGACGGGATGGCGCGTGGGATGGGCGGTGGGGCCGGAGAAGATTACGAATGCGATCCGGAAGGTGCATGATTTTTTGACGGTGGGAGCGCCGGCGCCGCTGCAGGAGGCGGGCGCGGCGGCGTTGAGTTTGCCGGCGGAATATTACGCGAGGCTGGCGGAGGGATACCGGGTGCGGCGGGATCATTTGATTCCGGCGCTGGAGGCGGCGGGGTTTCAGTGTTTTCGTCCGCGGGGAGCTTATTACGTGATGACGGATATTTCCGGGTTTGGATTTGACGATGATGTGTCGTTCGTGAAGTATCTGGTGAAAGATATTGGAGTGGCGGCGGTGCCGGGATCGAGTTTTTATCGGGATGCGCGGGATGGGGCGCGGCAGGTGCGGTTTGCGTTTCTGCAAGAAGCTGGAGACGCTGGATGCGGCGGCGGAGAAGTTGGGGAAACTGCGGACACGGAAATAGATCCACTCGCTGCGCTCGGTGGACGGCCGAAGGCGGCCGTCCCCACATGACTTGTGCCATCCCTCACGCTATTTTGTGATTACGCCGCAGGCTATGCGGTCGCCGGAGTTGCCGGAGGGATCGGTTTTCATGTCGTCGGCTTTGGCGTGGATGACGATTGCGGTGCCGCCGTTGCTGAAGAGGGAGTGGGGGCCGTCGCCGAGGGTTACGTCGTTGTCCTCGAGGGTTCCGTCGGCTTTGCCGTTCGCGTCGACGGTTAAGTTCAGCATGTCGCCGGCGTGGTGGCCTTCGGGATTCTCCAGTCCGTGCTTCTTGCTGTCGGGGTTGAAGTGTGGACCTGCAGACTTGAAATCGGGGGCATCGCACTTTGGGTTCTGGTGAATGTGGATGCCGTGCTCGCCGGGCGGGAGGTCGTGAAGATGGAACTTGAGGCCGACACCTGATCCTTTCGGCATGACGATGATCGAACCTACAGATTTGCCTTGCGCGTCCTTGAGTTCGACTACGGTTTTGGCGGCGCTGGGAATGGCTGTGGTGGCCAGGACTATGGTGAGAGCGATGAGGGAGAATCCGAGATGTTTCATGAGGGGAATTATAGCGAATCTTCGGGATGCTGATGTCGCACGGGCACGAATGGGCCATGCTTGATTCACAGGGGGTGGAGTATACTGCGGGAAAGTTTGGACAATCTTTCTGGGGAAAGTGCGATCATGGCTTTGAATGCGGTGGAACAAGAGTTGGAACCGGATCCGGTAGACGATTTTCAGGCTCTGGAAGATAAGATTTATCGCACCATCGAGATGTATAAAGCGGCGCGGCAGGCGCAGGCGGTGGCGGAGCGCGATGTGCAACGGGCGCGGCAGCAACTGGAAGAGCGGGATGAGCAGTTGGTGATATTGCGGCGAGAGGCGGTGCAGTTGCGGAAAGAGCGGGAAGAGATTCGCGGGCGTGTGGAGAAGATGCTGGAGCAGATTGAGTCGATTGCGGAGGAGCGGGCGAGTTAGTTCGGCTTCAGCACTCCGGTTTCCGGCTTTCAGTTTCTCGCTGGCCCGCCTTCGCGCTTCGCTAGATGCTCGCTCGATGGTGGACAGTGTGAGTGGAGAAGACGGACGCTGACAGCGGGTTCCTCGCTTCGCTCGGAATGACAAAGATTAATGTGGGATCAGGCTTCGCTCGGAATGACAAAGGCTAACGGCTATGGCTACCGCTACTAAGGAATCGACGGTGAAGGACGCGCAGAGTGCCAGCGTGCGGGTGGAGATCTTCGATCAGGCTTATAACCTGCGAGGGTCGGATCCGGAATACATTTTGAAGCTGGCGGAGTATGTGGACTCGAAGATGCGGGCGGTGGCGGAGGCGACGAATACGATCGATACGGTGCGGCTGGCGGTGCTGGCGGCGCTGAACATCGCCGATGAGTATCATTTGTTGAAACGGAATCAGGACAGCGGGGCAACCGACTACCAGAAGCGGGCGCATCTATTAGCCGATGCGCTGGATGAAGTGCTGGGCGAGAAACGCAAGGCAGGATAGGAATCTCGCTTCGCTCGGTTGGACCGCTGAGAGCCTGCTGTGAGCTTGCCGAAGGGCGGGTGTGCCTCCACATATCTTCCCACAAACTCTATTCGCGGACGTTCTCCCTGGGGCGCGTCGTGGCCGGCGTCGAGAACTTCTCTCACCTTGGCGATGAGCGCCGACAAGGAAAAGGGCTTGGGCAGGAACCAGAGTCCCGGATCGAGCACGCCGTAGTGAACGATCGCATTGCTGGTGTAGCCGGAGACGTAGAGGACTCGGGTGCTTGGGGAAATCAGTTTCACCTGCTCGGCGAGCTGCCGGCCGTTCATGCTGGGCATGATCACGTCGGTGACCAGCAGCCGGATGTCACGGTGATTTTCGCGGCACAGAGCGAGGCCTTCCTCGGTGCCGCCAGCGGTCAATACTTTGTAGCCGCAGTGAGCCAGAACTGAGGATGTCAACTGACGCAACTGCGCGTCGTCCTCAACCAAGAGGATGGTCTCAGTTCCACGTTTGACGCCGGCCGGACGCCGCTCCACTCCGACTGTTTCCGCGGGTTGATCGACTCGGGGAAGATAGATTTTGAAGGTCGTCCCCCGATCCGGCTCGCTGTAGACCCAGATGTAGCCTCCACTCTGCTTGACGATTCCGTAGACCATGGAAAGCCCGAGGCCCGTGCCCTTGCCGATCTCTTTGGTGGTGAAGAAAGGCTCGAAGATATGGGCTTGGGTGTCGGGACTCATGCCGGTTCCGGTGTCGCTCACGGCGAGCATGACATAACGTCCAGGCTGCAGAGGCTCGTGCTCGCTGGCGTAGGAGGCATCCAGTTCCGTGTTCTCGGTTTCCAGAGTGAGCTTTCCGCCAGTAGGCATGGCATCGCGCGCGTTCAGCGCCAGGTTCATGATGACCTGCTCGATTTGCCCGGGATCGGCTCTGACCGCGCCCAGGTCGCGGCCGGGCACGGTGAGGACTTCGACATCTTCGCCGATGAGCCGCCGCAGCATGGTGTCGAGGTTCAGCATGACGTCGTTCAGATCGATCACACGCGGCGAGAGCACTTGCTTTCGACTGAAGGCCAGCAACTGGCGGGTGATTCCGGCAGCGCGGTCGGCAGCGGATCGGATCTGGGTGGTAGCGTCCTTGAGGCGGCTGGCGCCGGGCAGCCCGTCGGTAAGGATTTGGCTGTAGCCCATGATGACGGTCAAAAGGTTGTTGAAGTCGTGGGCGACGCCGCCGGCGAGACGACCGACTGCCTCCATCTTCTGGGACTGACGGAGTCTTTCCTCGAGCGCCACCCGCTCGGTCACATCCTGAACCAACGAAGCCACGCCGAGCACCTGCCCGGATTCATCGACCAGCGGAGTGTTGTACCACTCGCAGGAGATGGTTCGGCCGTCCTTGGTAAGGTTGTCATTCGTGCTGCGCGTGCCGCCTTTTTGGTTAAGAATTTCCTGCCCTATCCTATCTATATGTTCCTTCAGGGCGGAAGGTACGAGGAAACTTGCATCGCGCCCTAGCACTTCGTTGCGCGAGTATCCAAAGACCCGCTCCGCGGAAGGACTCCATTCTGTAATCCGAAGCTGGGTGTCCCATTCGACGACCGCGAGCGGGGTATGTTCGAAGTGAATGCGCAACTTCTGCTGGGATTGGCGAAACTCCTCCTCTGCGCGTTTGCGATCAGTGATATCGCGGCAAATGCCGAGCAAGCCAATGATCTCGCCATTGGAATCGCGATGCGGACCTTTGGTCGATAAATAAGTCCGCGCCACGCCGGCAGAGATTCCGACCTCCTCGTAGGTCTGAGTCTTTCCTGAATCGACGACTTTCCGGTCTGCCGCCATAATCTCGCGGCCATTTTCCGGAGTGAAAAGCTCAGCGTCGTCCTTGCCGATTACTTCCTCAACGGTACGCCCCAGCAGGCGAGCGCCTGCGGAATTGATCATCAAGTAGCGGCCTTGCAAGTCTTTCACAAAAATAGAGTCGGTGGTCCCTTCGGTAATGCCGCGCAAAAGAGAGAGATTCTTCTGCAATTCCTGAGAACTGTAGAGCAACTGGCTCTGAACCACGAACAAGCGTGCGCTGGCTGCAGCGAAGGAAACCGTAACCAGGAAGGCGGACCAGAGGAACTGCTCCTGCGCGATCCTCAAGACGAGGGAGAAAACGATGGCGGGGATGAGCAGGGGAGAAAACTGCGCCAGCAGTTGCATGGTCGGCGACCGGGGCTCAACCGACTCGGGCCTAATTCGGCGCGGGGTCGGCCCAAGTCGCGGCAATGGCCGCCAGAAGACAATAGCTAACGGTCCAGGGGAGATCGAGCCAGGTCCCCTGCTGATAAGTTCCAGCAGCGATAGCGTAGCGGGTGGTGTTGGTTGTAATTCCGAAGACGAAGAAGAACGCTGCCAGCCGAAAGAAGAAGGCGCGCGCGGTCCGGAGAGGAGTGAGCAGGCCCCGCACGAGGAAAGCGAGAGCCAGGACGCCGAAGAAGAGGAGAGCCACATAGAAGGTGCGAACGAACATGGCTGGCTCGGAGGACTGCCATCGGGAGGGGATATAAAGGAGCGAGAGCTCGAGGGCAAGCACCAGAGTACAGACCTGCACGAAATCGCAGACGCGCAGCCAGCGGACGCCACTGCTCGGGGTCTCGGGGACTGAGGAAGAACGTCATCATGGCAGGGACGGCCCAGAAAAACACCAGGATGTCACTCGGCCAAAGTGCGGCGGAAGGAGCGTGAAGATAATCGAAATAGTAGGTGTAGGCGAACTGATTCAGGAAGGCGAGAACGAGAGACAAGGAAACCAGACGCCAACCCCGCCTGGTAAAGGAGCCCGAACTGCGCGCAGCGGACCAGCAGACGACGGCCGCCAAGAGGGCCGATACCGCCCCGGTCCAGTTACCCCAAAGAGAGGCAAACTGAGTACCGTGGCGGACTGTGACCAGAACCACGTGTACAGCGACCAGAGTTGCCGCCGCTGTGATCGCGGACGTGCGGTGCTTGGACATCTAAGCCTCTGCCCGAGTCTGGCCCTGACCTCAGAGAAAAACACAGACCCGGAGGATTGCGATGAGAGTATACATCGACTGGCAAATTCATCCCCGAATCAAGTGCTTCGCCGGTTAAAGGTGCGGATGTATCTGAATCAGTGGAATTGAGTCCCAACAAGAAATGCAAGCCTGGAGTGTTGCGGCATTGTTACTTTGGTTGCAAGTGCGCTGCCAACTATTTGCAGGTCCCCTATTGCTAATTCACTGGGAGTTCTCCTAGCATCCAGAGTGAAAGCCGACCTGCGGGGTTGGTGATGACGGTAACCGATTTTTGAACCAATGCTGAATGAACGGGGACTCGACTCGAACTAGGATCCGGTGTGCGACGCTCCGTCATGCGGAGATGCCTAAAGGGTCTCGGCGGGTTCCCAACGTCTACCGACGGGTTCATTCTCGGCCCGTCACACGGCACAGTGGGTCGGCTTGATTTTTCTTTGACAGTGTTTTGCATGTGGGGACGGTCGCCTCGGGAGCCTCCCCAGAGCGAAGGCGAAGGATCCAGTCAAGCGCAGCGGAGCCGCTTCGGTTTCCTGCTACACTGATTCGAGTACAAATCCCTTGATTCCTGCATCTAATTCACTGTGTATCCACAATTAGTGCATTTCGGGCGGTTTTTCCTGCCGACTTATGGCTTCCTGGTTTCTTTGGGAGTGCTGGTTGGCTTATGGATCAGTGTGCGCAATTCCGAGCGGTTGGGGATTGACGGCGAGAAGGCCTGGAACCTGGGGATTCTGGTGGTGCTGTGCGGGATTGTGGGCGCGAAGGTGCTCTACATCATTAATGACTGGAGTCGACTATTCGGCGCATCCTTCGGAGATTTTCAGCATCGACACTCTTCAGGCCGGAGGAGTTTTTTCTGGCGGATTGATTGCGGCGTTCATTGCAGCGGCGTGGTATGTGCGCAAGCATCACATGCCCGCGCTCGGAACCTGCGACGCGTTTGCGCCGGGACTGGCTCTGGGACATGCGATTGGACGAATTGGCTGCTTTGCTGCCGGATGCTGCTATGGGAAAGAGACCCATCATTTCTGGGGCGTGGTGTTTCGCAATCCGCTGGCGAATTCAGATTACCGGGACTCCGCTGAACGTGCCGCTGGAGCCGACGCAGTTGTTCGAGTCGGCGGTCGAGCTGGCGAATTTCTTCTTTCTGATGTGGCTGCTTGAAGCGACGGAAATTCGATGGGCAGGTGTTTGGCGCGTTCATGTTCATTTATGGAGTGGCGCGGTTCTTTCTGGAATTCATTCGAGACGATCCGGGACGCGGGTCAGTGTTTGGCGGAGCGATGACCGGGACGCAGTTGGTTGCGATTGGGCTGGTTCTGGCTGGCGGGTTGATCTGGTGGCTGCGGCCGGGGGCTAAGAATGTTACGGCGCAGGCGGTGGGGGCCAGATTAAGCGCTTCGATTGCGGCACATGCAAGATTCCGGCCCGGTGGCACGTTCTACGGGTGGCTGACGGAAATGCGACTTTGGATTCTCCTGCGGCCATGGTTCGCTGCAGACTGCCGCGCAGTCGGGAGGATCCAGCGTCTCGACCTTCGAGCGGCTCGCCAAGGTTGACCGATTTGCGTTCGGTGGATCGGGTCGACCGGCGAGTCATCTCGCAGGGCAGAAACAGGATTCCGAGGTTATTTTCTTCGCGTCCGTTCCGCAATGGCGGATTTCTGAACAGGCTCTTGCTCGTAGGCATGCTCGCAAGCGAAGGGCTATGCGCTTGTCGGATCCGCGCCATCGATTCCAGCCAGTTTCAAAGAGCTTTCTCACTCCTTGCTGTCACTCGAAACGAGGGGCTGTTGACGGAAAAGGGTTGCATCGTATCCCACGAATCCCTGATGGTCGTCCTGAACCGTATCGAGGCGGGCGAGTATTCAAAAGGTGCAAGTAACCGAAGGTCGGCCTGTCTGCCCGTAGCCGATCCATCGCCAAGAGTCGCTTGTAGTATCCTTCGCAGCGAATGCCGGAAGCCGTTTCCCATTCTTATTTCGGTTGCAGCTGAAGATGCCGGCAAGCGCCTGGATCAGTTCCTCGCCGACCCGGCTTGACTCCGATCAGCCGCGCGCGGGTGCAGGAGATGATTGCCGAAGGCTTGGTTCTGGTGAACGATGCTCCGGCTAAAGCTTCGTTGAAGCTGCGCGGCGGGGAGCGCATCAGCGTGCTGGGCGAGGCGCAGCGGGCTCCGCTCAAGGCTGTTGCCGAGGAAATCCCGCTCGACATTGTTTATGAAGATGACGATCTCGCGGTGATCAACAAGCCTGCGGGGATGATGGTGCACGCGGGAGCGGGAGCGAGCGACGATGCGCGCAATCGCGGGACGCTGGTGAATGCGCTGCTGCATCATCTGGCGAGTTTGTCTGGTGTCGGCGGGGCGTTGCGGCCGGGGATTGTGCATCGTCTGGATAAAGAGACCAGCGGGCTGATTGTGGTGGCAAAAAACGACGACGCGCATCGCAAGCTGAGCGCGCAGTTTGCGGCACGGGAAGTGAAGAAGAAATATGTCGCGCTGGTGCATGGCTGGGTGAAAAAAGATTCGGGGACGCTGGCGCAGAGCATCAGCCGCGACCGGGTGCGGCGCACGCGGATGACTACGCGTCTCGAAGGCGGGCGGGCGGCGGTTACGCATTATCGCGTGGTGCGGCGGTTGGATACTAAGTTTGGGAAGTTTACGTTGCTCGATGTGAAGATCGATACCGGGCGGACGCATCAGATTCGGGTGCATGTGGCGGCGATGGGGCATCCGGTGGTGGGGGATACGATGTATGGGGCGCCGCGGCAGGCGCGCGGGAAGAATGCGGTGATTGGGTTGCCGCGGAATTTCTTGCATGCGGCGGAGTTGGAGTTTCGGCATCCTCAGACCGGGGCTGTGATCGCGCTCAAGAGTGAATTGCCGGAGGAGTTGCGGGAGTTTCTGCGGAAAGTAGAGGAGTAGGCAGTTCGCGGCCGGCTTACGTACTTCAGGGACTGAAGCTCGCATTTCGGACCTTGGACGCGGATCTCGAAGACCTGCTCCACCCGTTTCCTGCTCTCCAGTCACGTCAAACTACGGCACGGCTGAAGCCGCGCCCTTTCAGAGCCAGTGCGGATATAATGGCAGCTAAATGAGGGGCATTCTCACGAGAGAGACTTTCAAGAGATCAGGGATGCGGTGGGCAACGGCTTTGTTGCTGGTGGCTGGCTGTGTGCAAGTTCGGGATCGCGCAGAGCGCAACGGCACCGGCTACGCCTGACACTCCGGCTGCAGTCGTCCCAGCAGCCAGTGCGCAATCGTCGCCGCCTGCGGCCGGCACGGCGCAGGCTACAACGCAGAAGTCCGACCAGCAGGGCGGCGACAGCGCAGACATTCCGCGCATCAGGGTGGGTATCAATGAAGTGAATGTGGTGTTCACGGTGACGGACAAGCACGGGAAGCGTGTGACCGACCTGAAGCAGGGAGATTTCCAGTTTGTAGACGACAACAAGCCGGCGGTGGAGATCCGGAGCTTTCACGCCGAGGCGAATTTGCCGCTGCAGGTGGGATTGCTGATCGATGCCAGCAACTCGGTGCGGGACCGGTTCAAGTTCGAGCAGGAGTCGGCGATTGAGTTCCTGAACCAGACCGTGCGTCGCGGCTATGACCAGGCGATGGTGATTGGGTTCGATGTTACGCCGGAAGTGGCGCAGGATTTTACAGACGACACGGAGAAGCTCGACCGCGGAGTGCGCGAGTTGCGGCCGGGAGGTGGAACGGCGATGTACGATGCGCTGTACTATGCGTGCCGCGACAAGCTGATGAAGCAGGCGCAGGGCGGGCCGATGCGGAGGGCGATTATCCTGCTGAGCGACGGAGAAGATAACCAAAGCCACGTGACCCGCGAGGAAGCGATTGAGATGGCGCAGCGGGCGGAAGCGATCGTGTACACGATCAGCACGAACGTCAGCGGCACCAAGGGACCGGGCGACAAGGTGCTGGAACGGATTGCCGATGCGACTGGAGGGCGGGCATTTTTTCCGTTCCAGATTCGCGATGTGGCGAATGCGTTTGCGGAAATTCAGGACGAGTTGCGCAGCCAGTATGCCGTCTCTTATAAGCCGGCAGACTTCAAGCCGGACGGACACTTTCGCACCATCGAGATTGTGGCGAGTGACCGGAAGAATTTCCGGGTGAGAGCGCGGCGAGGGTATTACGCGCCAGTGCAGTAGCCGGCTCCGGGCTTCCGGTTTCCGGTTGTGGGCTAAGACCTTCTTTCACGAGCAAGCGGGATGCCGGGATATTCTGGGACACCACTTCCGAAAAAATTGGGAATCAAGGCTGGGTTTCGCGTTCGCCTGGCGAATGCTCCGGCGGAAGTGCGTGCGGAATTGCGCGAGGCGCTGGCGGAGTGCGAGATGAAGCAAGAAGACACTTTGGATTTTGCCATGATGTTCACCAAGTCTCGCGCGGAATTGGCCAAGGAGTTCTCGCGGATGGCGAAGCTGCTGGCTCCGGCAGGGATGTTGTGGGTGAGTTGGCCGAAGAAGAGTTCTGGCGTGGCTTCGGACCTGGATGAGAATCTGGTGCGCGGAATTGGGCTCGACGCGGGGCTGGTGGATGTGAAGGTGTGCGCGGTGACAGAGGTATGGTCGGGATTGAAGTTTGTGCGGCGGGTGAAGGATCGGAAAGTGCTGGAGTAGTCGACCGCAATGCGGAAACCGCAAACGCGGACGGTGACAGAAACGCCTTGCGAGGCTGCAGCCCCTTCGTGGTGCAAGGGGTCCTTCGACTCCGCAGCTGGTTCGCTTCGCGCACCAGCCGCTTCGCTCAGGATGACAGTTCGTAAATGATGACAAACGTGACTAAGGAGACGTGATGGTGCGAGTGGGGTTGATTGGGTTTGGGCTGGCGGGGCAGGCATTTCATGCACCGGTGATCCGGGGTGTGCGGGGGATGGAGCTGGCTTGCATTCTCGAGCGCCGGGGAACGCGGGCGCGGGAAAAATATCCTGAGGTGCGGGTGGCGCGGACCTTGGATGAGTTGCTGGCCGATAAGGAAATCCAGTTATGCGTGATCGCGACTCCGAATGATTCGCACTTTGAGTACGCTCAAGCTTGTCTGAAGGCGGGGCGGGATGTGGTGGTGGACAAGCCGTTCGCCCCGACGCTTAGGGAATCCGAGGAACTGGTACGGCTGGCGGCTGAGCGCGGGCGGCTGATCACTGTGTATCAAGACCGGCGGTACGATGGGGATTTTGAGACCGTAAGAAAGATTGTGCAGTCGGGCAGGTTGGGCAGCATTGCGGAGTATGAGTGCCGGTTTGACCGGTTTCGACTAGAACCGAAGGCGAATGCCTGGCGGGAACGAGCGGATCAGCCAGGAGCTGGAGTGTTGTTCGATCTGGGTCCGCACGTGATCGATCAGGCGCTGGTGTTGTTTGGCGAGCCGCACGCGATTACGGCGTCGGCGTTTTGCCAGCGGGAGACTTCGCGGGTGGATGATGCGTTCGATGTTTGCATGGAGTATCCAAACTCGGGAGCTGGGCTGAGGGCGATGGGGCGGGCGCGGATCATTGCGTACGCGCCGGGACCGCATTTTCTGATTCATGGAACGAAGGGATCTTTTGTGAAGTATGGAATGGATCCGCAGGAGGCGCGGCTGCGGGGAGGGGATTTGCCCGATGGATTGGATTGGGGGGCGGATTGGGGAGTGGAGGACGAACAGTGGTGGGGCACGCTGAGTTTGGTGGGCGAGCCGAGTGCGAAGGTAAAGACGGAGCGCGGAGATTATCGCGGGTTTTATGCGAATGTGCGGGACGCGATCGAGAAGAAGGCGGCGCTCGATGTCACGCCGGAGCAGGCTCTGCGCACGATGCGGGCCGTGATGCTCGCGCACAAGAGCAGCCGGGAGCGCAGAACAGTAGAGTGGGGCGAAAAAGTGGAGTAGCGGTACTCGAGTTGAAATAGACGCGGTCCAGTTTGCCGTGTCGAACTGCGCTAGAATTGGCTGAGGTGGTTAGAATCAGATGGCCAGTCCATTAAAGGCGCCAGACCCCGAAGGACAGAGGCCGCCGTCGTTCGGACCTAGGGAGTTCCTGTTTGTAGTTGTCCTGGCAGTCATCTTTTTTCTGCTCGGCCACAGCATGGTGCGTCACCGATTCTTTCAAGGCGGCCGGTTTCATCGGAACGGCTCCCTCGGGCAATAGAGGTTTGAGGCGCGACGCGGCGCGGAAAAGCAGAGCGGCGGAGCTCTTAGGCTCCGCCGCTGCTTGTTTCATGTTCTGCTAATTCAGCAGACTACGGCTGGTGATGTTCGCCACCGCCATGTTCGCCGCCACCGTGCGCTGCTGCGGCGTGGGGAGCATTGTGGGCCGCGCCGCTATGCGCTGCCGCGTGAACGCCGCTATTGTGGCTAGAGTGTTCCGGCGCTGGGCCACGTCCCCGATTGGCCGCATAAGCACGTCCACCGCGATTCTCACGGGCGCCGTCGTAGCGTCCTCCGCGGACGTACCTTCCACCTCCGCCGCCGCTGAAACGATGTTCGCCCCAACCGTGGCCATATCCCCAGTGCGCCCATGGGCCCACTCCGAGGAAGACGCCGTTATAGAAATAGCCCGGACCGTAAAAACCCATGGGTGCGCAGCCGTAGGGTGAATATTCGTAATACCCGTAGGAACACACCGGCGGATTTACGCCGATGCCGACGCTGATCTGCGCATCGGCTGTTGGCACCAAGGTCAAGGGCGCGAGCAAGGCTGTCGTACCGGCGAGCAACAGACTGCGCATGGTGGCCTTATGAGTCCAGCGCATCACGTTCTTGAATTGCCACATTGTGTTTTCCTCCAGAATTTCTGTTGGCGTGCGAAAGGTATGTTTCCAGTATCAGGCTCGTGCGCTGGGATAGCTGGTCAATACAGACCGTTCTTCGCAACTACTCGTCTTCGGAGTCGAAATGGTGAGAAAAAACTAATGATCTTTATCAGCCTGCAAATGAGGAGGATCTCGAAGAAGGCGCTCGACGTTACGTCCGAGCGAGCGCTGCAGGCGGTGCGCGCGCTAATGGGTAGTCGGCACCGGTGGGACGCCCGCGACCTGATCTAAGAAAGCGATGTAAGCCGCGAGCAGGCTGTACGTTTGATAGTAATCGTCGAGTCGCATGGCTGAAATCCTGTCCTTCGATGTGTGTAGGATGTGTGCATTCCAGGTTTGCTGCGTCAGCGAGTGAATCGTAATGCGGGGGATCTGGCGCTCGGCAAACTGCTCCGCGTCGGTGCTACCGACCTGCTCAACATCCACACCGGTGACTGGCAGGTTCAACTTCTTCGCGATATAAGCAAGGGCGCTGATCAATCGTTTGTCCGAATGGCTCGTCCACACCTCGGTAGGCGCCAGGCCAAGAGTGTCCATGTTCACCATCGCGTCGGTCGCTACGACCTGTTCCTTGGTCATTTGCTGGACGTAGAAATGGGACCCGGCTTCTCCCCGTTCCTCGTCGGTGAATCCAATGAAAATATAAGTGTGCTTGCGCGGCTCGATCTTTACGGCTTCATATAGGGAAGGCAGCATTGACGCACCGCTCCAGTTGTCGACGACGCCATCACCC
Organism: uncultured Acidobacteriaceae bacterium; assembly: GCA_963763285.1. Classification (GTDB taxonomy): domain Bacteria; phylum Acidobacteriota; class Terriglobia; order Terriglobales; family Acidobacteriaceae; genus Sulfotelmatobacter. The sequence continues at coordinate 395,039 of CAVXOK010000004.1, read as the reverse complement.
TCGGACACTCGATCGAAATGCGCTCCGACGATGATCACCTTGTCGGAGGTGCCCGGCAACAAGCAGATGACATTCGGCAGCTTTGATCCCTTCACCGGCTGTTCGGAAATGTGGTCGTCGCAACCGGCTTCTGCAAATATCTGCTTGAGAGTCGCCTCGCGTTGCCGATTGTCGCCGCTGTATTTTCTCAACCGTCCTTCGACGACCTGGCGCGAAACGGGATTATATCTAGTGTTCTGGGCGGTGGAGCCGATCCAGGAGTACAGCAGCATCGCGATCGCCGCAACAACACAAAACATCGATGTGAGGGACCGCTTGGGCATACTCTTGGGATATTCCTGCTTTTAGATAACTGAAATCTTCTAGCCCGGCACATCCCATGCTCAGGTCCACACGTTCATCACGATGGCAGGACTTCTTCTCGCCGCGAATTCCTGCCGGGCCTCGCTGGCGTCAGCGAGAATGCCGTCGCGCCGCTCATTACCTTCTGCAACGCGGCCTGAAATTTCTCCATTTCTTCATGCGTGCCGACAGTGATTCGGGAGTAGGTGGGCATGATGGGCCAGATGCGTCCGATGAAAACATTTTGCTGGGCCATGGCGTCGATCACCTGTTTGGCGGGGCGTTTGGTGTCGAGCAGGAAGCAGTTCGATTCTGAGGCGATGTAGGAGTATCCGTTGCGGTCGAGCCACTGAAAAGTTTCCTGGCGGATGCTGGCGTTGATGCGCTTGCGTTCGGGAACGAGGCTTGGGTCTTTGAGGCTGGCGGAAGCTGCGACCAGCGCGGTGATGGGCATGAAATTCCAGCCGGAACGCTCCATGATTTTGTCGAGCAGTTCGGGACGGGCGACGGCGAATCCGCAGCGCAGGCCGGCCATGCCGTAAGCTTTCGAGAAAGTGCGGAGAACGACCACATCCTTGCCGGCCTTCACGAAGTCGAGTGCCGAGGGAGCATCGCAAAGATGGATGTAAGCTTCGTCAACCGCGACGATGGAACCCTTGGGTTTGTTTTCAACGAGGTACTCGAGGTCGGTGTGCGGCGTGAGTGTGCCGGTTGGGTTGTTGGGATTGCAAATGTAGAAGAGTCCGGCATCGGGCGCGGCGGCGATCATCGCCTTGACGTCGTGTGCGTAAGTCTTGGTGAGCGGAACCTTGACGACACGGGCCCCTGTGCCGCGGCCACCATGCGGGCCAGCTTCATAACCGGGATCGGCGCCGACGTAGCTTCTCTGCGGCGACGTGAAAGCCACGACCGTGAAGCGAAGCGGGGGAGTAGAGCCGGGGAAAACGCGTACATAGTCCGGATTGAGGCCTTCCTGCTGGGCGAACGTATGGATTAGTTCGTCGGTGAGGTTGTCGAGATAGCGTCCGCCGAGCGGGAGGATGGCGGACATGGCCTCCCGCGCAGGTTGGCTGGGGCCGAGCGGATTCTCGTTGGAGTCGATCATTACCGCGTCTTTGGAGAATGGCCGGTGACGAGCCGCGGCCGCGAGCATGGGCTCGGTGACCATTTGGAACGCTGCGGCGGCGGCTGAGAGTTGCAGGAACGTGCGGCGGGAAGGCGAGAGATCTGTAGGCATGGCGAACCTCCGGTTCATCCGGCGGTAACAGGCTAAATGTTTTTGGGATTGAGGGCTAGAGGCAAGTTTCGAAACTTTGGAGCGGGGGCAGAAAACAAAACAAAAACAAAGTCAGAGACAGCGCGCGAGAGCGGGGCGTTACTGCGGCAGGGGCTCGCGGGGCGTCGCGTAGTAGCCCGCCCGGCATTGGACTTTGTAGCTCTGTTTGGATTTCACTTCCAGTTTGCGGTAGCTGCCGTCCTGCACGGAGTTCGTTGGCGTGTAGCCGAGGTTGTACTGGCTGCGGAGTTCGGCGGCGATCTGGTCGAAGGCTTCTTTCAACTTGTCGAATTTGTTGCCGACGTTAATGACGCGGCCTCCGGTGGCTTCGGTGAGCTTGCGCATTTCGCCCTCGCCGGAGTAGCCCACCTGAAAAGACCCATAAAAGCCGCGATCGGCGCAGAGCAGAACGTAAATGATGGCATCGGACTTCTGGGCGGCTTCGATGGCATCCTTGATCTTGAGCTGGCTGCCTTCGTCCTCGCCGTCGGTGAGCAGGATCATGGCCTTGCGGCCGACTTCCTTGGCCAGCATGTCGTGCGCAGAAAGATAAACAGCGTCGTAAAGCACGGTACCTTTCTGGGATCCGGGCGCGGTGGGGACGGGTCCGCCCGCACCAGGCACCGGGCTGCTGAAGCCGGTGTTGATCTTAACTTTGTTCAGAGCGGCCTGCAGGCGGTGGACGTCCCGGGTGTAGTCCTGTATCAACTCGGCGTCGATATTGAAGTCGATGACGTAGGCTTCGTCTTTGTCAGTTAGAATCTGGCGGAGGAACGCGCCGCCGACTTCCTTCTCCATATCGAGAACTCTGAGCTGGCTGCCGGAGGAATCGATCAGGATGCCGAGCGTGAGCGGCAGATTCGATTCGGCGGCGAAGTACTTGATGGTCTGTGGCTTGCCATCTTCGAGGACTTCGAAGTCATCCTTGGTGAGGTTGGGAATGAGCGCGCCATGCTTGTCTTTCACGTTGAAGAAAAGTCCGACGACGTTGACGCTGACTTTGAGGGTTTCCTCCGGAGTTTGCTGGTCTTCAGGCTTTTGCGCGTCGGCGGGTTTCTGCGCCGCGGGGGCCTGAGCACCAGCCTGGGGCGCGGCGCCAGAGGACGCGGGGTTCTGGGCTACGAGGGACTTAGCAGCCGACAAGGCCGCGAGGAAGATTAGAATAGATACACCGGTCAGGACCGGAGTGAACCTTCGGCAGGTGGATAATTTTGGCATGCCAGGAATCCCTCTAGGGGCTTTTGTTAGTCTAATCCTTGGAGTTAGATGCACCAAATGGGCGAGCCATGGCATCCCAAAGACAGAACGGACGGTATTTTGTGAACATGGAAACGGCGATGGGCAACCAGCAACGGCAGAACAGAACGAAGTGGCCGGCGGCCGCGCTGGTCTTCCTCTTGGTCTTCGCATGTTTCGGGGCATGGCTTTGCGCGGGCGTTCCTTTATCTGAGGGACAGTCTTCGACAAGCCAGCCGCCGAGCGGGCAGGCTCAGACGCCGCAGAACCAGACGCCGAGCCAAGTTCAGAACCAGGGTCAGAACCAAGTTCAGAACAACGACATTCCGGATGCACCCACGGTGCAACCCTCTGCGGAGACGCCGGAGCCACCGCCGGTTCCAAGGCCGGAAGAAAAGAAGCCGGTGCAGAGGGACCCGTGGACGAACCAGCCGATTAACCAGCCCGCCGCGACCGAGCCTGCCGCCGCGCCGGCAGAAGACGCATCTGCCCCGCCGCCGATGCCGCCGGTGAAGACGGTGCCGCCGGGAAGTTCGGCGAAACCGGGCTCGAGTTCGCAGGATCAGCTCTACACCCTGGTGGTGCACACCAACTTCGTGCAGGTTCCCGTTACGGTGAAGGACCATTCCGGGCGCAGGGTGGATGGACTGCTCTCCACGGACTTCACAGTGAAGGAAAACGGAGTGGAGCAGAAGCTAAGCTTTTTTACCGCCGATCCGTTCGGACTTTCAGTGGCGATCGTGCTGGACCTGGGCATGTCGGATGCGGAAGTGCAGAAGATCAACCAGACGTTTCCGGCTCTGATAGGGGCATTCGCTCCCTACGATGAAGTGGCGCTTTATACCTACAGCAGCACGGTGAGTCAGGTCAGCGACTTCGCGGGAGCAACCAAGAAGCTGACTGCACTGTTGAATCAGATGAAGACAGAAACCGGGCGCAACAATGGAGTGCCGGTACTGAACGGCCCGCTGGCGCCGAACGGGCCGATCATCAATGGAATGCCGGTGGGAAGTCCGACCGAGCCGGTGTATACGCCGCCGAAAGAATTCCATGTTCTGAACGACGCCATTTTGCAGGCAGCTCTGGGTCTGCGCAAACGCGACCGGACGCGGCGGAAAATCATTTTCGTGATCAGCAACGGACGGGAATACGGCAGCAAGGCCAGCTACAAAGATGTTTTGCGTGTGCTGCTAACGAACGAGGTCCAGGTGCAAGCCGTGTCGGTGGGAAGCGCGGCGCTCCCGGTCTACGACAAGATCGAAAAGCTGCACGTGCCGCTGCAGGGGTATGGCGACATTCTGCCGAAATACGCGATAGCAACCGGCGGCTCGGAATACCGCGAGCTTACCCAGAGCTCGATTGAGAGTATGTACGCTCAGGTGATGAGCGAGGCGCGCAGCCAGTACACGCTGGGCTACACGCCGGTGCGGCCGAAGACGCAGACCACGGCCTCGATCTACCGCAATATCGAAGTGGTCGTGCATCGGCCCGGACTGAAGATTTACGCCAAGGATGGCTACTATGCGCTGCCCCCGGCGGCGGCGCGATAGGACCGTTTTTTCCGTTCCCCCCACCCCCGTGCGGGGAGGGGGTCACCTGAGTAACCTGCCTCGGACCGACCGCCTGTGATATAAAAGCCCGAAGCCCCCATAGGGATATTTTTGCGCGCGGAAGGTGTGCGGCCCCGCGCTATTGAGGAAAGCCTTGAGTTTCATCAACTTCGCAGCCCGCGAGATCAATTGCAAGATCGTGTACTACGGCGCCGGGTTGGGCGGCAAGACCACGAATCTGCAGGTGATCTACCAGAAGACCGCGGAGCAGCAGAAGGGCAAGATGATCTCCCTCGCCACCGAAACTGAGCGCACCCTGTTTTTCGACTTCCTGCCACTCGATCTCGGGTCGGTGCGCGGGTTCAAGACCCGAATCCACCTTTATACCGTCCCGGGGCAGGTGTTCTACGACGCCAGCCGCAAGCTGATCCTGCGCGGCGTGGATGGCATTGTCTTCGTCGCCGACTCGCAGGAACAGCGCATGGACGCCAACGTGGAAGCGCTCGAAAACCTCATGTCGAACCTGCAGGAACACGGCTACGACTTCAACAAGATTCCCTACGTGCTGCAGCTCAATAAGCGGGACTTGCCGAATATTCTTTCTCCCGGAAGCCCTCAACAAAGAACTTCGCAAAAAGAATGAAGCCGTCATCGAGGCAGTGGCGTTTCAGGGCGTAGGCGTGTTCGAAACGCTAAAGGAAATCGCCCGGCAGGTGCTGACGGAGTTGAAGGCCGGCGGCTAGGAAGGCAGTTCTCAGTTCTCAGTTCCTAACGTGCAGCACCGTGGAAGAGCGGCGCTTCAGAGCCGCGGTAACCTCAAGAAACACTTAGGGCTTCAGCCCCCGGTGTATCGCTACTGCATCGGCTGTCCCGCCGCCAACACCCCTTTGCCAGTGCCCCAAGGATGCACTTCAGGCTTAAGCAAACCAGCTTTGACAGTCGGATCGTCCTGCACCAACCTGGCAGTCTGCTCTGCTCCCACTCGGAAAATCTCGACGCCTCGCAACTCACCCTGATCGTCGAGGGGGAACGGTCCCGCAATGGCCAGACTTCCCTGCTCTGTCATTTGTTTGAGGAGAGCATGATGCTGCTTCACCACGTCCATAAACTCTGGCGCGTGCGGGTTCCACTTCTCACCCTGCTTCAGCAGAACCAGAGTGTACTGCTCGAATCCGGGTGGCTCGGCTGGATCGTGAATAGCGCTCGCATCAATCAGCCACGGCCCGTGCACCTCGGGAGCAAGCCGCCCGGCCTTGACCGCCGGATCGCTCTCAGCCCACGCTTGCGCCTGCGCCGCCGACTCCGCCTCCAACACAAATATGCCGCGCAGCATAGTGTCATCCAGGAAAGGCCCGGCAATCACAAGCTTATGCTCGGCCGCCATCTTACGGATGTTGGCCATGTGCTCTTCCTGAAGCTTTTCCCCAGCTTCCTTGCTCAGTTGCGGTGCCTTCGCGGGACGATTCAAGAGCACGAAAAAGTACTGCGCGGAATTTGCGCTCGACTGGGCCGGCACTTGCGCGAAAGCCGAGACTGCAAGCACGATCAGACTGAACAGGAGTTTGCTGCGACAAGAGATTGTTCTCATGTGCTGCATCCGCACACCGTACGACGTGCCGACGATTCTAGTTTAGGTGGATCTCTTTCAGAAGAAGAAAATGACATCTCCCGCCGCCGTGAGCTGGCTCTTCTTGGTGCCGTTCTGATAAGCCGGAGCATCGTAAGAATGCTCGTACCGCACTTCCGGGCGAAACAGAACCGTGGTTCCAATCCAATGCCCCCAGCCGAAAAGATGCTCCGTGTAACGCGTCTTCGTTCCCGTGCGCTGGCCGACGATGTCATCAAAATACTCATTCCGAATCGAAACGTAGTTATGCGCTCCAAACTGCCGCTCCAGATAATTCACGATCGCCCACTCCGGTGCATAGCAAGTGAATACAGTATGGCTGCTGCAAATCGCGCCATTAGAGCCCGTCTCCGGCTGAGTCGGATCGACCGGAGGCAATGCTGAGCCCGCGGGCGGACTGTAGGCAAGGTTCGGTACCTGCTTCATCCACTGATACCAACCCTCGGTCGACGTGATGCCAATTCTTATCGATCACGTGATACCAGGTCAGGTAATAAGCCTGCAGATTGTTGTAGGCGTATTGGCCGCTATCCTTGCCGAGATTGGTTTCGTTGTCGCAAAGATAAAGATTGTCCTTGCTGGTCCGCCAGGAATACTGCACGCACCAATTCAGCGTGAGCCGCGAATCCGTCAGGTTCCACGGCGCAGTCTCGCACCCGGGCGACAGGCCAAGCTGAGTAGTCCAATGCGAATTCAACCGGGTGGTCGCGGTAATCCCAGTCTGTGTGTAGCAGTCAAACGTATAGAGCAAAGAGTGGCTGTAGGTGTAGTTGTTGGGTGCGAGTTGGGCTTCGATGTCGGGCAGAGAAATGTAGCGCCCGATGCGAACATCAGTTCCCTCGCCAATACGCGGGAAATATAGATCGAGATACATCATCACCGGATCGAAGCCATACTCTTTTCCGGGCGGATGCCCCAGCAATTGCTGGCTGAAATAACCTTTCGCCGTGGTGAAACGGTAGTCGAGCCCCCACAGCCCGGAGAGCCGGAATCCCCAGTCAAAATGGTCAGTTTGCACCGTGTCAGGCTGGCGTTCGATGTAGAGTACTTCCTGATCAGGCTCGATCGCGTTCGGCACTTCATCGTAAGCGGTAGGAAAATTGTCGTACTTCCCCGCCGCTGGATTCACTCCCCCTTTTGAAGTGCTGAAGTTTGCCCCAACGTTCAGCCAACCGTAGATTTGAATCTTGCTTTTCTTCCAGGCATCCCCGTGCGGCCCCGCCCAGAGCGCCGTCATCAAGGGCCCGGCTTGCGTCCAGGGCTGGCCTATCGATACCGTGCCTCCAATAGGCCACGTGGAAAAGGGGAACGGCGGTCCGCTGACCGGCGCGGGATCTCCGCGAAACGCTGGCGCCGGCGCGCTGGCATTCCCCGCTGTGGGCTTCCAGTCGTCGGCGTAAGCTTTGAAGAACCGGTGAAAGAGAGTGCCTGGGTCTACTGATGCATTGAGCGCTGAATCGGCGTCGCCCGCGCCAGCCATCGATTGGCCGTATGCCCCCGCAGCGCAGAAAACAACCGTAGCCTGGAGCGAGCACAGAAGTACAAAGGAAAAACTTTTCCTCAAAGAGATCACGCGACTGTAGCCCTCGAAATGTATGGACGCGATGACAGGGAGAGCCTATCTGGCGAGGTATAAGGAAGCTGTAAAGGTTCTAACGCAGAATTTCTATAGTTCTCATTCGTTTTGGACTGATCGATTATTTCCCGACCTGTTCCCGACCTGACGGCGGCACAGTGATTCGTCTAGAATGGCAGCCGCACTCCGCATGCCAGTTGCCAAGCGGTTTACGGAAAGAGGCCACAGTGGGCAGATTGAGAACTTTATTCCTTGGGTTGTTGTTTTCTTCGCTGTTGCTTCCGCATCTTTTGTTTTCGCAGAGTTCCTCCCTTCACGGAATCGACCTCACTGACCTGGATCGCAAAGCGGATCCCTGCAACGACTTCTATGAGTTCGCCAACGGCACGTGGCGCTCGAGCCATCCGATTCCGGCATCCATGACGCGCTGGAGCAAGCGCTGGGCGGCGGGCGAGTCGTCCAAGGACAAGCTCAAGGAAATTCTGGACACGGTCTCCGCCGACAAGAGCGCGCCCAAGGGCAGCACGGAGCAGATCATCGGCGACTACTACGGCGCCTGCATGGACGAGTCGCGCGTGAATGCGCGCGGCATCGAACCGCTGAAGCCGTGGTTTGCCCGCATCGATGCCGCGAAAGATATGCCGGAACTCCAGCGCGTAATGGCCGACATGCACGACATCCTGGTGGCTGATCCGTTCGCTCTCGGCAGCCAGCAGGATTTTCACAAGCCGTCCTGGGTGCTGGCCGATATCGGCGCCAGCGGACTGGGGCTGCCCGATCGCGACTATTACCTGAAACCGGAAGCCCGCTTCAAGGAAGCTCGAGAGAAATATGTCGCGCATATTGCGGCCATGTTCAAGCTTGCGGGATGGGACGAGAAAACATCGTCAGCCGCGGCCCACACAATCATGAGCATGGAGACGAAGCTGGCCGAGGCCTCGCTCGACAACGTGGCCCTCCGCGATCCCGCAGCCACCGACCACAACACGACCTTTGCCCAGTTGCAGGCCATGGCTCCGCATATCGACTGGGCAGAATATTTCAAGCACAAGCAGATTCCTCAGGACGTGGACATGAACGTCGACCAGCCGAAATTCATGCAGGAGCTCGACCGGCAGGTCCACGAGGCTCCACTAGCCGATTGGAAAGTCTATTTGAAGTGGCATCTGCTCAACTCGATCGCCAGTTCCCTTTCGACACCTTTCGTCGAAGAAGATTTCGCTTTCACAGGAAAGTATTTGAGCGGCACCACCGAGATGAAACCGCGCTGGAAGCGCTGTGTGGAATCAACGGATCAGCTTTTCGGCGAAGCCCTGGGCAAGAAGTATGTGGAGAAGTATTTCCCGCCCGAAGCCAAGGCGCGAATGCAGGAGATGGTGCGGAACCTCCTGGCGGCCATGCGCGACGACATTCTCAGCCGACCGTGGATGAGCGATGACACGAAAGAAAAAGCGATGGCCAAGATTGCCACCTTCAATCCCAAGATCGGATATCCCGACAAGTGGAAAGACTACAGCCACGTGGAGATCCGGCGCGACGCGTTCTTTGAAGACATGATTGCCGGCAGGAAGTTCGTCGAAGAAGACGACCGGCTCACCATCAACAAGCCCGTCGATCGCGGCCGCTGGGGCATGACGCCGCCCACCTCCGACGCTTATTACAATCCTCTGATGAACGAGATCGTGTTCCCCGCGGGTATCTTGCAGCCTCCGGCGTTCGATATGACAGCGGTGGATGCGGTGAATTACGGCGCCATCGGCGTCGTGATCGGCCACGAAATTTCGCACGGCTTCGACGACCAGGGCGCGCAGTTCGACTATCTCGGCCGCCTGCGCGACTGGTGGACGGACGCCGACCTGAAGCAATTCCAGACGCGCGCGGCCTGCGTCGCCGATCAGTTCGAGAGCTACTTCATCGAGCCCGGCGTGCATCACAACGGCAAGCTGGTGCTCGGCGAGAGCATCGGCGACCTCGGCGGCGCGAAAATCGCATTCCTGGCGTATGAGAAGTCGCTGCAAGGCAAGCCGCGTCCGGCGGACATCGACGGCTTCACTCCGGAGCAACAGTTCTACATTGCATGGGGACAGTTCCGCGGCGATGAGACTCGCATCGAGGCCCAGCGCCTGATGATGCAGACCGACCCGCATCCGGTAGCGAAGTATCGAGTAATCGGGCCACTCTCAAATCTGCCGGACTTTCAGAAAGCCTGGAGCTGCAAAGCGGACGCGCCTATGGTGCGGCCCGAGGGAAAGCGGTGCGAGGTGTGGTGAATTGGCGTTGAGGAGACGAAATGCCCGACTGGAAAACTCACGGCCTGCGCATCATTCGCAGCGGCGAACTTGACAGCAACACGCCGCAAACGCCGGGCATGACCCGCGCCGAAGCCATCTCGCGCGCCCGCGTGGGCGCGCAAAAACTCTGGGCCGGAACCGTCGTAGTCCATCCCAACGCCAAGACCGGTCCGCATCATCACGGAGAACTCGAAACCGTAATCTACGTGGTCCGCGGCCGCGCCCGCTTTCGTTGGGGAGATCATCTCGAGTTTGTCGACGAAGCGGGCCCGGGAGACTTCGTCTACGTTCCTCCCTACGTTCCTCATCAAGAATTAAACGCGCGCAAAGACCAGCCCGTGGAAGCAGTAATCGTGCGCAGCGGTCAGGAGCCAATCGTCGTCAATTTGGATATTCCCAGCCCGGAAGACGCCCCCGACTCTCCGCAGGACGATCCATTTCACTCCTCTCCGGGAAAGCGCTGAAGCCTCGCAGGCGTCCAGAATTGACCCAAAAGTAACCTCTCCCACCCCCTAGAGAAGAATCAGGAACCTGCCGAAGATGACCGTAGAGGCGTAAGTGCGCACTTCGAGGCCGAGGTCCGCGCTGGGTTCGCCTTGTAAGACCCTCTCGGAGGCTCGATGAGTTTTGACGCCACGGTTTCGGTCACCGCTTCGCCTCGCCCCCTCGCTGCCTCCGGCGAGCCCGCGCATCCCCCTCAGCCCGTGCCTCGTCCTGCTTCTCCTACTCGTCTTTCCCGCGGCCGCGCAACAACCGGATCTCACCCAGCTAAGTATCGAGGATCTGATGAACACTCAGGTCACCTCCGTATCCAAAAAGGAGCAGTCTCTTTCGCGAACCGCGGCAGCGATTTTCGTGATTACCGCCGACGCCATCCGGCACTCCGGCGCCACCAACATTCCTGATTTGCTGCGCATGGTTCCAGGTGTCGACGTGGCGCAGATCAACGCCAACACCTGGGCCATCAGCATCAGAGGATTGAATGGACGCTTCAGCAATGAACTTCTGGTCCTGGTCGACGGGCGCAATGTCTACACCCCGACTTTTGGCGGAGTCTTCTGGGACGTACTCGACCTCCCGCTCGAAGACATTGCACGGATCGAAGTGATCCGTGGCCCCGGAGGAACCATCTGGGGAGCCAACGCGGTGAACGGCGTGATCAACATCATTACCAAGAACGCCGCGCAGACTCGGGGCGGCATGGTGGTCGCAGGCGCCGGCAATCTCGATCAGGGATTCGGCACCGCGCAGTACGGAGGCGGCCTCGGCAAAAATACCGATTACCGCGTCTACACCAAGTACTTCAACCAGGATCACATGCCGGGACTCTCGGGCCAGGACGGCGCCGACGGCTGGCATATCCTGCGCGGCGGCTTTCGAACCGACAGCAGCCTCTCCTCAAAAGACAAATTGACGCTTCGAGGCGACGCTTACACCGGGGCAGAAGGCAATCCTGACTCGCTGCTTCTGTCGGTTACATCGCCCGCTCTGCAGGATGTCAATTTTGCGGTTCCCCTTTCCGGCGGTTTTCTTCAGTCGGTATGGGACCACGCTTTTTCCGCTCGCTCTGACACAACTCTGAGAGTTTGCTTCGATCGTTACAGGCGCGACGACGTGCTTCTGGAGCGACGAAGCACATTCAATGTCGAATTCCAGCACCACATCGCCTGGGGCTCGCGCCAGGACCTGGTTTGGGGAGCGAACTACAGCGTTACCGACTCCGACACCCACGGAAACCTGTCGTTTTCCCTGAATCCCTCCGATGTCAACATGCAGCTGTTCAGCCTCTTCTTTCAGGACGAAATTGCCGTTGTTCCCGACAAGCTTTACCTAACGGTTGGCATCAGGCTCGACCACAACTACTACACCGGGTTCAACGTCCTGCCAGGCTCCCAGGTATCGTGGACGCCCAGCAATCGCGAAATGCTTTGGGCATCGATCTCCCAGGCGAACCGCACGCCCGCTGAAACTGACACCGGCAGCCGCATAAACTTCGCTGGGTTCCCCGGCCCTGGCGGCACTCCGGCTCTAGCCGCTCTGGTGGGTAATCCCCGCTTTGATGATGAAGCGCTGACGGCATACCAGGCGGGCTGGCGAACCACGGTTCGAAAAGATTTCTCGCTTGACCTCGCGGCTTTCTTACCACGCCTATAATTCACAGCAAACCATCGAACCGGCCGCACCTTTCCTCGAAACTACTCCCGCTCCTCCTCACCTGGTTTTCCCCGTAACCTACGAAAACCTGATGCACGGCGAAGCTCATGGCTTTGAGATGGGCGTTAACTGGAACGCAACCAACCGCTGGACGCTTAGCCCCGGATACGCCTTCGAACAGATTCACATGCACCTCGATCCCACCAGTCAGGACACGACTTCCGTTTTCGAAGCCGAGGGAAGCAGCCCGGTTCACAGCGCTCAACTCCGCTCGCACTTCGATCTGGCGCATGGAATCGAGTGGGACGCGTCCGCCTATTTTGTCGATCATCTCAAGAGTGGCGAGATTCCGTCTTACACCAGGCTCGACACCGGACTGACGTGGCGCTGGACGGAGCGGCTTGCAATGAGCCTGGTCGGGCAAAACCTGATCAAAGACCGCCATCTGGAATTCATTGATGCTAGTGGCAGCACTCGATCGACCCTGATCAAGCGCAGTGCGTACGCAAAATTCACCTGGCAGTTCTGAAGGGCAGGAAGAACAAATTGGAGCAACGAAGCCAGATCACCATATACTTCTCGTGCAACCGCGAACGGGCCTCACGGCGGCCCTCGCCGCGGATTGCTCTGGCCATCGTTCTCGCTCTCTTGATACTCCGACTTTGCGCGCTCGGCCAGCAGAGTCCGACCGAAGACCAGGTCAAAGCCGCATATCTTTTCAATTTTGCAAAGGTGGGCGAGTGGCCGCAGCGCGCTTTGCCCGATGGTCCGTCATCGTTCGCAATCGGAGTGAGTGGCGCGGATGAAGACTTTCTTGCTGTCTTGCGCACGGTTGTCGCCGGAAAGATCATCCGAACCCATCCGGTCGTGGTCATACGTGTCGCCTCCGAAGAAGATGCAAAATCGTGCCATATCGTTTTCTTTCGCTCGCCTGAAAGGAAGCACGCCCTCACCGATGTACAGCGCCTGGCGCAACCCGGTCTGCTGCTGGTGGGTGAGGACGAATCCTTCTTGCGGCAAGGCGGCATGATCAATCTGGTCCGGGCACAAGGAAGCATCCGCTTTGAAGTCAACTCCGAAGCGCTGGACCGTACGGAGATACATTTCGGCGCGAAAATTCTTGCGCTTGCCAAGGCTGGCCACGCCTCTGCCGACGCCGCGGCCACGAACACTCCGCTCGAAGGGTCACGGCGGCTGGAGCGTACCGTTCTCCCGGAATACCCCAAAATCGCGGAGCGGATGAAGCTGACCGGCACGGCGCAAGTGCAGGCTGTGGTGAAGCGCGATGGCACGGTCAAGGAAGTGGAGATCCTGGGCGGCCACCCTCTGCTCGCCGAGGCCTTGGTGCGCGCCGTCAAGCAATGGAAGTACCAGCCCGGTTCAAAAGAAACGGTGGAGATCGTAAAGTACAGTTTTGGACCGTAGCAGACTGCGGAATAACTCTGATTCGAGTGGGTTCGGGAAGGGCATGACTTCAGTCGTGCCGTTAAGTCGTCCAGAATGCGCCCGCGCTTGAGCGCCTGAGGTGGCTTTCGCCCGCGGCGCGAGTTTTCCCGAGCCTGCTAGTAAGTTTTGCCACACCTTTCAGCCCCAAAAGGAACCCCTGAGAGTTCCGGTGTCACGAGGCTCGCGAGATGCGGTCAAGGGGTAATCCTCAACCCCCACCAAGAAAAAAGGCGCCGGAGGGTTCCGGCGCCACGAGGCTCGCGAGATGCGGTCTAGCGAGTCCGACAAATCCGAAAAAACTTATTTGCTTTCCGCGATCGGGCTGGCCCCTAAGTCGCGGCGATTATTAACCGCGGTGCGCGCTGCGCGGGCAGCAGGCATATTCGCCGCAGCCGCTCCGTAGCGCTCCAGCAAAACCGGCGCCATAGTGTTTTCGGCTTCCTTCACGAAGATCATCTGATTCTCCGAAGCCATATCGACGCGGACAAAGTCTCCCAGCTTCACCTGGCTGGTGGCAACCAGATTCGCCAGCGGGAAAACCAGATGCCGTTCAATCGCCCGCTTCAAATGCCGCGCGCCATAACGCGGGTCAGTGCCTTCCCTTAGCAGGAATTGCTTCGCCCCTGCGGTGCAATTAAATACAAACTGGTTGGCGCCCGCAGCCATCAGCACGCGCTGCTGCACCATGCCAAGTTCGATATCGAGAATCTGCGCCAGATGTTCGTCGCGCAGAGTCTTGAACACGACGGTCTTGTCGATGCGGTTCATGAACTCGGGCGTGAACTTCCGCCGAGCAGCTTCGACCGCGGTACGCTGAATCTTGTCGTCGAAATTGTTGTCGACTTCCACCACTTTAGGCGCGAAGCCCAGCCCGCCGTCGATCAGATTGGTCATCTCGCTGGCCCCCAGGTTCGAGGTCAGGATGATGATGCACTGCGAAAGGTCGACGCGGCGGTTATCGCCCAGCGTCAGCGTAGCTTTGTCCAGAATTCCGAGGAGCAGTTGCCACAGCGAGTCACTCGCTTTCTCGATCTCGTCAAACAACAGAATCGAAAGCTTCAGCTTCTCGGTGAACCACTGGTTCAGCGCTTCCTGCGTCAGCAAGGGATGAGTCTCGCGATGTCCCAAGTATCCCGGAGGCGAACCGATCAGCTTCGCAATCTCGTGCGAATGCTGAAACTCCGCGCAATCGATCTTGATGCACGCATGCGCATCGCCGAACAGCGCCTCCGCCATGGCTTCCACCACGCGCGTCTTGCCCGAGCCCGTCGGCCCCAGGAACAGCAGGTTACCCACCGGACGCCCAGGAGCATTCAGGCCGGCCAGAAACATCTGGTAAATCTCGGCGACCTTTTCGACCGCCTGGTCCTGACCCACAATGCGGCGGCGCAGCGCGGCTTCAAACTCTCCAGCATCTGCGCTGCGGCGGTTCGGATCGAGCACGGTAGCAAGGTTCGGTCTCATAAGGTCTTATCTTTTCTCTTCCCTGTCCCAGGCTGTACGGTCAGCCTTTGCCTGCTTTTCGCCCAAAGGTTCCCGGCTTCTTGTTCTTCGCGACTCCCTCACCGTTCCCAAAGTTGACAGAATTTGTCAGTCGGAACCTGCCGCCTGCCTGACCCATTACCCCGTCCGGGCTACCTTGGAATAAGCAAGCGTCTGGCCACCAGCCACGGCTGATTTCAGAACCCCGAAAACCCCTTATCTGGCTGGATTTAGCTGGCCGCCGTCGATATTAGAACGAGGAGCAGGTCAAAGTTAAGAGGGGGGATGAGAAATAGTTTGCGCAAGGAGGAAACGCCAATACCGCCAAGGCTCTAGCCTGTGCTCCTCGGTGACCCTGTGGCTATGAGTTTGCTTTTTGGCCAGCCTCAAGCGTGGTCCTAGCCCAGGCGACGGCCGCTGAAATCCAAGCCCAAACGAGGGGGAGATGACCGCTCAGTAACTTGCAAGGCTGATAGGTGCGGGATAGCATCCAGAAAAGCTCGATTTCTGGAGGGGAATTTTGCGCCGCTCGTCGCTTCTCACGATTGCTGCTGTCACGTGTCTTCTGTTTGCCATGGCCGCAATGCGGCTGAACCCGCGGTTTTCCCGGGCTTTTGCAGCTCAGGCGCAAACCGTGCAACCAACAGCCGCAACGCCGCAGCGCGCTCAACTGCAGCCCGCGAGTGCGACACTTTCTCCGACTGAAAAGCCGGCGGACATTCCTTCCCTGCATCCTTCTTCTTTGCATCTTTCGCCGGCGCTTCCTCATCCCAGCAACCCAGGTTGCAGTTCTCATTAGAACCTTTGTTGCCGCCTCTAACCGCGTCGGCGACCGAGATCTATACCGCGAAGCGCGGAGAAAGCATTCCGGCGATCGCCCACCAGTATCTGCACAAGACTGGCTACTTGACGTCTTCAGAGCTGGCCGAAGCCATCCGCCAAATAAACGGCAACCGCTCCGGCAACATCCTGAAAAACGGCGAGCAGATCACGATTCCCGGAATCCTGCCCGCGCCCATCGTCGAGAAAACGGTTCCAGTCCCCAAGGATTTTGAAGTCCGCGCCATCTATCTGACCGGCATCATGGCGGCCAGCGACCACGGACTGCGCATCATCCGCCACTGGCGCGAAGTCGGCGGCAACGCCGTCGTCTTCGACATCAAAGATTCCGACGGCAGCGTCACCATTCCTTTCGAGCATCCGCTGCTCGGCAAGCATCAGGTCTACATTCACGACCTGCCGAAGTTCGTGCACTTCCTGCATTCCGAGAACATGCACGCCATCGCCCGCATCGCCATCTTCCGCGACGAGCGCATGGTGGTCGAGCATCCCGAACTCGCCGTGCAGTCGAAGCGAACCAAACAGCCGTGGCGCGAGAACGGCAAGCTGGTCTGGACCGACTCCTCCAACCCCAAAGTTCAGGATTACAACATCGCGTTAGCCAAGTTCGTAGCGCAATCCGGCGCCGATGAAATTCAGTTCGACTACGTCCGCTTCCCCGCCGAAGGCGACCAGAAAGACGCCAGCTTCGTCTTTCAAACCGAGCAAGCCGGAAGCAATCAAACTGCAGATGGCAACAGCTCATGTGGAGACGGCCGCCTCGGCCGTCCCGCCGATGCGAAGCAAGGCGGAACCGCCACGAATGCGGGCCTCTGCAAAACCAAAGCCTCCCACGAAATGCAGCGCTCCGACGTAATCGTAGCCTTCCTGAAAAAGGCCTACGCCGAACTGCATCCCACCGGCGTCCTGCTCTCACTCGACGTCTTCGGCGTAATGGCCTGGCAGCGCCCCGTCGATCTCTCCCACACTGGACAAGACATCGTCGGCATGGCGAAATATTGCGACGTGCTCTCGCCCATGATCTACCCCTCGCACTTCTTCGGCATGGATAACATCGCCCACCCCGGCGACGCCCCCGAACACTTCATCGGCGAATCCATGCAGCGCTTCGAGCTATCACAAAAGGCAGCGGAGTAGTAATCCGCCCCTGGCTGCAAGCCTTCCGCTGGCGCACCAAGACCTATTCTCCCGAATACATCAAAGTGCAGGTAGCCACAGCCAAAGAAAAAGGCGGCATAGGATTCTTGTTCTGGAACGCCGCCAACGACTACAGCAAGCCCTACGAAGCCATGCCCGAGATGAAGGCCGCAGATTTGAAAGAAGGATCAAGAGATAAAGCCAAATTCTTCCGCGGAGATGAGCTGCCAACAACGACGGTGAAGGCAAGCCTGACTCCGGCAACCGCACCAGCACCAGCAGAAACCGGAAGTCATTAAGAATCTTTGTCATTCCGAACCGGGCGCAAGCCCGGTGAGAGCCTGCCCTGAGCGGAAACCCGAGGGAACCTGCTGTTCGCCGCCACCACCACAACTCATGTGGGAACAGCCGCTCCTCGGCTGTCCAGCGGCCCAGCCGTATCGGGCCGCAGCCGCGCCACCAAACCGGGGAAGGCTACGGCAGCGCCCGACTCGCACGCAGGACGCCCGCGACAAGAGCCCGCACTAACGCTGAAGAGCGGCGCTTCAGCGCCGCCCGGTCAAAATCAACAGTCATTACCCTGGTCATCACTCTGTTGCCATCGTTAAAGTTAGAATTCTGTGGATTGGCTGATCGCGAGAATGGCTTTCACTTTTGGGTAGCCCGATGGATCTCAAACATCGTGCAATACAGGTCTGGGGATATTTGGCCCTGATTGTAGGGTGCGGCTTAGCGATGGTACAGGTCGTCGCACTCACGTCCCCACGCCGTCTTGATCTCCGGGTTTTCTTCTTGATCGTCGTGCTTGCAGCGTATTTGATTCGCATCGGAGTGCGATCAATCGACGCTGCCCGCCGCATCGAAGGAGGACTTTCCGCGGTCACGTTTTCTGATGAAGTGCGGGCTGTGTGGGTGCGATCCAGTTCCACGCTTTCAGGGCTACCGCAAAAGCTGGGTCGGGTGGGCATAACCAGAAAGGCATTCTTGGTCGTACTCGGAGTCGGGCACGCGATCGCTGGCGTGTTCGCGTTTCTCTATGTCTGTGCAGTCATTCTAGCTGCGGCTGCCTATTTGGGGATTGGCCCGCTCGCCGGGCCCATCCTGATTTTTTGCCTGCTCGGGACACTTGTAGGAATCACCATGGTCGTCCGTCCGAGCGTCATGGCTTGTCGCGCAACTGCGGTTTGGGACGCTCTCGTGGGACTCTTCTTCCTGCAGGCCGCTCTCAAGAGATCCAACTTTCACGCCGAGCCACTTATTATTGCCGCGTTTTTCCTCGCGATGTGTGCAGTCTTGATTATCCCTAATACTGTCGAGTAGGTTTTTCCAGATAGAAACCAGGCGGTTACACTCAAAACCCCCTTCCCGAAGTCAATGAGTGATATGGCGATATTTCACAATTTGATAAGCGACAAAGGCCTGATCGATTCCTCTGCCCTCATTGCCGAAAAATGAAAGGGAGCCGCGAAGGCTCCCAGGGTGCTCGTTTCGCTTGGTTGAGGTTTAAGCCGCTTCGTCCTTAATTGTGCTTTTGACCTTTTCAGCAATTTCAGGAGTAATCTCATTGATGTTGTGAACGGAACGTGCGTGCGCGGCTGCTTGCTGCAAAATGTCCTCTTCGGTTTCACCTTTTGCCACGAACCCGCAGTCAAACCCAACATCTCTACAACTCATGGTCTTCGCCATCAGAGTACCTCCCTGCAAGAATCACCGAGGCATACCACACCGAGATCGGGATTATAACCGCGCCGCGGGACGATTTCACGGTTGATGAGTGAGATGGGGATTTTACGTCAACTACGAGACGGGTCTCCCGATTTCCGAGCTGAGACAAGCGCGTTTGCCAGCACCTGAGGTTGTTCCTCGGATCGGTACTGTTGCCATACGGCTATATTTAGTGGAACGCCGGAGTGCCATCAGACCAAAAGGGCACTTCGATTGGCACGGTCCGCAGCGGCGGCAGCTGTTTGTTCAGTGGACTATCTGGTTTGTCAGGGTCAGGAAACCAGATAGATGTTGAAAAAATGGGTGCGTTCGGATCACCGGCGTTCAATTCAGCAGGATCTTTGATCGGCAAGAAGAACATCACGTGGCATAAATTGTGTGCGCCCAAATGGCTAAGGTATGCATTCTTGGACATCATGAAGCTCATCGCCCCCGGCTCCACCGGCGGAATCTCCTTCTTCGCATACGCCTCTTGAATGCCCGCAATGCGCTCGTTTACGCCGGTCACTCCAGCGAGCGTCATTTCCGTCAGCTTGTTAAAAATCGGCAGGATCGACCGCACAGCCGCTGGATTGAGGCAAACCGCCCCTCTCTGCTTCGGACTCCAGACGTCATAGAAGTCAATGCTGGCCGTCCATGCCGGCCCGGTCATGCACACAAAACCGTTGGCGCCTTTCACCGCTGTTTCCCAGCCTTTGGGAGTCAGCACCAAAACAGACGCATCCTTTGCAATGCCCTCCGGAGCAGCGCTTCGCGCCAGCGCGATTGCCGCATCCCGGTCCATTAAATACTCCGAAAGTGGCAGCATCTTCGGATAGGGCCTCACTTCCTCTTGGGCCCGGGCGCTCACACCCATGCTCAGCAAACTCACGAGCGCAAGCGCTCCCACTGCAACTCTGGCCGCAATCATTTCCGTCTTTGCAATTCGCATCATGCTCCTTTTCGTTTCCTTCCTGCCGAAGAGGTGTCCACAACTGCTCAAGACCCGGTGCTTAGTTTGTATGGTGTGGGAGTATTGCCCTTTAGGTTTCGAGCGCCCCCGAGCACTCCCCAGGAGCCCAGGGCTTAAGATATTGAAGGCCGGATCGCTTGGCTGCGGACTCTACTGCTGCTGAGACGCGGTGCAACCGAAGGTCCAAACTCAAACTCTTTCATTTGCAGTGGCTTAGGGCGGCGTTGATCTGCCGAAATTATGGGTTTCTGGATAACTCCCGGTAAGAAAAATCCCCTGGCAGGGTCAATGAGTGAAATGGGGATGTTACGCCAGCAGTCTCACGCCGCCACGCCCTGCAAAGAAAATTGACTCTGGTGCATCCGGGTGATCTGAGCGCGGAATCTGTGGGCAAATGTCGTTCCAAGCCACAGGCATGGTCTCGCCGTAAGCCATTTGGGATAACAGTTTTTGTAGAAAACTGGGAAAATTTGGGCCTTTGCGCTTCAGTGTCATCACTAGGTTAAGACGCTTGCCACGCGCTCCGAATCCATTAATGTACCTTTCCGGTGGATTATCGCTGGCCGCCCACAACAACTTTACATTTTGATCGCAGCAGCGCTGAATGAGTTCCGTTCCAGTGATTTCATATCCGTTGGTATCCCTGATCGTGCCATTCTCGGTTACATCGCAAATCAGGTGAACGATGTCGTACTGCTGTTCCAAGCGTCCCAGCAGCGCTTGGATGCTGGGAAATGATGTTGTTGTCGTTGCCCGATAATATAGTCCGTATATTTCTGAATCTCCTTTGAGAAGATCGTCGAATCGGCTGTCAAGGGCGCAAACCAAGACCTTTGCTCC
Organism: uncultured Acidobacteriaceae bacterium; assembly: GCA_963763285.1. GTDB lineage: Bacteria > Acidobacteriota > Terriglobia > Terriglobales > Acidobacteriaceae > Sulfotelmatobacter. The sequence goes on along the minus strand of CAVXOK010000004.1, from coordinate 374,565 downwards.
CTTGACCTCATCTCTGCTCTTGCGAAACAAATCAAGAATGCCCATTCTTTCACTCGCCCCGGACGGTCTGTCAGTATAGCTGTTGAGAACAGGCGATTACACTCATTGACCCCCGAAGAGGCAGAACTTTGCGCTTTACACACCGCCCCAAACGGTTCTTGGCAGACCAAACCTGTTATTTCCACACCCCCATGTGACATCCAACCTTGCACCCCTCCCTAAACTAGGAAGTAGTATGACTCACCGCCGAACAACCCTCCCCGAATACCTCTCCACGCTCTCTCCCGCCGAACTGTCCATAGCCAAGTCCCATCTTCTCAATATTTTCCGCGCAAACCCTTGGCTATCAAGATTTTACGCAGACTGCCTCCAGATCATCGACTCCAACTCCAGCCAAATCAATAATTTACCAACTCGATCTGAGAATTTTTTCGATCCGGATCCGAAAGGTGTAAATCCCATGCCACTCAACCAGAATATCCGCGTCTGCACTCACATCAAGGTCAACGGAGTCCCCTGCGGCTCCCCCGCTCTCCACGGCGAAGTCTTCTGCTACTTCCATCAGCGCATGATTCGCGGCGTGCGCACTCCCACCAAGTCGCGCCTTCACCCCATCGCCCTCATCGAAAACGAAGAAGGCATCCAGGCCTCGCTCATGGAGATCATCAACGCCCTGGTCCGCAATACCATCGACTTCCGCCGCGCCCAGCTCGTCCTGCGCGCTCTTCATATCGCCGTGAAAAATTCGCCTCGCGTCCATTTCAATCTCTACAAAGACGAAATGATCCACGAAGTTCCCAACTACCCCGCCGCCCCTGCAGCGCAGAAGCCGGCTTCGGCCGCACTCGCCCAGGCTGGCGCACTCGCCCGAATCCCGCGCCCCAAGCCCATCAGCATCACTCGCCCACAGCCGCCGATCGTCGCCGCGCAACCCCACCCCGCTCGTCCCAAGCCGCCTGCCGCGCGTCAAACCCGCGACCTCCGCCCGCACCAGCGCCCGTAACGTCGCGCGCCGCCGCTCTGGATGACAGATCCCTCTTGCATTCATCCCATAGTCATAATATTATGACCATACATATGAAAAAGATTCCCGCTGGCGAGTTCAAGGCGCATTGCCTCGCGATTATGGATCAGGTATCGAAGAGCGGAGAACCCGTCGTCGTCACCAAGCACGGCAAACCCGTAGTGAAGCTGGTTCCCGCAGAAAATCAAGTCGACGATATCTTCGACTACATGGCCGGAAAGGCGAAGGTAGTTGGCGATATCGTCGGCCCAGTCACTCCGCTCGAGGATTGGGAGAACAAATGAAGGGAAACAAGTGATCCTGCTTGACACTCACGTCCTTTACTGGATGGCGAACGATTCGAAGCGGCTGTCGCGGCGCGCACGGGAGACCATCCGCGAGGCCAGGCAAGAGCGACACGCGGGGATCGCGATCGCGACCATCACAGTATGGGAACTGGCATGGCTGGCGCAGAACGGTCGAATCGAACTCTCTGTGAGCGTGGAATCTTTTGTTCGTGAACTGGTAGCGCGGGTGATTCTCAGGCCAGTCACGCCGGAGATTGCGGCCTTGTCCGTGCGTTTGCCAAACAAATTTCCCAAAGATCCCGCCGATCGCTTGATCGCTGCAACCTCGATGGTCGAGGGAATGCGACTTGTGACCGCGGATGCGCGCATCCGGCAATCGAAGGTTGTGGAGACTGTGTGGTGAGGCTCAGTTATAATGTTCTGTAACGCTGGTTGGGTTCACGCCTCGTTCCCCTGCAGGTGCCAGAGGAAAGATTCAGCCCTCGTTGCAAACTTCACCAACCTCCAGCCGAAGGAGTATGTATGGCGATCGAGAAGTCGGAACGCATCTGGCACAATGGCAAACTCATCCCCTGGGATGAAGCGACGATTCACGTGATGTCGCACGTCGTCCACTACGGCTCCTCCGTATTCGAGGGGATCCGCTGCTACGCGCCGCCCTCGGGGCCGGCGATCTTCCGCGCCACCGAGCACATTCAGCGCCTGCTCGATTCCGCCAAGGTCTATCGCATCGATGTCGACTACACGCGCGAGCAACTGGTGAAAGCCATGCTCGAAACCGTCGGCAGCAATGGCGCGTGGCCGTGCTACGTCCGGCCCATCATTCTCCGCGGCTACGGCGAGGCGGGAGTGAATCCGTTCAATTCGCCGACCGAGGTCTACATCATTAATTATCCGTGGGGAAAATATCTGGGCGGCGAGAACGACGGTTGCGACGTCTGCGTTTCCTCGTGGACGCGGATTGCACCGAACACGCTGCCGGCTATGGCGAAATCGGGCGCGAACTACATGAACTCGCAGCTCATCAAGATGGAAGCCATCGTCAACGGATTTGCCGAAGGCATTGCGCTCGATATCAATGGTTTCGTCAGTGAGGGCTCGGGCGAGAACGTATTCATCGTGCATCGCGAGAAGCTCATCACGGCGCCGCTCGGCAATTCAGTGCTGCCCGGCATCACCCGCGACTCGGTTTTGCAAATTGCGCGCGACCTCGGAATTACGATCGTCGAGCAAATGATTCCTCGCGAGATGCTCTACATCGCCGACGAAGCCTTCTTCACCGGAACAGCGGCGGAGGTCACTCCGATTCGCACGGTGGACAAGATCAAAGTGGGCCAAGGCGCAGTCGGCCCGATCACCAAGGCGATTCAGAAAGAGTTCTACGCCATCGTGCGCGGCGAAAAGACCGATCGCCACGGCTGGCTTACGCCGGTGCCGGTGCGCAGCAAGCAGCCCGTCGGAGTATAGTTCGTTCCGAATGGACTTAACCGGAGGGGCGCATCCAGCGCCCCTTTCGGCTTCTTACATCACGGAATACATAACAGCCTCACAAGGAGAAAACAATGTCCGAGCAAGGTTTGACACCGGAATTCGCTCAAGGCTACTGCGCAATGACGCTCGACGGCATCCAGCGCGAAGCGGAGATCACCAAGAAAGTGATCGCAGCCGTGCCCGATGGGGCTTCGAGCTACAAGCACGACCCCAACGGTCGCACCGCGAAGGACCTGGCGTGGCATCTGGCGAACACCGACGTTCAGTTTCTGGATGGAATCGCGGACCTGAAGTTCAACATGGCAAACCCGGCAAACAAGCCCCAAACCTCAGCCGAGGTAGTGGCATGGTACGACGAGAACATGAAGCGCGGGATAGCTCGCGTGGCGAAGATGACACCGGAGCAATTGATGACGCCCATCAATTTCCTAAACGTATTCAACCTCCCTGCAGTTCTGTATCTGGGCTTCCTCAACAACCACAGTATTCACCATCGCGGCGAACTCGCGACCTATCTCCGTCCCATGGGGTCGAAAGTGCCGGCGATCTACGGGGGAAGCTACGACGAGCCCTTTCAGCCTCCCGCCTCAGATGAAACGGCCGCGTAGAGATTCAGCGGTCGATGTTGAAGAAGCCGCCCGCGAGGGCGGCTTTCCTGTTGAACCAAGATGCACCCCTCCGAGCTATTCGGCGCTCTTTGGGACGGCCGCGGCTGCCGCGTCGAAACCGATCTTCGAATGGGTTCCGTCGCAGAACGGCTTGTTCGTGGAAGCGCCGCACCGGCATAGAGCTATTTTCTCTCCCGCTTCGATTCGGTTGCCGTTCGCATCGAGAAGAGTGATCTTCCCGGCGACCAAGTATGGGCCTTTGGGCAGAACCTGAATGGTTGGATCCGACATGTTTTTCTCCTTTGAGATTAGGTTAAAGGCAAACTGAAACGAATGAGAAGCTTTTCTGATCTGCAATTACTTGGCGCGGGCGTCCAGACTCCACGGTCCGGCGCCCGTCTGCGAGATGAAGAGAGCGCCGCCGAGCATCGAGAGATTCTTCATGAACATGATGAATTGCATCTGGTGCATCGTGGGGTCGGTGACCGTCCAGAAGTTGTGCATCATCGGAGTGACGGCGGCCAGGAATAGCACAATCAGCCACGCGCCAATCCTGGCGCGGTAGCCGAGCAGGACGGAGAGGCCTCCAGCGAGCGCGATTACGCCCGAGAGTGGAACTGCGATCGACGCAAACGGCACGCCTTGCGCCGCGGCGTAAGCGACGGTCTGGCTGGAAAAGTCCATTGGGGCCGACATCACGAAAATCAGCGCAAACAGTAAGCGACCCAACAAGGCAAGGGGGCCCGCTCCTTCAAGGGAAAGGCTGGCTGTTCGTGGCCGGGCAGAAATGGTTGAGCTATTGGCTGACATGTTGATTCTCCTTGTAAGTTTTGGGGTAAGACTTCCTGCTTTTCAGTACGGTTGGATGGCATGCTCCGCAGTTTGGTTACAATAAATAACTACCGGCTCTTTACATAGTGGGCACTTTATAGTAACTTGGTATCCATATGACTCCTATACGGCGATCGACTAAGAACCCGTCTCCCTGTGCGATCGGGGGAATGCTCGAACTGCTTACGCGGCCCTGGACGCTGCACATTCTGTGGTCATTGAGCACTAACGGGCCCATGCGGTTCGGCGTGCTGCGGCGGCAGGTCGAGGGTATTTCTTCGCGGGTGCTGACGGAACGGCTGCGCACCCTGGAGGGTGCCGGGTTTGTCTTCCGGCACTATGAACAGACCATCCCTCCGGCCGTTACTTACGGGATTACTGAGCGCATGAAGGATATTGAGAAGGTGCTGGCTCAGCTCGAGGGACTGGCTCGGAAGTGGCAGGGTGAGGGGACGGCGGTGGGCGCCGGCCGAGGGGCTTCGGCGAGGACGGGGGCTCACGCGTAGGACATCCTCGCGGTCTCCTCTTCACTGTCGGCCAAATTGGCCTGACAGGATGCGCTATTCGTAGTGCAGTGCAACAATGGGATCGAGACGGGATGCGCGTATTGCTGGGATCATGCCGCTGACCAAGCCGACCAGCGCCAGGATTGCGGTAGAAACCGAAACGCTGATTGGTGAAATGATGAGTCGAATATCGCCGACCTCTCCGTGCTGGGCGAGGGCGCTGTAGAAAGTGAGACTCCCTACAGAGAAGGAGATGATGTAGGCGAGCACAATCCCTAAGAGGCCGCCAAAGAAGGTAATCGCGAGCGCTTCGGACAAGAACTGCACGAGGATATCAAAGCGGCGAGCACCCAAAGCCTTCTCCACCCCGATCTCACGCGTGCGTTGGGTTACGCTCACCAGCATAATGTTCATGAGTCCCACGCCGCCGATACCCAGAGTCAACGTCCCGATAAAGGCAAGCAACACCTGCAGCGCCACAGTAATTGTGCGAAATTGCGAAAGCTGATCCATGATGCTGAAAACGAAAAGAGCCCGCTTATCGTCGGAGCGAAAATTGTGTTGTGCCGCCAGCGTATTACGAACCGACTTTTCGACGCCTCCATAGTTGTAGCCGAGAAAATCTAACCAGATCATGTCGATGTAATAGGTACTGCGAAAATCGCTCATGGTGGGGAAGGGGATATAGACGTTGCGGTTGATGCTGTTTTCGGTGCCTTCCTGCGGCCGGGGCTTAAGCACACCGATTACTTCGTAGGGAATGCCGCTGATACGAACCTTCTCACCGAGGGGGAAGCGGCCGGAAAATAACTTTTCACTGGATTCCGAGCCCAGCACACAGAGGCGCGCGCGCAGTTGCAAGTCCTCGGCCGTGTAGAAACGACCGAGATTCAGTTTCAGGTTCTGAATCTCCTGGACGGGGGGATTGCCGCCATGGACGCTCCAAGTGTAGGAACGCCCCTCGTAGCTGACGAGCGCATCGAAGGACGATTCCGGAGAGATGCGGGTCACTTCCGGCACATTCACCACGATCCGATCAACGTCATCCCTGGTTAACCGGATACTGGTCCCGGCCTTGTTTCCTCCGGCCTGCATAGACGTGCGCCCGCCGGCGATGCCCATCGCCGAGGTGCTGGCAAAGCTCCTGAATATATTGACGATGGCGGTTGAGAAACCCGTGCCATAGGCCAGCAACAGTACTACGGTAGCGATCCCCCAGGCCATACCCAGCATGGTCAGCGCAGTTCGCAGCCGGTTGTGCCTGAGTGATCCATAGGCTTGCGAGAGCACGTCTTTCGCATGGATCATTCTCTACTCCTGACGAAGGGCTTCCACGGGCTGGAGCAAAGCCGCCCGCCGCGCCGGATAGAGTCCGGCGACAATGCCGGCCAAAGCAAGACTGCCCATCGCGAGCATGGCCGTCGCCGGGTAAATGTGAGGCAACTCGAATCCATCGATCTGCGGCACCAGTCCGAATAGCTTGGTGGCCACGTAGGCTGCGCCGAGGCCAATGGCGCCGCTGATTCCGGTGAGCACCAGACCCTCTAGAAAGAACTGAAACAGGATGTTGCGCTTGGTGGCGCCCAAAGCCTTGCGCAGCCCGATCTCCTGGGTGCGCTCCGTTACCGTCACCAGCATAATGTTGATCACGCCGATTGCGCCCAGACCGAGTGTCACCAGACCTACGGCTCCCAGGAACGTATCCATGGCATCGGAGATTTTGCCGATCATCTCGGCGCTGGCGATCGAATCCCAATCGTCAAAGGCGTCGGGCGTCTCGGGATCAAAGTTGTGGTTTCTGGCAACGATACTCCGCACCGCCTTCTTGGCTTGTGGGTGCTGATCGCGCGTAATCGGCTGGTAGGCTACATACTTGATCGCTTTTTCGTTGCCTGCTCCCTGCATCGGGAAATAGGTACCCATGGTGGTATAAGGCATGATCAGGCGCATGTTCTGGCTGTTGTTGTTTCCGTGACCGATTTTTTGCATCGTCCCAACCACCTCGAACGGTACATCGTTGATGAGGAGTGTGCTGCCTACGGCAGGCCGGCCGGGGAACAATATGCGTACGAATTCGCTTCCGATCACACAGACATTGTGGCGCTCGCGTTCGTCGTTCCAATCCAAATAGCGCCCTTGATCGATCGGCTGGTAGCGAATGCCCGAGAACTGCGGTTCGGCACCATCCACGTAGCCGTTGCTACTGCCATACTCGCTGACCAGCCGAAGGTCGCCGCGGTAGATTACTGGCGTGGCATTGCGGACAAACCGCGAGCTGCGAATGTCTAAATAATCCTGGTAATTCAGGTAGTACTGGCGGGACGAAAGCTGGCTGCCGCCAACCGCGGGCACGCGTCCGTTGAAGATCTGCATGTAGTCTTCGCCGAAGCTCGCCATACTCTTGGCGGTACCCGCGCGAAAACCCTCTCCCAGCCCAACCAGGAGAAGCAGCGAACCTACTCCCCAGGCAATGCCAAACATGGTGAGGAAGGAGCGAAGTTTGTGCGTCCACATGGCACGCAACACCTCGCCGAAGCTGTCGGCAAATCGCCTCATAACCGAAGCTACGAACACTCGAAGAGCAATGTTCCTATTATTCCATGTTCGCAGAGGTCCGTACTGAGCTGTGATGCCGATCATAGCAATGTGCGCGCCATCTTGACGTAACATCCACATTTCACTCATCTACCCGGCCAAGACAGGGTTGAGCGCTATCGCCTTTAGCGTCAGCGATGAGATCGGTCCGAGTCACCACATAGGTTGTGTCGATGCGCTCTGAAGCAAAGGGAAATTGATCGGGCATTATTGCTTTATCACTTCATGGCATTCCGTGGGGACAGCTGCCATTTTTTCTGGAGCTGGCATGGTTGCAAACGGGGGGTTTGAATGTAAACGCCTGATTTCGACAATTGAGCTGAATTCTAGATGGGGCGCCCGAGGATAATCCAGAAAGCTTCTATCGCGACGTAGGCTGCGAGAACCAGAAGGTAAGGATGCCCTGGCAACCGTCGACGCCTGTCAAATGCGATTAGGGCAAGCAGCAAGGCGTCAATTAAAGCAAGGCAGACCAACTGGGACGCAGATTGCCGAACGCGGAACCAATATCCCAGAGTTCTCGCCAGGCCCGCCGGCAGCAGAACCAGCGCAATGCAGATCATGTATCGCATGTGCGCCGCGACATTCCGCTGGCGTATCGATGCGATCGAAAAGCCGTACAATGTGCCAAAAAGCAGAAGCTGGGCCGCCGACAAGAACTCGTCGTTGCGAGCCAGGTGAGCCGTCGCGCCGTCACTCAAATGCTCGCGATATTCCTTCCACAACATTGCGACCGAGAAAACGAGAACAAAGGGTATGAGGATGTTCGACAGTTTCCCAAGAACGCGGTGGGTTGAGAATGCCTTGTAGCGTATGGCAAGGGGCTGCACGATCAACAGGAGAAGAAAGCAAAATAGCAGTACGGCGTGAATGTGGACAGCAGGAGTGATGGATTGGTCGAAGCGGGGGATCTCGGATAAATAAGGAATCCAGAAACCCGCTATGAAGATCGGCAGAAAAAGAAGTAGGACATAGCCGAGATTGCGATAGGCGCGCTCCATCCGCCGATGATGACTGGCAGCATTCTAGTTTGGCACCTGGGATGTTTCAACCCCCAAGCTCGCTGTGCGGTCGTTTCCAAGGATGGTTAACATAATATCGCCATTACCCTCATTGACTCGGACCAATTTCTCAATGAGCGCTATCGTCTGATTTCGACAGGTGACCTCCCTACTTGGCATCGTCAAACTGCAAAGGCAAAATCGCGGGAGGAAATGGCGGCTCCAAAGCCTCAAGATTGGCCAGGCTTGGACTTGCCGATTCATATTCCACATCGTAGGTTTCGCCGACGACAAAGGGCATATCAGCCGTGGAGGACCTCAACTGCGCGGGAGGCAAATCCGCGCCATCTTTCGCAATCACCCTCCACTGTACCGGCACGTCGTTGACCGTCAGTCGCAAGCGCACGTCTGAGCCGTTATCCGTGATGTTGATGAGCCGCAGTCGGTATCGGGTTGCGGTATGCAATTTGATCGGATCCGGTTGCGGATGTCCGTTGACCAGCATTAAAAATCCGAAGGGCGCATACTTGCCGACGCTGATCACAACCGGTATGTCATGTTCGGGATCATAGTTCTGTCCCGGTTCGAGCACGATCAGCGGGCCGTATACCCCGTTCAAGAGTTGTTCACCGTCGTGCCAGTGCGTGTGATAGATGAAGGTTCCCGCGCGCGGCGGAGTCATGCGGGCAAAGAATGATGATCCCGGCGCCACAGGGGGACTGGTCTGCTGCCCAGAGCCCGTCCAGCCGGCAACCCCATCGTAGTAACTTTCCAGCTCGATCCCGTGCCAGTGGATACTCGTGGGCTTGCTGCTTTGGTTTCTGACTTCAATTTCCGTGGGCTCGCCCCTGGTCAGCACGATCGGCGGGCCCAGCAAGCCAGGCCGGTTCTTTTGATCCGGCGGTGGTGGTTTCGTAGGATCGTTCACCGCCAGGCTATAGAGCGGAATCTTTCCCGGATTCTCGGTGATCACAAGTTGCAATTTGCGAACGGCAGCGGCTTGTAGCGGAGGCGCTGCATGGGTCGCGTTGGGAAGCACGGTGATGCCAATCACCAATCCATACATTCCCATGCTGTGGTCATGTGCCGAGTCAGAATAGGCCGCCGGCTGACCGGCTTCGCTGGGTGGCCCCGGTTGTGCCGACATGTGGAGCATCATGTGGCAGTGAAACAGCCAGTTCCCCGGACGATCTGGCTTCCACGTCATATCAAATACATGGCCGATATCGATAAACTCGGTAACTGCCTTCCGGCGTTGCTCCTCCGAATAAACTTCGTAGCGCTCTCCGTCGCCAGCTCCAGTCACCGTAAAGTAAAAACCGTGCAGGTGCATGCCATGCGGATCAAACGTCGGATTAATCACACGCCAGTGGACTGCGTCCCCTGCCTGGAACGTCATTCGTTCGGTGTGTGGCCACGCCTTGCCGTTAATCGTAGGTATTTGCTGAGAAGGATCTTCGGCTCCCCAGAGACCGAGAACCAGGATGCGGTCGTCCGGCTTGCTCCCCACCGGGTCGATAATAAAGCCACCTGAAAGCTCCATCTCCACTCCAGGGCGATCTTTTAGAGACTTATCCGAAGTGGTTGCCCAGTAATAATAGGTGCCCGGCTCACCCGCGACGAATCGCAACTCACGCATCTCACCCGGCGCCAGCGCCAGCGCATCCTTGGCATCTCCAGGATGCCGATGCAGCCCATAGATTTTCACCGCTTTCGGCAACATATTACGAACGGCGGCATGGATCTCGGTTCCCGCCGGCACGCGAAGCAATGGGCCGGGAATCTGTGGCGCGCGACCTTCCTCGCCGAATGCATACACCTCTCGATGCTTGCCGCCGTCCTCGTCTGGGTACCAGGTAGTGGCGCGCAGTTCCAACCGCAGCTCTAACGCGCCATTCTTGAGCTGCCCGCCAGGGATCCGGTTATCGTTCACTGCTGCGAGCGGCAACGAAGCATCCGCAGCAAGGCCTGGTATGGCTGAAACCAGGAAGAGCAAGTTCACTCCGAACCGACCTACACGTCGCATAGCGTCTCCTTGGTCGGAAGCGTTCTAAACGGCGAACGAATGCTAATCTCTCGTAATCGAATCGATCAAGGTCAACCTTATAAGTGGCATGACATCGCGATCTCGCTCATTGCCCTGCAGGCCAACCCTCAATGAGTGTAATCGCCTGATAGCGACAGTTATCGGAAAAGGGGTAAGCTGCATCGGGCGAACTTCCGTACGAAAGCTACCGCTGACAGCGATAGACATAGCGGGATCGCAGACCAACGCCTGAGGGGGAATCTAGGTTCTACCCTTAACTAACTCGTTATCAGGCTTTTATCCCGGTGGCATCCGTGATATAACGCCCCTGAGCGAGAAAGTGGCTGATCCGCCTGCCAGTGGCGTATTCTGGTGGAGTGGGCTGAACTTGCCGAGAGTCGAAAGATCAAGCCACGAACTAGGAGGCACTGTGTCCGAAGCACGGACCGGAAAAAGGTTTCCGCTGGAATTGCCGATCAAGATTCACGATGAGCGTGCAAGCGGCGACACTAAAGGGCTTACAGGAAATCTGAGCGCGGCCGGAGTTTACATTCGCGCTGACGCGTCGCTGGAGATTGGTTCGCCGGTGGAGTTTGAGATCACGCTGCCGCCGGATGTCACCGGAGGGCAGGAGAACGTGGTGATTCAGTGTAAGGGACGCGTGGTGCGCGCCGACCCGACGGGGACCAGTGAAGAAGGCCGCGGGGTGGCCTGTGTGATCGATTCGTATGAGTTCGTCAGGAACTCGTAATGCTTCTGGTGCGGACGTTTTGGACCGAACTTTCGGGGTACCGATAACATGCTCAAACTGATTCTGGCCGATAACCAGGCAATCTTCCGCGCCGGCATCGCCAAGGTGCTGGCCGTGGAAGATGAGATGCGGATTGTGGCGCAAGCCCAGACGCAAGAGCAGATGTTCATGGCTCTGGACAAGTTTCGCGCCGCGGTGCTGGTGGTGGCTGCGGGCTTTCACAACGATTTCGCGGCGATCATTCAATCGGCGAACCGGGCCAAGACCCGCGTGGTGGTGCTGGCCGACACGGGCGAAAGCGCGCAGCGGCACATGGCGAACGGCGCCCATGGCGTGGTCTACCGCAACGTGACCAGCGCGGCGCTGGTGGACTGCGTTCGCAAGGTGGCGCGCGGAGAGACCTGGGTGCAGGATGTGGCGGTGCCGAGCGAACTCACCGAAAACGACATGGTCGGGCTGCGGGTGCGCGATCGGCTGACGGCGAAAGAGCTGCGCATCGTGGCGCTGATTGTGCAGGGTTACAAGAACAAAGAAATTGCCACGCAGCTGGGGACTACCGAACAGGTCATCAAGAATTATCTGCGCAACGTGTATGACAAGATCGGAGTCTCGGATCGGCTGGAGCTGGCGCTGTTCACCATCCATCACCGGATTTTGAATGAGGCGGCGGCAGCTACTACTGCGGGACCGGCGCCGCAGCCTCCGGCTGGGGTTATGCCGTAGCGTCGGTTGGGATTCGAGAGCCGCCCTTTGTGGGCGGCTTTTTTATTTCAGCAGAGTCAAAACCTTTAACCACAGGGGACACGGAGTTACACAGGGTAAAGCCTCGAGTTTTCCAGGGGTTCCTACCGCATCGTTCTGATTGCGGATGCATCTACCCCTCATGGAATTTCGAACGTTGGGACGCTCTGGATTGAAGGTGCCCGCTTTGAGTTTTGGCACGGGGACGTTTGGCGGGGCGACCGAATTTTTTCGCGCCTGGGGTGCTAGCGACGTGGCTGAGGCGACCCGGCTGGTGGACATCTGTCTGGACGCAGGGGTCAACCTTTTCGATACTGCGGACGTTTACTCGGATGGACACTCGGAAACAATTCTGGGGAAGGCGGTTGCCGGACGGCGTGGCGATGTATTGATCTCGACCAAGGCAACTTTTCGCATGGGGCCGGGGCCGAACGATCTGGGGTCGTCGCGGTATCACCTGATTCGGGCTTGCGAAGCCAGTTTGCGGCGGCTGGGCACGGATTACATCGACATCTATCATCTGCACGGGTTTGATGCTTTGACTCCGGTGGAGGAGGTTCTGAGCACGCTGAATCAGTTGGTGGTGAGCGGGAAAGTTCGATACATTGCTTGCTCGAATTTTTCCGGATGGCATTTGATGAAGTCGCTGGCGGTGGCGGATAAGTTTGGCTGGGCGCGATACTCGGGCCATCAGGTTTATTACTCGCTGATTGGCCGGGAGTATGAGTGGGAGTTGATGCCGCTGGCGTTGGACCAGGGAGTGGGCGCGCTGGTGTGGAGTCCGCTGGGATGGGGACGGTTGACGGGGAAGATCCGGCGCGGAAAGCCTTTGCCGGCCGAGAGCCGGCTGCACAAGACGGCAGCGCAAGGTCCGCAGGTTTCGGACGAGCGACTGTACAAAGTGGTGGATGCGCTGGACGCAGTGGCTGCGGAGACGGGGAAGAGTGTGACGCAGGTGGCGCTGAACTGGCTGCTGCAGCGGCCGTCGATTTCTACTGTTATTTTTGGGGCGCGGAATGAAGAGCAGTTGCGGCAGAATCTGGGCGCGGCGGGATGGAATCTGTCTGCCGAGCAGGTGGCGACGTTGGATGCGGCGAGCGATGTGACCCCGGTTTATCCGTATTGGCATCAGCGGCAGTTTTTGGAGAGGAATCCGGTGCCGGTACCGTTGGCTGAGAAAACCGAGTAAAAGATGGCACGCGTTTTCATTACAGGCTCTTCCGACGGGCTGGGGCGAATGGCCGCGCAGCTTCTCGTCGAGCAGGGTCACGGAGTGGTTTTGCATGCCCGCAACGAGCAGCGAGGACAAGAGGCGCTGGCCGCTGTTCCTGGGAGCAGAAGACAGTGGTGATCGGCGATCTGACGAGCATCGCGCAGACGCGCGAAGTGGCCGAACAGGTGAACGGGCTCGGCTTATTCGACGCAGTGATTCACAATGCGGCGATCGGCTACCGGGAGCCCCGGCGCATCGCGACCGAGGATGGGCTGCCGCAGGTGTTCGCAGTCAACACGCTCGCGCCCTATATTTTGACCGCGCTGATCAAGAAGCCGAAACGCCTGGTCTACCTGAGTTCCGGTCTCCACCGGAATGGCGATGCGAGCTTGAAGGATCTGGCATGGGAGCAGCGGCCGTGGCAGGGGCAGCAGGCTTATTCGGATACCAAGCTGCATGATGTGCTGCTGGCCTTCGCGGTCGCGCGGCGCTGGCCCGGCGTTCTCTCGAATGCGCTTGAGCCGGGCTGGGTGCCCACCAAGATGGGAGGTGCGGGAGCGCCGGATGATCTTGATGAAGGGCATCGCACCCAGGTTTGGCTGGCGGTGAGCGATGATCCTGCTGCGACCGTAACGGGTGGGTACTTTTATCACATGCGGCCTCGTGCACCGAACGCCGCTGCGCGCGATGTGGAGCGGCAGGAAGAGTTGCTTGACGCCTGCAAACGCTTTTCTGGAGTAGACCTGCCCAGCTGAACGAGGCTTTACAAGAGCGTCGCCGGTCCTCTCTTCTAGATCTTCACTTCTAGATCTTTTCGGCTACCGACTTGGCTTGCGTGAACAAGTACAAGTAGTCGGGGCCACCGGACTTGGAGTCCGTTCCGGACATGTTGAAGCCGCCGAATGGGTGCGCGCCGACCATGGCTCCGGTGCATTTGCGGTTGATGTAAAGATTGCCTACGTAGAATTCGCTTTTGGCGCGGTCGATTTTGTCGCGCGATTTAGTGTAGATGGCGCCGGTCAGGCCGAACTCGGTGTCGTTGGCGATTTCCATCGCGTTGTCGAATCCGCGGGCTTTGATTACTGCAAGCACCGGGCCGAAGATTTCTTCCTGCTCGAGTTTTGACTTAGCCGGGATGTCGGCGAATACGGTGGGACGGATGAAGTAGCCTTCTCCGGCTTCGGTGGCGCGTTCGCCGCCGGTGAGGAGGCGTCCATCTTTCTTGCCTTGCTCGATGTAGGCAAGGATGGTCTTCATGGAACCCTCGTTGATCACGGCGCCCATGTTGGCATTTTCGGCGGGATCGCCGACGGTGATTTTTTCTACGCGCGCTTTGAGCTGCTCGAGGAATTTGTCGTAAATGCGCTCATCGACTATGGCGCGGGAGCAGGCTGAGCACTTCTGTCCCTGGAAGCCGAATGCGGCCTGGGCTACGCCTTCGACGGCGGAGTCGATGTCGGCGTCGGCGTCGACGATGATGGCGTCTTTGCCTCCCATTTCGAGGATGGTGCGCTTGATCCAGAGCTGGCCGGGGGCTTGCGTGGCGGCGGTTTTGTTGATGTGGAGTCCGACTTCGCGGGATCCGGTGAAGGCGACGTATCGGGTTTTGGGATGCGCGACTACGGCATCACCGAAGCTGGCGCCGGCGCCGGGGCAGAAGTTGACTACGCCTTCGGGGATTCCTGCTTCTTCAAGAAGCTCGATGAATTTGGCGGCGATGGTCGGGGAATCGCTCGAGGGCTTGAGGATAACGGTGTTGCCGCCGACGATCGAAGCGAGAGTCATGCCGGCCATGATGGCGCAGGGGAAATTCCACGGCGGAATCACCGCGCCTACGCCGAGCGGGATGTAGGTTAGCGAATCGCGCTCGCCAGGCATTTGTACGGCGGTTTCGGCTTTGGTCAAGCGCAGCGCTTCGCGGGCGTAGAACTCGCAGAAGTCGATGGTTTCGGAGATGTCGGCGTCGGCTTCGGCCCAGTTTTTGCTGACTTCGAAGACTAGCCAGGCCATGTAATCCATTTTGCGTTCACGCAGCAGGTCGGCTACGCGGAACAGAAGGCCGGCGCGGTCTTCCATGGGAGTGCGGCTCCAGGTTTGGAAGGCTTTCAGCGCGGCCGTCATCGCCGGTTCTACATGCTCTTTGCCTGCCTTCTGGTGGATTCCTACTACCTGCGATGGCTTGGAGGGATTCAGAGACTTGATCTTGTCGGTGGTTTTGACGCGCTGGCCGCCGATGATGAGGTCATACTCGCGGCCGAGTTGTCCGCGGACTCGTTCGATGGCGGCACGCATCTTGCGGGCGTTGTCTTCTTTCGTGAAATCGAAGAAGGGCTCATTGATGAAGGGACCTTGATGAGATGAGGCCGTGCGGGGCCGGACAGGGGCTTCTAGGGTTGCCATGGGAGAAATCCTTTCACAACTGGACACTCGGACGTAGGATGTGCCCCGCTATTTTACACCCTGGGCTGAGGGGTGGTGCGTAGAATGAGACGAGTCTACACTCACGATGACAGTCGCAAGTCAGGGTATTGGCCGCGAGACCCAGCGAGGTCGGCGCTTTATCGCGATCCGCACTCCACGGAGGACGACCGCCCGAAATCCCCGTGATCGATACCATAGGGCAAAACCCCCACCCTGACATCGCGAGGGGCGCGACGTTAGGATGGGGCACCCGCCAGGGTGATAGACTCGACCGTTTTCATCGTGGTACAGAGGGAATCATATGCAGATCCAGAGGGTGGGTGTCGTCGGCGCTGGCACGATGGGCAACGGCATCGCCCACGTGTTCGCTCGCGCGGGCTATTCGGTCGTCTTGTGCGATGTGGAGCAGCGTTTTCTGAATCGCGGCCTCGAGACCATCATCAAGAATCTCGATCGCGAGGTCGCTAAGAGCAAGCTTTCCGCCGAGGACAAAGATTCGGCACTGCGGCGAATCGATCCCGTAACCGACCGCGCCAGGCTTGCCGAGTGCGATTTCATCGTGGAAGCGGCTACGGAGAAGATTGAGACCAAGACGGAGATTTTTCGTGATCTGGACCGGGTGGCGCGGCCTGACGTCATTCTGGCTTCGAATACTTCGTCGATCTCGATCACTAAACTCGGCGCATTGACCAAGCGTCCCGAAAAAGTGATTGGGATGCATTTCTTTAATCCCGTACCGGTGATGAAGCTGGTGGAGGTGATTCGCGGGCTGGCTACTTCGGCGGAGACTTTTGCGGCGGTGCGGGAGTTGGCGGTGAAGCTTGAGAAGACGCCGGTTGAGGTGAACGACGCGCCGGGATTTGTTTCCAATCGCGTGCTGATGCCTTTGTTGAACGAGGCTATGTTTGCCGTGATGGAGGGCGTGGCTACGGCCGAGGCGGTGGATGAGGTGTTCAAGCTGGGGATGGCGCATCCGATGGGGCCGCTGACTTTGGCGGACTTTATTGGGCTCGACGTTTGCCTCGACATCATGCGGGTGCTGCAAGATGGGCTGGGAGACCCTAAGTACCGGCCTTGTCCGCTGCTGATCAGGATGGTGGATGCGGGGTGGTTGGGGAGGAAGAGTGGGCGGGGGTTTTATCGGTATTGAGGATTTCTAGTACCTAGTAGCGAGTACCGAGCCGGAAACCGCAGCAATCATGACGACTGAGCCAGTTCCGCCGCGGGCCAGGAGCGACGCTCCATTTTATCTTCTTGCGGCTGTGGCTGGTATCGGCACCGGGTGGGTCGATGTCATGGTCGATGACCTGCTCTTCACGGCGCTGCTGGTGCTGATGGCTTGCATGCTGCTGGGGCTGCTGCGGCCGCGCTGGCCCTGGCGGTGGGTGGTTGTCGTGGGCTTGTTCGTTCCTCTGGCTGAGCTTGCTGCTTATCTGATCCTGACCGTGAAGCCAACGCGGGCGCAGGTATATGGGTCGTTTCTGGCGGCGCTGCCGGGGATTGCGGGGGCTTACGGCGGCTCGCTGATGCGCGGGGTTATTGATAATTTGCGGCAGGGAAAGTGAAAAGTCAGTGGCCAGTGGTCAGTGGTCAGTGGCCAGAAAACCCCGAAACCGAGACTGGTCACTGGACACTGGACACTGGCCACTGCCCTTAGGTATCGGATAACCAGAAAGTTACTCCCGAATTCACAGGGTGGGCGCGTATGCTGCGGGAATGGGTGTGACGGTTTCGATGCTGGCCAGCGGGAGCCGGGGGAATTGTGCTTTTGTGGCGAGCACGCGAACCCGGATTCTGGTCGACGCCGGCATTTCCTGCCGTGAGACTTTCAAGCGGATGAAGTCGCTGGGGGAAGATCCGCAGTCGCTTTCAGCGATTCTGATTACCCACGAACATTCCGATCACATTTACGGTTTAGCGACTCTGGCAAAGAAGTTGCGCATCCCGATATTTATGACGGGGGCGACGCATGCGGCCTGGGCGCGGGCGATGCGCGACGAGAAGGGCGAGCGGCCGCAACTAGAGAAGCTGGAACGGTTCGAATCGGGGCATCGCTTTCAGGTTGGCGATATCGAGGTGAAGCCTTTTACGATTCCGCATGATGCTGCCGATCCGGTGGGGTTCACGTTTCGGGTGGAAGGCGCGAAGGTGAGCGTGGCTACTGATCTGGGCTACTTACCCGTCAACGTGCGCGACCACTTGCGCGGGTCGGACATTCTAGTAATGGAATCGAATCATGATGTGGAGATGCTGCGCGGGGGGTCTTATCCGTGGTCGGTGAAGCAGCGGGTAGCTAGCAACGTGGGGCATCTGTCGAACCTTAAGCTCGCGGATTTCTTCATTAACGACTATGATAATAGGGCAGCGTTTGTGGTGCTGGCGCATCTGTCTGAGCAGAACAATCATCCGGAAATAGCGCGGCGGGAGGCGGAAAAGGCGCTGGCCGAGCGGGGTGGGTTGTTCCAGAACCGGGTGCTGGTGGCAATGCAGGGCGAGGTGTTGCCGCCGATTCAGATGTAATTACTTATGAGTCAGCAGTGCATTGATCCTATTGTAGGGAAGATTCTGGCGGGCTGGCGGTATGACATCTCCGGCCTGGCGCCGGAGATGCGCAGCGACTACGAAAGCCATTTCGCCGAATGCGAACGCTGCCGGGGGCGGCAGCGAATCCATCGCCGGATTGATGTAGGCCTGATTGCGCTGGCCTCGGTTTCCGGCGGGGTGTTTCTGCTGGCTTTTGGAGTGATTCGCCATTTTGTTCCGCGGCATGCGTTCTGGCTGGAGATTGCAGCGCTGGCGGGCTTTGCCTTGTCGGCGCTGATCTGGCTGGTGGTGGCGGTGGCAACTCCGGCGCCCGTGACCGTGCTGGATGCGGCCAAGCAGGGCGCGCGGCGGGTGCACGACCGGCTGCCACAGGAAATTCGTGAACGGCTGCCGGAAGAACTTCGAGTGAAGATTACTGGGACGTAATTGTGAGCCAGCTTTTTCCACGAACCCGTTTCCTCGGAATCGTTGCCGTGGTTTTGTTGAGTGCGATTGTTGCCGGTGCGGCCTGGACCGTGTGTCTGTTGCCGGCCTCGGCCGCGCCTTTACACACTGCTGGGTGTCATCCTGTTCGAGTTCCCGCCAGTCAACAACCTTCTGACTACCGTTGTTGCGTGAGCAGCCATCGCTCCGCTCTGCTGACCAGCGTTTTTTCGTCGCGGCCTACGCTGCCGGCGCGGGTGGCGGATGCGATCCATATTCTTGCAGCCTTGACGTCCGCCAACCTGCCTCCTACTTTCGTTGCGGGCTCCAGCGGTCCCCCCGGCGCCATGATTCTCAGGATCTGATCCCAATCCTCGCTCCATTCTTTGTCAGCATGCGTTCCGGTGCGGGCTCTATATCAGGTGGCTTTTTCTTCCGGGAGAACTGAGGCAGTTGATTGGGCAGAATCGTCTTGGGTTCAATCTTCGCCTGTTCGATTGCTATGGGCGGATTCTTGTGTGCGGCTTCGGCGCAGGACACATCGATGAGCGGGATGCAGATGCCGATGGAAGCGCACGAGACTTCCCAGTTGCCTTCGCCGCACGCCGGGTCGGGAACGGGCTGGCAGCCGGCTTCGGTGCCGGAACATGAGTGGATGCGGACGCGCGGCGGATGGGAACTGATGGCGCACGGCACGATCTTCGCGGATTACAACCATCAAGGCGGACCGCGCGGCGAAGGCAAAGCCGAGTCCGTGAACGTGGGGATGCTGATGGAGCAACATCGGCTGGGCCGGGGAACGATTTTGTTGCGCGCAGATGTTTTCGGCGGAATCGCTGACTTCACCGCATCCGGGATTTCCGGAGCTGTTTCAGACGGGGGAGACTTATCACGGAGAGTCGCTGGTTGACCACCAGCATCCGCATAATGTGTTTGCGGAGCTTTCGGCGCTGTATACTGCTGCCGCTGTCGGAAAAAGTTTCATGGGAGTTGTATGGCGGGCCTTCGGCGGAACCGGCTCTGGGACCGGTGACCTACATTCATCGCACTTCCGCTTCGGAGTTGCCGTTGGCGCCGCTGGGGCATCATTTGCAGGATTCGACGCACACCAGTTTTGGAGTGGTCACGACCGGGTTGGTGATCGACCGGGTCAAGATCGAAGGCTCGGCTTTTAATGGACACGAACCGAATGAGGAGCGATGGAGCATCCAGCTGGCGGCGCTGGATTCCTGGTCGGTGCGCGGCAGTGTTGCCCCCAACCGAAACTGGACGGCGCAATACAGCATCGGGCATCTCGACCATCCCGAGGCTCTGGAGCCATGGAACCAGTGGCGGCAGACGGCTTCGGTGGAATACAACCGTCCGCTGGCGGCGGGGAATTGGGCGACTTCTCTGGTCTGGGGACGGGTGGACGAGATTGGGGCGGGAATTAATCTGAACAGCTATCTGCTGGAATCTACGGTGAACTTTCTGCGGCGCGATTATGTCTTTACGCGCATGGAATTGGTGGACAAGGATGAATTGTTTCCGCCGGCGGACGACCGTCCTACCGCATCGGAGCCTATACGTTTGGTGGAGAGCGCGATCTGGTGCAGAACCGGGCGTGGCAACTGGGGCTGGGGGGGGATGTGACGGTTTATTCGAAGCCTGCGGCGCTGGATGCGACGTATGGCAATTATCCGGTGTCGTTTCAGATTTTTTTGCGGGTGCGTCCGGGATTACCAGCGGGCGGGCATTCTCACTAGTCAGCCGTGGGGAGCGCCAGCGGTTGTACATGGCGGGTAGAGCTTATCTCACAGGGGGTTTTGGAGCGACGGTGGCCGGCGATTTTGCAATCAGACTTAGTGAGCCACTTCGCGACATGGTGCGCGAGATTGTGCGCAAAGTTGCGCGTCCGCTGCTGCCGGCGTCGAAATACCTGAAGCAGCCCTTGGCGACCTGGCCGCCGATCGTAGGTGCGGTGCATGAGGTGAGGTTACCGCGCAGGACAGTGCCGCACCCTTCTCTTCGGCCAACGGGAGCTGCCAACATCAACATCCTGCTAGCGATGATTGACCGCACGATCTCGGTCGAAGGCGACATTGCCGAATGCGGGGTCTTTCGCGGCGCGACGCTGGTGCCGATGGCAGTGCATTTGAAGCAGCGTGGCTGCGGCAAGCGCCTGCTCGGCTTTGACTCATTCGAAGGCTATGACAGTTCCATAATGCTCGACATCGGCATGAACGCTCCGGATGAACCGGGCAAACGGGTGGGCGCGTTTAGCAATACTTCGAGTTCAGTAGTCCTCGCGAAGCTTCGCCGCTTTGGCGCCGACAACGTTACGCTGATTCCTGGGTACTTTCAAGACTCGCTGCCGCGATGCGCGGATCATAGGTTTTCGTTTGTCCATCTCGATCTGGGGATCTACCAGGCTTACAAGGAATGTCTGGAGTTTTTCTACCCGCGGATGAGTGCTGGAGGCGTCATTCTGGCCAACGACTACAATAAACCGCCGTGGCCGGGATGCAAGAAAGCCGTGGATGAATTCCTGGCGGGGAAACCGGAGAAGCTGCAAGTAATCGAGATGGATAATTACCAGAGGTTCTACATCTGCAAGCTTAAGACTGGTAATGCGGCGTAGAAGCCATTGTCAATTTTGTGGGGCTCGCGGCGCGGCTAAAAGCCGCGCCCTTTCAAAGCGAAACATCGACCTCGAAAAGCTCGTCCTCTACGCCTTGATGTGGCAGCTGGCCAAGCCGCGCTTCTCGAGATACTGCTGGTGGTAATCCTCGGCGGGAAAGAAGGTTACTGCCGGGACGATCTGGGTGACGATCGGCTTTGAGTAGCGGTGCGCTTTCTCGAGTGCTTCTTTCGAGGCTTGCGCCTCGGCTTGCTGCGCCGGGGTGTGGAAGAAGATGGCGGAGCGGTATTGCGTGCCCCAGTCCGGGCCCTGGCGGTTGAGCTGCGTGGGGTCGTGATTCTCCCAGAAGACCTTCAGCAGGTCGCTGTAGCGAACCTGGGCGGGATCGAACTCCACTTCTACTGCCTCGGCGTGGCCGGTGCGGTCGGTGCAGACTTCTTTGTACGTGGGACTGTCCGTGTTTCCGCCGGTGTAGCCTACGCGTGTGGACAGCACGCCCGGCATCTGCCGGAAGGTGGCTTCGACTCCCCAGAAACATCCTGCTGCGAATGTGGCTTTCTCCATTTTCGGATTGCTCCTTGTGGCGCTCTTATTAGATGACGAATTGGACGGAAAGTCACGCTTTGGGTAAGGCCGGGGGCAGCAGCAAGGCTGTCTCGCTCCGCTCGACGGACAGCCGAGGGCGGCTGTCCCCACATAGTCCCACATTAGCATTTCTGCGAGCCTCGGCGTTACCAAAGTGCTGATGACCCTATCGGGTAATTGACGCCCATTAGAAATTCATTATAAAGTGCGGCAAGGTTCTCGCAGTCGTTGTCCCAGGAGATGTTTGTTGGTTCTGGAATCCAGCCGCGCCCGGAGTGTGCAGAAATTTGCGGTTTGCCTGCTATTGGCGCTGGCAACCGCGCAGGCGGCGCTGGCCGTTCCTAACTTCATCGAGCCGCGCCGCGTTGGCTACAACACCGGGGATCAGTGGGAACCTGCTCTGGCGGCGGATGGCCACGGACACATCTACATTCTCTTTCCTCAATATGGTGCGGTAAGCGACTGCCCGGCCTGCACCGCGCCGACGATCGCACTAATGGTCAGCAATGACAACGGGTTGTCGTGGCAGGCGCCGCATCCCCTGGTGGCTTCCTCGACTGGGCAGTTTGATCCGCAGATTGTGGTTGATCCAGTGGACCGGCAGACGGTTTACGCCTCCTGGCTGCAGAACAACAAGCGCGATGTGATGGTGGCGCGGTCACAGGACTTCGGGCGGACCTGGTATTTTTCGGTGGCGGAGCGCTCGCGCGACTCCGAGGATGCTGACAAGCCCGTGTTAGCGGTGCGCGGTGCTGACGTATACGTGGGATTCAACCGCGAGCAGACGTTTGTGGTCGCCGCGTCGCATGATTATGCCCAGACATTTTCTTCTGCCGTCGTGAATGGGAATGCTGGACCCGGGTGGTCGCTGGCGGGTGGAGCTACGGTGGGTCCAAACAATGATGTTTACTTTTCGTGGACGGCCTATGCGCGGCGGGACCTCAGCACGCATCCGGTGAGCGTTTATGTGAGCCGGTCAGCGGATTCTGGACGGAGCTGGAACACAGTTCTGCTGGACGTTTCGAGCGCGCCGCCGGGCTGTGCCGTCCAGGGATGTGAGGCCGAATACCTGGGAGCGCAGATTGCTCTGACCTCCGATGCGGCGGGAACGGTTTATGCGCTGTGGAATGCGGGCACGAGGCACGGCGGGCCGGAACGCATATACTTTTCTTCTTCTACTACGGGTGGCGCGAGCTGGTCGGCGAAGGCAGACGTTTCTGCGGCGGACGATCAGGTGGAACACTGTTTTCCGGCGATTACTGCGGGCACTGCCGGCGATGTGCGCATCGCCTGGATGGACACACGCCAGTCTTCTCTGTGGAATGTTTTTCAGCGCAGTTCGAGCAATGGCGGCGCCACCTGGTCGACGGAGAGCCAACTTTCCGGGCCGGCGCGGGGTTACGATTATGTTCAGCCCGATGGTTTCCGCTTTCCCTTCGGCGATTACTTCTCGATCGCCATCGATAACCTTGGAAACACGCATGTGGTGTGGGGCGAGGGACGGAACTTCAAGTCTCCTGGGTCGATTTGGTACACGCGCGGGCGGTAGCTAATCCCAGTTCCCGTTTCCAGTTCCCAGCAAAACCGGGAGTTCCTGCGACAACTTAAGGACGGGACTATTCCAGGATCATGCCGCCGGTCAGGTCTGCCAGGCGGGTTACTCCACGATCGTGACACCAGCGTTGCAGTTCGTCGACGATCTTCTCGGTGGCGCAGGGATCCCAATAGCTGGCGGTGCCGATCTGCACCGCAGTTGCACCGGCGAGCATGAACTCGACTGCATCGGCGGCGGTTGAGATGCCTCCCATGCCGATGACTGGAATGTTCACCGCGTGAGCGGCGTCGTAGACCATGCGCAGGGCGATGGGCTTGATGGCGGGGCCGGATAGTCCGGCGGTGACGTTGGCGATGCGCGGCTTGCGGGTGTCGGCGTCGATGGCCATGGCGACGAAAGTGTTGATCAGCGAGATGGCGTCGGCGCCTGCCTCCTGCGCGATGTGGGCCATCTGCGCGATGCTGGTCACGTTGGGCGAGAGCTTGACGATCAGAGGCCGGCGGGCGGCGCGTTTCGCTGTGGTCACTACTTCGTCGAGGGAGCGCGGATCGCTGCCGAATTGCAGTCCGCCGGAAGTGGTGTTGGGACAGGAAACATTCAGTTCGTAGGCGGCGATACCTTCGCCGTCGTTGAGAATTTCGATAGTTCTTTCGTAGTCCTCGCGGGTGTAGCCGAAGACGTTGGCCAATACCACGATGTTTTTCAACTGGCGCAGCTTGGGCAGCTTCTGTTCGAGAAATGCTGCGGCGCCGATATTCTGCAGGCCGATGGCGTTGAGCATACCGGCAGCCGTCTCCCACAGGCGGGGCGGCGGGTTGCCGATCATCGGTTCGCGGGAAAGACCTTTCACCACGAATCCGCCAAGCTTGTCTAGGTGGACGACGTCTTCGAACTCGACGCCGTAACCGAAGGTTCCGCTGGCTGCAATGATGGGGTTCTTGAGCTGGATGCCAGCGAAGGTGACGCTGAGATCCAGGGAATTCTTGCCGCCGTTCTCAGAGGAGGGAGTCACTGCGGCAACCTTTCGTTGGAGGAACCAGCAGGAGATCCCGCAGAGTTCTCCGAGTGGTGCGCTGCGAGCGCCTCCGTAAGCACTCGGCCTACAGCGTGAGTGGGAGCGTTGATTCCGAGCAGCGAGGCCAGCGTCGCAGCGAGATCGACTGGTTCGGCGTGAGTGCGATAGGTTCCCGGGCGAAAAGGCAGTCCATAGAAAGCCAGGGGCACGTGCGTATCGTAGGTGTAGGGCGATGCGTGATCCGTGCCTTTGGACGAACCTACCGTGTAGATCTCGGGAACTCCCATTACGTACCAGCCGCCTTCGGGTGAGTAGCTGTGCAGGAACTTCCTGCCGAGAGCGGTATCGGGGACTTCGCCTTCGGCGAGTTGCGACTTCGTGAAGTAGTCGCGCAGTCCGGCTTGTTTCATGGACTCGCCGACGGCTGTTTCGGCGTCGTGCTCTTTTACGTGAGCGGCGGCGAAGGCGTCTGGATCGAGCCAGGCGTCTGGATAATCGAGCTTGATGTAGGAAGCGGCATGACCGGGTGAGAACTTCGCTGTCAGCGTGCCGTTGATCTGAGCCTCTATTTTCTTGGCGTCCAGATTGGCTGCGGGAATGCGGAGCTTCTTCGCGGCATCGGGCAACGCGGAGACGCCGTGGTCCGCCGAGAGCGCGATCCAGAGGTCGGCTAGACCAACCTGATGGCCGAGGAAAGTAAAAAAGTCGGCGAGTTCACGATCGAGGGCGAGTGCCATGGCGGCCATCTCCGGCGAGTCGGGGCCTGCCTGATGGCCGAGAATATCGTTCGGAGAAAGACTGATGGCAAGCAGATCGGTGGCTTGCCCGGCGCCAAGATTCTCGTAAACGACCAACTCCTTGGCGAATTCCAATTCGTACTCGTTGGCGAAGGGCGTGGAGCCGACCACCTCGTAGAAGCCAGCATCGGAACCGTCTTTACTTTTGCGATGCGCGGTTGAGCGCAGCACGTCGCCGTTGGCATTTTTCCAGTCGTGATCCCAATACTTTGCGGCGCGGTTGGCGGCGTTGAAATCCTGCGCCCACTTGGGCAACTCGGGGCGATAGTAAGTGGAAGTAATCCACGCGCCGCTCTTGGGGTCGATCCAGTAGGCGGCGTCAGCGGCGAAGCCGCCGGGGAGGACGGCGGCGCGATCCTTCAAAGAAACGCTGAGCACTCGCGCCTTACCTTGGGTAGCGAGTTTGAGTTCGTCGCCCAGGGTATCGGCCAGCAGGTTGTGGGGCGAGGCGCCGGCTTTGTCTTTTATTTGATCTGGGGCAAGACCCACGAGGCTGGTATCGTCGTCCTCGACCGACGTGACCATTTTCTTTTTCTTCGGATCCCACCATTCATTGGCTACGATGCCGTGGCCGTTGCTGTAGGCGCCGGTGAACAGCGTGGCGTGGCCGGGAGCGGTGCGGGTGTTGGCGTAGTCGTAATTGCAGTCGGTGAAGTTGGCGCCGTGGTCGAGGAGCAGGCGGAATCCGCCTTCGCCAAATTGATCGTGGTATCGCTCCAGATAGTCGCCGCGGAACTGGTCGATGATGATCACGACGATGAGTTTGGGATGGGCGTTGTAGGCGGAGGCGAGGACGTGGGGTATAGAGGCTAGGATGAGGAAGACAAGGATGATAGCTCAACGCAGTGGCGACACGACAACGAAGCGGGAGGGAGAATCTCATCGCGAAGGTAGTTTACACAGGTGGGAGGTCGGGCGAAAGCTGAGTCGGTCGAGCTTCGCTCGGAGGACAGCCGGGGCTGCATTCCCCACAAGAGTCTCTTCTGACGGGCATCTGTTGCCGCGTGCATTCTTCGCCCAGTTTCCGATAAAGTAGTTGTTCCCATGCTTGATCTGAACTTTGTTCGCGACAATCTGCCCCGAGTGGAAGAGATGCTGCGCCAGCGCGGCATGGATCCGGGTGTGGTCCTTAAGGATTTCAGCGACGTCGACACGCAGCGCCGGAAGGCCATCACTGAAGCTGAGACGATGAAGGCGCGGCGGAATAAGGCGTCTGAAGACATCTCCAAGCTGAAAAAAAGCGGCCAGGACGCTGCTGTGGCAATAGCCGAGACGAAAGATTTGCGCGAACAGATTCAGGCGCGGGAGAAGACCGCCGCCGACCTCGACGCCCGCTTGCAGGACATTCTCGCGGGAATTCCCAACATGCCGGATTCGAGCGTGCCGGTAGGCCATAGCGCTGAAGAGAATGTGGAAGTCCGGCGCTGGGGCGCACCTCCCGAGTTCGACTTCCCTGCCAAGCCGCATTGGGAAATTGGCGAGCAACTCGGCGTGCTTGATCTGGAACGTGCGGTCAAACTCACGGGCGCTCGCTTTGCCGTTTACTGGGATCTGGGCGCTAAGCTCGAACGGGCGCTGGCGAATTTCATGCTCGATCTGCACACGCGCGAGCATGGATATACAGAAGTTCTGCCTCCGTACCTGGTCAATTCCGAGTCCATGTACGGCACTGGGCAATTACCCAAGTTTGCCGCGGATTCTTTTCGGGTGCCGCACGGCGAAAGGGATCTCTGGTTGATCCCTACAGCCGAGGTTCCGGTCACTAATCTTTATCGTGACGAAGTTCTCGACGCAGCGCGGTTGCCGGTTTCGCTCACGGCTTACACTCCGTGCTTTCGCAGCGAAGCGGGATCGTATGGTAAAGACGTGCGCGGGATCATCCGGCAACATCAATTTCAGAAGGTGGAACTGGTGAAGTTCGCGCGGCCGGAAAGTTCTTATGACGAGCATGAGAAGCTTACGCGGAATGCGGAGACGATTCTGCAAAAGCTTGGATTGCATTATCGGGTAGTAGCTTTGTGCACTGGAGACATGGGGTCATCTTCAGCGAAGACCTATGACATTGAAGTCTGGCTGCCGGGGCAGCAGGCGTTTCGCGAGATTTCTTCGTGCTCGAATTTTGAAGCATATCAGGCGCGGAGGGCGAATATCCGCTACCGTCCGGAAGGCAAGAACAAGACGGAGTTTGTGCATACGCTGAACGGAAGCGGGTTGGCTGTGGGCCGGACCTGGGTCGCGATTGTGGAGAACTACCAGCAGGCTGACGGGAGCGTGGACATTCCCGAGGTGTTGCGGCCCTACATTGGGTCAGACAGGATTACGCGGAAGAGTTTTTGAATGCAAAGTTGAAACCTGGAGACTAAACTTGCAGAGTGTGGACATCAGCACGACCGCGACGGGCGCGCCTTCCCTACCGATGAAGGGCGTCTGGCCTACAATTCGCAGCTACGTCCTGTGGCAGCATGAGCGAGGCACGCTGCACTACGACATCATGGTCACGCTGATTTTGATTTTTGTGTTTCTGTCACCCAGGGTGATCAATTTTAACGATAAACCTGCGGTTCGCAACCCGCATCTCAGCGATGTGGTGGTCACGCCTGATGCGCAGGGCGGGCTGGTTTACCAGATTTCGGCAGGCGCAATTACACCCGGGGATGATCAGTCGGTGCGGGATCAAATTCTGCGAATCATCAAGCCAATTTCCGGCGAAGTGTCCATCCTGAGTTACGAGGCGGTTGCCGACGGCAAGGGCCACGTGCAGACCTATAAAGTTCTGGTGAAAAGATAGCAGGCGAATGAGACCTTTCTGCCGCATCCTTGCAATCGGGATTTTTGGAAGTCTCTTGTGCGGCTTCGCACTTCAGACGAGTCCGGAGACCTGCCCGCTGGAATGCGTCCTCAAGAAAATGGACGAGGCCGCGGCCAACTTTCACAGCACGCAGGCTGATTTCGTCTGGGAACAGTATCAGAAGGTAGTCGACGAAACGGATACGCAGAAGGGCACGGTTTATTACCGCCGAACGGGAACAGCAACGGAGATGATGGCGGAGATCAAGGAACCGGACCAGAAGTTTGTGCTCTACAAGGACGGCAAGGTTCAGGTGTACCAGCCGAAGATTGAGCAGGTCATCGTGTATCCCACAGGCGGAAACCAGGGCGAGGTTGAGAGCTACCTTGTGTTGGGATTCGGGGGAAGCGGACAGGATTTAACGAAGTCGTTCGATGTGACCTACATGGGCGAGGAGACCATAAGCGGGGTGGCAACCGCGAAGTTGCAACTGATTCCCAAGAGCGAGAAATTCCGGAATAACGTCTCAAAAATTCTGCTCTGGATCGACTTGAGCCGGGGCATCTCGGTGCAGCAGCAGTTCTTCCAAGGTCAGGGTGATTATCGCCTGGCCAAATATTCTGCGGTGCAATTGAAGGCTAAGATCGGCAACGACGTGTTTCAGTTGAAGACGACGAAGAAGACGCAATTTGTCTCGCCTCGCGGGTAAGTAGTTGAATCTAAAGCGCAAGAATGTGTACTAAAAAGGGAACGCTGGGCGCTATACTGCCTTAGGATTCGCGGTTCATTCGTTTCGAGTTCGTCCGTTTCCACTTCTTCTTACGAGTTTATTCATGGCCAAGGTTTTTACGATACCTGTTCCGCCTAATTTTGGCAGTAAGCGACGAGAACGTACCTCCGATCCCCGTTACGTCGATGGACAACGCGTGCTGGTCGAGGCCATGAAGTATCTTGCCCAGAGTGATCCGGTGTCCAACCGCCCCGCGATTGAACTCATTTCCGAGCACGTGCGCACGCGATTCCGCATGAGCGATTCGCCGCTGGCGTAGCTACCTTAAATGACCTGTAGTTGGCTGGCGTACTTCGGCTAGCTTCCCACCCGCTCCTTGCAAAAAAAGGGGCGGCGAACGCCGCCCCTGAAGTGAAACTTTTCACGATTAGAAAACGTAACGGAGCATGAACTCCATCACCCGTGGATTGGAGAGAGTGGAGCTGAAGTTTCCGAAGCTACTGCTGCTGGAGAGCGAGTTGTTGCCGTTCAACTGCATCGTCCCGACGTCGAAGCGAGCGGAGTTTGTTACGTTGAACATTGACCAACTGAACTTCACGAGCTGGCTTTCGCGGATGGCCCAGCTTTTTGTTACCGTCGTGTCAATGTCAAACGTGCCGGGGCCGCGCAAGCCATTCCGCAGTCCTCCCTCCCCTGGGTAGGCGGGACGGAACAGATTGATGGCGGCGTTGGGGTTCGGCTTGCATCAGTGATTCCAGGATCCTGGAACACGTTCGGGCCCGTGCAGGTATCCGCCGCGCCCGCCTGAGCTACGATGAAGCTTCCGGTCTTAGGACGCGCGCTGCTGATCGGTACGGCGGGAGTCTCAAGGTCGTAGTTCGTTGCCCACTCGGGGCTGAGCAAGCTGAACGGATATCCGCTGGACCAGCGCCACAGACCGGACACCGTCCAGCCGCCGATGATCGCATTCGCAAAGCTTCCCATGCCTGCACCGAAGCGCTTGCCGCGGCCGAGGGGCAGTTGGTAGACCCAGTTCGCGTTGACGATGTGAGTCGTGTCGAAATCTGAAACGGCGCGATTCTGCCTGGGGAACCAGGAATTGAGGATCTGGCTGGCGAAGCCGCCTCCCTCGAACGTACTGACTCGTTCGGCGTTGGAGCCGTCGTCGATTGACCTGGAGTAGGTGTAATTCACATCGAATTCCAAACCGCCCGCACGATGGCGCAGGCTGAACTGGGCGGCGTTGTAGGAGCTGTTGCCGATGCTCCTCCACGCGTCCATCGAAGAGAACTGCGGCGAATAGTAGTCATAGCCCTGGCTTAGAGCGCCGTTGATGGTGGCGCAGGCAGGAAAGCAAGTGGTTGGAGTTGATTAACCCCGGTGAGTCGGCGAGTTCGAGCGCCGTGGTTTCGTTGCCGGCATAATTGCAGAACAGGTCGTACATCGCCTGCGTCGCCGTTACACCGTTGTCGGTAAAATCGAGCATCGGAGTTTTCCAAGGCAGGGCTGGGTGAACCCCGCGTTGGGCTGCTTGCGGTGCGAATGAGTTGGTTAAGGCACACTGCCCAGAGCTGGTCCCAGCCGCCGGGAACATGTTTTCCCAATAGTTTGTGCCGATTGACGCGGCGCTGATGTTCTGAATTCGGCGTTCCGGCATTGTAATTCTTGGCCAGCGCTTGCACTCCCTGGAAATAAGTGGTCTTGCTCTGGGGGTCTTTGAGATTGGTCGGCAGCGCCAAGTCTTCTTCCTGCATCAGGCGGTGGGCGAAACGGCCAACGTAGGAAGCTTCGAAGACAAAGCTCGAAGGCAACTCGCGCGTGATGGAGAAATCGATGAGGTGCGAGTAGGGAGTTTTCAGTTTGTCATCCAGTCCCCAGGTGATGGCGAAGCCACCGGGAGTGGCGGCACCGGAGGGAGGAAAAACCGGGAACGGACCAGTAGGCGGTTGCGCCGATCAGGGGGCAAGGAGGCGTTGCGCAGTTACCGTCGTTGCTGCTGGTGGGGATGTTGAAGAGTCCCGAATACCGGGCCGAGCCGTCTACGGTCTGAATTCCAGCAGGATTCACTTCGGCTGTGGTCAATCCGAACGAGCCTTCGCGATCGAAAGTATTGACGATTCCCTCCCCGAAGTGGTCGAAATAGAGGCCATAGCCGGCACGAATCGAGGTTTTCCCCTGTCCGCCCCAAAGGCGCTTCGACCAACCGCCCTCAGCTTTAGGGGAATAGGCAAAAGCGAGGCGCGGAGCAAAGTCTTTGTAATCGTAGCCCCAATAAGGTGGCTTGCCGTTGGCTTGGCCCGAAAGGCCGAAGCCGATGGCTGGATCGTAGACCTGTCCGTTGGCTGCCGCTATCGAGCGTTGATTGAACCAGTCATTCAGGCTGAGGGTCGGCGAAACCTGTGTGCCGGTAGTTTCATAGGGCGGCTGCAGAATCGAATAACGCAGGCCATAGGTAAACGTGAAGTTCGGTTTCATCCTCCACTGATCCTGCCCGTAGAACTCATATTCGTGATTGCGGAAATGGCGAGGAACCGAGTTCGCCCTGAGGAATTACGCTCAGGGTCTTGGTCAACTCGTAGTTCGCGTTGATCTGGGTGATGATCCCCGCCAATGCCGCCATAGCAAAGTCATAACTGGCGCTGAAGCTTGAGTCGACGGCTGGGTAATCCAAATTGTGCGGGGTCAAGGCTGGCTCCCGGTGTTCGAGATACCTGAGAAATTCAGCCAGTAGACGTTGGTCTGACCCTGGAAAAAGTTTTGCGCATCCGATTCGCGCAAGTTGTCAATTTCCCGGTAGTTTCCGCCGAACTGGAAGGTGTGGCTGCCCCTCACCTTGGTGACGTCATCGACGATGTTTTTCACCGGAACATGAGTGTTGATGGTGGGAGTAAAGGCATTAATGTTGTCCATGCCGCGGAAGTCATTGTAGGCCTGGGTCTGCAAGCCCTGGATGTTGAGAAGCTGGCTGATATACCCGAAGTGGAAACTGTTGATCAGGGAACTGGTGAGAGTAGCGGTATAACCCACTGTGATGCCCTTGTTGTTATCGCGTTCGACTTGCCCTTCGGGCTGCCCGGGAAATTCCTCGCCGCCGTCGCCGGTGACGGTATTAACGGAGTTAACAAAATTGCGCTCGGCTGACCGCTCGTTGTCCATGATGCCTTTCAGAAATAAGCGGTGGTTCCCATTCGCGGTGAGGTTGTAGTCGAACTTCAAGACGTAATCGTCCAGGCTCGCGGGCAGCGGAGACGGGAAGGTGAAGCCCACAAAATCGAGCCCGTCGCCTACCGAAGTCGTATTGGGCTGAGGATACTGATTGAAGATGGAGTTCACGCTGGAGTTTGGATTGCCCGGAAGATAGGCGATGAGAGGATTCGCTCCAGGCCCCAAAGGGCAGGTGCGGGGGGTCTCGCTGGAGCAGTTGGGGTCCATGCTTGCGATGTTGGCGGGCGTCAGAGTTACGGGCGAGCCACCCGAGAGGTAGCTTATTGACCCGGCACGAAGCAGCATACTGGGAATAACGCGCGTGACTTGCAGGTCTTCACGTTTGCGCTGGCCTTCATATGCGGCAAAGAAAAACAGACGGTCTTTAATGATAGGGCCACCTACGTTGGCGCCAAACGTATTGCGCAACAAGAACGGGGGAGTGTTGGCCTGATCGGCCTGGAGTTGCGAGGCCTTGTTGAACCAGTCGTTCGCCGTGGTGAAGGTAGGGCGATTGTAAACGTAAAGCGAACCGTGAACTTTGTTGGTACCGCTCTTGGTCACTTCGGAAACTTGTCCGCCGGAGGAGCGCCCTGTGTCTGCGTCGGAGTTGCTGGTCGTTACCTTGAGTTCTTCCAACGAATCAAGAGGAGCGCGGATCGCTCCCGTGAAAGCCGTGCCCTCGAGCTGGTCGTTGTTGTCGACGCCATCGAGAGTGATGTTGGTCTGGTCGCTGCGGGCTCCGTTCACCGCGCCGGCACGACTGTCGGAAGCGCTGGAGATGTGAGTGCTGTTGCCGGTGAAAACGACTCCGGTCTGCAGGCTAAGAATGCCTGCCGGATCGCGGCCTTCGAAGGGAAGGTCGGCAATCTGGTCCGCGCCGAAAGCGTGCCCGAGAGTGGCATCCTGCGTGTTGACCAGCGGGGTGGTGCCGCTGACCTCAACCGTAATAGTTCCGCCGGTTACCTGCATGGTGATGTTCAAGGTAGCGGGCGAAGCCACCTGAAGTTCGACGCCGCTTTGTTTCATTGTGGCGAAGCCTGAGGCATCCACTGCGAGTTCATACTTGGCGGGCGGCAGTTCGAGAAACTGGTAATTGCCTTGACTGTCACTCTTGGTGGCGCGGCTGAATCCCGTGGCCGGGTTAGTAATCGTGAGAGTTGCCCCAGAGACCACTGCACCTTTAGCATCGTAGACCGTACCGTGCAACGACGTGGTCGAAGTTTGCGCCAGGATCAGAGTGCTGAAGGCGAGGAAAAACCCAACCAGCAGAGTAACTACACGTGCGCCAGAACGCATAGAGCCCCCTTTTAACCCGCAATGGGCGTTACATTCGGATGGTGTCCAGGAAAACAGAAAGACGATCAAAGACCCGGAACCTGATAGTGCGTTAGTGTGCAACTTCTGGGCCACAGAGTTCAAGCTGAATTTTCAACGTTTTCATTATCTTGAAACGATTGAATACGTCTTTTCACAGACTGCGTCCCAGATTTGGGAGCCTGTTTATGCGGGTTTTCGATGGTTTCGATGCGATTTATCGATGAAGAATGCGGCTGCCATGACTATGACCACGGGATAACATTCCAGTGTGTAGCGGGGTTCCGGGTTCTCGAGAGTTCCGAGAAAGAGCGAACGCAAGACAACAAACATAACAAATAATCCGAGGCCTAATGAATCGCGGGAGCGCCAGACGCCGGCAGCGGCGGCTGCGACGTAGGCAAGGCCGATCACGCCGAAAACGATGCTTACCGTGAGCCACACGGGATCGTCATCGAACTCCCACCAGCGCGGGTCGGACGGTAGCAATTCAGTGCGGGGACGCAGCCACATATCCGCAATGCGCACGGCCGGAAGCCATAGGTAGTAACGCAGAGGCGCGGCTTGAATGCGGGCCGCAGCCAGCGCGGCAAAGCGCTCGTCGATTTCCGAAGTTACTTCGTGATCGTGGTTGTAGTCGGCGAAGAGTTGCTCGGTTGCCTGCCGCTCGCCGGACGAATCGTAAGCGCGCTGCGGCAAGCGAGTCACATCGATGGCATCGCCGGGCACCCGCCAATAAATTTCCTGCACGGAGGTGTAGTCCGCCATCCAGGTCTTGATCCAGCGATTGAATCCCGGCATCGGATGTTCATCGGACTCGGTGGCGTAACGGGGAGCGAGCGGTTGGAAGCGGTGCATGGTGTGGAGGTTGCGAAGGGTCCAGGGAACCAGGGGGACGAAAGCGGCGATGGTCAGAATTGCTCCCGCGCGGAGCATGGGAAGCATGCGGGGAGCGGAGCTTGAGCTTCCTGCCAACTTGACCGCGACGTAACGCAGGACGATGAGTCGCCGGAAAAGCAGGAACCAATATGCGGCGATGGCGGCGAACAGAATACCGCCGTCCGGACGTAGCAAGATGCATGCTCCAATCGAAAGACCACATCCAAGCCACGTTACCAGCGCCGGCATTGAGTTTGACTCGACGTCATGGCGAAAGGCGGCAAACCCGCGCAGCGCCAGATCCAGCGCTAACGCCGTGAAGAATATTTCCAGCGTCTCGGTGAGAGCCGCTGCGGCATAGTTGGCAAGAAAAGGGCAGAGTGCGGCTAGCAGGAACGCCGCCTTCGCCGCATTCTCGGAGAACATGCGATGCGCGAGATCCGCTATGAGGAGACACGTCCCCAGATCGAATAAAACCTGAATCAGCAGGACGGCGCGGAAGTTGCTCCAACCGAAGATGGCGAAAACCGCGGCCAGGAACGCAGGATATCCCGGTAAGCGGGAGAGGGTCGGCATGACCTGGCCCGAATCGGTGATGCCGTAGACGCCATGCCCCAGCCAGTTTTCAGCGATATCGGCGTAGAGCCGGGAATCATCGACGACCGCGGGAAAGTGCAGCACAAAGACGAGGCGCAAGGCCAGCGCCATCAGGCTCACCGCGAGAAAGAACCGAGCATCCTTACGCACCAGTTCCAGCACGCTGAGAATATAACGCGTTTGGAGTCATCTTCGGTCTGGGAAAGTGCATCTTCGTTCGGGCAGAGGATTGCCCGTCCTGTTTCTTGCCGTGACGCGGAGTTTGCCCGACCGGGAATTGACCGTCTGCCCCCCGCAGCATACGATGAACGATTAGCCCTCCATGGCCGAACCTGTTTTTTACGATCCGCAACGTGCCCGGTGGAAGCGTCTGAGACGCTTGGTGGACGCTGCCGTCGCTGTGCTCTCGGCGCTGATTATTTTCTTTGGGTACACCACGCTGCGGGATGAGCGGCTGCCTGAGCTGCTTTTCTCACCCCAGAAGCGCGCTTTTAAAGCTTTGAAGGAAAATGAGAAGGACAAAGCCCGCGACCGCCAGAAGAAGCTGGCCAACCGATCCCATCGCAAGTCGAAGCTTCCGGCTTCGGAAGTCAAGTTAAACCAGGAAGAGGGTATCCGGGCGGCATTCTACGTCCCCTGGGATGCGGCCAGCTTCTCTTCTCTGCGCGACTTCTCCCGCCAGATCGATCTGCTGTACCCCGACTGGCTGCACGTGCTCACTCCCGATGGACGCCTGCAGGCGGTGGACGACCAGACCAATACGTTTTTCAATGTGGTGCAAAACAATCGCGCCCGCTCCGTCGACGATCGCGTGATGCCCCTTCTCAAGGCAGAAGACTCCGCCATGGAAGTTTTTCCCATGGTGAACAACTTT
The DNA here is from genome assembly GCA_963763285.1 of uncultured Acidobacteriaceae bacterium. Taxonomy (GTDB): domain Bacteria; phylum Acidobacteriota; class Terriglobia; order Terriglobales; family Acidobacteriaceae; genus Sulfotelmatobacter. Next base: position 339,142 of record CAVXOK010000004.1, on the reverse strand, counting down.
GACGGGACCGAATGGGTGGGAGCAATCACCGACTTTCTGAACAATCCCGCAGCCCGCGCAGTCTTTCGCCAGCAGGTTGCCCTGTATCTATCATCGGACAATTTTCGCGGCCTGATGGTGGATTTTGAAGCCTTCCCCAGCGCGGGCCAGCCGGGCTATGTGGCGCTGCTGAATGAACTTTCCTCGGACCTGCATGCTCGCGGGATGAAGCTCTACGTCAGCGTGCCCGCGCACAACCAGGAGTTCAACTACGCTGCAATCGCAGCTCCGGCGGATGGCGTCGTGGTCATGAACTATGACGAGCACTATCCCGGCGCGGCCTCCGGTCCGGTCGCCTCCCAGGATTGGTTTGTCGACAATCTCAAGTTCGTCGTGAAAGTCATCCCGAAGGAAAAAGTTATCTGCGCCATCGCCAACTACGGCTACGACTGGGTGCTTAAACCGAAGAAGGGCAAGCTGCCCGCCGACGCCAAGGACCACAGCGTCTCGGCGCAGGAGGCCTGGCTGGAAGCGCGCGATTCCGATGAAGACGTAACCTTCGACGATGATGCCCTGAATCCGCATTTCAGCTATCTGGACGAGCACAGCCTGCGGCACGATGTTTGGTTTCTCGATGCGGTGACTGCACTGAACCACATGCGCGCCGCGCAGACGCTGGGCATCCAGACTTTTGCCCTGTGGCGACTCGGAGGCGAGGATCGCACCCTGTGGCGTATCTGGGACGTTCCTGGCGATACTGGAGCGACCGATAAACTGCGTGACGTACCTCCCGGCCAGGACGTGGACATGGAGGGCCAGGGCGAAATCCTTCGCATCGAAGAGCGCCCCACTCACGGCACGCGCGACTTGACGGTCGATGCCAATACGAAGCTGATCACCGACGAGAATTTTCAATCTCTTCCGGAGCCTTACCGTGTGGGGCGTTACGGCTACAGTCCCAACAAGGTCGTCCTCACGTTTGATGATGGGCCTGATCCGGAGTGGACCCCGAAGATCCTTGACGTGCTCAAGCGCGAGCACGCGACGGCTACGTTTTTCCTCATTGGCATACAGACCGATAAGTTCCCGGGGTTAGCTCAACGCATTTACCGGGAAGGCCACACCATCGGGAACCACACTTTCACACATCCAGACGTCAGCAACATCTCTGCGACGTACATGAAAGTGGAACTGAATCTCACGGAGCGGCTTTTTGCCAGCCTGGTGGGAGTTCGCGCCATGCTGATGCGGCCGCCTTACGCGATTGACGAAGAGCCGGACACTGCCGACCAGGTCCGGCCGCTGGAAATCCCGCAGGACATGGGATATATCACGGTCGGGAACCGCATCGATCCCAACGACTGGAGCGATAAGCCGCGGCGTCACAGCGCTGAAGAGATCTCGTCTTATGTGCTGGCGCACCTGCCGCCTTGCGGTCCCAACGATTTGCGATGCGGCAACGTCGTCCTGCTGCATGATGGCGGCGGGAATCGCGCGGAAACCGTGCGCGCTCTGCCGATTATTATTGAGGGGATTCGCGCACGGGGCTACGAGATCGCACCAGTTTACGAACTACTGGGCAAGAACCGGGCCGATGTCATGGCCCCGCTGACTACTCCCGAGCTTTGGGCTGCGCGCCTTGACGGATTGGGCTTTTGGCTATTCGAGGCGGGCATCATCGGAATCACCTGGGTATTTTTCCTCGGCGACTTGCTGATGACCGGGCGCCTGATATTTATCGGTACGGCTGCGGTTTATGACCGCCTGCAGGAAAAGATTTTCGGCAAGCCTGCTGAAGTCGCTTCGTACAAGCCCAAAGTCGCGGTTCTGATTCCTGCCTACAACGAAGAGAAAGTGATTGTGCGCACGGTGCGGGCCGCACTCAACTCCGACTATCCCAACCTGCGGGTGATTGTGATCGACGACGGCTCCCGCGACCGAACCCTCGAGGTGGCGCGCGCCTGCGTTCGCTCGTGAAGAAGCTGCGGGAGAAGTGCTTATCCTTACCAAGCCGAACTCGGGCAAGGCCGAAGCTCTCAACTATGGGATCGAACATATTGAAGACGCCGAACTCTTCGTTGGCATCGATGCTGACACCGTTATCGCCAGTGACGCGATCTCGCGTCTGGTGCCGCATTTCATCAATCCTAAAGTCGGCGCCATCGCGGGCAACGCCAAGGTAGGGAACCGCGTGAATCTGTGGACGCGCTGGCAGGCTCTGGAATACATCACCAGCCAGAACTTCGAGCGCCGCGCTTTAGACGTTCTCGGCGCGGTCAGCGTGGTGCCGGGCGCGATCGGGGCATGGCGGGTTTCCGCCGTGCGCGAGGCGGGCGGCTACCAGATCGACACCGTCGCCGAAGACGCCGATCTCACCATGGCGCTTTTGCGCCGCGGCTACCGCGTGGAATACGAAGACATGGCTTTGGCTTACACCGAGGCACCCACAAACGCGAATGGCTTGATGCGCCAGCGTTTTCGCTGGTCGTTCGGCATTTTGCAGGCAGTCTACAAACACAGTGGAGTGTTCGCGCGCAAGGGAGCGCTGGGCTGGGTAGCGCTGCCGAATATCGTGATCTTCCAGATCCTGCTGCCGCTGGTATCACCGCTGATCGACATCATGTTCGCCGTTGGCGCCCTCTGGTACTTCATTCAGAAACACTTCCACCCCGATTCCACTGATCCAGCCAGCTTCCACAAGCTGGTCGCGTTCTTCTTCGTGTTCCTGGTGGTCGACTTTCTCGCGTCAGCGCTGGCGTTTGCGCTGGAGCGCCGACGTCCCGATGATAAAGAAGATGCCTGGCTGCTGACTCAGGTCTGGCTGCAGCGTTTTGCCTACCGCCAGTTGTTTTCAGTGGTCCTGTTCAAAACGCTGAAGCGCGCGCTCGAAGGCCGCAAGTTCGCTTGGGACAAACTGGAGCGCACCGCGGCGGTGAAGTACGTGCCGTCGGAGAATCGGGATCAGGTGAACGTGCCGTAGCAGTGTTGGGGCGCGTCATTCTTACTTACTGGAAGAGCAACCCCGCGAACTCCGCCAGATTCCGCCGCCAGACCATCCAAGTATGCATTCCGGGCGTCTCGATCTCGGTCGCCTTCACGCCCTTGGTCTTGAGCCATTCCCGCAGATTGCGGTTGACTTTGATCAGATGGTCTTCGGTGCCACATGCGATCCAGAGCAGATGCAATCGCTCGTTTGCTTTTGCATCCAGCGACGGGAAGTCTTTCACAAAGTCTTCGGGAATGCCGCCAGAACTGAAAGCACCGATCCAGGAAAATTTGTCGAGGTTGTTCAAACCCGTGAGCAGGGATTCTGAGCCGCCCATGGATAAACCCGCGATCGCCCGCGCATTGCGGTCTTTCGTGACTCGGTACTCGCTTTCGATTCTTGGCATGACCTCGGTGAGCAGGGCTTCGCGAAAGTTTCGAAAGTTTCGATCGCGCAACTCCGTGCGGCTCCACGCGCTCCAACCACGCTGCACCAATTCCATCGTGCCGTAGCCGAGAGGCATCACCACAATCATCGGTTTAGCTTTGCCCTGTGCGATCAGATTGTCGAGGATCACGTTCGCGCGCCCGACCGCCGTCCATCCGCTGGCGTCGTCACTGAACCCGTGCAGCAGATAGAGGACGGGATAAGTCTTCTTTGCCGCGGGTTCGTAGCCCGGTGGAGTGTAGACGTAGTAGTCGCGGTCATCGGCCGCGACCGCCGACTTATAGAAGTGATGATGAATCTCGCCGTGAGGTACGTCATTCAATTCCCAAGGCAAGGACAATGGCCCTGGAACGTGCACCGCATTCCCGGTACTGAGCAGATTCGGCACCAGGAGCGGGTTCTCAGGATCAAGCAGCCGCACACCATCGGCACTAAAAGAGTAACCATAGTAGTCCGGAGGCAGAGGCGAAGTGGTCACGGTCCAGACACCCTGATCATCCTTCTGCATCGGCACGGGCTCCGTGCCCTCGAGGTCGACTTTGACTTCTTGTGCGTTCGGAGCACGGAACCGGAAGGTCACGCCGCCGTTGGCATGCACCTCAGGCGAAATCAGGGGTGCTGGTGGTGCAGGTGGAGGTTGCGCGGCCTTGTCCTGCGCGGCGGCAATGACACCGAGCGTCGCGAGAGCGCAGACAAGCGGCTGAATAAGAAGAGAGAAGATTGATCTCATGGATCGTTGCCTCGATTAGGTGGAGTCCGGTCGCTAGCAGCCTGGGTGCGCGTTACGCGAACAGCTTCAGCGAGCTAAGAAGAGCGCTTCCCTTCGGCCACTTCTAACCGTGTCTCTGCCTTGTGCAGCGCGTCCAAAGATCGCTCCACATCGACGTTAGGGTCACCGCTGGTCAGACGCTCCTCCGCCCGAGCTTTAGCTTTGCGTGCGCGTTCGACGTCGATCTCTGTTGGGCGCTCTGCGGTCTCGGCGAGAATCGTGACTTTATCTGGCAGCACTTCCGCAAATCCCCACGCTAACGCAAGCCGCTGCTCTTCAGCCCCGGCGCGGAACGTGATTTCGCCTATCGCCAGTTCCGTGATCAGCGGCGCATGCCCCGGCAGAACGCCCAGATATCCGTTTTTTCCGGGAATCTGAACTTCCGACGCAGCCGTATCCACGACTTTCTTTTCCGGCGTGACGATCTCGAGTTGGAAAGTGTCTGACATCAAAGACCCGGCGTCGGACCTCAGACCTCAGACGAAGGTGACTCACTCCGAGGTCTGACGTCCGAGGTCCAACGTCTGTTCTACGCTGCCGTCTTCATCTTCTCCGCTGCTTCCAGCACTTCTTCGATCGGGCCCTTCATATAGAACGCCTGCTCAGGAATGTCGTCGTACTTGCCGTCGACAATCGCCTTGAAGCCCTTCACTGTGTCGGCAATCTTTACGTAACGACCGGCCGCGCCGGTAAACTGCTCGGCCACGTGGAACGGTTGCGACAGGAAACGCTGAATCTTTCGCGCCCGCGCCACGGTCAGCTTCTGGTCTTCGCTCAGCTCATCGATACCGAGAATCGCGATGATGTCCTGCAGATCTTTGTAAGTCTGCAGCGTCTTCTTCACCCGTTGCGCCACATCGTAATGCTCCTGCCCCACGATGCGGGCATCGAGAATACGGGACGTCGAAGCCAGCGGATCGACCGCGGGATAAATTCCAATCTCGGTCAATGCGCGTGAAAGTACCGTGGTTGCGTCGAGGTGAGCAAACGTGGTTGCCGGTGCGGGATCGGTCAGATCGTCGGCGGGAACGTAAATCGCCTGCACCGAAGTGACCGAGCCTTTCTTGGTCGACGTAATGCGCTCCTGCAGTTCGCCCATTTCCGTCGCGAGGTTTGGCTGGTAGCCTACCGCGCTCGGCATACGGCCCAGTAGCGCCGACACTTCCGAACCCGCCTGCGTGAAACGGAAAATGTTGTCGATGAACAGCAGCGTGTCTGCGCCCTCGGCATCGCGGAAGTATTCGGCGACGGTCGAGTCCGGTCAGCGCAACCCGCAAGCGCGCCCCAGGAGGCTCCGTCATCTGACCATAGATGAGTGCGGCCTTCGACTCGGCCGGCTTGCCGGGCTTGATCACGCCGGATTCCGTCATCTCCAACCAGAGGTCGTTGCCCTCGCGGGTGCGCTCGCCCACGCCGGCAAATACGGAGTAGCCGCCGTGCTGCTTGGCTACGTTGTTGATCAGTTCCATGATGACGACGGTCTTGCCTACGCCCGCGCCGCCGAACAAACCGATCTTGCCGCCCTTCAGGAACGGCTGAATAAGATCGATGACCTTCACGCCGGTCTCAAACATTTCCGCTGTCGTGGCCTGTTCGTCGAAAGCCGGCGCCAGTCGATGAATCGGCATTCTCTCCTTGTACTCGATCGGACCAAGCTGGTCGACCGGGTCGCCGATCACATTCATGACGCGTCCCAGCGTGCCACGGCCCACGGGCACGGAGATCGGTCCGTTCTGGTCGATGGCTTTCATGCCGCGCACCATACCATCGGTGGCCGACATGGCGATGCAGCGCACGCGTCCTTCGCCCAGATGCTGTTGCACTTCGAGAATCACGTTGATGGGGCTGGGCACGGTAAAACCGTCGCTGACCACCCGCACCGCTTCATAAATAGGCGGCAACTTGCCTTCGGGAAACTGCACGTCCACCGCCGGGCCCGCAATTTGAACTACATGTCCTACGTTTTCTGCCATATGTTTTGAACTCGTCTACTCGGTACTGGTGTTGGGTCTAGGTACTGGTACTCGTTACATTGCGGCTGCGCCGCTCACGATCTCGATAATCTCTTTGGTGATCTTCGCCTGCCGCGCCCGGTTCATGGCCAGGGTGAGCGAGTCGATCATGTCGGTGGCGTTGCTGGTGGCGGAATCCATCGCGGTCATGCGCGCGGCATGCTCGGCCGCCACTGACTCCAGCAGCGCGCGGAAAACCTGGATGGAAACATATTTCGGCAGCAACGCCCGGAACAACTCTTCCGGAGCCTGCTCGTAGATGTAATCGACCTGCGCCGTGCCGAATTGCGCCGCAGCCTCGCCAGCGGGTTCAGAACGGTGCAGGCCCACTCCAGCACTGATCGCCGCTTCTTTGGCTTTTTTCTTTTCTTCCTCCGTCATCTCCTCAACCAGGCGGACCGCCGGTTCGCCGATCTGCTCGATGGGAAGAATCTGCTCCACGATGAGCCGCTGCGCGATCACCGACTTGAATTCGTTGAAGACGACGTAGACCGCATCAATCTCCTCGCGCTGATAACGTCCTATCACGCTCTCCGCCAAAGCCCGGGCCTGGGAAAATTCCAATTTGCCGAGAACTCCAACATGCTCTCCAGTAATTTGCATCGCTCCTGCACGATCCGAAGCCTCAGGTTGATTTTCCAGCGATTCTTCAGGCTCGGCCAGGCTGCGTGTTTGCACTGGCGCGGCAGGATAGCGCCTCCGTAAGAAGTCGCGCCCCTTGCGGCCAATCGCTTCAATGTCGATATTCTTTCCGGCCTTGGACTCGACAAAACGGCTGGCAGCCTTAGTAACATTGGCACTGAACGCGCCTGCCAGACCCTTGTCGCCTGTGACGACGATCAGCAGAGATATTCTTCTCTTCCCGTTGCGCCAGCAAGGGATGCTTCGGCTCGCCAGTCTCGGGATCGTAAATCTCCGCCCGCGCCACCAGCGACTTCAAAACGTTCGTCAGCATCAACGCATAGGGCCGCGCCGACAAAGCGCGCTCCTGCGCCCGGCGCAGCTTCGCCGCCGACACCACCTTCATGGCCTTGGTGATCTGCCGCGTGTTCACCACGCTGCGAATACGGCGTCGAATATCGAGAATATTAGCCATTAATCAGTCGTTGGTCGCTTGTCGTTCGTCGTTGGGCAAAATCAAATCCTTGCCATCCTTCGCGAAGCGAAGGATATACGCCGTCACAAGGCCGCTACTTCGCGACCGCTTCCCTATCCGCTACGAACTGCTGCTTCGCCTGCTTGATTACATCGGTCAGCTGCGCCTTCAAAGTGTCATCGAGAATCTTTTTCTCCATGATCGTGCGCAGCAGGCCGGACTGGGTCGCATCCACGTACTTGTAAAGCTCTTTCTCGAAGTCGCGAACCTGATTCACTGGAAGGTCATCGAGAAATCCTCCCGTGCCAGCAAAGATGATCAGAATCTGCTTGGAGAACGGCAGAGGCGAGAACTGGTTCTGTTTCAGCAGTTCGACCAGCCGTTGCCCGCGATTGAGCTGGGCTTGCGTGGCTTTGTCGAGATCGCTGCCGAACTGCGCAAACGCGGCCAGTTCGCGGTATTGCGCTAGTTCCAGCTTCAGCGTTCCTGCAACCTGCCGCATGGCTTTAATCTGCGCACTGCCGCCGACGCGGCTCACCGACAAACCTACGTTTACGGCCGGGCGTACGCCTTGGTTAAACAAGTCGGTTTCCAGATAAATCTGACCGTCGGTAATGGAAATTACGTTGGTCGGAATGTAAGCGGAAACGTCGCCCGCTTGAGTCTCAATGATCGGCAGCGCGGTCAGCGATCCCCCGCCGTTCTTGTCGCTCAACTTGGCCGAGCGCTCCAGCAATCGCGAGTGAAGATAGAACACGTCCCCGGGATACGCCTCGCGCCCCGGCGGCCGCCGCAGCAGCAGCGAGATTTCACGATACGACGCCGCATGCTTCGAGAGGTCGTCGTAAATAACCAGCGCGTGCCGCTTGGTGTCGCGGAAATATTCACCCAAGGCAGTCGCTGCGTACGGCGAAATGTACTGCATGGGCGCAGGTTCCGACGCGGACGCTGCCACCACGATGGTGTATTCCATCGCGCCGGCGTCTTCGAGAATCTTCACCACCTGCGCAATCGATGAGCGCTTCTGTCCGATCGCGTTATAAATACAGACCAGGTCATTGCCTTTACTGTTGATGATGGTATCGAGCGCGACCGCGGTCTTTCCGGTCTGCCGGTCGCCGATGATCAACTCGCGCTGCCCGCGGCCGATCGGAATCATGCTGTCGATGGCCTTCAGTCCGGTCGCCATGGGCTCGCGCACCGGCTGCCGGTCGATGACGCCAGGCGCCAGGCGCTCCAGCGCGATGAACTTGTCGGTGGCGATGGGACCCTTGTCGTCGATGGGACGGCCGAGCGAATCCACCACGCGCCCGATCATGGCATCGCCCACGGGCACGCTCATGATGCGCCCGGTGCGCTTCACCTCGTCGCCTTCTTTGATCTCGGTGTATTCGCCGAGCAGCACCACGCCCACCTGGTCTTCTTCCAGGTTCATGGCGATGCCGGCCACGCCGTGGGGGAAAGAAAGAAGTTCGCCGGCCATAACTTTGTCCAGTCCATACACGCGCGCGATGCCATCGCCGAGCGTGATGACGGTGCCGGTCTCGTCCACGGAGATCTTTGATTCGTAGTTCTCGATCTGCTCGCGGATCAGTTTGGTTATTTCGTCTGCTTTGATTTGTGCCATAAGTTGCGCTCAGCCCCGGCTCACGCCGCCAGCATTTAGCACTTGGCAACTAGCATTTGGCTAAAACGCTAATTGCCAATTGCTAAGTGCCGCTGATTTCTTCCCGAATCCTCTCCAACTGCCCTTTTACCGAACCGTCGTAAATCGTGCTGCCGACGCGGACCACCGCGCCGCCCAGAAGCGACGCATCCTGCCCGTATCGCGCGCCTGACTTTCTTGCCCGTGAGCTTTCCGACCTGGGCTTCGAACTCACGCTTCTCCGCCGCGCCCAACTCGCGGGCACTGGTGATCTCGGCCTCGGCGAATCCCAGACGCGCGTCGAGTTCCTTCTCCAGTTGCCGGATGATTGGGTCCAGAAAATGTATCCGCCGGTGATCGATGAGGACTGCGACAAGGTTCCTCGCATGCATCGAAATCCCGTCGCGCTCGGCGATGACATCCAGCACCCTCCGCTTCTGCTCAGCAGGAATTGCGGGATTCTCCCACACGCGCCGCAACTCCGAACTCTCGGCCAGCAAGGTCGAGATTGTTCGCAGTTCCGCAATACAGCGATCCGCGTCCAAGTGCGCGCCTAGCACCACATCTGCGAACGCCCGGGCATACGTGCTCGCGACCGATGCCATGTTCTAGCGCCCGTCCTTCCCGGGACCCGAAGCCTCAGACCTACCGAGATCCGTGGCAAATCTGCGAACCAACGTCTGATCGGTCGCCGCATCCACTTGAATCTGTTTCTGCGCCAAGGCGACAGCCAAATCAGCGGCGTAGGCGGTCAGTTCACGTCGCGCGGTCTTGGCAGCCGATGCGATTTCCTGCTGCGCCGATTCGAACATCTTCCGCGCATCTTCCTGAACCGCCGCCTGGATGCGAGCTTCCTCGGCTCCAGCTTCCTTCTCCGCGGCATTGCGCATCATGCCAATCTCCACGTCCAGCTTCATGAGACGCGATTCGATCTCCGCCAGCTTCCGTCGCGCTTCCTCACTAGCCTTCTGCGCCTCCTGCATCGCTTTCTGGATCGCCGCCGTCCGGGCGCTGAACATTGGCGGCAAATACTTGCGGGCCGCCCATGCAATCACCCCCGCAATCACAACAAAGTTGAACAGCACACTCAACCAATAGGCATGCTGCAGGCTCATCCCTGTCCACTTCGCAATCAGCCTTACCGATGCCGACTGCTTAAATTCCGCCGTCTCGTCTTGCTCTTCTCCTGCCGCCTCCCGGGTCTCGTGCGCCAACTGCTGCCCAATGCCCGGCTGCTTCGAGCCCTGGGACCGCGAACTCTGGGACTGCTGTCTCTTTTGCGGCGTGGTCGGCTCTTGCGCGCGTACCGGTCCGTTCGCGGCGGCGAAACTCAAAGCGAGCAGCGCCAGCAGAACCGTGCGGATGATCTTCTTCACGAAAGTCATCGTCTTTGAATTCGGAATTGTAATCTTCGACATCCCGTGCTCGAACATCAACGTCCCGCCCCGGCCGGCTCCAGTACGCGTCGCATAATCTCCGTCGCCAGCGCTTGTACCTCGGACTGTAAACCGTGCTGCGCCGCCTCGCGATCCTTCTGGATGTCAGCCTTTGCCGCCTGCACCTGCGCCTGAGCTTTGTTGCGTGCTTCGTTCAGAGCCACGGTACGCGCATCCGACGCCGCCTTGCGGCGAGCCTCTTGGGCGTGAAACACCGTCGCCCGCGCCTCGCGCAACTGCTGCTCGTACTCTGACGTCCGCGCCTCGGCCGCGGCTATGTCAGCCCGCGACTTCTCGACCGCGCCTTCCGTTTTGCTGCGCCGCTCGTCAAGCACGCGCCGCAACGGTTTGTGCACAATCGTCGCGTAAAGCAGGTACAGCAGCGCCAGCAGGATCACCGTCGGCACCGCTCCGAGCAGTAATTCGCCTAGTTGTCGTAGCGTTTGATCCATTGATAGCGGCTAAACAGGAAAATGAGGGCTATGAAAACTGTTAAGTCTAACGTCCGCAGGCGCTTATGTCAACGCAAAGGGCTGATCTTCAGCCCGATTTTCGGGGTGGCAGCACGGTCTCACAATGGGCGAATTCCGCTTGTCAAGCCCGGTTTGGCCAACCATGCAAAAATCTGCAACTATCCCTTGACTTCTAAGTAAAGAGGACTAGCATTGATATATCACCTCCGATCCAATTCAGGATCGAATGGGCCGATAGCCAAGGAATGTCACCGCTTCTTGGTTGCCGGCCCATTTAAATTGAGATCGTTTTGCCCCCTACACTACCCACTCCCTGACCCGCCTCACAACCGACTCGGGCGCTTCCGCTTCCAAATCCACCGCCCCATCTTTGTACGTCCGCGAATAGATTCGCGCCTTGGCCTCCAGCATGGCCAGCGTCTTCCCTTCTTTCTGCGGAACCCGCAGATGCACGCGGCTCACGCGGTCTTCCTCGATCATCGCGTCGATGCGCTCGAGCAGTCGAGTCAGCCCTGTGCCTTCCGCCGCCGACACATACACTGTGTTCGAATCATCGCGCAGCGCGTCATTCATCAAGCTCTCTGCGACTTCCCCGTCCAGCAGATCGACCTTATTCATCACCCGCAGCCGCGGCTTCTTGTCTGCATCCAACTCTTTCAGGACAATCTCCACCTGCGCATCCTGCTCCGCCGAGAGCCGGCTGCTGGCATCGGACACATGAAGAATCAGCGACGCCCGCTGCACCTCCTCTAGCGTGGCACGAAACGCCGAGACCAGCGTGTGCGGCAGGCTGCGAATGAATCCCACCGTGTCCGAGAGCAGCACCTTTCGCTTCGACGGAAGGACAACCGCCCGAATCGTCGGATCGAGGGTCGCGAACATGCGCGGCGAAGCCAGCACTGTGGCCCGCGTCAGCGCATTGAACAGCGTCGACTTCCCTGCGTTGGTGTATCCCACCAGCGCCACGGTCGCCACCGGAGCCGATTCCCGCCGCTGCCGTTGCTGCGCCCGGATGCGCCGCACGTTCTCCAGTTGCTGCTCTACGTGCCGCACCCGCCGGGCAATTTTCCGCCGATCGGTCTCCAATTGCGTTTCACCTGGACCGCGCGTGCCGATGCCGCCGCCGAGTTGCGACATCTCCACGCCGCGCCCGGCCAGGCGCGGCAGCATGTACTGCAATTGCGCCAGTTCCACCTGCAACTGGCCTTCCCGGGTGCGCGCGTGCCGCGCAAAAATGTCGAGGATCAACTGCGTGCGGTCGATCACCCGCCGGTGGACGATCTTTTCTATGTTGCGCTGCTGCGAAGCAGTCAGGTCGTGATCGAAGAGAAGAAGATCGGCATTCACAGACGCCGCCGCCCCTGCAATCTCCTCCAGTTTGCCTGCGCCGATCAGAGTCGCGGGATCAGGCCGGTCACGGCGCTGAAGGATTTCGCCGACAACCTTCGCGCCTGCGCTCCCCGCCAGCGTGCGCAGTTCGGCCATCGATTCTTCTGCGTCAAACTCCGGAATGCTCGGCTTGTTGGTAGTGGCCTTTCCTGTGTTTTGCCCTGCACTCAGTCCCGAAGTCTGCGGCTTCACGTCCGAGGCAAGGGCAGAAGACGCTGCATCCCGAGCCGCCTGCGCCTGCGCGGTAACTGTGCCTCGAGCACCTCGTCCGCGAGTGCGCACATCAATCCCGACCAGAAACGCGCGTTCCTGGGAGTCTTTGTCTTTATCTTTACGTTCAGTCTCGGCGCCCGAGAGGCACACGTCGGACTGCCAACGCACGATCGCGGGTCTTCTTGGGATGAGAACTGCGCAAGCCGGGAACGCCTTACCCTTCGGTGCCCGAGGCGCTTGCCGCCGAGACTGCGGTCGGCCCCGCTGGAAGAAGACGGCGCCGACCCCGGCGTTCCGACGGCCTTCGCCTCCGGATGCGCCAGGTGCGCCACATGCGGCCCGGTGCGGCCCATCACCACGGTCGAAATGGCGTGTTTGAAAATCAATTGTTCTTGTCCGTTGGCTTCCAGCACCACGGAATACTTGTCGAAGGAACGAATCCGGCCCGTCAACTTCACTCCGCTCAACAGGTAGATCGTGATGCTCAATCGCTCCTTGCGGGCCGTGTTCAGGAAGGAATCCTGGATGTTCTGCGCCGGCTTGCTGTTTTCCATAGCCGATCTCCTTAAGTTCTCTGACCTGAGAGACACCAACTTGCCTCTGCCGCAGACAATTCAAGGCAAGCTTCAAATCAACAGCATGTTCCTCGCGGGCTTCCCGCATCAGGAACACGGGGGGTTAGCCTGCCTCTTCGCGTCCCGGTTTCCCAAGTCTGCGCCGCCTGGCAGGTAGCTGCGACTACCATACGGGCTAGCCCCGCGCTTTTCAACCTGGAACTTGTGGGAAACCAGTTTCTTTCACCGTGAGAAGGCTTGGACTGCGAAATCCGTTCTTTATCCCATCGCTCCCCACCCGTTGTGTACAATCCCCGGCGTAGACGTTACCGGTTAAATCTCAGGAGGCATCATGGCAAGCGCTGCTCTCGCAACCTTCCTCGGACCCCAAATCAACTTTCCCTCGGACTTCAACACGAACTTTCTCATGTTGGTCCGGTGGATCCACTTCCTGGCCGGCATCACATGGATCGGCCTGCTCTACTTCTTCAACCTGGTGAACGTCCCCTTGATGAAGGAACTCGACCCCACCACGAAAGGCAAAGTGATGCCAGCTCTGATGACGCGCGCCCTGTGGTGGTTCCGCATGTCGGCGGCGCTTACAGTGCTGGCTGGGCTGATCTATTGGGGGAAAATCGTTGCGACCGATGCAGTGAATGGAGGCGGCTCCAGCGGCCCCGTGATGGGCAGCTTCTTTCTGATCTGGACGATCGTATGGGGCGTGCTCTACGCCTGCCTCATCCCCGGCAAGGGAATTTTCGACAAAGGCGCATTCGTCGGCGTGGTCTACGCCGTGGTCGTCGCAGTCGCAGCCTGGCTCTTTCTGAGCCTCAACAGCCACGGATGGGAGAGTAATCGCCTGCTTTCGATCGGCATCGGCGGCGGCATCGGCTGGGTCATGCTGCTCAACGTCTGGGGAGTGATCTGGCGCATCCAGAAACGCCTGATTCAGTGGACCCGGGACAATGCCACCAACGGCACGCCCATCCCTGACAAAGCCAAAGCCATGGCCCGCCAGGCCTTCCTGGCCAGCCGAGCCAACGCCTTCCTGTCGGTAGTAATGCTGTTCTTCATGGGCGCGGCGAGCCATTACCCGATGTTTGGGAAGTAAGCGCGAACAGCGGAAGCTAAAAAGAATCAGGCCGACCCGAGGGCCGGCCTGAAGTTTTCAGATGACCTGCCGCTAGAACTCTATCCGCAGCGAAACCTGCAACACGCGTGCCGCGCTGGCGGCGTTGTTGATCCCGGTACCCACGTGCTGGAGACGGTCCCGAACAGACATGACACATTGGTAATGTCGGTACAGGGCGTGCTGAAGTTGGGATGGTTGAAGACATTGAAGGCATCCCCACGGAGCTGCGCTCTTACCCGGTCGCCAATGATCGGGAAGGTCTTGCCCAGTCCCATATCCATGTCGAAGTACTGCGGGCCGCGCAGATTGTTGCGGGCGCCGATGTTGAAACCAACGGGACCGGTATAGTCTGAGTTGGCTTGGGGAACATTTGCGTAGCCAAGCAGGGGTTGGCCGTGACCGCCATTCAAGTGGATATGGAGGTCCGACATCGGACCGACCAGAATGCCAGGCGCATTGTTGGCGTATCCGGCCACAAACGCGTTGGCGCTGGCAAAGTAGGCGTTCCCGCTATGCCAACTGGGAAGGCCGCTCACCTCCCAGCCGCCGATAATCTCGTTGAGCCAGCGCGGCGCGGAGGAAACAAAACTCCTTCCCCGGCCAAACGGCAGGTCGTAGATAAAGTTGCCGCTGAGATAGTGGGTCACATCAAAGTCGGAGTTGCTACGGCATTCCCGCGGCCGCAGCACGTCGCAGATAAACCCATACCCTCCAATGGCCGGCGCGTTGGCTATCACGGAGACGTTATCGATCGAGTGTGACCAGGTGTAGTTGAGGTCGAATTGCAAACCAAAGCCAAGGTTCTTATGCAGGGTAGTGAGCAACCCGTTGTAGTTCGAGAACCCTTTGTTGGTATAGAACGTGTTCTCGGAGAACTGGGCACCCATACCGACGTTTGCGGCTTAGCGCCATCTGATGAACGACAGAGCCTGCGTGGTATCCGCGAAGTCGCCTCGTTCAGACAAGGGTGTTGACCAGCACCGATACAATGCTGGATATTACGTCCGTGCATGGGTTCGGAGGTGGACGCCAAGGAGCACAGCACAGGGCCATAGCCTGCCGGGATCACGGTTCTCGTACAAGGTTGAGGGGTAACACTCAGCGGGTCCGTTCCAGTCCGCAGTTGCCTGGGTAATGTTCGCAAATGCGGTGGACATCAACTGGCCCGACACAGGATCCCGGAAATCGATCAACTGGTTGGAATCGGCTTGCGCGAGCAGCCGCCTGCCCAGGCGGCCCACGTAGTTAGATCTCAGGATGAATCCCTTGGGGAACTCGTGCTGAAAGCCAAAACCGAACAGAATCGAATATGGGGTTTTGAGCTTCGGGTCGATGGTCTCGTTGAAGGCCTGACCATTAGCCAAACCAAACGGGACTGGGGGTGTTTGTGTGAGGTCGACAAACGGGAGAAACGGCTTCGTAATCGCAGGAGCGGCGGGAGGCGGTATCGGAGTGGTCAAACCTGTAAATCTGGTATCGGTCAAGAGCGACCGCATTGGCATCGCTGACGAGTTCCGAATGGCTGGGTCGCGCTGGCCTGGAAAAGATAGTCGTACTGTGACTCCTGGTACTGCACCGCATTGATTACGGTTTGATCGTAGATGATGCCCGCCCCCACATTGAAGACGGTTTTTGGATTAAAGCTGTACGCGGCGGAGAACCTCGGCCCAAAGTTCAGATACTGCGGCTTGAAGTAAGCCGGACCGTGATTGGCCTTCCCGCCAAGCGAGTAGGCGATTAGCGGGACCGCCGAGTTGCCGGACAGGCTGGCTGCACTCTGCGACACACGATCTCCAAAGTAGGTGTCGAAGTTAAAGTTTTCCACGGACTCAATGCCGTGCACCTCGTAAGGCACGCTGTAATTTATCCAGCGAACTCCGTACGAGAGCGTAAGCTTCGGCGTCACCTTCCATGTATCCGCAAAATAAAGTTCCGTTTCGTAGTAACGATAAGTTCGGGTTTGGCCGGAGCCTTGGGGAAAGGCGAGTCCCCTGGGCGTTGTAGTTGAAAGTGGCGCCCGATCGCGGTGTAGGGAGCGAGCGCGAGGGCAAATGCCGCATCGTACAAACCTGGCGCGAATCCGCAGACGTTCGAGCGAGCTCGGGCAAATATCGGCGGGCCGTAAGCTCGGGTTCAGGCTTCCGAGTATTTCCACCCAGGCCGATCGTTGGAGTGTTGTAATTGAGGATGGTATAGCCGCTAGGCTTGGGCCACTTGAACGTACCGCCAAACTGGAAGCTGTGCTGTCCCTTCTGCCAACTGAAGTCATCACGAACCACGGGGACGGGATAGGTGCGGCCTTGTGCGTTAATGGCACGGCGATAGGGGCCATCGATGATCTGTTCCTCCCGTCCCGTTTCCAAAGGCGGTCTCGTATTGCGTGGCGCCGGTGGGATTGTACGTGATCGGGAAGTTGTAGTTTTCGAACACTTCCCCATAAGAAGCCTGGTTTACCTTGGTACTGCCGATCGTCCATACGTGCCCTACAACCCAGGTATAGCTTTGGTCGAGGAAAGGGGCGGTTTCCGGATCGCCAGGGAACCAAATTGACTGTTCCGTGCCATTGGTTCTGGTGAAGCTGCCTTTTCCCCACAACTTCATCTTATCGTTGAGAGTGAAATCCACCCTTTGGACATAATCGTCCTCCTTATAAGGAAAAGGCGCGTTGAAACGGAATCCGGCCGTATTGAGAAGATCTCCGAACGCACCCGACAGGTCATTCGCGTGAGGATAGCGGCTCGAAAAGAGGCTCTGCAACGCTGAATTGAAGCCCACTCCTTGGGGATCGAAAGCCGCCACCTGCGCCGAGTTCAAGGTTCCGACGCCGTTGGAAGAGTTGATGTATTGAATAGTGCCGTTCCTGAAGGAGTCCAGCGGAACTGTGCGCTCCTCTAGGTTGGAGAGGGTGTCCCGCCGCCCGTTGTAGTCGAAAAAGAAGAACAGCTTGTTCTTGATGACCGGCCCACCGAAATTACCGCCGAACTGGTTACGGATGAGAGGAGGCCGGGGTACGTCGGAATTGTTATTGAACCAGTCGTTGGCTTCCAGGTCGGTGTCGCGATGGTACTCCACGATCGCACCGTGGAAGGAGTTGGTGCCACTCCGCGTCACGAGCTCGAACTGGCCGCCACCACCACCGGCGGCGCCGGGCAGGAAACCCCCGGAAACACCTCGGAACTCTTGGACGGAGTCCACGGGAGCGTTGCCCACAATAGCACCAAACTGGCCCGTAGCCAAATCGTTGACGTCGAGGCCATCCACGGTAACGCGGTCCTGGTCGGTGCGCGCGCCCGTGACCGCCCCGTCGAGGGTGACTCCGGGTTGCTGGACAAAGAGCGCTGAGGGACTGCTTCGGTCCTCAACCGGCAAGTCTTGCAGAAACTGCACTTGAAAGTTGTTGCCGACCGTCGAATCCGTAGTGTCGAGTGTGACAATCTCGTTGGAGGCTGACACTTCAACGGTCTCGGTAGCTCCGCCAAGACTCAATTGAGCGTTCTGTACGCGAGTGGCGTCGACGTTCAGGTAAAGACCAGAGACGACAGCAGACTTGAAGCCCTGGTGCCTGAATTCGATTTTGTAGCCGGGTCCTGGCTTGACTTGACTGAATTGTGTAAGAACCCAAGTCGTTGGTGACGGCCTTGATACGTAACCCCGGTCTGTGGATTCGTGAGAGTCACCTCGACGCCCGGGACGACGGCGCCGCTCGGGTCGGTGACTACGCCGGTGATAGAGGCCACATCCTGTGCGGCAAGAAAGGTCGGCATCACGAAAAACAGCGCCAATACCAGCGAGGCGAGAAGAATTCGCGTCACAGCGAGACGGAAAGCGGATCCCATTAACTTCCTCCTAAGTGGCCAGGATCAATCTGAAAGGCCCTGGAACCCTTGTGTGTCCTGATTTAGCCTAATTGCCATGCAGGGGAATAACATTCAATGCGAAAGAAACAATTAGTAACAGCAGCTGATGTTCCAAAACAGTTCGTCACATAACAGGCTTAGTTTATCATGCCTATGTGGACCATACGCCTATCGGTGTCCCAAAATAAACATGAATTTACGGAGGCAAGCTATGGAAACTTGGTACGTCTACGAACGTCTTCCCTTTCGGTGCCAGCTCCCAAAGCCCTGTGACGGATCCCTCCTGTTACAATTTCCCTCTCCGTGACCACTTCGCCCACGAAACCCGCGACATCCAGGCCAGATTCGGCAAATGCGAATTTCCCTGGCGGAACGCCACTACAGTCTGTGCCAATGCTTGATCTGCAAAGGCAATATGAGCAGGTGCGCGCCGAAGTGCTGGCTGCGGTCGGGCGGGTATGCGCTTCTCAACACTACATTCTGGGGCCTGAGGTCGAGGCGCTTGAGCGCGAGCTGGCGGAGTTCTGCGGAGCGAGCGACGCCGTAGGTTGCGCCTCCGGCACCGACGCCTTGTGGCTGGCTCTAGTCGCCGCGGGTGTGCAACCGGGCGATGAGGTTCTCACCACGCCGTTCAGCTTCTTCGCTTCTGCCAGCGCCATCGCGAAGGCCGGCGCTCGTCCGGTGTTTGCCGATATCGATGCGGCCACATTCAATCTCGATCCCGCTGAGGTGGAGTCCTTTCTGCGCGGCGGCCGGCGTGACAAACTTCGCGCCCTGCTCCCGGTTCACCTCTACGGCCAGTGCGCGGACATGGATTCGTTGCAGCATCTGGCGGACGAGTTCCATCTGCAATTGATCGAAGATGCGGCGCAGGCCATCGGCGCGCGCGCGGGCGACCGCAGCGCAGGGTCCATCGGCGTGTCCGCGGCCTTCAGCTTTTACCCGACCAAGAATCTCAGCGCCTACGGCGACGCCGGATTAGTTACGACCAACAGCCCGGAAATGGCGGCACACATGCGGCGCTTGCGTAATCATGGGAGCCCGCGCCGTTACGTTCACGAAGAGCTGGGATGGAACAGCCGCCTCGACGCCATGCAGGCCGCCATCCTGCGCGTGAAGTTGAAATATGTGGAGGGCTGGAACGAAGCCCGCCGCCAGCGTGCCGCGCGATACGACCAACTGTTTGCCGCAGCTGGCCTGACGTCAACCGGCGGACCACCGGAGAACGCTGCGCCCATTCAGTTGCCGCTGACTGTGGGCGCGGACGTTATCATGTTTTTCACCAGTACGTGGTCCGCGCCTTCCGGCGCGACGAACTGCGCGAGTTCCTCACCGCGCGCGGGATTGGAACGGAGATTTACTATCCCATCCCACTGCACTTGCAGCCCTGCTTCGTCTATCTCGGCTACCGCGAAGGCGACTTTCCCCAAGCTGAGCGCGCTGCGAAAGAAGTGCTGGCCTTGCCCATGTTCCCCGAACTCACCGAAGAAGAACAACGCTGGGTGGTGAAAAGTATCGCGGACTTCTATTGTTAGTTGCTGGTTTGACTCGTGTAACTTTCGAGCTGGGCGGGCATCCACTTGCATGACGAGATGAAGATCATGAGACATTCTTTTCAGCTGCGGCGGTAGCGCTGTTTTTCGCGCTGCTTGTTGTGTATTCGCCCTTCGCGGCAAAGACCAAAGCGCAAACCTCACGCCGTGGACGCTGGCCGCAAGCCCGTGGTGGTTGAATTATTTACCTCGGAGGGCTGTTCCAGTTGTCCGCCGGCGGACGCTTTGCTGCAGCAGTTGCAGCAGCAACAACCGGTAGCGGGCGCAGAGATCATCGCGCTGGAAGAGCACGTGGATTATTGGAACCACGACGGGTGGATCGATCCGTATTCTTCGTCGGAATGGACGGAGCGGCAACAGGACTATGCAGCTCTCTTCAAGAACGATCCCTACACGCCGGAACTCGTTGTAAACGGCCGCAGCCAGTTTGTCGGCAACAATGCGCGAAAAGCCGAATTCGAAATCGGAAAGGCCGCAGGTAGCCTGGAAACAGAGGTTAAGATCACCTCCGGCGACCCGGAGGCAAAGGGCTCGCAGCACTTCACCGTGTCGGTCGGAAAGCTTGCGGAAAACGCTCCCGGGGATGTTGCTGAGGTCTGGTTGGCAGTAACCGAGGACGGCCTGCAATCGTCAGTAAGCCTGGGAGAGAATGCCGGGCACGTCCTGCATCACATCGCCACGCTGCGTTCCCTGCACAAGATAGGTGTGGCGGATGCGAACGGCACGTCAGTCTCTTTTGCCGGAGATCCCGCTGGTGAAATTCAACTCCCACTGGAATCCTCAGAATCTGCATGTGACGGTCTTCGTCCAGGAGAAGAAGAGCCGGGAAATTCTTGGTGCAGGTTCGACAAGAATCAAGGGTTAGACGGCCTGCCAACTCGCGACTCGACGCTTCGTGGCCGGCTGGACCTGATTCTGTTCGCCCGGAGCCAATACCCGGCGCACAATTGGCGTGTTCAGCTTGTACTTCCGTTCGCTGATATTGCCGCTATCGTCTTTCACTCGCAGGATGAAGATCGGCAGCACGCCTTCCTTTTCGAAGTTCTCGCTGCTCACTGTTACCGGAAGCACGCCGTTCAGACCGTGCTCGCGGTAGGCGGTCTCGTAGCGATGCTTTTTGACGTTCCAGGTAAAGACGCGAATCTGATCGTAATCGTAGGACAGGCCGTCGTGCGGCTCGGTGATGGCGCACAAATACTGCGAAACGTTCTTGCCAGTGCCGTCTTTGCCAGTATCCTGCACCTGGTTCAGCGCAAAAAACGCGACAATGCGCTGACCTTCGGCATATTGCGCGATGTCGAGCGGGACGTCGAGATCCACCATCCGGGCCAGCACCCAGCCCACGCGGTTCTCCGAGTCGCGCACCAGCCACCAGTCTTCCAGTAGCGGGCCGGAGGTGCTCTCCCGCCGGAAGCTCTCGCGGGTTTCGCCGGCTCGGGGGTCGCTCCCAGCAACTTCTCCGCCGTAGCGCGCTTGAGCACGGAAACCCTCGCTCCCGCGGAAAGTTGGTAAAGATGCTCGGCTTCGCGGCGGGCGTGATGTGTAAGTTGGTTTCGTTACGCAGCACGCCGGGCGATTGCACGGGATCGTTAAGGTTCTCTTGCGTAAGTTTCTGCAGCGCATCATAGGTCTGCTGATCTACCAGGTAGCGTTGCTCGATCCAACCTTCGATGCCGCTTGCGGTGCGCACGCGGGAAAAACGCTTCTCGCGCTCTAGAACTTCCACGCGCTCGCCGTTCTTAACCGTACCTACGCGGTTGTAGGCGGTTGCCACCTGGTCACGGAGTGTGGCCTGCGCGGCCGACACATAATTGACTTCCAGTCACGTGGCGGCCCTTACGATTGCAGGCAGACAGTCCAGGCAAAAGGGCAGCGGCCACGACTAATAGCCACGGCGAACCGATAAGAAGTTTAATGGAGAGGGCGTTTCACGATCTTCCAGGCTAGTCGTGTTCACATCCACTTAACTCGACCAGTTAACCTCGGCAATCTGACACAAGCGTGGTCAACTTTCTACTATAGCGCGTCGAGGCGATGGTCTGCGGACACGGAAGTCCGCAGGAACCGAACTCCCGAGAGCCGAGTGTGTTCCCGGTAACCTGACATCGCGAAGGCGCATCAGTTACCATGAAGGCATACGAGCTATGACTAGACAAGTGATGAAACACATATCCAGGATCGCTGTTCTGTCGCTAATGGCGGCGCTTGATGATCGCTGCTGGTTTGTCCGCGGCGGCGAATGAGCCGGTGAATCCGGCGTTGCGTCCGCCCAAGGGCGCGCAGATGGCCATTGTAGTATTCGAGGATCTGCAGTGCCCGCAATGCCGCCGCGTGGCGCCCATTCTCGAGCAGGCTTCCAAGACCTACAAGATTCCGCTGATTCGTCACGACTTTCCTCTGCCTATGCACAACTGGTCTTACGACGCGGCGGTGATGGCACGCTACTTCGACGAAACTTCGAAAGAGCTGGGAAACGAGTTCCGCGACTACATTTTCTCGAACCAACTGGAGATCAATCCGCAGAATCTGCGGGGCTACGCTGAGAAGTTCGCCGCCGAACATAAAGTAGGATTGCCCTTCGTGATTGATCCGCAAGGCAAGTTTGCCGCCGAGGTAAACGCCGACCGCGACGTGGGCAAGGCCATCAAGCTCGAACACACTCCGACCGTGTATGTGGTCAGCAGCAGGCATCCGGAAAAGCCCTATGTGGAGATGAAGGATGCCAGCCAACTCTACGCGCTGATTGACGCGATGATGAAGGAGTAGCAGTTCTCTGCTCTCAGTTTGGCAGCTCTTTCAGTCCCCAAATCCAATGCCGATGGCGCGAGCGGCTCGCACCAGTTCGCCTTTCGGGTCAACGGACTTGAGATGGCCGATGGCATGAGCAACGTCGACGGAAACAATGGACTCGCCGCGCAGGGCAACCATCATCCCGAAACCTCCGGCAGCAATCAGGTCGACTGCAGCCACGCCGAAGCGGGTCGCCAGAATGCGATCGAAGGGCGAGGGCGTGCCGCCGCGCTGAATGTGCCCCAGCACGCTGATGCGCACTTCTTTTTTCGAGCCGGAGCGATGGCGTTGCCGATCAGAGTGCCGATGGGACTGGCGCGGCGATTCTCCTTCAGCTCGGGCGGCAGCTTCACCCCTTCGGCCACCACGACGATGGTGAAGTACTTCCCGGTTTTCTCGCGTTCGGCAATGTAGCGGCAGACGTGCTCGATGGTGAAAGGAATTTCCGGGATGAGGATGACGTGCGCGCCGCCGGCGATGCCGGCCTCGAGCGCGATCCAGCCGCAGTCGCGGCCCATGACCTCAACCACCATTACGCGATGATGCGACTCGGCGGTGGTGTGAATCTTGTCGAGCGCGTCGGTGACGGTGTGCAACGCGGTGTCGAATCCAAAGGTGACCTCGGTCGCGGAAAGATCGTTGTCGATGGTTTTGGGCACGCCGACGATCTTCAGTCCTTTCTGAAAAAGATCGTAGCCGATCTTCTGCGACCCGTCGCCACCGATGGTGATAATCGCATCGATGCCGAGCTTGGCGGCATTGGCGACGATCTCGCCGGAAATGTCGCGCGACACTTCCTTGCCGTTCTCGAGAGTCTTGTAATGAAAGGGATCGCCGCGGTTGGTGGTGCCGAGAATGGTGCCGCCGCGAGGCAGAATGCCGCTCACTTCTTTGAGCGTGAGTTCGAAAGATTTTTCCGGCCAGATCAGGCCGTCGAAGCCATCCGGGATGCCGATGACCTTCCATCCGTACTTAATGATGGCGGCTTTCGTGGCGGCGCGAATGACCGCATTAAGGCCGGGCGCGTCGCCGCCTCCGGTGTTGATGCCGATGCAGCGAATGTCTGACATAGAAAGTTCTTGGTTCGTCGTTAGTCGTTAGTAGGAATTGCCAGGCTCTTCTTCGATAATACTGGGACTTCCAGGGATGGCAAATTACCAGTGGACGTTGACAGATTTTGCCTTGGTTCACAGGACAAGGTCGAGCTGGGCGGCTGCTGCAAAGGCACGGAAATCCTCGTCTCTGGTGAGAAAAGAGATGCCCCGGTCGAGGCAGGTCTGGGCGATCAGCGCATCGCCGAGGCGAGCTTTGCGGCGCATCGATAATACTTTCGCCCGCAGCAGACCGGCGCGCTGCCAGTAGCCCGGCTCGACCTCAATCATGGGAATCTCTGAAAGGGTTTCCGCGACTCCCGTGGAAAGCGCAGGATCACTTAACAACTCAGTTAACACAACCGGGATCATCAATATCTGTCGATCTCCCAGCGCCCGCTCCAGCAGTTGCGAATCCTGGCCGGGAGCGCCTTCTAGAAACGCGATCCACGTGCTGGTGTCGGCTGCGATCATGATTTGCGGCTGAGCGATCGATTCATTATCGGCCGATCCGTTAGCGGTCGATAGACTAGCGATCTTCCTTCAATTCCTCGAAGGTGCGACTGAATCGGACCTTGCCACGCAATTGCAGAAGGCGATCATAGGCTTGCGAAGCGGCCAGCAGTTGCAGTCCGGTCCGGACGGTCTGGGTGATCCCGGTTCCGCTGGCCTTCTGCGCCTTCGCCAGAAGATCGTCTGGAATTTCCACCGTGATCTTCCGTGCTGTCGCCATGATACGATCATTGTACCATATTCGATACCAGCATTGAGTATGGTATCTGGGTAGACTTGGGCCGTCCGCGGTGGATTTCTACCATGAAATAAATCCTGGGGGGCGCTGGCGAGTGGGGTTTGTTCGCGGCCAATGGTCGTTTGATCCGGGGTACCCCCCCTCCCCCCTCGGTCTCTGGAATCTTCGGTTTAGCAGAAAATTCCCTGCAAAATCCGGATGTCAAAGAACTTAGATACTAAAATCCATGAAACAAAGGACTTAGGGGTGCGACCAGTTGGCTTCTGCCAACGGTGACGGCCTCAACCATGATCGCGCGATTTAATTGTGAGCACAAGGTCAGATGTCACAACGGGCCTGTGGATTTCCGCCGAGTCCGGGGGGCTGGAGATCCTTCGCTCCACCTGAAGTACGGCTGCCCTCAGGATGACGCCGCCACGCCGGGGATTTTCGCGATGGCGCGGTAGACCGGCAACTGCGGGCCGCAGCCGAGACCGAGGGAGTTCGGTTGGTGGGTGAGTGAAAAGCGATCCCACTCTTGCAAAGAACGCCAGAAATCGGGCACCAAGATCCGTCCCTGCGAGCAGAAGTGGGCCAGCGCCCGGAACACTATTGGGCTGTGATGGTCACCGCGTTCGTGCTGGTGACGCTGCAAAGAGTCGCCGTGATCGTTGTCGTCTCTGGCGTTCCGTCGCCGCTGGTCGTCCCTACTCCGTCGGTGATGCTCGAAAGAAGGTCGGTATTCGAGATGTTCCAGGTCACATCATCGACGACATTCTGGTTGGCCACGCCCCCGCTGAAAGTCGCCGTCGCGGTGAACGTGATTGTGGTGGCGGTGCCAGCTTGAACGGAAAGCGGACTTGCGCTGATGGTGAGGTTGGTCACTGCAGGACAGACCGAAACCGTCGCAGTGGCTGGGGTGAGGGCCTGGTAAGTCGCAGTGATGGTCGTCGTTTGCGGCGGGTTGGAAACAGTTTCAACAGCGGTGACGAGGCCTGTCTTCGAGTCAATCGTCGCCGCAGCCAAGTTGCTCGAACTCCAAAAGCACTGGTCTGTCACGACCTGGTTCGGAGATCCGTCACTCGGAACGCCCGCAGCAGTCATCTGCAGGGTACCGCCGGGTATGATGGTCTCCCCAGTGGGCCCAATCGTGATGCTCGTTATCGTCGGATTCTGGAAGAATCCGCGACAGCTTACGGCCAACGCCAAGGTTGCGAGCGCGGCGAAAGCGCCGGCGAGGCGGAGTTTGTGTTTGGCGGATGACATAATTAGCTGAGACTCCTTGGGCGCGCCTGCCCAGGTTCTGGAAAATTGTAGCAGAGAAGATTCCGGGCCGTAACCTGCACTTCCGTGCCAGTCCGGTACCAGCGCGGCAAACGCCGTCGGGTTGCTCTCCGGATAAGAACGTCCGGAGCGGGGAAAGCTTGCAGGGAAAATGGCGCCGAACTCAGAGTTGTGGCGGAGCTGCGCTCCGCGGACAGCCGAGGACGGCTGTCCCCACATGATTTCAGATGTTCCGGCTATGCCTCCATGAAAAAAGGGCCAGGGCTGGGACCAGCCGCTGGCCGCTTTTCACCCTAAGTTGTTAAGAAGCCTTATTTCGGCTTCTCCTCCTCGGGAGGCTTCTTGTTGTTCTTGGGCGGCTGCTTGGGCTGGTTAGCCGGCTTCGCCTTGGGAGGGTTTGCCGGATGCGCCTGATTCTGTGGTGCGGCGTTTTCGGTGCGCGCAGCCGGAGTCACGGGATGGGAGTCGCCCTTCATGGCGTTACCCTTCATCGCGTTGTTTGATTCCGCCGGGGTAGCGCGTGCTTCCTTGGGCGACATGGCCGGGGCATGATAGGGCGCACCGGCAGCCTTGGCGCCTACGACACCCTTTCCGCTGAACTCGCCGGGACGAGCCGTGGCAGCTACGGCAGGCGCACCGTGATTGTTCGAAGCGAACAGGGCCTTGTTCTGGCTGGCGGCATGTTCATGTTCAGTCTGCGCCGCAAGAGCAGGCTGGTGCGGTTCGCGGGCAAAGGCCTCTTCCTGTGGAGTCGGGCGGGCCGCGACGCCACCTTCGCCGCCGTTAAACGCGACGTGGGAATCGTTGTTCACGATCACGGTATTATTGACGTAGACGTTGGTGATGTGGACCGTGTCGACATGCATTACAGCGGTGTTGTAGAAGAAAGTGCCGCCGCGCCATTCGCCGCCGACAAAGCCGACCCCGCCATAGCCGAAGCCGTAGTTAATTCCGCCATAGAAGCCGATGTGCGGTCCCCAATAGCCGGCGTTCCAAACGTAGAGACCGTTGTTCCAGCCCCAGTAGCCGGGAGTCCAGAGCATGCCAACGGGCGCAACGACCCAGGTGCCGGGCACCCAGTAGTAGCCGCCGTCGTCGTCCCAGGCCCAATAGCCGGGCGTCCACAGATAACCGGGACCGGGAGCGATGGGCTGCTCGTAAACCGGCAGTGCAGGCGGACCGATGTGGACCGAGATGCCGATGCCGATCCCGATTTGCGCGGAAGATGGAGAAGAAAGGGCCGCTGGAATAGCCAGCAGCATAAGTCCGAGTACTAGAAAGCGAACTGCATGGGGAGGTCTCATCGTATTTTTTCGCTCATGCCCGAGGCGCTTGCCGAAAGAGGCAGCATCACAATCGGGCCGAATTACTGCGTTGTCGCTTGTTTTGTAAACACTGCACTGGGCGGGAAGATGTTGCTATGGCGATAGAGGTGGGAATGCGTTTCGGGAGAAGTGTGGAATCTTGCGGCTTTCCGGACTCAGTTCGTCCGCTTTGGAGCGGGCGATGCGTTCGTCGATGGGCTTGCGGCCCGCGAATCCTTCTTCTGTGCTGTGCCAGTGCGTAATGGAATGTTCGCCCATCTTCCAGCAGAGCAGGACGATGCGGCCCTCAACTTCGCAAGGGAAATCGAGCAGGCCGATATCGAGATCCTTGACCTGAACGCCGATGGAGTCGATTTCGGCGAGAGC
Organism: uncultured Acidobacteriaceae bacterium; assembly: GCA_963763285.1. Taxonomy (GTDB): domain Bacteria; phylum Acidobacteriota; class Terriglobia; order Terriglobales; family Acidobacteriaceae; genus Sulfotelmatobacter. The sequence continues at coordinate 312,015 of CAVXOK010000004.1, read as the reverse complement.
GTCTTTCGCGCTCTGTTCAGCCTTGGTGCGCTCGGCCTTGCGGCGGGCGACGGCAACGACGTCGACATGGGTTCCGCCATTGAGGAAGATGCGGTGATTCAGCGCCTGCATCTCCGCCTCGACTTCTTCCATCAGTTTCTTGCCGCTGATGGCGGCGCGCAGCAGAGATTCCAGCACGGGCAAGAGAGACTGAGCTTCGTCGAGGGTGAAGGTGCGGTCAGACATGGCGGATGTCTCTATTCTAACGCATCGGGTCTAACGCAACGGGTCTAACGCAACCTGGAAAGCAGTCGGCAAGCGGCGACTAGCCATGCTGGCCATTTGATTGCCATCCATCGGTTCATGCGAACTGCCAGTTGCTGATTCGCATTAGTTGCTCACGGGCTTGGTCATTTCAACGTCGAGCGTAATGGTGATGTCGTCGCCGACAATTCCCGGAAGGCCACTGACTCCGAAATCGTTGCGATTGATTTTGGTGGTCGCGGAAGCGCCCATGCGCAGGCGGTCTTTACCCATCGGATCCTTGATAGAGGGTGTAGGGCCGTCCACGTCGAGAACAACTTCTTTGGTGACGTCGCGAATGGTGAGATCGCCGGTGACCTTCAGCTTGCCCGCTCCGGCGGCCTCAACTTTCTTCGACTGGAACGTGATGGTGGGGTACTTCTGGGCGTCCAGAAAGCGCGGACTGCGCAGATCGTTGTCGCGCATTTCGACGCGGGTATCCACGGAGGCGGTGTCGATGCTGGCCTGGATCGAAGACTTGTTCAGATTAGCCGAGTCATACACGACGCTGCCGCTCACCTTGGTAAAAGCACCGCGGACGGTAGAGACTCCCAGATGGCGCACGGAGAACTGTGCCGAAGAGTGCGGTGGATCAAGCTGCCAGGCGTCTTGTGCGGCGGCGGCTACGGTGAGGAGCAGGGCAACTACGAGGGTAGAGAGCTTGCGGGACATAAATCGGGGGTCCTCCTGGATTCGTGTGGGTGGTTAGAGTTTAGCGCACCCCGATGGACGCGCAAAGACAACCTCGATCGCGTTAGTGCGATCTGCCGTTTGAAGGATCGGGCGATGTGGCTGTGTTCACGTCAACATGGAGTTGTTGCGCGGCGGCGATTCCCGGGGGATAGCAGTTGCCATCGTGGCTATAGTTAGAGCATTGCGAAGCGACGTCTTTGCGCTGTGGAGATTGCGCGAACTGCCAGACTTCGGCGAATCGAACACCGCTCTGGGCAGGGCTTGGCGGGCGAGCGGGCGGATTTACAGGAAAAGAGCAGCCGGGCGCGGGCGGGCAGACATCGTTGATCGCCCAGTAAACGATCTGGCGTCCGGCGGCGTTTTGGCGAATGTCTTCGGCAGTCACGACGTTGCCGTCGTCTGCAGCGGGAATGCCGGAGCAGTAAACGCCGGCGCGGAATCCGGCGGCGATGACGGCGTCGACCCAGGCGTAGATGTAGGCTTTCTGCTCGGGCAACATGCGTCCGCCTTGCTCCTGGTCGAGGAAGATGATGGTCTTCGCGGGAAAGCCTTCGCGGCGCGCGGCGGCGGCGGCGGCTTGCGCATCGGAGTTGCCGAGTTTCGTTGCGCGGGCGACGGATTTCAGTTCCGCGTAGAGGCGTCCGTTGAAGAGCACGAGGAATCCGAAGCCGGCGGATTCGACGGCGGCGCGGTGGCCGGTCCAGGTGTTCGTTTTCTCTCCGGGAGGATTGTTGAGCCAGTAGCCGGTGTAGGAGAAAGTCTGGCGCAGAGCTTTCAGGTTGGCGTCGCCGGGGTAGGTGTTGCGGTCGAAGCCGAGGTAGGAAGTTTGTGCGGGGGCAACTGCGCCAAAGCAAAATAGGGCAATCGTTTGCAGAAGCCGGGTACGGAGCATTCCCTCATTCCTCACAAGCCGGGAAACCAAAATGCAACTGCCTCTTCCGTAACGCCAAAAGATCCGTTCCACCACTGAATAGGATACGGCCAGTCGTTCTTGGTCCAGGGAACCTCCTCCCGGATGCAATGAGGAGGAAAGCCATTCAGAAACCCCGGTTTCGAAGGATCCTGGAGAATGCCACAGAATCCCAGTATGGCAATCAATGTCCTCCGCTCAGCGCCATTTGATGGGACGATATCCGCAAGCGCCTTCACGAGATGCGACAATTTAGCGGAGCGAGACAACGACCGGGCGGCCGTCGAGAATGCTCCGCATGAGCGCGAGATCATCTTCGGTGGGTTGGTCGGGCGGAGCAATGGAAAACTGCTTCAGATCAAATGCAATGTAAAGAGGATCGGTGTGCCGCACCCCGCCCCACTTAAATCGTTCGAAGTTTAGAATGTTCAGATCCTCGCTGGCATTCGACCGGTCAAAGCCTCCACAGAGGGAACAACAAAACGAACCTGGTTCTTTCGACCAGCGGTGCGTTGGCATATGCAAGGACACGGCAAAACTGCCCAAGGCCGATCTGCGGTCGAGTCGGCGAGAGGTAAGACTGGCAAGAAATCCGTTGGCTACACTTGTTTTGGAAACGCGGGAACGGGAACGAAGAACCCACTCTATTTTTTCATCATGCGAGAGAACCATTGAATCGAACATGAAGCCGGAAGCCTTGGCGTAGGCAAAATCTTCGGGTGGTGTGCTGTAACTCTTTTTCCAGCCGGAAGGCGACCAGTAGGTCGAACTCAAAATTTTCAAAGCCCGGTGGTCGATAGATTGCTCCGCCATTTTCAAGTGAACCTTCATCCCCCGATATGCACCATCGTCCTTGACGCGGGCACGAAATCCGGTTCGCCGATGTGATGGCGTTCTTCTTTTTTCTGGATCACGCCGCGAATGAAATCTTCCAACTCTTCGTCGCTGGCGCCGCGACGCATCTGGGCGTGCAGGTCGTGGTCCCACACCGAAAACAGGCAGGTGCGGATTTTGCCGTCGCTGGTGATGCGGATACGGCTGCAGTGTCCGCAGAAAGGGATGCGAGACCGGGGCGATGATGCCGATTTCGCCGACTCCGTCGTCGAAGCGGTAGCGGCGCGCGGTTTCCGATCGCGCGTGTGGAATTTCGACCAGCGGCCGGTACTCGGCCATGCGCGCCAGAATTTCGTCGAGCGTGACTACTGTGTTCGGTGACCAGGTGCGCCCTTCTTCAAGCGGCATGAATTCGATGAAACGCACGGTGACGCCTTCTTCGCGGGCGAACATGCCGAAGGGAATGATCTGATCTTCGTTGAAGCCGCGCATGAGGACGCAGTTCACTTTCAGCGGCCACAGTCCGGCGCGGCGGGCGGCGCGGATGCCGGCGAGGACGTGGTCGTATCCGTTAGGCACGCGCGTGATGCGGGCAAAGCGGTCGGGATCGACGGCGTCCATGGAAACGGTGACTCGGGTCAGGCCCGCTGCTTTGAGCGGCTGGGCAAGATCGGCGAGAAGATGGCCGTTGGTAGTGAGTGCGATGTCGAGCGGTTCTTCGTCTCGACCTCCGTGGCCGTTCCGGTTGGGCGCGCGGAGCTTAGCGAGGTCGCGGACGAACTCGACTACTCCCTTGCGCAGCAGCGGCTCGCCTCCAGTGAGGCGAATCTTGGTGACGCCCATACCCACGAGAACTCGCGCCATCCGCAGATAGTCGGCGAAGGGAAGGTCGCCGTAGAGCGCGCCTTCATTCCCGGTGCGGCAGTAGACACACTTGTAGTTGCAGCGGTCAGTGATGGAGATCCGCAGATCGGTGATGGGACGGCCGAATTTGTCAGTAAGGGGCACGGTAGCTGGGAGTCGACCGCTTTAGCCACATTATAGGCCGTGTGCCGGAGAATGGTCTTCCGGTCTAGTGCGTCCCCAGCGCCTTCTCGATCGCCGCCTCAGCCAGCGGGGCCATGATCTTGTATCCCGCAGCGTTGGGATGCAGGCCATCTTCGGCGAGCTCGCGTTTGAGCAAGCCCTTGTCGTCGACCATGGCGCTGAAATAGTCGAGGTAGACGCAGTCGGAGTGAGCGGCGACGTAGTTCTTCATCCATCGATTCAGTTCGAGGATTTTCTCGAGTGGACGGCCGGCAAAAAAATTCTGCGACTGCGGCGTGTAGTTGTGTACGGGCAGCACCGACGAGAACACGACACGAATGCCGCTGGGGCGGGCGAACTCGGCCAGGGATGCGTAGTTCGCCTCGATATCTTCCAGGCGCATAGGGCCGGTGTTGCCGGCGATGTCGTTGGTGCCGGCGAGAATCACCACCGACTTTGGGATGAAGCTCGATCACGTCCTGGCGGAAGCGGACCAGCATTTGCGGCGTGGTCTGGCCTCCGATGCCGCGGTTGAGGTAGGGCTTACCGGGAAAATATTCATCGATCTTCCAGAGGTCGGTGATGGAGTCGCCGAAGAAGACGACGCGGTTCTCGCCGACGCGGGCGGGCTTGAGGGCGGCGTTGGCGTCACGGTAGCGGGCGAGTTCGCCGAAATCATCGGTGTAGATTGCGATGCGGGAGGCTCGGTATTGATCGAGGCCGGGGTTGCCGGTGGAGGGGATGGTGGGCTGCTGGGCGAGCGACAGCAGAGAGCGCTGAAAACCATCGAACGGTTCGCATGCATGTAACACGCGGATATCGCATGGCGAAAATGCTACCACGGACCGTTTACATCCCGTCGTAATTCGGGCCGCCGCCGCCTTCTGGCGGAACCCAGGTGATGATCTGATACGGGTCGGCGATGTCGCAGGTTTTGCAGTGGACGCAGTTCGAGGGATTCAGGCTGATGCGCTTGCCGTTGGGTTGGCTTGCGTCGTCGACCATTTCGTAGACGTTGGCGGGGCAGAAATTCTGGCAGGGGCTGCCGAATTCTTTCACGCATCGCGTGTTGCAGATGTTGGTATCGTCGATGACCAGGTGCGAGGGCTGGTCTTCTTCGTGCTTGGTGCCGGAGTGATATAAGTCGGTGAGTTTGTCGAAGGTGAGTTTGCCGTCGCCTTTGGCGGGGCCGAGCAGGTGAGCTTCGGCGCCTCCATTAGCGGGCAACTCGGAGAGCTTGCGCATGTGCTGGTAGCCAGCAGTGCCGGGATAGCGGTTGCGCAAGCCGCGTCCGCCAGTGATCATCTGAAGCGCGGTGTGCAACATGCCGGCATAGAATCCGTGGTCGAAGCCCTGATGCATGTTGCGGACTTTCCAGAGTTCCTCTTTGATCCAGCTGGATTCGACTTTTTTCTGGAACTCGCCGAGCATTGCGGCCGAGGAATCATCTTTCTTCAGCGCCTCGAAGGCAGTCTCGGCGGCGAGCATGCCGCTCTTGATCGCGAGGTGAATTCCTTTGAGGCGCGCAGAGTTTAGGAAGCCGGCGGAGTCGCCGAGAATCATCCAGCCGTTGCCGGCGACCGGCGGAATCGCCCACCAGCCGCCGTAAGGCATCGACTTCGCACCGTATCGGATCATTTTGCCGCCCGCCAGCAGCTTCGCGACTAACGGATGCTTCTTGAATTCCTGCAGCACGCGCTGCGGGTCGAGGCGCGGGTCAGGATAGTCGAGTCCGGTGACGAAGCCGAGAGAGACGACGTTGTCTTTCGAGCCGTAAATCCAGGCTCCGCCGTATTCCTTCGTGGTGAGCGGCCAGCCCATGGTGTAGATCACTTCGCCCGGCGCGATGCGGCCAGAGGGTACTTCCCAGAGTTCTTTCACGCCGACCCCGTAGGTCTGTGGATTGGCGTTCTTGGCGAGGTCGAACTTGTTTACGAGTTGTTTGGTTAGAGACCCGCGCGGACCCTCGGCGAGGATTACGATTTTCGCGTTGAGGTCATAGCCCGGCTCGAAGTTCGATTTCTGATGGCCTTCTTTGTCGACCCCTTTATCGTCGGTGCGGACGCCGGTGACGCGGTCGCCGTTGAAGAGCAATTCGGAGCCGGCAAATCCAGTGAAAATGGTAATGCCGGTTTCTTCCACCTTGCTGCCCAGCCACTTCACGAAACGGTTCAGCGAGATGACGTAGTTGCCGTGGTCGCGCAGCGGCGGAGGCGTGACCGGCAGCTTGAACTTGCTCTTCTCAGTGAGAAAGTAGACGGCTTCTTTGGTGACTTGGGCGTCGAGCGGAGCTTCTTTTTCGAAGCCGGGCAGAAGCTCGCGCATGGATCGCGGGTCGAGCAGCGCTCCGGAAAGGCAGTGCTGGCCGACCTCGCGGGCCTTTTCGAGGACGTAAATGTTTTCTTTGCTTAGGGGCGAGTCGGGATGCGCCGCGTTGTGCTGGTCAATGAGTTGCGACAAGCGCAGCGCGCACGCCATGCCTGCGGGCCCACCGCCGACGATCACCACGTCAGCTGGCATTTGCGGGCGCTCTACACCTTCGATAGGTTTACGAAAGATCAACATAAAAAGGCTCGCCACGGATTTCACGGATCGCCACGGATATATCCATTCACTGATCTGTTGATCCGTGCATATTCCGTGAGAATCCGTGGCCGACTTAGCTTCCCGCCTTCGCCTTCTTCACTTCTTCAATCAGCGGCGGGACGATATCGAACAGATTTCCCACGATCGCATAGTCGGCGATTTCGAAGATCGGCGCCTCCGAGTCTTTATTCACGGCGATGATGGTCCGCGAGCCTTTCATGCCCACGATGTGCTGGATGGCGCCGCTGATGCCGAGCGCGAGATAAAGCTTGGGCGCGACCGTCTGGCCGGAGGAGCCGATCTGGCGGTCCATGGGAAGCCAGCCGGAATCACAGATGGGACGCGAGGCCGCTAGTTCGCCCCCGAGTGCCTCGGCGAGTTGCTTTGCCATCTCGATATTTTTCTGTTCTTTGATCCCGCGGCCGACGGAGACGATGATTTCGGCTTGCGTGAGATCGACGGCCTGCTTGGCTTCTTTGAATACTTCCTGCGGCTTGTTGCGAATGACGCCATCGGCGATTTCAACGTTGACGGTTTCAACCGGCGCTGCGCTCGCTCCGGCTTCAGCCTTGTCTCCGCGAAAAGCCCCGTTCTGGAATGTGGCAAACCACGGAGCGTCGCTGGCGAAGCTGACGTCGGCGGCAAACTTGCCCTGGAACATCTGGCGGGTAAAGACCAGCTTTCCGTTTTCGTGTTTGAAGCCGATACAGTCGCTGATCACCGTGCGTCCCATAGCGGTGGCGAGCTTCGGGACGAAGTCGCGAACCTGGTAGGTGTGCGGCATCAGGACGAGTTTCGGCTGCTTCTGTGGTAACTAGTTGTTTGAGCGCGGCGGCGAAGGCGTCGGGGGTGTAAGGTTCAAGCTTCGGCGATTCGACTGCGTAGACTTTCGCGACCTTCTTGGCTGCAACTTCGGCGGCGAGTGTAGATGCGTTGCCTCCAACGACGGCAGCTTCGAGAGCCCAGCCGGTGGCCGCGGCTATAGCCTGGCCGGCGGTGATTGTCTCCCAGGAGACGCGGTTGAGTTTGCCTTCGCGTTGTTCGACGACTACTAAGATGGTATCGGGCATAAGACAGCTTCTAGCTCCTGGCTTCTAGCTAACGAAAAAGCCGGCGGGACGCCGGCGCTACAGCACCCGCAATTCGTTGCGCAGTTTGTCCACCAGCTTCTTCGCGATCTCGGCCGGCGTGCCTTCTATGTGCTCGGTCTTCTTCGTTTTCTGCGGCACGTAGAGGCGTTCGATCTTCTGCAGGTTCTCGCCAATCGCCGACTGCACCTCCGCCAGCGCCACCTTGCGGATGGGCTTGTTCTTCGCCTGCTTGATGCCGATCAGCGTGGCATAGCGCAGCTTGTTGATGCCGGACTGAATCGTCAGCACTGCGGGCAGCGGCATGTCGACGAACTGGAAGAATCCAGCTTCGAGTTCGCGCTTCACCCGGATGCCGGTCTCGGTCTTTTCAATCTGCATGATGATGGTGGCGTGCGGCCAGCCCAGCAGTTCCGCGAGGATGACGCCGGTTTGCGCGTAGCCGTAATCGTCGGATTGCAGGCCGGTAAAGATGAGATCGAATTTCTCGTCTTTGATGGCGGCGGCGAAGGCCTTGGCCGTGTTGAAAGCATCGAGGCCGACGAAGGCATTGTCTTCGAGATGGATGGCGCGGTCGGCGCCTTTGGCCAAGGCCTCGCGAAGCACCTGCTGGGATCGGGCCGGGCCGGACGTGATGACGACGACTTCTCCGCCGTGCTTCTCTTTCTGGCGCAGTGATTCTTCGAGCGCGAAAGCGTCGGGCTCGTTCACTTCATAGGAAACGTCTTCGCGAATCCAGGCGGCGGTTTCGTTGAGCTTGAGCGGTGCATCTTTCTGCGGCACCTGCTTCATGCAAACCAGGATTTTCAAACATGGCTCCTGACTCCTGCGGCTTTGGGAGCGACAGGAAAACCATTCAGTATAAATCAGCAGTTGGCGATTGGCACTTAGAGTTGAACAGGGACCGCCGCCTGATTATTCCGTGAAGACCACTGACTGCACGCCGGAGATTTCGAACCGTTTGCGGCAGCGCATGTTCTTGCAGGCCATCAGGTCGTCTTTGCGCAGCATGTAGGAGCGGGCTTTGGCGAAACGGGCGCGGTCGCGCTCGTCGGCGCGTCCGCGCGAGCTGGCGTTTCTTGGTGCGCACGACCCAGGTGACTTCGTATTCGGCAGGCTGATGGCAGTGGGGACAGTTCAGGGTTGCCATCTTCTTTTGGGTGCTCTCGTCAAAAAAATCGCGTTCTTCCATGAAAGACGATTATTGCATGTTCGCCGGGGTACAGGCTATGGCAACATGAAGGTTGGGCGGGAAAATGGCAGCGCAAGAAAAAGGTAAAACGGTTTGGCGCAGTGCAGGCCGTGAAGGAGTTGGCGCGCGAGCGCATGGGCGCGCCTCCCGCAGGGAAAGTCGTTCCGCACAAAAACAAGAAGACGGAAAAACACAAACCTACGCTGGGGAAGCTGCTGGGTGATGTGAATTAGGTGAGTTTTACTGGAAGGTCGCGGTCACGGTGGTGTCAAAATTAAGCGTCACGTCGCATGTGGTGGCAGAAGACCCGCCATTGCAATTCGTCCAGCTGACTGAAGTCTGACCTGGCCCCAGTGTAGCCGTCAGCCCAATCGCGCTGCCCAGAGGGTAGTCGGCGGAGCAGGCGCCGCTTGGGCAATTGATGAGACCTGTACCATCGGTTATCGATCCTCCCGCGTTCGTTATCACCACAGTCAAAATAGCCTGGTTGCAGGCCGCCGTTCCGGCGCCTCCTCCCGTAATAAACGCGCTGCCGGTGACTTGGTTGGGACTGTCGTAGTAGCTCGCATAAAGATTTCCGCTGCCGCAGATACTGAGAGCAGTAACCAGACTGGTGTCGGTGATCGAAACCAGATTCTGCGAGTCGACCGACCAAGTTACGATATCTGTAATGTCCTTGGTCTGCGGCGGATGCTCATACGTGCCCATTGCCTTGAATACGATGCTGGAGCCGACGGAGTTGAATGTCACTCCCGGAGGGACCACCTGAATGGACAGCAGATGCTGATTGAATCCGCAGCTGGATAGGTTGATGAAGAATGTCGCGGCGGCGATAAGGGCAAGAATACTGAACCACTTCCGGTTCATCCACAACTCCTGGGGTCAAACGACCCGGGCTGAATGCTCACGCAGCGCGGCAATGCGCTCAATTTAGTCAATAACGGGGCAAAAAGCAATCGTTAACGCGATCTTGAGCATCGTCCGTCACCCCTTCACTGCCTCGGCTAACAACCTTGACAAACTTTGTGATGTCATCCTCGGTGGTGTCGAAAGAGCACATCCAGCGCACGATCGATTCCTCCTCGATCCAGGTATAGAAAAAGTAATGCTGCTTGATCTTTTCGACGGCGTGGCGGGGAATCTGGACAAAGACGCCATTCGCCTCGACCTTCCAGACAACTTTGACTTGCGGGATGCGGCTGATTTCCTTTTCCAGCAAGCGAGCCATGCGGTTGGCGTGCTCCGCGCTGCGCCGCCAGAGATCGTTGGTCAGCAGCGCTTCGAATTGCGCCGCGATGAAACGCATTTTCGAAGCCAGTTGCATGCTTTGCTTGCGCAGGTAGAGGAAGTCGTGCGCGTGTTCGGGATGAAAGAACACGACAGCTTCCCCGCCCAGGATTCCATTCTTGGTGCCGCCGAAGGAGAGCACGTCCACGCCCAGATCTCGTGTAGCCTGGCGCAGGGTTCTGACCGAGCGACGCGGCGGCGTTGGCGAGGCGCGCGCCATCCACGTGCAGGAACATGTCGCGCTCGTGGGCAAAGCGGGCGAGCGCTTGAATTTCTTCCGGCTGGTAAACCGTGCCCATCTCGGTGGACTGAGTAATCGAGATGACGCGGGGCTGGGAGTGGTGCTCGTCACCGATGCCGTGGTAGGCGTGGCGGACTGAGTCGAGCGTGATCTTGCCGTCCTGGTGGGGCAGTGGAATCAGTTTGCAGCCGGTGTGCTTCTCCGGCGCGCCGCATTCGTCGGTATAGATGTGGGCATAGTCGCTGCATAGGACGGACTGAAATGACCGGGTCAGGGCTTGCAGGCTCAGAACATTGGCGCCGGTTCCGTTGAAAGTGAAAAAGACCGCAATGTCGGGTCCAAAATGCTCCTCGAACTTCTTCAGGGCGGAACCGGTGTAAGGATCGTCGCCGTAAGCAACCACGTGGCCCTGGTTGGCGCGGGCGACGGCTTCGAGAATCTCAGGATGAACACCGGCGTTGTTGTCGCTGGCGAAACTGCGGGTGGGCTGGGTTGGCGCCGGAAGCATATTGAATAATCTAGCAGACCTCCTAAAATCAGTTTTTTGTCAGGTTTCATGATCGCATCTTCCATTCGGATAACCGAAAGAAACCTTGACCCGTCTATAACAAAACGAATCTCGGTACCCCTTCGATTTCAGGGGATCCCGAAACTACGGAAGGCGCATATGTATAAGACTTTCGGCCCAATAAAATCGAATAAACAGGACCCTGGCTTTGAATCCTTTCGTCAATTCGGGAAATCCATATTTACATCATTTGCATGGGGCTCCACGCTTCGTAACCCCTAAGAGCACCCGTGTTCTGTTCCCTGTCGGAGAATGTATGGCGAAACGAATGATTATCATGCTGGTGCTGATGGCGGCGCTGGTCGGTGGGCTCGGCTTTTTAAAATACCGTCAGGTGGAATCCGCCATCGCGGCGGGCGCCAGCTTTCAGATACCGCCCGACGTCTGTGACCACCGTAGTCGCAAAGCGCGAGACCTGGCCTTCGACCTTGTCTGTAATCGGGACGGCCGCCGCAATCCAAGGCGTTACGGTGAGCGCGGACCTGCCCGGGACCGTCGATAAGATTCACTTCGAATCCGGCGAGTCCGTGCATGAGGGAGACATTCTGGTCGAACTCGATACGCGCCAGGAAAGGGCGCAACTTGCCAACGCTGGAAGCCCAGCGCGACCTGGCACGCATTCAATATGGCCGCTCGGAGGAACTGGCCAAGGCGGGCGTAATTTCCAAGTCCGAGTACGACAATGCCGCCGCTCAGCAGAAGGCCACCGAGGCGCAGGTTAACGACATCAAGGCTGCCATCGCGCGCAAAACGATCCATGCCCCATTCTCAGGAGTTCTGGGAATTCGCCAGATCAGCCTCGGCCAATATCTAGCCGCTGGACAGGCGATTGTTTCCCTGCAATCCGTCAATCCGATTTATGTGAATTTCGGCGTGCCGCAGCAGGATACTCCGAAGATGAAAATCGGCCGCGCCCTGCATGTCACCAACACCGATCGTTCCCGGCATGGCATTTAACGGGAAGATTACGGCGCTTGATTCGGTGATTAACGAGCAGACCCGCAACATCCAGATTCAGGCCACGCTGCAGAATCAGGGCGGGAAGTTGCGTCCCGGCATGTATGTGCAAGTCGAGTTGCCGTTGGGCGAGCCGCGCAGACGTTATTCCCCTGCCAGCATCGGCCATTAACTATGCGCCCTATGGTGATTCCGTATACGTCGTGACCGACATAAAGGATCCGAAGACGGGCAAGAGCTATCGCGGTGTGCGCCAGCAGATCGTCAAGATCGAGGGCAGCCGCGGCGATCAGGTCGCGGTCACTTCCGGACTCAATCCCGGCGACGAAATCGTCAGCGCTGGAGTCTTCCGGCTCCGTAACGCCGCGCCGGTCGAGATCAACAACACCGTGAAGCCTTCGAATAGCCCCAAGCCCAACCCCGAAGAGAGCTAAAGAAGAGACAGTGAAGCGGAGATTTGAGCTCAGCGAGAGGCCGAGTGAGGAGCAGTGCATGAAGTTCACTGATCTATTTGTCAGGCGTCCAGTTCTGGCGATGGTGGTCAATCCTCGTCATTCTGATCGCCGGCCTTCAGGCGGTCCGCTCGCTGAGCGTCCGGCAATATCCCCGCAGCGACATTTCCCTCGTTCAGGTCACCACGGTGTACGTCGGCGCGAATGCCGACCTGGTGCGCGGATTCATCACCACGCCGCTGGAGCGCGTGATCGCCAGCGCCGACGGCATCGACTACATGGAGTCGACCAGCGCCCAGGGCCTGAGCACGATTATCGTTCACCTGAAGTTGAACTACGACACCAACGCGGCGCTGACCCAGATTCAGGCCAAGGTCGCGCAGGTGAAGAACGATTTGCCGCCGGAGTCGCAGGTGCCGGTGATCGACCTGCAAACGGCGGACCAGCAGTTCGCTGCGATGTATATCGGCTTTTCGGCCAAGAGACCTCGACGAGAACCAGATCACCGACTACCTCACCCGCGTGGTGCAGCCCAAACTGAGCGCAGTGAGCGGCGTGCAGCGCGCCGACATCCTCGGGCAATCGCACCTTCGCCATGCGCATCTGGCTCAAGCCCGACCAGATGGCGGCCCGCGGCGTCTCGCCCTCTGACGTCCATGATGCGCTGTCGAAGAACAACTATCTGTCGGCGCTCGGCAGCACCAAGGGTTCGATGGTTTCCGTGAACCTGATCGCGAACACCGACCTGCGCACGCCCGATGATTTCAAGCAGATGGTCATCAAGCAGGAAAATGGCGTGGTCGTCCGCCTCGGCGAAATCGCCGACGTGCAACTGGGCGCCGAAAATTACGACCAGGACGTGCGCTTCAACGGCGAAACCGCCACGTTCATGGGAATCTGGGTCCTTCCCACGGCCAATTCGCTCGATGTCATCAAAGATGTGCGCAAGACTCTTCCCGCCATTCAGGAGCAGTTGCCGGCGGGAATGAAGGTGGGCATTCCCTACGACTCGACGGCGTACATTCAGGATGCCATCAACGAAGTTCTGCACACGCTCACTGAAACGCTGCTGATTGTCGTCATTGTCATCTTCCTTTTCCTGGGCTCGTTCCGCTCGGTGCTCATTCCGATCGTCGCGATTCCGGTTTCGCTGATCGGCGCAGTCTTTCTGATGCTGGTCGCGGGCTTCACCATCAATCTTCTGACGCTGCTCGCCATCGTGCTCTCCGTCGGCCTGGTGGTCGACGACGCCATCGTGATGGTGGAAAACGTCGAACGCCATTTGCAGATGGGCAAGTCGCCGTTCCGCGCCGCGCAAGACGCTGCCCGCGAACTGGTCGGGCCGATCATCGCCATGACCATTACACTGGCCGCGGTCTACGCGCCGATCGGCATCCAGGGTGGACTGACCGGATCGCTCTTCCGCGAATTCGCCTTCACGCTGGCGGGCGCAGTCACCGTCTCCGGTATTGTGGCGCTTACCTTGTCTCCCGATGATGGGCTCGAAGTTGCTGCGCGCCGGCGATACCGAGCGTGGGTTTGCGGGCATTGTTAATCGCCGATTCGAACGGGTACGAAGTCTCTATACCCGCCTGCTGACTGGCACGCTGAACTATCGCCCGGTCGTGTTGACGGTGTGGGTGATTGTTGCCCTGCTCATGATTCCGTTCTACATGTTTTCCCAACGCGAACTCGCGCCGCAAGAGGATCAGGGAGTTGTGTTCGGCGTGATTCAGGCCTCGGCGAATGCCACGCTCGACCAGACCAACCTGTTCGCCAATCAGGTGTACGACGTGTACCACTCGTTCCCGGAGAGCGAAAGCCTTTTCCAGATCACGAATCCCGGCGGCGGTTTCGGAGGAATGGTCACCAAACCGTGGAGCGAGCGCAAGAAAACCACGCAGCAATTGCTCGTCGAATCGTCGGCGAAACTGTCAAAGATTGCCGGCATTCGCGTGATTCCTCTGACCCCGCCACCGCTGCCCGGCGGCGGCAATTTCCCTGTGGATTTCGTGATCGCTTCGTCCGCTGAGCCCGAGCAAGTCAGCCAGCTCGCCGAAAAGATCGTGCAGAAGGCCATGGCCAGCGGCCTGTTCATCTTTGCCGACACCGACGTGAAGTTTGACCAGCCGCAGACGGAAGTCGTTTTCGATCGCGACAAACTGCGCTCCCAGGGCGTGGACCTGAGCCAGGCCGGCCAGGATCTCTCGACCATGCTGGGCGGGAACTACGTCAACCGGTTCAGCATCCAAGGGCGCAGCTACAAGGTCATCCCGCAGGTTCAGCGTGCCGAGCGCCTGACGCCAGAACAGCTTTCGCAAATCTATGTGAAGGGATCGGCCAACCAACTCGTGCCGCTCTCCACCTTTGCCACGCTGAAGACCACGACGGAACCGCGCTCGCTGAATAAATTTCAGCAGTTGAATGCCGTACGCATTCAGGGCGTAATTCCGCCGAATGTGCCTCTCGATAAGGCGCTGACGTTCCTGGAAGATCAAGCCAAACAGATCCTGCCGCAGGGTTTCACTGTGGATTACGCCGGTGAATCGCGTCAGCTCCGCGTGGAAGGCAGCAAGTTTCTCGGCACGTTCATGCTGTCGGCGATCCTGATCTACCTTGTGCTCGCCGCGCAGTTCGAGAGCTTCCGCGATCCATTCATCATTCTCGCCGGCTCGGTGCCGTTGGCCATCTCCGGCGCGCTGATGTTTTCGTTCCTCGGCTTCACGACGCTCAACATTTACAGTCAGGTCGGCCTGATCACGCTCGTCGGCCTGATCGCCAAGAACGGAATTCTGATCGTGGAATTCGCCAACCACTTGCAGGAAACCGGACACAGCAAGCTGGAAGCCATCATCGGCGCCGCCAGTACCCGGCTGCGTCCGATCCTGATGACGACTGCCGCCACGGTCTTCGGCCACTTCCCGCTCGTTCTCGCCAAGGGCCCCGGCGCCGGAGCGCGCAACAGCATCGGCATCATGCTGGTAAGCGGCATGATTATTGGCACGATCTTTACGCTGTTTGTGGTGCCCTCCATTTATATGCTGGTCGCGAAAACTCACACCGCAATCCAGGACGAGGATGAGGAGAAGATCACTCTGCGCCAGCCGGTAGGAGCAAGCATCTGATCACGGCTGGTCGTCACGCTGGGCTTCGCTTCGGTGCTTGTTTCCGCGCCTTGCGCCGCATCTTGGCCATCCATTCCCGGGAATACATGGTGCCGCGGCATTTGGGCGATCCACAGTGGCAGGGCGCGGGAGCTTCATCGTCGTAGAGGTTGTAATCCCATAGCAGTTCTTCGCCGGCAGCGATATCGCGGAGCGCAAAAATCCACACGCGGCGTTTGATTTCATCGATCTCGCAGTTGGGATCGCAGGAGTGGTTCAGGTAAGCGCCCAGTCCTTCGCCATCGATGATCGTCTTGCCATCCTCCAGACCGTAAAGGTAGGTGCGGTGCGCGCCATCGTAGAGGCGGTTGGCCTCTTGCGGAGTGATGCGCGGACCGGCATATTCAACGACGCGAGCGCCTTTGCGAATCGGCGTGGTGGTGAACACTCCGACCGAATGAATGCGTGAAGGACGAACCACCAGGGCCATGCAACTAATTTCGCACGCAGGAGCGGTTTGAAGGAAGACGAAAAAGATTTTTCCGGCCACGCTTGCGGTTACGGGTCGTAGATCGAGCTTCCATAGCCTTGTTTGCGGGCGGAATCCTGCATATCTTCCAGACGCCTCTTCTCCTCTTCCAGTTGAGCCTGCATCCGCTCGGCGCGTTGTTGCTTTTCCCGCTGCCGCTCGTTCCATCCCACACAATTCTCAACGCAGTTGGCGGGAGCGAAACGGACCGACTCGTTGAGTTCGTCCACCTGGCCCTGCAGCGTCGCGATCTTGCTCTTCTGCGTCAGAATCTGGGACTTCACTTGTTCCGGCGCCTGCTTTGCTCCGTTGGAAGGAACCGGCATCGAGTTCTGGCTCGTCTGGCCTCCTGCCACCGGGGTTGCCGGGCCGGTGCGCTCGGGAATTTCTTCGTTGGTGATGACCTTGGATGCCTTGGCATCCTTGCCTGGCGCGGTTTTTGCTTGTTCTTTCTGCTGGCGCTGCTGGCGGGCGAGGTCGCCGAGGGACGGCGAATCCTGGCCCTTGGCCGTACCGGCAATCACGCTAACCGCCGCCGCAAGAACAAGAATGAGTTCGTACCTTGTGCTCATAGAATGACCCTCTCTGGCGACCCGTCGAACTCTACGGATTCCTCTAGTAAATTTTATTCGCGACAGCTGGCAAGCCAGCATTACGAACGGGTCGTGTACAAGCGGCACAAGGGCAGCGACAAAGGAGATCAAGTCCCGGCGACGCGGTTACTTCGGATCTTATTTCTGATCCGGAAGCGGCGAACCAGCGGCTGCTTCCGGTCCAGCCTGCCATCGCATGAGCTTAAGGTTTTCCGCCTTCCAGCGCATGGCCGCGTAAATCCGGTTGCGACCGCTGGGGTGATCGAAGAAGATCCACTCCTCAACCGGACCTGGATTCATCTTGCGATATTCGCCGAGATGAATGGCCGCCTGAGCGAAACCATCCGGCTGGCGGCTGGCATTCAAACCGTACATGTCGGCCTCGCCCTCCGTAGTGCGTACGTGCGTGTTCAGAATGGGGGTTACAAAGAAACCAAAGATAGACACCAGCAAAAGCACGAGAGGCAGCACGGCTGTATCGCCGATACCATGGATCTTCCACTTCTCTCCCCAGCGCTGCAGAGACCAGTTCAGCGACCACTGGAGCAATGCGAAGGCGATTACGATGACCACGCCAAAGAAGAGAGTGTCCTTGTAAATGTGATGCAGGACGTAGTGACCCATCTCGTGTCCCATGACCGCCTGAATCTCTTCCGGCGAACCGCGGCGCAGCAGATTGTCATTCAGAGTAATCCGCATCGTGCTTCCGAAACCGCTCACATTGGCGCTCATGCGCGTGGACTGCCGAGATGCATCGATCTCGAAGACATCGTGCGCGGGAATTCCGTTGGCGCGGGCCATGCTTAAGATCGGCTGCGTAACCTTTGGATCATCCAGCCGCGTGACCTTGTTAAAGATGGGAACAATATAGACCGGCGCAATAAGCACGGTGACGATCATGAAACATATGGTCACTGCCGAGCCCCAAATCCACCACGTCCGCGGCAACCGCCGTACTATGCCAAACAGCAGAACCATGAGGATGCCGCCGAGCACAAGATTCACTGCCAGACCCTTTAGCTGGTCGCCCATCCAGGGGCCGAAGGTTTGCGTGGCCAGCCCGTATTTATGTTCGCGGAAGTAGTCTTCGTAAACCGTGAGTGGGAAACCTAAGATCGTCGTGAGCAGAAGATACTGTACCCAGTAGATGATGGTGTGGACCGGCTTGAAGCGCGTGACCCGCTCGGCGAGATTGCGCATCGCCGCCGACCAGCCAAGATTCAGCAGCAGAAGAAGGATGACCGCTCCGTAGAGAAAATCCCACAGGATCATCCAATAGCCGCCTTCGAAGTAGGCGTCTGAGCGCGCCCTGGCGTCGGCAGGAATCTGCGCCAGATAAGCGTTCGTGGCCGCTTCGGCATTGAAGTTGGAAGAAGGCTGCGCCTCGGGCGGAACTTGAATGACTGACGGCATTGCCGTGAGTGGTTGAAGACCGGGCGTGGGCGCCTGTTGCCCGGCCACGCTGCCTGTGATCAGGCAAAAGCAAAACACCACGAACCCGAAATTCCGTTTCCCGAACTTCCACTTCATAGATGAAACCATTAAGTTCCCTCGCAATCGATTGACGAACGGGAGTATATACGCAACTAAACATAACTTGGTTCCAACCGCATGGCGAGCATGGATCTTGCGCGTCCGTCCCACGATCAGCAAGACGGGACTGTACCCGGAAATAAGTGTGTCGAGCTTTGCCAACAGCGCCGCGTTGCCTTGCCTCGGATAGTCAGCAAGCTTTTCCCGATAGAGCGGCAGGTTGTAGAGGAAAGATTCGACGCTCTCCTTGTTCAGCTCTTTCCAATAAGCACCGTAGCCCATTTTCTGCAGCCAGTAGGCGTTGAATATCTGTTCGAACTGGTGCTTCACAGGGACTGCGAGGTAAGGCTTGCCCAAATGCAAAGCCTCCGTGACCAGTGAAAATCCGGAGTTGGCCACGATCGCCTGGGCGCTCGTGAGGTCCCGCATGAAGCCCTCCAGCGCTGGTTTTTTATAGACGATGTTTCCTTCTTCGCCGTCGCGGCCAAAACCGTAGGCGATGAACCGGCCGCGCACCGAGCTCAACACCTTGGCCAGCGCCGGAGCGGGCGAGGTTACATACACCAATACGTGTTCCCCTTGCGTGGGCACGGTTTTGAGGATCTCCTGCCGTAGCAGAGGCGGAAACAGAAACGTGTTTCGCTTCTTCGCGGGCGCCGTGAAAAAGGAAATGACCAGATAGGCATCGGCGTGCGGAGTCATTAACCGCGTCACCAGCTTCGCGGCCGCGGCATCGCGCCGGTACTGCCGGGGATAGGAAACAACCGCATTCGTGAGGCAATGCTGGTTATCGATTGAAATTACCGGCAGCCCCATCCTGTGCCCGACGTGGCAGCTCAGCGGTTCGAAGTCGGTGATCACCAGGTCGATCTTCCATTTCGCGATCAAGTCCTTCAGCCGGCTCACGCTCTTCGCCGCCTGGCGCATTGTCACCAGGTTCTTGGCGATGGTGCGTTTGTAGCGCACACGGTTGTTCACATAGGCAAAACGAAAGCCGAAGATCTCAGTGACTTCAAACTGGTCCGCGAGGTTGCGCAGTCCCCGGTCGAAAGAAGCGACGTGGAGCGTGTGCCCCTGATCCCGCAGATGATTGAGAACTTCCTTCGCGCGCGTGGAATGGCCGGCGCCTTCGCCGTTCACTCCGTAAAGGATGTTGGCCATAGGTCGAGGCAGTATAAAGCAGGAAGCTAGGCGGAGCCGGAAAGCGACCGCACGGGGCGGTTTCGAACGACAGTCCTCGTCTCAAAAAAATAGTTGGCGCGAGTTGTACTTCTGCTTCTGTTGCTTCCAGATCCGGAGAAAAAAATTACAGATCGAATCTCCTTAATTCCTTTGAATCAGCTATTTACGGACTTCGATCTGCAATCAATCTGGCTAAAATATTGGATCGAAATAACTTATCCGCAAAATCCTGGATCGATTGGACTTAGCTGGCCATATTCGGATGTCAAAGAGCGGGTAGAGATTTGGTTTGATTATCGGACGAAGCGGGAGTGGGGCACAAGGCCAGATGTCACAAGGTGGCTGTGGACATCTTGGTTAGAATCTTTGCGGGCGAGCGGGAGAGTGTGCATCGGCGGAACCACCGCCGGGTAGCTGGTCTAGTTTCCGAGTATTCGACCACGGGTCCGGGAGGAGTCGATTCGGGGTTGTGAGTGTAATAGGGATGTTACGCCAACTACAGCACGATTCGTGATTATGGCACACGCTCGGTCTAAAGTTCCCTGCATGCGGCTGAAATCGTAGATCTTTGCCGCTGCTGGGCGTATCATTTGCCGTTCTAGCGATGATCGAAATCGACGGCTGCAATCCGTCATGACGGCGCATGGTGAGACCGTTGCTGGGTCGCAAGCCGTAGATCCCATCTGTCCACACTCTGCAAGAGCGAAGCGGTGCATCTCGGGAGTACGTCGCGTTTTGCCGCTTCGCCGTCAGAAGAACGGCAGCATCGAATCGGTTGAACTGGTCGTGGCGAGTCCGAATGTTGCTTTACGTCGGCCGCAGTCGACAATCGCCCGAGCATTCTCACTGCGAATGAACGACATGTGCCAGTTCGCGTACCAGCGCCCCGCTATACATATGCAATTCGATGATTCTTCGTCAGAGATGGAACCAACGAAGAGACACTAGCGAGAACGGCGTATGAGCCGCGACACCTTGGAGCCAGACTGCTTCCCTTCACGAGTCTCTAGTTTTTGCAAGCGAGAATGGACAGCGATCCGTAATGAATGGTATGGCGAGTACTGTCATGAGCAAGAGTCAGCCAGTGCGATAAGTGCACTGGACCTATGAGAAAGCTTCGCGTCGTCATGCGAGACTCCCGAGCAAGACGCCTCAGAACTGACGTAAACCGGCGATTTCACTCATTGACCCGCGCCTCCGTGAGGGGTGCCAGACTTCATCGCCCGCCGCGCCGCCCGGTTGCCTTTGCCGCCGAAGAAGCAGGCTAGACCGAACAGGTAGCCGAAGTTGTACCAAGCGCCGTTGTTGTGGACTTCGTAGATACTGAGGTCTCTCCGGAACAGCGAGACCACGAACACAAGGGGCGCAATCAAGCCTTGCCAGAGGCCGAGCCAGAAGCCCGCAACTCCACCGTGCTCGCTGGCCGTTCCTTTGGACGGGTTAGGGCCGGACACGCATCCGGCCAGAACGCCCAGCACCAGGAGGACAACCACAAGCAAGGTCAGAGAGGGTTTCATCGGCAATACCTCCTGCTCATACGTTTTACGAAGCAGGGGCATGAAAAGTCTCAGAAGGGCCTGCAGCGTTTAGCGCTCGGAACCAGAGCTTGGACTCTTGGCAGCTGACGAGCAAAAATCGGAAACTGACCTACTACCAGCCGGCGAGGAACCGCAACAATCTTGGCTGTTAAAGAAATGCGTGGGTGTGAACTCAGTCGTCTCTGGCGGCCTCTATGCCCCTACTGCACTGGCCGAGGCGCCCATTCCGGACAGTCTGCTGCCGGTGATCGCCGGTACGAGCTGGATTTGCACCAGGCGCGGAACCGAGGGGTTCTGCTGCTTCGCCAGCAGATTCTTGGATGGAATGCCGGTTCGGGCAAAGGATTTCTCGCAGTCCGCGGTGGAAGGGCCGCGCATATTCCCTTCCATGAACGCCAGGCCCGGGCAGCGAGTGCAGGTTGAGCCATGCGCGCACTGCGAGCAGCTCGAGAGATCACGCAGGCGAATCGAGCGGACCTCTTTCAATTGTTCGGAGTTGCGCCAAATGTCGATGAAGCGCTGCTGGCGCACGTTGCCGCATGACAGGGGGAATTGCACGCAGGGATAAAATTCACCGTACGGAGAAACGTAGCAGGCGGTGTGCCCGGCGCTGCACGGCAAAGACTCCATGCTGTTTTCGTCGGGCGCGGGCGGCAGCGCACAGAATTCTTCGACGTCGCCTACAAATGCTTCTTCCCGGAACAAAGTGCGCAGCGCGGACTCGCCTGCGTTCAAGTCCAGGGTAGAGCGGCCACCATCCATCATCGGCGTGACTGTCGGGTCCAGCGTGGACTCAGTTCCAAGTTCATCGGCGAGCGCTCCGGACACCGTGATAATCCTGCATGTTTTCCGTCATCAAGACGTTCGCGATGATGACCTTCAACCCTTGCGACTTCAGAAAGCGGATCGCATTGACCGAGCGCCGCAACGAGCCTGGAACCTTGGTGATCGCATCATGCACTTCCGGCCGGTGCGAATAGATGCTGACCTGAATTGACTCCACGCCGAGATCGCGCAACCGGGCCGCCTGAGCCTCGCGGATCAGCACCGCGTTGGTCTTGAGCTTGATGCAGAAGGTAAGCGCGCGCGCGTACTCCAGAATTTCGAAAAAGTCCTTGCGCATGAAAATCTCGCCACCGCTCAAGGTAAGGATGAAGACGCCGGCTTCCGCCATCTCCTTGAGCAGATGCTTGATTTCAACGGTGGTCATCTCACCGTGATCGTCGTGATCGAGGTAGCAGTGAACGCACTGCTCGTTGCAGCGGTAGGTAAGGTCGAGTTGCACGCTGAGCGGAACGCCCAGGCGCAAGGCGCGGTCGCTCATCTCCCGCATTAAGGCGCTCATGGTTGTTGTTGCTCCTGCGTCCTCGATTTACTCATGACCGATTGGGCCGCGACCGATTGACTCGCGACCGATTGACTGGCGATTGGTTCCTCGGAGATCAGCAAGATGCCATGCTTGGCCAGATCCTCGGCCAGCGCTTCGGCATCCCGCAGCGCTTCTTCTGGCTTCACCTCGAATTCGGAGCAGATGCGGCGCTCGACGATTTCATCGAGGGGCGTGGCGCCGTCGGCGGCCTGCCACAGAATGGTTGCCGTTGGGTTGAGCGTGAACAACGTCGATCCCTGCCCTGCCATCACCAGCATTTCTTCACCCAGCATGCGGGCGGCGATTCGCGGACTGCGCGCGACATAGAGTTTCTTATCAATCTCATTATCCAATCATCTCCCAGACGCGCGCATCCGGCACAAAAGTGAGTCGGTAAACTGGCACGCGATCAACGAAGCCGCACGCCGCCTGAAATGCCCAGTGAACCAACTCCTGATCTTCGGCAAAGAAAAGCGTGTTGGCCAGAAGCTCGCGCAAGGCGTCGGCCGCAGCTACTGGATCGATGCGATTCTCAGGACCCTGCGCCAGCAGATAGAGTGCAGCCACGGGCGCCGAGGTATTCTCCCCCAGCTTCGCCAATTCCCCAGTGAACGGTGTACCAAACGCGACGTAATCCGAGCCCAGCTTGCGAACGTACGAGATCTCATCGGTGAGCAGGGTGGCATCGGCTGGGGCGAGGCGTGAAATCGTGGTCTTGCCCGCGCCTGAAACTCCGGCAAACAAGAACGCCTTGCCGTTGCGAATCGCGCTGGCTGAGTGCAAAAGAAATCCGCCCTGCCTGGCAAGAACGAGCGTATGAACGATGCGCAGGACGGCATCGATCGAGTATGGGTTCGCGGACTGGCGAATGCGGCCGGTGCGCGTGCCAGGGTCCCACTCGGCGCGGAAATCTCCGCGCTCCATAAACCAGCGGCCGGCGTGTTGAGTGACCCGCACGTCCACGTCCGGATTGGCGAACGCTGGCGGGGTCAACTCTACGTCAAAAGTGAACTCAGCCCCGGGTTGCTGGCTCACAAAACCTGCATAGCGGTCCCGCAGCATTTCGAGAAAACCGGCATCGCTAGTGTTCACCCGGACGGGGACACCGCCGATCGCAATTACCACGCTGTAGCGCTCGACTTGCTGGGCTAGCCCTGGCACGGAAGCACCGATTTCTCCGTGGACGACTTCTCTGGAGCCGATCTCGCAGAAGTCTGCATCACGCGGTGATTCACGCGGTGATTTACGCGGTGAAGATAAACCAGGGCACGCGCCGCTGGCACCGACCGCCCGACGATCTTCGCAGTGAGGCGTGCCACCATATTCAACTGCGGGCGCACTGCGATCAACTTGCCCGCGCGGATCAGGTAGGAGACCCGGCCCAGAACTCACCCTCCTTGACGGGTCGATCAGGGCTGGCCATGGCATCGCCTTGAGTAATCCAAAGCGGATTTTCTGTGTCTCTTGATCTGGAAACAACCCGATGGGCACAAAGCCTGCCGTCGCGCCCCACCAGCACAACATCTCCGATGCGGACTTCGTCCCCGCTGACACGCTCGACCATCAGCGTATCGCCGGGCCAGACACTGGGCAGCATGCTCCAGCCCGTGGCCTCAAATCGAAGGTTGCCGAACGAGCGCAAAACCTCGCCCGCGAGATCGCACTTTACGGCGGCGGCATCCGCCGAGGTGTTGTCACCCTGCCTCATGACACCTTCGGATTCATCATGCACTGGCTTTGCGTGCCGTCGGTCATTTTGCCGCAGGTCAATGCGGAAGTTACGAAGATCTGTTCGTAGCGAAACCCTGGCTTCTCGTAGGTTTTCTTCTCATTTGCCGCGAACAGCGGCTCGTCGTTGGATGATTCGTTGATCGACATACAGTAACCTTGCCTTCCTTACCTTACAGCCCGCCTGCACCGCTTACCTGCCTGACCTCAACATTCTGCAATCCCGTGTGCTCAGAGTGGAGAAATATTCCGGACAAGCCCCGGTAGATTTGTGAGCCCAGAAACAATCAGCCGGGCGGCAGTTGAAGCCAACACTTCTGCCCGTCTGCACTTGGAATCTGGCTGGCTTATAGGAAAATCATCATACACCTCCAGGTTCTCAGGAAGACCTGAAAAGTGGCCCCTTTCAGCCAGATTTCCACAGGGATTTCCACGCCAGACAGATTGCACGTGGAGGCTCGGTCCGCCGCACGCATCAAGCCGGAAGCGGAGATGTAGGTATCTGCTGCGCGCGGTTGCGAAGCTCCTCAAAAAGGATGGTGCTCAAATAGCGTTCTCCGAATGAGGGCAGAACCACCACGATCAGCTTTCCCGCATTCTCCTTACGGCGCGCCACTTGCAAAGCAGCGACTACTGCAGCTCCCGAAGAAATCCCCACAAAAAGGCCTTCCTCCAGCGGAAGCCGCCGCGCCATGCGAATCGCATCATCGTTGGTGACCGTAATCACCTCATCGATGTAATCCCGCCGCAGGATGCTTGGAACAAAACCGGCGCCAATCCCTTGAATTTTGTGTGGCGAAGGTTTTCCACCGGAAAGCACGGGACTGTCTGCCGGCTCCACGGCGATGGCCTTAAAAGAAGGCTTTCTAGGCTTGATGTACTCCGAAACGCCGGTGATGGTTCCGCCAGTGCCCACGCCGGAGACGAGGAAGTCCACGCGCCCGTCGGTGTCATTCCAAATCTCCGGGCCGGTGGTCTCGAAATGAATCTTGGGATTGGCGGCGTTGTCGAACTGCTGCAGCATGTAACTGTTGGGAGTGCTCGCCAGCAACTCTTGCGCCTTAGCGATGGCCCCCTTCATGCCGTTTGGCCCCGGGGTAAGAACGATCTCCGCGCCGAAGGCCAGCAGCAGGACGCGCCGCTCCAGGCTCATCGTCTCCGGCATCGTCAGAATCAGCCGGTAACCTTTCACCGCAGCAACGAATGCCAGGCCGATTCCGGTATTGCCGCTCGTGGGCTCGATCAGCACCGTTTTCCCCGGCTGAATCTTTCCTGCGCGCTCCGCCTCGTTGATCATGCTGACGCCGATGCGGTCCTTCACGCTGCCCACTGGATTCTGGCTTTCCAGTTTCGCGACCACCTCGGCCACGCAACCTCCCGTGACTTTGTTCAGCCGCACCAGCGGCGTGTGGCCGATCAGTTCCGTAACGTCGTTTGCAATTTTCATTGTCACTCAGTCCAATGTCGGTCAGTCCGAACGAAGTGGCGGAAGCGAGTGGGGGTCGAACCCACCGGCGACGGGGTAACCCGCCGCCCGCCGGTTTTGAAGACCGGGACGATCACCGGACCGCATGCGCTTCCAGACGGATCTCGCCCTGCTCTACTTCGGCTGGGGCACGATCCTCAGATAGGGCTTGGGCGACTTCCAGCCTCCGGGATATTGTTTCTGCGCTTCTTCATTCGAGACGTTGCCGCTGATGATGACGTCATCGCCCGGCTTCCAGTTCACCGGCGTGGAGACTTTGTGTTTGGCCGTGAGCTGCATCGAATCAATGACGCGCAATATCTCGTCGAAGTTGCGGCCGGTGCTCATCGGATAGCTGAGCTGCAGCTTGATCTTCTTGTCCGGACCAACCACGAATACCGTGCGCACCGTGGCATTGTCCGCCGCCGTGCGGCCCTCGGACGTATTCCCGCTTTCGGCCGGCAACATGCCGTAGAGCTTGGCGATCTTGAGTTCCGGATCGCCGATCATCGGGTAGTTCACCTTGTGGCCCTGAGTCTCCTCGATATCGGCGGCCCACTTGCCGTGACTGCTCACCGGGTCGACGCTCAGCCCGATAATCTTGGTGTTGCGCTTGGCGAATTCCGGCTGCAAGCCCGCCATATAGCCAAGTTCGGTGGTGCACACCGGAGTGAAGTCTTTGGGATGGGAAAACAAAATCGCCCAGCCGTCGCCGATCCATTCGTGAAAGTTGATGGTGCCCTGCGTGGTTTCAGCCGTGAAATTCGGGTGCCGTGTCATTGATGCGGGGGATTCTGGGGGTTTCGGTTGCGGTCACTGTGCTCATATTTTTCTCCTCATGAATTCAATTCGTTCGAATTGTAAAAGTTGGCCAGCCACGGCTTTCAATTCGAGTGAGTATCGGATGAAAACGAAACCCACCCGTTTCGCCGGGTGGGTTGGAAGAAATCTCGCTTGCTCCCTACCCACACGGCGGCGAACACATGCAACAACACATTGCGCCGGCGTTGGAAGGGCAAAACACCTAACAAGGATAGAAGCCTGCCCTCACCCTGTCAACCGCCAGGCCGCCAGCAGAGCCGTCGTCCGGGGAGTTTTCCTGCATCGCAAAGCGGCCGCCGGCATCTCTGTTCTTGCAGCCGTAGCAGTCAACTCTTCCTCGGAGACATTTCATGAGCCAACCAGTACGGCGTCTGGCGATGGCGCAGTGGGACGTTTTTTCTTCGCGTCCGCTCGAGGGCAATTCGCTGGCCGTATTTCTCGACGGCCGCGGACTGACCGACGCCGAGATGCAGGCGATCGCCAAGGAAATGAACCTCTCGGAGACCACGTTCATCCTGCCCCGCGATGCCGCCATCGAGCGCGAGCGGGGCGTTCGCGTGCGCATCTTCACCGTGCAGGAAGAACTGCCGTTCGCCGGTCATCCCACGCTGGGAACGGCATTTGCTCTTCGCGGCCAGAGCGGCGCCCAACAGGTCGTGCTTGAACTGAATGTCGGCAAAGTGCCGGTCAGTTTCGAAGACAGTGCCGGCAAGCCCGCGTTCGGCGAGATGACGCAGATCGATCCCACCTTCGGAATGCAGCATGAGCGCGAAGCAATTGCGCAAGCCACGGGACTGCGCGTCGAAGATTTCGACGATTCGCTGCCCATCGAAACCGTTTCGACGGGACTTCCCTACACCGTGACGCCGCTGAAATCGCTGGCGGTGATGCGGAATCTGCAGATCGACTTGAACCGCGGCACCGAGTATCTGGCGCAGACCGGAGGCAAGTTTTTTTATTTCGTCACTCGCGAGACCGTGGATCGCGAGGCCCGTCTGCACGCCCGCATGCTGTTTTACAACGGCGAAGATCCGGCGACCGGCTCAGCCGCAGGTTGCACCGCGGCCTGGATGGTGGCGCACGGCGTGGCCAAACCCGATGAACGCGTCCTCATCGAACAGGGCGTGGAGATGAAACGCCCCAGCCGGATTTTTGTGCGGGCCTCGCGCGCGCGATAACCGGGTAGTTAACGTGCGCGTCGGTGGAAACGCGGTTGAAATTTTGCGCGGCGAAGTTTTCCTTTAGTCAACCGCGCGCAAGCGGCGCAGAATCGCGCCTTTCGCAAGCGCTGCAAAAAGTCAATGGCCAAAATCTGCCATTTGCTTCGACGGTACTTTACAGCTGCGCGTCGCTTGCCGTTAGCATCACTTCGCTCTTCTATTCTTCACGAACAGAGAAACATTCCGCTTGACTTCCGGTCATAACCGGCAACAGGCGGATACAGGCGGTGAATGAAACCCAAGCGCACGATCCTTTGTGTTGACGACAACGAACAGTCCCTTTCCTATCGCAAAATCATGCTCGAGACCCGCGGCTACCGCGTGGCCAGCTATTCCCGCGGCGAAGAAGCCCTGGAACGGTTCAAGCAGGGCGGCATCGATCTGGTAGTCACCGACATGGCCATGCCCGGCCTCGACGGTCCGCAGTTGATCGCCGCCATCAAGAATCTGTCGCCGCACACTCCGGCCATCCTCATTTCGAGCAAGGTCCGCGTCTACGATCACGAATCGCAAGCCGACGTCTTCCTCGCCAGAGGAATGTATGCGCCCGCCGATCTGCTGGAACGCATCCGTCTGCTTCTAGTGCGCAAGCGTGGTCCCAAGCGCATGCAGGAGCGCTCACCGCAATTCGCACATCGCCAGGGAGCAGCCTGAAAGCTCATCGTGGAGAGAGCCGCCGCGGCTGTCCAAGCAAGCGCGAAGCTCAGCACCCCTTCGTTTTCTCGGCACTCTGAGACGCTGCGCGCCGTTGCACGCCCTTTCCGTCGTGTAAGATCAAATCTGGCATGGGCGCATTCATCGAAGCCATTGATCTGCACAAGACTTATCGCGTGGGAAAGATCGATGTCCCCGCGCTCCGCGGCATCTCCTTCAGCGTGCAAAAAGGAGAATTTGTCACCGTGGTCGGCCCTTCCGGCAGCGGCAAGTCCACACTGTTCTACCTGCTGGGCGGACTGACCCGCGCCGATTCCGGCAAAGTAATCCTCGATGGCGACGACTTCGCCACGCTCTCCGATGCCGAGCGCACCCGCATGCGCAAGCGCAAAATCGGCTTCGTATTTCAGAAGTTCAACCTGCTGCCCACGCTCGATGCCCGCTCCAACATCGCCATCGCGCAGGAAATCTCCGGCAACGGCGACCGCGATCCCGCATTCTTCCTCCGCATCTGCGATTTATTGGGACTGAGCAAGCGTCTGAACCATCGCCCCTCCGAACTTTCCGGCGGCGAGCAGCAGCGCGTGGCCCTGGCTCGCGCCCTGGTCAACAAACCCGCGGTGGTTTTGGCCGACGAACCCACAGGAAATCTTGACACCGAGAACTCGAACATCGTTCTGAAGATGTTGCGCCAGTCCAATCAGGAACTGGGCCAGACGGTGCTGATGATCACGCACAATCCGGAAGCCGCCAAGTACGGCGACCGCATCATCCACATGCGCGACGGCCACGTCGTGAAGCCCGAGGAAGATCCGCAGTGGTCCGTGCACTAAAGCCCGGTGCACTAAAGCTGCGGACCCAGCGGGTCCAGCGCGCCTCCGTTGCCGCAGCGCAACCCCTCATTTATAATCAGCTTCGCAGGGCGGGAGTAGCTCAGTGGTAGAGCGCAACCTTGCCAAGGTTGAAGTCGCGAGTTCGACCCTCGTCTCCCGCTCCATTTTTTCTTCCCCGTAAGTTCTCTCCCGCGGATGGACTTTTTCCGCACGGAACGCTAACGTATTGAGCAGGGGCGCGGTACCCAAGTGGTAAGGGAGAGGTCTGCAAAACCTTTATGCGTCGGTTCGATTCCGACCCGCGCCTCCATTCCTTCCAACATTCGCTCATGACCAAACACTCCCGCGCTTGCCTTCGTCCCCGGACAACTTGGCGTAGCAGCTCTCATCTCGCGTTCGCCTTGTCGTTTATCGCTCCATCGATTGCCCGAAGCCAAGCCACGCCTACTGTTTCCGCTGATGTCTCGAGTGCAGTCTCCACTTACGTGCGAAGCGAAATGGAGCGTCAGCATATTCCCGGCGTGGCGCTCCTGGTCTCACGCGGAGGCAAGATCGTGCAGGCCGAGGGATTCGGCCTGTCGAACGTTGAACTGCAAGTTCCGGTAAAGCCGGAGACCGTCTTCCAGTCCGGCTCAGTCGGCAAGCAGTTCACCGCAACCGCGGTCATGATGCTGGTCGAGGAAGGCAAAGTAGGCCTCGACGACCCGCTCACAAAATATTTCCCGGATGCTCCCGCCACTTGGAAAGAAGTGACGGTGCGCGAGCTGCTAAGCCACACCGCAGGGTTTGGCGACTATCCTGCAAAGTTCAATTTTCGCAAGGACTGGACGGAAGCAGAGCTGCTGAAGTTGGTTGAGGGCATCCCGCTGGCCTACCCTCCCGGCACGAAGTGGGACTACAGCAATCTCGGATTCCTGACCCTCGGAATCCTGATTCACCGCGTGACCGGAGAATTCTACGGAGACTTTCTGCAACAAAGAATCTTCCACCCGCTCGACATGCAAACCACGCGCATCATCAGCGAGGCCGATATTATTCCCAATCGCGCGGCCGGTTATCGTCTGGTCAAGGGCGAACTGAAAAACCAGGAGTGGGTCGCGCCGAAGGTTAACACCACAGCCGACGGCAGCCTCTACTTCTCCATCCTCGATCTCGCGAAGTGGGACGCCGCGCTGTACACCGAGAAGCTGCTGAAACGCTCAAGCCTCGACCAGATGTGGACTCCGGCGAAGTTGAAGAGCGGCCAACCAAACAAGGCCGGCTACGGCTTCGGCTGGGAGATGGAGGACCGCCACGGACACCACGTAGTCGGCCACACCGGCGCGTGGCAGGGATTCAAGACCGCAATCGCGCGTTATGTAAACGATCAACTGACGGTCGTGGTTTTGGCAAATCTGGCGGAGGCCAAGCCCGGCGCAATCGCCGAACACGTCGCCGACATGTACCTGGCGGACGAAAAGAATCCTTCGGGCAAAAACTGAACCTCTGCCGCGGAGGGCCGGATGGCCATTTCTCACGTCCTTTGCGAGAGGCGGGGGGTTCTCGCTACGATTCGCAGCCCCGCTGATTTCACAGCCCTTCTTACGTGAGCCTGGCGGTGTCCCGCCATAGCAGTTTCACGGCGGAAATCCCAGTCCAGACAGCCGCTACTGCAACTTCGCGTACTCCGCCTTGGCTTGCTTCAGGATGGGGATGTTGGGGTCCGCATCCTTCCAAGTTGCAAAGAAATCATCGTAGGCTTTGCGGCTGTTTTCGAAGTCGCCTTGTTTCGCATAGGCCTGCGCCAGGCCGAGTTGCGAGAGCGGCTCAAATGGTTCCCAGTCCGGCCAACCAGGGTTGTCAATGACGGTCTGGAAGTCGGCGACGGCCTTGGCCTGATCTCCCGCGGCCATATAGGCGCGAGCGCGATTGTAGAAGACTACGACATTCGGAAACTGCGTGACGGGAGAGAGTAAGTCCACTGCGGCCCTGGGATTTCCCCGCGCTCGCTGGATGGTGGAGTGAGTAACGGGAAGGAGGGCCTTCTGCTGGAAAGTGTCCTCGGGGAACGAGTTCATTCAGTTTCGCGGCGAGTGCTTCTGCGGGGGATGTGTCCGCCGGCCTGCCCGAGAGCGTGCGAGCACTTAAAAAGTCCGAGAGCGCTATTATTCCCAGCTTCGTCGGCCTGGGCACACAGTCTGCGGGCTAATTCATAGTTCCCAAGATAGGCCTCCTCGTCGGCATGGTAGGCGAGCTCCGTGGCAACGTTTTCCATTTGGTTGGCCTTCCTCTGACGACTAACCAGAGCGTCGCTGAGGGTACGAAGTGTTGCGACGTCGCCGCGAAGGAATGCCAGGTTCATCTGGAGATGGACCCAGGGCGCATCCTCGCCGGAAGTCCCGCGAGCAAGCTGGTCCATGGTAGCGGTATCGTGCTCGATGAAAGCGATGCGGTAGCGCAACATCAACTGAAACGGAGTGAGAGAACCCTGCTGGCGCCATTGGTCCAGCAGTTTCTTGGCTTCGTCAATTCGCCCGAGGATCATGAGCGCCTGGCTGGCATTGGAGTTGTGCTGAGCGGAAGGCACAGGGGAATGAGCGATGGCCCATTGGAACTCCTGCAAAGCCTCTTGCGTTCGGCCCATCTGCGCATATGCGATGCCCAACAGGTTGGCGGCATCCACGCTGCGTGGGTAGACTTGCCGATACAAAGCAGCTACGGCAATTTCCTTCTCCAGATTGCCGGTAATGGCCGAGTAGTAAAGGGCAGTAGTTTGAAAATTTTCCTCTTGCGTGAGGCGCCGATCCTTTAGCTCAAACGCCCTGGCAAAATTGGCCTTGGATTCCTGGCTGTCGTCGAGGCTGTGATGTGTTCTGCCAAGCAGGTCGTACGCCGAGCAAAACTGGGGGTCCAGTTCGACAGCTCTTTCAAAAAATGGGATGGCTTCGCGGCGCTTTCCGGAGCGGTAGAGCGTAAGCCCGGAGCGGTAGGCTTGCAGAGCGTCGAGAGAACTGGTGGTGGCAAGGTCAAGGGGCGCATCGAATTTTTGCAGAGAGCTTAGATCCTCGCCAAGCCGTTTTCGCAACTGCGAGCCGGCTTTGCCCAGGGCAGCGACGACTTGATCCTTGTTGTTTGCCTCGGCTTGCTGCCGCGCAATGAGTTTTTGGTTGTGCGCATCCATCGCATCCAAGGTGATGACATAGGTGCTGCCGATCGAGGCAATTTCCGGCACAACGAGGGCCTTGCAGCCCACGGCGTTTGCAGATTTCGACGCCCAGATCTTGAGTCACGCGCTCGTCGGGATTGCGGCGCATCATCCGCATGGTAGAGGCGACGTCAGCTTCTGAAAGAACGCTGAGGAACGGGGATTCCGTAAGTTTGACTTCGAGAGGTTTGTCGAGGGAGTTGTCAAAGATGGGATCGCCGGTCTTATTGACAAAATTCGCGAGAAGGATGACATCTGTCCCGGTCAGCACAGGTCGGGCGAAGAAGACGCGCCTTGAAGCTACGGCGACAACAAGGAAAAGGACGAAAGCAGCAACCCCAAGAACACGCCAGCGCTTGGTCAATGGAGATGGCGCTGGTAAGGGAACAACCGCGAGCTTTTCATGGACAGCGGCGGGAGCGGTTAAGTCTCCGTTTTCGACTGGAGCGATGAACCGGTAGCCGCGGCGGGGCAGAGTCTCGATGTAGCGGGGTTCCTCGGCTGAATCGCACAGCGCGTCGCGCAGCTTCTTGACGGCGCTGTTCAGACCGGTATCGAAGTCAACAAAAGTGTCGCCGGGCCAGAGTTTCTGGCGAAGCTCCTCGCGCGTAACCAGGTCGCCGGGATGCTCGAGCAAAAGCGTGAGTACCTGGAAGGGCTGGCGATGAAGCTTTAGTCGGATGCCGTGCTTGCGCACTTCACCCGAATGCATGTCCACTTCAAAGGCGTCGAATCGCACCCTGCGGGTTCGGTCGGTAGCCTCCATTGCAGGCGCCCCCCAAGTGGCCAGTAGTTTATCACCACTGCCTCTCGACCTAAGGAATATGAGGGAGTGCCTGCAACTCGTCCGCATTCAGAGAGTTGCACGATCAGAACAAAAACACCTACAAACCATACTCCGACCATTGTGTCTCAAACGACTTCGCGCCAATGTCGCCCGGCGCAGGCCTGCGCCGACGGTCGGTGATGTGGAAGTGGTTAAGGAGAACGAAAGGGCGCCATGAAAAGCGAAGCAGTGCTGGTGAGAAAGGTCGCCGTTGGGAGTTTTGTGAGCCTTTTGCTCCTTGCCGGATGCGGAGGCGGCACCGGT
This sequence comes from uncultured Acidobacteriaceae bacterium, assembly GCA_963763285.1. Lineage (GTDB taxonomy): Bacteria > Acidobacteriota > Terriglobia > Terriglobales > Acidobacteriaceae > Sulfotelmatobacter. The sequence continues at coordinate 279,055 of CAVXOK010000004.1, read as the reverse complement.
CCGTCATCGATCAATCAGCCTACATCCACCGGACCTAATCCCCCCGTTCCGACGATCCAGGTTCTCTTTCCAAACTGTGCTCCTGCAGGAGAGCCCGTTCAGTTGCAGGTAGTTGGGACAAATTTTGCGGCCAGTTCAGTCGTGCGCTGGAACGGCAGCGCCCGGCCGACCACCATGGATGCCATTAACGGACTCCTTGCTCAGATTTCGGCGAGTGACGTTGCTTCAGCCGGGACGGCCGCGGTCACCGTCTTCAATCCTGGACCCAGCGGGGGCAGCTCGAACGCGTTGACCTTCACCATAAACGTCAGGAGCTGTTGCTCCGCAATCAATCGCTGTCGACCCTGCGGGAAAGTTCGCTTATGTGGCGAGTGGGGGCTGCGGTGGCGACGCGTCCATGTACACGATCAACCCCACCACCGGGGCCCTAGCGTTCATAGGACCACCTGTGCCTACCAATGACGAATTTACCGACTCAGTGACCGTAGATCCTTCTGGCAAGTTCGCCTACGTGGCAAGTTCGGGGGATGTGTGGGACATCGATTTTGGCAGCGTCGTAGCGTACACCATCAATCCCACGACCGGGGCCTTAACGTCCACCACAGGAGGGATAACCGGAACTGGGGTAAACGGAACTCCGGAGTTTTTCAATTCGGTGGCGGTGGATCCATCCGGCAAGTTCGCTTATGCAACGGATGGGGGAGCTTTCCCGGCGGGCAGCTTCGGTGGTGATTCCAGCGTCTCGATGTACACCATCAACAGCACTACCGGGGCCTTGACGTCCACTGGGATGATCGCCGCAGGATCAGGTCCCGACTCCGTGGCCGTCGATCCTGCGGGCAAGTTCGCGTATGTAGCGAATTTCGACTCGAACGACGTCTCCATGTACACCATCGACGCCACGACTGGGGCCTTAGCGTCCATAGGGACGATTGCTGCAGGAACAGGCCCTGACTCCGTGGCCGTGGATCCTGCGAGTAAGTTCGCCTATGTGGCGAATTTCACGTATGACTCGAAGCAACGTCTCCATGTACACCATCGACGCCACGACTGGGGCCCTAACATTTATAGGGTCGATTGCCGCGGGAACAAACCCTTACTCCGTAGCTGTGGATCCTGCCGGCAAGTTCGCCTATGTGACAAATTGGACGGGGAATGACACGGAAGGTAGCGTCTCGATGTACACCATCGACGCCACGACCGGGGTCTTAACGCCCACAGGAACGATAGCCACGGAGCTGTCTCCTACCTCGATAGCCATCCATCCGTCGGGAAAGTTCGCCTATGTGACGAATTCCGGCTCGAACAGCGTCTCCATGTACAGCATTGATAGTGCCACCGGTGCCTTGACGCTCATAGGGACAATAGGCACATGAAGAGGGCCGGCTCTGAAGCAAGAGAAAAACAGGAAGAGGAGAGAACCATGATTTCCAAAACGCTTCGCATCGCTCGAATGATTGTTCTTGCCACCTTTGCGCTCAGTTCCGCTGCCTGGGCGGCGACTTGTTCAAACGCCTCGCTGAGTGGCACCTACGGGTTTCTGCACGCCGGCACAGATAGCCACGGCGCCCCTGCCGCCGCCGTGAGCCAGCTCACGTTTGACCCAACCACAGGCACGTATACCGGAGAGGACACTAGAATACCATGACGGCGTGATTATCCCCGCGTCTCTCACCGCAACATACGAAGTCGCCACGAACTGCACCGTCACGGCTCAAGTCACGCTAGTCAGCGGCAGCCATCTGAGAATGTCATGTCTCCTTTGTGGTTACGTCAACAGGTTTTTTGTTCCTTTTCCAGAATCCAGGCTCGACCTCGTCGGGATTCGCCGTGAAGCAGGGCTCCCCGACCTGCACCAATGCCGGAGTTAAGGGTAGTTTTGGGTTTGAAACAACCGGCCTCTTCCTCGCAGGAGCGCCCGCCACAGGACCGGTGGCTTTCATCGGTGAGTTGAAGTTAGCGGTCAACCCTTCTGGAGAAGGAGTGATAAGCGGACACATAGCGGGTAGCGAGGATGGCACGATTCTGACGTTCGCAGAGGAGCCCGTCACCGGTTCCTACACGGTCGACAGGGACTGCAGGGGCACGGCTACCATAACGCCGAAGGGGCAGCCCGAAATGCACTTCAGCTTCGTGGTTGTGGACTGCGGGAAGGAACTGCTGGCCGTTGAGACGGACGCCGACACGGTTGTCAGCGGCACTCTGGTGAAGCGCAATTAAGTAACGAGGACGGCATCTGTGCCAAGCACTCACCCTACAACCTTCATCACTCGAGACAGGAGCGAATCCATGAGGCATAGTCGTTTCATCAGTTCGACCCCACTGATCGCGGGACTATCGCGGGACTGCTGACCGGCCTGCTGTTCGTGATCATGAGTTGTTCCACTAACGCAGCCGACTCTGATTCGCGGTATGACGTCAGCCAGGAAGTCACGCTCAGCGGCACCGTATCGAGCGTGCTCCACAAGCCCGCCCCGGGAATGACCTGGGGCTCCCATCTCATGATCGAGACTGTCTCCGGCAGGTTAGACGCCAGTCTGGGCCGGTTCGGTTTGGAAGGCAAAGGCGCGCTGTCCGTCACCCCCGGCCAGCAGATTGAACTCACCGGCGTCATGAAGACGGTTCGCGACCAGAAAGTCTTTGTGGTCCGCAGCGTAAAAGCCAACGGCAAAACCTACACGATGCGCAATGAGCACGGAATCGAGGTGTCGCCACTAGCCCGTGAACGCGCCGCCGAGAAAGGGGTGACGCTATGAACCGCAACTTCACCAGCATTCTCGCGTTGATTTTGGTTTGCCTGGCTTTCGGGTTCCTGACGGGTTGCGGCAGCAGCAGTTCGAGTACGCCGCCACCTCCGCCTCCCACCATCGCGATCTCAGCGACGAGCGGATCGGGACAAAAAGCAAACGTCGGTGACGCCTTTACCAACATGCTGGTAGCCACCGTAACATCCAACGGAACGGCGGCCAGCGGGGTAACGGTTACGTTCACGCCTGTTCCGGGACCAGCCGGTCAGAGCTGCACCCCCTCCGCCACCACTGTTACCACCGCCTCCGATGGCACGGCATCGATCACCTGTACTGCAAACTCGACGCCCGGCGGCTACTCAGTAATGGCTGCGGCGACGGGAAGCACAGCACCCGCCAGTTTCACCGAAGGCAACACAGCTCCCCGCGTGATGGTGTTTTATGTGAACGGGCTGGAAAACAGCCCCCAATTCGGACCCGGGCCGGTTTACTACGCCATCGCAGGCGCGGTGGGCTTTGACTTAAGCGGCAATGTCCTCGGCGGCGAACAGGACTATAACGACGGGAACGGCTTCACCTCGCCGAACGAGCCCACACCCCGACATCATCAACCCCACCGGCAGTTCCATGACGGTGAATTCGACCACCGGCACCGGGGTACTCATCCTTGATGTTTCGGCCAGTAATCCGAATGTCGGCGTGAACGGCATCGAGAAATTCGCCGTCCAGTTTATCAACGCAAATCATGCGCTGATCACGCAGTTTGATGGATCGGCAACTTCCAGCGGAAGCCTCGACCTTCAGACGGCAACTAGTGGTGCTGGCGGCAATTTTGCCTTCACCCTCTCGGGGTTGGACACCACTGACGAAGCCACGGTTGCGTATGGAGGCGTGTTCTCGAACACCAGCGGGACCATCCACGGCACGTACGACGAAAATGATTTCGGGAAGGTGCTCATGGGGAATACTCTCACAGCGACGGACAATGGCGTCGGAGCGGACGTGTATGGGCGAGGCGGCATCACCGGCTTCACCGATCCCAACAATGGCAACGCACCCATCTCGCTTGTCTACTACCTCGTTGGGCCCGAAGTTCTGCGCATTATCGATATTGACTTCAACGACGCGTTGGTGGGTTCAGCCTACGGTCAGGGCAGCGCTACCTCCTTCGACAGCACGGTGCTGTCAAAGGACGTGTTCGGCATCCTTGATAACACGGAGGACGAACTCGTTGTCGCAGCCGGGCAACTCGTTGCCGTTAATACCGCTGTTGGAACGTTTAGCGCCACATTCACAGGCGAAGGCGATGATGACGAAGGGGGCGCTATCACGGTCAGCGGTACCCCGGGCGGAGTCGCAGGCAACTACTCCTTTTCGAACACCGTGCTCGGTTATGGCAGCATGACCGGCATCACGGGGTTGGGATCCATTCACACACTCGGGCTGTATGCGACGGATCCAACGCTCAACCTTCTGGATCCCAACAACACCACCGCGAGCAACCTGGGAGCCGCGCTTGTCCTTGGGTTAGATGATTTCGCTCAGCCCACGGGAGTCGTGATTCCGCAAGGGACCGTAGCTTCCGACGGATCGGACCTCGACCACAGCTATGGCTTCGGCGCGCAGGCCTACGTCGACAACGGCAGCTTTCCTAGCGGGAACCCGGGCTGGGAGTATGACTTCGTCGGGCAAGGAACATTTTCGTCCCTTGCTTTCACGACCGGGAGCCCTTCAACTCTGGTGGATCTCAGCGATCCGTTCGCGTCCTTCGTACCGGGCAAGCCGGGTGAGTACACTGCCGTCCGGATCACGGGGACCGCAGCCGCACCTGACACCGCGGGCCGATACACATTCCATTCGGCCACGCCATTTGCCGTCGGTCCTGTCGGCGCTGCCGGTCCAACCATCGACTTCACCGTGGTCCTGTACGAAGCTGGTCCGGGGCTCGTGTTCTCGATCGAGGAGGACGCCGACAGCGAGTGGCTGGGCACCTTCCAGCAGAAGAGCGCCGGCCCGTTGAAGGCAATGCACGTGAAGAAAGAACCCTAGTCAAGAGCCAAGCGAAACCGAAACGCTAACCAGCAAACTAAACGAGGATTCCCTGGTGGGGCCAAAGGGAAAATTTCTGGCTAGCTAGATGAACGCAAACCAGAACAGGAAAGAGGAGAGAACCATGATTTCCAAAACGTTTCGCATCGCTCGAATGATTGTTCTTGCCACCTTTGCACTCAGTTCCGCTGCCTGGGCGGCGACTTGTTCAAACGCCTCGCTGAGTGGCACCTACGGGTTTCTGCACGCCGGCACAGATAGCACCGGCGCCCCTGCCTCCGCCGCCGTAACCCAGCTCACGTTTGACCCAACCACAGGCACGTTTGCCGGAGAGAACACAGCATCCCATGATGGCGTGATTGTCACCGCACCCGTCACCGGAACATACGAAGTCGCCTCGAACTGCACCGGCACGGGTAACCCCGCCGGAGCCAGCCCCTTCTCCTTGGTGGTTACGTCAACCGGATTTTTGGCTCTTCACATTTTTTCGGAGGGATTCGCCGTGAGGCAGGGCTCCCCGACCTGCACCAATGCCGGAGTTAAGGGCAATTTTGGGTTTGAAACAACCGGCCTCTTCCTCGCAGGGGCGCCCGCCACAGGTTGGGTGGCTTTCATCGGTGAGTTGAAGTTAACGGTCAACCCTTCTGGAGAAGGAGTGATAAGAGGACATATAGCGGGTGCCGAGGGAAGTACGACGCTCGCAGAGGAGCCCGTCACCGGTTCTTACACGGTCGACAGGGACTGCAAGGGCACGGCCACCATAACGCCGAAGGGACAGCCCGAGATGCACTTCAGCTTCGTGGTTGTGGACTGTGGGAAGGAACTACTGGCCCTTGAGACGGACGCTGACACAGTTGTGAGCGGTACTCTGGTGAAGCGCAATTAAGTAACGAAGACAGGGCGGGTCGCTCAGGTCTGGAGGATAGCTAAATCTGGGTGCCCCGTTTCTCGCGTTCTTCGCGAGAAGCGGGACTTTTGCTCTCAAGCCCCCGAACCTTCACCTTCAACATGTCGCACTTCGTATCTTCGCAAATCTTATGTAATCAGCTGTCGGCGCCACGTGCCAACCTCGTAACCGCTTTCCCTTCGCCCTGTGGCTTTTCTGCCACTTTTTCGACTCCTCTCCCAACCCAATGCCAGTCACCCACTTACAGTCCACGAAATATAGCCCAAGGGCACTTTTCCGAGTTTTCCGAGATTTCCACAGTGTTCCGGTAAAACGCTCTAATGTTCCAACTGGAACACTCAGCGACTATTGCTTCCGCATCTGGTCAAGCGCAGCCAGCACCTCTTCGCTATGCCGCGCCGGGTCGACACTCGTGTAGGCCTTGGCAATCTTCCCGCCGGGATCGATCAGGAAGGTATGCCGTGCGGCAAACTTTACCACGCCAAGATTCGTCAGCGAACCATACGCTCGGCTCACCTTTCCGTCACTGTCAGCCAGCAGCTTGAAGTTCAATCCTTCTTTGGCGCAGAACTTCTTATGCGAATCCACGCTGTCCACACTCACTCCCAGCACCACGGCATGCCGCTCAGCGTACTTCGCCTGATCCATCTGAAAGTTGCGCGCCTCCCGCGTGCACCCGGGAGTCTGATCCTTGGGATAAAAATAAAGCACGACCCAACTGCCGCGGTAATCCTTCAAGCTGACCGCCGCGCTTTCCTGCGAGGCCAAAGTGAAATCAGGCGCGGCGCTCCCGGCAGCCGGAGGAATGGCGCGCGAGCCCGTCAACAGCCGCGGAACCAGAAATATGAGGACCACTACCACAACCACGAGCAGAGTGACTCGCAACATTTCGGACCTCCTGACCAGCATCCACCCGGATTGAAGCATTGTAGAACGTTTGGCCATCGACGCCGGTTCAGCTGGCGGCCAGCAAAATTCCGCGTAATTGAATATCATGGAGTATTCGGCATCATCCGATGGAGAGATCAGACGTGGCTCAGACTGAAACAAACGGTCAAGAGGTATTAGAAACGCGGGAGTGGGTCGACTCACTGGACTACGTACTGTCCCAGGGGGGTCCGGTCCGTGCAGGGCGCCTGCTGCAGCAATTGGCGCTGCACGCGCGCCGCGCCGCCGGAGTGAATCTACCTTTTTCAGCGACGACTCCTTACCAGAACACGATTGCCTCTCCACAACAAGCGCCGTTCCCCGGCAGTCAGGAAATGGAACGCCGAATCAAGAGCCTCGTCCGCTGGAACGCACTGGCCATGGTGGTGCGCGCCAATAAGATTCAAGAGGGCATCGGCGGCCACATCTCGACCTTCGCTTCCGCGGCCACGTTGTACGAAGTTGCTTTCAATCATTTCTTTCAGGCGCAAACCGAGAGCGGCGACCGCGACTTCGTTTATTTTCAGGGCCACGCAGCACCCGGGATTTACGCTCGTGCCTTTCTTGAGGGCCGCCTGCCAAAAGAGAAGCTGGAAAACTTTCGTCGCGAGTTGAAGCCGGGCGGTGGGCTGAGTTCGTATCCCCACCCGTGGCTGATGCCGAATTTTTGGGAGTTCCCCACGGTTTCGATGGGCCTCGGCCCGATACAGGCGATCTATCACGCGCGCTTTATTCGCTACCTGGAAAATCGCGGGTTGAAGCAATCGACTGGCGGCAAGGTGTGGGCGTTCATGGGCGATGGCGAGATGGACGAGCCGGAATCGCTGGGATCGATCACTCTGGCTTCGCGCGAGAATCTCGACAACCTGATTTTCGTGGTGAACTGCAACCTGCAGCGCCTCGATGGTCCGGTGCGCGGCAATGGAAAGATCATTCAGGAACTCGAGGCCATCTTCCGCGGAGCGGGATGGAACGTCATCAAGGTTATCTGGGGCTCGGACTGGGACAGCCTGATTCGCGGCGACCGTGACGGGCTGCTGGTGAGACGTCTGGGAGAAGTGAGCGACGGGCAGTACCAGAAATATTTTGTGGAGAGCGGAGCCTACTTCCGCCAGAATCTTTTTGGAACAGACCCGCGCCTTCTGAAGATGGTGGAACACCTTTCCGACGAGCAACTGGCGCGCATGCGGCTGGGTGGCCACGATCCCATCAAGGTGCACGCTGCTTACCGCGCCGCGGTCGACCACACCGGATCTCCGACGATCATCCTGGCTAAGACCATCAAGGGTTACGGCCTGGGAGAAGCAGGTGAAGGCAAGAACATTACGCATCAGCAGAAGAAGCTGAACGAAGATGAGCTGGAGTTATTCCGTTCGCGTTTCGGAATTCCGATTCCAGACGATGAACTGCACAACGCGCCGTTCTACCGGCCCACGGACGACAGCGCCGAGATCAAGTACATGCAGGCGCGGCGGCAACAGCTGGGCGGATACATGCCGCAACGGAAGGTACGGGCCACACCGCTGAAGCCGGTGCCGGAATCTTACTTTGAAGAATTCTACAAAGGAACTGAAGGACGCGAAGCCTCGACCACCATGGTTTTCGTGCGGCTGCTGGCGAAGCTGCTGCGCGATCCGGAACTGGGCAAGCTGATCGTGCCCATCATCCCTGATGAAGCTCGCACCTTTGGCATGGAAGCTTTGTTCCGCCAGGTCGGTATTTACTCGAGCGTGGGGCAGCTTTACGAGCCGGTCGATATGGACACGCTCCTTTATTACAAGGAAGCGAAGAACGGGCAGATTCTGGAGGAAGGAATTACCGAAGCCGGGTCGATGTGCTCGTTCATCGCGGCGGGCACGGCCTATGCCAACCATGGCATCAACACGATTCCTTTCTTTATTTATTACTCGATGTTTGGCTTCCAGCGCATCGGGGATCTGATCTGGGCGGCGGCGGATATGCGATGCCGCGGATTTCTCGTGGGCGGAACGGCGGGACGCACTACGCTTGCGGGCGAAGGCCTGCAGCATCAGGACGGCCACAGCCACGTTCTCGCGCTGCCGGTGCCCAACCTGCTGGCCTACGATCCGGCGTTCGCGTACGAAATTGCCATCATCATTCAGGATGGCATCAAGCGCATGTATGTGGATCAGGAGTCGATCTTCTATTACCTGACCGTGACCAACGAGCCGCTGCATATGCCGGAGATGCCGAAGGGCGAGCACGTGCGCGAAGGCATCCTGCGCGGGCTTTACCGTTTCAATACGTCGGACGCGCCGGATGCGAAGCTGCGGGTGCAACTGCTGGGCAGCGGAACCATCATGTATGAGGTGCTGAAGGCGCAGACGATCCTGAAAGAAAAATACGGCGTGGCGGCGGACGTGTGGAGTGTGACCAGCTACAAGGAGCTCTACCGCAACGCGAACGACTGTGAGCGCTGGAACATGCTGCACCCGGGAGAAGCGCCGAAAGTTCCATACGTTACCGAGACTCTGAAGGATGCGCCCGGGCCGTTCATTGCGGCATCGGATTACATGAAGGTGCTGCCGGAATCTCTGGCGAAGTGGGTGCCGGGGAGACTGGTGTCGCTCGGTACGGACGGATTCGGCCGCAGTGAGAGCCGGGTGGCATTGCGTGACTTCTTTGAAGTGGACGCCAAGCACATTGTGCTGGCTACACTGGGAGCTCTGGCCGGGGAAAAGAAAATCGGCCTCGACTTGGTGAAACAGGCGGTGCGCGACCTGGGGATTGATACGGAAAAACTAAACCCGGCTACGAGCTAAACGCCAAACTAGTCAATAGCTGTGAGTAATAAGGACATCAATCAGTGATCGAATTCAAACTTCCGGCACTCGGTGAAAACATTGAACAGGGCGACCTGGTGCGCCTGATGATTGCGCCCGGCGCGACGGTCAGCGAGGGCCAGGCGGTGATGGAGCTCGAAACCGACAAGGCGGTCGTGGAAGTGCCATCGTCCGTCAGTGGAAAGGTGCAGGAGATTCTGGTCAAAGAAGGCGAGAAGATCAAGGTTGGCCAGGTGATCTTCACGGTGGAGAATCATGCCGGGGCTGCTGTCGCGGTAGCCGCCCCGAACAGTGCACCCGTGCCCTCCGCGCAACGCCCGCCTGCCGAACGTGCGTCTGCCGAGCGTCCGGTTGGCGAATCGCCTGCGGCGGCAAAGCCGCTGCCAGCTCCCGCTCAGCAATCGGCACCCCCCGCAGCGCCACAACGAACACGATCGACCGATGCCCCGGCGCCTCGTGAATTCCGGCTGCAGGAACTCGGGGAAAACATTTCGGAGGGCGATCTGGTCCGGTTGATGATTGCTCCTGGCGCCAAGGTTTCAGAAGGCCAGCCGGTGATGGAGCTCGAGACCGACAAGGCTGTCGTCGAAGTTCCCTCGTCGGTGAGCGGCGTGGTGAACGAAGTAAAAGTCAAAGAAGGCGAGAAGATTAAAGTCGGGCAGGTGATTTTCACGCTGCAGGGTGCGGCACCATCGCAGGCGGAGGCGGTTCGCCCGCCGAGCCGGCCCGTGGAGCACGTCTCGGGACAGCATGGGGCACGGCTGGCGTTTCAGGCTGCAATTCGCGCGGAGGGAAAAACTGAAGAGCAGGCGCTGCCACCAGACCAGCCGCGACCGCAGCCGGCAGCATTCTCGATGCCGGAGCAATTGGGCAAGGTTGCCGGAACCGAGCACCGGGCGCCGGTTCCCGCGGCCCCGCACACGCGGCGTCTGGCGCGCGAGATCGGGGTGGACATTTACGAAGTCAAAGGCACGGGGCCGGGCGGGCGCATCAGTGAGGACGACGTAAAAGCCCATGCGAAAGCCCTGGTAACTGCTGGGACTGCGGCCGCGCAGGCGCCGCCGCGCGCCGGACACTTCATCGAACCCAAGCTTCCTGACTTCGCAAAGTGGGGAAAGATCGAGCGCGTCCCCATGCGCGGAGTTCGGCGGAAGACGGCGGAACATCTGGCGGAATCCTGGAACACGATTCCGCATGTCACGCAGCATGATCGTGCTGACATCACCGAGCTCGAACATTTGCGGGCGCGTTTTGCTCCTAAGGCGGAACAAGCCGGCGGCAAGATGACGGTCACGGCTATCGCCTTGAAAGTCTGCGCCGCCGCGCTCAAGGTTTTTCCGCAATTCAATGCCACGATCGACATGGAGAAGGAAGAAATCATCTACAAGCAATACATCAACATCGGGGTGGCGGCGGATACGGATCGGGGCTTGCTGGTTCCGGTGATTCGCGACGTGGATAAAAAGAATATCGTCGAGCTGGCGGTTGAGTTGTCGCAACTGTCGCAGAAAGCGCGAGAAAAGAAAATCACGCTGGCCGACATGGAGGGCGGAACTTTCACTATTACCAACCTCGGCGGGATTGGGGGGACGGCGTTTACTCCGATCGTGAATCATCCCGAGGTTGCAATTCTTGGGCTGTCGCGGTCGCGCATGGAGCCGGAATGGATTGGAGGGAAATTCGAGCCGCGGCTGATCCTGCCGCTCTCGCTTTCTTACGATCATCGCCTGATCGACGGCGCCGATGCTGCACGCTTTCTGCGCTGGGTTGCCGAGGCGTTCGAGCAGCCCTTCCTGCTGTCCGTTCAAGGATAGCGGTGACAGCGCGCTCTCAAGAGTAAAGAATCCCGAAGAAAGTTGCTCCATGAACGAAGCTCTGAACGAAATGCCAAGCGGAACTCCCGAAAGCGCTGCGAAGCTGCGCATCGCCGTAGTGGGCGGTGGACCCGGTGGTTACGCTGCTGCCTTCCTGGCCGCGGACTTGGGCATGCAAGTTACGCTGATCGATCCGGAAGTGAATCCCGGCGGCGTGTGTCTGTACCGCGGCTGTATTCCGTCGAAGGCGCTGCTGCATGTCGCCAAGCTGATTGAAGAATCGCAGCAGGCTAAGAATTGGGGGATTGAATTTCCCAGACCCAACATCGATCTGGCACGGTTGCGTTCCTGGAAAGAAGGTGTGGTCAAGAAGCTTACTGGAGGGTTGGGACTGCTCTCTAAGCAGCGCCATGTGGAATACATTCAAGGGCGCGCGGCGTTTCAGAATTCGACTACGCTGCGGATCAGCAAAGCAGACGCTTCCGAACTGGTTCTCAGTTTTGACCGCATCATTCTGGCGACGGGATCGCGGCCGGCGATCATTCCGGCGTTTAAGCTTGATTCGGCGCGCGTGATGGATTCAACCGGCGGGCTGAATCTCGAAGACATTCCCGGGAGTCTGCTAGTGGTTGGCGGCGGATACATCGGCCTGGAGCTGGGTTCGGTGTATGCGGCGCTGGGAACGCGGGTTACGGTGGTCGAGATGTTGCCGGGACTGCTTCCTGGAGCAGATCGGGATCTGGTTCTTCCGTTGCACAAACGGCTGGAGAAGATGTTCGAGGCAATTCTGTTGAACACTACCGTCGCTTCTCTTAGAGAAGAAGGTGAGGGAATCCGTGCGAGTTTCGCGGGCGCGGCTTTACCGGAGAAGGACCGGGAGAAAGTTTTTGACCGCGTACTGGTGTCGGTGGGACGCAAACCGAATTCGGAGATTGCCGGACTCGAGACCACGCAAGTGCAGGTTAACGCGCGCGGGTTCATCGAAGTGAACAAGCAACTGCAGACTGGCGATCCATCCATCTATGCAATCGGGGACGTGGTCGGTGAGCCGATGCTGGCGCACAAGGCTATGCACGAAGGACGAACTGCCGTCGAGGCGATTGCTGGGCACAAGGTAGCGTTTGAACCAGCGGCGATTCCCGCGGTGGTGTTTACGGATCCTGAAGTTGCGTGGTGTGGTCTGACGGAAACTCAGGCGGAAAAAGAAAATCGTGAGATCAAGGTTGCAAAGTTTCCGTGGGGCGCATCGGGACGCGCGGTTACTCTTGACCGTCCGGAGGGAATGACCAAGCTGCTGATTGACCCGCAGACGGAGCGCGTGCTGGGCGTGGGGATTGTTGGCGTCGGCGCCGGCGATCTGATTGCCGAGGGTGTGCTGGCGATCGAAATGGCCGCGCTGGCCAGCGATGTGGCGATGACTATTCATCCGCATCCCACGCTTTCGGAAACGGTTATGGAATCCGCGGAAGTTTTCTTTGGCACGAGCACAGATATATTTCGCCCCAAGCGCGCCTAGTCTGGGAAGAAATCCATGTCCACGTTCTTCAAAAGAATTGCTGTTCTTGTTCTTAGTCTCGCGGCTTGCCTGCCATTTTCATCGCAGAGTGCGATAAGCCAGATCCTTCCGCCCTCGGCACCTGCAAACGCTCCCGCGAAAACTTCTGACCAACTGGGCCGCGACACGCCCTACGGGACGGTCTTCGGATTTCTGCAGGCGGCGCAGCAAGGCGACTACAGCATTGCGGCAGAGTATCTGCAGATGAGCCCGGCGCGGCGCCAGACCGAAGGCGACGCGCTGGCGATGAAGCTGAATGTCGCGATGAACCGCGCGTTTGCGGGCAGCTTGAGACCGAGTCGAGATCGGGAAGGCACACCGCAGGAAGACGTTCCGCTCGACCGGCAGAAGCTGGGAACCATGTCGGCCGGCGACGTGGAGGCCGATCTCGAACTGGTTCGAGTTACGGATCCGAGCGCGGGGAGGATCTGGCTGATCTCCTCTAATACTTTGACCAAAGTGCCGGAGCTTTACGATCAGGTCGAGGCGCGGCGGGTAGAGACGCGATTGCCGGCATGGACGGTGAAGCATCAACTGGCCGGCATGGCGGTGTGGCAATGGCTTGCTCTGCTGTTGCTGATTCCTGTGGCGGCGGCGGCGGCGTGGCTGCTTTTAGTTCTGCTGCAAATTCCTTTGCGAGTGTGGGCGCGGAAACGCGGGCATGCTGAACTGGTGCAGTGGCGCTCGGTTTCGGCTCCAGCGTGGCTGCTTGTGGGTGCGACCGTTCACCGGATTCTGGCGACCTACCTTGGCTTGCCGCTGCTCCCACGGCACTACTACAACCAACTGGTTGCAGTCGCTGTTATTGTCGGCTTCAATTGGATTCTGTGGCGGGTGATTCGCTGGTTCCTGCAGCGTGTGAGAGACCGCGCTGTAGCCCGCGGTCACTCGGGCACGGGTTCGCTGATGTTGCTAGGCGAGCGCATCATCAAAGCGATTGTTGTGGTGATGGCGCTGTTTCTCGTTCTGGGTGTGCTGGGCTTCAATCTGAGCACTGCGCTCGCGGGGGTCGGAATCGGCACTCTGGCCGTCGGTTTCGGGGCGCAGCAGACCATCGCGAATCTATTTGGCGGCGTCTCGGTGCTGGGCGATGAAGTGATTCGCGTGGGAGACGTTTGCAAGTTCGGCGACCGCACGGGAACGGTGGAGGATATAGGACTGCGCTCGACTCGGGTGCGGACGGAAGAACGGACGCTGTTGGCTATCCCAAATGGCACTGTGGCGACCATCAATGTTGAGAATCTGAGCCGGCGCGACAAGTTGCTTTTCAAGACTGTGCTGGGACTGCACTCCGAGACCACGCCTGATCATGTTCGGTATGTACTTGCGCAAGTACGCGAGGTTTTAAAAGGCCATCCGAAGATTGAGGCCAGCACGGCTCGGGTGCGACTGACAGAAGTAACCACGAGCGCCATTAACGTGGAGCTTGTCTGTTACGTGTTGACGAGGGATTTCGACGAATTCGCTACTGCGCGCGAAGACTTGCTGCTGCGCATAATGAAGTTCGTGGAGGAATCCGGGACCAACCTTGCCTCGGCCTCGCAGACGCTTTATCTGGGCGGGGATCCGGGTGCGAAGAGCAAGATCGATGCTGCTGTCAGGCCGACGACTTCCACGGTCACTGAGCCTGCTGACCGTCAGCTGCCAGAATCGGCGGTGGAGAACCAGGCGCGGAATACTGCGGACAATGCCGGGAAGGATCGCTAGGACTTGGCGTGCCAGCGCGCGGCGAGCCAGAGCAGAAACCTGTGCGTGGGAAAATATACAACCGCGGGGACTGAGATCAGGTAGAGCAGCAGATATAACAGTCCGGGCATGGCATGCTGTTCGTGAAAGAAAGGGCCGCGAGCCCAGTTCACATCGAATTGCGGACGCCAGAAATAGTTGATTGGAACGACGATCCAGGCAGTCAGAGTTTGACACTTCCAACCTCGAGGGTCGTAGCCTAAGCGCCAAATCGCCCACAGCAGCAATGGCGGGACTACGACGTGAAACAAGCTCAGCAGGCGAATCCAGAGCGGGAAATTTGCGTCGAACATGAATTCGGTACCGCCGATCAGGTGGCGTCCACTTATGAGAGCGCTTGCCAAGTCGATGGTATACAGCGTCTGAAATAACAGGAGCCCGGTTGCCTGCCAGGAAAAGAGGAGCGGACTCTCGAGCCAAAGTCCGGCGGTGATGAATAGATTTCCGAGGTCGCAGAAGAAAAGAAAATTCTGCAGGCCATACTCGCGCCAGTAGACGGGAACCCAAACCAGCACCCAAGCCGTCCACAGCAGCTTGAGCCAGAGCGGGATGCGCATGCGGTATTGTATCCGCGGCGGGAAGAGCGACTTCGGGCTTTCGGCGACCGGCTTCCGGAATCGCGGGATCGCGGGATCGCTGAGGTTCCAAAGCCCCTTCTGGCGTGGCAAAACGCGCTAAATCGGAATTACCACCGTAACTTGATGAGGCTTACGAGTGTACCTACGATGACCATAGTATGGGTTATCAAGCGCTATTATTCTGCCCCGATGAGAAGACGGCTCGCGCTGTGACGCAAGTTCTCAGCGAGTTGGACTTCACGGTCACTCCATCCACCGAGCCCTTTGGAGCAGTCAAGAAATTGATGGGTGAGCATTTCGACGCGGTCGTGGTGGACTGCGATAACGAGCAGAACGCCACCTTGCTGTTTAAGAGCGCACGGAACACGCCGAACAACCAGTCGGCGCTGGCGGTGGCGGTCGTGGAGGGGCAGGCGGGAGTCGCAAAAGCTTTCCGGATCGGGGCGAACCTGGTCCTTACCAAGCCCATCAATGTAGAACAGGCGAAAGGCACGCTACGCGTGGCCCGGGGCTTGTTGCGCAAGAACGAAGCCGGTAAACCTGCGGCGCCTGCAGCACAAGCGCCAACGACAATCGTGAAGCCCGCACAGCCTGTGACGGCATCTCCGAAGGCCGTGCCGCAAGCTCCAAGCACGAAGGTGGTCGCGGCACCGCCCACACCACCGGTTGCGCCTTCAGGAAAAACGGCGACGGCAAGTATTCCAGCTCAGAGGCCGCCACAACCGCAGGTTGTTGCCTCAGTTCCTGTCGACAGCAGTGAAAGCGACGCGGAGATTTTGGACATCGATGAAATCGTTTCACCTTCGACCGCTGCGCCCGGGACAAAGATAAGCGCCAGCGAGTCGGATATTCTGGCGCCGACAATTGGACATTCACCTGCGGTTTCGGCAGGATTTGGATCGAGCGCCGCCAGCGCGCCGGCACCAGCCCGCGAGGCGAAGCCCAAGACCGTTGTCGCAGAACCCGAGAGTCCGGCCGGAAAAGCGGCAGACTCGAGCGAGAACAGTTCCTCAAACGAGGGAACTTCAGCGCCAGCGCCCGCATTCACCTTTGGCGGTAATGTCAGCAGCAGCGGCAAAGCTGCCGGTGGCGGAAGCAAGAAAGCGTTGCTGGTGGCGGCTGCAGTGGTGCTGGTTGCCGCGGGTGGCTATGCGTTGTGGATGCAGTGGGTAGGTTCGAGCGGGGCCGCAACTTCTTTCACGCACGTGGCCGCGCCTGTTACGAAACCTACAGTGGTTCCGCAAGCCGTGCCCAGCAAGGCTGCAGGCGGCGCATCTTCTGCTGCCCCTTCTCTGACCTCTTCTGCGACTTCGCCTGTAGCGTCCCCAGCTTCAGACTCCACGGCGGCTCCTAAAGGAACCGGAACAGCCAACGCCACTTCCGATTCCGATGAACCAGACGCTGGAAGCGGAGATGAAGCGGTTCGTCTTAGCAAGGGCGCAACTAAAGGCGACTCTGGCAAGTCTTCGGCTTCGGCTTCCACGGCCAATAAAGGTCCGGCAACAAAAGCGGCTGCGACTGCAGCGCCCATCGTGATCAAGAGCGGTCATTCTCAAGTGGCCGGAAAATCCGTGCCAACTCCCGATGCTCCGAGCATTACCGGGATCGCTCCGGCAGACAATGGCGGATCGCTTCCCAATCTTATGGGCGGCGACAGCCATGCGCCCGCTCCCGTGCTGCAGACCCTGAACGTCTCGCAGGGTGTGTCGCGTGGGCTGTTGGTGAAAAAGCCGCAGCCTGTATATCCGCCAAGCGCAATGCAACTGCACATCGAAGGGGCGGTTGAGCTTTTGGCGACTATCTCCAAGAACGGCGACATTTCGGCAGTGAAGATTGTCAGCGGCGATGCGCGTTTGGCGCGCGCCGCGGTGGATGCTGTGAAGCAGTGGAAGTACAAACCTTACCTGCTCAACGGCGAGCCAGTTGAGATTCAGACGCAGATCACGATGAACTTCACGCTGCCTAAATAAGCCTCAGGCCCAATCTCCGGACTGAGACCATGCGGCTACCTCGCGAATAGCTTCTGTTCGCTCTCTAAATAAACTCAGAAACTAAAGGCAGAATTCCTCGCTCACTCGCGCCGGACCTCCACACTCTAAATTTCCCCAGGAACGCGAAATTTAGAATGGGCCCCATCGCCCGTCCTCAGTTAGACAAGTACACAGATCCTTCGCGTGGCGGCCCTCGGCGGCGCTGGGGTCGCGGGGCTCAGGATGACAAATCTTTGGGGCGGATCACGGCGCGGCCACGACCTCGTAGGGCCTCATCATTTCGTTATCCTCGTGCTCAAGGATGTGGCAGTGCCATACGTAGCGGCCGGTGTGGCCGGTGAAGGGGACAATAATCCGCGTGACCATACGAGAATCGGCCCGTACCGTATCCTTCCAGCCAGCTTCGTTTGGGTCGGGAGATTGCGGCGGACCCAGGAAGTGCAGCTGGCGCTTGGTTTGGAAGAGCCAGGGTTCGTAGTTTTGCCGGTCGAGGATCTGGAAGCGCACCAAGTGCAGGTGAATGGGATGGGAATCGTTGGTGGGATTGATGAGCGTCCAGATTTCGGTCGATCCCAGAACCGGTTTCTCCGTGACTGGCATCCTCCAATGGGAGGCGTTCAAAAGCAGTTGGACGGGATTGCCCGCCTTGTTGACATACTCATTGAGCGTCAGCAAGCGGGTCTGCACGGCTTGCGATTCCGGGATTCTGGGCACTGGACGCAGAGCGGAAGGCAGCGAGCTTGTGTCAGTTACCTTTCCTGAGGAGACGCGGAATTGCATCACGATGAAAGCGTCATTCTTGAGAATCAGCTGCGCACCGCGATGCTCGCTGAAATCGATGACTATGTCGGCGCGTTCGCCGGGCGCGATTTCAAGGCTGGTGAGCGGAACTGGCGCCGATAGTAAGCCCTGGTCCGTGCCGATTTGATGAAACTGCGCGTCTTCTTTATCTTTGTTGGCGGATGCCGCGTTGATAAACGATAAGTGGTAGAAGCGGGCATTAGACGCATTGAGGACGCGGAAGCGATATCTTCTCGCCTCGACCTCGAGATAGGGAAAGAGTTTTCCGTTCACCAGAATGGCGTTGCCCGATAGCTCAGGAACCCAGGGAGATTGCGGGTCGGGAGAAACCGGGTAAAGAAGCTGGGCGTCCCGGGTCAAGAGGCGGTCATAGAGAATAAGCGGCAACTCGTATTTGCCCTTGGGCAGATTGAGCGCGTCTTCGACGCTGTCGCGGATGAGGAATGTTCCGAACAATCCTGCGTAAACATTGAGGCGATTGATGCCTAGCGTGTGGTCGTGGTACCAGAGCATGGTGGCGTCTTGCTGGTTCGGATAGAAGTAGAGAGCTGATTTTCCCGGCACAACCCAGTCTTCCGGATAGCCGTCGCTTTCTGGTCCGGTTTTGGCTCCATGCATGTGCACGACGGTGCGGACTGCAGGTTTGTCGGCCTCGGCCCCGTGAATGGTGTGATCTACCGGCAAGAAATGTTCGTTCGGAAGCGCATTCACCCATTCCACGATCAGAGGTTCAGCGGAGCGCGTTTCGAATGTGGGGCCGGGCGTAGAGGGGCCGAAGCTCCAGAACTTTGTTGGCTGCAGATCGCGGTGAATCTTGCTGGCGACCGCCTGGGCCTGGATCCGATAGAACGGGATGCTCTGCTTGGGGTCGGCGGGACTGGCCCGGGTTCCCTGGGGTTGCGCGACTGCAGGGATGGGAAGGCGATCGACAAACTGCGCCAGCGTGTTCACATCGAGGGCCGGGGGCATGGTGGGCAGCGCGTGAGCCTGCGCAATTGAATTCAGCAGCGCACTTTCGGCTGTCGCAAGCGTTGTAACTAGCAGGCTTGATCGTTGGAGAAACTTTCGACGTGTAATCACCACATGCCTTTCGGCCAAGGATACAACAACGGCAAGGAGGGTGAGCGCTGCCGCGCCCTACCTTCCTTGCCGTGACTGCCTTGCCGTTATCCCTCTCGCGATTTCGTTCAGGCCATCAGCAGGATGGGCTTAAGGTTAGAACGAACCAGTGAATACGGGCTCGCCTGTGTTTTCGTTGAGGATGAACAGATCGTCGGTCACGAGCTGATGGAAGTCGAACATGGAGCTGATCGAGTTCGCAACGGCATCAAAGGAGCCATGGCCGATCCGCTGGCCGCCCAGCCAATTGTCCTCGATAAAACGAATGACCGAGGTTTGATCGGTGATCGAATGATCTACGAAGTTGTGCCGCGCCCAGGGAGAGATGACGAGGAGCGGCTGCCGCGGGCCGTATCCGCAGCGTCCCTGAGCGTGGGTGGTGGCGGGTTTGAGACCGGGCAGCGCGTTTGCTCCGCTACCACAAGTTCCCGGGCCGGTTAGGGCGTCGGCCGCGCTCTTTGATGAATTAACGATCTGGCCGAGCTGATGGTCATACCAGCCGTCGGAATCGTCGTAGAGAACGACCAGCGCTGTGTTGATCCACTCCGGCTGGTCCTGCAGGAAGTTAGCGACCTTCACTACGAACTGCTGCTCGTCGAGAGGATCAGAATTTCCCGGATGGCCGTCCTGAATTGAGATGGCCTTGAGGAAACTTACCGTCGGGAAATTGCCCGCCTGAACTGCGGTAAAGAAGTCCTCGACGTCGTAGTCGTGATTGGCAGGGTCGCCGGAGTGACCGATCGCCGCAATGGACTTGGGCCGCGCGTGGGTGGGATTCGCAGTGGAAGCATAGTACTGGAATGGCGTGTGATGGGGAACATAATCGCCCTGGGTACCAACAATCGGCGAGGTCGATTGACGGTTGCAGCCGGTGCTGCCATCGGAATTTACCTTTTCCAGGTTGAAACCTCCGCCGAACCATCCCCAGGTAATACCGGCGGCGTTGAGCAGGTCTCCGATATTCTTTCCGCCCATCTGGGCGGTGCCGCTGCCGGAGCAGACATCGCCATAGGGATCGGGGTCCCCGATCACCGTATATCCGCCGCTGCCGTCGCCGACAAAGCCGCCGGTACCGCCGGTATAGTTCACTACGCCGTTGGTCTGGCCGGAAATCAAATTGATAGCGCCGACCGTGGAAGGACCAAAGTTGGTGCTGTAGGAGTTGTCGCTCATGGCGTAGTGCTGAGCGTAGTTCCAGTAGGCCGTGACGGTGTTGCCATCAAAATAGCCCATCACTTGACCGGTGGTAAGCACGATGTCTGGCGGGGCACTGGGCGGGGGGCCGGCGCTTCCGGTGTTGGCGGGAAACAGATCCATCACACCGCCATCGAAGGCGAGTTGTTCGGCCATATAGTCGTGATCCATATCTTGCGTGTTGGCCTGCGAGCGATCAAATCGGAAAGGATTGGAAGCGCCGCTGCCGTTGGCCGGATTGAGATTAGGGTTGTTGTTCAAGAGGGCGTTGCCAAAGCCATTCACGGTGGGTGTGTTCGGAGCCGCGTGAAATTGCGGTTCGCCTTTCGGATTCAGGGCATTCGGATAGGTTCCGAAATAGTGGTCGAAGGACCGATTTTCACCGAAGATGACCACAATGTGTTTGATCGGCGTGGTTGTTCCCGGATTGGCGGCGTTCGCTACCGGCGTCAGCACAGGCCCGGTAACGATGGCGGCGACGAGGCATACTGACAGGAATTGACGCATAGAAGTTTTGCCCTTTCGGAATTGGCGGTGCAGGGTCTGCTGGAAGAGGATGCTACGGGGTAAAAGTTAATGCAGGATTAAAGCAATGTTAAAAAAGGATGTGCACTGCGGTTCATTGCAACCGAGCTCGGACGCGCAGCAAAGTTGCATCAAGCCGCCTCAACGTGAGGCCCCGGGGTGACTCGGCATTGGCTACTCGTGCTGCAGAACCTCGTCGATGACGACTTTCCCGCCTTTATCCACAGAGATGACTTTGTGGATGGAAGCATAGCCGCTCAAAGTGATGTCCACGACGTAGTTGCCTGGATCCAGAATAAAGTTAACCGGGGTGTCTTTATCCAGCATGTGCTGGTTGACGGCGACCTGGGCTCCCTTGGGCTGGGTCTTGACGCTGACCGTGCCCATGCCCTGCGCTTCTTTGCCGCCGAACAGCTTATTCATTTTGCCGACGGTCTTGATGTCGTCGACATTGCCAAGCGTCTGGAGTGTGGCTGAGAAATTGGTGGTCTGGCCCAGGGCGAACTGAGCGCTTGTGGTCTGGTCAATGTAACCCGATTTGCGCACGAGGATGACGTGCTGGCCCTTGTCCACGGGGACTTGAGCAGGTGTGAGCTTGCCGGTGTCTTTGCCGTCAATGTAGACGTTAGCTCCAGCGGGACTGCTGGAAACCGCCAGCGTCGCCATTAGCAGAGAGAGATGGCTGGTGACAAAGGCTTTGCTGCCGGAGGCCACGTTGACGGTGCGTGTATCTGTGGAATAGCCGGCTTTGCTGACGGTGATGGTATGCGCGCCGGCGCCGAGGCCAGTAAGAGCAAACGGAGTAACCCAGGAGGGATCTGTTCTTCCATCGACCTGGACTTGCGCGCCTTGAGGAGTGGAATCGATTGCCATCTGTCCGGGCACGGCGACGGGTGCGGGCGCTGGTTTCTTCCTGCCGTTTTTGCCTCGGGCCGCTGCGGCAGCAACGTGGCTGGGCTCGGGTTCAGCCGCTGGAGCGGGAGCTTCAGCTTCAGGTTGAGCCTGGACTGGAGCCGCAGCTTGTGCCTGTGGCGCCGGCGCGGGCTGGGCGGGCTCGCTGGCCGCAGGTTGAGGAGCGGGTTCGGCCGCGACGGGACGAGGCGTGTCGCCATCACTATTCAGAGTGTTGACGTGAAGGACAAGAACAACCGCAATGATCAGAATCAAGACGGCCGCGCCGGCGATGGAATAAATCATCAGCTGGGGTGGGACGCTCTTGATTTCTTTCATCGCCTTCTGGGCGACTTCGCGAGGCTGAACTCTCGGTTTCTCCGGTTCATCCTCGAAGCCCGTAAAGACAGTGGGCGCGTGAGGTTTTTTCTGCTCGAAGACCGGAGGTGGCGGAGGCGGTGGAATATAGACCTCCTTGAGCGGAGGCAGTTCGGTCATCTCCGAAAAGCTGATGCCGCCGCCGGCCTGAGACGGACCGCCCTCAGCCATCATGGGATCGACGGAAATTTTTGGCGCCTCGTCTTCGGGCGCGTCCACGGCGGGCTCATCCACGGTGGAGGAAGACATGTACGCGGATGGTTCTGCCGGTTCGATGGGGGCCGGCTTGACGTGTGCGGACGACACCGCTCGGCCGCCGGCTGATCCTGCAGCGGCAGCAGCCGCCTTGCCCGGAGCAGCCGCCGGAACCGTAAATTTCTTTTCGGCGGGCTTGCTCTGGACTTGCGCCGCGGGCTGAGGCTTCGGCGCGGCGGGACGGCTCGGAGCGGAGGCTCCGACAAATTTCGTCTGCGCCGCAGCTTTCACTGTATTGGGAACCACTGTGCTCTTGGCGGGCGCGGCTGCCTGCTTTGCCGCCTGCGGCTTGGATTCCTTGCATTTCTCCAGTTCGTCGAGCAGCTCTCTTCCATTCTGGAAGCGGTCCGCGGGACTTTTGGCGAGAGCTTTCATGATGAGATCGCTCAACACCGGATGGAGTTTGGGATTCACGTGCATCGGAGGCACGGGCATGCTCTCAAGAATGCTCTGGCGCAGCGATTCAGCATCTTCACGATCGAAGGCCTTGCGGTCGGTCACCATCTCGTAAAACATGGCGCCGAGACTAAACAGGTTCGACCGGGCATCAATATCCTCACCACGAACTTGCTCCGGGGACATGTAGTGCAGGATCGAAGGAACGCCGGGCATGTCGGCGGTAAACTTGCCAATGCTGGAAACGCCGTAGCCTAGAATTCTGACCGTGCTGTCCCACCCGCACATGATCTTGGCGGGCTCCAGACTATAGTGAAATATTCCGTGGGAGTTGGCGTTATCGAGGCCGCTGCAGACCTGCCGGCCGATATCGAGCAGGTCCCAGATGGAAAATCCTTCTTTGCGCGCGAGCATGGTGGCGATGCTGTTGCCTTGGATGTACTCCATCGCTGCGCAGAACTGGCCATCGATCTCTTGCGCGTTGCGAACTGGTGTGAGGTTGGAGTGGCTCAAGACTTTGGCGCTATCCGCCTCTTTCAGAAGGCACTCCTGCAGCTCGGCGGCGCGCGCACCAAAAGCGGACAGTTGAATCGCTTTCAGCGCGACAGTTTGGCTGGTTTCCGCCTCATTCGCCTTGTAAACTACGCAAGTCGCGGACTTTGAGAGTTCGCTCAGAATTTCGAAGTGGCCGATTTTAGTGGACATGGTTCCGTGCCTCATCCCAGAAAACAAGCCGCGCAGTTTCAGTTACGAACTGCGTGGGTTAGAACCCGGGGCAGGTTAAGGGTAGGATATCGCTCGCGAGATTAAGGTTCGAGTTACCGAAGTACCGTGAAAGTCCGGGGAAGCCGGAGGCGCGATTCTACGAGAGTTCGCGGTAACTCCCTGGGATTGGCGAAAAATGGCTCCATCGAGGGCGTGACTTTTCGGCTCGGAGAACGTTCAACTAGATTGATCGAGGAAATGACGATTGTCATGAGAGCCGGATGACGACCTCCACTGACGTCCGAGCGAGGGCGGATTGAATCTAGGGACGGGGGCAGTTTAGGACAACGAGTGTGACGTGGCTTTTTCGGGGCCGGCGGGTAGGTTGTCGGAGCCGGACTCATTCGTTTATGCTGGAGGCCCGCATGGACTAGGCCCATCCGCTATTCGGCACGCCGCGTCTTCTCTGGGGTTCAACCGGGTTACAACATATGACTTTGACCCTATTCGTTACCAAGAACGCCCTACGCAACAAGCGCCGCAGCATTCTGACGATTGCGAGTATTGGTGTTTCTTTGCTGCTTCTGACCTTCATGATGACGCTGTGGCGGGGCTTCTATATCGACAAGGGCAGCGCAGAATCGACACGGCGACTGGTGACGCGGCACCGGGTGTCGCTGACCAATCCTTTGCCTGCGTTCTATCGCGAAAAAATCCGTGCCCTGCCCGGAGTGGTCGCGATCGTGCCCAATTCCTGGTTCGGCGGCTTGTACAAGGACAATAAACAGGAGAACTTCTTCGCGCAGTTCGCCACCGACCCAGACGAGTTTCCGAAGGTGTACCCGGAGATGAAGATACCACCCGATCAGCTGGCTGCGTGGCAGCGCGACCGCGCTGGCGTGATCGTGAACGAAGACCTCGCCCAGAAGTATGACTGGAAAGTGGGGGATCGTATTGTTCTGTTGGGCACGATCTATCCCATCAACCCTGAGCTCACCATTCGCGGCATCTTTCATTGGCCGACGACGAACAAGACGGTCTACTTCAACGCGAAGTATGTGGAAGAGGCGGTGCCGGACTTCAAGGGGAAGGCTGGCACCTTCAGCATTATGTCCGAGGCGCCTGACGATGTGGCCAAGATCGCCAGCGCCGTCGACGATATGTTTCGCAACTCGCCGCAGCCTACCAAGACTGAAAGCGAGAAGGCCTTCGGGTTGAGCTTCGTCAACATGCTGGGCAACGTGAAGGCCTTTATTCTCAGCATTTGCCTGGCAGTGGTTTTCACCACGCTTCTGGTTTCTGCCAACACAATGGCGATGTCGATTCGCGAACGCACTCGCGAAGTGGCCGTTCTCAAGACACTGGGATTCGAGCGGCTGACTATCCTCGGGCTTTTTGTCGGCGAAGCTATGTCACTTTCGATTGCGGGTGGACTTTTCGGCTGCGGGTTCGCGTGGCTACTGCTGACTCTCATGAAAAAGTCCCCGATGGGCTTTTTCTTGGCCCAAATGAAGGTTACGCCTGGAACGCTGGGCGTGGCGCTGGTGGCGGCGGCGCTGGTGGGCTTCTTTAGTTCGCTGGTGCCCTCCTACAACGCATCGCGGGTGGAGATCGTGGAAGGGCTGCGGCACATCGGTTAAATTCTATGACGTTAAGCGGTTTCGTGCTGCGCAATACGTTTCGCAACAGACGCCGGAGCCTGTTGACGATGTTGAGCATCAGCTTTTCGCTGCTACTGCTTACGCTGATGATTTCGATCTGGCGCACGTTTTATATCGACCAGGGGGCAGCGCTTTCGGCGAAACGAGTAATTACGCGCGATCGCGTATCTCTGGCGTTTTTGCTGCCCGCGTACTATCGCGACAAGATTCGAAGCGTCCCCGGAGTGGTTGCCGTCGCGCCTATGACTTACTTCGGGAATCACTATAAGGACGACCGCGCCAGCAATGCATTCGCTCAGTTAGCCACCGACCCGGATGAGTATCTAAAGGTCGCCTCGGACAAGGTTATTCCATTGGAGCAGGTGGTGGCATGGCAGCGGGATCGCGCTGGGGCCGTGGTGGATGTGACGCTGGCTGACAAATACGGCTGGAAAATCGGCGACAGAATCACGCTGCTGGGAACTATATTTCCGGTGAATCCCGAACTGACGATTCGCGGCATCTACCGGCGTGATCCGCCGCAGAACGCCCTGTATTTCAACGCCAAGTATCTGGAAGAGTCTCTGGAGTGGTTCAAAGGACGAGCCGGCTGGTATGCCACTCAGGTCTCGACCTCCGAAGATGTGGCGCGGGTGTCGAGCGCAATCGATGACATGTTCCGCAATTCTCCACAGCGGACGAAAACGGAAAGTGAAAAGGCCTTCCAACTTTCGCTAGTGGCCACGTTGGGCAACGTGAAAGCCTTTATTCTTGGCATCTGCGGCGCAGTGGTGTTTGCCATCCTGTTGGTTTCGGCGAACACCATGGCCATGTCGGTACGCAGCCGGACTCGCGAAGTTGCCTTGCTGAAAACCCTTGGCTTCACGCGCCAGCGGGTACTGTCTCTTTTTGTGTTCGAATCCGTGGCTCTGGCGGTGGCGGGAGGCGTGGTGGGGATCGCGGCGGCGGCCGGATTGATCCGCTGGTTGACGCACTCGTCGGTGGCGATTGGGGTTCCCACTGATATGCGAGTTACGCTGCCTGCTGTGGGGCTGTCATTGCTCGTGGCGGCAACCGTGGGATTTTTAAGTGGATATGTTCCCGCTTACGGCGCGTCGCGAATAAATATAGTGGAGGGGTTGCGCCACATTGGCTGAAAAGCACCAGGCTAGGTTGAGAGTGAACATTATGGCGATACCGATCAGCTACAACATCCGCAATTTGAGGCTTCGCAAGGGACTCACCATCATGACCGCGCTGGGCATCGCGCTGACGGTGACAACGGCGATCTTCCTGATGGCGCTGCTGGCGGGGCTGCAGCGGGCTTTTGTTTCCAGCGGGAATCCGCAGAACGTGCTTGTGCTGCGCAAAGGATCGGAAGCGGAGTTATCGGGCGGCTTTGATGCTGCGCTGTTTCCCACGCTCAAAGTTCTGCCTGGGATCGCAAAAGACAGCCACGGCGAGCCCATGGTTTCGGGCGAGTGGGTGGTCGTGATCGTGCTTCCCCGCAAGGACGGCACCGGCGAAGTGAACGTGACGGTGCGCGGCATGATGCCCGATGGTCTTGAACTTCGGCCCAGCGCGAAACTGATCGAAGGACGGTGGTTTCAGACCGGTCAGCGAGAGGTGGTCGTGAGCAAATCCATCCGCTCGCGTTTTTCGCACGCCAACATCGGCGACACCATGGAGTTCGGCAAAGGATCGTGGAAAGTGGTGGGAGTTTTTGACGCAGGAGGGTCGGCCTATGAGTCGGAGATCTGGAGCGACGTGAATCAGATGGCTTCGGACTTTGACCGCCAGGGAGGGTATTCTTCGGCTTACCTGCGCGCGACTGATCCGATTGCCGCCGATGCGCTGACGAAGCGGGTGAGCGATGATCAGCGTCTCAAGCTCGAAGGCGTTCTGGAGACAGAGTATTACGAGAAACAAACCAGTTCGGGCGGTCCCATCAAATACATCGGCATTGTGGTGGCGATCATCATGGCGATTGGATCGAGTTTTGCGGCGATGAATACGATGTACGCCGCGGTGGCGTACCGCGGGCGCGAAATTGCGACTTTGCGAGTGCTGGGATTCTCGCGGCCGGCGATTCTGACTTCTTTTGTTCTGGAATCCCTGATGCTGGCTTTGCTGGGAGCGGCGGCAGGAATTCTGCTGATGCTGCCGTTTAACGGGATGCAGACGGGAACGTCGAATGCAGTGACGTTTAGCGAAGTCGTATTCAGCCTGCAGATTACGCTGCAGGTTGCCGCCGTCGCGGTGGCATTCGCACTGGTCATGGGATTGGTTGGCGGATTTGCGCCGGCCTGGCATGCGGCGCGGCAGAATATTCTTACCGCATTGCGAGGTTGATCTGCAGCATGGTTTGCGGTTCCGGAAACTAGAACATCACGACTTTCGTATCCGTTCTTATGCCGATTGACGCGAAACACGAAGACCTGCAGAGCTTGCGAATCGACCGCACAGAGCGCGGGGCGAGCAATGGAGAGCCGCCTGCCTGGGCACGCCGCTACATCGTGATTGGGATTGTGATCGTAGTCGTGCTGAGCTTGTCCGCGCTGGCTTATCGCATGCTTTCGCGCGATGTGCCGAGGTAGAAGTGACGCGCGCTTCCGCGGAGAACAGCGATGTGGGCGGCACGGTGCTTTCGGCCACCGGCTACATTGTCGCGCATCACACGATCAATGTGAATTCCAAGGTCACCGGACGCCTGGCCTGGATTGGCGTGGAGAAGGGCGACAAGGTGAAAGAAGGGCAAGTTCTGGTGCGGCTGGAGGATCAGGAGTTTCGCGCCTCCTATGACCAGGCGAAAGGCGCGCTGGACAATGCTCGCGCCTATCTGGATGAACTTGAGCACGGATCGCGTCCGGAAGAGATTCAACAAGCGCAGCACAACCTTGATGAAGCTCGCGCCACGCTGGTCAATGACAAACTGACTCTGGACCGCACCAAGGAACTCTCGAGCGCAGGTGTGGTTTCGCGTCAGGCCATGGACGATGCCACCGCCAAGTTTGACTCCGACCAGCAGCGCGTCAACTCGCTGGAGAAGGCTTTTCAACTGATGAAGATTGGCCCGCGAGCCGGAAGAAATTGCGCGCGCCCGCGGATCGCTGGCACAGGCGCAGGGCCAGCTCGATTACGCCAAGTCGCAGCTCGACGCCACGGTGATCCGCGCGCCCGTTACTGGCACGATTCTCGACCGCACCGCGGAAAAAGGAGAACTGATTACCGCGCAGTTTGCCAGCGCGGCGGCGGGCGGTCCGCAGGGATCAGTGGTGTCGCTCGCTGACTTGAACGATCTTCAGGTTGAACTCGATATCGCGCAGGCCGATTTTGCCCGGCTCGGTCCGAAGCAGAAAGGCATCGTCACCACCGACGCCTATCCTGACAAGAGTATGACGGGGAAATCGCGCAGATTTCTCCCGAGGCGAATCGGCAGAAAGCCACGGTGCAAGTGAAAGTGCAGGTGCTGAATCCGGATCGAATATCCTGATGTTTTTTTGCGGCCGGAGATGAACGCGACGGTAAATTTTCTGGCGGATGAACCGAAAATCAGCCAGCACGCAGCCGGCGGGAGCATTCGTACCGGCCAGCGCGCTGCGGGATCAGATGGCAAGAAGGTCGTGTTCCTGGCCTTCGACGGAAAAGCGCGCATGCGCGAGGTTCACGTGCTGAGCCAGCGCACCGACGGCTTTCTGGTGGATGGATTGGTGGGCGGCGAGAGCGTGATCAGCAAAGGGCCGCAAGATTTGAAAGATGGAGACACAATCAAGATTAAGGGGCAGTATAATCATGAGCACAGTTGCTGAAAACAAGAGTCGCAACCGGAACCAAAGTTGTGCAGGCCCGCAATGTCAGCAAGATTTTCAAGCGCGAGGCTTTCGAAGTGAAGGCACTCGACGATGTTTCGATCGACATCGCGACCGGCGAATTTCATGGCGCTGATGGGGCCGTCGGGCTCCGGCAAGACCACGCTGCTGAATATGATCGCAGCCATCGACCGGCCCACCTCAGGTGAGTTGCTGGTGCAGAACCAGAATATTTTTCGCTTCAACGACTCGCAGGCAGCACACTGGCGCAATGAGCACATCGGTTACGTTTTTCAGACGTTCAACCTGATCCCGGTGCTGACTGCATTTGAGAACGTGGAATTGCCGCTGCTGCTGACCAAGCTTAACCCGCAGCAGAGACGCGATCACGTGATGACCGCGCTGAAACTCGTGGGCTTGAGGAACGAGTGAACCATCTGCCGAAGCAACTTTCGGGCGGGCAGGAGCAGCGGGTCGCAATCGCGCGGGCGATCGTGAGCGACCCTACGCTGCTACTGGCGGATGAACCCACGGGCGATCTGGACAGTCACTCGGCCACAGAAGTTTTGGAGATTCTGAAGCGTTTGAACGAGGACTTCCATAAGACGATCGTGATGGTCACGCACGATCCGCATGCAGCTTCGTACGCGCACGTCACCCGGCATCTGGAGAAAGGAATGCTGCTGCCGCCTGGGTAGTCAAGCAGTTCTGCTTAGACGGCTCCAGCTCACTGCGCGGTCTGGCGCTGCAAGCGCCGGCGTCAACCTGAGATTCCGTAGTCGGCTACCCATTGCCAGGCGCGGCGGCCATTCTCCAGAGCTACCGCCTCTGGCTTCTCCGTACGCCACCAGACGATTGAGCACGGTGGTCACTGAAGCCATCGGATCTTTGTGACGCGCCAGCATGGGCGGGGCCCTCTCCTGAATACGGTCACAGACGTCGCGAGCGCTCAGCGCGCGGTTTGCATCCATCAGGATCATCCGGCAGGCCTTGGTGAAACCCGGCTGCCGTCCGCTGCTCTTGCGATCCACCAGTTCCAGCAATTCGTCGCTAAACACCTCGTCGCCAAAAAGGTTGGCGAGGCCGGCGATGGTTTGTTTGATGGTGCCGATCCGCCGCATTACTTCCGCGCGCTGTTGCAGCAAGTTGCCGCAACTCTGCGTGGGCCTGCCGCACAACTTCTTGCACGTGACCATTCCCCGTGTTGGTGATGGTTCGCAGCGTGCCAGCCTCTCCTGGATCTGCATAAACCCTCCCTGACAATCGATCTTCAGGCGCACTCCGGCTCGGTAACTGATACGCAGGAAACCAGCCAGTGGTTCCCTGATTTTCAATCCGGACCAACGGTATTCCTGGGTCCAGACTTGCCTATTAGACGATGGAAGACTGCGTTAGTTAACAAACAAAAGTCGAATCAGGGACTGGTTCCGTGATTCGGGATGCAGTCCGCGGAGTGCGCGGGACGAATGGCAAGTCGTTTTGGCACAAACGAAAAATCCTTGAAGAAAAATCACCAACGGGCGACCATCGGGTTGATACGCGTCACCCGTCGCATTCTTCGCTTGCCGGAGGAAGATTGTAGGTGATTCAGCATTTTGTAAGCCGCCGGCGACTTTGTTGAGCTCCTTCCAAGCCTAAAAGTGTTTGCCCCGTCCCGAACTGAACTCATCCCCAATCCGGGATTCGTGGTTGATGTCAATGGTTGCCAGGGTACTCACAAGACAACGCTGCATCTGAAAGCTTCCGATGTGAAAAGAGTAGGCAAAGGAATCTTCTGTCAACCACGCCTCAACTCGGACCCTCCCTGTTGCATGTTCTGCTGGTGGGAAGCCAGGAAGAAGATTTTTTTCTCATCCGGGAAATCCTTGACAGGAACCGGAGGGCGCTGCCTGCGGTACTCGATCATGCGGGCTCGCTGGATGAGGCCAAAACGATGTTGCAGCGGGGCAACTATGGACTGGTTCTGTTTGAACACGAGACCGGAGATGCCGCAGCGACGAAGCTTCTCTCGGAGTTTTTGCACACGCGGGGAGCGTTGCCCTTCATCCTGCTGACGGAGCATGCCGATGAAAAAGCCGTAGCTGAAATCATGCAAGCGGGCGCCTACGACTGCATGGAGAGATCGCAGCTTACCGGAGCTAACCTGGTGCGCACGATCCGGTGCGCTCTCAATTTGCATTCGACGCAGCAGCAGCGGCATGTTGCGGAACAATCGTTGCGCAAGCTTTCCTGCGCGGTGGAGCAATCGGCCGATGCCATCTTCATCACCAATAGCGAAGGCATCATCGAATATGTAAATCCTGCCTTTGAAAGACTGACCGGCTATTCGCCGGAAGAAGTCATGGGGAAGACCCCGTCCATTCTGAAATCCGGCGAGCAAGCGCCGGTACTCTACCGGGAGGTGTGGGAAACGATTCGTTCGGGCAACGTGGGCCGCAGCATCGTGGTAAACCGCAAGAAGAATGGCGAGGTCTACTACGTCGATGAGAGCATCAGCCCCATACGGGACGCCGAAGGGCAAATCGCTAACTTTGTCTCCAACGGGCGGGATTTCACGGAACGTCTGCGGCTGGAAGCCCAGCTGCTTCAGTCCCAAAAAATGGACGCGGTTGGCCGCCTGGCTGGAGGCATCGCCCACGACTTCAACAATCTGCTGACCATCATTACCAGCTACTCCGAACTGGCGCTCGACTCGGTGGCTCCGGGAAGCCCTACCCAGGCGCGGATTCAGGAGATCCTTTCCGCCGCCCGTCGCGCCGCGGATCTGACCCGGCAGTTGCTCGCCTTCAGCCGCAAACAACCGCAGGCCTTGCGCGTCGCTGAACTCAACCCGGTGGTCAGCGGAATCGTCAAAACCCTGCACCGCCTTATCGGAGAAGACATAGAACTCGTCTTTGTTCCGGGCGAAGGACTGGGCAGAATTCGTCTGGATCCGGTGCAGATCGAGCAGATTCTCATGAACCTCGCGGCCAACGCCCGCGATGCCATGCCTCAGGGAGGACGATGCACCATTGAAACCTCCAATGTGCAGCTCGACGAACAATACGTTGACCGCAAGCGAACCGTCATTCCCACCGGACGCTATGCTGTCCTGACCGTGACCGACACCGGCGACGGCATTCCTGCCGATCATCTGTCGCATATTTTCGAACCCTTCTACACCACGAAACCTTCCGGCAAGGGCACCGGACTTGGCCTGGCGACGGTGTACGGAATCGTCAAACAGAATCATGGATTCGTCTGGGCCTACAGCGAACCCGGGATGGGTACCGTCTTCAAGATCTACCTGCCTTGTGTGCAGGACCAGCCCGTCAGCATGGAGACCCAGATAACGGCGCTGGGGTCGTGCTCCGCGGCACAGAGACTGTGCTGCTGGTCGAGGATGAGGAGCCGTTACGCCGGGCCGCGGCCGAATTCCTCAGCCTTCGCGGATACACCGTCCTGGAAGCCAGAGACGGCTTGGACGCCTTGTCGGTCAGCAAGAATCATGGATCGACGATTCACCTGGCCGTCACCGATGTCGTGATGCCCCATATGAGCGGGGGCGAACTGGCAAAGGAACTGGAAACGCTGCGTCCGAAGACCAGAGTGCTATTTGTCTCAGGCTATGCCGGCCAAACCGTGCTGGACCATAAAGTAGTCGATGTCGAGAACAATTTCCTGCAGAAGCCGTTCACGCTGAAACAACTCGCCAGCAAAGTCCGGACGGTTCTCGATTACACCTGCAATACCGTTCCTGTAGCGGCCGATGCGATCGCACATCCGTAAAGCGCTATGGCGCGATCCGAGTAAGCTTGCCATTCTTCAAACTGGAAACGGTCTCCGCGCCAGGTGACGGTGTGGCCGCCAAGGCTCGCGATCCAGATTGCAACTGCAACCAAATCCCGCAGCGGAATCAGCCACGCATACTTCAGAATCTGACGGTCCCGCAGAACGCTCCGGCCCACAACCAGCGCAACCGCAAAGCGAAGAAACAGCGTGACGGCCAGCGCGATCCAGGCCCAGAGCGCTCCTCCGACTCGCCGCCACCGCCAGCAGCGACCACAAGAGGCCAAATGTAAAAACCAGACCCAGATAACCTCCGGCACGCGCATCGCGGACTCCTCGCGCCCAGCGCAGTTGATGCGCGAAGAACTCCCGCAGGCGATAAGACGGGAGATATGTTTCGACCACAACATCCGACAGTTTCACAGTCAGCCCCAGCCCGGCGATGCGCTTTCCCAGTTCGTAGTCATCGGCGAGATAGTCCGACGAATGCAATGAAGCCGCCGATCTTCTCCAACTCGGCGCGGCGAAACGCCAGCGTCGAACCCAGACCAAATCGAATGCCGCCTTCAAGCTGTCGCGCGGCCAACACGCTCGGGCAAAAATCCGTGCTGATGCCTAAAGCTTCCAGGCGCGAACCCAGCGTCGCACCGGCCACTCCGCGGTAAAGGCAAGTGACCATTCCTACTCGCGAGTCGGCCAACGGAGCGATCACACGGCGCAGGTAGTCAGGTTCCACGCGAATGTCGCTGTCGTTGACGATCAGGTGGTCGTAGCGCGCTTCCGTCAACATCTGCGCCAGATTGCTGACCTTCACATTCGCGCCCAGAATCTTCGGACTTACTAACAACTGAATTCTGCGATCCGGAAATTCGCGCTGCAACGCCTTCACGCTCTCGATCGCAGGATCGTTGGGATCGCTCACGCCAAAGATGATTTCGTATTCCGGATAGTCCTGCAGGCAGTGGCTGCGAAAGCTCTCATAGATTTCAGGGTCGGTGCCTTTCAGAGGCTTGAGAATCGAGATCGGCGGCAAGGCCTGTGTGAGACGGCCGGCGCCTTGGCCGCCTTCCGCTCGCGAAGGAATCTTGCCGCGCTCCAAAGACAGAGAAGATAGTAAATGCGAACTGGAAACTGTACCGATGACCGCGACGATCTGGACTATTCTGAGGATGGAGTGCATCATGCGCGAGCGCAGGCCAGACTTATTCGTAACGCAGCGCCTCAATCGGATCCAGGTTCGCCGCCTTCCATGCAGGATAGATGCCAAAGATCAAACCAGTTCCCGCGGCGGAAGCGAAGCCGAAAATCGTCCAGAACATCGACATGTGGGCAGGCAGCGAGGGCCAGAGCGCAGGAATCACCCAGACGATGATCGCGCCCAGCAGAATTCCAATCACTCCGCCGACCGCCGTGAGAATGATCGCCTCCAAAGTGAATTGCAAAAGAATATCGCGCTTGCGCGCGCCGATCGCCTTGCGGACGCCGATTTCGCGCGTCCTTTCGGTGACGCTCACCAGCATTATGTTCATCACGCCCACGCCGCCAACAATCAACCCAACGCTCGAAATCGCGAACATGCCTACGAACAGCATGCCAGTGAGCTGATTCCAAACGTCCGAGATCGAATCCGAGGTGAAGACGGCAAAATTATCCGGCTTGTCGGTCGGAACTCTTCGGCCGCCGCCGCAGCAGTTCGCGAATTTCGTCGATCGCTTTTGGCATCTCCTCATGGGACGTAGCCTTGACGATGATCCAATGGTCCTTTAATTCGGGGTGAAGCGTTCTGAAAGTAGCCAGGGGGAAAAAGACCTTGTTGTCGTTAGGATCTTTCCCTCCGCCAAACACGGATTTGATCTTTTCTGCAACGCCAATCACTTCGAAAAGTCGCCCCTCGATGTTGATTTCCTTGCCCAGCGGGATTCTCGACCGGGAATAGCTCCTCCGCCGTATCGTGACCGAGGAGAATCACCGTAGCATGCCTCTCTTCGTCGGTTTCAGTGAACCACCTTCCCGCAGCCAGCCGCAGGTCAACAACGTCCTTTATAGAAGCGGTGTCACCCTCGAGGATTGTGTTCTTGGCCTTGCGATCTTGATACTTCACCGCGAAGGTGCCGACCCCTAGTTCGGGACGCAAGAACTGGATGGTCGCGCCCGCAGCCTTCACATGAGGCAGTTGGCTGATCGCTTCCGCATCCTCGAAGGTCAGCTTCTTGCGGGTGCGCATTTCTTCGGTGGGGCGCCCGAAGGTGAACGGCTCCAGATGATAAGCAAAGATGACGTTGGAACCGATGCTGGCGACCACGTCGCGGACATTGTCGTCCAAACCGCGCCCGATGGAAGAAACGCTGATCACCATGGCGACGCCGATCACGATCCCCAGCACGGTCAGCGACGAACGCAGCTTGTTGCCGCGGATGGTGTCAGTCGCCATCTGAACGATCTCGCCGAATTCATCTTTCCGAATCATGAGGAATTGAGTAATTTGGTAAATTGGTAATTTGTAATTTAACCCCTAAAGACTGCCGCTTAGGTTTTCAAATTACCAAGTTACCCGATTACAAAATTGCCAAATTCTTTCTAAGTTTCGAAGCGTAGCGCCGACAATCGGATCGAGTTTCGCCGCTTTGCGCGCGGGATAAACCCCGAAGAACACTCCCACGCTTGCCGAGACAATCAGTCCAGCCGCCACGGCCCAGAGCTTGATTGCCGAGGGCATCCCAATCGAGCAGAGTAACCGATAGAGCGACACCCGCGCCCAACAACACGCCCAGAATGCCGCCGGCGAGCGCCAGAGTAACGGACTCGATCAGGAACTGCAGCAACACATCCTCACGCTTTGCCCCGAGCGCCTTGCGAATCCCAATCTCGCGGGTGCGCTCAGTTACCGACACCAGCATAATGTTCATGATCACGATGCCACCGACCACCAGAGAAATGGCGGCAATGCCGATGGTCGCAATAAAGAACGTCTGGCTGAAGTCGGTCCAGATGCCGAGCAGGCTCGAATTGGTCTCAATGTCGAAGCTGTCGTCGCCGCCGAGCGGATCGTGACGCCTGGCGCGAAGAGCCGCGCGCGCTTCGTCGACGGCTTCGTTGAGGGGAACGCCAGCGCTGGCGGCCTTGGCTGCGATCCGCAGACTGTTATCGTGCGTTCCATATTGTTTCAGGCAAGAGGTCATCGGAATCATCACGTAGTTGTCAGCGCTCTGCCCCAGCGTCGTGCCCTTCTTCGTCCCCACGCCAATTATCTGGTAGGTCCAGCCGTCGATGCGGATTTCCTTGCCCAGCGGATCAGTACCCGCCATCAGATGTTCGACGATGTCGTTTCCAACAACGGCAACCGGAGACCGATTATCCAGATCAGTTTGATTCAGCATGCGGCCCGTGCGCAGGTCGGTATCCAGAATCGTAGGCATCCCGGGAGTGATTCCCCTTATCAGCGTATCGCTGATCTCCTGCCCGTTGTACTTCACGTGGCCGCTTTCGTTGCGCGTAGAGGCGGCGACAAGTACACAATGCCGGCAGGCGTCCGCCACTGCCTGGTAGTCCTCAATGGTCAGATCCTTGCGCTTCTCACCCTCCAGGTAGCGGTCTACGTTGGTGACGGCGGGAGACACCTTGAAGATGAGGAAAACGTCCGCGCCGAGATTGAATATCTTCTGCGCCACGTAATCGTTGATTCCGGAGACGAAGGTTACGACGGCGATCACCGCAGCCACTCCGATTACCACGCCGAGCAGCGTCAGCACGGAGCGGAGCTTGTTTACCCACAGCGACTGCAGAGCGATTCGGATGGCTTCGGCGATGTTCATAAACTGACTTCGGACCTCGGACTTCGGAGCTTCGACGTCTGGCCCCGGACCTGAGTCGTCAGATCAGTCTATCAGCGAATTCACCGGTGCCAGAATCGGGTCTAATCAGGTCTGGCGTCCGAGGTCTGAGGTCTGCTTTGGCATATAATGAGTCTGTTGGCAGCTGGACCGGACGGTCGCTTTCCGCGTCTTCGGACGCGGGGAGAGGAAAGTCCGAACTCCACAGAGCAGTGTGCCGGATAACGTCCGGGAGGCCGGGTTCAAGCCCGTCCGACGGAAAGTGCCACAGAAAACATACCGCCCGCATCCTCACGGATTCGGGTAAGGGTGAAAAGGTGCGGTAAGAGCGCACCGCCGCGGCAGCAATGCAGCGGGCAGGGCAAACCACACACGGAGCAAGACCAAATAGGAAGGGAGCCTGGGCTTCGGTCTGGGCACGTGCCGGCTCGGCGCGTCCAACCTTCGGGTAGGTCGCTAGAGCCGCGCAGCGATGCGTGGCCCAGAGGAATGACCGTCCCGCTGGAGCAATCCGGCGGACAGAATTCGGCTTACAGGTCCAGCTGCCGCATTTTTCTTCTTTTCGCTTCTCGGCGGAACCCGCTAGCGATTAAGCCCCCGATTCACGCGGCTTCAGCAGTAGCAGTGCGAGATTCAGACCTCCAACCACGATGATGGTTCCGATGGTGCGGTCCATGCCTATGCCGAAGGCGGCTTTCAATTCCCCCGCGAAAACCAGCCGTTCCGCTATCCGAATAATGGCCACTGCGACCGCCGGATAGACGAGCGCCCCGTAACGCACGGGATCTTTGGCAATGAGGAGCATCATGATTCCGAAAGCGACCACGTAGGCTCCGAGAAACTTTGCGAGGTAGGTGAACTGCGGGTCAACCGTTACGTTCGCGTGCCAGAGAGCACGAGCTCCCCAGGCCGCCATTGAACCCGACGCAATTCCAATGACCCCCATGAGAATGTGATAGACGCCCATGAAGGCAGCGAGAATCTTGATCCCAGTGTGGCGATTCATAGTGGTAGCTCCTCTGACTGGATACTGTGTGAAAACCAGGGCTATTGCCAGCACAAAACTAGAGCAGTGCCGGGTAAGTTACTCCGCGACCGGGCTGTCGATTCCATCCTCAGCAAGCCGGCAGACACGGCCTATCTGATACCGGGAGCGAAAGCCCGGCGAGAGCTTGAATCGGCCCGCCGTGATTGCTCCGAGAAAATCCTGATCGTAATCCAGTCCTAGGGGAGTCTCGCCGCGTGGTGGCGATACGTAGGTGCCGAACGCACGGTCCCATACCATCGTGAAGTTGCCGTAGTTGCCTTTGATTTTCGCCGCGTGGTGGAGAAGATGCTCTCGCGGGCCGACCAGCAACAACCAGCGAAATGACGTCTCGACCCAATCGAAGCGGCGGAGAAAGATGGAGTGGCTGGCACAGGCGACGAAAGTGAACGTTAGAAGCAAGGCAGGCAAGAGGTGGAGGAACGTTGCGCTCAAATGCGGGCGTCCGATGAGCCGGACGACGAGGAAGACGGTGGCGCAGGAGCCCACGTTGATCAGGAAGTTGGGCACGATTACGAAGGGGCGCGCGGCAATTCCCGGCATGACATTGGAGACGACCGAAGGCAGGTGATGGTTCTCGTGCAGCCTCCAGAGGGGACCATGCAGCAGGAAGCGATGCACGAGGTAGTCGAACAGAGTTCCGATGCAAAACGCGATGGCGAACACTGGAACCATCCAAGGTACGCTCGGCGCGGCTGCGGCCGACCCGGTTACTCTGATCGCAAAATCTGAAAGCTTGTCAATGCTCGGAAGGGCAGAGGCTAGCGCCAATTGGATCGCCGAGTAGCCGACACATGCTGCACCGACCGCAAGAATCACCGCCGCGTTTGCGCTTATCACTCCGTGCCTGCCCGGTCTGCGAGCCAGGCGCCAGTGTTCGTAGAGATCGACGGCGATGAATGCGGCCTGAACGTACACGAACAGCCAAATGAATGTTCTGGCGTTTGACATGGAGATCCTAGCCCACTGGACGCAAGGCTTCCTCTCCGGTCTCTCGCGGGAACATCGCCAGCTTGGCTCGAAGTTCCGTTCGCAAGAACCACAGGTTGGCAATCGCTTGCACCCAGATCGATCCCGCCGAGATGAGCCAGATGTCTTGGAGTGTTAATCGGCTCAGCAGGAACACGACCGGCACGGTAAAAACGAAAAGCCGAATGATCGAACTCAAGAATGGCGGCCGGGTATTGCCGAGACCCTGAAACACGCTGGTAGAGGCAAAAATCAATCCTGTCGCTACAAAGGTGGTTGAGATCAGCCGCAGATATCCGGCGGCGACGGCTACGACATCGTCTTGCTTCGAGAAAAGACTGACGATCGCGGTTGGCTTCGCTTGGCAGAGAGCGGTCAGCAACAGCATCACGACTGAGCCAACTGCGCATGCGGCCCAGAAACTTTCGCGCACGCGGATGGGGTGTTTCGCAGAGAAATTCTGGCCGACGATGGGGGCGTTTGCCATGCCGACCGCAACCGCTGGCAGGATCAGCGATTGCATGATGCGCGCGCCGATGGCGAATCCTCCTTGAGCGGCGGCCCCGAAATGACGAAGCGATGCATAGACGACGATCAGATAGACGCCAAGGATTCCGAGTTCGGCTCCGGCAGGGAGGCCGATCTGAAACATTTCACGCCACAAGGGAAAATCGGGCCGCATCCCAGATGTGTCAAAGGCGAGGTACTTCTCACGAAACACAAAGTAGACGAACATCCCGGCCACGCCAATCAGGAGCGCGAAAAACGTTGCCATCGCAGCCCCGCGGACTCCGAATGCGTGCCCGGTTCCCCAGCCAAAGATCAAAATCGGCGCCAGGACGAGGTTGAGTAACACAGTCAGCACGAGTATAGCGACCGTCGGCTTGACGACTCCGGCGCCCCGGAGTGCGGCGCCCATCGAGATCAGCGGGAATTGCAGAAACAGAGCGGGAACAAACCAAGCCAGGTACGCGGTGCCCAGACGCACAGTCTCCGGACTTGCGGCCAGAGCCGCACAGTAAGCATGGCGGAGCAGGAACGCTAACAGACACAGCGTTCCACCTCCAACGATTGACATTACGAAGGACTGATTGAAGACGAGACGCGCTCGATCCTGATTATGCACGCCGGCGGAATGGGAGATGAGAGTAGTCGTGCCCACG
The DNA here is from genome assembly GCA_963763285.1 of uncultured Acidobacteriaceae bacterium. Lineage (GTDB taxonomy): Bacteria > Acidobacteriota > Terriglobia > Terriglobales > Acidobacteriaceae > Sulfotelmatobacter. The sequence goes on along the minus strand of CAVXOK010000004.1, from coordinate 239,449 downwards.
CCCATCATCTGCGTCAATGCCAGGGTTAAGGCCATCAAGTTGGCTGCGAGACCCACGGCGGCCACGGACTCTTTGCCGAGACGGCCGACCCAGTACATGTCGGCAAGCAGGTACAGCGCTTGCCCCAGCATGCTGGCCATGAGGAATACGGCCATCCGAAGGAGGTTCCCGGTCACCGAGCCTTGAGTCAGGTCTTTCAAATACAATCCTCCGTGCGGTGCAATCGTCGGAAGCTATGAAATTCTGGCATCTCGTCGCCTACTTGAATCTGATTGTCCTGGCTGCTGACCATTTGACGACTGGTCTGGCCGGCGTTCTATTTCCGAAGCGTGCGGCAAGACTTTACCAGCGCCTATTCGGAGCATGCTTTCCGGCCGATTCTCCGATGACCGCCGTGTTGCGTCCATGGGGCGCCCTCGGAGTGTTTGCCGGAGTCGCGGGCCTGCTCCCGGTGTATGACCCCTTCCGCTACCGCGCGATTCTCTTTGCGCTGCTGTTCCTGGTGGTGCTCCGGATTTTTATCCGCCTCAGTTACGACGCCGCCACGCTGCAATTCTTCGGGTTATCGCGCGCGCGCAACTACTTTCACGTGTACCTGGTTGCCCAGTGTGCGGCCATCATTGCCCTACAGTTGTTCTGGTGGTAGGCAGGTCAGGCGCTTATCGGTACACCTCCCGGTCTATGCTCGTCGACCGCCCCGCGCAGGTCTTGCGCCGGCTTCACAGTGACTAGCACCGGAAACTTCGGCCGCAGCGTGATTTTAGGATCGAGCACAAGTTTGGTTTCGGGGAGCGACTCAACTTTCCAGCGCCGCAAGATCGTGCCTAACACGAGTGCTCCTTCCATCAAGGCGAACCCTTCCCCGATGCAGCGGCGTGGCCCGAGCCCGAACGGAAAATATGCGAACTGATGCGCCTTGCTGTTTGCCAGAAAACGGTCGGGATGGAATGCATCCGGATCGTGAAAAAAGCGGGGGTCGCGGTGAAGCAGGTACTGGCTCGCAAACAGAATGGAATTTTCAGGTGCTATGTAGGCGCCGATTGAGCAGGCTTGCTTGAGGGCGCGGCCAAGAATCCACACCGGTGGGTACAAACGCATAGATTCTGCCAGCGTGCGGCGTGTGAACACCAGTTGCTCATAGTGTTCAGCGTTCAGGTCCTTCGCTCCAGCAACCTGATTGACCTCGGCCCGGATTCTTTCGGCATGTTGGGGATGTTGTGCCAGAAGAAAAAGCGCACAAGTCAGTGCATTGGCGATGGTCTCATGTCCGGCGAGGAGGATGGTCAAGCACTCATCGCGCACCTGGCGGATAGCTTGCCCGCGATCTCCTTCGGCAACTTGATGTCGAAGCAGCATAGAGAGCAGGTCGTCGCCGTGAGTTCCGGAACGCAACTTCTCTTCAATCAGTCCGTAGATCAAGCGATCGAATCGCTCGCGTACGCTTTTTAGCCGTTGCATGCCGGGCAAAGGGAGACGCATGAAGTATTGCGAAAACGGCACGAAAACTATGTTCACTAGCGACATCAACTCAGTGACCGCCTCTGCAATTTCTCCGGCGTCTTCGTCAATTCGATGGTCGAAGAGGGTCTTGCCGAGAATGGCCAGTGTGAGGCTCATCATCTCCTTACGCAAGTCGATGGTTTCCCCAGCCCGCCACCGACTGCATGCATTGCTGGCGTATTCGCCCATCACATCGGCGAAGCGCCCAATTTGCTCGCGATGAAATGCTGGTTGGATCAGACGGCGCTGCTGTGCATGCAGTGGGTCTTCGCTGGTGAGCAGTCCGTCGCCCATCACGGCGCGGCCGCGTTGCATCACCGGCCCGCGAACTTGTCTCGAAGCATGGACTACGAGGAATTCCTGGACTAAGTCAGGATGGTTCAGGAGATACGCGTTTCTCCAACCAAGACGGAAGTGCACAACATCCCCGTAGGTCTCAGCGAGGTGTTGCAGATACGTAAGCGGACTGCGGCGGAAAGCGACAGCTGCACTGATACCAAGGCGCGAACGCGGGCCGGGTACAGTTTGTAGCTGTTTCACGCTCGTGCCCCCTTCCAGCCTTTGCTCAAAACAAACCGTCGCCACACGCACAGCCATAATGACCGCTCATTCAACGCGGTGCTCAGATGCGGAACGACCACGCGTTCGTGAATAACGGGCAATTTGCTCCAGTGAGCCGCCGGAAACATATGGTGGGCTGTGTGGTAGCCATTGTTCAGCAGCAACCAGTTCGCGAAACGGCCGGTAATGTTGCGCGAGTGATTGAAGCGCGACTCGAAATCACAATCCTGGTGCTGCAGCAGATTGATAGTGACCAGGAACCACTGCCCGAATAGCCACGGGCCGGCGCAGTACTTCAGAGTGGAGCGCCAGTCGAAAACGACTAGGACCACGATGAATACATAGATCGATACCCGTTCGGCGATGGCCTGCCGGTAGAGACCCGGCTGGGACTCTCGCCAGTTGTCGAGATCAGGCGGCCGGTTGCGGTACATCGCTGTGACTGAGGCAAGAAAGAACACCAGAAAGTTGACAAAGTTCGAGCGGTAGCGGACGAGCGAACAGCGGACGAAATCGGCGTCGGTATTGTTTTTTCCATGATGAAGAATGTTGTGCGAGGTAATGATGCCAGTCGAGGGGTGCGCCGTCAGAACGCTTAGCCATAATTCGAACGCGCGGTTCCATGCCGAGCTGCGGAATGTGGGCGAATGCATGTGATTGTGCTTTATGACAAGAGCTACCACCGCCAGGGTATAGGTTGCGACCAGCAAAACCGCATTCCTAGCCACATTCAGCCACTGAAGCGAAAGCAGAACGTTGAACGTCGCGAGAAAGCCCAGCGTGCGCAGATCTGCGGTGTAACGGAGCGGCCACCGGCTTCGCCACGACGTAGTCATCAGAAAGTCGCCGCCTCCAGATAAGGCACGCGGCTGTCAAGCTTGCGGAAGAGATCTTCGCCGTCCTCAAACGCCACGCAGAACAGCCGTGCGGAAAATGGAGTCAGAGAGTATTCCTGCAGCGCTGGAAGGAGCGGATCTCGTTCATGCAGGGCCACGATGGCGTACAAATATCTTTGGCCAACAGCCGCGTTGTAGGCGCTGCGGAGCAGGGCACGAAAGACGGAGAGATTGTCATCGTCAACTGCAATAAAACTCAGATAGAAATAGGCAACTTCCTCTCCCAGCTTCGGATACCGCGCCCCTCCTGTGAGCGGGCGAAAGGTATTCGCGAGTGGAACCGTCCAACGCAGACGGGGAGCGTATCCGGCGATACGGGTCTGCTTGAAGGAACTCTGGTCCCAGCAGCCCACGGTGCCGACGACCTTGCTTCCCCGCACCGCGACGTGAAAATCCTGAATGCGGAACTGCCGCCACTGCTGACGAAACATCGCGACCGTGTGAACCGGTGCGAACTGGCGGCGAGAGTTGTTGCGGTTCAGGCATTCGACAATTTCAGGCAGAAACTCTGGCGAGCCGCGGACGATTTCACAGCCGGCGTCGATCGGCGGCTCAACGCGTCGAATGTTAATGCCCGGAGAATGAATCTTTCCCATGTCGTGATATTGCGGTAAGCCCGCACGTCCGCTTGCGATGGTTGCGAGCGCCGCATGGTTCTCACTGAAGACCAGCGTCGTGTAAAGTCGCGTGCGGCGATCCTCATGTAACTGCCGGAGAAAGCGGTAGGCCCGTGCTATGAGCGTGCCGCCGCGGTATTGCGGCTCAAGGCGCAAGTCGGCCAAGTAGCCGAGCGGCAGCGGTTGACCGTTAATGAATCCCGAGGCGACCGAGCGCGTTCCGAGCCCAATGATTTTTCCGGTGGTGCGATCGCGCCCGACCGCGACTTGAAAGAAATCTCCGCGAATTCGACAGGAATCGAAGAAGCTGGGTTCGCGTTCGAAGGTCACGCTGATCTGACCCGGGATCGGACTGCGCCGCAACAGTTCGCGTAACTCGAGGTCATCGGCTGCAGTCGCGAGCTCAAGTGCAAACCGCGATTTGATCTCTGGAAGAACCTGAGCAATCACGCGCAAACCTCCGCCGCTCCGGCCTCGACGTAGGTCCCATTGAAGACGTGTTCCCAGCCCGGGCGAGTGTGGAGCGCTGTCATTTTTACGTTTCCTGTCCGTTGCCCGAACGCAGCGCAATGCTTCAAGTAGGATTCGCGCGCGTCACGGCGGATGAGGAATAGTCGAAGCTCGCCGAGTTGGCCGATCCGGCGACAATAGGCATAGTGCGGATTGGCTCGCAGGCTTTCGTCGAGCCGAGCTGGAAGATTGTGTTCGCAGTGAGCGCTTTCGAGAAAGAGCGTGTAATACGGCGTGTCAGCTTGGCAGGGCGCGAGCATTGCGAAAGTTGCCGTCCTGCAGCATGCCAGCTTGTCGAGCGTATTCGCCACGAAGAGGGCGTTGAGTTTCTCGCCACGGAGATCGCTGACGCAGTCTTCCTTCCCGATGAATTCGAGCAACGGTGTTCGCTCTGCGAAACCGGTCACGCGAACCCGATCACCTAGGCGGTAACGCCACAAACCGCCGCCGGTGGTCAGGATTACGGAATATTCGCGACCTTCCTCCAATTCCGAAGTCAACCGGCACTCGCCCGAATCTTCGTCGAAGAATTCAAGAAAATGCGAAGTCACCGCAGCGACCGGGGTTTTGTACGAAGCGATCGGAACGGAAACAATACCCTCGGTGGCCAGCAATCCCTTGCCCTGGATGGGCACTCCCGGAAATCTTTGCTGGACTTCGCTTGTCATTGAGGCAGAGGCGGCTGAGGTCCAGCAACTGATAAGCTCCAGATTGGGCCACAGATGGCCGGGTTCGACACGGCCGCGCCGTAACATCGCCTGCAGATTACGGGCCTGTCGGCGATCCCGCACGAGTGAACGGGTAAGCTTGGGAGAAACCGGCCTGGCGATGCTGGCTCTTCCATCAAGTAAGTCGCGGGCGAGCCGTTCACCGTGCTGTTCAAGCCTTTCGAGGAGAATCAGTAACAGGCTCGGACTCCACACCGAAATGAAACTCAGCGAACGAGCTTGCAGCAGGAAGCGCAATGTGAGGTAGATGCAGTCTTCCAGATCTGTCACTCGCGCCAACTCCGGCGGGACCGCCATGGTCTTGCGCAGAATCCACTGTTGGACTGGCCCGAAGTACTCGGTGTCGCTTTCGAATCCAATCGGAATTCCGCCGTCTGTCATTTCCCGCCCCCGCGAAAGCGGGGTCACCAGCCAATACGCGCAGCCACGCGCAATTCCCGGGAAGGCATGGTGCATGTCCGTGATCCAGGGCGCCAAGGCTGATTGGAATTGCCTCCGCAGGGTCTGGGTGTAAGGAATGTATTTGGCTGCGCTCGCCGAGCCGCTGCTTTTTTCGAAGGCCACCACGGGCTCACTGGTCAGCACCGCTCGCTCACCCTGCTTGATCCGCTCGATCCAGGGCTCCAGATCGTCATACGTGACAATTGGCACGCGCTCTTGGTATTCACGAACGGCGTTGATTTTCGCGAATCCGTGATGCCTGCCGAATGCGCAATCCTGATTCTGCTTCAGAAGCGTCAGCAGAAGCCTTCGCTGCGCTTCTTCCGGATTACCCAGGGCCAAGGCGAACTCGTTAGCGGCACGTCGAAACCCGGCTAGGGGCAAGGCGTTCAGGGCGCGATAAAACAGTGGACGGAGCATCAATCAGCTCCCTGGCACAGCGGCGGTGCCGTTTGTGCCTCTAAGATTATGCGGCCGGCGAACAGCTTCATGTTTGAAGGCGAGATTTCCGCAAGACAGGCGAGTTCGTTTCCGGTTGTGTAAGCAGGATTGCGCTGCAGAAAGAAATGTACGTGGGGATTGCGCAAGCGCCGCGCTGGAATTTCGGCTAGGTGCGGTTTGAGCTGCCCGTGCGACTCAGGAAATTCGATCAGGCCAGTTTCCGAGCGGTAGTGATCGGGAAACTTCGCGGTTGCCAACGTATCGAGCAATCGCTGTTCGAATACTGGTGTCGGCGCCGCACAGTTCGGGTAGAAACTTTCGAAGAACAGCGGCAAATACAGATAGGTGCGGTAACCCTTGGAGATGAGAAACCAATAAAGAGGCACTGTCGGGTCTTCGGCATACAACGAGCTCACGTAGCGGCACCAGCAACGACCCAATTCCTGCTCACCCCAGTAAGCCCGGTCGACGATTGTGTCGCCGGAAAACACGGCGCGGACGGACTTTCCTCCGACGGACACATGGAGAACCTTCTGCGTCGAAAAGCCGCAAATTTCGAAGTTCGCGTTATGCAGGACGAGCACGCAGTCCTTTTCCGACAGGTCCAGCAGAAATTGTTCGAACGAAACGCAATCGTAATGGCGCGCAAAGATTTCGTACATGGCGCGGGCGTCTATGGGGGTGATCTTTGCCACGGACACGATTCGACTTTGAATGAGATCGTTCTTTCATACGGATTGATTTTTGGCTAAAAGCAAATCGTGATTTCGCGCTGCTGCTCTCTTGCTTCCGCGTTGGACTCCGACGCTTCGGCGCGCCGCCGCATGGAGTGAATCTTTAATCCCAGCAAGTCGGTGTCCACGTGACAGAAGTGCGGCCCTCCGAAATGGCGTATCTGATCGCTCTGTGCAGCCAGAACGTCCACATCCTGACGGATGATTTTGCGACAAATCGGCTCGAGCAAAAGCCTGACCAGAGGCGCGATCCGGCCGAAACTGAAGGTGATGACTGTATGGACGTCGGTCTCGTATTCACTCAGCGGAGTGCATTGCGAAGTAATGATGAAGTGTCGGTCGGGACCGAAGTCGTAGTCGACGCGGCTTATATTCGGCATGAGGAACCGGTCGGTGTGGCGGAGTTCTCGTCCATTTGGAAAGAACAGCTTCGACACCAGGCTCTTCGTGATGGGCTCGCCGCGGAAGTCGACCTCGACCGAGTCGGCGGTTGACCGCACGTTCGCTGAAAGCTCGCGCGTGTCGTGGTTGCGAAACCAGCCCCCGTGGACGTATACGGTGTGTGGGCAGTCCAGGAAATTCTCCAGGCACGCTTCGGTTGAGGCTTGGAAGCGCGTCCGCATGCGGAAGCTGGTCCAACCTTGCTCGCCGAAGTGTGGGAACTGAAAGGGCGTTGATTCAGGAATCGATTCGCCCGGATATACCCACACGTAGCCGTTTTGCTCGCGCACCGGATACGCCCTCACGCTGTGGTTTGGCAGCCTTTGGCAAGAGCCGAGAGATGGGATCTGAACACAGCGGCCGGCGGCGTTGAAGGTCCAGCCGTGGTACGGGCAAGTCACACACCCCGACGACACCGTACCGAGCGACAGCGCCATGTTGCGATGCGAACAGCGATCTTCCAGTGCGGCCAACTGTCCGTCAGCGGCGCGGAACAGCACCATGCGTTCATCGAACGGAGCAACCGCAACTGGTTTCCGCTTTCAGCTCGCGGGATTCCGCGGCGATGTACCAATAGTCCTTCAGCCCCATAAATTCACCTTCTCGCCAGCTGCGCGGGCGCCCGATACTGAATTCGGTGGTACTGATCGAGCGCGAGATCGCTGTAAGTCACAGTCTCCCCGCCGTACCAGCGCACCTCGACTTCAACGGGCCCGTCGTAGTCGCCCAGACCTAACAGCAGGCGACGGTCATTTTGTGCGGAGAATCCGTTTGCGATCTGGACTTCACGCATCTGGCGCACCTGCCGGCCGTCTTGCGTGTAGGTGACGAAGACCTGAGTGCCGACCGCTTCACGGCTGATCTTTTGTCCGTCTCCCTGCATCGCCAAGCCGATCCAGTGATGAACATGACCTTCGGCGCGATCCTGTTCGTGCAGGGTGTTGCGGTAAAGTGTGAGGCGGCCAAACTGGTGCGTGATGGCCACGTCGAGGACGCCCGCGTTGTTGAAGTCTGCGAGCGCCACGCCGCGAGAATTCCCCAGCTGGGTAAGTCCGACTTGCGGTGCAACATCCACAAACTGCATGCTGGTTTCGTCGCCGCGCGAGAGGTAGACGCGGTTTGCCTGGTGGCCAAAGATTTCGTAGCCGCGCAGATCAGGCCAGCGGTCTACATACGAGTGCACATTCGGCGGCGCGAGCATTACTTTCTCGGCCGCATACCAGTAGTTCCGTGGCTTGGGAAAACGGTGGTCCGTGCTGTCATCCACCATGCCGTTGACCTGCACAAGATCTTGCCAGCCGTCGAGATTCAGGTCTCCCATGGCAGCGCCCCAGCCGAAACCGCCTTCATTCAAAACACCGCGGCCGGTCGCTTCGTCGCGAAAATCGGGAATGAAAGAATCATTGCGGTAGGTCTTCCATAGCAAACTACCTTCCGCCTGCAACGGAACATGAACGTTTGAAACATAAATGTCGAGTTGACCGCGGTTGTCGAGATCGCCAATTGAAGCGTTCATTCCTTTATATGTGTCTTTGCCGATGCTGCCGAACATTTTGCCTTGCACGTGGATAAAGCGCCGACCGTGGTCGTTGAGGTAGAGATCGTCAGGGCCGAAATCATTCGCACAATAGAGGTCGGTGTAGCCGTCCCCGTTGAGGTCGCCGGTTGCCACTGCAAGCGTGAAGTGGGTTTGGGGCATGCCCATGGCGGCCATGTTCATCTTTTTGAAATGGCCGTCGCCTGCGTTATGAAAAAGGACATTGGGGCCGCCATTCTGCGCGTTGTTCCAGCTCTCGTGCATGAAGTGGAACATGCGCCGGTCGTCGGGATACTCCGGCTGCGGAAGATGAAAGATGTTCAGCGGCGTCGGCTCGGGATAGTCCTTCAAAAACGGGGCGAAGCTGTTGCCGACCAGCAGATCGAGTTTGCCATCGCGATCATAGTCAAAGAACGTGGCTGCGACAGAAGTGCTGTAGTCGCCGATACCAGCTTCGTCCGTGACGTCGACGAACTCCGGTTTCCCGGTAACCGGCAACATATTCTTCAGAAGAACATTCTTACCGTAGGCGAACGTCAGCAGCAGGGACTGAGCGCCGCTGTTGTCGTAGTCCACAAAGATTGCGCCGGCAGCGAGCCCGTATTTCTCGGGATGTAGGTTGATCTCGCGCAGAGCAGGGATCTCGACGCGTTCAAAATGAAAATTCCCGAGGTTGCGATAGAGAGCATTGCGATCCTCAGGGCGTTTCAGCGGATTGGTAAGAAATATGTCAGGTAAGCCGTCGTTGTCGAAGTCGCCAATCGCGATGGCATCGCCGACCGACATGAGCCACTTGGACAAATGGCGCACTCGCGGGTCGACCTGGTTCATCACATCGCTCATCTGGGAGTCGATTCCAGAAACTGACGGAGGAACCTCAACCAATTCAAAGCCGGGATTGTTGATCGTCAAACGCGGGTGGATCACCTGTGCGTAACCGAGAAATCCGGCCGCGCCGATGGCTCCGCATACGGCCACTCGGCCTGCGAGTTGCAGGTCGAAAGCCTGTTTCAGATGACGTCCACGCTCTTTCCAGAACGCACTCAAATGCAGCCAGAGGAATCGCGCGGCGGACATCACGAACAGGGCGAAAAACAACGTGCTGAGAGACTCGATGGTATGAAACCAAAGATCGACCAGAACGATCGCGAAGCTCCACCGGACCTGCTGCCATTTTCCCGGGGGCGACGTCTTCGGGTCGGTCATCATGTAGAACGTGAACAGATAGAAACGCGCCGAAGTCAGCGTGCCAAGGATAAGAGTCTCCATAGGCAGGTGGTCGCGAAGGATATAGGCGCGCAGCAAGGTTTGCAGCGCATAGAAGCAGAGAAAGGAGACAATCAGGGCCGTCCGTCCAATGCGAAATAGAAAGAGAGCACAGGCCGCGGTGATCATGAAAGCAACCAGCGCCCACGAACCGCCCCACTGATAGGCCGGAGCCGATGAATACAGGCCCTTCCCAAGGATCAACGCGCATACCAGCCCGAACAGCGAAGGATTGAAAACGTGCCGGCCGTGAAACGTGAACACATACTTGGACGCGATGGTGAAGAATACGGGTAGAAACAGCAGGTAGTAATTGTGGGAGTAGTTCAGCAGAAGGCCGATCGACATCATGCTGATGTACGCGCTCAAGGGCACAAGTCGCTCGCGATGGCAGAATGTCCAATGCAAAACCATGTCCAGCAGACAGCCAGCTGCAACGGTCAGGAGGATCTGCACAGGTGTCCGGTTGAAGCCAAGCGTTGTGCATCCCAGGACGGCGTAAGCCGTGAGGATGCAGGCGAAGGGAATGCGGGGATCGTTCTTGCGTGGCACCACCCAAACTGCGGACCGTGGAGCGATGTCCGCGGAAGAAATTGTTCCAATCCCGGCTGCAACGCTCATAGGCCTGGAGTCACCGCGTAACGGTACCGTCACCATAACAATTTCTCCAGCGGCGGATAAGTAACACCCTTGGCTCTTGCAGTGCGAAGGTATCTCACCTCGAACAGTCCGTTCTGCGCGTTTAGGACACTTTCGAGAGTGTCACATCGAAAACGATTAACCCTGAGGTTGAAACAGATTGCTGAAGAAACGGCAGGGAAAATGCGGGCAGAAAGTTAAGATAAGAAACTTGCGATCGTCGCCCAGGCTGGCGTCATTGACAGTTCCCGTGCTATCCGATTCAATAGCTTATGTAGCCGATGCTAGCGGTGAGTTTCGCTGGCGAGTCTCGCTGCGTTTAGCTTTTCGATTCATCTCAAGGAGCACACTTCATGTCAGCACCCAGCCGCCGCCCGGAGATTCGCCGGCGCCGCGCCCGTCAGCACAAAATCACCACTCTGCGCAAACGTCTCGCCTCGGCCCAGACCGACGCCGATCGCAACCGCGTCACCGCCAAGCTGCACAAGCTTGCCATCGCTTCGCCTGGCCAGCCTTTGCTGAAATAGATTCCGCTCAGTTGAGTTTGAAAGGGAAGAGCCTGACGGAGTGCGCCGGATCACGCCACGCCTGCCGTCGGCTTGGGGCCCGTGGAAGCAGCCTGGCTCGCGGGATCCAGCGTTGCCCTCGCGGACCGACAACTTCGTGGTAAGCATCTAAGATTCGACGCACCGACTTTTCCCAGGAGAACTTCTCCGCCTGCCGGTAGCTGCGTTCCTTCATTTTCTCGCGCAGTGGCTGATCCAGAAGCACCCGGTGCAGCGCCCGCATAATCTCGAAAACATTCTCCGGGTGGACCAGCACGGCGGCATTGCCCACCACCTCGGGCAGCGACGACACGTTCGAGGTCACAACCGGAGTGCCGTGGGCCATCGCCTCCAGGGGCGGCAGGCCGAACCCTTCGTAGAGCGAGGGGAAGACAAAGATCTTGGCCGCGTCGTAAAAAGTGCGGAGCACTTCGATCGGCACGAATCCCAGGAAGCGCACATCGTTCTGCACGCCGCTGCGGATCACGGTCCGCCGCAAGTCGGGATTGCCGGAAACGTCGTCGCCAATGATGATGAGCTTGAGATCGGGAAAAGCCTGGTCTTTTTCCAACTCCGTCTTCAGCGCGGAAAAAGCCTCGATCATGCGAACGACATTCTTGTGTGGACTGATTCTGCCGGCATAGAGCAGAAAGGGATACGTTACCTGGTAGCGCTCTGCAATCAACTGCCGGTCGGCCGCGCTGGCGTGCCCGTGCAGGAACCTTTCATCGATCGCGTTGTAAACTACCTCGATGCGTCCCGGGGAAATTCCGAACAGCTTCTCCATTTCGAGTTTCGTAAAGTTTGAGACCGCGAAAATGCGTGCCGCGCCCCGCAAAACCCGCTTGGTCAACTGGAAGTGCAAGGAGCCCCAAAACCCGGTCTGCTGGCGCGCCCGCGAGAGGTGCTCCAGCATGTCGTGCACCGTCATCACGTAGGGGCATGGCAGCGCGCGCGGGACAGAGAACAGATTCGGGATATGCACCAGATCGCATTCCAGCCGCTTCACAATCGTGCGGAACTCGCGAAAGCTCTTTCAGGAGCGCTCCGGCTCCGCCAGAGGGATGGTGTGAAAGTTAGGCGGCAGGGGGCCGATTTCCTTAACCTTGGCAGGAGAGCCGATGAGGAAGTACGTGGTCTCGCGATCAAGCCGACCTAGAGTTCGCACGACATTGCGGATGTACGTACCGACGCCGAACTCAGTCATCCGCCGGATGTCGATGGCGATCTTCACCGAAGGCATTTAACCACAGAGGGCAAGCGGCTTCACAGCAGAATTGCAGGACGTCGTCGTCTAAGCGCGCACTTCGGCCTGTGCCCTAGCCCTGCGCTCGGCATACAGCGGGAACTCCTCACAAAGTTCAAGCACCTGCTGGCGGACTCTGCCGAGCAGAGCAGCGTCGTTCCGCTGAAGCAGCGCTTCCGCGATCCAGCGCCCGACCTGCCGCATCTCCGCCTCTTTCATTCCGCGCGTAGTCAGGGCGGGCGTACCGATGCGGATGCCGCTTGGCTTCATCGGCGGGTTCACATCGAACGGGATAGCATTCTTGTTGACCGTGATTCCGGCCTCGCCCAGCGCCTTCTCGGCTTCGCTGCCCAGCATGCCCTTGGAGAAGACATCGACCAGCATCAGGTGCGTATCGGTCCCGCCGGAAATAATGCGGAAGCCTTCGGCGGCTAGCGTCTCCGCCAGCACCTTCGCATTGGCTACGACTTGCTTGGCATAATCGCGGAATTCGGGCTGCATCGCCTCCTGAAAACAAATCGCCTTGGCGGCAATGATGTGCATCAGCGGTCCGCCCTGCATCCCAGGAAAAACTACTTTATCGATCGCCGCAGCGAACTCGGCCTTGGAAAGAATCATGCCCGCACGCGGTCCGCGTAGCGTCTTATGGGTTGTCGAAGTAACGATATGCGCATGGGGCACGGGCGACGGATGCACGCCGCCCGCCACCAGTCCGGCAAAATGCGCCATGTCGACGAGAAAGAGCGCGCCCACTTTGTCCGCGATCTGGCGCATGCGGGGGAAGTCGATGATGCGGGGATAAGCGCTGCCGCCGCCGATGATCAGCTTGGGGCGTTCCTGCTCCGCCAGCTTTTCCAACGAGTCGTAGTCGATCGTCTCGGTTTCCTTGGTCACGCCGTAAGGAACGATCTTGTACGTCTTGCCGGAGAAATTCAGATGATGCCCGTGCGTTAGATGGCCGCCATGGGCCAGGTTCAGACCAAGAATGGTGTCGCCCGGGCTGCAGAACAGCGGCGTAGGCCTCCATGTTCGCCTGCGATCCGGCGTGGGGCTGCACGTTGGCATGCTCCGCGCCGAATAATTGCTTGGCGCGGTCGCGCGCCAGGTTCTCAACCACGTCCGCGAACTCGCAGCCGCCGTAATAACGTTTGCCGGGATATCCTTCGGCATACTTATTGGTGAACACCGAACCTGCGGCTTCGAGTACGGCTTCGCTGACGAAGTTCTCCGAGGCAATCAGCTCCAAACCTTCGTGCTGGCGGCGGGTTTCGTTGTCGATGGCAGCGGCAATCTGCGGATCGGCTTCGTACAGCGGGCGGTACATCTTGGTAACTGCGGAGTTCTTCATGTCGTTTTCCTAAGGTGCTCTCGTAAACGTTAGGCCGGTGAAGTTCCATAAATCGCTCCGGCGCCTTCACCGGAGTAAAGCCAAACTGCGAATAAAGTCCATGCGCGTCGCGAGTGGTCAGAATCCAGCGCCGCAGATTTTGCAGCGCAGGATGCTCGGTAATGCACTGCATCAGCCACTTGCCGAGCCCGCGTCCGCGGTGCGTTTCCAGCACGAACACATCGCCGACATACGCGATGGTAGCGAAGTCGCTGATCACGCGGGCGAAACCGATTTGCGCGCCCTCCCCATCATAAATGCCGAAACAAAGCGCGTGCTCGATCGACCTGGCCACGACTTCCCGGGGGATGCCCTTGGCCCAATAGCAATTGGTCAGAAAACCGTGAACCACATCCAGACTCAGGCGCTCACGGTTGGTACTGATCAGGAGCTCGCCCCGCCGGTACTCCATCACAGCTTCGGAATCGAGGATGCGCCCCGCCATGCCCACATTCTACCGCTTGACCGCTACTCGAACGCCGTCCGCAGGAACGAAGCCAGCTGCCACCCGTCCATGTAATTGTAGGGCGCCTCACCCATCGTGTAGTGGCCGCAGGGAAGAACCACAACTTTGTGATCAAGTCCGTGGCGCTCGAATTCCTCGACGACATTCGCGGGAAAGTTCGGGCAGAAAAGTCAGATCGTATTTCGCATAAATGATCAGCGACTTCCGCGGCCAGCGGGAAAACTGATTGAAATACGCCATCGGGCTAACCGCGCAGCCACGACTGCCGCAGCGTCTCCAAGTCGATCTGCGATTCGATGCCCTTGCCGGATATGCCGCGTCGACTGTCCATGCCACACCACGTCGGCAACATAAGTGGAAGCATGATTGAACGCCGCGACTCGAATGCGCGGATCGTGCGCCGCGGCGATGAATGCATAGCAGGAACCCAGACTCGTGCCCACAATTCCCAACTTGCTGTAACCCTGCTGCTCGAGCCAATCGAGACAGCAGCGGACATCCACCACGCCCTGGCGCACCGCATCGAGCGTGCGGCCGATGTTGGCGGAAACGGCATAATCCGCGCGGCTGATCTCGGCCGGCATGCGGATGTCGTGATAAGGCATGCTCAACCGCAACACCGCAATTCCCAGCATGTTCAGCACCTTGCAGAGGCTCACGTAAGCGATCGCATCCGCGTTCCAGTGCGGCAGAAGAACGATGGCGCGGCGTCCGCGCGCGGGAAACCAACGCGCATTCACCAGATTGTTTTCCGGATATGGCGTTTTCACCGGAGCAGTGAAGCGTAGGAACTCCGCGAACGTTCCTTTCACCTTTGCTTCGAGCTTCGGATCAGGAACTTCGCGCGTGGAGAAAACCTGCACCTCACGCTTCTCCAGCCGGAAATCGTTCGGCCGAGTATAGGAATAAAACTCATCGCTGGAGGCAACAATACGCCGGTTGAAGTCGATGAGAAATTTCGCTGGATCATCGACCGCCTCGCCCGGACGCGTTCCGTTCCGGCAGGGCCAATCCCGCGCATATTCCAACCCCCACTCCAGCGGACGCACGACGCGGTTGTTGTCCACCGAAGTGAGCTGGTGTTCCCAGTCATACATCCATTGCGCGTAGCGTGAGGGCATCGTCAATCTTCTAGTGTAACAAGCAGTAACGGACGCCTCACGGGCGATTCAGTCAATGGTCGCAATCAGAGGTTGGCAATGGGCAATTATTGTGTGAGCGGAACTGGGACCAGTGTGAGTTGTCCAGAGAGGAATGGCGGTAGCTTAGCTTCCGTACTTTCGCGGCACCCGCTTGGAAATATTGCAGAGAATCTCATACGGCGAGCTGTTTGCCAGGCGTGCATGCTCCAGGGCATCGACGCTCAAACCGTCGCGGGTCCCAAGCAGGATTACCTCATCGCCGACGGCAATTCCGGGAATGCCGGTCACATCTACCAGTGTAAGGTCCATCGAGATGCTGCCGATGATGGGCGCGTAGTGGTCGCGGACGATCACGCGCCCGCGATTCGAAAGCTGGCGGTTATATCCGTCGGCGTAGCCTACGGGCAGCACGGCGACATGGGCCGGCGCCTTGGTCACGTAGGTGCCGCCGTAGCCGAGAGCATGGTTGGCGGCGAAATTCCGCATGGAGAGAATCCGCGTCTTCCAGGTCAGCACTGGTTTTACCGCAAGACGCAGCGTGCCGCCGCTCACTTCCCTGCCCGCGCGCTGGAACGGTAGATAGTAGCCGTAGAGCGCCACGCCCGGACGCACCATGTTGTGCCACGTTTCATGCCGCGAGATCAAAGCACTGGTATTGGCCATGTGAATCAATCCCGGACCAAAGCCCGCCGCTTGCACCATGCGCTGAGCTTCCTCGAAACGACGCTCCTGCTCAGTCACTGACGGGGCATCCATAATTTCGGAAGAAGCCAGGTGCGTCGAAAGCCCTTCGAGAAGAAGATGCGGAGCCGCGCTGAGGGCTTTCAGCACAGCAGGAAGTTCGTCCAACGCCACACCCAGCCGGCCCATTCCAGTATCCACTTTCAAATGCACAGCGTGACGCACCACACCGGAAGACGCCGCAGCGGTCTCGAGTGATTCGATGTGCCAGGGTTCCCACACCGTGGGCGTGAGCCGCTGCCGGACAATCTCACCCTCCTCGCCGCGCCAGAACCCTGTCATCAGCAGGATTCGCGACTCGATGCCGGCTTCTCGCAGCGGAATCGCTTCATCGAGAGATGTCACACCGAGCCAGGTCGCACCTTCCGCCTGCAACGCGCGCGAGCACTCAACGGCACCGTGGCCGTAAGCATCCGCCTTTACCACTGCGCACACATTTACGCTCGCGCCCGCATGCTTCACAACCGTGCGGAAGTTTTGCCGCAGCGTGCCCAGAGAAACTTCCGCCCAGGTGGGGCGGGTCGCCACGCGGCTCAGGATTTCTACAGTTGTCGCCACTGAGCTCGATTATAGCGGGAGGTCGGCTCGACCTCAGGTTACGCTTGGGCTACTCCTGCATGAGTTCCGCGTCAGTTTCCGGTCAGTGAGAAGTTCACCGTGATCTGCGTTTCCACCTCGACGGGCTCACTGTTCAGAATATACGGGCCGGTAACGCCACTGGCGGACGGCCTCAATCGCCGCCGGCACGAGCATGGGATGGCCAGACAGGACTCTGAGATTCTCGATTCCGCCTTGCTTGCCGATCACCGCCTGCAGCACAACTTGACCCTGAAGGCGCGCCGCTCGCGCCAGCGGCGGATAAGTCGGCAGAATCTTGTGAACCAGATCTCCTTCGCTCATGTGCGAGATGGAGACCGGACGGGCCACGGCAACTGGTGCTACTGGCATAATCGGGCGAGCGCCGCTCCCCAGCGAATCGAACACTCCATCTGGACTACCTTTCAATCCCGGGATGTAGGGACCAGACGGTCCAACAGGCGGACCATCATCGCTGGCCGCCGGCATGCCAACCGGAAACCGCGTCGACGGTCTGAGAAAGATGGTCGCACTGCTCGGCGCAGGCGCGTTTGCACCCGAGTGCGTTCTAACGGCGGGAGCGTCGGCCAGAGGTTGTCCGATACTGACGGGCGTGGAGAGCTGGCGCAATAAAGGCAGGCCTGTCGGCCGCAGCAGCGGCAGGATCAGCAAAAAGCCGACCGCAAGGGCCTGCAAGGCGAACGATGTCAAGGCGGTCAATCCTCGGCGCGAACGTTCATCCCATGACGAATTGAGTGTGTCGTTAAACACGGTGTCCTCCTGCGTTGAAAGCGGTTACTGCTAAGGACACCAAACCTCGTTGCGCAGAACTGGCTGGAACAAAGAAAAAAGGCCGCGCGGTAACGCGGCCTTTGGGAACTTTTCCGACACACGCGGTGTCGTGAAAGATTACTTGGGTGGGGCGTTTGGCGCCGGGGTAGTTGGCTTGGGAGCTGCCGGCTTCGGAGCCGCGGGCTTGGCTGCCGCTCCTCCAGCCGGGGCTGGGGCGGGCACGCCGGACTGCGCGTTATAGATATCCACCACTGCCCTGGTAATGTCGACCCTCTCGTTGGCCCACAGCAAGGGGCTCTGCGGCCAGCCGTTCGAGGTGTCGAAAACCATGGCGAAGCCGTTATCTTGTGCGTATTTCACGATCACCGGCGTTCCCATCTTCTGCAGAATGCGCTGAAAAATCTCTTTCTGCTGATTCTGCGCATCTTCCTGAGCGTCCTGCACCGCGCGGTCGAAGGACTTCTTCTTGGTCTCGATCTGCTTGACCAGGGTAGCGCGGGCGTCGTCATTCAGCTTGTCGCTCTGAGTCTGCAGTTGCTTTTGCAAAGCTTCGAGTTCGTCGTTCTGCGTCTTCAGCTCGTTCTGTTTCGGCTCCAGCTTCTTGCTCAAGGCTCCGAAATCGCGCTGGCCCTCGTTGCTGGCGATCACCGCCTCCTGAATGTTGATGGTCCCGATTTTGGAACCGGTACCCGTCGTGATAGGTGTGGTGGGCGCCGCGGTTGCGGGCGTACTGGCCGCCCCCGCTGGAGCGGCGCCACCGGTTTGGGCGAATGCGGAAGTCGTTAGTCCGAGAATCATGGACAAAACCGCAATAGCCAGAACGGACCGCAGAAACTTGCTTGTCATTGGATCGCTTAACTCCTTGGAATTGTTCCGGTAAATTAGGCTCCGGGAATGAACTCGGGTTACCGTCTTCAGGTAACGCTGAGCCGTACTCAAAAAGACCTTCGTCGCATTCTTACTTAACAACCGCTCTTGGGCGCCACCTGAGACAAGGCGCACCAGATTGCCAGCGTCACACGCCGGGGTTGCGGACGTGTCGTCCACCCCTAAACAGCTTTCTGCAGTAGTGTGGAGCCCCATGATTATAGAGAGCCCCCTCGGGTGCCGTCAAACCTCCTGCACCGGTACCTGCCGTGGAACCAGGCCTCGGAACCTACCCTTAGAACGTGGTAGCCACCGTGAAGCGGAACGTCTTGCGTGGTTCCCGCAGGAGAAAAGTCGGGGAGTAGGCATTCTTTGCCAGATTGAAAGTGTAGTCACCCGCTCCCTGAGCATTTCCGGAAGGGAACATGGCACGTGTAATGGGTATTGGCGGAGTCGCCGGGTTATCCAGCCGTAGCGGGTTGTACGCCCAGTAGATGCGGAAGGGCGCATTGACCACCGGCAGAAACATCTGCAACTCCAGTCCCGTGGACATTCTGGGGCGCCAGTTGGTCGAGCCCAGAACCTGCAAATCTTGCGACGGCCGCGGGTTCAACACAGAACCCGGAGCGCAGGTGTTGGCGGTGGCAGTCTGCGACAGCACGGGACATCCTACTTGCGTACCGATCACATCCAGATATTGCTGCTGCGCAATCTGCAACTGCGACGGCCGAAGGATGGGATCAATGCCCATATCGACAAACGGAGCCAGCGCCACCGGCCCATAGATCGTGATGCGGTACTCCAGGTTGCTCACAATGCTTAAGTCGCCGCCCGGGAATGTGATCTGATCGACCGGAATCGGTATGGTCACAGCCCCCGCCGAGGGGTTCTGCGGGTTCTTGAGTACTACGGTTCCATCACGATTGGTCAGCGTGATCGATCCCACGCTCGGCAGGAACGCCACCGGGGAAACAGAACGTATGTCAAACCCGCGCAGATCGTTCTCGCCACCCATGTAGGCGCGCTGGAACGGCGGGGCGACTAAACCATCAAAGCCGCTTATGAACGACCCCTGGACATTGAAACCGATCGCATTGCGGCGGTTCTGGACCGGGATGAACTTCTTGTATTGCACGATCGGGCGCACCGATCGAATTGTCCCTCCCAGCCCTGCGAGCTCCATGCCTGCCGTAAATTGGTGCCCGTGATGGGGCGAGATTGGACTATCGAGCGTGTTGAAGGAGAAGTTGGGGAAGATCTTGCTGGTGATGATTCCGTCCAGGGCCACAGGGCCGGAGATTCCGCGAAAGGCCAGGAATTCGAACAAATTCTTCGAGGCTGTGCTCAACGCCAGCAGCGACGATCGGTCGAACGAATAGGTAATTCCCAAGCGCTTGAAAGAACGGTGCAGCGGATAGCTTAACGATGATGTGAATCCCGCACTCTGCTGCGTGTAGTTCTGCAAATTCTGCAACACGGCATTTGGCAGGTTCAGGCTCTGTCCGCTGAAAATCGAGAGTTGCCGGGCCTGATCGTACTTGGTCTTCGTGTAGTACACGTTGAAACCAAACTGTAACGGCCGGTCAAACATGTAAGGCTGCGTGAAACCGAATCGCACGCTCTTCGCCAGGTTTCCGGCACTCACCTGGACCTGAAGGGTTTCCCCCAAACCCAGGAAGTTGTTAGTTGCATAGTTAATTCCAACGAAAGCGCCTTCCAACCCACTCACGCCGCCGTTGAGGCCGATGCTGTTCTTGCCCTTTTCGTGGATCTTCAGCGTCAGATCGACCAAGCCATCTTTCTCGTCCAGTTGGCGGATCGTGGTGTTCGGGTCATCTGGCTTTAACTGGTCGAAGTACCCCAGTTGATTCAAGCGCAACAGGCTTAACTCCCAGAGATGCGAGTTGTAAACGTTGCCTTCCTCAAGCGCGATCTCACGCCGGATCACTTTATCGCGAGTGGTAGTGTTGCCCTGAAACTCGATGCGGCGTACATAGAAGGCCTTGCCTTCGTCTACGTCAATATCGAGATAGATCAGCTTCTTATCGTCGTCAAACCGGGTATCAGGAATGGATGTGAAATTGATGTAGCCCAGCTGGCCGTAGGCCTTGCGAAGGTTCTCCAGGCCCTTGGCGACTTTCTCCTTGCTGAAGACATCTCCGTCCTTGATAGGAAAGAGGGCTCGCAGCGCTCTCACGTTCTGCACCGCCTTGTTGTTCTTGAAAGTGATCCCGCCCAGCGTGTAGCGCTCGCCCTCCTCGATGGACATGGTGATGTCGACCGACTTGCCCGCACCGCCCTGCAACAGCGGGATGTGGAACCCCGTGTGCCCGGTATCGTGAATTTCTGTCTTGGCTTGGCCCGAGGTGTTCATCTTGAAATAGCCCCGGTTCTGGTATTCATTTCGGACGCGTTCCGTATCTTCGTCCAGTTTGGTTGCGTCGTACGTTCTGGCAAAGATAGCTTCCAGGAAGATGGAGTGCGGTATTCCGATGGGCCGCAAGTTCTTCATGGCGTAACGCAGCACTCGCGTTTTCACGTTCTTGTTGCCTTCGAACTTGATCTTGCCAACCTTAACCTTGGGACCTTCCTTGATCACAAATGTGATCCCGACCGCGGCCGGAGGAATCTGCCGTATTTCCGTACGGATGGTGGCGAACTGGCGGCCATGTTCCGCCAGCAACCCTTTGATCGCCACTTCGGCCTTCTTCACTTTCGTGGGGTCGTACTGGCTTTCCACTGACAACCCAACCTTCGCCTCCTTAAAGCGGTCGAGGATGTCACTGTCGGAAATGGAACTCTTGCCAACGTAATTGATCTCGCGGATCGTCGGCTTTTCCTTAACCTGGATAATCAGCCGCCAACCCTTCGGAGTCTGTTCCCGGCTGAAGCGGATGTCTTCGAAATAACCGGTGTTCCACAGCGAATTGAAATCGCGTTCCAGAGCGGCAGGGTCATAAATGTCTCCGGGGTGGGTGAAAATGCGTGCCTTAACGGTCTCGGCGGGAATCCTGCGGTTCCCTTGAACGTTGATTTCAGAAATAACGTCGCTCTGCGCCCAGCTTATCGAGGCCGAAAGAAGCGTCAGAGCGATCCCCAGCGCCCACCCCAACCCCTTCATCCTCCGGCAAAGCCGTATAAATGAAGAAGATGGGGGATGAGCAGTGCCGGAAGAACCGTGGCCGCGCCCGGACACAGCGATGTCTCGATGAGAGCAAAGATGAATCGCTACTACCTCAGCCTCTGGGATATAGGAAAACGATCATTATACGGTAGAAAAAAGGAAAGCGTCCAAGCGGCCACTCTTGCCGGTGGCTTCATGGAAAGGGCTTGGCTAACTCCACCTCCACCAAGACGGAATAAAACGTGGCGGAGTTGCCCAGATCGGAAAGTTTTTCTGAGGTCAACACGTTAATATTCCGCAATCCCGGGCCCAGCTTAGCCCAGTTGAGCCTCGCCGAAACCACTCCCGGCTGAACCGCGCCATCCACCCGCGCTTTCAAGAAAATCTCTCCCCGGCCGTTGTACACCCTCACCGTCTCTCCGTCGGCAATTCCGCGCGCTCGGGCATCGGAAGAATGCATCTCCAGGAGGTTCGTCTCTTCCATCTGTTGCACCGAAGGCAGATTCGAAAAGGTTGAGTTCAGGAAGTTGTCGGCCTTGCGCGCCAGGAGCTCCAGAGAAAGTGCCGTACCGTGCTTTCCATGCCGCGATTCCTCCGGAGGTGTAAACTCCACCACCGGATCAAGCCCCAACGCCTTCATCGCCTCACTGTAAAGTTCAGCCTTGCCCGAAGGAGTCCGAAAGTTTCCCTGAGCAAAAGGAAGAAAGGGTTCTATCTGATCACTGGCCACTGACCACTGGCCACTGAAGTTGAGCCGCACCTGCCCTTCCCGCTCCAACCGCTCCCGGCTGATACCATCCAGCCACGGATTCTTGGAAGCCAGAGCGCCATCAATCATCTTGTCAACGCTCTCGCCGAAACACTCGTCTTTGAACCCCATCCGCCCGGCCAGCACCCGAAACACTTCCACGTTCGCCCGGCACTCCCCCAATGGCTCAATCGCCTGGTCCGACACCTGCAGATAGTAGTGGCCGTATGCCGCCTGCAGATCCTTGTGCTCGAAGAATGTCGTCGCCGGTAACAGAATGTCGGCATAGTCGGTCGTGTCGGTAAAAAATTGCTCGTGGACCACGGTAAACAAGTCGCTGCGCTTGAGCCCGCGAACCACTTCATTGTGATTCGGACAAACGGCTGCCGGATTTGAGTTGTAGACGAACAATGCCTTCACCGGCGGATCGTTCAGCGTGTTCAGCGCCTCCCCCAGTCGAACCATGTTTACTATGCGCGGCGGACGCTCGCTTCCTTCCGGCTTAAGGTCAGGACGCCTTAACGCTTCCTTGTTCAGATCAAATGCGCCACTGGTCGACAAATGGATCCCGCCGCCCACTTCTTTCAACGACCCAATAATGCAAGGCAGCATCGCAATCGCGCGCGTGGCCGTCCCGCCACCCTCCGACCGCTGCACGCCATAATTCACCCGGATTACCGAAGGCCGCACCGTGGCATATTCACGCGCCAGCTTCCGAATGTCGTCAGCCGCAATCCCCGTCCACTGTGCCGCACGCTCCGGCGGATAACCCTTGACCTTTTCACACAGTTGGTCGAATCCGAGAGTGTATTTCGCCACATAATCGGCATCGTGCAGCCCCTCATTGATGATCACGTGCATCATGGCCAGCGCCAGCGCGGCATCGGTGCCGGGATTGATTGGAAGATACCAGTCGGCACACGCCGCAGTCCGCGTCCGGTAGGGATCGATCACGACTAGCTTCGCTCCCCTGCGGCGCGCTTCCACAATGAATGGCCACAAGTGAACATTATTTCCATGAATGTTGGAAGCCCACGCAATGATGTAACGGGAATGCATGAACTGCTCGGGCTCAGTGCCAAGTTTCACGCCCATGACAGACTCCAGCCCAGCCTCGCCCGCCGAAGAACAGATCGTGCGCTCCAACTCAGAAGCACCCAGGCGCTGGAAGAACCTGCGGTCCATCGAGCCGCCATTCAGCGCTCCCAAAGTTCCGCCGTAGGAATAAGGCAGAATCGCCTCGCTGCCGAACTCGGAGATCACCGCGCGAAAGCGCGAAGCAATTTCATCCAGCGCTTCGTCCCAGGAAATGCGCTGCCAGACTCTGTGTAGCGCGGGCGCCGGCGCCGCCCGCGTCTGTAACGGCGAACTCCAATCTCTCCGTTGCAATGCCTTGGATCCTCCGCATCGGATAAAGTACCCGATCCGGCGAATACACCCGGTCCAGATACTTCGCCACCTTGGCGCACAAAAACCCGCGGGTCACCGGATGCCCCGGATCTCCCTGAATCCTCGTCGCACGCCCATCCTCCACGGTAATCAGCACCCCGCAAGCATCGGGACAATCATGCGGGCACGCGGCATGGACGAGCTTTTTCATAATCTTCCGTCTGTTCGACCTCCCGATTATAAGGGGCGGACGACCCGTGCAACACAAAGGGCATCCGCACGCTTCGGATGCCCTGAATTCCAATTCCATCAAGAATCGATTGCTTCTACTTCAATTCCAGCACTTCCTTCTCTTTGGCTTTGCTCATCTCTTCCATCTTCTTGATTTCATCATCGGTGAGTTTCTGAATCTCTTCCAGCGACCTTTTCTCGTCATCCTCTGTGATCTTCTTGTCCTTCATCGCTTTCTTGATGGCATCGTTGCCATCGCGGCGAATATTCCGCACCGCAGTGCGGTGCTCCTCGAGCACCTTGTGCAGGTGCTTCACCATTTCCTGGCGTCGCTCCTGCGTGAGCGCCGGCACCGGCACGCGGATCAACTTCCCGTCGTTCATCGGATTCAGCCCCAATTCGGCCGCACGAATCGCCTTCTCGATCGCTCCCACCTGCGACGGATCAAACGGCTGGACCGTGATCATCTGCGGCTCCGGAGCGTGAACTTGCGCGATCTGGTTCAGCGGCATCTGCGAGCCGTAATAGTCGACATTCACACTATCCAGCATGTGCACCGAAGCACGCCCGGTGCGCGTGGCCGCCATCGCTTTGCGGAAATCTTCCACGGCTTTCTCCATCCGCGTCTTCAGTTGTACGTACGTTTCTCTGAGGCCAGGAATTGCCGCCATTGTGGCTTGAGCCATATCGTCAGCTCCGTAGGATGTTAAGAATCAAAACGCTGAATTATAAACCTAAAAAGAAAGCCGCCACGGATTCGCACGGATGAGAACTCGGGAAAATCCGCGCAAATCCGTGGCCAAAATCTTTAGGCGCTAACCCTGGACCCGATCTTTTCCCCGCTCAACACTCGGCGAATGTTTCCATGCTGGTTCAGGTTAAACACAATGATGGGCAGGTTATTGTCCTTGCACAGGCTGATGGCCGTGGAATCCATCACTTTTAGCCCTAGCTTCAGCACATCCATGTAGGAAATGTGGTTGAACTTCTTGGCGCCGTCCACCTTCATCGGATCAGCATCGTAGATCCCATCGACCTTAGTGGCCTTCAGAATCACATCCGCCTTGATCTCCATGGCACGCAAAGAAGCCGCCGTGTCGGTCGAGAAGTA
The DNA here is from genome assembly GCA_963763285.1 of uncultured Acidobacteriaceae bacterium. Lineage (GTDB taxonomy): Bacteria > Acidobacteriota > Terriglobia > Terriglobales > Acidobacteriaceae > Sulfotelmatobacter. Next base: position 214,773 of record CAVXOK010000004.1, on the reverse strand, counting down.
AGGATTCCCAGTCCCGCCCGCGAAAATCACGACGCGGCCTTTTTCCAGATGCCGAATGGCGCGCCGCCGGATGAAAGGCTCCGCCACCTGGTTCATCTCAATCGCCGTTTGCACGCGCGTGTAGACTTTCTGCTTCTCCAGCGCATCTTGCAGCGCCAGCGCGTTGATCACGGTGGCCAGCATTCCCATGTGATCGGCGGAAACGCGGTCCATATCCCGAGCCTGATCAGCCACGCCGCGAAAGAAGTTGCCGCCGCCCACCACAATCGCGAGCTGCACTCCCAACTTGTTCACGTCGGCGAGTTCAGCCGCGACCTCGTGGATGCGAGCCGTGTCCACACCGAAGCCCTGATTAGCAGCCAGCGCCTCTCCGGAAAGCTTGAGCAGAACGCGTTTGAAGGCAGGGGTTTCCATAGTAGCGCCAACGACGTAGCGCCGGCGTCCCGCCGGCTGTAGCGAGCGTATAACCCTCGCCCATACAAAAAGGGCGCCCGCAGGCGCCCGAAAATCACTCAGCTTTCTGTTCAGTAGGCTTGGTGACGGCGATCGTCTCGCCCGCATCGCCCACCTTAAAGCGCGCAAACCGTCGCACGCTGATGTTCTCGCCCAGCTTGCCGATCTTCGCGGCGATAAGCTGCGCAATCGACATGGTCTGGTCCTTAATGAAGGGCTGCTCCAGCAAGCAGACCTCTTCGTAGAACTTTTCCATCTTGCCGGCAACCATTTTCTCGGCGATGTTCTGCGGCTTGCCCGAGGCAACGGCTTGCGCGATGTAGATCTCTTTCTCGCGATCGAAATCAGCCTTGGTCACGTCTTCCTTGCGCACAAACTTCGGATCGCTCGCCGCGATGTGCATGGCGATATCGTGCACCAGTTCCTTGAAGTCGTCAGTACGCGCCACGAAATCGCTCTCGCAGTTGACCTCGACCAGCACGCCAATCTTGCCTCCGGCATGGATGTAGCTGGTCACCGCTCCTTCGCTGGTCACGCGCGTGGCTTTCTTGGCGGCAACCGAAACGCCCTTCTTGCGCAGAATCACAACCGCCTGCTCCATGTCGCCCTTGGCTTCCGTCAGGGCCTGCTTGCAATCCATCATCGGAGCTCCGGTCTTCTCCCGGAGATCTTTCACTTGTGCTGCAGAAATATTTGCCATAGTAGTGCTCATTGCTAAGAATCTTCCTTCCTGGTCCACCAACGTGCCTAACAAACTTTGACCCGCGCCGGGAATTTTCTATGCATGACCCGCGCGGGTCTAATGTCAAACGCCCGGTTTGTCCGACTAGCCACAGATCCTGATCTCTAATCAACGACCAATGGCCACTGCTCTTAAACCGTCTGGCTCTCCACCTTCGGGACAACCTCGGCATCCTCGTTCGCCACTGGCTTCTTATGCGTCCCCGGACCCAGCACCTCTTCCATGCTGATGTTTTCGCCGATGTCCGCCAGATCAGACGCTGCCGCAGCCTCCTGGGCCCGAACCTCAAGCGCGGCTGCAGCATCTTCCGCCTGCTGCAATTCCCGAGCCTGCGCCTGTTCGGTCGCCGCCGTCATGTCCGCGACCTGCTTGTCGGTCATCAGCTGCGCTCCCTCGGCGATCGACTCCGAAATCTTCGAGGTAAACAAGCGGATCGCGCGCAACGCATCGTCGTTGCCCGGAATTACGTAATCCACTTCGCTGGGATCGCAATTCGTATCCACCACCGCGACCACTGGGATGCCCAGTTTGCGGGCTTCTCGAACGGCGATTTGTTCCTTGTTCGAGTCAATCACGAATACTGCATCCGGCAACCGGCTCATATTCTTGATGCCCGCCAGGTTAGCCTGCAGGTGCTTGCGCTCGCGCTCCAGCTTGATGACTTCTTTTTTCGGCAGCAGCTCGTAGCGGCCGTCCGTGGCCATCTCGTCGAGCTCCTTCAGCCGCTTCACCGACTTCTGCACCGTGACCCAGTTGGTGAGCAGCCCGCCCAGCCAGCGCTGGTTGATGTAGAACCCGCCGCACTTCGTTGCCTCTTCGGCGATCGCATCCTGCGCCTGGCGCTTGGTGCCCACGAACAGCACAATCTTGCCGTCGGCCGCCAGTTCTTGTACGAACTTCGACGCTTCCTTGAACATCTTCAGCGTCTTCTGCAGGTCGATGATGTAGATCCCGTTGCGCTCTCCGAAGATGTATTCCTTCATCTTGGGATTCCAGCGCTTCGTCTGATGCCCGAAGTGAACTCCCGCTTCGAGCAACTCCTTCATGGTGATAGTAGCCAATGAACCTCCTTGTTAAGTCTGCATCCTTTGCGTAAGTTCCGCTCCGGATTGCCATTCCCGTCCCCGCGCCGCGAGGCACAGGAAGAATTGAACACCTAAAAACTCGACGTTCCAAAGTTTCAGACGTTTGAAGGTTTCAATGACACTTTGAAACCATGAAGCCTTGAAACGTTGAAACCTATCTTTTCGAAAACTGGAACCGCTTGCGCGCGCCCTTCTGTCCATACTTCTTGCGTTCCTTGCCGCGCGAGTCGCGCGTCACCAAGCCCTCGGACTTCAGCTTGCCGCGCAGTTCCGCGTTGAATTGCATCAAGGCACGCGCAATGCCGAGCTTTACTGCATCAGCCTGCCCACGCACTCCACCGCCCAAAACGCTGGCGACGATGTTGAACGAAACCGCCGTATCCGTCGACGCCAACGGCGCCTTCGCTGCCGAGCGCTGTGCGGGAGTCACGAAATACTCTTCGAACGCACGTCCGTTCACCTTGAAGTCGCCGCTGCCCGGACGCAAATACACCCGAGCAATCGCCCGCTTCCGCCGCCCCGTTCCGTAATACTGAACCAGTTCTGCCATTTAGCTTCCAGCTCCTAATTTTGTTGTCATCCTGAGCGCAGCCGCTCTTCACGCGGAGCGAAGGATCTCAGTCTTCTCGGAGCTCGCCCCAATTGCTCCGGATCCTACGCCCTGACTTCCAATTTCAAATCCTGCGGCTTCTGCGCCTCGTGCGGATGCTTGTCGCCCTTATAAACATTCAGCTTCGAGAGCATGTGCGCAGCTAGCTTATTCTTCGGCAGCATACGCCGCACCGCATCTTCAATAATCTTTTCCGGCTTGCGAGCCAAACGCTTGCGGTAATCTTCGGTGCGCAGGCCACCCGGGTAGCCGGTGTAATGGTGATACTGCTTCTGCTCTGACTTCATGCCGGTGGTTCGAATCTTCTCGGCATTGACCACAATCACGTGATCGCCAGTATCCAGAAACGGCGTGTACTGCGGATTCTCCTTACCCATAAGGATTCGCGCCACTTGCGAAGCCAGACGCCCGAGCGTCTGCCCATCCGCATCCACGACGTACCACTTGCGCACAATTTCCCCCGGTGACGGGAAATAGGTTGACATCGGAACTCTCCCAGAATGAAAAAAAGTTGCGAAACGCGATTGAAAATAACAAAGAAGACCGCTCGTTGATTCCCCGGCGAGGACGCCAGACCATCAGGCGGGCAACCGCGAGACTTCCCAAAGTCTTTAAGATACCGTAGCCTGCAAGGAATTGTCAACGCGGAGTTAACTAAAACTATACCCAATCTGGTCGTGCCGACCGTGCTAGTATTCCGCCCCATGGCAGCGCCATCGCTCATCCTTCGCCGCCTCTTGCCAATCGCGTTCACCCTGATCGCACTGTGCGCCTTCGCCGGAGACGAAACCGGCCAGCCCGCCCCGCGCTTCCGCGCCAAAACCACGGTCGGAGACCAGTTCAACAACACGTCCGTGAAAGGCAAGGTTGTCCTGTTCGAGTTCTGGACCACCTGGTGCAAATATTGTGAAGGCGAAGCCGAACTGGTCGACGACCTCGCCAAAGAGTTCTCCGACAAAGGCCTGATCGTGCTCGCCGTCGACGTCCTGGAGCCCGATCAGAAGGTCAAGAAGTATCTCGCCGAGCACCCACGATCCGTGCCCATCGTGCTCACCAAAGACACGAACCTCGCTGCCATGTACAACGCGCAAAGCTACCCGATCTACGTGGTGATCGACCGCGACGGCAACATCGCCGCTGAGCAACGCGGCGCCGCCGGAGAACGAGGACTAAGACGGCTGCTGAAGAGAGCGGGGATCGAAGCGAAGGAATCAGAAGAATAAAAGGAACCAGAAAAGGTCGCGTCTCACTCGTACGCCAGCGCTTCTATCGGATCCTTCCCCGCCGCCTTAAACGCCGGATACAAAGCCCCCGCCAGCGCGCCAACAATGGCGATCAAACTTGCCCGAAGAACCCACTGATTGCTCCAGAAAAGCCGGAGGACGGGCCTTTCGAACATAATCACGCGGCGGGTAACCAGGCTGATGATGACTCCAGCAACGATTCCCAAAATCGCCAGCACGGCAGTTTCCCGCAGCACCACATTGACAATGTAAAGCTTCGACGCGCCAAGAGACTTCAAAATACCAATCTCTCGCGTACGCTCCATAACCGCCGTGTACATCGACTGGAAAATCACCAGGAAGCCCACGATGACAGCAACCCCGATCACGATCCGGATGGAGATTTCAAATCCTGGGAGATTGTCCGGCGTCATCATCGACAAGTACTCCTGCATCGAGCGCACCGCGTAGTTCTCCATTCCCGGCACCTGTTGGATCTCTTTCTCCACCTGATCGGCGTTCGCTGGATCATCCAGCTTCACGTAGAAGGCGGAAGCGCGTCCTTCGGCGCCCAGCAAATCCTGCATAGTCGCCAACGGCAAGAACTTGCGGCCACCTTTTCCGTGGGGCACGATGCCGCAGATGCGAAACTGGTGGTTGAGGATTTCAATCGAGTCTCCCACCTTCTTTCGGTTCATGCCCGCGAAGTAATCATCGACAATCACGTCATACTGCTCTTGAAACGGCCCGCCTGAGAGATAGCGAAATGCGGGAGATAGAGCGTCATAACTTGCTAGATCGATGCCGTAAATGATCTCGACGTTTGGTTTCTGCGTAAACCACCAGATCACCGGTGCAGCCACCGCGACGTGCGGCACTTTGCGCAGAACGCCGCCCACTTTCACCGAGATCGGAGCGCCCGACATGCCCACCAGTGCCGAAGACCCAGGAGGCATCACCATCAAATCCGCACCCACGCCTAGTTGGCTTTCTTTCGATCCGTTCAAGATGCCGTAGAAGAGGGCCACCACCAGCAGAATCAGTGTGACTTCCAGCGCAATCGCACTCACGCTGATCAGCGACCGCAGCGGGCGATGCACCAGGTTGGCGATAACCATCTTGTTCATCATGGATTTAGAAACCAGCGATTAGCTTGGGATCACCTCTTACCGTTGCCAAATGCTAACTGCCAACTGCTAATTGCTGTTTGCCGGCGGCACCACCGCGCTCGACTGCGGTTGCGGCTTGTCCAGATGTACGACCTCCGCCCCGGGCGGCTGCTCCAGCGCGAACTGGTCATCCCGCAGTGGCTTGTTCATCTCCAGCTTCAAAATATTGAGGGTGATGTCGTACTCCTCCTGGGGCCGCGAAATCTCGATGCGCGAGGGAAAGCTGACGCCATCGTTGTCCTTGTAGTTCGCATACCGGGCATCCGTCACCAATTTGCCCTGCTGGTCATAGATGTACTGACGATGCGGTTGCAGGTCGATACGGCTGAAAACAATCTTGCGCGACAGAGCCCAACCCTGCTCGCCCTTTCGAATTACCACCAGCTCGTAGTCTTCCTGCAGAACCCGGTGACCCTTGGAGTCATGCAGAATCTCTTCGCTATTCTCCAGCACGGCAATCTCATGCTCAGGATCGATGGGCCGGATCAGCAGCGCATCGTAGATGTCTTGCGGCCGGATGCTTTCCATGGGCTGGTCCGCGTTATTAGTTTGCACGTCGTTGCGCCCCGTGACAAAACGGTTCCTCGGCGGGATCCACAACTTGAACTCCTCACCGTTGCTTACCATGTCGAAAGCCGTGGTGCGCACGATCGGCAGCAACCCGATCATGTGCAACATCGCCGGCTTGCGCGCCAGCACGTAACCGCGAATCTCCTTGTAGTCGGTTTGGTGCCCTTTCTTCGCGCCCCCCACTGACGTATCAATATCGACGGTCGCCTTGAGCGACTGGATCTTTTCCGCCTGCTGATTGATGCTGGTGATCAACCCGGATTGGGTCGTTTCCTGAAGCGGGGCCTTGGAGTATGTCTCCTCCACCGGCCGCGTCCGGAACAGACAGCCCGTTATAGGCAGTACCGCTGGCACCAAAACCAAAGCCCAAAAGGGCGAGCTACGTCTCATGAAGGATCAGGCGACTCCTAGAACATTTGAGTATACCGCGCCGGAAAGGGTGCAAAACCAGCAAGCACCCGAAAATCATTGGTTAATAGGGTTAATTGACAGGACCTAGCTGCGGCCCCGGAAGCCAGAATCTTACTAAAGTCAGCTACGCACTCTTTCCACCATCGTCTAAACTGTCGCCATCGTGCGAAAGATCTTCTGGCTCATCTTTATTGCGGCGCTCGCCTCGGCGGGCTGGTTCGCCTGGGCTCTGCTAACCCCGGTCGAGCCCTCGGGGAAAATCTTTGTGATGCTGCACCCCGGCTATTCCACGCGCCGCATCGCCTCTGAACTCAAATCCGCTGGGGTGATTCGCAGCGAGGAAGCGTTCATTCTTTGGCACGACTTTCACCGCCACCGCACTCTCAAGGCTGGAGAATATCTCTTCGAAAAACCGGCAAACATCATCGACCTCCAGAAGCGTCTTCGCCGCGGCGACGTTTATTTCCGTACCGTGGTCGTTCCCGAAGGCTTCACCATCTTCGACATCGCTCGTGCTGTTGAAGCAGCCGGACTCGGCCCCGCGGACGACTTCCTGAAAGTGGCGCAATCCGATACTGCCCTCATCGCCGACCTCGCGCCGAATGCTCCTTCTCTCGAGGGCTACCTGTTCCCTGACACCTACGAGTTCAGCCGCATGCAGAGCATGCACGATATCGCAGCCACGATGGTCAGGCAGTTCCGCCAGGTCGCGCATCAGATCGGATTGATTCCAGCGCCTCCTGGCCAAACCGACTCAACACACACTGAGTCTGGCCGGACCGATGACGACATCGAGCGCACCGTCACCATGGCGTCCATCATCGAGAAAGAAACGGCCGTCGCCGAGGAACGTCCGCTGGTCGCCAGCGTTTACTACAACCGTCTCGCGAAGAAAATCGCGCTCGACGCCGACCCCAGCATCATCTATGCCGAACTCCTAGCCGGGACCTACACAGGAGCCCTCCATCACGACGACATGCGCTTCAACTCGCCCTACAACACGTACACTCACACCGGACTTCCACCCGGCCCCATCGGTAATCCCGGCAAAGGCGCTCTGGAAGCCTCGATGCATCCCGGGGAAAGTGACTACTACTATTTCGTAGCGGACGCCGCCGGCCACCATCGCTTCGCACACACCATGGAAGAACACAACAGGAATGTAGACGCCTACCGCCGCGCCATGCGAGGAAAGTAAAGCGGCGTCCGCGGCAATACCTGAAGAGCGACAGTCCCTGAAGAAGCGGTCGTTAATCGCCGGCCGAAAGCCGAGAGCCGGAAGCCGGAAGCCGCTTCCCTTCCATCCATCCCTGCAGAATCAAAACCGCCGCCATCCGGTCCACCGCCTTCGCCCGCTTTTCGATCGACAAATCCGTCTCCCGCAGCAGCCGGTTCGCTTCCGCCGACGTCAGCCGCTCATCCCACAAGTGAACCGGCAGCCGGAACCGCTTTCGCAATTCCTCCGCAAACACCTGCATCTTTTCGGATTGGGTTCCTCCCGCGCCACTCATGCGCAAGGGCAGGCCGACCACGATCTCCCGCACGGCATAGTCCCGAATCACCCGCTCAAGTGCCGCCAGATCATGACGCTTGTTCCGGCGCTGTAACGTCTCGAGTCCCTGCGCCGTGATCCCTAAAGGGTCCGACACGGCGATGCCAATCCGCCTCGACCCCACATCCAGCGCCAGGATTCGTCCCGCCGGACGGTCTGATTTTCCCATTTCGGAACTCACGCCGCGATTATAAGCGCCACGCTCACATTCCTGACCACGCTTCCCGCACCAGACAATACAACGAAGCCCTGTCCGGACCTCTCAACCTGTAACCCATCCCGCCACAGTAACTTACGCTCTCTAACTCCTGTCACAAGAATGCCGTTTTCGAGCCCCCGAACGTCTCCAATGGCGCGCCAATGTTGCCTTTCGCCCGATTTCAGCGTAATCTGTTTATAGTAACGATAACGCTTCTCCCCACTAGACCCTAACTCCTTCCCGGGTGCCTTTTATGAGTGGTGCGGACCTGAATTTTCACATCGGCGACAAGGTCGTGTATCCCAACCACGGGGTCGGTGTCATCGAACAGATCAGCAGCCGGTCCATCGGTGCCACGGTCGAAAAGTTCTATCTTCTTAACATTAAAGCCAGCAGCCTCAAGGTCATGGTCCCCTGCAACAACGTAGGCAGCGTCGGCATACGCCGCGTCGTCCGCAACGGCGAGGTCCAGAAAATCCTCGACTTTCTTGCCATCGGCGAAGACCTCAGCACCGCCGACTGGAAAGATCGCTTTAAGGAAAACTCAGACCGCATGCGCACCGGCTCCCTGTTCGAAGTCGCCGGAGTCCTCAAAAGCCTGATCGCTCTCCATCAGGCGAAGCCCCTATCCTTCCGCGAAAAGAAGATGCTCGAACGCGCTCGCTACCTCCTGGTCAGCGAACTGGCCATGTCCCGCAACTGCGAAGAAACCAAGGTCGAGGAACTGCTGGCCTTGGCCCTGGCCAAGTGCAAACTCCGCTTCCCCGAAGCGTCCGAGTTCCAGGCCTGATTCAATCTTCATCCCCTCAACAGGTTTATAATCTCTGATTAGAAATGCCTGATCTGAAATGACTGATCAACTCCGAAAGAAACTGCAGGAAGAAGTCGACGCGCTCGAGCACGAACTCGTCCACGAGTTGCCCAAAGAGATCAAGCGGGCCGCGGCTCTCGGCGACCTCAGCGAGAACGCCGAGTACCACATGGCGAAGCAGCGCCAGGAGTTCGTCAAGGCGCGCTTCCGCCAACTCGGCAAGCGCCTCGCCGACCTGTCGCTGACCAACATGAATAACATCCCCAAAGACAAAGTGGGGTTGGGTTCCACCGTGAAGGTCTTCGACAGCTCAAAGAATGAAGAGCTCGAATACAAGCTCGTCACCAGCGAAGAGTCGGACGTGGGCGCTGGCAAGATCTCGACCACGTCTCCCATCGGCCGCGCGCTGCTCAATAAGAAGGTAGGCGACGAGGCCACCGTGATCACGCCCAACGGCAAGCGCGAGTTGGAAATCCTTGCCCTGACCACCATCCACGACGAGGCCGAGCCCGAGAAGGCGGGCGCCTGATGGCGCCAAGCTGGGCTTTCCGAAGTTGGACCAGCGCCTTCGGACGCGCCTGCGGAGTGCTGCTCGATACCATCGTCCGCTGGCTGGCGCTGTCGCGCATCAATCCCAACGTGCTTACCTTCATGGGTCTGGTTGTCAACACCTGGGCCGCAATTCTCTTCGGATCCGCCACAGCCCTGACCCAGCAGCGTTTGTTCTTCTACGCTGGCCTGGTCATTATCTTCTCCGGATTCTTCGATCTGGTGGATGGGCAGGTGGCCCGCGCCACTAACCGGGTCACGCGCTTCGGAGCGTTCTTCGACTCAGTAGTCGACCGCTATAGTGACGCCTCGCAGTTCCTCGGACTGCTGGTCTTCTACGCGCGCGGCGACCGCTTCTTCTATGTCGTGCTCACTGCCTTCGTGATGGTAAGCGCCATCATGGTGAGCTACACGCGAGCCCGCGCCGAGTCTCTGATTGGATCCTGCCGCGTGGGCTTCATGGAACGTCCCGAGCGCCTGGTGCTGGTGATCATCGGCGCACTCTTCAACCGCATGGCGCCCGTGCTGTGGGTGATCGCAGTTCTGTCGACTCTGACGGTAATCCACCGCATGCGCTACACCTGGACCCGCACCCAGGACGGCCCGAACGGCCGCAGCCAAGGCGGGGCAGGCGGCATAGTAGTTTGGACGCGATCAACGCAACCGCAGATTGGCCGCTTACTCTTTTCGCTTAGCTACCCATCCTCCATCGGAGCGGCCCTCCACCCGCATCCGGCCCTTGCCGGCGTCGCCGTCAATCCAACCGCTCAGGAATGCATTGACCGGACCCGGAGCTCCTTGCTGGCTTTCCTTCGGCCACTCGCCCGCGAACGAGAGTTCCACGTAGCCGTTCCGCCAAGTGCCAGTTATCGCGCGACCCTCTCCGAGCGGGCCGGACCATGTTCCCGTCAGTTTGTTTCCCTCGCGGTGCAATTCCATCGACGCGTCCATTCGGCCCGCGTCGCTCGAATACCGCATGTCCCATGAACCGGCCGACTTCAGATCCGTTCTTCAGGTTTTCCGGCACGGACGGAGTGATCCGCACGTTGGAGAAATACGCCTCCTCGGTGGTGAAGCTCCACAGCCCGATCGGCGCCGTGCAAATCCTCGCCCTTCAAACCATCCACCACCAGACTTGGCTTGGCCGATCCGTTCAGATAGAGTTTCGCGGCGCGGCCGGCCACCTCGATCCGTACTTTTGTCCAAGTCTCCATCGCCAGTTCCGCATGAGACTCATAAACGGACGGCCATTCCCGGCGCAGCCGATACCATCCGAAGTCCGGCTCCGAGGCGTACTGGACCGCATGATTCCGCATCGCCTGATCCGCAGCCTCCGAGTTTCCCGGCCGCAAGTAGAACAGCTCGTAGTGCGATGCATCGGGCCGGGCGCGAAATGCAATCCCGACAAATCCCGGAAACCTGACGCCCGGCGGGCGTTGTCGATTTCAGCGCGATGTCCGCCTCGATCACTCCATCCTGGAAGTCGGTTCCCGGCAGCAGCGCGAGGCCGTCGTGGTCCTCCCCTTCTAAGGTGAGCCGCACGGATCTGCGTCCCAGATAGTCCACGGCTTCCGTCTTGAGCTTCGGCGCGATCAACCCGGTCGTATCGCGAAGAGGAAAGGTCTGCACGCGCACCGGTGTCTCTGCAAACAGGCAACTGGACGCCAATACTGTCACTGCGGTGTAATTCAACCAGCGATTCAACATGGTCTTCTTCATCCTTTGCGGTCTCGGGACCTTATTGTTAAGAACTTCGAATCAAACACCTCCGACAGCTCACTTATCGGTGAGCGTGCGGGAGACGCTGTTGGGCAAACACCCACTTCACCAATTCCGGTTCGGTGAAAGCCAATCTGGTTGCGCCATCGTGATCTACCCCGGCGTATTCGGTGTAGATCGGGTGTCCGCCCGCCTTCCGTCTTGCCGCGATGCGATCACGCGATGAGGACACAGGAACGACCTCGTCAGCATCCCCATGGAAGTCCCATAACGGCGTTTCAATCGACCCAGTGCCATCGTCGGGAGAGACGCCTCCACAACAAATCACTGCTGCGGCGAAAAAATGTGGGCGATTCGCGATGATATTCCACACTCCCGCGCCTCCCATCGAGTTCCCGGCCACGTAGATGCGCCTCTCATCGATAGCGAACTCGTGCCGCAACGCGTCGATAATCTCCAATGCCAGTCGTGCCCCGTCTCCGAAGCCCGGGAGTTCGTTCGCCGGCTGTTGCGAAAAATCGTATTTGATCCATCCCCGATCGGTCTGCGGCGCCAAGACGTAACAGGGAAAGCGTTCTTGGTTCTCCGGCAGCAACCAGACTCGCGTGCCAAAAATATTGCCGAAGGCGAGCTGTTTGAGGTTGTCGTCGCCCAACCCACCGCTACCATGCAGATAAACCACCAAAGGCACTTTCCCGCGAGCTGCTTCCGGCCGGAATAAGCGATACGGCATCACCCAGTCACTCTTGTGCGTGCGCGCCTCGAACTTGTCTTGCAGCCCTTCGGATTTCTTCCTGAACGCATCAATCAGTGCGATCCTTTCCGGCGACTTAGGGGCTCCGGGCGCAAGCGGCGGGGTGGAGTCGTTCCTTCGCAGCGGAGGCATTTGGTGCAATCGAAAAGTTGAAACCGATCTGCGCCGCCGCAAACCACACTCCGGCTGAGGCCGAACTCAGCAGTCGAACTGCTTCTCGTCGAGTCATCATCTGCGTTGTAACCTCTTGCACTGCTAGCGCCTTATCTTGAAACTCGACCGTGTAGACGATTCGACCGACGAATCGGTAGCAGGGATTGGTCCCACCTTCGTCCCACCTTCGCGAGTCGGAGTCCACGGCCGCGCGAAGGCAAAGTCAAATTCCCCGCGCCCTGGCTTTGAACAAACCCAGTGTCCTGAAAACGACGAGGCACGGAGTTTGAGTTTGCTCAGGCCACACCTGCTATCCTATCCAGTCATTTTCTGAGGAGTTCTTCTTGCCCACTGATCCCGTACTTGTAGTTCACGGCGGCGCTTGGGCCATGCCCGATGACATGGTGGAGGCGCATCTGCGCGGGGTGAGGAATGCGCTGGCGCGCAGGCTGGCGCGTGCTGGAGACCGGCGGCACGGCGCTCGATGCCGTCGAGGCAGCCGTGGTCATTATGGAAGATGACGAGACCTTCGACGCGGGGCGGGGGAGTTTTCTGAATCGCGATGGCAAGGTACAGCTTGATGCGCTGATCATGGACGGAGCTACTTTGCGGGCCGGGGGCGTGGGATGCGTGGAGCGAGTGCGGAATCCAGTGCAGGCGGCGCGCAAGATTTTGAGTGAGAGTCCCCATGTTTATTTTGTGGGCGAAGGGGCAGAGCGGTTTGCGACCGAGCATGGCGTGGAGTTATGTAGGAACGAAGAGTTGGTGATTCCGCGCGAGGTAGAGCGATTAAAGCAGTATCAGCACGAAGCCGCAAGGCAAGGCCCTGCAAAAGACGGGAACGATCTGTTCGCACCAGAGATTTCGCACGACACGGTCGGCGCCGTCGCGCTGGATCGTAACGGCAACATCGCCGCCGCGACTTCAACCGGGGGCACCTTGAACAAGGCTCCGGGACGGCTCGGAGATTCGTCACTGATTGGGTGCGGCTGCTATGCGGACAATATGAGCGCGGCGGTCTCGACGACGGGCTGGGGCGAGCCGATCATGAAGCTGGTGCTGGCGAAGTGGACGGCCGATCGCGTGGCTGCGGGGAATTTGCCGGAGTGGGCGGCACAGGAAGCGATGAACTACCTGAAGCAGCGGTTAAATGGACATGGCGGCATCATCGTGCTGAATGCCTCGGGACAGTTTGGAATCGCGCATAATACTCCAAGGATGGCTTGGGCTTTGAAGACTGCGCATAACGAAGAGAGTGGGATCGAACGTTCGGCTACTTAATCAGCGTACCTCAGAGATGAAAACCGGTCCCGGAGGCCGGGTTCGGCATTTTCCCTGCTCCTTGTTACGAAATCCGAACAAATGGATCAGCTCCCAGCCGGCGCGACCTTCAGACAGCGTCGTAGCTTCCGAGCGCGATATCAGCGTTTCCCTTGACTGGACGCGGGTGCAGCCTGTTCTGAATTCGTAACAAGCATCACTCAGTCGAAATCTTTCCACAATTCATGACACGAAACGATACGTCCTGCTATGATGTCCAGCACTTGGAGGCGTCTCATGCTCCCGGCCGGTAAGAGTCTTCGTACTCTGCGAGAGAAACTCGGCTTGACCATGCGCGACATCGAGACTTCCAGCGCGCGCATGGCTGAAAAATATCGCAATGAGGAATTCTCCATCCCTCCCAGCCGTTTGTCGGACATCGAGACCAAAGGCGTGTTGCCTAGCATCTTCCGCCTTTATACCCTCGCGGTAATTTATCGCCGCGACCTGCGGGAGTTGCTCGCCTGGTACGGCGTTGACATGAACAACATGGCAACGGATCTTGGCATGATTTCTCCACCGCGGTCCCATGTCTCCGAAGCTCTTTCCGGACTGTCCTCGGTGCAAATGCCCGTCCGCATGGATCCTGGCTTCGATCACCAGCGCACCAACAACCTCGGGCGCATGGTGGAGCAGTGGGGTTTGGTGCCTCTTGCGTATCTGGCTCAATTTGCCCACACCGATTTTACTTACGGATATATCGGCCACCAGGATTTCACTATGTACCCGATTCTTCCGCCCGGAAGTTTCATCCAGGTCGATGAGACCAAGAACAAGGTGGTGGAAGGTTCGTGGCGCTCCGAGTACGAACGCCCGATCTATTTTGTGGAAACGCGGGACGGACACACGTGCTGCTGGTGCAGCATGCGTCGCGAAGACCTTATCCTGCAACCTCATCCTCTGTCGCCGGTTCCGGTTCGAGTTCTGCGCCATCCCCAGGACGCCGAGATCATCGGCCAGGTTGTGGGAATTGCTATGAGGTTGACGGAGTGGCACGCTTTGAGTTCTTCTCCAAACTCGAAAGCGCAACCAGCACTGAATTGAGGTGGCGGGCTGAAGGCGCGTCCTGCGGCGAGGGAAGCAGGTCCCTCAACTGTTCGCGCATGCCTTCGATGTAAGCTCCGGCGGTCTGACGGTTTTCCCGGCTCGACTCCCGCAAGTCTTCCACCAGCTCTGCGATCGGCGTTCGGAGCACTGTCGACAATACTTCGGTGTGAGCCGCCTTCAGCGCGCGATCTGACGATTCCTCCCCGTGCACCAACGACATGCCCCAGTGCAAATATCCACCCTCCCGGCGGCGCAGAGAGCCTAGATAAGCCAGTTTTGCCAGCAAGCCCGAAACGGCGGCCAGCGTAGTTTCGCGAAGATCCTGCAGGGCGGATTTAAGTGTCATGGGTTACTGATTCTGTTACGAATTCCGAACAGTCAAGGGCTTGACGTGATCTGCCCCGCCGGGCTGAGGCCATGAAAATATCACGGTTCGATTTTCCAAAACTTAAGGAGAAAACAACCGTGAAACGCATTCTACTCGTAGTTGCTGCAGCCGTGATGTTCCTTAACACTTTGGTTCTGCCCACTGTCGCCCATGCCGACGGAACACCCGCCGGAACCAATTGTGGCGGAAATGGCCTTTGCAAGCCGTAGTTTTTGAATAGCGTTACGAAAACCGGACACGATCGGCGTCGCCCTTGTCGCCTGCAGCAACTCGAGGTATAGTGGCGCACTACGGCCATGCTGCAGGCGCACTCATTTCTTTGGCATTGTCTGTGGCTTGCGCCTAATGTCCTGCTCCTCGCCCTGGCCGCCCTGATTTGGCGGCGCAAGTCTCACAAGCAGTGCCCAGCGTTCCTGATTTTTGCGGTAGTAACTGCAGTCGAGCAATTTACGCTTTACGCCGCCGACAATCTTCACTCGGTTAGTGCGCTAACGTGGTGGCGTGTGTTTTGGGCAAGTTTGGTGGTTGAAGCCCTGATAAAGTTCACACTTATTGGCGAGATATTCGGCCGCGTGTTCGGCCTGTACCCCTCCCTGGCTAAACTCGGCAAGATACTGATCAGCGGAGTCGGCGTCGTGCTCGTAATGCTGGCTACCGTAGCGGCGGCTTATACCGGGAAGGACAACCCTAATTGGATCGTCTCCGGTGCCCATATTCTTGAGCAGACGATTTATCTGATTGAATGTGGACTGATTTTGTTCCTCTTTGTATTTGCCGGTTACTTCAAGCTCGGTTGGAGCCGGTCAGTCTTCGGCATCACACTGGGGCTGGGCATCTCAGCCTGCGTACATCTCGCGACTTGGGCGCTAATGGCCAACGGGAACTTTCCTGCGCAATATCGCATTTCTCTCGACTTCCTGAACATGGCCACCTATCAAGTTTGCGTATTGATCTGGTTTTATTACCTCATTGTCCCCGCAAGGAGTGTTTCCAGGGCTGAAGACCCACCCCCGCTGGAGCACAATCTCGAGGTCTGGAACCGGGAACTGGAGCGGTTAATACAGCAATGAATCTGGCCATTGTCCTCGTCGTTGCAGCTGCAGTTGCGCTAGGCATCATTTTGCGCATGGCTCTAACCCGGAGTTTGCAAACCCGCAACAAATCCGGCCTAGTCGCGACAATCCGCCCCATCGACATTGAAGCATTCCGCAACTTGATTAACCCTGCCGAGGATGACTACTTGCGACAGCGCTTGCCGTCCCCTCAGTTCCGCGTGGTCCGCCGAGAGCGCCTGCGTGCTATGGCCGCCTACGTCCAGGGCGTAGCCAACAACGCCGCCGTACTGGTGCGAATCGGCCAGGCCGCCCTCGCCAGTGGCGACCCGCGCGTTCTCACAGCAGCGCAACAAGTTGTGAATGACGCGCTGCTCCTCCGCCGCAACACCACCGTGTCCCTGGCGCGGATTTACCTGGCTTTGGCCTGGCCCAACTCCGGGTTCGCCGCCGTGCGCGTAGTCGACCGTTATGAACAGCTGAGCGGCGCAGCGATGCTATTGGGCAGACTGCAGAATCCGACCGTCCCAGTTCGCCTCTCCGCGCTGCTCTAAGGTGTTGGTCGTAGATCGCAGGTGGTCGCATTGCAATCGTTTCCCCTCGCGCTGTGCTTGCACGGACCCATTGGGTTAACTTGCACACCACCCCCGGTCATTCCGCCTTGTTTTCGTCACCTGTTCTGGTGTAAAAACCAGCGGGGCGTTGCTGTCCCCCAGACCCCTGCCCCTGTTTTTGTGCGTTATTTGATCAACCGGCGTTTGAGCTGCTTCTACCGCCTCTCTCGGGCAGGCGGAGTCAAGGGAGACTCTATGATCCGCAGAGCCATGTCCAACAAAAATAGGTCGAGCGACAATACGTTCAGCAGAACCGGGATCGGCACAGCAAAGGTCCGCAATCTGACGACTTTCTTTGTCACTCTGCTCGCCCTGTCGGTTTCGCCTGCAGCCTTCGGCCAGGGCGGCGTCGCCACCGGCGACTTGCACGTCACTGTACGCGACCCTAAGGGAGACCTCGTGGTCAACGCGACTGTCACCGTAAGCGACGTTGCCAAGGGTCTGGAACGCACTGCCACCGGCGACGGCCAGGGCGGCTACAGCGCTCGACTGCTGCCCCCGGGAAGTTATGCGGTTACCGTGCAAGCGGGCGGTTTCGGCAAGGCTGAAGCTAAAGATGTCAGCATCACGGTCGGAGGACTGGTCGAGCTTCCTGTCGCGCTGGCGGTCGCTAGCGGCCGCGAAGTAGTGGAGGTCAGTTCGCAGGCCGAATTGGTGGAAACATCGCGCACGTCGACTACGGACACGATCGGACAGCGCCGCATCGACAATCTCCCCATCAATGGCCGCAACTACATCAACTTCACCCTGACCGATTCTCAGGTAGTCCGCGACAACGCCCCCAACACAGGCGCCGCGCCCACATCCGGCCTGAACATGAGTGGACAGCGCGGCCGCTCCAACCTGGTGAACGTGGATGGCGCCGACGCGACCGACAACTCGGTGAACGGCGTGCGCTCCACCGTTTCTCAGGAAGCCGTGCAGGAGTTCCAAATCATTACCAACAGCTATAGTGCGGAATATGGCCGCGCCGCCGGTGGAGTGGTCAATATCATCACCCGCTCGGGATCAAATGATTTTCACGGGGATGTCTTCGGATTCCTTCGCAACCGGAATTTTCAAGCGGTGAACCCGTTCGCCTTCTGTCCCAACCCGCCGTGTTCCAAGCCGGACTACACCCGCATGCAGGCGGGCGCGGCCTTCGGTGGCCCTATCAAGAAGGACAAGACATATTACTATTTTTCTTACGAGATAACGCGGCGCCATGAGACAGGTTTTTCCAGCATCGGGACTGGAGCGAACCCCTTCGATCTGGTGGCCTTCAACACCGGCACCGACATCGGCAGCGGCCCCGGTGGAGCGGGCGCCGGTTCGTTTCCTCTTCCCTTTGGCACGATCATGGTGGACAAGCTAACGCAAGCTCCTTTTCTGCAGAGCCTTAGTGCCGCCCAAGAAGGCGCCTTCGCTCCTGCTTTGCCGGGCTATGTCGCGGCTCTAGGGGCATCCTCGGGCATGGCGGTGAACGGGGCGTGGCCCGTCGCGATGGGAGGATTACCGGGTTTCTTCTCGAGCTGTCAGGTGCCACCTTGCCCCGTGACTCCGGCTTACCAGAGTCTGGTATCGCAGGAGGGGAACTTCCCGGTATTTGAAGGGACCAGTCTTTACTCACTTCGTCTTGATCACAACATCAACTCGAACAACCGCCTTATGCTCCGGGCGAATGTGAGTCCGAGCACTGTGACCGGCATCGAGGTCAACGGGGAAAACCAGGTATTTGGGCAGAACGCCTACTCCCGAACATCCGAGCAGACCTATCGCGATGTAGCCGGGGTGCTTCAGGACACTTTGACAATCGGTAACAATCGGGTCAACGAGTTCCGCTTCCAATATGCCCGGCGTGGCCTTTCTTATTTTTACAATACAGCCGTACAGGACGGATCCGATATAGGAATCGACGTGACGGGTTTCGCCTACTTTGGCCGCGAACCTTACTCCTATATTCAGCGCACTGAACAGCGCTACCAATTCACTGACAACTTCTCCTGGACAATCGGGCGCCACAACACCAAGTTCGGCGTGGACTTCAATTACATCCCGCTTAAGGCAACCTTCACGGTTAACTATGGTGGCGTATATAGCTTCGATCCCCTGCCGGCTTCGCTGCTGATTTCGGGTCTGCCCTCGTCTTTTCCTGGTTTCACCGCCGTCCAATCCTACGGCTTAGGGATCCCCGAGGTTTCCGTACAAGGCATCGGCAATCCGAAGGACTCGTTCTCGAACAAGCCCCTCGGCGTGTTCTGGCAAGACTCTTGGAGGATGAGTCCGAACCTCACGCTGAACTATGGCGTCCGTTATGACGTAGAGTTTCCGCCGCAACTGGCCGCGCCCCAAGCATTGGCTCTGGCCGCATACAATTCGCTCGGCTTGCAGAAAGGGATTAAGACCGACACCAACAACATCCAGCCGCGCATCGGACTGGCATGGGACCCCAGAGGCGACGGCAAGACAGTCGTCCGTGCCTCCTATGGAGTTTTTTATGACCACCCGCTGCTTGGTCTGTACTTTCTTGGCGATGCTTCCGATGGTTCCAGCAGCGGCCAGTTGCTTTTCTTCCTGAGCGCCCCCTGCAACGGGACAAATCCCAGCCCCTTGAACATCAGCTCCACGAATCTCTTTCAGGGCATCTTAGGAAACCCCGGCTGCCTGCCTCCGGGGATGGCTGCGGCCCTGGGCTTCCAGAGCACGTCTACGTCTTCCTCAGCGTGCGAAGGCGAGACGAACCCCCAGCGTTTCGATCCGTGCTTTCCTAACACTCCATTCCTCAACCAAGGCTATTTGTCACCTACGGCCGGATTTCCCCTCATTCAACAACCTTTTGGCTACCCGCAGTCCAGGAACTTCGTTTACGCCTATGCGCAGCAAGCCAATTTTTCTGTGGAGCGTGATTTGGGAAGTGGTTTTTCACTCAACTTGGCCTACAACTTCAACGGCGGACGCCACCTAAACCGGCCGATCAACGCTAACGCCATCCGGGGTGACTTGCTGGTGAGGAATTGGCAGGCCGCCGTAGCCGCGGCCACCGTGGCAGGAATTCAGCCCTCCGACCCGAACTTCCCCAGCAATCCCCTCTTCGTGGGAACTCAGAATCCAGCCGTCTTCGCGCCCTGCGGCGCCAATCCCGCGGCGGCTGCACCCGGTCAGCTTCCCGCCTATGTGCCGGCAGCTTTGGTCAGCTTCTTCCGCCCCTCGGGATTTAATCCGTCCTTAATGGGCCCCGCCGTGTTCGGCCCTTGTGTGCCCACAGCGACAGCATTGCTGCAGGCCACCGGCCTCAACGCTTCCTGCGACGGCACGACTTTTGCCAACTGCATTCCCTTCAGCGACATGGACGCTAATTATTCCAACGGCAGCTCCATCTATCACGGCTTCAGCGCCAACCTACGCAAGCGCTTCAACCGTCACTACGAATTCCTGGCGTCCTATACCTGGTCGCATGCGATCGACGACTCCACAGATCTGGAGGCGCCGCTCGCGCCCCAGGACAGCTTCAATCCCGAGCTGGAGCGCTCCAACTCGCTTTTTGACCAGCGCCATCGATTCGTGTTCAGCGGCGTTTACCAGAGCGGCCGCTTGACAGGCAACGGTTTTGCCGACAAGTTGTTCAGCGACTGGATCTTCTCCCCCATTATCGAAGTGGCCTCCGGACGCCCCTTTAATGTCACCACAGGCGGCAACGACAATTTTCAGTTCGTCAGCGGTGGAGGCCGCCCAAACGTCGTGCCGGCAAACACCCCCACCAATAGCTGCGGTTACACCACGGTGGCCTCAAAAGTATCCCCGTCGGGCTTTTTTCAGGAACCCTGCTTTGCCGATTACACTGCGGCGCAGCTCGCCCAGCCCAACGGCATCGTGTTGCTCGACGGCAACTTCCCACGCAACGGCGGAGTCCAGCCCTGGGTGATCTTCGACGACCTTCGAGTAGCCCGGCGCATCCAGTTCGGCGAGCGCTACAACATGGAATTGATCGCTGACATGTTCAATATCGCCAATCGATACAACGTAGCAGGCGTCAGTCCCCTTTTCACACTCGCGGGCCAGGCCACCGCTGCTTACGATCCGCGACAGTTCCAGTTCGCGCTGAAGTTCAATTGGTGAGCTTCTCCACCCTACACTATCGTCCGGATTCGCGCGGCCGCCTTTCGCCAAACCCGGAGTTCAGACCCTGCACGATGGGTTGGCGAAAGCCGGAAGCCCGAAGCCGGAAGCGACGCCGTCAGTCGCCAGCCAGGTGTTACACTTTCCCTTCACCCATCCTTGGCGCTTGCCGGAGTTCGTTCCTCCATGTCCCAACCCTATACGCCCACCCCGCGGACGCGTGTGGTCCGCGAAGCTCATCGCGCTGTCTACGATCGTGAAAGCGCTTACCAGATTCTCGATGAAGGCTTCCTCTGCCACGTCGGCTTCGTAGTCGACGGCCAGCCCTTCGTCATTCCCACCTCCTACGGACGCAAAGACGCGAACCTCTACATCCACGGCTCCGCCGCCAGCCGCATGCTTCGCCAGTTAAAGGAAAGCATTCCCGTATGTATCACCGTGACGTTGCTCGACGGACTTGTGCTCGCCCGCTCTGTCTTCAATCACTCCATGAATTACCGCTCGGTGGTGGTCCTCGGCAAGGCGAATCTGGTCGACGATCCCCAGGAAAAGCTCGCAGCCCTGCGCACACTTTCCGAACACATCCTGCCTGGTCGCTGGGCTGACTCCCGCCAACCGAACGCAAGCGAGCTCAAACAGACCTCGGTTCTGCGCTTGCCCATCGAAGAATTCTCCGCCAAGGTCCGCGTCGGCCCGGCCATCGACGATGAAGAGGACTATTCGTTTCCGACCTGGGCCGGAGTGATTCCTTTGGAAATGATTGCAGGTGCGCCCATTGGCGATTCGAGGCTGCATCCCGGACGGCAGGTTCCGGCTTACGCAAGACACTACACAAGAAAACGATAAGTAACCCCCGGTTGAGCGATCTCGGCAATTACGTGTAATATCCTGCGCCATGAAGCCGCTCGAAGGCCGTATCGCTCTCGTCGCCGGCGCCACCCGCGGCGCTGGACGCGGCATCGCCTGCGCTCTCGGCGAAGCCGGCGCCACCGTCTATTGCACTGGACGCAGCGTGCGCGGCAAACCTGCCACCAAGGGCCGCCGCGAGACTATCAACGAGACTGCCGAGATGGTCACCGCCCGCGGCGGCAAGGGCATTGCCGTACGTTGCGACCATACAAAGGAAAGCGACGTCAAGAAACTCGCCGCCCGCATCCGGCGCGAGCAGAAGGGCAAGCTCCACATCTTAATCAATGACGTTTGGGGTGGCGACGCCCTCACCGAGTTCGGAAAAACCTTCTGGCAAATCTCGCTCGACAAGGGCCTGGCCATGCTGCATCAGGCCGTGCATTCGCACATCATCACCAGCCGCCATCTGGCCCCGCTTATCATCGAGCACGGCAACACCACCCAACACGGCGGACTCATCGTCGAAATTACAGACGGCGACTTCTTCGGCTATCGCGGCAACCTGTTCTACGACCTGGTAAAGATTTCTGTGATTCGCCTCGCGATGATCATGGCCTACGAACTACGCAAAACGCAGATTACTGCCCTCGCCGTTACGCCCGGATTCCTGCGCTCTGAGGCCATGCTCGATAACTTCGGCGTCAAGGAAGAGAACTGGCAAATCGCCGGAAAGAAGCATCCCGATTTCCTGCATTCGGAAACGCCGCTCTTCGTGGGACGAGCCATCGCGGCCTTGGCCGCCGATGGGAAAGTGAAGGAGAAGTCTGGGCAAGTCTTCAGCTCCTGGGATCTTTCCGACGAATACGGCTTCACCGATGCCGACGGCACCCGCCCGCACTGGGGACGCCACTTCGCGAAAACCTACGGAAAGCCAATCAAGAAGTTCGACGCCACTCTTTACAGCTACTTCTGGGAGAGTCCAATGGCGCTGGTCTTCCCCGATTGGCCGTGAGAAATGCCGGGAAGCGCTTGACTTTGGCAGGTAGAGATTGCTATCTTTACTGTAAAGAACACAGGTAAAGATGAGTAACTCCAGCACAATCAGCAGCAAAGGTCAGATCACGGTCCCTCAGGAGATCCGCAAACGCCTCGGCCTGCGACCCGGCGACCGGGTCGAGTTTGTGGTGGAGGAAGACCGCACCGTCATGCGGCCGGTCCGCTCGGAAGCCAACCCGTTCGAAAAATACATCGGCATTCTGGGCCCGTTCCCCGGTGGCGAAGAGGGAATCAAGGCTTGGATTGACGATATGCGAAGCGATGAAGACTACGAATGAGGACCGCGGTCGACACGAACATCCTATCTTTGTTTTGGTCGGGAGGTCCGCTGGCAGCCACGATTGCCGCTCAGTTATCGAGAGTTCGCACCGAAGGAGCGCTAGTGATATGCGGGCCGGTCTTTGTCGAGCTTTCAGCCATTCCCACAGGCAATGTCCAGCGCGTTGAAAATCTGCTCCGGGAGATGAACGTCGCCGTGGATTTCGAGCTTGGGCGAGATGTCTGGCGATTAGCTGCAAACAGCTTCGCGACTTACGCGAGCCGCCGCCGCTCCGGCGGAGGTTCACCTAAGCGTTTGCCGGCCGATTTCGTAATCGCGTCTCACGCCCAGTTAAATGCCGACCGGCTCATGACCCGCGACGCCGGTCGTTATGCTGTGGATTTCCCGAACCTGCGGCTGATTTGAGATGGTCACGATGGCGTCGACCCCGCGACCTGGGCGCGTCTGAGTCGATCCGCTGATCTCGGGAGGTTACCTATTCAGGGAATCAGCAGCAGCTTGCCCGCTACCTTCCGCGCTTCCATATCCCGGTGCGCCTGCTGCGCTTCTTTCAGCGGATACGTTTTAGCAATCCGCAACTTTAGCTTGCCCTCCGCGATCATGCCGAAAACCGCGCTGGTGCGCGCCAGCAGCTCCTCCCGCGTGGCAGTAAAATGCGCCAGCGTTGTCCGCGCCATGTAGAGCGACCCTTTCTCCAGCAGCCTCGACGGATCCACTGGCAATACGGATCCGCTCGACATTCCGTAAATCACCAGCATTCCCCGTAGCCGCATGACGTTCAGATTCTTCTCAAAGGTCGCCTTGCCCACGCCGTCGTACACCGCTTCGACGCCCTTGCCATCGGTCAGGCGCTTGACCTCAGCTTCAAAATCCTGCTTGGTGAATACGATCACGTCATCTGCGCCGGCCTCGCGCGCCAGTTGGGCCTTCTCTTCGCTCGAAACCGTTCCGATCACCCTCGCCCCGATCGCGTGCGCCATCTGCACCAGCAAAAGCCCAACCCCACCCGCGGCCGCATGTACCAGAACCGTCTCTCCCGCCTTCAGCTTGTGCGCGTCGTTTACCAGATAGTGTGCGGTCAGCCCATGCACCATGGCAGCGGCCGCCTGCTCATCGCTGATCGCCCCCGGCACTGGCACTAGAAGTTCCTCGGGCGACACCACAAACTCCGCATAGGAACCCAATACTCCGCTCCACGCCACCCGGTCGCCCACCTTCACCGTCCTAGCCTGCGCGCCCAACTCAGTCACCACCCCCGCGCCCTCCTGCCCAGGGATAAATGGCAGCGGCGTGCGGAACCTTCCATCGCGGAAATAGCCATCAATGGCGTTCACTCCCGCAGTTGAGACTTTTACAACGACCTCTGCGGGTTTCGGTTGCCGAACCGGAACCTCCTCCAGTTCCATCACCTCCGGCCCGCCCGTTCGTTGCACGCGGATTGCTTTCATGGTCTTTTTTGGGAATTGCCGAACTAGAGTATCGATTTTAGAACCATCGACCCGAGGAAGTATCGATTACGTGTCTCACGGAATCAGCAGCAACTTCCCCGTCGTCTTCCGTCCTTCCAAATCGCGATGCGCCTGCTGCGCCTCAGCCAGCGGATAGGTATGCCCGATCCGCAGCTTGAGCTTTCCCGCCGCCATCATGCCAAACACCGCACCCGATCGCGCCACCAGTTCCTCGCGCGTGGCGATGTAGTTTAGCAGCGAAGGCCGGGTCAGAAACAGCGACCCCTTTTGCGTCAGAATGATTGGGTCAAACGGCGGCACTGCCCCGCTCGACCCACCAAACAGCGCCATCATTCCGCGTGGCCGCAGGACGTTCAATCCCTTCTCAAATGTCGTCTTCCCCACCGAGTCATAAACCACATCCACGCCTTTGCCGCCGGTCAACCGCTTGGTTTCAGTTTCGAAGTCGGCTTGTGTGTACAGGATGACCTCATCCGCACCGGCCTCCCGCGCCAGCTTTGCTTTCTCCTCAGTAGAGACCGTGGCAATCACACGCGCCCCAATATTGTGCGCCATCTGCGTCAGGAGCAGTCCCACGCCGCCCGCCGCGGCATGCACCAGCGCCGTTTCGCCGCGCTTCAACGGATAACTATCGTGTGACAAGTAGTGCGCCGTCATGCCTTGCAACATCGCAGCCGCTGCCTGCTGATCGCTCACGCCCTGCGGAATCAGCACCAACCGGTCCGCCGTCACGGCTTCATACTCCGCGTACGACCCGAGCAGCCCGCTCCACGCCACACGATCTCCCACCTTTACGAGCTTCACGTCCGCGCCGGTCGCGGTCACCACTCCCGCGCCCTCCTGTCCGGGAACAAACGGCAACGGCGCCTTGTACCGCCCCTCGCGGAAGTAGACATCAATAAAGTTCACGCCCGAGGCAGCCAGCTTTACCACTGCCTCGTTCGCTTTCGGCTGCGGCACCGGCAGTTCCACCAACTCCATCACTTCCGGTCCGCCGACCTGCTTCACTTGAATAGCTTTCATGCTTGCCTTGGATTCGCCTCCTGAAAAAAAGGATTCCGCGGACGCAGTTTTTGCTCTTCCCCCCAGAAGCGCAGAACACAGAACCGATTCTGTTAAACTGGCGCATCCCTGCCAAGGAGTCCTTCGTCATGGCTGAAAAAAAACCTCAAACCTTCGCCAACCACACGCGCCTTGATCCGCTATTCCATTTCTTCGTGCTTCCGATATTTTCGCTTTCCACCGTCGCTGCCATCGTCCTGTTCTTGCGGCACCCGGATCTACACTCGGCATGGCGTTTCGTTCTCATCGCAGCGGCCACGATCGCCGTCTTCAAGGTCCGGCTTTACACGCTCCGAGTGCAGGACCGCGTGATTCGCCTCGAAGAGCGCCTGCGCCTGGCATTGCTCCTGCCGGAGCCGTTGCGCCCGCGCATCCCGGAATTGACTGAGAGCCAGCTCATCGCCTTGCGCTTCGCTTCCGATGCGGAACTGCCCAACCTGACCGAGCGGGCACTCGCCGAAAAATCTTCCGCGGCCGACATCAAGAAGTCGATTCAAGTCTGGCGTCCCGACTACTGGCGCGTCTGACTCGGTTCCGCTGCCACGATCGGAGGCCGGGTAACCATTCATCACGTGCCAAAGGTAACCGCCGGTTTCCCTTCGACGTTGACCCCAGACCGACCGCAAGGTACGATTTTCGATAGAATTCGGCGGACTTTGACCCCCGGGGAGCAATCCGCATCTCATAGAGAAATATGCGAGTTGCAAAACTCCAAGTGCGGATCGCCATGCTCGCCGTTCTGGCTCTGTCGGCTTCCTCCTGCCAGACCGCCCAGAAGCCGGCTTCCCTGCTGCCCGCGAAAACCGCCCCCGCTTTAACCGCCCTCACAGCACCAGCTCCACAACCAGCGCCACGGCAGACCCCGTCCGCTTCCTCATCACCCACCTCGGCGAAGCCGGCGCAAGTCCAAGCTCAAGCGCCAGATCAAGCACCGGCTCAGACCGCACCACCCGCCGAGACCAAGCCCGAATCTCCGCCTCCCACGCCTGCCTCCGACCAAGTGGCCGATCTCATCGCCCGCGTCGAGAAGGACTATCAGGCCGGATTGGACGCCTACCAGGCGGGCCAGACCGAAGCCGCCAAACAGGATTTCGACAAAGCGTTAAACGCGTTGCTCGAAAGCAACCTCGATATCCGCTCCGACGAACGTCTGCAAAAAGAATTCGACCATGTAGTCGAAGGCATCAATCGCCTGGATCTCGGCAGCCTGGGCTTATCCTCCGACTCCGATACCCAGAAAGCCGAGCCCGCTCCCATCGACGAAACCAACGACATCACGCTCTCCCCCGACGCTAAGATAAAGGCAAAAGCGCAGCTTGAGATCAAGTCCACTCACTCCGATCTTCCGCTCATGATGACCGACCAGGTTGCCGGCTACATCAGCTACTTTTCCAATCGCGGACGCGGCACCTTCGAGCGCGCCTTCGCCCGCTCCGGCCGCTACCACGACATGATGGTCTCGATTCTCAAGAAGGAAGGCGTCCCGCAGGATCTGATCTACCTCGCTCAAGCCGAGTCCGGCTTTCATCCCTTGGCAGTTTCTCGCGTCGGCGCCCGCGGCATCTGGCAGTTCATGGCCAGTCGTGCCCGCGGTTACGGCCTGCAGCACGACATGTGGGTCGACGATCGCCAGGACCCCGAGAAGTCCACTCGCGCCGCCGCCCACCACTTGAAAGACCTCTATGCCGAGTTCGGCGACTGGTATCTCGCCATGGCAGCCTACAACTCCGGCCCCGGCACGGTGCAGGCCGCGGTCCGACGCACCGGCTATGCCGATTTCTGGGAACTCTACCGCCGCAACGTTCTGCCCAAAGAGACCCGCAACTACGTTCCCATCATCTTGGCGATGACGATCGTCAGCAAGAATCTGTCGCAGTACGGTTTCGATGACGTCTCCATGGATGAGCCCATCGCCTACGACGAAGTAACTATCAACTATCCCGTGGATTTGCATCTGGTAGCCGAGTGCGTCGACGCGACTCCCGCCCAGTTGCAGGAACTCAATCCCAGCCTGCTAAGGTTAACCACGCCCAGAGTAGGATCCTTCGCCCTCCGCCTGCCGAAAGGGACGAAAGAGCAATATCTGACCGCCATCGCCACCATTCCCTCCGACATGCGCCTCTGGTGGCGCTATCACACGGTTCAGCCCAGCGACACCCTGGCTTCCCTCGCCCGTTCTTATCGCGTAACGCCCAAGTCGATTGCGACGGCGAATCACTTCGACGCCACCGATAGCGACCTCGAGGCCGGCGCCAAGGTCGTCATCCCGATCGCGCCCGGCAAGCATCCGCTCAGCGATACTGCCACCTACGCGCGCCGGATTACACGCTACAGAGTCCACAAGGGAGACACCGTCGAAAGTGTAGCCGAGAATTTCGGCGTCTCCGCTCAGATGGTCCGCCGCTGGAACGGACTACCCCGCGGCGATAGCCTTCGCGGACGGAAAGTGCTGGCCTTGCACCTGCCCGTCACGCCCAACACCGAGGCAGCCTCCGACACCTCCAAGCCCACGACGCACAACCGAAAAACCTCCCAAATCGCGAGCGCCAAGGTTCCGGCCGAGAACTCAGGGAACGATTCCACTGAAACTACAGGCCAACCTACCGTGCTCCACCACACCGTAAAGAGTGGCGAAACCCTCTACTCGATCGCCACTACCTACAAAACCACCGTCGCCGCCCTCAAGCGCAGCAACGGCAACGTCGCCCTCCTCCGCCCCGGCATGGTCCTCGTAGTCGAGCCCGGCCGGTAGCCGCTTCGCGCAGCTTCCATCTCAAGATCCGGAATTCCGTTTGCACAAATTACCTCCCGTCGCCACAGAATCTTCTTCCATTCCGCCCCCCTCGTGTGGTAACAGGATAAGCAGGCTTAGATCGAACCCAGCCCTTGCAGTCTGCAGCAAACGTCGTGCTATAATCGCGCGCCGTTCCAGCACAAGTTCTGGTGGTCTTTTAATTTCCCGTACCCGGCAGCCTTGCGCAGCCGTTCCTGCGCCCGGAAGCCAAACAAGATCAGGAGGAGCAATGACGTTCTACGACCCCACACTCTACGGACGTGATGAAGAAGAAGAATTCGGCGACAGCGGCGCCTACAGCGAATCGCTCGAAGAGGATTTCGAAGAGGAAGAAGAAGAAGAGGAAGAAGCTGGCCTGCCGGAACCGGCAATGAGTGAGCCGGTAATGCCCGCTCCGCCACCTCCCGCACCCAGACCCGCCGCTCCCGCCGGAGGAGGCGGTGGCAGCAAGCCCGCCGCCAAAAAGAAAGCGGCAAAAAAGCCAGCCAAGAAAAAGAAGAAGGCGGCAAAAAAGCCAGCAAAAAAGAAAGCAGCCAAGAAGCCGGCGAAAAAGAAGAAGGCGGCAAAAAAGCCAGCTAAAAAAGCTAAGAAGAAAGCAGCGAAGAAGTCGTCGAAGAAGCGCCGCCGCTAACGGGAATATCCAGACTCATGAACCGCAGCTCACAGGCTGCGGTTCTTTTGTTTGTGCGCTCATCGGTTCTCGCGTCTTCTCTCGGATCAAAGTCCAAGAGGCGAAAGCTCACCAGGCTCGGGAGCGTTCAATCTGTCCATGGCTGCTGCGATTCTGATCGATCGACTTTTGAATGATAGTTTTGAGCCTATCCTGATCCTCGTCGCCGAGCGCCACGAAACGGAATGGTTGCAGGCCCCAGGAAAGCGGGCTCAGCATCTTCGCCGAACCCAGCACCATTCCGGCTCCGGTCAGAAACATCAATTTTGCATTGCATCCCGTGTTGACGGGATGAGGCACGGAAAGCAAGCCACCAGTCAGAGAAACGACCTTCAATTTACCTGGGACGCGCCGCCCGTCATCAAGTCGAAGAACCGCTGAAGTGCGCTCGGCAAAATAGACTCTCGTGGCCCGGGGAGCGGGCTGCGATTGGGGGAGGGACCTCATATTTCGATCCAGTATCTGCCCGCCAGACCCACCCGAGCAGATTACGGAAGGGCTTGTCCACCCCCGGTTACGCCCTACTTCTTCCCCTCTACCGCCGCCCGGCACTTCCCATACAACTCCAGCAGATGGGCGGCGTATTCCTCCGGTTTCGCTGCCGAGCCCGTGCCCTGAAAACCCACCCCCGACGAAGTCGTCCGCCCATACCCTGTGGTCATCGCAACAAATTTCATCAGATCGAGAGCAATATCCTCGTTGCGGCGCGCACTCCCATGCAATGCTGGACTTTCTTCCATAAGTCCTTCTCCTGAACCCGAAATATAAGGAAGTCCCTCGTCGTCTTCCATGTCTTCCATGACGATGTCTTCCATGACGAAGTCTTCCAGAAACGTATCTCCCATGGCTTTCACGAAACTCCGCCCACGATGATAACAGGGCCGACGCCGTGTCGCCCGGCGGTCGGACTCGGGGATCGACAAGGGTGGAGCAGGCCTTAAGGCCTGCGTTACGGGGGACCTGAATTGGGCTTCAGCCCCTGAGGTTCCCCGATTCTCCTCAATCCGCCCTTAGTCGCCGGTCGGCAATTGAAAATCCACCCGCCCCGTGCGCCGCAGCCGGATCATCAGCCACAGCGAGGCCGCAAACAGAAACGGAGAAGAATAGAACCCCGGCGCCGGACGCGGAACGGTCACGGCAGCCACCGTGTGCCCGAGAATCGAAAACAGGGTATGGCCCACCCCGTTAAGAAACATGATCCCAGCGTAAAACCACGCCAGCGGCCGCAAGCCGCGCATCCCGCGTCCCGCCAGCGGAGTTAGGCAGAACAGCATTGCACAGGCCACGATCAGCGCGGCCAGCCACTCTCGAAATTCCAGCGCGGGCATGGGAAACCCGCTCCAGCGCTCGCGCAAGATGGTCACCGTAGGGTTGTACACGGCGAGAAAGCCGGTGGTCGCCTCATCGATAATATGCAGCCCAAACGCCACGCACAGCGCAAACCACGCAGAACCAAAGCCCGGCGCTGAAAGTGCAGGTGCTTCCTTCACGGCGATTCCATCCCAAGAATTCTCGATCACCGACGCTCCGTTGGCAATCGAAAATCCGCTTTCGCAGGCGCACCGATGGACGCACGTCTCCGCCCAACCGCATCTACCGCGACACTTCACTCATCAGCGCCAGCAGGTTTCCTTCCGAATCGCGAAAAAACGTCATCCACAAGTCATGCGTCGGCATTTTCGCGATCACGTGCGGCTCATCCTCGAATTGCACCCCGTCTTCTTTCAGTTTGCCGAACGCCGCCTGAATGTCAGGCACAGAAAAATACAGTACCGAGCTGGGATGATCGAACTCCGGCTTCTCCGCCCGGTCCAGCATCAGCCGCACCCCTCCGCAGTCGAAAAATGCCAGCCCCGGCGGAGCCTTGAATAGCAGCTTCAACCCCAGCTTGTCCTGATAAAATGCCGCGGCCCGTTCCACATCCTTGGCGTTAATGGCAATCTGGCCGAGGCGGGTAATTCCAATTCCGGTTGCAGTTGCGTTCATTTCTTGACCTCCCAAGTCAAATTAGTTAGCATAGCTAACTATATTCGATGACCAAAGTCAAGTCTGAAAAAGCTAAACGCGGAAACAATCCCGAAAACCTCGCGCTCCGGCCTGAGACCTTCGCCGCCGCAGATCGCCTGCACTCCGCCGCCATCCACCTCCTGCGCCGTGTCCGGCAGCAGGATGTCAACTCCGGCGTCGGCCCCGCGCAACTCTCCGCGCTCTCCGTGCTCGTCTTTGCTGGTCCGAAAACGCTCGGAGCCCTCGCCGCCGCGGAGCAGGTCAAGGCACCCACCATGAGCCGCATCGTCGCCGGACTAAAACGCAGGCGCCTGGTTGAGACCACTCGCGATCCGCACGACACGCGCTGCATGCACATCCGCGCCACCGCCAAAGGTACGCATCTCCTGCAGCAGGCCCGCCTCCGCCGCATCGAATCCCTCGCCAGCCTTCTCACCCCCGTGACATCCGCGGACCTCGCCAAGCTGAACCAGGCCGTGGCAATCCTCAAAACGCTGCTGGAGACCTGAACGTGAACCCGCCAACCAACTGTCGGCGTCCATTACCGACAAAATACTGGGTGCCTTATTTTCGCGTCCTTCGCGAGAAGTGGAATTCCATGGCCGATCCCTCACGGGGTCTGACCTCGCCCCAGAAGAGCCTTCCTACAAGTCTATGTAATTAGCACTCCGAACCTGCAAGCGCCAGCCTCGTAGCCGATTGTCGACGCTTTCCCTTCGCCCCACACTTTTCGTGCCGACATTTCGGCACTTGTCCAACCCCATCCCCCTCAGCCACTTCCCGCCAACGAACTATAGCTTTAAGGTGGTTTTCCGAGTTTTCCGGGATTTCCACAGTGTTCCGGTAAAACTGCTTATGTGTTCCAACTGGAACATTCAGCTCAATGTTCCGATGGGAACATTAAGCCACTCTCAGAAGGATTCAAGACACGCTCACTAGTAACCCGTTACCAGAAAAACGTTGGGCTGATCCCTCAAGTGTTCCCTGGCCTCGCCGATGAAGCCTGAAGCGGGAGTCCTGAATTCGAATAACGACCCTGCGTCTCGCCCGGAGGCTCAACTACAATGTCCCGTCCGCTTGCCGCGTTCCTGCTGCGTCGCGCGTTTCTGTTTCTAACTTTCACTATTCTTTTCCCGCTTCTTTCTCTCGACCTTCCCGCCAGAGCGCAGCCCGCAGTCGATGCGCCGAACTTTCCGCAGAACCAACTCCCGTTCGTTGAAGTCAATGACCGCATCACCAGCTTCATTGATGACGATCAACGCGTGATCCTGCGCGGCAATGTGCACCCCCTGGCCCTGGCCCAGTACGACGCCGGCGCAGTCGCGCCCGACTTCCCGATGGAACACATGCTTCTCACTCTGCTGCCCGACGCAACCCAACAGGACGCCCTGAATCAGTTCTTAGACGCGCAATACAATCCCGAGTCTCCTTACTACCATCAGTGGCTCACGCCCGAGCAGTACGGAGAGCGCTTCGGCATCTCCGACTCCGACACCACACAGATCGTGAATTGGTTGCAAGGCCACGGCATGGAAGTGGAAGAGGTGACGGCTGGCCGCCGCTCGATCATTTTCAGTGGCACCGCCGGCCAGGTACAGGCGGCATTCCATACCGCGATTCACGCTTACAAGATTGGCGATGAAGTGCACCATGCCAACGTGAAAGAGCCTGAAATCCCGGCTGCTCTCGTGCAGGTTGTTGGAGGCGTAGTTTCGCTGCACGACTTTCATAGCGCAGCGATGCACGGCATGGTCCGCAAACCATCGCCCGAATTCAGCAGCGGTGGCGCGTACTACCTTGCTCCGGGAGACTTCGCCACCATCTACGACCTGGGACCGCTTTATCAGCAGGGCATCAACGGCACCGGGCAGTCCGTCGCCATCGTGGCCCGTTCCAACATCAAGATCGCGGACGCGCGCCAGTTCCGAACCTTCTTTGGCTTGCCCGCCAATGATCCCCAGATCATCGTCAACGGAACCGACCCCGGCATTTGGAATTCAGATGAAGAGACCGAAGCCGACCTCGATGTGGAGTGGTCGGGCGCGGTGGCCAGGAACGCGACCATCAAGTTTGTAGTCTCGAAGTCGACGAATTCCAGCGACGGTGTTGACCTTTCCGCGCAATATATCGTCAACCACAACCTTGCGCCAGTGATGAGCACGAGCTTTGGACTGTGCGAAGCATCGCTAGGCTCTTCAGGCAACGGATTCCTCAGCAGCCTGTGGCAGCAAGCGGCAGCGGAGGGCATCACCGTCTTCGTTTCTTCGGGAGACAGCGGCGCCGCCGGCTGCGATTCCGCCTCGGCGTCGACGGCCACTCATGGACGCGCGGTCAATGGCCTTTGCTCGACACAATACAGCGTTTGCGTCGGAGGCACCGAGCTTAATGACGTTTCGAACCCTACGCTCTATTGGGGACCTTCGAACGCGGCGGGCACACAGGCATCAGCTTTAAGCTATATTCCAGAAGTTGCCTGGAACGCTAGCGGTCCAGGATATGGGTTGTGGGCGAGCGGCGGCGGGGCGAGCACGGTGTATGCCAAGCCTTCCTGGCAAGCCGGCACCGGTGTTCCGGCAGACGGCAAGCGGGACGTCCCAGACGTTGCCCTGAGCTTCCGCCGGTCACGACGGCTATATCATCTATCAGAATGGCGAGCTGTATGTGGTCGGCGGCACGTCAGCGGCCTCTCCGTCGTTTGCCGGCGTGATGGCTCTCGTGGTGGAGCATACGGCTGCGCGGCAGGGAAACGCTAACATCGCGTTTTATTCCTTGGCCAGCAAGCAGCGAGCGGGCGGAGCCTCCGTTTTTCATGACATCACGATCGGAAACAACAGCGTACCTGGACAGGCTGGGTTCAACGCCACAGTGGGATACGACCAGGCCACCGGACTCGGCTCCATCGACGGCTCAGTCCTGGTCAGTCACTGGAGCGATGCCAGCGTCGTGCCCACGTTTCAAGCGATTCTGTCGGCGAATTCTCTTTCGCTGACTGCAGGGTCGAACAACAGCTTCACCGTGAAGGTCGCAGTCGGCGGAGGCTTTAACGCTGCGGTGGCTTTTTCCGTGACGGGATTGCCCAGCGGAGTCGTGGCGTCTTTCACTCCAGCCGCTCTGCCTGCCCCTGGGTCGGGCAGCAGCGTGATCAAGCTCACCGCGACCAGCGCCGCGAAGGCAGGAATTTATTCCGTTATTGTGTCAGCGACGAGTGGGACCACGAAGCAGGCCCTGGCGCTCTCGGTCACGGTTGCGCCGGCTCCTACATTCACTCTGGCGTCCTCGGCAACCTCCATCAGCGTCTCTGCGGGAAGTTCCAAGACCGTGACACTAACTACCACCCCAAGTTCTGGCTTTAATGCCGCCGTTACCCTCAGCGTGACTGCGTTGCCCGCCGGCATGACTGTTCAGGTTTTACCTTCGAGCGTGGTCGCGGCTCCGGGTTCGGGGGCAACTGGAGTGACCTTCTCAGCCGCGGCGAACGTGGCCCCAAAGACTTATTCGGTCACAGTGACGGCGACCGGCGGCGGGGTGTCGCAGAAACAAACGCTCGCGGTGAGCGTACCGGGCTTCTCCTTCGCTTCAAGCGCAAGCAGTGCAACGGTCAGTTCGACCTCGAACGGCACGCTAAAGCTGAAGACCGCGGCCCTCGGGGGCTTCAACGCTGCGATCGCGCTCTCCGCTTCGGGGCTGCCCAAAGGAGTGACGGCCAACTTCAGTTCAGAAAGCGTGGCCGCGCCGGGCAGCGGGTCCTCCACTCTCACTCTGATCAAAGGATCGGGGGCCGTCGCCGGCAGTTCCCACTTCACGGTCACTGCAGCGGGTGGATCAGTTACGCAGAGTGCGAGCGTCGGTCTGATCGTGAAGTAGCGAGGACGCTGGCGCAAGCCCAGTCGACGGCTCGGATCTGAAGGAAGTCAAGAACCCCACTTCTCCCAAAGAACGTGAGAAATGGGGTACCCCGCCCTCCGGTCGCTTCCCGCATTTGTGATCCTGCAGAGACATTCACTGGCCGTGGTTGACGCATCTCGATTGACGCGCTTATCATTTTTGTTTGGCCCTGACTCCACGCGGGCTCCGGGGAGCCGGCGCAGGATTATAAGAAGTGAACTTATGGATAAGAAGAAGTTAGAGGCATTCAAGAAGCGGCTGGAGACGCGGCAGCAGGATTTGCGCCGGACGGTGTCGCGCACACAGGCCGACGGCCGCTCCGCGGATGAGGACACGGCGCAGGACATTGCCGATCGTGCCGCCAGCTCCTACACCAAAGAGTTTCTATTCAGCCAGAGCAACAACGAGCGGCAACTGCTGCAGATGGTGGAGAAAGCGCTGGCGCGGATCCGCGAAGGCAGCTTTGGCGAGTGCATCCACTGCGGCAAGGAAATCAATGCCAAGCGCCTTGAGGCTGTGCCCTGGACGCGGCACTGCATTGAGTGCCAGGAGAAGCTCGAGCAGGGTTTGCTGGAAGAGGCTCCGCGGTAGCTGCAGCGCCTTGCGGGTTTGCTCGGTAGCGACTGCAAAGGAAAAGCCGTTCCCTCACCGGGCTCGGCGCCCGGTTCGGAATGACAAGGTATTCTCTAGTGGCCGTAACTGCTTTGACGGTGCTGTTTTCAGGCTGATAGACTGTTACTTCGTCCCACCGAGATATAGAGTCACTGAGAATTGAGAATCAGGACATCGACTCACGAAAACTGAGAATGGAAGGTAGTCGTGCGCGCAGAGACACGCCATCAACTTAAGCAGGACGCTTTCAGCCGGGTCACCATCGGAGCTGCCGAGAGGACCGCTCACTGGAGCGTGGAACACAGGAACACGGTGGCGGTCGCGGTGGTCGCTGCGTTGGTGATCGCAGGGGCAGTGGCAGGCGGTTGGTACTACCTGAGCGCGCAAGATGAGAAAGCGAGCTTCGATTTATCGCAGGGGGTGCGTACTCTCGATACGCCGCTGCGTCCTGCGGGTACGCCCGCGCAGCCAGACTATCCCAGCTTCACCTCGGCCAAAGAGCGCTCCGATACGGCCAGAAAACAATTCCAGACGATCGTGGACAAGTATCCGCACACGCGCACGGCGGATATGGCGCGTTACTTTCTGGGAGTGACGGCTGCAACCGCGGGCGACAACGCCGCGGCGGAGAGCAACCTCAAGGCCGCGGTTTCAAATGGCAGCAAAGAACTGGCTTCGGTTGCGAAGCTCGCGCTCGCCGGTCTCTACGGCAACACGAACCGCACCAAAGATGCGGTTGCCCTTTACCAGGAATTGATCAATCAGCCGACGCTTTCTGTGAGCAAAGCGACGGCGCAGTTGCAACTGGCAGAACTTTACCAGAGCAGCAACCAGCCCCTTGACGCCAAGCGCCTCTACGAGCAGGTCAAGAAAGACAACTCCAGCCCGGCAGCGGTTCAGATCGCCACCCAGAAGCTGACTGAACTGAAGTAGTCCGTCGGGAACCCCTCTGGCAGCAATAAGCAAGCCTTCGTCCCTTCCTGTTTGCTTACTTTCGTAAGGTCAATCCATGCTTTTGCGGTGAGTTGCGGCTTTGGCTCAGGGAGAATTGACTGGGGGCGCAAACTCGTCCCTGAGTGAGGGTTCATGAAGACGTTTCGGCAAAGGTGCGGATTTCTTTCGGTCTGCTTTCTGACATGGTTTACATTTTGCGCCTTGGGGCAGCAGGCGGAGTCTGGGCAGAGCCTGGGCGACGTGGCGCGGAAGCTCCGCAAGGACACGACCGACGAAGTCAAAATGACGGACGCGGACACTAAGAAACTATTCGAGTCGGTGGACAGAATTTTTGCGTTTGCGGCCGAAGACACCGGAATGCCGAAGCACACGACAGTGCAGCGAAGGCTGGTGAGCAAGGCTGATGTGGAGAAGTATGCCGCCGGACAGATGTCGAAAGAAGAATTCACCAAGAGGTTTGCGCAACAAGAGTTGAGCATGAAGAAGCTCGGCTTCCTGCCGCGGGATTTCAATCTAAAGGAATTTCTGCTGAAGTCCACAGGGCAGGAAATCGCGGCTTATTACGACGACGAGACGAAGATGGTCTCGATGCTGAACTGGGTGCCTCCGGACCGCCAGGAACCGATTCTGGCGCACGAACTGACCCATGCTTTGCAAGACCAGAACTACGATCTGGCGAAGTGGATGAAGGCTGGGAGCAATACGGCCAGCGGGAGCGCCATTGGCGACAGCGCGATCGCACGCAAGGCCGTGGTGGAAGGTCAGGCGATGGTGGTGTACGTGGATTACCTGCTAAAGCCGGTGGGGCGCAGCCTGGAAGACACTCCACAGCTCGTCTACCAGATGGAAGAGCCGGCGGTGAAGGCGGTGATCGATTCCCAGCTCATGCACGATGCGCCGATGATCCTGCGCGAGTCGGGGACGTTTGCCTACAACCAGGGCTTGATCTTTGAAGGTGAGCTTCTACACAAGGGTGGGAAGAAGATGGCATTTGCGGGGGCGTTCGCGCGACCGCCGCGGAACTCGCACGAAGTGCTGCAGCCGGAAACCTACATTCAGAACGAGAAGCTGGCGCCGGTGCGCATCCCGGACATGCAGGCAGTGCTGAGCAATCAGTATGACGTGTACGATTCGGGGGGAATTGGCGAACTGGATGTGCGCGCCTTGTTGAAGCAGTATGGCGAACGCAGGATTGCGGATGATCTTGCTGCGGCGTGGCAGGGCGGAGCGTTTGTGGCCTTCCGGCGGAAGGACAAGGCGGCTGAGGTGCCGGCCAGCACGGCCGACCTGGCACTGTTGTACGTTTCGCGATGGAAGACGCCGCAGGCGGCCGACCGGTTTGCACGCTTCTATGCGGGAGCGGTGTCGCAGCGTTATCACAGTGCAACGGCGCAGGCAGCGCAGGCTTGTTCGGGGGCGAGTTGTCCGGTCTCGATGGCGCAGATTACGACCGAGGAAGGTCCGGTGATTGTGGAGCATTGGGACGACAACAGCGTGATCATCTCGGAAAGCTTCGACACAGCGATGGCGGCTAAGCTAAGTACGGCGCTGCGAAGTGACACCGGCGCAACGCATGCGGGCAATCTGCCGCAGGAAGAGATTGGATTGCGGCTGTTTGAGATTCCTGCATTTCAGGCGTTTGCCAGGGAGATTGGTAAGCGGATGGCGGAGGGGATGAGTCGAGAGGCTGGGCGCTAGCCTAAGAAGTCTAGTCTGATGGAACGGCTGGCTCGCGCAAAAGTCTTTGTTCAACGGCCAGCTGACGGCATGTGGACCGAATCACGTCCTGCGCGGCGTCTGACCCGATGAACTGGAAACCGTAGCGAAAAGCGTCTCTTTGGCGGACCATCGCAGAAATATTCACGCGACCGATGGGAAGCACGAAGCCCAACTCCACGATCTCGGACAAGGGCACTTCAATCTTCAGCATAGCTGAGATTCCAGACTCGCTGATATCCACAGTGCGGCCCGTCAGCACACCGCAGGATCGGGTGCGAATACTGATCTCCACCTCAAGTTTGAACCGGGGTTCATGACGCGAGACGACAAGGCCAGGCTCCGGGCCGTTAGCGGATTGATCCTGAGCTTTCAATTTGGCTTCTCCACCCAGGCCTGAGGGCCCACTAGCAAGGATGAGACAGGGGCTGACCCAACCGGCTTATTGCAAGCCTCAAGAGGGTCTCTATCTCTGATCGGCACAAAGACGGGAAACTTTAGCCTGCTCGGGTACTTCCGCGACACCATTCCACTTTCTTCGCCGGTTGAGTAGGATGATTATCCAGGTTGCGATTCGACCCACGGGAAAAACATATGGCCGACTTCACGCTGCGCGTTAACGGTAACGAGAAAAAAGTAAGCGTCTCGCCGGAGACTCCGTTGCTCTGGGTGTTGCGAGACACGTTGGAGCTCACGGGAACGAAGTTCGGCTGCGGCGCCGGGCTGTGCGGGGCTTGCACGGTGCACGCGGATGGTTCCCCGATTCGGTCGTGCTCTACGCCGGTTTCGCAGGTTGCCGGAAAGAGCATTACTACCATTGAAGGGCTGGGGGCCAACGGGCTGCACGTGTTGCAGCAGGCGTGGATTGCCGAAGAAGTTCCGCAGTGCGGCTACTGCCAGACGGGGCAGATCATGACAGCCGCCGCGCTGCTGGCGAAGACGCCGAATCCGAGCGATGAGCAGATCACGCAAGCGATGAACGGCAACTTGTGCCGCTGCGGGACCTATGAGCGGATTCGCAAGGCGATTCATCGGGCTGTGGCCGCGGGAGGTGCTCGATGAGTCCACTAAATCGGCGTGAATTTGTTGCGGTTGGAGTGGCTGCGGGAGCCGGGCTTGTGGTGGGCTTCTATTTGCCACATTCAGGAAGATCGAGCAGCGGAGTTTTCTCGCCGAACGCCTACTTGCGGATCACTCCCGACAACAAGGTCACCATTGTCGTGGCACGGTCGGAGATGGGGCAGGGAGTGCGCACGGCATTGCCCATGATTCTTGCAGAGGAACTGGAAGCGGACTGGAAGCAGATTGAGATTGAGCAGGCGGGAGCGAGCACGCTCTACGGGGATCAGGGCACGGGGGGAAGCGCGAGCATAAAGACGACCTGGGATCCGATGCGGAAGGCGGGAGCAGCAGCGCGGGAAATGCTGATTTCAGCGGCGGCGCTGACGTGGGGAGTGCCGCGCTCGAGCTGCGCGGCGCACGACGGCGCCGTTGTGCATACCGAGCGGCGGCTCACCTATGGAGAGCTGGCGGAGAAAGCGGCGACGCTGCCTATTCCGACCGACGTGCCCCTGAAGCAGAACAAAGACTACAAGATTGTCGGGCAGCGGCTGGCGCGCGTGGACACACCGTCGAAGGTGAAAGGCGAAGCCGTGTTTGGCATCGACTTCCGAATGCCGGGGATGAAGTACGCGGTGTTGTCGCGGTGCCCGACGATCGGTGGAAAGGCGCTGAGTTTTGACGACAAGGAATCGAAGAAGATTGCCGGCGTGAGTTATGTAGGCAAGATCAGCGACGCGGCTGTGGCCGTGGTGGCCGATAGTGTCTGGGGCGCGATGGAAGGGCGCCGGGTGCTGAACGTGAGCTGGGATCCAGGGCCCGAACAAAGACTTGAATACTGCGGCGGTGACGGAATCTTTGAAGCAGGCGGCGGCCAAGAAGGGCGCGAGTCTGTATTCGGCGGGCGACGTCTCGAAAGTGACTGGGCGGCGGATTGCTGCTGAGTATCAACTTCCATTCATGGCGCATGCCCCGATGGAACCGGGGAACTGCACCGCAAATTTTCAAGGAACGACGTGCGAGTTGTGGGCTCCGACGCAGGTGCCGCAGGATTGCCGCGACCAGGTTGCGAAGGCGCTGGGACTCGATCCGGATCAGGTGAAAGTGAACGTGACGCTGATGGGCGGAGGCTTTGGCCGGCGGCTGGAGTATGACTATGCGGTAGAAGCGGCGCTGGTGTCGAAGGCCGCGAACACTCCGGTGAAAGTGATCTGGACTCGCGAAGATGATATGAGGTTCTCGACGTACCGTCCGGCGAGCCTGCATCAGTTGAGTGCGGTGCTGGATGGTAGTGGGATGGCCGGTGGCGTTTACGCATCGGATCGTTGCACCGTCGATCAGCGGGCAGAAGGGGCAGCCGGGACCGAACGGGGTCGATCCTGATCTGCCGGATGAGGCAGGGTTCGTCTACGCGCTGCCGAATGTTTCGCTAGAGTATGTGCCCGCCGAAACAGCGGTGCCGCTCGGCTGGATGCGGTCGGTGTATGCGCTGCAGGCTGGGTTCGCGAGTGAAAGCTTTATCGATGAACTGGCTGCGGCGGCGGGGAAAGATCCGCTGGAGTATCGGATGCACATGCTGGGGAAAGATCAGAATATCCAGTACTTCGACACAACATGGCGCACGGCGCGAATGCGCGGCGTGCTGCAACTGGCGGCCGACAAGGCTGGATGGAAGAGCACTTTGCCGGCGGGGAGGTTTCGCGGCATCGCCTGTTTCGGATGCTTTTCTTCTTACGCGGCTGAGGTGGTTGAGATCAGCATGGAGAATGACGCGCCGCGAGTGCATCGTGTAGTGGCCGTGGTGGATTGCGGGCAAGTGGTGAATCCGAGCATTCTGGAGCAGCAGATTCAGGGCGGGATCGTCTTCGCGTTGGCGAATGCTTTGCGGGCGAAGATCACCATTGAGAAAGGTCGGGTGGTGCAAGGAAATTTCGACGATTACGCTCCGCTGCGGATGGAGGAGACTCCCGTGGTCGAGGTTTATGCCGTGCCCAGTACGGAGGCGCCGACAGGGATTGGAGAGCCCTCTGTGCCGCCGCTGGCGCCGGCTTTGTGCAGTGCGATTTATGCGGCAACGAAGAAACGCATTCGGGCGTTGCCGATCCTGAGCTAGGAACGACATGAAACGTGCGCGAATTCTGCGCTGTGCCGCGCTTCTAGTTTTCCTAGGCGGCCTGAGTCTCTCGCCGGCGCAGACTTCTGCGCCCAGGTCTTCGATCCAGCCAGTTTCTTCAGTGCCGGCTTCGCGACTGGCGCATCTGCGGCATGGCATCAACACCAGTGGATGGTTCGCGCAGGTTTATGACAGGCGCGGCTACACACGGGAACACTTTCAGAGCTGGACTACTGCAGAAGACATCGCGCTGATCAAATCCATGGGTTTCGATCACGTGCGGTTGAGCGTGAATCCTGAGCCAATGATGGTCAATCATCGGCCTGAAGAGATTCCGGCAGAGTATCTGGGATACCTTGATGCGGCCGTGAAGATGATTCTGGACCGGGGGCTGGCCGTGGTGATCGATCTGCATCCCGAGAGCGATTTCAAGGCGCGGCTCGCGAAAGACGACAGCTTTGTGCAGGAGTTCTCTGATTTTTGGCGAGTGCTGGCGCGGCATTACTCGACCTGGGACGCGGAGCGGATATTCTTTGAGGTTCTGAACGAACCGGAAATGTCAGACCGTTACCGTTGGTCCGGCGTGCAAGCCAAGCTGGCGGCGGCGATTCGCGAAGGAGCACCACAGCACACGATGATCGCGGCCGGAGCGCGCTGGTCGGACGACGACGATCTAGTTTTCATCGAACCGTTGCGCGATCCCAACGTGATTTACAACTTCCATTTCTACGAGCCGCACATTTTCACGCATCAGGGTGCGGCGTGGAGCTCATATTTCTGGCATTGGGTGAAGGGATTGCATTATCCGTCGTCGCCGGAATCGGCCGCGAAAGTCGCAGGGAGTGTGCCCGACGCGGTCGACCGTCTGGCGGTCATCCGCTACGGAGAAGATCACTGGGACGCGGCGCGCATTGACTCGGAAATTACTCAAGTCTCGGAATGGGCACGGCAGCGCGGAGTTCCGGTCGTGTGTAACGAGTTCGGCGTTTACCGCGACTATGCCGACCCACAGGATCGTGAGGCGTGGATTCACGATGTGCGGACGGCGCTGGAGCGCCACGGCATAGGCTGGGCGATGTGGGATTATTCGGGTAGCTTCGGAGTAGTGACGAAAAAAGATGGTCGGAACGTTCCGGATGAAATCACTATGCGGGCACTGGGGTTGAATCAGCAGGCGGGGAAATGATTGTGCTTGCCAGGCTTCCGACTATTCAGTTGCCGCCGGCATCGGTTGGCCTACGGTCAACTTGAAGATTTTGATGTTCTTGCCGAACGATTCGAACGGCAGATCGCGGAACTCTGCGAAGTCCTTGCGCAAATCCTCGGGAAGAAAGATTCCCCATCCCATCTGAACAATCCAGACCGTCTCCCCGGGCTTAAGGCTGTAGGATTGCACGACTCGCCGCCATTCCTTAGGGAAATTGTCCCCCCAGAGCATCCACGCGGTTTTATAGTCCGTGGAGGCGACGCGGTAGCCCTCGCAGGAAAATTGTTCGTAGTGAGCGGGGGCAGGGTCGAAAGCGATCGGCTGCTGCCGGCACAGGTAGTGACCAAGAATCAGGTCGCTCTGATAATCGGTGAAGATGAGAGCGGACGGATCAACATTCTTCCTCACGAAGTCCATCGCTTCCGCCATGTGTTTCCGGTCTTGATCGGATCGGTTCATCCGGGGCTGGCGCGGCTTGCCAAAGGCGACGCAGATCACAATGATGAGAGCTGCGAACGTAAGTCCGCGATTCCACCTTCCTGACGCCAAACGCGCTAGCGCCACGCTGACTCCCGCGATTGCCGGGATAATCAGGAATGCGATGTGACGCGTGCCTCCGTAGGGATAAACATGAGCCAGGCTGGCGATTCCGGCAATCGCAAAGGGAAGGAGCAAAAATAATCCCAACCGGCGCGAAGAAGCTTGACCCTCCCCGAATCCCTGCCCGCGCAGCAGGAGCGCGACTGCTACGACGAACAAGACGCCCATAACGTCGCCCACGGCAAGCAGGCCAAAGAAATATTGGAAGACTCCGAAAGTGTGACCAACGAAGAACAGCAGGGGGTTATCGTGGGTGCGATCGAAAAAAGAGCGCTGCAAGTAATACTCGCTCATCCAGCCTTGCAGCGGAGTTCTTGAGTCTCCGACGCCCAGTTTCGAAAGATGGGTCTTATACAAGAACGCCGCGAGAGCCAGTCCACCAAGTTGACTGAGCGCCCACGCTGCCGTCAATGTGGCAGGCGGGCGTTCCGTGAAGATTCGGAACAGCGCATAAATGCCGAGCGCGGCTGCGAACCAGAAGGCCGAGTAGTGAAACAGCATGGCGAGGTATAGGCACAGCGTAAAGGCGGCTATCCGGCTCGGAGAGTTTTCCGTGAAAGCTTCGTCCAGGAAATAAAGAGCGCTGACCAGGAAAGCCAGCATCAAGGAGTACTGCCTGAGTTCCGCTGCGACCTGGATGATGGGAGGAAGGAACGCGACGAAAAGGAGTCCGATCAAAGCGGTCAAGCTGCCCGCTGTTTTGTTGAGCCATTTGTAGAACATCCAGCAAAAAACGACACCCGCGATCACCGAAGGCAGGCGCAGCCAGAGTTCTGAGGTGCCGAGTGTGCGCCAGTAATAGAGTAAGAAGATGAGCAGCGGAGGATGGGCGGCCGTGAGGCTTTCTTTGTAGGCGAGCGCCAGAGAGACTTGGTTCGCCAGTCGGAAGTGCAGGGCTTCATCCGGATTGAGGAAAATTCCGTGGGCGGCCCAGAGGCGGGCGAGAAGGCCGAGCAGGGTAATTAAAGCTGCAGCCAGGTTGACTCGGCTTTCAACCCACTCATCTTCCTTCGCCGCTTCTCGCGAAATCGCCATACCGTGTCCAGACATAATACCGATAGGCGAGTCGGAAACGAGGAGGCGCGACCACATCTTGACACTCCTTTCTTTCAAGCTTTATTCTTAACTCTTGCTCCTAGCGGTACTTGCGCCTTCCTGGCGTGCTTCCGCGGGCCTGGGGCGGTAACTGGACGGTGCGCGGAGGTATCCGATGTTCTTCGAGATCAAAGATTTGGAACTTCATCCGGTAGAGTTCGCGGAGAAGTTCGAACCGGGCGTGATCGACTTGGGCACGGAGTACCGCCAGTTGACGCCGATCGAGAGCAGCGGGCGGGCGGATCTGGTCGAAGAGCATCACGGCAAGCACAAGATAATACAGGACATACGCGTTCAAGGTCACCTGGCGACAAGTCTGGAATTGAGCTGTGCACGGTGTCTGGAACCGCTTGCGCAGGACGTGACGCGCCAGTTTGATCTGCTCTATCGACCTCAGGGCGCAGACGCGGGGCGGGACGAAATGTCGGTGACCGACGCGGAAGCCGAGAT
Organism: uncultured Acidobacteriaceae bacterium; assembly: GCA_963763285.1. GTDB lineage: Bacteria > Acidobacteriota > Terriglobia > Terriglobales > Acidobacteriaceae > Sulfotelmatobacter. Next base: position 170,379 of record CAVXOK010000004.1, on the reverse strand, counting down.
CAGCTATTATGAAGGAGAAGGACTTCTGCTCGACGATGTAGTGCGCGAGCAGGTGTTGCTGGCGGTTCCGCTGAAGGTCACGTGCCGCGAAGATTGCAAGGGCTTGTGTCCGCACTGCGGCAAGAACCTGAATCAGGAACAGTGTTCGTGCGCGGTGACGCTGGAAGAACCACGGTGGGCGGCGTTGAAGGAAATCCGCGGTAAGCTGGCGCATTAAGGATGCAAGCCATACGCGCGACCAGAGTCTCGCAAAGAGCAGACACATTTCGCGGCTCACCCAGATCCTTCACTGCGCAAAGAACGCTTTTCAGGATGACAGATTAAATTGAGATCGATTCATGCGGGGGCCGAGAGCCTCGCGAGAGGAATTTTTAGACCATGCCAAATCCTAAACGAAGACATTCTCAAAAGCGCACGTCGACCCGGCGGGCGCATGATGCTCTGAAGAGCCATTCGCTCTCAGAGTGTCCGAACTGCCACGAGAAAAAGATGCCGCATCGCGCTTGCGTCAAGTGCGGCTACTACAAAGGCCGTGAAGTTCTGGACGTAGAGGAAGCCAGCTAATTTCCTACCACAATGCCTAGCGTGATCGCGCTGGATGCGATGGGTTCGGACCGGGCTCCCAAGCCTGAGATCGAAGGCGCAATTCACGCCGCTCGTAACTACGGCGTGCGCGTACTGCTCATCGGCCCGGAAGCCACCATCAAAGCGGAGCTGGAGCGTCATCCTTCGGCCGCGCGGCTGCCGATTGAGATCGTCCATGCGAGTGAAGTCATCACCATGGAAGATAAGGCCGTGCAGGCCGTGCGCGCCAAGCGCGACTCTTCCATGCGTGTGGGGCTGCGCCTGGTTCGCGAGGGACGCGCTGCAGGCTTTGTGACCGCCGGTAATACCGGCGCAGCCATGGCCACGGCGAAGATGGTGCTGGGCGCGTTGCACGGCGTGGACCGTCCGGCGCTGGCCGCGGTTTTTCCTACCGCGCCGGGGACGGCGGCGATCCTGCTGGATGTCGGTGCGAATGTCGATTGCAAGCCGCATAATCTTGAACAGTTTGCTGTGATGGGAGAGATTTATTTTCGGTCCATGTTCGGGAACACCATGCCCCGCTCCAATTTTTCGGCCGGGAAACGGCCGCGCGTGGGATTGCTCTCGATCGGCGAGGAAGAGACTAAAGGCAACGTATTGACTCGCGAGTCGTTCCAGTTATTGAAGCGGCTGCCCTTGAACTTTGTGGGGAACGTGGAGGGCCGCGATCTGTTCAATGGCCACGTCGATGTCATCGTTGCCGATGGGTTTGTGGGCAACGTGGCTCTCAAGATTTCCGAAGGCGTGGCCAACCTGGTGCGCACCGTCTTGAAAGAGTCGCTGAAGGCAACGATTACCAGCCAGGTCGGCTACATGCTTTCGCGCAGCGCATTTTCTGATTTCAAGAAGCGCATCGACCATACGGAATACGGCGGCGCGCCTCTGTTGGGGCTGAAAGGCGTGTGCATCATCACTCACGGTTCGTCCAATGCGAACGCCATCAAGAATGCTGTGCGGGTGGCGGCGGAGTTCGCTCAAAAACGGGTGAACGAGTCGATCGAGCACGGGCTGGCCGCTCTTCGTCCCGCACCGGTAGAAGCTGAGGTCGTTCCGGTTCGCTAGTCTCCCAAAAGATCAAGATCATGACCGAGACACCGAGCGTCATCGCACAAAAGATTGCATTCATTTTCCCCGGCCAGGGATCGCAGGCCGTGGGCATGGGCAAAGATCTCGCTGAGAGGTATCCCGCCGCGCGGCAAACGTTTGAAGAAGCCGACCAGGCGCTGGGCTACAAACTATCGCAACTGTGTTTCGAGGGGCCGGAAGAACAACTCCGTCTGACCGAGATCACGCAGCCTGCCATTCTAACCGTGTCGATCGCGGCATTGAGAGTTCTGGAGGGCCGCATCCCCAAGCCAAGCTTTGTGGCCGGCCACAGCCTGGGCGAATATTCAGCGCACGTCGCTTCTGGGACCATGACCTTCGCCGATGCTGTTCGGACCGTCCGCAATCGTGGGAAGTATATGCAGGAGGCGGTCCCGGTAGGAGTGGGGGCCATGGCGGCAATCCTGGGCATGGAATTGGAAAAGGTTGCCGCAGTATGCCAGGACGCGGCGCAGGGTGAGATCTGCTCGCCCGCGAATATCAATTCGCCCGAACAAATTGTGATCTCAGGAAACACCGCGGCTGTGGAACGTGGAGCCAAGCTCGCTGACGAGCGGGGCGCGAAACGCGCAAAGTTGCTTCCAGTGAGCGCGCCATTCCATTGTTCGCTGATGAAGCCCGCGCAAGACAGGCTGGAAGTGGATTTGAACGCCCTGAAGATGCAGGCGCCGGTATATCCCGTGGTTTGCAACGTGGAAGCTTCCCTGGTCAGCGATGAAATCCGAGCGCGTACTACGCTGGTCGCGCAAGTCACCGGTTCAGTGAAGTGGGACCCGAGCATGCGCCTGCTGATCGCGGAGGGCGTGCAGACTTTCGTGGAAGTTGGGCCGGGCAAGGTTCTGTGCGGGCTGATGAGGCAGATTGACCGGTCGAAGAGTTGTTTGAATGTCGGCGACGAGGCTTCACTGGCGAAAACTCTGGATCACCTGGGATGCTAGCCCTGCATTGTCTTAGCGGAATTCCAGAGCGCAGGGCGGCGTGCTGATCGTCTTATCCGTTTTATCCACGTACACCTGCGCATGTTGCGCGCGGTCGTTCACGATCAAGTCGACGACCACGCCAGTGCCACCATCGGGGCAGTTGCTGGCGCCGTAGATCTGGTAGCTCTTGATGATCCCATACTCGCCGCCCGGCCCCCAATCCTGGCGGAATTCGTTCAACGGATACTGCGCATGATTCTGCGGATGCTGTTTCCAGGCGGGATCGGCAAAATAGATGCCGTAGGCAGTTTCGAAGTCCTGCTTTTGCAGCGCGGCAAAGAACTTCTCGGCGACTCGTTTCTGAGGCCAGAAGCGGTTGAACCAGCCCACTACTGCCAAAATCAGAACCAGAACGATTGCCGAAATAATCCGGGTCTTTTGCCTTCGCTCTTTTTCGGGATGGTACTCTTTCGCGTCCAGTAAGGTCATCACTGTCTAGAATAACGGACGCAGCCGGTAAGTCAAAAGTTCCAGGAAGAATTGGTAATTTTGAAATCTGGTAATTTTGTAATTTCTAACCCCGCGCGGTTGGTCTTACATTACAAGATTACCAAATTACCAAATCCCCATCACAGCGTGCGCTTAAACAGCGGAATCGCGATTCCCAGGGTAACCGCCGCGAAGATCGTGAGGTACAACATATCGCCCCAGACCGCCGAGAGGTTCGTTTCTTTCAGCAGCAGGCATTTGAAGCCGTCCACCGCATAAGTGAAGGGATCCACTTTCGCAATCGCCCGCAACCACCGCGGAAATGCCTGGACGGGATAGACGGAACCGCTGGGGAAGAACAACAGCGTATTGAGAATTCCAAACATGGCTCGCGGCACCAGCGGATCTTCGATCCTCACCATCAGCAGAAACATCATCGTGTTGAAAGCCAGTGCGGTCAGCACGATCATGATGAGGAGCCCGATCACCGTGAGCGGGTTGAAAATCGTGCTGACTCCGGCAATCAGCGATCCAATCACCGTGATGATCACGCCCGTCATCACTGCCTTTATCGCACCCGCCAGGTTGAGTCCTAGCACCAGTTCGAGTTTGGTGATCGGCGTGACCAGGTAGCCTTCGTGCACGCCCCGCGCCTTGTCGTCGATGTACAGCATCCCGCCGCCGATCATTACCGACACAAACATGGCGAGCACGAGCGAGCCGGGGAGCAGATATTTCATGTATTCGATGTAGGGATACATCTCGACGATATCGAGCGCGGTCTGCTGCAGAATACGGGGCTCGACCGCAGGCTGATTCAGTGCATTGGTCAAGTCGGTCAGCTCCGATTCAATCGCGGAGCTCATGAAATTGTCGCTGTTATCGACGACCACGGCAATACGCGGATGGTTTTCTTCGTAGACACGGCTCGAGAATTGTGGCGGAATGATTACCGCGCCTTCGAGCTTTCCGTTGCGCACATCGTCCACGGCTTGCTTCTCGCTGTCATAGTTCACCGGGACGAAGGTGCGAATGTTGGCGCGTACGGAATCAAAAGCCTCGCGAACTCGCAATGCTTGCGTGCCTCCGTCCTCGTCGACAATCGCGAGCCGGGCGTCGCGAATCTTGCCGCCAAACGCGTTGCCCAGAATGATGAGCTGCACCAGAGGAAAAATCATAGACGCCAGCATCAGCGCCGGCGAACGAAAAAACTTGCGCATTTCGCGCTCGACAATAGCCATCATCCGGTTCATAAAATGCAACCCAAGCGGTTCATAAAATCCAATCCGAGCGCTTCATCAATTCGGCCCTGAGCTTCATGGCTGCAACCCCGGCCGCTGTGGCATGGTGAAGGCATACGCCTTCTGAAGTTCGTCGCGGAGTTGCCTGCCGGTGTAATGCACGAATACATCGTCCAGCGTGGTGTTCTGCACCGAGAGCGACTTCACTGCAACCCCGGCTTCGACCGCCATCTCGACGAGTTCTGTAGTAGTTCGCGATCCGTTGCCGGTCAGGATTCGATACATGCCGGCACCTTCATGCTGCACCGAGGTGACATCGTCCATCGTGTGCAAGCGCTGCTGCCAATCTTCCGGAGGATTTTCAAACTGCGCTTCGATCACGTTCGCCCCCGGCACACTCGCCTTCAGCGCCATCGGCGAGTCCAGCGCCACCAGCTTGCCGTGGTCCACGATGGCGATGCGATCGCAGAGCCGGTCGGCTTCATCCATATAATGCGTGGTGATCAGGATGGTGAGCTGACGTTGGCTTTTGATGTTGCCCAGCATCTCCCACACCGCCACGCGCGAGACCGGATCAAGTCCAGTAGTGGGTTCATCAAGAAAAAAGATTTTCGGATGATGCACCAGACCGCGCGCAATCTCCAGCCGTCGCCGCATTCCCCCCGAAAGCGTTTTCGTCTGCGCGTCGCGCCATTTAGTCAGGTCGACCAGTGCCAGCAATTCGTCGATCGAGCGCTTTCGTTCTTTCGCGGGCACGTCATAGAGCTTGGCATAGATGTTCAGATTCTCTTCTACGGTGAGGTCGAGATCGCTGGTCAGAGCCTGCGGAATGACGCCAATGGTTCGCCGCACCGCGTCCGGATCTTTGGCTACATCATGGCCGGCAATCCGCGCTATCCCGCCAGTGATTGGGATCAGCGTGGTCATCATGCGGATCAACGTCGACTTCCCCGCTCCATTCGGCCCGAGCAAACCGAAGATTTCGCCTTCGTTCACATTGAACGAAACATCGTCGACAGCAGTGAAGTCGCCGTACTTCTTGACGATATGCTCGACGGCGATGGCGTAGGTTTCCGGCATTATTGCTGCCCCGCGGCCGCCGCGCTCTGTGAACTACCGCCTTTCAACTGCTCTGGCGAGACCAGAACCTCGGCCGTCATTCCCGGCACAAACGCGCCTTTGGGATTGTCCAGCCTGACCTTTAAGACGATGGTGCGGATATCCCGCTTACGCCGGCTCACATCGCGCTGCGTGGCGAAATCGCCTTCCACGCCTTTGAAAAACACTTTACCGCTGGTGACCGTACCGCCGGGCATGCGAACCCGCAACACATCGCCATAGCCGATGTGATCCGCATAAGTTTCCGGAATCGCCGCTCGCGCCCAGGTGTCAGTCAGATCGACGATGGTCACAATCGGCGCTCCAATGTTGACCACTTCTCCCTGCCGTGCCGCGCGCACCGAAACCGTGCCAGTCACGGGCGCATAGACGTTGGTGTAGCCGAGCCGCACCGCGGCCTGATTTTTCTGCGCGATGGCATTCTTCAGATCAGCCTCGGTCGAGCGCACCGTGCTCTTCGCGGCATTGGCTTGCTGGGTGCGCGCCACGGCTGAGTTCAAATCAGCCGATGCCGCCTTCACCATCTCCTGTTGGGCTTGTACCGTCGCTTGTGCCGCCTGCAGGTTGGTTTCGGCCTGCACGCGATCCTGATCGGAGGCGACACCGGCCTTGGCCAATTCGATGGTGCGCCGGCTATCGCTCTCGGTGCGATCGAGCGTTGCCTTCGCCTGCATGAGCTGCGCTTTGGCGGAAGAGAGCTTGGCCTGTGCGTTGGCCACGTCGCTCGACGTGGACCCCGAAGTGGATTCCTCCGTGTGCTGCATCTCGGAAACCTTGTGCTGCAAGCTCGTGATGTTCGCGGCTGCGGCGGCTTCCTGTGTCTGCAACTCGGAGGGATCCAGGATGGCGATCAGATCTCCAGCCTTCACCGGCGTGCCTTCGTCCACCAGCAGTTTTTGTATGCGACCCTCTACCTGCGCGCTGACAATCACCTGGTTCGAATCGACGGTGCCGATCAGCACCAGGTCTTTGGAATGGTCGACGGAGAAGCCATAGTAAATCGCGGCGATCACGAAGATGATGCCGAGAAGAACGAAGAAACGGTTACGAGCACTCATTTGCGAACTCCTGACGCCGAACTGGCGCGGGGTTGAAACAGCGCGGCGGAAATAAAATCGAGAACGGCGGCCCGCCGCTCGGCAATCCTCTGCGGCGTAAGCGGATTGAAATGTACGATTCGCTGCATCACCGGAGCGCTGCTGAAATAGAAAACGATCATCGCTACCATCGAAGGAACGAAGTGCGCCGGATCGACGTTGCGGAACTCGCCTTCAGCAATTCCCTTATGCAGCAACTCGCCCACCCTGCGGTAGATCGGTTGAAAGTAAGTCTTAACCAGCCGGTCGATGTGCTCCGAGCGGCCTTCACGCGCCCGCATCATCTCGCGCTGCATCAACTTGGGATAGATCTGGTTCGAGGCAATGAAATCGAAATACGCACCCACGTAGGCCAGGATCTTCTCGCGTGGAGGAGAGTCGCTGTCGAGGGCCCGGAAAACTCTTGACTTCATCCCGGAAAACGCATCATCGAGCACCGCACCGTAAAGCGTTTCCTTGTCCTTGAAGTAGTAATAGAGGAGCGCCTTATTGACTCGCGCCTCGCGCGCAATGGCATCGGTGCGGGCTCCGGCAATGCCAAGCTCGGCAAACTCCTTCGCCGCAGCCTGCAAAATGGCAGCGCGGCTCTCCTCGGGCTGCCCGCGGGTACCCATGCGGGGAGCGTGTTGGCGATGACGGAAGAGTTGAGCCATGACTAATTAACCAGTTAGTTAGATTATACGCCAAGAGATGGGAATCACCAAGTGGGCAGGAACGGACGGGCGGACCGGACTATCTGGCCCCGCCCGCAATCGACGGCACTAGCAGCACTTCATCCCCGTCCGTGAAGATGTAAGCGGGCCCACCGAGGAAGCGAATGTCTTCCTCATTCACATAAATATTCAAGAAGCGGCGCATCTGGCCGGCCTCGTCCCGCAGGTGAGGCTTCAGTTCCGGAAACTTCTCATCAAGAACGGAGAACAGCTCTCCCAGGTTCGTGGCCGCACACGCGATCGAGCCTACGCCTGCCGTGTGGCGCCGCAGTGCGGTCGGAATTTGCACAGTGATCGACATCTTTCAGCCTCCGCTTCTAAACGCCCACGGTGGCCGCTACTTCTTTCGCGACCTCGACGGTGTCTAGTGTTTCCTCCAGATACTTCTCGAACTCAGCCAGCTTTGGCGCAATGGCGCGCTCGGTTTCGTACACACCGGCGAGCACATCGGTGGTCTTCAAACCGTTTCCAGTGATGCACAACACTGTCGTCTCCTCAGGCAGGATTCGATCCTGCCGATAGAGCTTGCCCGCGGTGCCCACAGTCACGCCGCCGGCAGTTTCCGTAAAGACGCCTTCAGTTTCCGCCAGCAGGCGGATCGAATCGATCACTTCAGGATCGCTAACATCCTCGCTCCATCCGCCGCTGTGCTTGATGGTCTTGATGGCATAGTGCCCGTCGGCGGGATTGCCGATGGCGAGCGAACGCGCGATCGTCGCCGGTTTCTGCGGATCGATCTCTGAGCTGCCGGTCTTCACTGCAGTTGAAATCGGAGAGCATCCGGTAGCCTGCGCGCCGAAGAACTTCACCGGCTTCTCCTCGACGAACCCAAGCTTGACCAGTTCGTCGAAAGCCTTTTTGATCTTAGTAATGAGCGACCCGCCCGCCATGGGAACGACAACGTTGTCGGGCAGACGCCAGCCCAGTTGCTCGGCGATCTCGAAGCCGACCGTCTTCGATCCCTCGGCGTAGTAAGGCCGCAGGTTCACGTTGACGAATCCCCAGCGGCGCTCTTCGGCAATCTGCGAGCACAACCGGTTTACCTGGTCGTAGTTGCCCGCGATGCGCACTACATTCGCGCCGAAAACTTGCGTGCCCAGAATCTTGGCCGGCTCGAGATCGGATGGAATGAAGATCCAAGCTTTCAGACCCAGTCGCGCCGCATGCGCCGCCACGGCATTGGCCAAGTTTCCTGTAGAAGAACACGCGACCGTGTCAAACCCGAAAGCCTGCGCCTGCGCCAGCGCGACGGCCACAACGCGGTCCTTAAAGCTCAGCGTGGGCAGGCAGACGGCATCGTTCTTGAGGTAAAGATTCTGTCCGGCCGTCTTCCCATCATTGGTCCCGGCAAGCCGCTCCGCGAGACGCGGTGCCTGGAACAGAGGTGTGAACCCCACCGGCAGCCGCGGCTCAAAACCCGTTGGCAGCGGCAGCAATTCCGCATAGCGCCACATGTTCGGCGGCCGCTGCGCGATGCGCTCGCGGCTGAAAGTCCCTTGGGCAATCGCGGCCCGGATCACATCGTAGTCGTAAGTAATTTCCAGAGGAGAGAAACACTCATCGCAGATCGAGCGGGGCTGGTTGCCCCAGCTTCGGCCGCATTCCCGGCACCGCAGTTCGTAGTGAGAATCATTGTTCGACATCGGGCTACTCGCTTTCTGTCTTCTTCAAGCGAATAGCTGAGGACGAGCCGGGAAAAGAGTCCCAAAATACAAAGCCTCTTTTCCAGGAAATAAGGAAAAGAGGTATCGGAATGCAAATAGAAATGAAGCTCGCATCCGAATCTCATGTTCCCCGTTTCCGGGCGGGAGTTGGCACCTGGCGGTCGAGATATATGATCCCGATCCGGTTGCCGTGGCGTCACAGGGCTCGTCCCTCAGCCACTCTGCATGAAATTCACGTCTGCCCCGAAGGGCAAACTTGTCTCCATAATGCTACAACGCTCAATGTGGTTCGTCAACCGGCAATTTAGATCCGAGCTAGAAGGGCCTCTCCTAGCGGCGGTCGCGGAGCGCCATTTCCCGAGCCAGTTCTCCGGTAGTGACCCTCAATCTCTTCACCAGGACCAGCCCTAGCGACCGGTAAAAGCGAGAAGCGAGCCGGGGAAAAGCTTCCATGATGTCCCTCAGGTCGATGGCCTTGATTTCGTCGACTTCAACTTCCTCATCCTTCGCCACCACCGCCGCAGTGGCCTTGCCCAGTTCCAGAAACGCCATGTCGCCGCAGATTTCTTCGGGCCCGAGCACGGCCACAATCGCCCGCGCTCCGGTTCCGGCGAGTTCAACCGATGCTTCCCCGCGGCGGATGATATAAATGCTGCCGCCCCAATCGCCTTGCCGGATTATCTCTTCCCCCAGCTTGAAAGTGCGCCGCACCGCCTTTGCCTGAAGCAAGACCCAATCATCGACCGTCAAATATCGAAGGCGATTGCCGGTCATGCAGATTCCATCGGCAAAGTCAGGCGGAATCCTTAGTTTTTCGCAAGAACGGCAAGCTGCCCGAACGACCCCCTAGGAGTTCCGCAGCCCGGTGTACAATTCATGCCGTTCAGAAACTTTTCCCGGCATTTCTAGACGAGGACTCTACGATGAGAACACCTTTCCCAGGATTGGCCACGGCGTTCGTTCTGTTAGCTGCCTGTTTCGGGCAGCAGACCAACTCCCAGCAGCCGGCCAGTCCCCCGAAATCTCAAAACCAAAAAAAGCAGCCGGCGCAAACATCTACCGAGCCCGCTGAAAACGCCGCCACCAAGCCGGAGACCTCTCCGGAGCCGAAGCCTCCCGCGCCTCGAACTTTCTCTGACAAAGATAAAGACGACAAAGAAGAACACTTCGACGTGTCGGAAGTTCCTGCGGTCGCGACGCATCACCAGATTACCGTGGATGGAAAGGCATTGAAATATACGGCGACCGCCGGACGTCTTCCTATCAAGCGCGGAGACGGCAAGATTGAAGCCGAAATGTTCTACGTCGCCTATACAGTCGATGGCCAGGAAGCCGCCAAGCGTCCGCTCACTTTCGCCTTCAATGGCGGCCCAGGGTCAGCGTCGATCTGGTTGCACATGGGAGCGCTCGGACCGAAACACGTTGTGCTGCAGCCCGACGGCTTCATGCCGCCCGCGCCCTATCACATGGAAGACAATCCCTACACCCTGCTCGACAAAAGTGATCTGGTGCTGATCGACGCCATTGGCACCGGATTCAGCCGCGCCGCTGATTCGGAACTCTTCAAGAAATTCTGGGGCGTCAAGGGAGACATTGAGGCTTTCAGCGAGTTCATTCGCCTCTATATCACCCGAAACGAACGCTGGTCCTCGCCACTATTTATTCTGGGAGAGAGCTACGGAACCACGCGCGCCGCGGGAATCGCCGGATATCTCGCCGATCGTGGCATCTCGTTCAACGGCATCACGCTGCTTTCAAGTGTGTTGAACTTCGAAACTCTCGAAGAGACTAACACTAACGACCAGCCGTACATTTTTCTGATCCCGTCATTTACGATGATCGCTGCCTATCACCACAAACTCCCGCCTGACCTGGCGCAGGATCTGAACCGGACGCGGCAGGAATCAGAACAGTGGGCATTCGGCGAATACGCCCAGGCCTTAGCGAAGGGTGACGCACTCACCCCGCAAGAGCGCGAAAAAACCATCGAGCAAATGGCCCGCTACACCGGTCTGAGCAAAGAGGTTATCGACGAAGCGAATTTGCGCATCAATGTCCGAAAGTTCACTCACTATTTGCTGATCGACCAGAAACTGCGTGTCGGTCGCCTCGACGGACGCTACACCGGCCCCGATCCCAGCGGCCTGCTCGATACGCCGTTCTACGATCCGACGGGCTCCGCCACTCAACCGCCCTATACCAGCGTGTTCAACAACTACGTGCGCACCGAACTGGAATACAAAACCGACATGCCCTACTACGTGCGGGCGCAGGACATCGGCTTCGACAAATGGGATTGGGGATCAGCCATCGGCGGTTTCCCCGACACAGCTTCAGCCATGCGGCAAGCCATTGTGAAGAATCCGTATCTGAAGATTCTGGTGATGGAAGGTTACTATGATCTGGCCACGCCCTATTTCGCAGCGAACTACGCGCTGCAGCACCTCGACCTGCCGCAGAAGTATCGCGACAACATTTCGTACGCTACTTACGAGGCGGGGCACATGGTTTATCTGCCGACGGAGGGTCTGAAAAAAATGAAGGCCGATCAGGCAAACTTCATGGTGAAGGCAGGAGCTCCGTAGCCACAGCGAAACTGTCATCCTGAGCGGAGGATGTGGTTCGCGAACGCGAACCACATCCGCAGTCGAAGGACCCCTCGCACTCTTGCACCATCGCAGACCAGTCGAGGCGTTCCCACCTCTCTCCGCACGCGACTGCGCTCTTATCGCGAGTACTGATTCTTCTTCTTATCCGCGCGCCGCTCCAGCCCAAGCTGGATCAGCCGGTCGATCAGGTCGGGATAATCCAGTCCCGACGCCGCCCATAGCTTAGGATACATGCTGATGGCCGTAAATCCCGGCATGGTGTTGATCTCGTTCAAGTAAATCTTCCGAGACTTATTCGCGCTCTCCTTGGAAGACCCAGGCTCCATCAGAAAATCCACGCGCGCCAGCCCGGAGCAATCGACGGCTTTAAAAGACCGCACCGCCAGCTCCTGAACCTTCTTGATCTCCGCCTTGGTGAGTTTTGCCGGAATGATGAGCTCCGATCCTTCATCGAGATACTTGGCGTTGTAATCGTAGAACTCTTTAACCGGAACAATTTCTCCCGGGACCGAGGCCACCGGCTCGTCGTTGCCCAGCACCGAGCACTCGATCTCACGCGCTTTGTTTTTCTTCCCGCCCACGCCCTGTTCAATGACAATCTTGCGGTCGAACTTCGCGGCTTCCTCGATGGCCGGCCCAAGTTCTTTGCGGTCGTGCGCTTTGCTGATTCCTACCGACGATCCCAGGTTCGCGGGCTTCACGAACACGGGATATTTCAGCTTGCTCTCGACGAACTTCTGAACCTTTTTCGGCTCTTTCTCCCACGCGCTGCGCAGAATGGTGACGTGCTTCACGATGGGCAGCCCCGCGGCGGCGAACAGCGACTTCATAATGTCTTTGTCCATGCCCGCCGCCGAACCCAGCACGCCCGCGCCCACATAAGCGATATCAGCCAGTTCGAGCAGGCCCTGAATTGTTCCATCTTCGCCGAAAGTTCCATGCAGAACAGGAAAGATCACGTCGACGTTAATAGCACGATCGCTGGCGCGCCGCGTCAGTGACGCGTCCGTCTGGAAAGGGACCAGTCCGCTCTGCCGATGCACGGGCTCCGGAGGCACCACCACCGACTCTCCCCGCGCCAGCACCGCTGCAGCCGGAGTCGTTTCAGGATCGCCAGCGCGCAGGTGGCGCGGTTCGAGCACCAACTTGCCCTGCAGCAGGTTCTCGGCGTGCTCCGCCGTCAGCCAGCGGCCGTCCTTGGTGATACCGATGGGCACGACTTCGTACTTATCTTTATCAATCGCGTTGAGAACCGAAGCAGCCGAAAGCAAAGAGACTTCATGCTCTCCGCTGCGCCCACCAAAAAGAATGCCGACCCGAAGCTTGTTCATAAGCTCTTACAGAATCTTTTTTCCAAACGCCGACAGCGCCAACTCGACCGCTAGATCAGCCGTCCGGTTGTGCTCGTCGATCACGGGGTTTACTTCGACGATCTCAAAACTCACCATGCGTCCGTGATCGGCAATGATCTCCATCGCCAGGTGAGCCTCGCGATAAGTAGCGCCGCCGCGCACCGGCGTGCCCACGCCCGGCGCGTCCTCGGGATCAATCCAGTCCATGTCGAGTGAAATGTGATAGCCGGCAGTCCCGCGTCCTGCCATGCGCAACGCTTCTTCCATTACCGTACGCATGCCGCGTTCGTCGATGTCGCGCATAGTAAACACGCCGATACCGGCGCGGCGTACATTTTCTTTTTCAATCGCATCAATGTCGCGCACCCCCACGAGCACGCAGTTCTCCGGCTTCACTTTAGGGGAAAAATCGAAAATGTTTGACAGTTCAGCTGGACCCAGCCCCATCAACGCGGCCAGCGGCATCCCATGCACATTACCGCTTGGCGAAGATTCGGGCGTATTGATGTCAGTATGCGCGTCGATCCAGATCAGCCCCACGCGCTGGTTCTGCCGCCGGTAGAACTCCGCCACTCCCGATACCGTTCCCGCAGCCATCGAATGATCGCCGCCCAGAGCCAGCGGAATCTTCCCAGTCTCAAGCGTCTTCAGCACCAATTCCGCATGTTTGGTGCAAGTCGCCGTGATCTCCTTCAAATACTTGGCGTGTGTATCGCCTTCTTTTTTCTGTTCCGGAATAGCGACGGCAATGTTGCCGCCGTCCTCCACCTCATGTCCCAAAGCCTCGAGCCGTGCTTCGAGCCCCGCGACGCGAACGGCCGAAGGCCCCATGTCGACGCCGCGCCGGGACTGGCCCAGATCAAGCGGCACGCCGATCACCCGAATCTTCTTGGGCGCGATGTTCGTGGTACTTATCGTTGTCGTCATACGATCTTACGAGGCCTGAAATTCGGATTCTTAATTGCCCAATCGCAAAGTCGCCCAATGACTCAATTCCCTACGGATACAGTCGATGCAACATCCGCGGGAACGGAATCGTCTCGCGCACATGTTCAAGCCCGCAGATCCACGCCACGGCTCGTTCAATTCCCATACCGAAGCCGCCGTGCGGCACGCTGCCGTACTTGCGCAGATCCAGATACCACTTGAATGCTTCCTCCGGCAATCCGTGCTCATGAATGCGCTGCACCAGCAAATCGTAAGAGGCCATACGCTGCGATCCGCCAATGATTTCGCCGTAGCCCTCCGGTGCCAGCACATCGACGCACAAAGCTAACTCGGGTCTCTGCGGATCCGGTTCCATGTAGAAGGCCTTCACCTTTGCCGGATAACGATGCACCATCACTGGCTTGTCGAATTGCGCCGAAAGATAAGTTTCGTCAGGCGAGCCCAGATCGCCGCCCCATTCGAACTTCGTTTCCAGCGCGCCCTTAGCGTAGCCATCCTGCAGGTTTTTCACGGCATCGTCGTAACTGATCCGCGGAAACGGCGGCTCAATCTTCTCGAGCTTCGAAAGATCGCGGCCGATCGCCTGCAAATCCACGCGCCGCCGCTCCAGGCAACGCTTCACGACGAAAGCTGATCAGCCCCTCGGCCAGATCCATCAGGTCGTCAAGTTCGGCATATGCAACTTCCGGTTCAACCATCCAGAACTCGGTAAGATGACGCCGCGTCTTCGATTTCTCCGCGCGAAATGTTGGACCGAACGAATACACTTTGCCCAACGCCATTGCCGTAGCTTCAATGTAAAGCTGGCCGGACTGCGTGAGGTACGCCTGCTCCTCAAAGTAATCGACGGGAAAAAGCGTGCTGGTGCCTTCGCAAGCCGCCGGAGTAAGGATCGGCGGATCAGTAAGCGTGAAGCCCCGCTCGTCAAAGAAATCGCGCACCGCTTTAATGATTTCCGCCCGCACCCGCAGAATCGAAGCCTGCCGCTGCGACCGCACCCACAGATGCCGATGCTCCATCAAGAATTCCACGCCATGTTCCTTGGGCGTGATGGGATAGGGATCAGACTCCGCGACACGTTGCACCACCTGCACGTTCGCCACATCCAGTTCGTAGCCGCCAGGAGCGCGCTTGTCGGCGCGAACCTTGCCTTCGACAATCACGCTTGACTCCTGCGTCAGCGTCTTGATCGCCTCAAATACCTCCGGCGTGACCGCATTCTTTGGCACTACGCCCTGAATCACACCCGAGCCGTCACGAAATTGCGGAAACAGCAACTTCCCGCTCTCGCGCAGGTTATACAACCAGCCCCGCAGCGTAACCGACTCTCCCTCGTGCTTCCCGATTTCAGCAATCGTAGTTACAGGTGAAGACATAAAATGATTTGTAATTTGGTAATCGGGTAATTTGGCAATTGAGAATCCTGAGAGTTGCGGTTCAAATTACCCGATTGCGAAATTACCCGATTACTAAATGCTCTATGCCGTTTCCAGCTTCTCGAACGTCGCCTCGAACTTCTCCAGCGGATTCACTTTCTCGTCATCCGCCAGTTCCAGCATCAGGGGCGGCGTTTGGGGCGCGGAGCGCAGCAGTTCCATCGCTTCCTTCCAGTCGATCGTGCCTTGTCCGGGCCACAGATGCGAGTCCTGAAGCTTGGCGTTGTCGTGAATATGCGTCGAACAAACTTGCGGCCGCACCAGCTCAAACGCCTCACGAACCGAACTCATCATGTTGGCGTGCCCGAAATCGAAGCAGATTCCTACATCGTCAAAGTGGGCGGCATGAATCATCTCCACCAGCCTCTCCGGCGTAGAAAGTTCGTTGGGAATATTTTCCAGAAGAATGCGCACACCCAGGGGCTTGGCAAACGCCCGCAGGTGCTCGATGGAAGTCATCGCCGATTCGAATTTTTTCTCGCTGAAACTCTCGTTAGGAAGTCCAAGATGCTGCACTAGAAAACGAAATGGAATCTGCTCCGCGATTTCGAGAGCCCGCTTCACCTCATCCATCGCATCCACAAGTCCGGCGCGGTCGGTCGATGCCAGGTTTATCGGCGGCGCACCGGCACGCCCCCACTCGTAATCGGCATACAGCGGCGAATGCACGGAGTTCAGCGGAATCCCGCTTCCCCGGAACCACTCGGCAATTTCTTTGACGTGAGCCTTGCGGTTGGCATAGTCGAGGTGCTGCCGCGCGGCGAAAATCTCAATCGCCTGCACTCCGCTGCGAGCCAGCCCATCCAGAATTCCCGGATGCAGCCGCTCCTTCACGTATAAATAAGTTGAAACCGCTCTCCGCATCAGTAACCCACTGCCTTTCCGCCGTTCCGGCCATCGCTGGCTCCGAGCCGTTCGCCAGTCTTCGCATCGATCGCAATGCACTCCGCATCGCTCCAGTATGGAAACACGCGTTCGGGCTCATGCAATCCGATCTGCACGTTGTATCCCATCTTCTGCAGCGCCTGTACCGTATCCGGAGAGAACCACTGCTCGACGTTCAACACGTCCGGCATCCACTGATTGTGAAAACGGGGAGCATTCACAGCCTCCTGAATATTCATCCCGTAATCGATCACTCCCATCAGAACATTCGCCACCGTCGTGATGATCTTCGAACTGCCCGGCGAACCCAGCACCAGAAACGCCTTCCCGTCATGCACAACAATCGTCGGTGTCATCGACGACAGCGGCCGCTTCCCCGGCCCGATAGCATTCGCCGTACCCTGAATCAGACCATCGGAATTCGGCACGCCCGGTTTGCTCGAGAAATCATCCATCTCGTCGTTCAACAAAAACCCCAGGCCTTCCGCCGTCACCCGCGCTCCGAACCACCCGTTCAGCGTAGTAGTAACCGCGACGGCGTTCCCTTCCGCATCCACCACGGAATAGTGTGTAGTGTGGGGCGACTCGTGAATCGCCAGCGGCTGCGGATGGGCAGCCGCGTATTGCTCCATCTCGCTAAAAATTGCGGGCCGCTTCAACTCTTTGCTGGGGCTGGCATGGTCCGCATCGATCGAATCCCTCCAGGCTGCGCCGTATTTCTTATCGATCAGCTGGGCTACTGGAATCTTTGAAAAGTCCGGGTCTCCCATGAATTCCGCGCGATCGAAAAACGCCCGCCGGAACGCCTCCGTGGTGAAATGAATGGACTGCGCCGATCGATTCCCCATCCTGGCCAGGTCGTACCCCTCCAGAATGTTCAGCGATTCGATCAGGACCGTTCCACCGGAAGACGGCGGAGGCGCGCTGATGATTTCATACCCGCGATACGTTCCTCGAACCGGCTCGCGTTCCTTCACTTCATAGTGCGCCAGATCGTCGGCAGTGATCAGCCCTCCGCCTTTCTGTAGACCGGCCGCCAACGCCTGTGCCAGGGCTCCGTGATAAAAGTCGTCGGGCTTCTCCGCAATCCGCTCCAGAGTCCGCGCTAGATCAGGCTGACGGAAAATTTCTCCCGGCTGGTAATAGTTTCCGTCGCGCTGGAATATGCGCCTCGACTCGGAGAAGCCGCCCAAATATTTATCACGCCGAAAATCACGCGCCTCGCCCCAGCTCAACGCATAACCCTCGCGGGCCAGCCGGATCGCCGGAGCCATCACCTGCGGCAGCGTCAGCTTGCCATATTTCTGTTCCGCGTAAACCATTCCCGCAACCGATCCCGGCACGCCAATCGCCTTGTATCCAATCTCGCTGGCGCCTTCGATCACGTTGCCCTGCGCATCCAGATACATATCACGCTTCGCCGCCGCGGGAGCCTTTTCCCGGTAGTCGAGGAAATGCACTTTCCCGTCGGCCATGCGGACGAGCATGAAACCGCCGCCGCCTAGATTTCCCGCCGCCGGATGCACCACCGCCAACGCGAACCCCGTAGCTACCGCGGCATCCACCGCGTTGCCGCCAGCCTGCATCATTTCGACTCCCGCTCGCGACGCCAACTCGTGCACACTCACCACAATTCCGTGCTGTGCATGTACCGGCTCGGTAGAGCCTAGGGCGGCACGCTCTGAGCCGAACACCACCAGAGCCGCCATCAGCAGCAAAATCAATGATTTGTCTCGGAACCGCATGGAGATCGAAAACGTCCAGGAACGGGCGGACCCTTGAGGCTAGCCGACGGCGGCAAGCAGAGTCAAATCAGGGTTGCCAGTGTGGGGCGGCCGCCTCACCCGCCAACGCCATCCACCAAGAGAACCGCTACCGGCTCCTATTTTTGCTTCCGACGGCCAGCCCCAGCGCCGCCCTTCTTCTTCCCAGCCTTTCCCTTCGGAGCCTTCGCCGCCACCATCTCAAACGACTGCCGGATCAAATCCTCCAACTCGTCGCTACGCACGGCATCAAGCCGGTCCAGCATCACCCATTTGTAACGCCCCACGTACGGCGCTGGACGAATATCCTCGCGCTCAATCAACTCGGCAAAAGTCTCAGGCGTGCACTTGAAACAAAGCCTCGGATTGTCCAATCCGAGCATGACGAAAATCTTGCCCTCAATCTTGAAGCAGAGGTCATCACCCCACTGCAAGTTTTCTTTGGCTCCCGGAAATGCCAGACAATATTCGCGAATTGCATCTACATTCATCGAATTGATTTCTGCAACGGATTTTCTTGCCCAACAATCTAAGTAACCCTAGGAGATTGAAATGCAAACCCGCAAGCTTGGCAACTCCGATCTGCATATCACTCCCGTGGGCTACGGTGCCTGGGCCGTCGGCGGCTCAGGCTGGCAGTTCGCCTGGGGATCTCAGGATGACAACGACTCCATCGCCGCCATTCACCGCGCGCTCGAACTCGGCGTCAACTGGATCGACACCGCCGCCGTATATGGCCTCGGACATTCCGAAGAAGTCGTAGCCCGCGCCTTGAAGAGCTGGTCGGGACCCCGACCCTACGTCTTTACTAAATGCGGACTGCGCTGGGATGCCCAGGGTAACGTGCAGAAGGTATCGAGCTCCGGTTCGATCCGGCAGGAAATCGAGGACAGCCTCCGCCGTCTTTCCGTCGACGTGATCGATCTCTACCAGATCCACTGGCCCCCTGATCCCGACTCGCCGGCGCTCGAAGAAGGATGGTCCACCCTCGCCAATCTCAAACGCGAAGGCAAGGTACGCTGGATCGGAGTTTCCAACTTCAATGTGCAGCAACTACGTCGCGCCCAGGCCATCGCCCCCGTGACCTCGCTGCAGCCTCCATATTCACTGGTACACCGCGAAGTCGAAGCCGACACGCTACCCTACTGCCTGCGCGAAGGAATTGGAGTCATCGTTTATTCTCCCATGGCTTCCGGCCTACTCACTGGCGCCATGACCCGCGAGCGCGCGGCGAAGCTGCCAAAGAATGACTGGCGCAGAGGACATCCTGACTTCACGGAACCGGATCTCTCTCGCAATCTGGCACTTGTGGATCGCTTGCGAGAGATCGCACAACGTCACAAGCGTTCCGTCGGCGAGGCCGCGATCGCCTGGACATTGCATAATCCCGCTGTCACCGGAGCAATTGTCGGAGCACGTAATGCCCAGCAGGCCGAAGGCGTTATGCGCGCCGGAGACTTCCGCCTCAGCGATGCAGAAGTGAACGAGATCGAAGCCTTCTTCGCTGAAAATGCAGCCTGAAAGAACTCCTCGACAGGATCCCGACGTGCCGAACTGAAAGCCGAGAGCTGATAGCTGGCTCTACACCTGCTCCCTGGCCTCGCCCAGCGCCACGCTCACATCCATCTTTTTCTTGTTGCGGTAGATCGTAACCTTCACTGTATCCCCGGCGCGATGGTTATTCATCATCTGCGAAAGATCCTGCTCGTCTCCAACTCTTTCGCCGTCGATGGCCACGATCAAATCGCCGCCCAGCATGATAGGGATGTTACCCAGATAAGCGCGCTCGGTGCCGCCCTTCAGTCCCGCCAGATCGGCCGAGCCGCCGGGAGTGACCTGCACGATCAGCAAACCGTAATCCGCGGGCAAGCCAATCTCGTCGGCCAGCTCCGCACTGATCGGAATCGTGCGCACTCCCAGAGCCGGACGCCGCACCCGGCCGAGTGTCATCAGATCGTTGAGCACAGCCTTGGCAGTATTGATGGGAATGGCAAATCCGATTCCTGCATTCTGCCCCACGCTCGAAAGAATCATCGTGTTGATGCCGATTACTTCCCCGTGCCAGTTCATCAGCGGCCCACCGGAGTTGCCGGGGTTGATGGCGGCGTCAGTCTGAATCGCCTCATCAATGGTCGCGCCATTGGGCTCGCGCACCGGACGAATCGAGCTCACGATACCGCGCGTCATCGTCCCCGCCAATCCAAACGGATTGCCGATAGCGTAAACCTTCTGCCCCACCTGCAAGTTCTGCGAGTTACCCAGCACAGCCGGAACCAGATCCGGCGCCTTGATCTGGATCACCGCCAGATCGTGCGCCGGGTCCGTGCCCACTACCGTCGCCTTGTACTTCTTGCGATTGTGCATGGTCACTTCCACCTGGCGCGCGTCGGCGATGACGTGATAGTTCGTAAGGATGTGCCCATCCTTGTCGATCACAAAGCCCGAACCCTGGCCCTCCTGCGGCACCAGCCCGTAAAAGAAGTCGAAGGTCATGGCGCGCGACGTGATGTTCACCACCGACGGAATATTCTTGCGATACACGCTGATATTGTTCTGCTCTTCGCTGTCAAGCGCTTCGCCGCCGGAAGCCTCCGTAATCTCCACCTGCGCCGGATGACTGAACCAGCCCACCGGATTCCCGCCGGCCAGCTTCGCATTCGAACGCCAGGTCGTGAAGTAAAAGAACACGCCGGCAATCGCCAGCGCCAACACTGCAGGTCGCATGAGTCTCATAAGTTCAAACCTTCGGGGGCCGACAGATTTCAAGAATAAGCCCACATTCAATACTACGTTTGATTCTAAACAATGTTCCGCAATGAGGCACGCGTTTGGAAGGCTGTCATCCTGAACGACATGGCTCGTAGGGATGCTCAAATGCCGGCTTTTTGAAGAAAAGCAGAACCATGGCAGGCTCGGTGGAAACATTCGCCCGGCCGATCCAGACCCTTGCGAGCGAATATGACTTCATCTTCGTGCAGGGGTTGTACGGGTCGTATACTGGAGCGCCTTTACATCGATAACTGCTTGCCTTTAACAGTGGAATTATTTCGTCAGCTTGCCTTTTTCAATCTGAGCTGCAAGCCCATACCGTATTGCCGTTTCAAGCGTATCGATGTTTATATCCTTTAGAGCTTTAAACCGAATGCAATATCCGGTCACGCTCGCCTTGCCTAGTTTTTTTCCATATGTTTTGGCTAAGTACTTCTTATCTTTGAGACCAAGAATATAGACAGAGATTCCGGTTTTTCCCCCGCTCACCCCAATTTGAAAAAACTCTCTGCTTTTCCCATTGGCATATTTTATTGTGTGAGATCCATATCCAATCGTAGGGTTGGAAACAGTATGATTTTTGCTGTCTTTACCATCGAAGAACCATAATTTGCATTCTGGTGAGACTTGAAGTGCGAGCCGATGCAACTCTCGCATGTCACTGCGCTTGGGCTCCGGGTGGCTGGTAATATATTTCTCGATTTGTTCTTGTACGCTCATATGTTCTGCTCCCCAGTTGCGAGCACGAGATTATACGACGTTTAATCCTTCTCCCCTTGCAAGGGCGGGCGGCCCTGGCCGTTGAGGTTACTCGACCGCGAGAGCGCCGCAGGCCGTTGTTGTGTATGGGCTTTTCAGAAGTCCCAAAGGCTTGAAATGTGTGGAGCGCCCAGAAGCTGGCAGAGGGGCTGGAGTACATGCGCCCCAAGCCGAATGCAAACTCCGGACGTATTGTCGGCAAGCCGGAAGATATCGGCGTCTACTTTTACCCAAGCAACTCGAGTTAGCAGTTATCGGGGCTGGCCCGGCCAAATCAACTTGCGGGTGCCCCGTCTAAGTTTTGCCTGGGCCGGGGCATTTAGCCGTTCCACTTCTCCACAGCCCCGATGTGACATCTGACCTTGCCTCCCCAAATTAAATCAGCGATGATGGTCGAGGCCGTGACGGTCTGCTCCAGAGCAACTCGTCGCCCCCTAAGCCCTTTGCTGTCTAGATTTTGACCTTTAAGTTCTTTGTCATCCGGATTTTGCAGGCAAATTCTTGCTAACGTGATGATTCCAGAGATGGAGGGGGGAGGGGGGTACCCCGTCTCCTCTCTGCAACGGCGCGAATCGCAACCGCTCCCGTATGGCCACAGCCCACTTTATTTTCGCGGGGAAGTCCACAGGCACACAGACTCACCGCGCCAGAATCCCAGAGCTCGGCTTCAACATCAAAAGACCTCGTAACCAGAGGCCTAAATGTCCATTCGACCGGTGAAACAAGTCATCAAATCGAAGCCGACGCTCGAAGGCGCAGGCGTGCATCTACGCCGAGCTTTCGGCTTCGGAAACACCAAGGAAACTGATCCGTTCCTGCTGCTCGATGACTTCCGCAATGACGTTCCCGAGGATTATCTGGCAGGCTTCCCCTGGCATCCTCACCGCGGCATCGAGACCATCACCTATGTGCTCGCAGGAACCGTCGAGCACGGCGACAGCATGGGAAACCGCGGCGCCATCGCTGCCGGCGACGTGCAGTGGATGACCGCAGGCAGCGGCATCATTCATCAGGAAATGCCCAAGGGCGATCAGTCGGGACGCATGCATGGCTTTCAGTTGTGGGCGAATCTTCCCGCTTCACTAAAAATGACAGCGCCCCGTTATCAGGAAGTGAAGGCACTCGACATCCCCGAGATAAAAGACGACGACGGAACTCATGTACGCGTCGTGTGCGGAAATTTCTGGGGAAAGAAAGGCCCGGTAGATGGCATTGCGGCCGATCCGATTTATCTCGATGTGTCGGTCGCTCCCGGCAAGAGGAAGACGCTGCCCGTGGAAACAACACGCCACGCCTTCGCATATGTGTTTGGCGGAAGCGGGAAGTTCTGTAATGCTTCCGGCCCGCTCGCCGTACCGACCGAAGCCGTGAAATGGTTGGACACCGCGCCTCCCGTCGACGCCGACAACCGCTCGCTCATCCTCTTTGATCGCGGCGACGAAGTCAGCGTGCAAGCCGGCGAAGACGGCATCCGGTTCCTCCTGGTTTCGGGAAAACCGCTGCAAGAGCCAGTGGCTTGGTACGGGCCGATCGTCATGAACACGCAGGAGCAACTCCAGCAGGCCTTCAAGGAACTTGAGCAGGGAAAATTTCTGAAGAAAAGTTGAGTTTGGGGATGATTCTCTAGTTCCTCGTCATCGCTTCGGTGCGAAGCTTTTCCCACACATTTTGCACCTGTTCCCGCGTGTGGTCGAGCGACCCGGAATTGTCGATAACGTAGTTGGCGGCTTTGATCTTTTCCGCTTCCGGCAGTTGCGCCGCCATGCGGCGCTCGACTTCCTTACGCGCAGCGTCGAGGTCTAACTTATGCCGCGCGGCGAAACGGGCGATGCGCTGCTCTTCACTGCAGGTGACTACGATCAGCCGGTCGAAGCGCTTCGCCGCGCCTGCTTCGATAATCAGCGCAGCCTCCACGATCGCAACCGCATTCGGATCCTGGCGTCCCATTTCTTCCATCCACTCTTCCTGGCTTCGAAGCACTGCGGGATGCACGATACGGTTCAACTCTTGAATGGACGAGACGAAGGTGCAGAAGACGCGGTCGATCCGAACGCAGCCTCCGCCAGCTTCGCGCGGTTCACGCTGAGGTCAGGATTAAGAATCGCGCCGCCGAAATGGCGCACCACTTCGTTGTACACGGGCTGCCCGGGGAGCATCAGTTGGTGTGCGATGCGGTCGGCCTGAACCAGATGCGCGCCCAAGGCAACGAACATCTCGCCGACCACTGATTTACCCGACGCGATGCCTCCCGTGAGGCCGACTTTCAGCATAAGCACGGGCCCGCAGTCAGCGGCCAGTGGTCAGTAAGAGTGCGCTTGCATGAGATCCTTGTCGAGCTCCAAATCCTTCAGCGCCCGGCCAAAACCGAATGAGGGTCGACTGGCCACTGGCCACTGGCCACGGACCACTGCCCTCGCCGCATCTTCGCCGCTTTCACCGTGTTGTACATCAGCATCGCGATGGTCAGCGGGCCAACGCCGCCGGGGACCGGAGTCAGCGCTCCCGCCACTTCGGCTACTTCCGGATGCACATCGCCCGACCAGCGTGAATCCTTTTGCGCGGAAAGCCGCTTCCCGCTTGGCATTGCTGGCCGATCCGCCAGCCAACCCTCCGCCGAACAGCCGCTGAAACTCCAGCAGGATCCGTCACCTGGTTCATGCCGACATCAATCACCGTCGCGCCGGGCTTCACGAAATCGCGAGTGATCATGCCGGCCCTGCCGATTGCGGCCACCAGAATATCGGCCGCGGCGGCAGACTGCCCACAGATCGCGAGTCTTTGAGTGACAGACTGTCACCGTGGCATTGGCATTGATCAGCAGCATGGCGGCGGGCTTACCGACGATGTCACTGCGCCCCACCACAACTGCTTCCTGACCCGCGATCGGAATCTCGCTGCGATTCAGGATCTCGATGACTCCAGCCGGCGTGCACGGAACCAGGCCGGGGCGCTGTGTCGAGAGGAATCCGACGTTCACGGGATGGAATCCGTCGACATCTTTGGCGGGATCGACCGCCATGAGGACTTTCTTCGAATCCACCTGCGGCGGCAAAGGCAACTGCACCAGGATGCCGTCCATCTCGTCGTGGCGGTTCAGGTCTTCAACTAAAGCTAGCAGTTCGAGCGGTGGTCGCGGTTTCCGGCGGAGTGTGCTGCTCGCTGTAAAGGCCAACTTCTTCGCAGGCTTTAACCTTGCCGCGCACGTAAATCTCCGATGCCGGGTTGTGGCCGACGAGGACGACGGCGAGGCCGGGGCGGACTCCGGCGGCGGCCATGGCCTTCACTTCCGCGGCAACTTCGCTGCGAATATCGCTTGCGATCTTGGAGCCGTCGAGAATTCGGGCGGGCATTCGGGCTCCGGGCTTTGGCTTTCGGGCGTCGGCTAGGAAATCTTACACTGCTGGGGCCATGAGGAAATCGCTCACCACAGGATACGATCACAGCACTTCGTGCCGCGCTCAGTGGCGTGCTTCTGGTGAATCGGATTCTGGCTGGGCGTACAATTGCTCGTCATGATTGCCAAGGAGTTGCTGGAAATTCTGGTTTGCCCGGCGTGCAAGCAGCCCCTCGAGTACCGGGAGAATCCCGAGAGCTTGAAGTGCAAACAGTGCCGCCGGGTATACGCGGTAAAGGACGACATCCCGATCATGCTGGTGGATGAGGCAACAATCGAGGCCTAGTCAGCGCTGAAAAACCAGCTGGGAGCCGTCCCTCATCTCCCCGGCAGCTATTTCGCATTTCCTTCAACACCTGACATGTCCGCCCGTGTCCTCCTCGAACCGCCGGTAACCCGATGGTATTCCCGAAGGTGCGTTCCGGAAATGACACTCTGTGTCAGTTTTTAGGACGGCGGAGGTTACCAACGGCACTTGGGGAGACGTCCCGAGGTTTGATAGGGTTGCCTGCAACTTCAGATATTCACTGGTGTTAATGAATCTAAGGGCTTCTGGTTTCCGTATATGAAACTAGAAGGCAGGTACGGCAGCCAAATTGCATGCAACTTGCATGGCTGCCGGTGAGTCTAATAGGCACGAGTGGTTGAAGGTCGGAGTCGGAGGTGATGACGGCCATGTTTGAAAAAGTGATGAACGAGAAAGCCAATAACGACAAAGACAGATTCACTATGACCGAACTGGCGGCTTTGCGAAGCGATCTGCTGCAGGGCGGCATGATCGATTCCTACGAGGCCGCCGAACTGCTGCAGGTGTTCTTGATGGGCCGAGGCTACGGGGTTTCGCCCAAGGCGGCTCTGGACGCAGCTGGCCGGGTCGAGATGGCAGGGTGCGCCCTGCCTGTGCTGCAGTATGAGCTGAGAACCTTGCGATGGTGATGTAACGCACGCGGCGCGGGCCGGTGACCCCGCGACGCAGGCGATTTTGACATTCTGGATTGGCCGTCGAAACAAGATTGACCGAACCAGTTCCACAAGCGAAAGCCGGGCCAACCAGCCCGGCTTTGTGGTTTTTGGGGACAGATCCGCCTTTACGCAGAGTGAAGGCAGAGACCCGAGATCTCACTTCTTTTTTCCGCTCGCCATAACCGCGGCGCGGTTGGCCCGTTCCTGCAAGGCCAGTGTTACGACCTGCATCATGTCATCCTGTGGCGCGGGCTTGCCGGTCCAGATCTCGAACTGGCGGGCGGCTTGGTGAACGAACATTTCAATGCCGGGGATGATCTGCGCTCCGCGCTGTTTTGCCAGTTGCAGCAATCGGGTTTCTGCGGGATCGTAGATCATGTCGAAGACAAAGCGAGCGTTGATTTCTTTTTCCTGCAGAGGCGTCTCGCGGCTGTTACCCATCCCGACCGGCGTGGCGTTGATGATCACATCAAAGGCGTATTTCTTAAGGTCAGCGCGCTTTATGGAGCGCGCATGGGCGCGCCGGGCAAGCTTCTGAGCCGGGGCGGCACTGCGGTTCAGAATGTAAACTTCCGCGCCGCGTTCCCTGAGCCCGAAGACGGCGGCGCGAGCCGCGCCTCCCGCCCCGAACACCAGGATCTTCGCATCCTGGAGCGTGGTCAGGCGGCGCTCCAGGGGGCGCACGACTCCGGAAGTATCGGTGTTGAAGCCGTAGAGTTTGCCGTCCTGGGCGCGGACTACCGTGTTGCAGGCGCCGATCTTGGTGGTGTGAGAGTCGGTGTTGTCGAGATACGGAAGGATGGCTTCCTTGTACGGCATCGTGATGCTGAGGCCATGGATAGGAATCTCGCGCACGCAGTTCAGCAGGTCCTTGAGGGTCTTGGCATGCAGGGCGAGGTAAACGGCGTTCACGTTCTCGCGACGGAAAGCCGCATTCATAATGGCGGGCGAGAGCGAGTGGGCCACCGGGTCTCCGGCGACGCCGTAGACGCGGGTGGCGGCGTCTACCGTATCGATGCGGTAAACGCTGCGCAGTTCCTGCGCGGTGGCCTGTCCGGGAGCGGTTTCTTCCCCGACGCTGGCGGCGGCAAAGGTAAACACGCTGCCGGCCCGGACTCCGAGCACGCGGCTGATGATGCCTTGTTCGCCCATGCACAAGCCAACCAGAGAATGGTTGTCGGCTTCACGCGCCAGAAACTGGATCATGGAGACATTGTCGGAAAGCGTGGTCGCCGTGCTGACTACTTTGTAGAAGTCGGCGGGAAAGGCGCGCATCTTTTCCAGAGTTTCGTCGAGCTTCTTGGTGCCCCGGAAGTCGTGGAAGGAAAGAATCAGAGCAGACCGGCCGCGCAACTTCTGCAGTTGCGCTGGTTTACACTTTAGTGCGGTTTGGATCTCGACATCAACCAACTGGCAGCCGATGGCCGAGGCCTTGGCCAGCAAATCGAGCTGGGAAGCAATGGAACCGCGGAATTTGCCTCCGCTGGCCACTCGCCGGCAGGTCGCAATCACCACCGTACCAGGGTGAGTCTCGAGAAAGTGCTTGACCTTGGGAAGCGCCAGGGAGGGCTTTGCAATATAGTCTAACCTGAACTCCAGGAAGGAGTTATCGCGTGTTAGGGTCTCAGCCTTTTCAACCAGTTCGGCGGGGTCCGCAGCGGTGACCGCGACGCACACCCGCGGCATGCGCAGTGGCAGCAGGCGGGGCGGGTAACTCCTGGCGGCAGAAATCATCGTAAGGTGAATGGTTCGGCGCGAATCTTACAGGGGCTTAATTCCAGATGCAACAGGGATTCACAAATTGCGTGAAAAACCAGTTTCCCCCAACCGTCTAACACCCTCGTAACCTTGACCCCTCTTACCCCCCTTGTTACCTTCCACTTGAAGCCTAGCTTCCGTGGCATTTTGCTGGAGAGGAGGCGGCGGTGTGTCTCTTCTCGGAGGTAACATGAAGAAAATAGGAATTTTAGTGGTGATGGTGGCGAGTGCGGCCTGGGCCCAATCGGCAACCGATAGTGCGGCTGCGACCCCGACCATCCCTGACAAGACGCTTTTGACAAGCGCCAACTTTCCCATTCAGCGGGTGCAGATGCCCACCTATGCGGATGTCTACTGCGCCGGCTTCATCAACCGGCAGACCTTGCCAGATGCCAATTTTATAGTTGGTGGGCTGGATACTCCTGAAACTACCAAGTTCGTCCGGGGCGATGTCGTCTACCTGCGAGGCTCAGGCTACAGTGTTGGCGCGGAGTACGAGATCGTACGCGCCTTGAAGGACATCAACGAATACGAAATGTTCCCCGGCCAGTCCAAGCTGCTCAAGAATACGGGGCAGCCCTACGAGGAAGTCGGCCGCGTCCGCATCATCGACACTCGCAGCAAAGCCGCGGTGGCTCAGGTCGAATACTCCTGCGATCCTATCAACCCAGGAGATACGGCAATTCCTTTCGCTGAGAAGCTCATGGTACCGTTCCACCCGCCTCTTCGCTTTGACCGCTTCCTGCCTACCGGCAGCAAGGTTTCCGGACGCATCGTAATGGGCAAGGATTTTGATTCGGAGCTGGGCACGGGCCAGAAGGTCTACTTCAATGTGGGAGCGAACCAGGGAGTGAAGGTCGGCGACTATTTCCGCGCCGTCCGAAACTATCAGGCAACCTTGGAAGATCCAGTTGATTCGCTTTCGTTCCGGGCCTCAGTCAGTGAAGACACGCAGAAAAAGACGCCGTCGTTCGATCCAGCCATGTTCGAGAAAGGCAACGGTCCGGTGATCCACGTAAGAGATCTGCCGCGACGGGCGGTAGGCGAGATCGTCGTCATCGGCACCACGCCCACCACGGCAACCGGAATGATCGTGTTCGCCATGGAAGACGTGCACGCCGGCGACGGTGTGGAATTAGACGAACAGGCGCAACCGCAGCAGTAACCCTCGCAAGCAGCACAGATAGAATCGAACCGGGGACGGGAAACCGTCTCCGGTTTTGTTTTTCCCCGCAGTGTCGAGTGGCCACTGTTCACTGGCCACTCTTGTCCCCGAACACTTCCGCGGTGAACGCCTCGATGCTCGCGCCTGTTTGCCATGCATCCAAAGGCAATCCCGCTTTGCGGCAGGTTTGCTTGAGAAAGGTTGTGCGGTCCCAGGCGTGCTCGACCGGGACTTGTGGCAACAGAAGGCCTCTCTGGCCGCGCCAGCTGATGAGCAGACCGTGACGGCCGACTTCGATTTCTTCGGGCTGGACCGGTCGCGGCGAGGAGAGGACACTGAGCTCAATTTCGAGGTGCGGAGCCTCTCCGATAGTAACCGGGCGGAAACGGTTGTCATCGAAGGCTGCGGCGCGAGCAGTTTCCGCCACCGCCCGGTACACCGCGCAAGTGGGCAGTACGTAGCCAACGCACCCGCGCAATTCTTGCACGCGTTGATCTTCCCCCGGCCGATCCCCCCTCTGCAGATCATTCTGCAGATAGATCGAAGTGAAAACGCCGCGTAGCTGGGCAAAGTGAGGAGTTGGGGGATCCAGAGAAATCTCGCGGTGTTGCAACACTGAGGAGATGGAATCGTGCGCCAGGCGAATCAGTTGGATGCGCTCTTCGCTTGAGAACTCCTGGCTGGATGCCACTGTCGAGGACGAATTAGGTTGTAGGGGCGACATCGGCATCGGCCGGTCGGGGCGCCGCTTGCGGCTTTCGGTGCCGGCTCAAAATAAAAGCGCGGCGACGGCGTTTGGAAACGCGCCGGTCAATTTTTGACCAGAAGGCGGCGAAGTAGTCGACGCCTGAAACCAGCGACACGCAAACCACGAACCAGATTGAGGCGTAGGCGATCCAGTGCACTGGAAAGACGAAGTTTCCGTAAACCGGCCACTCTTTCCAGCGGTGATCGAGAATCACCGCAACCACCGAAACGATCTGCACCACCATCTTGAACTTGCCTAATTCGCTGGCTTCGATGGTGAAACCCTCCGAGGCAGCGATGGAACGCAGACCGCTCACCAGGAACTCGCGGCCAATGATAATCACGGCGATCCATGCCGGAACCAGACTGGGATTGAATTGCACCAGCGTCACGAAGGCGGCGGCGATCAGAAGCTTGTCGGCCATGGGATCGAGCAGAATGCCCATGGTCGTGATCTGCCCACGCTTGCGAGCAAGATATCCGTCAATGCCGTCGGTCATGGAGGCGGCGATGAACAGGGCGGAGGCCAGCAATTCTTTGGCGCCGTGTTCGCTGCTGAAATGATTAGAGGACAAGATCCAGATCAGCAAGGGGATACTGCAGATGCGGATCAGCGTGATGGAATTAGGCAGATTCACCGCAGCTCAACAAATGTTTCCGGGAGAATAGCCGGAAGACAGTTTGATTATCCTCCACGGTGCGGGGGAACGCAATGACACGAAGACGCGGTTAGGACACGAAGGTTCACAATTGGACTTCCGGCTCGGAGTCCTTAAGCTCGACTATTTCGGCGTCGGCGCCATGGCTCCCGACTTCGGCTGCTTGGCGATGATCTGGTCCTTGATCTTGTCGTAGGTCGCCTGGGGGATGATTTTCTTGTGGACTAAGTCGAGCTTCGTCCGGTAGGGACGGCCGGCGATGATCTTCTGT
Source organism: uncultured Acidobacteriaceae bacterium (assembly GCA_963763285.1). Taxonomy (GTDB): domain Bacteria; phylum Acidobacteriota; class Terriglobia; order Terriglobales; family Acidobacteriaceae; genus Sulfotelmatobacter. Next base: position 139,969 of record CAVXOK010000004.1, on the reverse strand, counting down.
GAGTAGGCGTCGCCGATGCCCGGCAGAGCTTTGAGCTGATCGGCACTCGCGGTATTGATGTCGAGCTTTTCGGCGGCGGTGGCAGATTGCGGCGCGGCGGCTGCACCGGAGAACGTCGGCGAGACAGCGGGCAACATCAGGGACAGTAGCAGCAGCGGCAACATTCGCGCGAACAGTCTCTTAGTACGTGAACTCATAAATATTCCCTCCGCAATTTCCCCGCCCAAGCCCAGCCCACATTCGTCAGCTCTTAACTGGCTGCTGGTACTAGCTACTGGGTTTACGCGTAGATTCCGCGCTGGCGAATCGTATACGCCACGCGATCAATGGCCAACATATAAGCTGCGATGCGATTGTTGACCTTGTGGGTCTCAGCGTAGCGGACCACATCCCCGAACGACGAGATCATAATCTCTTCCAGTTGCTCGTTGACCACCGACTCTTTCCAGAAATAGCCTTGGCGGTCCTGCACCCACTCGAAGTAAGAAGTGGTCACGCCACCGGCATTGGCCAGAATGTCTGGAATGACAAAGACTCCCTTGTCGGTTAAGACATCATCGGCCGCTGAAGTAGTGGGGCCATTTGCGCCTTCCGCCAGGATGCGGCACTTCACGCGATCGACGTTGCGGGAAGTGATGACGTTCTCGGTCGCGGCAGGTATGAGGATTTCGCACTCCGTGGTGAGCAAGTCGGCGGTCTCGGCTGCTTCCGCCTCCGGGAAGCCATGAACGGTTCCATTTTTCTGCCGGAATTCAACTAGAGCGTTCAGATCGATTCCATTCTTGTTGTAGAGCCCACCGCCGACTTCGGCGATGCCGACCACTTTGTACCCCGCCTGATGCATGAGGTGGGCGGCGTTCGAGCCCACGTTGCCAAAGCCTTGCACGATCACGCGACTGCTCTCGCGCGACAGGCCAAGCTTCTTGATGGCCTCGTCGCACACCACCATGACGCCGCGGCCCGTAGCCTCGCGGCGTCCGCGAGAACCGCCAATGTTGATCGGCTTTCCTGTCACGACCGCCGTAACAGTCTGCCGCATGTGCATGGAGTAGGTATCCATCATCCACGCCATGATTTGTTCGTTGGTATTGACGTCAGGAGCGGGGACGTCCTTTTCCGGCCCGATGAATTCGATCAGCTCCGAGGTGTAGCGCCGCGTCATGCGCTCGATCTCGCCCATCGACATTTTGTGCGGATCGCAGATCACTCCACCCTTCGCTCCGCCGAAAGGAATGTTGACCACGGCGCACTTCCAGGTCATCCAGCTCGCGAGAGCGCGGACTTCATCAAGCGTAACGTCAGGCGCGTAGCGGATGCCGCCCTTGGCCGGTCCGCGCGCAATCGAATGCTGCACCCTGAATCCGGTGAAGACCTCGAGATGCCCATCATCCATCTGGACCGGGATATAGACCGTCAGTTCGCGGTTGGGATAGCGCAGCACCCGCCACAAGCCGTCGTCAAGATTGAGCTTTTGCGCAGCCAGGTCAAAACGCGCCCGCTGCGACTCCCATGGATTGCTTTCTTTGTCGACTTGCGGTGGGGCAGTCAGCGTGGTCATAAAAGTGGTCTCCGGAATGATGGCGATTCGAGATGTTGGCCAGCGCCGGGACGAGTTCCCGGAGTGATCAGGCAAACGTTCAGAGTATATGAGTCGGGCAGGCTGGGAAGCAAGGCAGACGGGCGCGCGGCGGTGTACTACTATGGCGCATCGGCCGCATAAGTAGCGCCGGCGCTACAATTGCCGCGCGCGGACGGAGCCAGTTTTCCGTTGTATATACCGCCGCCTTTTGTATATAATACACTCATGCCGCTCAGTATCCGCAACGCGGAAGTGGAGCGCCTCGCCCGCGCGCTTTCCCGCCTGACAGGCGAAGGTCTGACCCAGACCATCCTGCAGGCTCTGCGCGAGCGCCACCAGCGGGTGCGTGCCGCGCGCCAACAGAAACAACTGATGAAGGATCTCACTGCCATCGCACGTCGCGCCGCCGCCCTTCCCGGGCTTGATCGCCGCAGCCCGGATGAAATTATTGGCTACGACGAGCACGGGCTACCGAAATAGATGGTGATCGACACCTCAGCCCTCGTAGCCATTCTGCGACAAGAGTCCGGGGCCGAGGGCCTGCTAAGTCGCCTGACAGCCGCCGGGTCGCGGCGAATATCCGCTGCGACCTTTCTAGAAGCGGCAATCGTGATGGAGGCCAAGTCCGGAGAAAGAGGCGGTGAGCAACTGGATTTGTTCCTGGCTCGCGCGAAGATTGAGGTCGAGCCTGTGACCGAGGAGCAGATGCAGGTTGCTCGCGCAGCCTGGCGCCGTTATGGCAAGGGCAGCGGTCATGCCGCCCGGCTGAATTTCGGCGACTGCTTCAGCTATGCGCTTGCCCACAGCCTAGAAGAGGAATTGCTTTACAAGGGCACGGACTTTGCGCATACGGACGTCGCGCACGACGGGGCGGCCACCATTTGAATCTCGAACGAACCTAAATGGGCGAGTTACTTCCTACGAACTAGTCCGGGTCGGATTTTGAGCACACCAGGACAATCACGAAGATCACGAACAAGCCATCAACTACACCGAAAAGCAGCGTGGAGCTTCGGCCATGTTGGTCGATCCAAGGTCGCACGGCAATCACTAGAGGCACCTGCGCAATCGTCAACAGAGACACGACGATCCAAAATCGGCCCTGATTCCAGAACCTGCGACACTGACGGAGAAGAACAGGAACGGCTACCGCCGCCGCGGCCATCGTAGCGGGTTCCCCCCAGCCGCCCATTGCGTGACCGAAGAAGCCCATCAAACCAGCTAGGAGGATAAGAGCTGCCTTTATAGGCCAACTTATCCCGCGCTGGTCCTTCTCGTTCGAGTTCGTATGCGGATTGTCGATCCCGTGGCTCAAGCTCTACAGGTTAATCTCCATCCCCTCGGCCGCAGCGCGCACCTTGGGATAGTAGTTGCGCGCTTCCTTCACGACGTTGTCAATCACCACATCGGTGTGGTCAGGATCATGGTGGAACAACACAAGTTCTTTGGCTCCGCTCTCCATCACAACATTCACGGCTTCGCGCCAGTGGCTGTGTCCCCAGCCGCGCCGGCGGGCTTCGTATTCCTCGGGAAGATACTGCGCATCGTAAATGAGCACGTCCGCGCCCTCTGCCAGCTTGCGCACGGCCTTGTCGAAGGCTGGATCACCCGGCTCGTTGTCGGTGGCGTAGACGAGAATTCCATCTTTTGTTTCCAAACGGAATCCCATGCATCCCTGAGGATGATTGAGCCATGCTGTCTGTAGTTGGACTCCGTCCTCGACATTGCTGCGTCCGGCCTCGATGTCGAAGAAGTCGCGATGCGCCTTCATCTCATCGATCTTCACCGGGAAGTAAGGCGCCGCCATTTGATCGCCCAGGACTTGTTTCAGGCTGCGCGTGCGGTTGGAGCACTGAAAAAGGAACCGGTTCTCCGCATTCGCGTACAACGGACGGAAGAACGGCATGCCCTGAATGTGGTCCCAGTGAAAGTGTGAAACAAAGACGTGAGCCGAAAAGGGCTTTTCCCCAAACTCACTCTGCAATTGCTGACCTAGCACCCGGAATCCCGTGCCGCAATCGAAGATGTAGATGCGGTCGCCGACGCGCACTTCGACGCAGGAGGTGTTGCCTCCATAGCGCATGTTCTCGGGTTGTGGGGTGGGCGTGGAACCGCGAACGCCCCAGAACTTGATCCGCATAGGCTCCCGGCCGCACGAAGGCTCTTTCCCCAGGACTTATCCTTGGTATCTTGCGACGATGGGCCGCGCCCGTCAATTGCCGGGCTGGTTCACAGACTACTATTTCGCGGTCTTTTCCTGGTAAGTACGAAAGTACTCCGGTAGGCGGGCCGCACGCCACGGGATCCGCGTCTCGGTAGGACTCCCCTGTTGCGACTCCCCTATAATGAACTGCGAGGCAGTGCCGGCGTCTGGCTAGTCTCGTCTTTCATTCTTCGAATGCCTTATTCCGAATTCAAGGAATTCTCCCGTCTGGCGCAGTCGGCGACGCTGGTGCCGGTGGTGAAATCCGTGAGCGCCGACCTGCTCACCCCGGTCTCGGCGTTCCTGGCGATTGCAGAAAACGAGCCACACGCGTTTCTGCTGGAGTCCGTCGAGCGCGGCGAGCAGATAGGCCGCTACACGTTTCTGGGCGCGCGGCCTTACATGCGGCTGCGGGCGCGCGGCAAGGCGATCGAGATCGAACGCGGACGTCGGCGCGAACAGCACCAGGGAAACGTCTTTGAGTTCGTGAAGCTCTTGCTGGGGGAGCATCAGCCGGCGGCAATCCCAGGTCTGCCGCCCTTCACCGCCGGAGCGGTCGGCTATTTTTCCTACGACGTGGTGCGGCAACTGGAAAAGATTGGCGACCGCGCTAAGGACGATCTCTCTCTGCCGGATTGCGAGCTGATGTTCTTCGACCGCCTGCTCGCCTTTGATCACTTGCGTCACCAGATTCACATCGTAGCTGCGGCGGACGTTTCGCGCGAGAGCCCCCGCCGCGCCTATGATCGCGCCGTGCGCGACATTGCGGCGCTCGAAAGAAAGCTGGCGGCAGGATTGCGCCCGGCGATGTGGCGTAAATCCACGAAGACAGAAGCCAGGCAAGCTCAATATCCACGCCGGAACGACGCGGGCGAAATTTCTGCAGGGCGTGGAGCGATGCAAAGAATACATTGCCGCGGGCGACATCTTTCAAGTCGTGCTCTCGCAGCGGCTCGACTTCATCCCCGGCATTGAGCCGTTCGATCTCTACCGCGCCCTGCGCCAGGTGAATCCCTCGCCCTATCTTTATTTTCTGCGAATGGGAGACACGCAGATCCTTGGCTCGTCACCCGAAATGCTGGTGCGCGTCACCGGACGCAAGCTGGAATACCGTCCCATCGCAGGCACCCATCCGCGCGGCCGCGACGAGGCCGAAGACCAGCGCCTGGAACAGCAGATGCGTACTGACGAAAAAGAACGCGCCGAGCACGTCATGCTGGTCGATCTAGGCCGCAACGACCTCGGCCGCGTCAGCGAGTATGGCTCGGTCAAAGTGAAAGACCTGATGTATGTGGAGCGCTACTCCCACGTGATGCACCTGGTCTCGGCGCTCGAAGGCACGCTGCGCAAGGATCTCGGTGCGCTCGATGCCTTCGCCGCCTGCTTTCCCGCAGGCACGCTGAGCGGCGCGCCCAAAGTCCGCGCCATGCAGATCATCGAAGAACTGGAACCGGTGCGCCGCGGCATCTACGGCGGCTCGGTGCTCTATGCCGATTTTGCCGGAAATCTGGATTCCTGCATCGGCATTCGCACCATGCTCATGCAAGGCAAGCACGCTTATTTGCAGGCGGGAGCGGGGATCGTGGCGGACTCGGATCCGGCGCGGGAATTCGAGGAATCGATGAACAAAGCGCAGGCGCTGCTGAGGGCGGTGGAGAAAGCTAGAGGCAGTGGTCAGTGAGCACTGGTCAGTGAGCAGGTGCTAGTGCCAAGAAATTCCCCACCAGCTTTTTCCCCGCATCCGTCAGCACGCTCTCAGGATGAAATTGCACTCCTTCAACCGCAAACTCTCTGTGGCGCAATCCCATGATGGTGCGTGAGCCATCTTTTTCCGTAGTCCATGCGCTGACTTCCAGTTCTGCCGGCAGATCCTTCCCTTCGACGATGAGCGAGTGGTAGCGCGTGGCCGTCATGGGCATGGGCAGGCCGCGGAAGATGCTTTTGTTATCGTGCGTGACTGCGCTGGTCTTGCCGTGCATCAGGTGAGGAGCTCGCACCACGTTGCCGCCAAAAGCCGCACCGATGGCCTGATGTCCCAGGCAGACGCCGAGCACCGGCACTTTGCCGGCGAAGTGCCGGATCAATTCGATGCTGATCCCCGCATCTTGCGGCGTGCACGGGCCGGGCGAGATCACGATGCGCTCCGGTTGCATCGCCTCCACTTCAGCAACCGTGACCTGGTCGTTGCGCCGCACCTCCACCTCGGCGCCCAGTTCCCCGAGATACTGCACCAGGTTGTAGGTAAAGGAATCGTAATTGTCGAGAACGAAGACCACGCCGGACCATCCTGTCTCGCAGTTTACACGCGCCTCGAGGCCTCGACCAACCCCAGCGCTCCCGCCGGAACGTGCCACTTCGCCTCCCCAAGGGTGGTATTGACGGCCAGGCTAGCAAACGTCATTCTTAGGCATAAGTTAAAAGCCACTTCATTAGCTTGGAGCAACTCATGGCGAAGCCCAGCACGAAAAAAGGGCTGCACGACGCTTCGCGCTGCGGATTCCAGTAGCGGTAGCCCGCGATGGAAACTCAAACCATGGTGAATCAGCTCAAATCCGCGACGTAAGCGCGCGCGGCATTTGTCTTTACCTCGATTCACCCATCGAACGTGGTTCGCCCATCGGCTTCACTCTCACCCTCCCGCCCGAAATCACGCTCACGGAAAGTATCCGGGTGCAGTGCAAAGGGCGCGTGGTGCGCATCGAGGACGGAAGCGGCGAGGGCAAAATGGCCGTGGCCGCTGTCATTGAAGAGTACGAATTCCTTCCTCAGAGCTGAACACTGGTTTCGGAAAGGCGTGCCGTTCTCGACGGCCACTGCGCGCCCTCCACTTTTTTACCTTCCTGACAAGTGATAAGGTTCTTTTCAGAACCTCATGCGTTCTCTGATCTTCGTTTCAGGGGTTATCTTTGCCGCGATCTGGCCTCCAAGTTGTCGGGTTTGTGCTGGCCACTCTGATGGTGACGCCGGCTTGGCCGCAGAATGCGGAATCTCCGAAAACCAGCTCATCGCAGACGCAAGCCGCCGTCATCAGTAGTGTGCGCTTCGTGCACGACCGGGGTGTGCCAGCACTTGAAGTGGTTTCCACCCATCCTGTAACACCCGCGATCCGCGTTCTGGATTCACCTCCGCGCCTGGTCATCGACTTATCCAACGTGCGCGTAGGACTGCAGCGCAAACGGGTTCCAGTCCAACAAGAAAACATTCTAACCATCCGGACCGAGCAATATCGGATAAAGCCTCCCATCACCAGAATTGTGCTCGACCTCCTGGTTCCGTACGGCTACAGCTGGGACGTTGCCGGGAACCGCCTGATGGTTCGCCTGAAGCCCATCGGGAGTCCGAGCGCCGCCAGCCCGGAGGAAGACCAACCCACAGCCAGCTCAAAATCGCTCGACCGGCCACCACAAGTTTTGTCGTCGACGCCCGACGGCACGCCCGCTGTGGTGGTGGTCGGTAGCGGAATTGGCGAGGTCGAGTTGGCGGGCAAACGCTTCTCGGCGGGATCATCCTTGACCGCCGGTAGCGATACCGCGGTGCTCCATTTGTCCAGGGGAGGCGAGGTCCGCGTTTGCCCTGGAACCAAGATTTCGGTGACGCCTTCCAAGGACGGCAACGACTTGATGCTCGGCATGAGCACTGGGGCAGTCGAAATGCATTACACACTCGACTCTTCTGCAGACACCGTGCTTACCCCGGATTTCCGCATCCTGTTCGCCGGCCCGGGAGAGTTTCACTATGCCGTCAGCGCAGACCCGCACGGCAATACTTGCGTACGAGCGTTAGGCGGGAACGCCTCTTCCGCCCTCGTTTCGGAATTGATGGGGGACCGCGTCTATCAGGTGAAAGCCGCCGAGCAGGCCGTCTTTCACTCCGGACAGGTCGACAAGGTCGATACCCGGGTCCCACTCGAATGTGGCTGCCCACCGCCGGTTCCTGTGCTGCGAACGGAAGCCTCCCCGGGGCTTATTCCACCTTCGCAGCCCGACGATGTTCACATCCAGGTCGATGCCCCGTTCGTTTTCCGCGGCAAGAAACCCTCCGACGCATCCCCTGCGCCTGTGGACGAAGCTGCGACACTTCCCGTCATGGATTCGTCTGCCCGCCCCGCCCAGTTCGAGCCCCAGGTACAACCGCCGCCAGCCCCGGCCTCAGCACGGACTGCTCCGGAAAATGCCGAGCACCATAGCCTGCTGCAAAGGATCGGAAGGTTTTTCGGCGCAATCTTTCGCTAGCCGGGCGCAAGGGCAGCGTTAGGATCAGTATTAGACACTTGTCATCCCGAGCAATAGAGAACGATGACATCTCGGAGTGAGTTGCTCGGGATGACATTCCTGCGGCTCTTTACCCGCGATTGACCGCCCGCCGCAGTGGCTCCACCTTCTCGCGTGCAGCGTCTCGAAGATCTCCTGCCATTTCGACGCCGCGCTCGGCCACGTCTTTCACACGTTCCTTCGCATCACGGGCACGGTCTTTGGCTTCTTCCGTCCAATCCTGCAGCGTGTCCTTAGCGTCGTCATAGCCGCGTTTCAGATCGCGACGGAATTGTTTGCCGCTTTTCGGGGCCAGCGCAAGGGCCGCCAGCGCTCCCGCTCCGAGTCCGATGAGAAAGAAAGTGACAGCGGTCCCAGCATTGTTTCGATCAGAAGATTCATAACGTCCAAAGCTCATAATTTGACCTCATTTCTGCGTGGCAGGAAAATCAGCAGTTTCCGTCCTGTCCCAATATCCCGCCAGGAACGATTCTAGTCCTCCGCAACCCTTAGCACGGAGACTATCCAAGAACAACGAATATGGCCCCCTTACGATGATTGCAGCTTTGGGAAGGTTTCCTTTCCCGTCACCTGAGTGTAAAATAACTTTTCGGCCCTTGTGCGGCGGAAAATTCGGCCTGCCCGCCTTCCGTCTGCCCTGCAAACCGCACTTATTTTAAGGAGATTGCCTCAAGCGATGTCGATCCCTGCCACCCAAATGCGTCCCGGCATGATCATCAAGCATAACAATGATCTGCACTCTGTATTCAGCGTGGAACACCGCACGCCCGGCAATCTGCGTGCCTTCATCCAGGCCAAGCTGCGCAACCTTCGCACCGGCGCTATGTTCGAACACCGTTTCCGCTCGCCCGATCCCATCGAGAAGGTCAATGTGGACGAGGTCGACATGCAGTTCCTCTATGCCGACGGCGACAACTACTACTTCATGGACACTTCGAACTACGAGCAGACGCATCTGACCAAAGAGATTCTGGGCGGCGCCGTGGACTACCTGATCGCCAACCTCGAGATCAAAGTAGAATTCTTCGACGGCAAGGCCGTCGGCATCGAACTGCCCCAGACCGTGGAGCTCACCGTGGTTGAGACTGAGCCAGGCTTAAAGAGCGCCACCGCATCCAGCGTCACCAAGGCCGCGAAAACCGAAACCGGGCTCGTGGTGCAGGTGCCTCCCTTCATCAACGAAGGCGAGAAGATCAAAGTCGACACCGCTGAGGGTGTGTATCTGTCGCGGGCGTAAAATTCAATTCGGCACTTTGAGCGTAGCGAGAACCGCGCAAAGCGAGGTTGATCTTCCGCTCCGGACGACATTTTCCTGAAATGACTTCTACTGAAAAAGCACTTGAAGCCCGCCGCTTTGTAGTCCGCGGACGAGTGCAGGGCGTCGGCTTCCGCTGGTTCGTAGAGCGCGAAGCCCACATTCTCGGCATCGCCGGCTGGGTTCGCAATAACGCTGACGGTAGCGTCGAGGTTCTGGCCCAGGGAACCCGCGATCAGCTCTCCGGATTGCGTTCGCGCCTGCGCGAAGGTCCGCGCGCGGCTCGCGTCGACGCCGTCGATGAGTCCGAAGCCCGGCCAGCCAGCGGTGTCACTTCATTTCGCATTGAAGGAGCGTGGTAGATTGTCCCCCAACTCAGGCATGAATGCCGACCAACTTAAGCGGCTGATCCGCGAGGTCCCCGATTTCCCCAAAAAGGGGATCCTCTTCTATGACATCACTACCCTGCTGAAAGACAAAACCGGTTTCGCCACGCTCGTCGACCGCCTTTCCGAGCACTATGTCGCCCAGAAAGTCGACCTCGTCCTCGGCATGGAAGCCCGCGGTTTCATCTTCGCGCCCGCCCTGGCCTATCGCTTGAATGCCGGATTCGTTCCAGTACGCAAGGTGGGTAAGCTTCCCGCCGAAACCGTGAAGTTTGATTACGCCCTCGAATACGGCACCAACTCGCTCGAGATGCACAAAGATGCCATTCAGAAAGGCCAGCGCGTTTTAATCGTGGACGATCTGCTCGCCACCGGCGGCACCGCCGAGGCCACTGCCAAGCTGGCGTCAATGCTCGGCGCAGAGATCGCAGGGCTGGGCTTCGTCGTGGAATTGGATTTCCTGAAAGGGCGGGAAAAGCTTAAGGGCTACGACGTGATGTCGCTGCTGCACTATGACAAGTAATTCAGACAGATAACTCCGGCCGGTAACCCTTTTTTACTTCCAGGTGTACGCGATCACAAGCCCGATGCCGGTCCAGAAACCGGCGCTCACGCTGCTTGCCAGAAGCAATCCCAGCACCATGTTCCAGTTGACCCGGCCACGCGTGCGGCTGGACTCCAATTCGGAGTCGTAGACGAGCCAGGAGCGCAGGAACTTCACCTCCTGCAAACTCGAGGGCGAGGATCCCCAGGCCTGGCTGATGCGCTGGCGTAAGGGGCTCTCGCTTGTGCTGGATAGGGGGAAGAGCTGTGATTTGTAGCTCATAATGATCCGCACCTCGGGCAATCTATTCGAGCAAACGCTCTGCCATCTCTCCCGGTCCGGGCCGCCAATTTCCTAAAAATAACACGACTCCAAGCCCCGGAAGTTGCTTTCAACAACTAACCCGGTCATGAATTCCCAAATCGGAACCGTCAAATACGCGCATTCCCGATCTGGCTTCGCGACTGTCGCTTTAGGTTTCCAGTTAAGCTACCAGTCCGGCTGATTTTTCGCCAGAAAAAACTTCACCTATCGCTGAGTTTCTGCCAGTCGTCAGACCTCTTCCAGTGACAACTTCGAGTCCCGGGGCAGATAGCTCTTGCGCCGGAACCAGTCCTCCATGGCATCGCGAAGTTGCTCCAAAGGAACGTTAGCGCCAATTTCCATGCGCCCATCGGCGACTGGCAGGGTATCGTCAAACACGCTCGCGTTCGTGAAATTTCGCATCGAGAAACTGTCCAGCCACTTCAGCGGACACGGCAGCCTCTTGCCCTGATCTTCGTACTCGACGCGAATCTTGCGCGCGAACATGCCTTGATTTAACCACAGACGATGCCGCTGTCAGGAACCGCGCTTGACAGATCTGCCTGCGCTCACTACTCTCCCCTTGCATTGCTGGCCAGCGTTGCAATAGAGCATCTCGGAAATCTACAGGAGGATTCACATGCTGACGAACCTCATTTGGTGGGCCATCGTTGGGCTGATCGCAGGATGGGCTGCTGGCAGGATCATGAAAGGCGGCGGCTACGGCGTCGTCATGGATATCGTCCTCGGCATAATCGGCGCAGTCGTGGGCGGATGGCTTCTGGGCGCGCTCGGCATCTACGCCGGAGGATTCATCGGCACCATCGTGGTCGCGATCATCGGCGCCGTCTTTTTGATCTGGATCAGCCGCATGCTCAAGAAGGCGTAACTGGCGCCCGGCCGCTCGTCTTGTGACAGCCTAGCCATCTAAAAAAACGGAACCTGCATCCACGGCTCCAGAGACCTCCGCTCGGGTGTCTAAATCCCTGCAGGGGCCCGCACCAGCGCGCAAGCACGATCTCGCAAGAACGCTCGCGCGCTGCGTTCTATCTAGGACGAGCGGCCCCCCAGCTCAACGGAGGAGCCATGCGTTTTCTGAAGGTTTCAATACTATGTTTGTTGCTTGCCTCAATTTCATGGGGCCGGCTTCTATCTGGCCAATCTTCATCTGGCCAATCGAGTTCCACCGCTGATTCGGCCGCGCGACTGCCCGTAACCCGCGTCATTCTCTACAAGAACGGCGTCGGCTACTTCGAGCACGCCGGCCGGGTGCGCGACAGCCAGGACGTAAACGTAGAGTTCACCACCGCGCAACTGAATGACGTGCTGAAGTCCCTGACCGTCCTCGATCTCGGCAAGGGACGCATCACCGGCGTCAGCTACAACTCGAACGCTCCCCTCGAGCGGCGTCTCGGCTCCCTGCATCTGGCCGTAGGCGAGAACCCAACCACGGCCCAGTTTTTGGATGCCTTGCGCGGCGCGCGCCTCGAAGTCCGCAGCGGCTCGGAAACCGCCTCGGGACGCCTTCTCAGCATCGACGAGCGCGAGATTCCCATCAAAGGCGACCAGAAAGTCACCGTTGATCAGATTTCCATCGTCAGCGACAGCGGAGAAGTCCGCGTCTTCGATCTGAATCCAACCACCAGTGTTCGCGTGGCCGAGAAAGATGTGAATGATGAAGTGGGAAAATATCTCGGCCTCGTCGCCTCCACCCGCGATCAGGACGTGCGCCGCATGACCATCTCCACCGCCGGCGAGGGCGAGCGCAATCTGCTGGTCAGCTACATCAGCGAAGTCCCGGTGTGGAAGAGCACTTATCGAATCGTGATCCCGAACGAAGGCAAGCCGCTGCTGCAGGGCTGGGCCATCGTCGACAACACGGTCGGAGAAGACTGGAAGAACGTCGAGCTGTCGCTGGTGGCAGGAGCGCCGCAATCGTTTGTGCAGGAGCTTTCGCAACCCTACTACGCGCGGCGTCCGGTAGTGGCGCTGCCGGAGAATGCCATGATCACCCCGCAGACGCATGAGGCCACGATGGAAGGAACGGCCACGCCGGCTCCTCCACCGGTCGCTAGCCCGGCAATACCAACGCGGCCCGCATGGGCAGAAACTATACGGAACTCACGATTGCATGCGCAAAGAGAGAGCCAGGCGTCGTCGGTGGCGGTTGCTCGGGCAGCGGTGGCGGCATGGGCGGTGGCATTTACAAGGCCTCGCGCCGGAATCCAAGCTGTGACGCCACGGTGGCCGCCCAGTCCCTCGAAGCCGCCACCACCACCGCCCAAACCCGCGACCTCGGCGATCTCTTCGAATACAAACTCCAGGACCATGTCACCATCCGCAAGAATCAGTCAGCGCTGGTGCCGATCCTGCAAGCCCGCATCGATGCCGAAAAAGTCTCCGTCTGGAATCCTTCGCAAAGCTCCGTCCTGCGCGCTCTCTGGCTCGACAATACCAGCGCGCTAACCTTCGACGGCGGCAGCTTCAACGTGCTCGAAGGCGATGCCTTCGCCGGAGAAGGCCTGATGGACCCGATCAAGCCCGGCGAGAAGCGTCTGCTTTCCTACGCCGCCGATCTCGGCGTCCTGGTCGACGCCAAGCAAAAAGCGGAAAACCAGCGCGTCACCAAAGTGATCATCGCCCATGGCTCGATGATGCAATCAACCCAGGAACGCGAAGAGCACACCTACACCATTCGCAATCGTGACACCGCGTCGCGAACGGTAGTGATCGAACATCCTGCGCGTCCTGGCTGGAAGCTCACCGACGACGAGAAGCCGGCGGAGAGCTCCGCCTCCTTCCACCGCTTCCGCCTCAGCGTGGACCCGAAGAAAACCGAAACGTTGCTGGTCAAGGAGTACCGGCCGATCACCAACAATTACCAGTTGTCGAACGTCACGGATGACCAGATCAAGTTCTTTGCCTCGCAGAAGATGATCAATGCGGAGATCGATCAGGCCCTGCGAAAGGTGATCTCCCAGAAGAACAGCATCGCCGCCCTCGATGCCGAGATGGCGTCACGCAAATCAAAGATTTCCGGGATCTCTGAAGACCAGCAGCGCGTCCGCGAAAACATGAAGGCCCTGAAAGGCAGCGTGGAAGAAAAGGCGCTGGTCGCGCGCTACGTCCGCGAACTGAACGAACAGGAAGACCACGTGCAGTCGCTGCACCGCGAGGTAGCCGACCTACAGCAGAAGCGCGAAGCCGCCCAGAAGACGCTTAACGACATGATCGAAGGCCTGCAGATGGAAGCAACGCTGTAGAGCGTAACGTGGATATGCTCATGTGGGGACAGCCGCCTCGGCTGTCCAGCCTGGGCGGAGCCCGGCTGCCAGCGAGGTGACTCTAAGCCGGAACCTGCATGGCAGCAACCGCCGCCTCCAGATGCGCCAGTGTCTCCGCGACCGTGAGCGAGTACATATCCCGGCCCAGACCTTCGCCAGCTTGCAGCGCGGCTTTCAGGTAATGGCCGGCAATTTCGACAGCAAGAGAATCCGTGATGGCCCTGCCGGTGCGGTTCTTGTACTCCACCCAAGCCGGATGCGGCAGCGCCACCCACACGGTTCGTCCGTCAACCAGAAACTTGACGTCGACAGCATCAGCATGCCGCGTGGCAATAGCAACGATCAGCGCCTGATAAACGCAGTGAACCGGCTTCTTGTCCAGCGGTCGGTAGCAGTGAAATCCTCAAACATGGTTATAAAAACTATAGCGGACGAGCAAGGCGCGGGCAAATTCTGGAATCAGGGAGGCAAGTCTCATGACGGATCAGAGAAGCCAGCCGCACGTCGAGCATCGTTCCATTCTCTCTGCAGTCCGAGTTCACCGATCCATTTCTCCAGATACGAGCGATCCAGCGACTCCGATCGCACTCTTAGTATCGCTGCCACGTCTTCGATCTGCCGCTGCGATTGCGCCTGCTTCGACCATTCCAGCTTCGCGATGACAACGTCCTCGGCACTCGCGACAAAAAGAGGCAGCTGTCTTGAAGGTGCACCAATCGGCGACGGCTGAATTCCTCCTTGGCTGAACGCTCGGGACTTACGGATAATCAGATCGACCTTCCAACCTGTTGCCAAGTCAATCACATTGAACAAGGATTGCCGTTTGTGAGCTTCCAGGGCTGCGTCCAAATCTGCGTAGTATCTGTCGCTCGACAAACCTTCAACGAAAGTTCGCAACTGCTCGGGGGTAGCTGCGATGACGAGGTCGATGTCCTGGGTTGAACGCGGGGTGCCATAGTAGGCGCTGGCAAAGGACCCGGAAAGCATAAAAGCAATGCCGGCTCGATTGAGTGCGGCGGCGATATCCTTGCATAGCTTCCGGGATGTTCATCGCAACGGTACTGGCGGGAGCGCCGGAAGAAATGCCAGCCTTATAAGTTCACGGACGATCTGCGGCTCAGGCCACTCCGGATGCTCCCGACGGATTCCTTCTTTGGCGAGCTCCCGGGCGAACAGGCTCATCTCGAACGCCAGTAGGAGGCGCTTCTCTCCACTCATTGCGCGCTGAACGCTGAGCTGGACCGCTTGCGCCGAAGGGCTGGTATCGGTGAGGGGCACGGCCAAAATGTTACCACGGAAGCTATGGCTGATCAGCCCCCGGCAATTGCCCCGATGATCAGCAGCGGTTCCTTCCCCGACGCGACCACCTCGGGCAGCGCGGCATCCGGCGATTCATGAGACAGATCTTCCTCGCAGGCGAAGAATCGCAGAAACGGCCGCCGCTCCTGTGTGACCTGATCACGAATCGTCCCGCGCAGCATAGGATAGCGAGCCTCAAGCGCGTCAAGCACCGAACGCAGCGTGACCGGACCCGTGACCTCGAGCGTCACCTCGCTGCCGGCGTGCGCCAGCGTTCGCAGATGCTGCGGGAGTATGACCCGGATCACGGCAGCGTCTGCACCTCAACCGACAGCACACCCGGCAAATCCCGCACAATCGGAGTCCAGCTATCCCCAGCATCGGCCGAGGCGTAAACCTGCCCGCCGCTGGTACCGAAATAAATTCCGCATTTATCCAAAGAGTCAACCGCCATAGCATCGCGCAACACGTTTACGTAGCAATCTTTCTGCGGCAGACCTTTCGTCAGCGCCTCCCACTCGTTTCCGCCGGTCCGGCTGCGAAAAACCCGCAGCTTGCCGTCGGGAACGAAGTGCTCACCGTCGCTCTTGATCGGGACCACATAAACCGTCTCCGGTTCGTGCGCGTGAACGTCGATGACGAATCCGAAATCGGTTGGCAAGTTCCCGCTGATCTCTTTCCAGTTGTCGCCCGAGTCGTCGCTCCGCATAACGTCCCAATGCTTCTGCATGAACAGCACCCCGGGCCGTGTCGGGTTCATCGCGATGTGGTGAACGCAGTGGCCGACCTCGGCGTGGGGATCAGGAATGTATTGGGAATGCAGTCCGCGATTGATCGGCTTCCAGCTCTTGCCGCCATCGTCAGTTCGAAACGCGCCTGCGGCCGAAATCGCAATCCACATCCGCTGCGGATTGCTGGGGTCAAGAATAATCGTGTGCAGACACATCCCGCCCGCACCCGGCTGCCACTTCGGGCCGGTACCATGCCCGCGCAGGCCGGAGAGTTCCTTCCAGTTCTCGCCACCGTCGGTCGAGCGAAAGATGGCGGCATCCTCCACGCCCGCGTACACCGTGTCCGGATCGGTAAGCGACGGCTCCATATGCCACACCCGCTTGAACTCCCACGGATGTTGCGTACCGTCGTAGAACTGATGAGTGGTAAGGGGCTTGCCAGTCGCGTCAGAAGTGTCGTAAACAAACTTGTTGCTTGCGGCTTTCGGAGGACCGGGCGCAGGCGGCTCTCCGGGCGGCGTTCCCGGCTGGTGCCACGTCTTGCCGCCATCGTCGGAGCGCTGGATGATCTGCCCAAACCATCCGCTCGACTGCGACGCATACAGCCGGTTCGGATCGGCAGGCGATCCCTTCACGTGATACATTTCCCATCCCGCAAAGTGCGGACCGCTGACCTCCCACTTCTCGCGCTTGCCGTCCGCCGTCAGAACGAACGCGCCCTTGCGCGTGCCCACAAGTACTCGAACCTTGCTCATTGCTCCCTCCCGTTGGGTCTCAGCCGAATCTCGCACCGAGCAGTATCCATTATTTAACGTGCGACTTGCAGCAAGTATTTCACAATGGATATGGATAAAGATAAAGACAAACATGGTGCGAAAGCAGCCGGGTCAAAGGCACCGGTCAGAGTGCCCACGCGCGCGGCAAGGAAAAGTTTATGGCCAGGGTGCGGCAACGCCGGGCTGCCAGTTAACATGGATGGGTGCCGACCCGCGTCCCAAAGCAACTTCCGAAGCAAGCCAAACTCAAAATTCTTCGCGCCGCAAACCTCAGCAAATTTCCCTGGCTCGTCCACGGATTCTCCACGCGTCCGGGAGGATTCTCGCGTGCCTACGGAGGCAACGCACTCAACCTGGGCTTCACCAAGGACGACTCGAAAGCCGCCGTCGAGCGCAACCGCGCCGCGTTCTCCCGCGAACTCACTTCCGGCAGCTGGCCGCTGGTCACTCTGCGCCAGGTTCATTCCGACGCCATTCGGTTCGTCGAAGCCCCGTCCAAATCCCAGCTCGTTGGCGACGGCCTCATCACTTCGACTCCCGGCTTGTTGCTGGCAATTCAGACCGCCGATTGCCTGCCCATCATTCTCGTCGACTCCAAACACCGCGCCGTAGGCGTGTTTCACGCCGGTTGGCGAGGAACGCTGAAGCGCATCGTCGAGAAAGGAGTGGGCGAGATGCGCCGCCGCTTCGGCACCCGGCCGCGCGATCTCAAGGCCGCGATTGGCCCCGGCGTTCACGGCTGCTGCTATCAGGTGGGCAAGGAAGTTCGCGAGAAGTTCGAGTCGCAGTTCGCGTATGCGGCAAAGTTATTCCGGGAAGTCGAAGAGTCCGATCCGGTCCGCGAGAAATATCCCATGCTGTTCCTCACCGCTCGCCCTCCCGGCCACAGCGAACTGCCGAAGAAGATTTTTCTGGATCTGGTGGAAGCCAATCGCCAACAGTTATTAGCGGCAGGCGTGCCGGCGAAGAGTATCGAAGCTTCGCCCTTGTGCACGATTTGCAACACTGATCTGCTATTTTCCTATCGCGCCGAGAACGGTCAGACCGGACGGATGATGGGAGCAGTTGGAATCCGAGAGTAATGTGAGATCAGAAGGCAAAGCGGAAGACACAAACGATTCGTTCCTCCACACTTCTATACCGCAGGAGGCGCACTCGGAGCCGCCGCCGCGTCAGCGATCCCTTCATTCACCAGATCCTTCAGCTCTTTGCTGGGCTTGAAGAAAGGAATCTTCTTCGCCGGCACTTCCACCTTCTCGCCGGTCTTAGGATTGCGCCCCATTCGCGCCTTGCGCTGCCGGGTACGGAAGCTGCCAAAGCCGCGTATCTCGATCTTGTCACCTGCGCGCAATGACCGCACCACGCTGTCAAAGATCGCTTCCACAATCACTTCGCTGTCTTTGCGCGTAAGTTCCGCTAAACGCGAGACTTCATCAATCAAGTCGGCTTTCGTCATAGTGTCCCTTCGCTCCGGCACGGCCTTCCGTGAGCCAATCGCCCCGGCAACGGCCTCGGTCCCGTATCGGAACCTGCATAACCTTCTCAAATTTCAGGGGTTGTACGCAAGTCACAGTTTTGAGGACGGGCGCCAGTGCTTGGCTCATGGGTCTTCGGCCTTGCAGTCGGCGGCGCACCAGAGGCTTGCATTCAGGGGCGCGGACCGACTTTTAGGACGGAATACAGCGTCTCAAGCCGGTGCCATAAACCTGATGCCTCAGACACTGAATCTACTTCCACAAATAGTAAAACCCGACCTGCTCCTCCAGCATCTTCTCGCGGCTGGGGATCCACTGTGAGATGTCCCCAGTCATCAGGTCCAGCATTGTCTTACGATCTTTCTCCGGACGCACCAGCGTCGGCTCCCCTGAGATACCCACCGACTTTGCCGTATCTTTGACTGCAGCTTCAAAGTCGCCCACATCGTCAATCAGCTTCATCGACAGGGCTTCCTTGCCCGTCCACACCTTGCCGTTGGCGATGGTTTTAACGTCGTCGAATTTCATGCTGCGCCCATCGGCCACCGCCTGCACGAACTGTCCGAACATGTTGTCGATCAGCGACTGCATGTAGGCCTGCTCCGCGGGAGTGAGATCGCGAGTAGGATTTCCGGTGTCCTTGAATTCGCCACTCTTGATCACAACACTCTTCAACTTAGCCCACTTCAGCAGGTCGCCATAGTTCACCCACTCCGCGATCACCCCGATCGAGCCCACAATGCTGCCCTGGTCGGCATAGATCTTGTTCGAGGCCGACGCGATGTAGTACGCCCCGCTGGCGCCCACGCTCTCAATCGAAACCACAACCTGTTTCTTCTTCTCCTCGCGGATGCGTTTCACCTCGCGATAAATCTCTTCCGAAGCAGCCACGCCCCCGCCCGGCGAGTTCACGTGCAGGATGATCGCCTTGATCGAAGAATCGTCGGCAAACTTTTTGAGCTGGCCAACCACCGGCTGCGGCGAAAGAATCACGCCGTCCAGGTCCACCACCCCGATGCGGTCGCCAAAGCCGCTGAATCCGGCCTCATTGGTGCCCGCGTGCAGCGTCAGGTAAACCAGCGAAAACACGGCCAGCACAAAGAGGAAGAATGCTCCTCCCCCGATCAGAATCCAAAGCAAGGTGTGGGAACGTTTCTCAGGCATGAAGAAAGTTTAGCACCGGAGGAGGTAGGACGTTTTCAGTTTCGCAGGAATCATCCCAGTTGAGTTCGGGAAGGGCACGACTTCAGTCGTGCCGCTCAAGGCAATAAAGACGAGGGCTTTAGCCCCTGAGGTCCTGACCGCCGCTCACGTTCCGAAACCCGCGCCACCCGCGGGAACAATCACTCGTAGTCCATTACTCTGCGCACTCACCTCCACCGGCGTTCGGCAAACGTATTCGCCATCGGCATAAACATCAAGCGGGACTTCAGTTTCCAAGCGCACTCGCGCTGCCTGAAAGTACTCCACTCCTCGGATGCCAAGATGTCGGCCAAAGTAAACGGTAGGAAACAGGCACGCCAGCTTGAAGGGATCAATACCGCCAATCACACAGACATCAAGCTGCCCGTCATCCATCCGCGCTCGGGCGCGATCTTCATGCCACCGCCGTAAGTCGAAGTGTTGGCAAAAGCCGCCAGGATCGTGGGCTGGTCGCTGCGAGTAGTCCATCCACCGGCTTCGTCTGGGACGAGAATCTTCATAGGCAGCGGAGCGAAACGAAAAAGAGTCGGAACCAGGGATAACGCATAACCCCCGTGCCCCCGCAACCAGCGCGGCAGCCCATTAGCGCGCCGCGCCACTTCGCGCGTCCAGCCCGACGCCAGCCACGCTGCAGAAATAGCGACAAGACTCGTGTGGCGCGGGCGCCCCGCCCGCGTCGGCGCCCAGCGGCAAGATGACGCCCAGATCGATGGTCCGCAAGTTGTCCTGTCCAGCGCAGAAGCGCCGCCAAGCCGCAAGCGAGTCGCGCACGCGACGTAGTCCAAGAGCGCGAGCAAAGTCGTTACCGCTGCCAGCAGGGACAACCAGCACGGGCAGGCCGAGCTTCACCAACTGACTCAAATGACGATGGATGGTTCCATCGCCACCAAACAGCAGGATGACGTCCGCCTGATCAGCAGCCGCAGGCATCCCGATGCGCCAGTCGATGGTTACGTCTGTTTGAAAAGGCATGAGGTTCCGAGCAGAACATCCCAGCCCGAGAATGACCGCCGCGCGCATGTGCGCGGTCGAGAGTAGCAGAATTGATGCGGAGTCATACAAACTCATGTGGGGACAGCCGCCCTCGGCTGTCCGCTGGGCGAAGCCCAGCTCGCGACAGTAGCTGCATCCTCGAGCAGCCCAGCTCGAACAGGATTCTCCAACAGATACGCAATCTTCGCGTCAAGACTCTCCGAGGAACGGACCACGTGATCAAACGACTCGGTGCCAAACCCGGCCCTTACGCCCCAGCTTTTTGTTAACTCTGTGGGCTGAAAACCCCTTGACCGAATCCATGATCTCGGCGAGCGAATGGATCTCCATGGCCCGCTGGTTGACCAGCGGCGTGAAGATCATGTGCACATGATCGGGCATTACGACAGCGACCCGCAGGTCGAACCTCTCCCCGTCATGATGCAGACAGCATTCCAGCACGATAGAACGCACACTCTCAGGCAAAACCCAACGGCGATCAGTACAGAATGTCACGAAGTGCGGCTTATCATCGCACTGAAGATGCGGAAGCTGTCGACGATAAAAAGCCAGCGGCACAAGGTTGTATGTGGGGACAGCCGTCCTCGGCTGTCCGCGGAGCGAAGCCCCGCTCTGCTTAAAGTCTAGTAGAAGTTGTAGGGCGAAAGGGTTTGGGAGCCCTATAAATTCTTTCCCAATTTCGGATTGGGAACGCTGGAAAGGAAACCCCGGCGAGCTTCACTCGCCCGGACAGCCGAGGACGGCTGTCCCCACATGAGCTGTGGCATAGCAAGATCAGCCTTCAATGACAGCGACCCGTACCTGTTTCCCGACCCTAAGTGGAAGTTTCATTGGGCCCTCTGCCGGAAACTTGAAGGCAATCCGTGGAAGTTGGGCCACATCATTGCCGACCCTCACTGCGCCACTTTTAATTTTTCGCGAGGCTTCAGTCGCGGACTCCGCCAGGCCACATTTCACTAAAAGACGATCCAATTTGATGTGCGTTTGCCGAATACCCGCGACGCTTATGCCTGAATCGACGGGAACATCCTCACTGATCGCCCATTCGATATCCGCTAGCTTGACCATTACCTCCTTAACATCCTCCGGCACCTCATGTTTCTGAAACTGCCTCGCCCAATCCTCCGCAGCCTTAGCCGCCGCATCCGCCGAATGAAAATCCCCCACAATCCTCCGAGCCAACTCTTTCTTAGCCTGCATCGGATGCGCCTCCCGCTTCATCTTCTCGATCTCCGCGACCTGCACATCCGTCAGCAACTCGTAATACCTCCACATCATCTCGTCAGAAATGCTCATCACCTTGCCATACATCTCCAGCGGCGGTTCATGAATCCCGATCGCATTCCCCAGAGACTTCGACATTTTCTGGACACCATCGAGCCCCTCAAGAATCGGCGTGGTCAGCACCACCTGCGATTCCTGCCGGTAAGCCCGCTGCAACTCGCGCCCCACCAGCAGATTAAATTTCTGATCAGTCCCGCCAAGTTCCACATCAGCTTCAAGCGCCACCGAGTCATATCCCTGCACCAGCGGGTAGAGCAGTTCGTGCAGCGCGATGGGCTTTTCTTCCCGAAAGCGCTTGTGGAAGTCTTCCCGCTCCAGCAGTTGCGAAACCGTGTACTTCGCCATCAGTCGGATGAAATCGTCAGCCGTAAACTGCGCGAACCAGCGCCGGTTGAAGTCGATCACCGTCTTCTTCGGATCGAGAATCTTGAAGACCTGCGCCTTGTAAGTCTCAGCGTTCTCCTCAATCTGCTCGCGAGTAAGCGGAGGCCGCGTAGCCGAGCGCCCCGTCGGGTCGCCGATCATTCCAGTGAAGTCGCCAATCAAGAAAGATTGCCGTATGCCCAAGATCCTGAAAATGTTTAAGCTTGCGCAAAACGACCGTGTGCCCAAGGTGCAAGTCAGGAGCAGTCGGGTCCATGCCAAGCTTCACGCGCAAAGGTTTGCCGGCAGCACGCGACTTCTCCAGCTTGGCGCGAAGATCGGCCTCGCGGATGATTTCCGCCGAGCCCTTCTTGAGATAAGTCAATTGTTCGTCAACCGGCGCGAAGTTTGCCATGGGAAAGGTCATTATAAGGAACGAAGCGGCAAAGGCCGAATCAGCGACGTTTAGAATGTCAGAAATTCACCGCAAGTCGCAACCGAATGAACGTACGCATAAGAAAGGCAACGATGGCAGATGTTCCGCGCCTGCGCGAAGTAATCGAAGCCTCGGTGCGAGGCCTGCAAGCTGAGGACTATTCGCCAGCCCAGATCGAAGGCGCGCTGCAGTCGGTCTATGGCGTGGACAGCCAGCTCATCGCAGATGGAACCTATCTGGTTGCGGAAGTTTCAGAGACGCTGAACGCAGAAATCGTAGCCTGCGGCGGTTGGAGCAAGCGCAAAACCTTGTACGGAGGCGATCAGTACGCCGCCCGCGAAGATTCGCTCCTCGACCCTAAGCAGGATGCAGCCAAGATTCGCGCCTTCTTCGTGCATCCCAAATGGGCGCGCCGCGGCATCGGCAGCCTGATCCTCGAAGCCTGCGAGAACGCAGCAAGGGAAGCGGGTTTCAAGCGCCTCGAAATGGGAGCAACGCTCAGCGGCGTTGCTTTCTATCGCGCCAAGGGATACGCAGAAATCGAGCGCCAGAAGGCCCCACTGTCAAACGGAGAAACTCTGGAGATTGTGAGGATGGCGAAACAGTGGACACAGGATTAACGAAGCTCCATGTGGGGACAGCCGCCTTCGGCTGTCCCGCCGAGCGCAGCCAGGCGCTGCCAGGGAGCGGCTACTCTCTGTTCAACTTCCCGATTTCAAACGTCGGCCGACAATTTCAAACTTTCCACCGAGCACAATGTTGATCGCCTCGGTATAAGCAACATGTTCCTGCTCCAGAATGCGCGCCGCAAGCGAGTGCTCATCGTCGCTATCATGCACCGGAACGGCCTTCTGCACGACAATCGCTCCGTGATCAAGCTCTTCATCCACAAAATGCACAGTGCAGCCGGAAACCTTCACTCCATAGGCAAAGGCCTGCTCCTGCGCTTCAAGTCCCGGAAACGCAGGCAGCAGCGATGGATGAATATTCAGAATCCGCCGCGGGAACTGCTGCACAAACCAGGGCGAGAGCAACCGCATGTATCCCGCGAGGCAGATGAGGTCCACATGATGTTGCTTGAGCGTCCCGACGACTTCGCGGTCGTGCTCTTCTCGCGTCCTGCCCTTCGACGGAATCACGACTGTATTGAATCCACGCTGCCGTGCCGTAGCGACCCCCGGCGCATCCACGCGGTTCGAGATAACAACGGCAATTCGCGTGTCCGCAATGCGGCCCGCGTCGATGCTGTCAGCAATGGCAATGAAGTTTGAGCCCCGTCCAGAAAGGAGAATGCCCAGGTTATGCATGGTGTCCGCGTGAACTCAGTTGTAGATCACCTTGCGCTCGCCCTTGACGATGCGGCCCACGGTGTAAGCCTTCTCGCCAACGCGTTCGAGCACAGTCTGCGCCTTCTTGAATTTCGCCAGCGGGACAACCAGCAGCATGCCCAACCCCATATTGAAAGTGCGCAGCATTTCATCCTGCGGAACGTTCCCCAACTGCCGCAGGTGCTCGAACAAAGGCGGCACCGGCCACGAACCAAGATCAATCGCAGCCGCAGTCCCGCGGGGCAGCACGCGCGGAAGGTTTTCAGTAATCCCCCCGCCGGTAATATGCGCCAGCGCCGAAACGCATTGCGCATCAAGCAGCTTTTTCAGCGCCGGCCAGTAGCTCTTGTGCGTGCGCATCAGCTCGTTGCCCACTTTATTCTTGATTTCGTTGACGTAGTCCTCCGGCGAGTAGTGCGCCACTTCAAACAACAACTTGCGCGCCAGCGAATATCCATTGGTGTGCAGGCCGTTCGAAGCCATGCCCAACACGACATCGCCGATCTGCACTTCCTTGCCGGTGATGATCCGCTCGCGCTCCACCACGCCCACAATAAATCCCGCCAGATCGTACTCGCCATCGGGATAGAACCCGGGCATCTCCGCCGTCTCTCCGCCGATCAGGGCGCAGCCGTTGTGCTTGCAGGCGTCGGCAATGCCTTCCACCACTTTCTCAGCGATCGTGGGCTCAAGCTTTCCAGTCGCCAGATAATCCATAAAAAACAGCGGCGCAGCGCCCTGCACCGCGATGTCGTTGACGCAGTGGTTCACCAGATCAGCGCCCACCGTGGAATGCAGCCCCATCTCGAAAGCAATCTTGAGCTTAGTCCCGACGCCATCGACGCTCGACACCAGCACGGGGTCCAAGTACTTCGTCTTATCCACCGCGAAGAGCCCGCCAAACCCGCCAATTTCGCTAAGCACGCCGCGAGTAAAAGTCTTATGCGCCAGATACTTGATGCGCTGCTTGGTGCGGTTGGCGCGGTCAATATTCACACCCGCGTCGGCGTAGGTGATGGGTCCAGCGGCGGGAGTAGGGTTCTTGGCCACGGCTTATCGCGGTGTCTCTCTTCTCTAATCCTTCAGTGTGGGAAAACGCCGGGTTCCGTGCGAAGCAGCAGTTCCTAAGGCCGCTCATTGTAACACGTGTAGGCGGACGAGTAAAACCGTGCGGACTCACTCACTGTCATCCCGAGCGAAGCGTTCTTTGCGTAGCGAGGGACCCGGGCGAGCCCGCGAGCGTCGCGTTCTTTGCGACGCATTACTCGCGCGTTTGGCTCGCTTCCTTAATTAGTGAGCGATGAAGTCCGAAAAGAAATAAGCCAGAAGCCCGAAAAGAACCAGCCCAGAAATACCATAGGCCGTGAAAACCCACGCACCGCGGCCTTCACGATGCTTGCCGCCAGCAACGGGCTGTGAAATCGACTGCTGAGAAACCGAAGAAGAGACGTCAGGGGCCCGATCTTCCATGCCAAGAAAACCTCCGCGGAGAGATCGTGGCGCAAGTGCATCATGCGTCACGCCTGCCCGGCGTCGCGGCCAGGCAAGATCATCTGAGCAAAATTTTACTATGGTTTTGAACGACCCGAGGAAGGAAATGTGATTTCTAACCACAGCTCTGCATGACGTCGATCTGCGCAGCTTCCCGAGCTCTTGTCCGCCTTCCCCCTTGGGATACTAACGCCGCAGGCTTTACTATTAGCGTATGCGCAGTCTCTTCCTTTCATTCCTGGTGGCCTGCACCTTGGCCGCACCCCTCATTTCCGCCGCACAATCAGGCGGAACTCCCACGCCCAGGCCTCTCCCGCGAAAGCGAAAAAGGAATCCCCAGCCAGCCAGAGCAAAGCCGGCGACCCAGCCGCCAAACCCGAAGACCCCAAGCACGACTACTCCCAGGAGGCCTTCGTCGTCGAGCAGTACCGCTCCCGCTACCGTTTCGAAAGCGACGGCACCGGCCGCAAAGAAACCGTCGCCCGCATCCGCGTGCAAAGCGAAGCCGGAGTCCAGCAGTGGGGACAGATTCAAGTCGGCTACAACTCCGCCAACGAACGCGTCGAGATCGCCTACGTTCGCGTGGTCAAAGCCGACGGCAGCGTGGTCAAGGCCGGCGACGACGCCGTGCAGGATCTCAGCGCCCCCGTCGAACGCGAAGCTCCCGTCTACACCGACTACCGCCAGAAGCACATCACCGTGCCCGGCCTGCGTCCCGGCGAAGTGCTCGAGTACGACATGGTCACCGTGATTCACACGCCGCTCGCCGCCGGCCAGTTCTGGGCCGACTACGATTTCGACAAGAACAACATCATGCTCGATGAAGAACTCGACGTCGATGTCCCTTCCGACCGCCCGCTCAAGCTGAAGAACAAGGCGGGCATGGATCCGAAAATCTCCGAAGACAACGGACGCCGCATCTACCACTGGACCAGCTCTCACCTCGAACGCGAAGACGACACCAAAAATAAAGACAAGAACAAAGACAAAGACAAAGCCAAAAAGAAAAAGAAGAGAGCCGACGACGAACGCCCCGACGTCCAGCTGACCACATTCGTCAGTTGGGAGCAGATCGGCCGCTGGTACGCGAGTCTGGAAAAAGACCGCCGCGCCCCCTCGCCCGAAGTCCGCGCCAAAGCGGACGAACTCACCAAAGGTCTCAACACCCAGTTGGATAAGGTCGAGGGTCTCTACGACTTCGTCGCCAAGAATTTCCGCTACGTCAGCCTGTCGCTCGGCGTGGGCCGCTACCAGCCCCACGCCGCCGGCGATGTCCTCCACGACCAGTACGGCGACTGCAAAGACAAGCACACGCTGCTCGCATCTCTGCTCGAAGCCGAGGGCCTGCACGCCTCTTCGGTGTTGATCAACTCCAGCCGCAAGCTCGATCCCGACGTGCCTTCGCCCTCGCAGTTCGATCACGTCATCACCATGCTGCCCATGGGCAAAGACGAAGTCTGGATGGATACCACCGCCGAAGTGGCTCCCTTCCGCCTGCTGGCCTTCAGTCTCCGCAACAAGCTGGCGCTGGTCATTCCCGCCGACGGCTCTACGCCGCATCTCGAGGAAACGCCCGCCGATACCCCCATGCCCGACAGCGAGATTTCCGAGATCGATGGCAAGGTAAATGAGATCGGCAAACTCGAAGCCCATGTGCACTACACCTTCCGCGGCGACGAAGAACTGATGCTGCGTTCGGTTTTCCGCCGCGTCCCCGAGGCGCAATGGCAACGCGTCGTGGAAAACGTCAACGCCGGCATGGGCGGCGATATCACGAACTTGAAGATCAGCGATCCGGCCGCGACCCGCGAGCCCTTCACCATGTCTTACGATGTCGCCAAGCCAAACTTCCTCGACTGGTCCAAGAAAAAGTCCGACCTCATTCTGCCGCTTTGTCAGTTCAACCTGCCGGACCTCAGCAATGCCGATGACGATAGCGACGCCGACGCTGAATCGCTGAAGCTCGGCCCCAAAGCCGACTACGTCTACAAAATCAAGCTCGAACTGCCCGCCAAATACACCGCGCACGCCCCGCTGGCTTTTTCCGTCAGGCGCGACTATGCGGAGTACCAGGCCACGTACAAACTTGAAGGCACCACCTTCACGGCCGCCAGGACGCTGACGCTTGCGTCAGGACGAACTGCCCGCGCCCCGCGCCACGGATTACCAGGCCTTCCGCCGCGCCGTCAGCTCTGACCTGGGCCAGTTTCTTTCCGTCGAGAACACGGTAGCGGGCACGCCCACGCCGCCCGCCGACATGAAAGCCGATGACCTGGTCGAAAGCGGTCGCGCCGCCCTTGCCAGCAACAATCTGCCTCTCGCCATTCAACTTCTCAAGCGCGCCACGGAAGTCGACGCCAAGAATAAGTACGCCTGGTATGCGCTGGCCGTGGCCTACATGGGCATGCGCCAGAATGACGACGCCATCGCCGCGCTCAACAAGCAGATTGAAATCAATCCCTACGACGAGTTCGCCTACAACGCCCTCGGCCGCGCCTACTGGCAGGAGCGCAAGTACGACAACGCCGTCACCGCTTTCAACAAGCAGATCGAAATCAATCCCCTCGACAAGTTCGCCCACGCCGGCCTGGGCAGCATGTATTCCGAGTGGCACAAGTACGCCGAAGCCGCTCCCGAGTTGGAAAAGGCCGCGTCCCTGACGCCCGATAATCCCGAACTGCAAGTCAGCCTCGGCGACGCCTATCTGAACCTCGGCCAGGACGACAAAGCCCTCGCCACCTTCGACCACGCGGTCGAACTCTCAGCCACGCCGCTGGTCTGGAACAACATCGCCTACCAGCTTTCGCTGAAAAACTCTCACCTCGATCGCGCGCAGCAATATGCCGAATCGGCGGTCTCGGCCACCACAGCCGCGTTGCGCAATATCTCGCTCGACCGGCTCACGCCGCAGGATCTGCCTCTGGTTCCATCCCTGATCGCTTACTGGGACACGCTGGGCTGGGTCTATTTCAGCGAAGGCAATCTGGACAAGGCCGAAAAATACGTTGCCGCCGCCTGGGAACTGGGTCAGCACGGCGAAGTCGGCGACCATCTCGGCCAGATCTACGAAAAGAAGGAAAGAAAGATCGCGCTCTGCGAACCTACGCGCTCTCGCTGAGCGCGTTGCGGCCCATCCCCGAAACCCGCGACCGCCTGGCCGCGCTCGCCGGCGGCAGCGCCAAGGCGGACGCCGCGGTCGCGAAGTACAAAGACGAACTCCAGCAGTCTGCGCACCATCGACCTCGGCAAAGTCGCAAAAGAAACCGCCACCGCCGAATTCTTCGTACTCCTAAGTCGCGGCGTCGAGCAGGCGTTCCGCCGCCACGGTCGAAGCCGTAAAGTTCGCCAGCGGCGACGAAAAACTAAAAGTCTTCACCGACGCCCTCCGCACCGCCGAATACCGTCTCACTTTCCCCGACGACACCCCAGTAAAAATCCTCCGCCGCGGAATCCTCTCCTGCTCCACAGCAACCGGCACCTGCACGTTCGTCCTAATGCTGCCAGATGATGTGAGAACGGTGGACTGATTTGTCATCCTGAGCGGAGCATTTGCTTTCGCGAAGCGAAAGCAGATGCGGAGTCGAAGGATCCCATACCAGCGAACGCAACCGACGGCCTCGCAAGGAGTTTTGTATAGATGCAGCAGGGTCTCATGTGGGGACAGCCGCCCTCGGCTGTCCGGTCGAGCGAAGCTCGACCAGCTTCTGACGAAGCCGCGGCGGAGCCTTTCGATTTTTTCCACAACCACCCTGTGACATCTAACCTTGCCCCGCAATTTAAATCGCGCGATCATAGTCGAGGCAGTGACGGTCAAGAGCACCCAGAGTGCCCACCCCTAACCTCTTTGTTCTCAAGATTTTGATATCTAAGTTCTTTGAAAACCAGATTTTGCAAGATACGGTTTAGCGAAACCCGCGCTGGGCAAGACTTTCAGAGATATCGAAAGGAAAATTTTAATCTGGAGATCTGACGCGGAAGCCAACTGGTCTTCATTCCGGCAAGTTCCATCGAAAATTTATTTCACTCCGGAATCCACAGCCGGATACCGCTTATGCCACTCCGTCGCCTGCTCGTAAGCATGAGCCAGCCGCAGCACCAAATCCTCCCGCCAGTGCGGCCCCGCGATCTGCAAGCCAATAGGCAGCCCGCTTTTCGTAAAGCCGCAAGGCACTGAGATCGCAGGCAGTCCCCAAACATTGAACGGCCGCGTGTTGCGCAGCAACTTAAGCTCCGCCGGACGCAGCGCGTCGGGATCTCTCTTCAGATCAGCGATCGCCGGCGCCGGAATAGGCATCGTAGGCGTGACCAGCAAATCCACGTCAGCAAAGAAGTCCTGAGCCCGCCGCCGTTCCTCATCCATTTCGCGGCGCCGCTGAATATATTCCGCCGCGGAAATCTTCTCCCCAGAGCGAATGCGCCGCAGAGTCTCCGGCTGATACAGCTCAGGCGTCCGTGCAACATTCTCGGCGTGATAAGCAAAAGACTCGGCGGCTTGCACCGTCCGGTCGGTCGTCACCTCGATCCGCACGTCCCGAACATCCGCCACCAGCGTCCCGATCACGGCCAGAGCCTGATCCACCGCCGCGCGGACTTCATCATCAAGATCGTCATAAAAATACGCCCGCGGAACACCAACACGAAGATTCTTAGCCTCGTCGCTCAAGCCGGAAACGTAATCAGACACCGGAACATCAGCGCTGCCAACGTCGAGCGCATCGTATCCCGCGATAGCCTGCAGCACAACCGCCGCATCGCCAACGGTCGCAGCCAGCGGCCCAACATGATCCAGCGACCACGAAAGCGGAATCACCCCGCGCGCCGAAACGCGCCCATAAGTCGGCTTGATCCCAACGCACCCGCACAGCGCAGCCGGTTCGCGAATCGAGCCAGCCGTATCAGTCCCAATCGCCGCATAACAAAGCCCGGCAGCGACGGCCGCCGCCGACCCTCCAGACGATCCTCCGGCAATATGCGCCGTGTTCCAGGGATTGTGAACGTCGCCGAAGAAACTGACCAGCGAACTCCCGCCATAAGCGAACTCATGCAGATTGTTCTTGCCCAGAATCACCGCGCCCGCCTGCCGCAGCCGCCGCACCACTTCCGCATCTTCGGTAGGGACGCGGTGCTCGAAAGACCGCGCTGGCCAGCGGTAGTGCGCGTGCCCGCAGTATCGATCAGATCTTTCAACGCAACCGGAATCCCGTGCAGCGGCCCGCGCCACTCCCCGCGCGCAATTTCTGTTTCCGCAGCCCGCGCCTCCGCCAAGGCAGACTCAGCCGTCACCGTGATGAACGCATTCAGCGCGGGTTCAGTTTCTCGATGCGATCCAGGCAAGCGCGAGTCAGTTCGACCGGAGAAACTTCCTTCCGCCGCAGACGCGGAGCGAGTTCAACGATAGTTTCGAGAGCAGGCATCGTGCGCGAATTGCTCATTGTAGTGGACAGCTCAGCCATACCCGGTGTACCCTCGTGCCCCCTGTGTTTACCATTCTTGCCGCCAAGAAAAAAGCAACCAACCGCCAAGGCCTATAATCAAAACCGCTGTCGTAACACGAGAGGTGAAGCATGGCGGAAATGACGATCGCTCCAGTCGCAACCCACGGTTTCTTTGTCGACGGCCGTTGGATGGAAGATGGCGACATCGTCGAAGTCCGCGCGCCCTTCGACGGCAGCGTGATTGGGCGAGTCGTACAGGCGCGCCGCGAGCATGCCGAAGCTGCGATCGCCGCCGCCGTGAAGGCTTTCGGCACCACCCGGCGGCTGCCGGCTTTTGAGCGGCAGCGCGTGCTGCGGCGTGTTGCGCAATCGATTGCCGAACGCCGCGACGAATTCTCCCGCACCCTGGCGCAGGAAGCCGGCAAGCCGATCAAGCTGGCGCGCATCGAAGTCGACCGCGCCGTTTTTATCTTCAACGTTGCCGCCGAAGAAGCCACGCGCATTTACGGCGAATATCTTCCCCTCGACTGGCAGGAATTTACCGCCGGACGCTGGGGCATTGTGAAGCGCTTTCCGCTCGGCCCGATCGCGGGGATCACGCCTTTTAATTTTCCGCTGAACCTGGTCGCGCACAAAGTCGCGCCGGCAATTGCGGCGGGATGCTCCATGGTGTTGAAGCCCGCGCCGCAAACTCCGCTGTGCTCGCTGTTGCTGGCGGAGTGCGTGCAGCAGGCGGGCTGGCCCGATGGCGGATCTCAACGTGCTGCCGCTTTCGAATGAAGACGCCAGCCTGCTGGTCACCGACGAGCGCATCAAGCTGATCAGCTTTACCGGCAGCGTGCCCGTGGGTTGGGACATCAAACGCCGCGCCGGCAAAAAGAAAGTCGCGCTCGAACTGGGCGGCAACGCCGGCGCCATCGTGCACAGCGATGCCGATCTCGCCTATGCCGCCGAGCGCTGCATTACCGGCGGCTTCGGCTACGCCGGCCAGACCTGCATTTCCGTGCAGCGCATTCTGGTCGAGCAATCGGTCTACGGCAAGTTCACCGATCTTCTTGTCGAAGGCGTCAAGAAACTGAAAACCGGCGATCCTATGGAGGAATCGACCGACGTCGGTCCGCTGATCCGCGAGAGCGACGCCATCCGCGTCACCAACTGGGTGGAAGAAGCGGTTCGCTCCGGCGCGCGCCTGCTCTGCGGCGGCGGGCGCCACGGTTCCATCGTTGATCCCACGGTGCTGACCGGCACCAAGCCCGACATGAAAGTGAATTGCCAGGAAATTTTCGGTCCGGTCGTGACCGTGGAGCCCTACCAGAATTTTGACGAAGCGCTGCGCCGAATCAACAACTCCAACTACGGCCTGCAGGCAGGCTTGTTCACCCGCGACGTGAAGCTGCTTTTCCAGGCGTACGACGAACTGGAAGTCGGCGCTCTGATCGCGGGCGATATTCCTTCGTTCCGCATCGACCAGATGCCCTACGGCGGCGTGAAGGACTCCGGCCTCGGCCGCGAAGGACTGCGCTACGCGATCGAGGAAATGACCGAGCCGAAACTGCTGGTGATGAATCTGCGGTAGCGTAGTGCGCGCGGCAGCAATAAGTGCGCCGTTCACGGAAATACGCGACAAGCGCACGAAATATTTATAATCTCCAGTTCTCATAGCTGACGCGAAAAAATCAGTGGGTGTTTTCTTTTGCGTCGTAACCATTACGCTTCCATAAAATCGGGATCTGCTGGGTCTCATTCGTACTTTCTGAAGTTCGTACGTTAAGCATGCCGCAGATTTTTCATCGCAGCACCAACACCCTGTCCCGGGCCACGATTTTTGGCGCGGTCTTCGTGGTTGCTGCGCTCAGTTGGGTGGCGATGGAGGTGCAGCGTTCGCCTTACGTCACCTACGCCGGAGTGCGCAAGCCGCAGCCCGTGCCCTTCAGCCATCAGCATCACGTCTCCGGACTCGGCATCGACTGCCGCTACTGCCATACTTCGGTTGAGACTTCGAGCTTCGCCGGCATCCCTCCCACCAAGACCTGCATGAACTGCCACTCGCAGATCTGGACCAACGCCCAGTTGCTCGAGCCGGTCCGCGCCAGCTACAAGACCGGCCAGTCGCTGCAGTGGACGCGGGTGAACCAGCTTCCCGACTTCGTCTTTTTCAATCACAGCATTCATATCAATAAAGGAGTGGGTTGCAACACCTGCCACGGTCCAGTCGACCAGATGCCGCTGATGTATCAGCAGGAATCGTTGCAGATGGAGTGGTGCCTGAGCTGCCATCGCGCGCCGGAGAAAAATCTGCGCCCGCGCGATCAGGTTTTCAACATGCGCTACCAGCAGCCGACCAGCGCGAATCCCGTGGTGGTGGATGGACAGAGCTTTACCGATCAGATCGATCTGGGATCGGCGCTGGTGAAGAAATATAACGTGCGCAGCGTGAAAGACATTACCAGTTGCAGCACGTGCCACCGGTGAGGAGTAGCACGATCGGAGTAAGATGGTACGAGCAAGACGAATGGACCAGCAGATGAAGCGGGATCATGAAGGACAAGAAAGCACGAAGCACGAAGACGTTTGCCCCAGCAAGAAGGGCAAACTCGATCTCGACTCCCTCCGCGCGCGAATCGACGCGACGTGCGCACGACGATGCTGAGAAGACCGGCCCGGAATACTGGCGCAGCCTCGAAGAACTTGCCGGCAGCCCCGCGTTCCAGGAAGCGCTGCACCGCGAATTTCCCAAAGGCGCTTCCGAGTGGGTCGATTCCGTTTCGCGCCGCGGCTTTCTGAAAGTGATGGGCGCGTCCATGGCGCTGGCCGGCATGACCGGCTGCGTGCGCCTGCCGCTCGAACCCATCGTTCCTTACGTGCGCCAGCCCGAGGACGTGATTCCCGGCCGCCCGCAGTTCTACGCCACGGCGATGACGCTCGGCGGATACGCCAGCCCGCTGCTGGTCGAGAGCCATCTCGGACGTCCGACAAAGATTGAAGGCAACGACAAGCATCCCGCATCGCTCGGCGGCACCGACATTTTTGCGCAGGCCCACGATTCTCGGCCTGTACGATCCCGACCGCTCGCAGAGCGTGGTGTCGATGGGCGACCAGCGCTCCTGGCAGTCGTTTCTCGACCGCGATTCGCGGGCCGCTCAGCGCGCAGAAAGCGTTGCAGGGCGCGGGCATTCGCATTCTCACGCCGACCATTTCTTCGCCCACGCTCGCCGATCAACTGCGCGGCTTCCTGAAGATTTATCCGCAGGCCAAGTGGCATGTGTATGAGCCGGTCAATCGCGACAACGTGCTCGAAGGCGCGAAGCTGGCCTTCGGCCAGCCGGTCGAGACGCGCTACGATTTTGAAAAGGCCGACGTAATCGTCTCGCTCGACGCCGACTTCCTGTATGCGGGTTTTCCGGGAAATGTCCGCTACATCCGCGACTTCGCCAAGCGCCGCAATCCCGACGGCAACATGAACCGGCTGTATGTGATCGAGAGCACGCCGACGACGACGGGGGCGAAGGCGGATCATCGGCTGCCGCTGCGCCGGCAGCAAATGTCGAGGCTTGGCGCGTGCTCGCTGATACTGCAGGCAATGACGGCTGGCCATGAAGGACGCGCCATGAGCTACGCACGATTTCCGGCAGATGCCTCAGCGAGACTTGCTCGCTCATCGAGGGTCGAGCCTCGTTATCGCGGGCGATCATCAGCCGCCAGCCGTTCATACGCTGGCTCACGCAATCAACCAAGCTGGGCAACGTCGGCAAGACTGTTTTCTACACCGATCCAGTCGATGCCAACCCGGTCAACCAAACCGAGTCGATCAAAGATCTCGTCGCCGATATCGCACGCGGGCAAAGTTGATCTGCTGGTCGATCCTCGGCGGCAATCCGGCTTACGACGCGCCCGCCGATCTCGACTTCGCCGACGTCCTAAAGAACGGCAAGGTTCCTCTGCGTGTTCATCTCGGGCTTTATCAGAACGAAACCGCTGAACTCTGTCAGTGGCATGTCAATCAAGCGCATGAACTCGAAGCCTGGGGCGATGCCCGCGCCTATGACGGCACAGTCAGCATCATTCAGCCGCTGATCGCTCCGCTTTATCAACGGCAAGAGCGCATTGGAATTCGTCGCGCTGCTCTCCGGTCAGGCCGATGCGACCGGCTACGATCTCGTCCGCGCCTACTGGCAGAAGCAGCACTCCGGCGCCGACTTCGAGCAGTTCTGGCGCAAGTCGCTGCATGATGGCTGGATCGAGGGCACGACGCTTCCAGCCAAAGACAGTGACCGCGAAATTGCCAAAGCGTTCCGATTCCATACGCGACTGATAAGAACGCCATCGAGCTCAACATCCGCCGCGATCCCACCATCTACGACGGACAATTCTCCAACAACGGCTGGCTGCAGGAACTGCCCAAGCCGATGACCAAGCTCACCTGGGACAACGCCGTGCTCATCGGTCCCAAGATGGCGGAGCGGCTGCAGATCAAAGTGGAAGATGTTGTCGAACTCGAATTGAACGGCAAGAAAGTCACCGGCCCGGTCTGGATTCAAGCCGGCCATCCCGACAACTCGGTCACGGTGACGTCTAGGCTACGGCCGCAACCGCGCCGGCCGCGTCGGAACTGCGCAGGGCTTCGACGCCTACGCGCTGCGCACGACCGCCGCGCCGTGGATCGCCACCGGCCTGCAAATCCGCAAGACTGGAGAAACTTACAAGCTCGCTTCGACGCAGGGCTATCAAACGCATGGACACGCCCGATGGCGGCCATCGTCCGCTGGTTCGCGAAACCACGCTTGAGGAATACCGCAAGGATCCGAACTTCGCGACGGAAGAAGGAGAAGAGCCCGCGCCCGGACTCACGCTCTACAAGCCTTATCCCTACAAAGAAGAAGACTACGCGTGGGGCATGGCGATCGATCTGAACTCCTGCGTGGGCTGCAACAACTGCATGCTGGCCTGCCAGTCGGAGAACAACATCGCCGTCGTCGGCAAAGAGCAGACCGTCATCGGCCGCCACATGCACTGGATTCGCGTCGATGCCTACTACCAGGGCGACCGCGACAATCCCAAAGCATTCTTCCAGCCCGTGCCGTGCATGCAATGCGAGAACGCGCCTTGCGAAGTGGTTTGCCCCGTGGGCGCGACCAACCACACGCCCGAAGGCCTGAACGACATGGTCTACAACCGCTGCGTGGGCACGCGCTATTGCTCGAACAACTGTCCTTATAAGGTGCGGCGGTTTAACTTTCTGCTGTTTCAGGATTGGGAGACGCCGCAATACAAGATGATGCGCAATCCCGACGTCAGCGTGCGCAGCCGCGGCGTGATGGAGAAGTGCACCTACTGCGTGCAGCGCATCAACGAGCGCCGCATCGACGCCGAACGCGAAGACCGCGAAGATCAACGACAGCAAGTCACGAAGACGAGTTGCAGACCGCATGCCAGCAGTCGTGTCCGGCGGGCGCGATTATTTTCGGCAACATCAACGACCCGAACAGCAAGGTTTCGAAGTTGAAAGCGCAGGCGCGGAATTACAGTCTGCTGGGCGAATTGAACACGCGCCCGCGGACCACGTATCTGGCGGAAGTTAGCAACCCGAATCCGGAGTTGAAGCCGTAATGGCGCGAAAGCGATGTGGCTGGGGAGTCGAGAGCGTACCTCAGCGGCTGAAGCCGGCTCGAGTTGTCGAGATTTACGGCACGACTTAAGTCGTGCCCTTCCCGATCTTGGTCATTTGAAATGGACGAGCAATACAAAGCGACGGTCGACACGCAAGCTCCGGTGATGGAGCCGGGCTACACCTTCGGCACGGTCACGGAGAAGATCAGCGCGATCGTGCTGACCCGTCCCGCCTCGAACGGCTGGTTCGTCGGCTTCGGCATCGCCTTTCTGCTGACGATGATGATGCTCTATGCCATCGGCTACCTGTTCCTGAAAGGCGTCGGCATC
Source organism: uncultured Acidobacteriaceae bacterium (assembly GCA_963763285.1). Taxonomy (GTDB): domain Bacteria; phylum Acidobacteriota; class Terriglobia; order Terriglobales; family Acidobacteriaceae; genus Sulfotelmatobacter. The sequence goes on along the minus strand of CAVXOK010000004.1, from coordinate 103,393 downwards.
TGGGGCGTGACCATCCCCATCGGCTGGGGCTTCGCCATCGTCAACTTCGTGTGGTGGATCGGCATCGGCCACGCCGGCACGCTGATCTCCGCCATCCTTCTTCTGCTGCGGCAGTCGTGGCGCAATTCGATCAACCGCTTCGCCGAAGCCATGACGCTGTTTGCCGTGGCCTGCGCCGGAATTTTCCCGGCCATCCACGTCGGGCGTCCGTGGCTGGCTTACTGGCTGTTTCCTTATCCCAGCACCATGGGCGTGTGGCCGCAATTCCGCAGTCCGCTCATGTGGGACGTTTTCGCCGTCTCCACTTACGCCACGATCTCGGCGCTGTTCTGGTTCATCGGCCTGATTCCTGACATGGCGACGCTGCGCGACCGCGCGACGCATCCCGCCGCGAGAATCATTTACGGCATGCTCTCGATGGGCTGGCGCGGATCGGCGCGCCACTGGCACCGCTACGAAACTGCCTACTTCTGCTCGCCGGGCTGGCCACGCCTCTCGTGCTCTCGGTTCACACCGTCGTCAGCTTCGACTTCGCCATCGGCATCGTCCCCGGCTGGCACACGACCATCTTCCCGCCTTACTTTGTTGCCGGCGCCATCTACTCCGGATTCGCCATGGTGCTGATGCTGGCGATTCCCATCCGCAAAATCTACGGCCTGGAAGATTTCATCACCGAACTCCATCTGCAGAACGCGGCCAAGGTCATGCTTGCGACCGGACTTGATCGTCGCCTACGGTTACGGCATCGAAGCCTTCATGGGCTGGTACAGCGGTGATCGCTACGACGCGTTCACGATCTGGAACCGCCTGCACGGGCCCTACGCGGTCCCTTACTGGTCGCTGCTCATCTGCAACATTTTCATTCCGCAGTTGCTCTGGATCAAGAAAATGCGCACCAGCCCGGTCGCTCTGTTCCTGCTTTCCGGCGTGATCCTGGTCGGCATGTGGCTGGAGCGCTTCATCATCGTCGTGGTCAGCCTGCACCGCGACTTCCTCACTTCGTCGTGGGGCATGTACTATCCCACGCGCTGGGACTGGATGACCTACATCGGCACTATCGGCATGTTCCTGGCGGCCATGTTCCTGTTCCTGCGCCTACTGCCGGCAATTTCCATCTTTGAAATGCGCACTCTCCTGCCGGAAGCGGAGGTGAAAGGAATGAAGCGCGATCCCATCTACGGCATCATGGCGGAGTTCGATTCCGCGACAGCGCTGGTCGAAGCGGCCCGGCACACCCATCAGGCAGGCTACAACAAGATCGACGCCTACAGCCCGTTCCCCATCGAAGGCCTGGCGGAAGAAATCGGTTTCCACCGCGATGAAGTTCCGCTGGTCGTGCTGATCGGCGGCATCGTCGGCGGCCTCACCGGCTACCTGATGCAGTACTGGATGTCCGCCGTCGACTATCCGCTGAACATCGGCGGCAAGCCTTATCATTCCTGGCCTGCGTTCATCGTGATCACGTTCGAGATGACGATTCTTTTTGCCGGAATCTCCGCCGTGTTCGGCATGCTCGCGCTGAACGGCCTGCCCATGCCCTATCATCCCGTGTTCAACGTGCCGCGCTTTTCGTCGGCATCGAAAGATCGCTTCTTCCTGATCGTATTTTCTTCCGACCCCAAGTACGATCCAGCCGGCACGCGAAGTTTTCTGCAAGGCCTGAAGCCGCGCTCCATTTCGGAGGTGCCCAGCTAACATGCCGCGCCTCCGCCAAATTTCGGCCCAGTTGTTGGACGATGGGTGCCCGATCCCCTCGACTCGCGTCCCAGGGCAGGCTCTTGCGCGTTCTGTGCGCAAGAGTGGGATTCCACGGACGTGTGTGGCTTGGGATTTTCTGACGCTTGGATTCCTGTTGGCGACAGTCGGGCTGCTCTCCGCCTGCCGCATCGATATGCACGTGCAGCCGCGACAGAACCCGCTTTCCCGCAGCGACTTCTTCTCCGACCAGCGCTCCGAACGTCCGCCAGTCGAAGGCACTGTCGCGCGCGGCCAGTTGCACGAAGATACTTATTTCTACACGGGCAAGCTCGGCAATAATCCCGGCGACTACATGCCGTTTCCCGTGACCAAAGAAGTTCTCGAACGCGGACGCGAGCGCTACAACATTTATTGCGCTCCCTGCCACTCGCGAACTCGGCGACGGCAACGGCTTCATTCCGTCGCGCGGTTTCGCGCGCAAGCCGCCCTCCTATCACATCCCGCGGCTGCAGAAAGCTCCGCTCGGCTATTTCTACGACGTGATCACCAACGGCTTCGGCATCATGCCCGACTACGCCTCGCAGATTCCGCCGCGAGACCGCTGGAATATCGTGGCCTACATCCGCGCGCTGCAACTAAGTCAAAACGCAACCAAGGCGGACGTGCCCGCTGGCCAGACCGTTCCCTCGGAACCGCCGAAGTTCCGCGGCCAGCCCGGTTCGGGCGCGACGCTCCCCGTCATTGATTCCGGAACAAGCTCGCAATCCGAGGAACATAAATGAGCGCCGCGACCACTCCACATCTCGATCTGACGGCGCCCGACGTTGTAAGAAAAATCTCGCAGCGGTCGCTCGTGGTCGGCCTCATCTTCGCAGTGATCTCCGTTGTGCTCGCCCTCAAGCAGCCCGATGAGTTCTACCGCGCTTACCTGCTTGGCTTCATGTGCTGGCTGGGCGTCGCCCTCGGGTCCATGGCGATTCTCATGATCCGCCACCTCACCGGCGGCGGTTGGGGTACGGTGATTCGCCGCATCCTGGGCGCGGCCATGCGCACGCTGCCGCTGCTCTTTGTGCTTTTCATTCCCATCTTCTTTGGAATACACCGGCTCTACATCTGGGCGCAGCCTCTCAGCAACATTGAAGATAAGCATCTCCGCGAGCACCTCGAACAGATCACGCAGACCTACCTGACGGTGAACGGCTTCATTGTCCGCGCCGTGTTCTATTTCGCAGTGTGGAATGTTCTGTCGTTCCTGCTATCGTATTGGTCGAAGCAAACCGACAAAGCCGGCGCGCCCGACAACAGCGGCCGGTTCAAGGCAGTCAGCGGTCCGGGGCTTATCCTTTACGGCTTCACTATCTCCTTCGCCGCCATCGACTGGATCATGTCACTCGATCCCAGCTGGATCTCAACCATCTTTGGTTTAATCATCCTCATCGGAGAAGTGCTCTCGGCCATGTGCTTCGCGGTGGTGGTCGAGCGCATCCTCTTCAACTACAAGCCTATGTCCGAGATGTTGAAACCCGACTTCGTCCACGACCACGGCAAGTGGATGCTGGCCTTCACCATGGTCTGGGCCTACTTCAACTTCTCGCAATGGCTGATCATCTGGGCCGGCAACCTGCCCTCGGAGATTACTTTTTATCTTGCGGCGCATCAATGGCGGCTGGGGATCGATTGGCCTGATTCTAGTTCTGTTCGGCTTCGCCATCCCGTTCGCGCTGTTGCTCTCGCGTCCATTCAAGCGTGACATTCGCCGACTGGTGTGGCTCGCGGTCTGGCTCATGCTGATGCGCTACCTCGATCTGTTCTGGATCATCGAGCCGAATTTCTCGAAGACTATCGCCGTGACCCTGGCCGACGTAGTCGTGCCCATCGCCATCGGCGGATTCTGGCTTTGGTATTTCTTCCGCAACCTGGCTTCGCTGCCGCTTCTGCCGGCTTACGACACCGATGCCCACGAAGTTCTGCAGCCGGCACATGAAATGCATGTGTGACGAGAGATGACTAACGAGAGATGACTAACGAAAAATGACTGACGCGAGATAACCAGCGAGAAATGAGCGACCGCACCAAACACGAGAACAGGCATGGCGGCTTCGAGCGCCAGGACCTCCAGGTTTCCGGCATTCTCTATTTCCTCCTGGGTCTGCTGGTGGCCACGGCGATCTGCCTCGCCGGACTGAGGGGTGTTTTCGCACTTCTCGATCATCGCGAAAAGGCGTTGCAGCCCGCAGTGAATCCGCTGGTCACCAACGTTCCGACGGACACGCGCCACATCGCTCCCGGATACCCGCAGGGTACTTTCCCAAACCCGAAGCTGGAAGAAGATGAGCGCGGTCAACTGAACGGGATTCGTCTCGAAGAAGAGAAAACGCTTTACAGCTACGGCTGGGTCGATGAAAAAGCCGGCACCGTGCGCATCCCGATCGATCGCGCTATGGATTTGCTGGTGCAGCGTGGCCTTCCAGTACGCGCACAGACAATGGCCGGTGATACGCCCCGCCCCCAAAACGGCCACAACGACCGCAAAGAGTAAGAAGGGCGAAAAGAAGTGAGTAGCAAGAACAACAATTCGATTTCACCGCGCGAGTCGTGCTCGCGCTTGCGTTGCTTGCGACTTCCGCCTGGGCGGCGCAGATGAACAACGGCGTAATGTCTCCTCCAGCAAACACGCGCCCACCGAGGCTCGAGAACGTCGGCATCGAGCAACACCTCGACGCGCAGGTCCCGCCCGACCTCACTTTCCGCGACGAAGCCGGCAAGACCGTGAAGCTGGGAGATTACTTCGGCCACAAGCCCCTGATCCTCAACCTGGTTTATTACAACTGCACCATGCTGTGCGGCGAAGCTCTAGCCGGACTCGCCAGCGCCATGCGCCTGGTGAAGTTCGATGTAGGCAATGAATTCGACGTGATCACCGTGAGCTTCGATCCGCGCGAGACTCCCGAGATGGCCGCGGTCAAGAAGAAAGACTACGTCGGCCGCTACGGCCGCCCCAATGCCGCTGCAGGCTGGCATTTCCTGACCGGCCAGCCGGATTCAATCAACGCGCTCACCAAAGCTGTCGGCTTCCAGTATCAATACGACGCCAAGACCAATCAGTACGCGCACGCCACGGCCATCATGGTGCTGACGCCGCAAGGCCGCATCTCGCGCTATTTCTACGGCGTGGATTTTCCGCCGAAAGATTTGCGCATGGGCCTGGTGGAAGCTTCGCAAGGCAAGATCGGCAATGCCGTGGATGCGGTCCTGCTCTATTGCTATCACTATGATCCCGAGACCGGAAAATATGGCGCGATGGTAGCCAACATCCTGCGCCTGGCGGCAGCCGCGACGATTCTTTTCATGGGTGCTTTTCTTTTTATCCTGTGGCGGTTGGATGTTTCGGTGACGAAGAAGACGGCGACAAAGACACGGTATGCTCAATAATTTTCCATTATGGCCGGAGCAAGCCTCCACGATGGCGGCCCACGTGGACGCTCTCTACATCTTCCTGCTCATCGTCACCGGGATGATGACGCTGCTCATCTTCATCTGCCTCGTCTACTTCGCCGCCCGCTTTCGTTACCGCCCCGGCGTTCGCGCCGAGCAAATCGAAGGTTCCACTCCGCTCGAAATCACCTGGAGCACGATTCCCTTCCTCGTCTTCATGGTGATCTTCGCCTGGGGCGCGGTCGTGTATTTCAAGGAGCGCACTCCACCCGACGATTCCACCGAAGTTTATGTCGTAGCAAAACAATGGATGTGGAAGCTCGAGCACTGCCGAAGGCCAGCGCGAGATCAACGAACTGCACGTCCCTGTAGGACGCGACGTGAAACTGATCATGACCTCGCAGGACGTGATTCACAGTTTCTACATCCCCGCCTTTCGCATCAAGCAGGACGTGCTTCCCGGCCGCTACACCGTGGAATGGTTCCGCGCCACCAAGCCCGGCACCTATCACCTGTTCTGCGCGGAGTATTGCGGCACCCAGCACTCCGGCATGGTCGGCGACATCGTAGTCATGGAGCCGGCTCAGTATGAAGCGTGGATGAACGGCGGTTCCACCGGTCCGCTCTCCGCCACGGGCGAGAAGATTTTCGCCGAACTCGGCTGCTCCACCTGCCATCGCACCGACACGCAAGGCCGCGGCCCCAATCTGCAGGGAGTTTTCGGCAAGCCGGTTCAACTCGAAGATGGACGCACCGTCACCGCCGACGAGAATTACGTTCGCGAATGCATCCTCGACCCGGGTGCGAAACGCGTGAAGGGATTCCAGCCCATCATGCCCACGTTTCAGGGACTGGTCAGCGAAGAACAGGTAAATGCCCTGGTCGCCTATATCAAATCGATTTCAGCAGCCAAGCCGGCGAGGCGCCAAAACCAGTGCCAGCGTGGCCGCTCCAGCCGAATCAAATGGAAGTCAGGTGCAATAAGATGCCAACTCCGATGCCTCAACCCGAACGCGAGAATTACCTGAACAAGCACTACGGAGTGTGGTCCTGGCTGCTTACCACGGATCACAAACGCATCGCCCTTCTCTATCTCATCTCCATCACGTTCTTCTTCTTCATCGGAGGCTTCTTCGCGCTGCTCATCCGCCTCGAGCTGCTAACTCCCGCAGGCGACCTGGTCCAGGCCGACACCTACAACAAGCTTTTCACCATGCATGGCATGGTCATGGTTTTCTTCTTCCTGATTCCTTCAATTCCCGCAGTGCTGGGAAATTTTCTCGTGCCCATGATGATCGGGGCCAAGGACCTCGCTTTCCCCCGCATCAATCTGCTGAGCTGGTATCTCTACATCATCGGCGGCGTGATGATGCTGCACTGCATGCTGACCGGCGGCGTCGACACCGGATGGACCTTCTACGCTCCCTTCAGCACCAACTTCACCAACACGAAAATCGTTGAAGCTGGACTCGCAATCTTCGTCGCCGGATTCTCCTCCATCCTCACCGGCCTGAACTTCGTCGTCACCATCCATCGCATGCGCGCGCCGGGCATGACCTGGTCGCGCCTGCCTCTGTTTATCTGGGCGCACTACGCCACCAGCATCATTCAGCTTCTGGGAACGCCGGTCATCGCCGTCACCATCGTGCTGGTCGCCTGCGAACGCGCTCTGCACCTCGGCATCTTCGATCCCAAACTCGGCGGCGATCCGCTCCTCTTCCAGCATCTGTTCTGGTTCTATTCCCATCCCGCCGTTTACATCATGATTCTGCCGGCGATGGGCGTCGTCACCGAAATCATCGCCTGCTTCTCGCGCAAGCGCATTTTCGGCTACAGCTTTGTGGCGTTCTCGTCGATTGCGATCGCCGTCTTCGGCTTCCTGGTCTGGGCTCACCACATGTTTGTGGCCGGAATGTCGGTCTACGCCGCGCTGGTATTTTCTTTGCTGAGCTACGCGGTGGCCGTTCCTTCCGCCATCAAAGTTTTCAACTGGACGGCCACTCTCTACAAGGGTTCCATCCACTACGATGCGCCCATGCTTTACGCTTTCGGCTTCCTCGGACTCTTCACCATCGGCGGCCTCACCGGACTTTTCCTGGCCGCTCTCGGCATCGACGTCCACGTCACCGACACCTACTTCGTCGTGGCCCACTTCCACTACATCATGGTCGGAGGCGCGGTCATGGGCTATCTGGGCGGAATGCATTTCTGGTGGCCGAAGATTTCCGGCAAGTTCTATCCCGAAGGCTGGGCGCGCCTGGCCGCGCTGATCGTTTTCATCGGCTTCAACCTCACCTTCTTCCCGCAGTTCATTCTCGGCTACATGGGCATGCCGCGGCGTTATTACGATTACAGCCACATGCCCGAATTCCAGGTGCTGAACGTGTTATCGACTGCAGGCGCGACGGTCCTCGGAGTGGGATATCTGCTGCCCATGATTTATTTCCTCTGGTCGATGCGCTACGGCAAGCCGGCATCCGACAATCCGTGGAATGCCGCCGGACTCGAGTGGAAAACCCCGTCTCCGCCGCCGACCTTCAACTTCGACGAAGAGCCGGTCGTGACCTGGGAAGCCTACAACTACGACGAGTTGGACGCACCGCATGACGACGCGCCCCACAAACAGGAGGTCCCCGTTGCCCGATAGCTCTGCCGCAACTGGCCTTCACACCGAAGCCCATAACCCGGCGCTGCTGCACCACTTCGCCGAGCCGCAGCAGCAGCGCGATGCCGCCAGCCTGGGCATGTGGGTTTTCCTCGCCACCGAAGTCATGTTCTTCGGCGGCCTGTTCTGCGCTTACCTGATCTACCGCCGCTTGTACTTCGGAGACTTCGCCGCCGCCAGCAAAACCATCAACATGGGCCTCGGCGCGACCAACACTGCCGTGCTCATCTGCAGCAGCTTGACCGTAGTCCTCGCCGTCTGGGCCGCGCAGACGGCGCGCCGCACGCTGCTGATCACAAGCCTCGTCATCACCATGCTGCTCGGTCTAGTCTTCCTCGGCATCAAAGGCATCGAGTACAAGGACAAGTTCGACGAGCATCACGTCCCCGGCGCGTCCTTCAGTTTCGACAATGTGCCGATCCCCGGACATCCCGGCCAGTACGCCGACCCGCACCACGCGCAGATATTCTTCTCGCTCTACTTCGTCATGACCGGCCTGCACGCGCTGCACATGATCATCGGCCTGGGCATTTTTCTCTGGCTCTTAATCATGGCCTGGAAAGGACGCTTCACGCCCGAGTGGCACACTCCAGTCGAGATCGGCGGCCTCTACTGGCACTTCGTCGACATCGTCTGGATTTACCTGTTCCCGTTGCTTTACCTGATCGACCGGCACCCGTGAGGCTTGCATGTCTGAACACTCATCTGCAAAATCGCCCTTGAAAGGTTACTTCGCGGTCTGGATCGCGCTGCTGGTCTGCACCGGTCTCACCGTTTACGCCGCGACCCTCGACCTGGCTCCCTTTAACGCCGCAGTCGCTCTCGGCATCGCCACCATCAAAGCCACTCTGGTGGCTCTCTTCTTCATGCATGTCTGGCACGCCAGCGAAAAGCTGACCAAGCTGGTCGTGATCGCGGCGTTGTTCTTCCTGCTCCTGTTGCTGGGACTCACCATGACCGACTACGCCACCCGTGGATGGAGCTAGACCTTTGAGCTAGCGCCGCCGTCTCGGCGGCTTTCCATCCATCGATCACGCAGCCAGCGCAAGCAAATCGAGTCTCGCTCCGATCTGCGATATACTCGCGCCGAACCAGCCAGCCGCCGCCGATGCCAGACCAATTCGTGGAACTCGCGCAAGCCGCCAGGTCCGCTCCGTTGACGCCGCGGCTCTGGCCGAAGCCCTGCGCGCCCAGATCAGCGGTGACGTCCGTTTCGACCGCGGCACCCGCGCTCTCTACGCCACCGACGGCTCCAACTACCGCCAGGTTCCCATCGGCGTCGTGCTTCCCCGCGATGCCGACGATGTTCTGGCCACGGTCGCCCTCTGCCGCGAGTTCGGCGCGCCGCTGCTCTGCCGCGGCGGAGGCACGTCTCTTGCCGGACAATGCTGCAACGTCGCCGTCATCCTCGATTTCTCCAAATACATGTCGAGGATTCTCGAAATCGATCCCGCCCGCCGCATCGCCCGCGTGCAGCCCGGAGTCGTGCTCGACATCTCCGCGCCGCCGCCGAAAAGCACCACCTCACCTTCGCCCCCGATCCCGCCACGCACGACCGCTGCACTCTCGGCGGCATGATCGGCAACAACTCCTGCGGCGTGCATTCCGTCATGGCCGGCAAGACCGACGACAACATCGAGGCACTCGAAATCCTCACCTACGACGGCGCTGCGCATGAAAGTCGGCAGGATCTAATCGAGCCATGTGGGGACAGCCGCTTCGAATCGGCATCGTCCGGCGGCCCGGAAGTATCGGGCCGCAGCGACTCCGCCCGAGCCGCCAAATCTACGCCGCACTGAAGCAAATCGCCGCCACCTATGGCGATCTCGTCCGCCAGCGCTTTCCCAACATTCCGCGCCGCGTCTCCGGCTACAACCTGAACTACCTTCTGCCCGAGAATGGCTTTCACGTTGCCCGCGCTCTCGTCGGCTCCGAAGGCACCTGCGTCACGGTTCTCGAAGCAACCTGCCGCCTGGTCGAAAGTCCTCCCGAGCGCGTGCTGCTGGTCGTCGCCTATCCCGACATTTATCAGTGCGCCGACCATGTTCCCGAAATCATGGCGCACAAGCCCATCGGCCTCGAAGGCTTCGACGATCTTCTCGTCGGCTACACGCGAGACGAAAGGATCAACTCCGAAGGCCTCGCGCTCCTGCCCGAAGGCGGCGGATGGCTGATGGTCGAATTCGGCGCCGAAACCGCGCCGGAAGCCGAATCCCAAGCCCGCGCTCTGATGCAGCGCTCTCGCGCACAGCTCCCATCCGCCGAACATGCGTCTCTACACTCGACAAGCAACAAATCAAACGCGTGTGGGAAGTTCGCGAATCGGCTCTCGGCGTGACCTCGCACGTGCCCGGCGAACCCTTGACTTGGGAAGGCTGGGAAGACGCCGCCGTCGCCCCCGAAAAACTTGGCGGCTATCTCCGCGATCTGCGCAAGATGTTGGCCGCCTACGGCTACAAAGGCTCGCTCTACGGCCACTTCGGCCACGGCTGCGTGCACACCCGCATCAATTTCGATCTGCAATCGAAAGACGGCATCGCCAAGTTCCGCAAGTTTATGGAAGAAGCCGCCGATCTCGTAGTCAGCTACGGCGGCTCCATCTCCGGCGAGCACGGCGACGGCCAAGCCCGCGGCGAGCTGCTTCCGAAAATGTTCGGCCCGGAACTGGTTCAGGCTTTCCGCGAATTTAAGTCAGCCTGGGATCCGGAATGGAAGATGAATCCCGGCAAGCTGATCGAGCCCTACAAGCTCGACGAAAATCTCCGCCTCGGCGCCGCCTACTCTCCCTGGGAACCGAAAACCAATTTCCAATTCCCCGCCGACCACGGCAGCCTCGCCCAGGCCACTCTGCGCTGCGTGGGCGTGGGCAAGTGCCGCCGCGAAGAAGGCGGCGTGATGTGCCCCAGCTACCGCGTCACGCGCGAAGAAGAACACTCCACCCGCGGCCGCGCCCACCTGCTCTGGGAGATGACTCAGGGCGAAGGTCGAAAAGATGGGATCATCCGCGACGGCTGGCGCAGCGAAGAAGTGAAACAGTCGCTCGATCTCTGCCTCGCCTGCAAAGGATGCAAAAGCGATTGCCCGGTCGGCGTCGACGTTGCCACCTACAAAGCCGAATTCCTCTCCCATTACTACGAAGGCCGCGTGCGCCCGCGCAGCGCCTACGCGTTCGGCAACATCGATCTCTGGGCGCGCCTTGCCTCGCACGCGCCCGGCCTCGCCAACCTGACCACGCAACTTCCCTTCCTGCGCGACATCTCAAAACTCGTCGCCGGAATCCCCAAGAGAGCGCCCATTCCAGCCTTCGCCCCGGAAACTTTCAAAACCTGGTTTGCCCGCCGAGCGATCTTCGTCTCGCGATAGCCGAAGCGCCCGCCCGTTCTCCTCTGGCCCGACACTTTCAACAACTATTTCCACCCCGGCACCGCCAAAGCCGCCGTCGATGTCCTCGAAGCCGCCGGCTTCCGAGTCATCGTCCCCAGAGCCAACCTCTGCTGCGGCCGCCCGCTCTACGACCACGGCATGCTCGACCGCGCCCAGATCGCTCCTGCTCCAGATCCTCGACGAACTCTCCCCCGAAATCGAAGCCGGCATTCCCATCGTCGGCCTCGAACCCAGCTGCGTCGCCGTCTTCCGCGACGAACTCCTCAATCTCTTCCCCCACGACGAGCGCGCCCAGGCCCTGTCCCGCCAAACTTTCCTGCTCAGCGAATTCCTCGAAACCCTCGCAAGCAATTTCCCGCTGCCCCAACTCAACCGCAAAGCGCTCCTCCACGGCCACTGCCATCACAAATCCCTCATGAAGATGACCGCCGAAGAGTCCGTCCTGCACCGCCTCGGCATCGACTTCCACAGCCCCGCCCCCGGCTGCTGCGGCATGGCCGGCTCCTTCGGCTTCGAGCCCGACAAATACGACATCTCCATCGCCATCGGCGAACTCGAACTCCTCCCCGCCGTCCGCCAGGCCCCGCCGGACTGGCTGATCATCGCCGACGGCTTCAGTTGCCGCGAACAGATCGCCCAAGGCTCGCCCCGCCACGCCCTGCACCTGGCCGAAGTCCTGCAAATGGCGATCAACGGCGCCCGCCGCGCCCGAGTCCCACACCTACCCCGAGTCCGCAAGCATCCGGCAGCACCGGAGGCCGAAGTGCTGCAGTCCATGAAGCACGCCGGTTTGGGCTTAGCAGCCCTGGCAGCAGGCGCAGCGCTATTATGGGAATTGTCCAGAAGACGCTGATTCTAAATTATTTAACTATTGCTTATAGCTGGATGCTAAGCCTCCGCCCCTCGCCAGATCGCCCTCTTCTGGGACAATAGGACGTTCGTCCGCTCCTCCGAAGGAGCCTGACATAACATCAAGGCGAGCCGAATCTAAGTCCGAATTCTCAGTCAGGAAGTCATGGATCCCGAAGTAGAGGTAATGGAGCCCGCAGTCTTGGACGGCGAACACCTGGGCACCGACGTCATGGATCATGAAACCACCATCACCGCCCCAGCCGTAGGCAAAGTCCCCGCCGAGGCCCTGCCCACTCTGGTTGCCGCCAAGCCCCCGGACGCGCCCCTCTGCGGCTCGGTGCTGGTCCTGATCCAGTTCGACGTTTGCGAAGAGATTCGCCTCGACGAGCTTCGCCAGATCCTCGGCGCCCGCACCGCCGATGCCAGCTTCAAGCACCTCGCTCCCGGATACGTCCGCTACCAGCGTCCTCCGGTCGAAGAGGCCCTCGAACCGCTCGTTCTCGAAAGCGGCGAGCGCCTGCAGGGCGACATCAAGTATTTCGACTACGGCGTGGTCAGCGTGGTCTTCGAGCTGCCATTTTCCGGCGACTGGGACAAGCTGGTCCAGCTTTCCAGCCGCTGGGTTTGGGACACCAACTTCGAGAGCCTGGCCACCCGCATCGTCAAGCAGAAACTCGAGCGTGCCGCTCCCGCGCTGGTCAAGCCCTATACCAGCCGAGTGGCTGCAGGAAGACTATTTCATCTTCCACCTGCGCGAGATTGCCGGCTCACCCTCCGCGACCGACCTGCTCGCTTCTCAAGGCGACTGCATCGCCCAGGTCGTGCGCGGCGAAACCCAGCCGCTCTCCGATGGCGAACGCCAGGAAATTCTGCAATCGCGGATTTCCTACTATCCCAACGACCTCGCCGTGATCGGATGGAACGCCGCCTTCATCTACGACAGTCCCGCCGGCGCCGAGACCGCCATCCAGCTCCTGCAGTACGCCAACTCGCAGTTGCTCGAGTTCCGCCACTACGACGAACTGCTCACCAAGCAACTGGAAGGGTCTACGACTTCCTCGATCGCGGAGGCCGCGGCCTGTGGTCGCGCTGGCGCACCGCCCGCGCCGCCTCGAAACTGCACACCGTCCTGCTCGACGTGAGCGAACTGACCGAGCGCGCCGACAACGCCATCAAGTTCCTCAGCGACATGTTCTCCGCCCGCCTCTACAAGCTGGCGGCGCTGAAAGTCGGCGTGCCCGACTACAAAGACCTGGTCCAGCAAAAGCTGCAAACCGCCGAAGAGCTCTACCGCTTCATGGTCGACGAATTCAACCAAAGCCGCGCCTTCGTGCTCGAATTAATGGTCGTCATCATCCTGATCATCGAACTGATCTACTTCTTCCGCGGCAAACCCATCTAGAACAGGTTTCCACTCTGTCATTCTGAGCGGAGTGGCCGGTTGGCGAAGCGAAGCAGCCACGCAGTCGAAGGATCACTCACCCGCGAGCAACACCATCAGCTCCGCAAGGAGTTTCTCAGTACCGCCCGCATTCGCGTGCGTGATCGCCAGGCCGAATGTGGATTTCTTCTTGACTTAACAAGGCACTTGCCTCAATATGTCACCATACGACATGTCGTATAAGGGCATATATCGAACTCCCCGCTCACGGAACCCGTCCTGCTAATCCTCTTGAGCCTGGCCGAGCACCCGCGTCACGGCTATTCCATCCTTAAAGATGTCGAAGAAGTAAGCGCCGGAAGGGTTGTTCTAAGCACCGGAACCCTCTACGGCGCCCTCCGCCGCCTGTTAGACGATGGCTGGATCGAACGCTTCGAGGAAAGCGACACCACTCGCGGACGCCAGGCCTATCGTCTCTCATCCAAGGGCCGCCGCACTCTGCAAGCCGAAGTCAGCCGCCTGAAGCAATTGACGCGGGTCGCCGCCCTGCGCGCCGCGCGCAAGGAGGCATGATCGATGCTAGTCGTCTATCAAAGCCTTCTGCGCCTTTACCCGAGCGCCTACCGTCCACCAATATCGCCGAGGAAATGATCGCCGTCTTTCGCGAAGCTGACGCCGACGCGCACAACGGAGGAACCGGCGCACTGGCGAAGCTCTACCTTCGCGAAGTCACTGGGCTGTCTCGCGGTGCCATGGCAGAACATGCCCGCTGCATTCTCGGCACGGCAAGCGCCCTTTACATTCTCATCGAGGAGGTTCACCATGCATTCCGGTTTCCGTTTCCCCAAAATCCACCGCGTTTCTGATGACCGTAATTCTCGCCGGAGTCGTGCTCGCCATCCAAAAGGCGGACGCAATCCGTGCCTCCGTTAGCGACGTAAATCCACCCGTCGTCACCATCCAGCCAACCCATCAAACATTCCTGCCGACCTTCGCCTTGATGTTTCTGGGAGTTTACCTGGCGGGCGCGCTGGGTTGGCTGATCCTATTCGCGTTGCGCCGCTCCGGGGTGCACCGCCTATCGGAAATGCTGCCATCAATAGAGCGTCAGGACTAAATTCAGATCTAAAGAGCTCCAGGAGAGCAGCAAGTCCGGAGTGACAATATCGAAGATGTGGACAAGTTAGCCAGGAACTGAGACCTTAGAATGCATGAAAGGCCTGAAAGACAAACGAGTCCTCATCACCGGAGGCGCCAGCGGAATCGGCGCAGCCACCGCCGCGCGTTTTCTGGAAGAAGGCTCGCAAGTCTGCATCCTCGACCGCGACGCCGAAGCGTGCGAAGCCCTTCGTCAGCAACTGCCGGCAATCTCCGAGGCCATCATCGCCGACGTCACCGACCTGATGCAGGTGGAAGCCGCATTCGCCGACGCCGTCCGCGCCATGGACGGAGTCGACGTCCTCATCAACAACGCCGGCATCAGCATCCGCCACAACTTCCTCGACATCACTCCCGAAGAATGGGACAAAGTTATCGCCGTAAATCTCACCGGAGTCTTCTACGTGGCGCAAACCGCCGCGCGCCACATGTGGGAGCGTTACTCGGTCGAGCGCGGCAGCGGAGTGATTCTGCAAACCGCCTCCACTAACGGCATCATGGGCTATCCCTACTACGCCGACTACAACGCCACCAAAGCGGGAGTCATCGAGTTGACCCGCTCCATGGCGCTCGAACTCGCGCCCAGAATTCGCGTCTGCGCCGTCGCTCCGGGATACGTTCTCACGCCCATGCAGCGCGCCGAGTACACCGATGCCATGCTCGAAGAAGTGAACCAAAAAATTCCCCTCCGCCGCCACGCCAAGCCGGAAGAAATCGCGGCCCTGTTCGCCTTCCTCGCCTCCGACGACGCCGCCTACGCCACCGGCCATGTCTACACCATGGACGGCGGCGAAACCGCCGGCGGCCTGGCCAGCCGCTAAAGGTGGTTGTGAGACCGTGTGAGACGGTCGCCGCGGCAATGACAATGTGGGGACGGCCGCCTCGGCCGTCCAGCCGACAGCGCAGCGAAGCGCAGGCAGTGCCAAGCGCTTTGTAAGCGAGGCGCTTCACCCTCGGCCGCAATTCTTGCGCCGCAAGCCGCGCCAACCGCACCACTCGATAAAGCGGAAACAGAGCCTTTGGCAGACGAACCGCCTCCCACTCCCCAGGCCCCGGAGTAAAAGTCAACCGCGTCAGAAATCGCACTCGATCCGCTCGCCGTTCGCGAAGCCGCATCATGAGCCGGAAGTACGATGTCTGCTCAACATCATACGAAACCCCAGCCAGCCATGTTCGCCGCGATCTCTTCCGCCAAAGCCCGCGCCGTCCCGGTCGGCAAGTACCGCACTCTCGATCGCCGCCGGAATCGCCAATTCCCAAAAGGCGGTTCGCCAACAGCAGCGTGACGCGCAGAATCCGCTCGATGCCAAGCTCCCGCGCCCGAGACCGCACCCAATCCCAATTCAAATTCTCCCGCTTCAACATCTGCGCGATGTCGCACAGCCAGATCACCCGTCCCCAGACATGTTTCGCCGCATGCACGGAAAGCACCAGCAGCAGATCTTCGGGAGAAGGCGTTTTCACCGCATCGCCCGCAACCGTGACCTTCACCGCGCGCTCAAACAGTCCCTCCATGTCAAAGTCGACCGCGTAGAAGCGCGGCTGCAGAGCCCACTGCAGTTCCAGCAGGTTCGGTCCCGCGGCACCGTCGAACGTCCACTCATATCCCGAAGCATGTAATCTTCCTCCGCATCTTCAGGAATGACCAGCCGCGTTGTGTATCCCAGATCCCGCAGCGCGCTCTTGCTGCGCGCCACGTCGCGCCTGCGGACGAACAAATCGATGTCGCCGGTCTGCCGCAGCGCCATATCGCCGTAGTAAACCTCCGACAGCACGACGCCCTTGTAAGGAATCACTTCGATGCCCAGCCCATCCAGGCAGTCCAGAATGCGCATCAGTTCGCGCGCCAGAAAAAGAGACTTGTGGACGTTCTTCTCATATCGCTGGCGAAGCGATGCCAGCACAGGCGAAGGAACTACGTCGCCGAAACGCGAGAGATTCTGATAAAGCAGCGAAGACGTGCCGTGATTGTCCGCCAGGCGAAGCACCGCTTCCCAATCGACTGGCTTCTCCAGCAGGAACCGGATGCGGCCGAGATCGCTCTCGCCGTCATCCGAGTGCAGGCTGAGCCGAGTCAAGATCAGCCGAACTCGCGGCCAGCAGAAGATCCCACTCGAGGGAATACTCGAAGTCAGTTGGCGCGTTCCTCACGGATGTCGAGCCATCTTAACAGGGCAAATGTGGAGCGCCGCCCTCGACTGTCGCATTCGAGCGCAGCGCGACTGCTGACCTCGGCACCGCCAGAGGTTACTTCCGTCACCTCCGTGCCCTTTATTGAGGCTCCTTCCAGCCTCGCTTCTGTCAAACTAAGGGTTGGAGCTGGGGCAAGCTGCTCCGGAATAAAGAGTCTCGCAGATGGAAATACTCACACCCAAGGCGACGCGGCGCAGCACGCGATTGCGTGTGGAGATTCCCGTCACCGTGACCAGCATGGATCGGAAACATCCCTTCGCCGCCCAATGCATGGCCCTGGTGGTGAGCCCGCAGGGCTGCGGATTCCGCGCATCGCAAGCCTTGCCGCTCGAAACTCCCGTGCTGCTTAGCGATCTGCCCGGCGGCGGAAGCGCCTCTGCCCGCGTGGCCAATTGCCTGCCGCTGGGCAATGACGGAAAACAATTTCTTATCGGAGTGTCGCTCTACAACCCCGGAAATGTGTGGGGAATTGCCGATCCGCCGGCAGATTGGAATTGCGTCTCCATCGACCACCGCTGCCTCCGCCGGCGAAACCAAAGCCCCCGGCCAACAGCAAGAATGCCTGGCCCTACAACCTGTTCTCCGGCCAGGGCGAAGCCCATCCCGGCCGAAAATAGTGCGCTCGAGAACGACTCAGCCAGATTCTCACCGACTGGCCACTGACCACTGGCCACTGAATCTTTCGTAACCTCGTCCCCGTTGTCGCGAAGTGCCATACTCTAGGCACGATGTCGCAGACGCCAGAATCGGTCGCCCAGGGTCCATCTTCAGTCGGTTTTCCCGGCGGCCGGACCGCCCCTTTCGCGTCAAGCTGCGCGGCTCCGTCCTGACGCTCATTCGACTGCCCAACCGGCGCCAGATACGAGGCAAACTGCATCAGCTTTCCACCACCGGCGGTCTGATGCATCTGGAGAAGCCGCTCGACGAAAAACTGCAAGTGGAAGTGATCTTCCACCTCGGCGAAACCACCATCCGCGAAAAGGCGGAGATGATGTTTCCCATGTGGGCCACCCAAGGCTGGCTCCAGCCCTTCCGCTTCATCGACCTGCCCGAAGCCACCAAGAACGCCCTGGAAGCAAGTCTGCTGCAGTTCGTTCAGCGCCTGCAAGATCCGATTCCAAGCAGTTCTCGAAGTCGCACAGCCGCACGCCGCCACCCGCTATCTGATCGCCTTCGCTGCTTGCCTTCAAAAACAAAGGCCGCCCTGCGGGCGGCCTTTGTCAAATGATCTTGCACGCGAATCCTACGGCTCGAACACAATCACTCCGAACGTCCCCGCCAGGTTATTGCTGGGCCGGCTGTAAAGAACATTTGGTTTCTCCCTCCGTTCTTCCACCCGTAGCCATCGCCGAAATCAATTCCCCAAAGCTGGTCAATGACGATGGCTTTGCCGTTCGTATCCTTGACCCTCCCACGAGCTTCTTGGTCAGCGGATTGAAAGCATTGATGGCTTCCGCTGTTGGTGTTGTTCGAGATCAGCAGCGTGTTGCTCAATGGCCCAAAGTTTTTCGGGGCCACGGCAATTCCCCAAGGCTGGTTCAGCGGCACCCCCTTCGAGCAAATGTTCTCCCGGAGTCACCGGCGTACCATCCTCTCTAAATACGTCGACGAAACCGCCGGCCCCACCGTAACGCTGGCAAATGCCACATACACCAGTCCATTGATGTCGCGGATGCCGAATGGCGCGAAGCCCGCCGGCACCGCGGCATCGGTGAACGATTTCACCAGGTTGAAGTTCCCGTCGTACACATCCACCTTGTTGTTCGCCATGTCCGCGGCATACAGGAAATTTCCTGAAGGCTTGTTCGTGATCGCCAGGCCGGTGTACACCGCGGAGACTTATTGGCCGAATTGTTTACCGCCATGATCGCCTGCGTTGAAGTTCGCTGCGGCGCCCACCCGCTGATGGTTCCATCCAGCGTGGCAAACAGAAATACTGACGGCCATCCCTCCACCGAAACTCGCCCGTTGTCGACGCGCTCCACACAATCCCAGTCGGCGAACCAGGGCCGTTTCCCGTCGGCGAATCTGGGCCGTTTCCCGCGTCGGAATCAACACCTTCAGTGGCTGCACCTCACTCCCTTGTTATCGTAAAGCGTCGACCATCCCGAGCCATTGTCACTGACCCACCAGGGTGACCCCGGCGCATGCACCAGTCCCCACCCATTTACCATGCAGGGGATCGTGTGAATAGCGGCTCCTACCTGGTTCGAATCTAGATTTGTGAGTTGATATTGCGCCACGGCCGCGTTGGAAACAAACATCAACGCCAAGCCGAGGCAAGCGCGAAAGTAATCCTGCGACGCCGCATAATTCTCCTCTTGCGCAGAGTCAGAGGCAGGGGCGCGGTCGCTAACCAGAATTCGAAGCGGCTGGACCGCAATTGCTCTGACTGCTGTTGGTGAATGCTAGGATCGCGCCGTCCTTCGTTTGTCATCACTATGTCACGAGTTTGTACAATTCTTGTCTGCGAGGTATTGCCGAGGAATCGCCGCTCGCAGAAATGTTATAAGCTTGTTCCTAACGGCGTGGACCGCAGTTCACGCAGAAACTAAATGGCATCCCGCAATGTCATTTTCTGGGAGGTCGACACTCAGGCGGACTTCATGCTGCCCGGCGGCAAGCTCTACGTGCCCGGCGCCGAACGCCTGCTCCCCAACATTCGCCGGCTCACCGACGCCGCTCGCCAGGGCCGCGTCTTTCTCGTCTCACATGGTTGCTACCACTCCAAGAACGATCCCGAGTTCAAAACGTTTCCGCCGCACTGCATCAAAGGCACCCCAGGCTCCGCATATGTTCCCGAGGCGCTGACCGAGAAAGTCGTCACCATCCCGAACGACCCCGCGGCGCCCTGCCCAGCGACCTTCGCCAATATCAGCAGATTCATCTCGAAAAACAGACGCTCGACATCTTTGTACATCTCACGCCGAGGAACTCGTGAAGCGATTGGCGAAGACAAGCCGAATTCGTGGTCTTCGGGGTGGTCACGGAATACTGCGTTCGTCTCGCGGCAAAGGGATTGCTCGAGCGTGGCCGCCGCGTCTCCGTGGTCGAGGACGCAATCGAAACCCTAAAGCTGAAGACGGAGCACGCACCGTAGCCGAACTGCAAGCTCTGGGAGCAAAATTCATCACCACCGACCAGGCACTGGCACTGCTCGATCAATTAGACTCTACGGAAACCGCACATCCAGACTGTAAATCTCCTGCGTGCTCCGGTCCCGCATCAGCAGCGGCGAGTCATCCGGCGCCAGCCCCACCCAAAACTCCCACGGATCGAATCCGCGCGGAATCTCCTTCAGGTTGACCAGTCGTTCGACTTTTCCGTCGGTGCACGCTCACCCGCACCAGGTCATCGGTTTTGTCGGAATAATCCTCCGCATAAAGATACTTGCCATCGTGCGACCAGTTCTCGAACCCAAACCGCGAGACGGCCAGCTGCGTCCAAGTCTTCTTCTCCATGTCGTAAAGCATCAGCTTGGTCGAATCCGCCGAAAGCGCCGCCACGTACCTCCCATCCGGCGAACACCGCGGACTGAAAAGATTCTCCGATCCCGGCACATCCGACACTTGCGAAGTCTTCAAATCAACCATGTGAATATTAGGCCCGCTCGCATTCCCATACTCCAGCCACGGCATCCCCGCGAACACAATGGAATCCCCACCGGGCATCCAGGACGGGTCGCCTTGATTACGATCACCTTGATTGTGACCCGCCGGAATCACTTCATGCGGCGTGCCGCCTTCGGCGGGCATCACAAATATCTTCCACGGCTTTCCCGGACGCGATGCCATAAATACGATCTGCGTTCCGTCCGGCGACCAGCGCGGTATATGAGCCTGCATCGGCGCATACGTAAGCTGCGTCCGCGAACTTCCATCCACCTTGCTCCGCCACAGCGTCAGTTCCGGATGCGCCACATACGTGATCCACTCCCCATTTCGCTGAATATCCGCCTCGCCCGCCGACACGCCCGGCAAGTAGATGGAGAACTGCTCCGACTTGCCCGCCATCCGGATCAAATCGAATCGCCGCTGCTGCCCAATCACAAACAGATTCTTTCCATCCGGACTCGGCGTCGGGTTGCTGAACATGAGCGGACCCACAGTCAGCTGCGACGGTTCGCCAGCCTTGCGAAAGCCAGCCGCGCGAAACAAGGACCGCTCCTCGCGCATCGCCCAGATGTTCTGCGCATTTGCGCGCGTCGATTCAAACAGGAAATACTCGCCATTCGGTGTCCACGTTCCACCAGACTCTTGCGCAGGACTATTCCAGTCCGGCAACACCGCGTGCAAGTCCTTTCCGTCCGCCGACACTTCCCACAACGATGAAGTTCGCTGGTTGGTGTCCCGGATCGTAAAGCGCAAACGTCGGCCATCGGGAGAAAATCGAGGCGCAAATGGGACTCCCGCGACAGTGATCAACTCCCGCGAATCACTCCCATCCGCATTGCAAATATACAAACTGGACTGCCTTGCATAGACGATGTGCAGGCCATCCGGAGCCCATGCCGCCGCGTGCGCCAGAATATTTTCCACCG
Organism: uncultured Acidobacteriaceae bacterium; assembly: GCA_963763285.1. GTDB lineage: Bacteria > Acidobacteriota > Terriglobia > Terriglobales > Acidobacteriaceae > Sulfotelmatobacter. Next base: position 82,087 of record CAVXOK010000004.1, on the reverse strand, counting down.
GCCGCAGCGTTCCCGCCGGCACCGGCAGCACCCAAACCGGCCATTCCGTCTCCGAACCCTCCGCCATGCCCTTCACCAGCAATTCGGAGCGTCCCGGATAGAAGTCATAGATGTCCGCGCTCGGCAGCGAAATTGGCACCGGCGCAGTTTCTCCGCCCGCAGCCGAAACCTGCATCAAAACCGAGTGCCCGTTCAGATGTTCAGAAAAATACACCCGGGTGCCATCCGTCACCAGCGAGCGCTTCGAGGCCCCGTCGTTGGTAATCTGCTGCGACGAAACCACCACCGGCGGAGGCTCCGGCGAACTCAGGAACAAAATCGCTCCAACCAAGGCGGCCAGCGCCACCACTCCAGCCACCACCCACTTCGCGCGACTCGCCTTGGGCTGAGCGTGAGCAGTAGTATGAGCCGTAGCGAACAACGCGCGGATTCTCTCTTTCGAATCCGGCGCCGCCGGTTTCACCGCCGATCCCGCACTCGAACTTTGCCCCGATTCCAATTCCCGCCGCAGCCGCTGAAAATCAACCCGCATCTCAGCCGCGCTCTGATAGCGCTGCCCCGGATCTTTCTCCAGCGCCTTCCGCACAATCCGCTCCAGCTCCGCAGGCGTCCGCGAATCAAATCGCACCGGCCACTCCGGCACGCTGTGAATCAGGGAGTCGAAAAACGCCGCCGAAGTTTGCCCCTGGAATGGCAGCGCTCCCGTAGCCATCTCATAGAGCACCACGCCAAAAGAAAACAAGTCCGTGCGCGAATCCAGCGGCCGCCCCAGCGCCTGCTCCGGCGACATATAAGGAACCGTTCCCAACGCCGCTCCCGGACGAGTGAGGTCCTCCGGCGAATGCGTGACGCCCCCGAAAGTGCCGCCACTGACATGCGCTTCGTCGTCAACGTTGAGCTTCGCCAACCCAAAATCCAGAATCTTGGCGTTCCCGCGCTTGGTGACAAAGATGTTTGTGGGATTAATGTCGCGATGAATAATGCCATGTGTATGAGCGGCGTCCAGCGCATCGGCAATCTCGATTGCCAGCTGCAGCAGATTTCCAATTTCCACCGGCCGCCCCGCAATGCGATGCTTTAGAGGCAGGCCGTCCAGAAACTCCATCGCGATGAAGGCTTCGCCCTGCTGCCCTCCAATGTCATAAACCGTGCAAATGTTAGGGTGATTCAGTGCCGATGCGGCCTGAGCCTCGACCTGAAAACGGGCCAGGGACTGGGGGTTTCGGGCAACCTCTTCAGGCAGAAACTTGAGCGCGACAAAACGGTGCAGCCGCGTGTCTTCCGCCTTATAGACGACGCCCATCCCGCCGCCGCCGAGCCTTTCCACAATGCGATAGTGCGAGATGGTCCGCCCGATCACTGAGCAGAATCCTACGTTGGCAAACGGGCAAGTCAACGAAACGCGGCCGCTTGGTTGTCGGTCCGTTTCGCCTTCATTGCAAAGGCGTCATCCCGAAGACCCGCGTTTTCCAGCGGGGCGAGGGATCTCCCCGCGCAAACAGCCGCGATACACAGAAGGAATTAATTCAGGTCGGCCTTGCCGCCAGGGTTGTAATAAAAGCGGAAACGCAACGCCAGATATTGCCCTCCAAATTCGCTGGGCAATGGAGGAAACGGATTTGCCGCGATGATCCCAGCCCAAGCTGCCCTATCGAGCATAACGTCCCCCGAAACTTTTACCAGTTTCATACCTGCGACCTTTCCATCTTTGGTGATGGCAAACTCGATGGCAAGGCTGCCCCTCTTCAGGACGGCAGACTCAGGAATTGCCTTGTACCAATTGTCGCGCACGTCGTTCTTCACACGCTGCAAGTAGGGACCGAAATCAACGCCTTGAGTATCGCTGAGGACCTCAATGCCGCGTCCCTGGCCTCCATTGATCAGTTCGGTTTCATGTCGATTCAACTCCACCACAGCAACCTTATTCACTCCGCTGCAAGCCAGATACAACTTCCCATCAGGCGTCGCCACCATATTCCGCACCACGCCGCCCCCGGACGGGATCGCCTTCGTACTAAAGCTCTCCGCTTTAGGATCGAACCGGACCAAAGTATTCGGCTTCACACCCGATTCGCTATACCAAACCACACCATCCCCTGTGATCGCGATTCCATAAGGTTCCGACCCCGATCCACCCGGCGACACCCACTCTTTTATCAGCGTTCCGCTGGCCGGATCGAAATGTCCCAGATACCCGCGCGCGTAATCGCTGTAATAAATCGTGCCGTCCGGCGCCAGCGCGATCCGCCGCGGATGCGCCCCCGCCGCCGGTAAAGAGTATTCCCTGATTTTCATCGTAGCCGGGTCAATGCTCCCCAGCTTGTTCGCACCGAATTCGCAAAAGAAAGGAGTCCCGTTCGGCAAGATCACAATCCCGTAAGGCACCGCGTGCGCCGTGGGCACCATGGTCAGGCTCATCTTGCCAGTCTTCGGATCGAGCCGCCCGATGTAGTTCGTCTCTTCGTTGGTAAACCACAAAATGCCATCGTGATCGAACACAGGCGTGTGCGGATCAATCTTGGTTCCATCCGCCGGCCGGAACTCCGCGGTCTCGCCAGTCTTCGGATCAAGTTTGCCAACATACCCGCCAGAGATCGCAGTGAACCAGATGTTCCCATCCTTGTCGGCAACCAGTCCGTGCGGACCGGAATTAGCGGTCTTCAAAGCAAATTCCTTAAACGCCCCAGTCTTCGGATCAAGCCGCCCCAGTTTGTTCGCCCCTTGCCCCGTGTACCAAAGCGCCCCGTCAGGCGCGAGCGCCGGATCATGCGGCCGTGACTTAGCCGTAGGCACATCGTATTCCGTAATCCGCACATCCAGCACGTCGACACTCGCAGAGCCCGCGAGCATCGCAGCCAACAAGCATAGGCAAAGTCTACGTAGAGGCATAAAGCTCTCCTTAGCGGAAAATTCTAGTCCTTCGATAAATGGTTTTGAAAGGGCACGGCTTCAGTTCCGCTCAGATTCGAGGACAGAGCAGGCCGGCTGCCTCGTCCTTGTCCGTCCGTTCTTTGGACGGGCAGGACGGGCATTTTGACTCGAGGGTGGAGCAGGCCTTCAGGCCTGCGTCCGAAAGCTGTACCTGGAATCGAGCTTCAGCCCCGGAGGACATCTCTCTCCGATCTCGGGAATCGATCTAATGCGCCCCACCAGATTCACCCAGCCAAACCCTCAATAGCCCGAACGGAATCAACCGAAAGCTCCAATCCAAAGCTGTCCAGATCTTGCTTCATATGCTCCCCATTGGACGTTCCAGTCAACGGTAGCATCCCCGCCGCGCGAGCAAAGGCAAACACAATCTGAGCCGGAGTGGCATTCGCGCGCGCCGCAAGGCCCGTGACCACAGAATCACGAAGCACCTCCGCATTCGCCGTCAGCAGCGAGAATCCCTGATATATGATCTTGCGCTCGCGGCAAAACGATCGCACCTCGCGGTCCCATCCCAGGCGCGCATAGCACCGGTTCTGCACAAACGCGGGAGTTTCCGAGTCACTCACCTCCATCTGCTCCAAATGGCCGGTGGAAACATTGCTCACCCCCAGCATCCGCACCCGTCCGGCATCGCGCTCTTTCTTCATCGCATCCCAGACCTCGCCATCCGCATCAGTCCACCCATACCCTGACGAAGGCCCGTGCAGCACATAGCTGTCGACATAATCCGTCCCCAGGTGTTCAAGCGAACTCGCCATCGACTGCGCAACCTGCACAGAAAATCGAGCCTCAGGATCGTAAGGCAGCCGGTGATCCTGCCCAGGCCGGTAAGTGAATTTAGTCTGCAGAAAAAGATCAGCACGCTTCACCACGCCGGCGCGATAAGCCGCCGCCAACCCTTGACCAACTCCAGCCTCAAAATAATGCCGCCGCTGATTAGCAGTATCGATCCCCCGAAACCCCATGCGCAGCGCCAGTTCGACGAGCGCTGGAGTACGTTCTTCTTTCCAAGCAGTGCCATAAACAAGATCAGGAAGGAACTCGGGCCGCGCGCTGGGCATGCCGCTATTCTGCCACGAGCGCTGCGCGTCCGGGCCTCAGTTTTGGTTTAGTAGAAATCCGCCCGTGCCGACTTGTTCCGTTTTTCCCGGGCGGGCAACCGAATGCTAAGATGGCATTTCAATTCCCGCGGCATCTGCAGGGCTTGGGACAACCGATATGGCGAGGTCGGTGATGTTTTTCTTGTTGCTTCTTGTGACCAACGCCTCATTGGCCCTGCTATATCCTTTTAGCCCTTCTCGCCTCCTTCTTGTTGCCGGAATTTACGGCGCCGTCACCCTGCTCGTCCTCTACATGTTGTTTCATCCACGCAGCCAATGGCTGGTAACCAACCGGTCGCGGGTAGATGGCGCGGGTTGCGTGGCCCTGACGTTCGACGACGGCCCGGATCCCGTGGATACGCCCAAACTACTCGATCTTCTCCGCGAAAAAGGTGTCAAAGCAACATTCTTTGTAGTCGGGAAGCGGGCGGACCAATATCCGGAAATCGTGCGCCGCGCCTGGGCAGAAGGACACCTGATCGCCAATCACACCTGGTCGCACCATTCTCTATTCTGTTTTCTCACGCCCCGGCGTCTACGGGATGAGATCGAGCGTGGCACGGAGAGCGTTCGCCGCAGTTGTGGTTTCCGGCCGCGCTTTTTCCGGTCGCCCGTGGGCCTGCGTCACCCGCTTCTGCAGCCTTATCTTAAAGATGCGGGACTGGAGTATGTTTCTTGGACTATTCGGACGCGTGATACACTCACTGCGAATTCCGGCGTTCTTGCCCGGCGCATCTTAAAGGCGGCAAGCGGGGACATCATCCTGCTGCACGATCATTTGCCTGGAGGCACGGATGCCATGCTAGAGGTCCTGCCTCGCGTCATCGACGAGCTCAGGGAACGGGGATTCCAGTTCGTCCTGGCCGGCCCACGGGAGGATGCTGGCGGAACACTGCAGCCGGCAGCATGCGAATCTGCGCCCTAATTCCGGCATTCAACGAATCCCCCCACATCGCCAAGGTCGTGGAAGGGGTCCGGCAGCATGTTGCAGATGTTGTGGTCATCGACGATGGCTCCGGCGATGGCACGGCGGACATTGCCCGAGCCGCTGGCGCTACTTGCTTGCAGTTGCCGAGAAATTGCGGCAAGGCCTCAGCCTTGCGCGCGGGCATCACTTTTGCGCGGGACAACAACTTTACTCACGCAATCACCCTCGATGGCGACGGCCAGCATCTGCCGGAGGATATCCCGGTCATGCTTCGCGTCGCCGAAGAAACTGGAGCGGACCTGATCATCGGCGCGCGCTGTTTCGATCGCACCCTCATGCCGCGCTCCCGCTATTTCTCGAACATCATCGGAAGCCGGTTGGCTTCGGCGCTCGTCGGCTGCGAAATCCGGGACAGCCAGAGTGGATTCCGGTTGTTCCGATTGGACAAACTTGGCGAGGCCAGACTGCGGAGCCGGTACTACGAACTCGAGATGGAAATGCTGATCAAGATGGCACGGTCGGGCTGCACCATTGCACATGCTCCCGTCCGAATGATCTACGACGATGGCCAGGCGCGCTCCAAGATGAAGCCGGTCCGAGACACGGTGCGGGTCTGTCTCTGGTCCCTGGCATTTCGCTTTCTGGGAGCGTGACATGATCCGTCGATTCAGACTGTTATGACTTCTTCTTGCTTTCTTGATTTTTTCGGGGTTGCTCGCTGCCAGGTCCAACGATCTGCTCACCCACATTTCGTAGGGGTGCGGCAGGATGTTTGTGAAAGGGGAAACAGTGGCGAGCGGCGTGGTGTCGGTCCTGATGGCCAAGCGAACGATGGAAAGGCCACCGGGTGATCCGAAGATTTAAGGCTCATGCGCGGAAGTTCGTAACCCCCTTGCTAAAGGAGAGGCTTGACCCAGGCCGCGCCGCCGCCGCCGTATTCTTGGGAATTTTCATCGGCATTGTGCCCATCTATGGGCTTCAAACGCTTGCCGCAGTCGGCGTGGCCCTGCTCTTCAGACTGAACAAGCCGCTGACCGTGGCCGCCACTTTCATTAACAATCCGCTGCTCCAGCCCTGATTGTTTTCTCCTCTGTGGAACTCGGCTGTTTACTCCGCCTCGGCTCGTTCCAGCCCCTGACCCTGTCCGACTCTGGCTGCCGCGCGCACCCATATTGGTAAGGAGCAGCTTTTCATTTGGGTGATTGGCAGCGTGGCTCTGGGTATCCTGGTCGGCGGCGTTGGCGCGGCGATCACTGCGGTTGTGGTCCATCTTCATCTCAAGGCGTCTGCCAATTCGGCGCTGCGAGAGCGCGTCCGCTTTGTAAACGAAATGTTTGCCCAATCCGCGCTAACCCCTCGGAAGTTCGTCCGATGGAAGCTTCGACTCGATCGGATCTTCGAATTACTTGCCGCCGAAAACCTGGGATCGGGAACAGTAGTGGATCTGGGCTGCGGCTACGGCATGGCTCTTTGTTTTGCGGCTTTCGATGATAAAGGCCGGCGCCTGGTTGGTTGCGACTTGGATGCGCATCGCATCGCCGTCGCTCGCCAGGCACTCGGCAACCTGAACGCAGATGTGACCGTAGCCGACATCCGTCAGTTCGAGCTTCCGCCAGCCGGTTTGATTTTAATTCTGGATGTCTTGCAGTATTTGCCTGCCGCTGAGCAACCGGCCCTGCTGAAACGGTGCTGTTCGGCACTTGCACCAGGTGGAATATTGGTTTTCCGGGTCCATGATCGTGAACGCGGCCTCCGGTCCGCGATCGCCATGGCTTTCGAGCGGCTAATCTTCGCATACGCGGGCGTCGGCTTCCGACCCCGAATGCTGTCGATCGCCGAGTACCGCACTGCGCTGGAGAATGCCGGTATGCAGTTGGAAGAGCGCCGTTTCCAGAATCGCTTGCCCCTGGCCCATGTTCTATTCGTCGCCAGAAAATCTTTGGTGGAGGCTGCGAGCTGATGGCGCGTTTCCTGCGCTTGGTACGCACATGCGACCACTCGGCTTCTGGAAAACACGTTGACGGCCTATCACGATCGGTGGTTGAATTTTTTCTACTCTTGGCCGGTTGCCTCTCTTGACTGATATCCATAAAACCATCGTTGTTACTGGTGTCGGGGTCATCAGCCCCTATGGCATCGGGCTGGACTGCCTGCAAGCGGGCATGTTATCGGGCAAGTGCTGTCTCGCGCCCACGAAGGATGTGTATCCCGGCTTCGAAGGGACGACTGCCCAGGTCCGGGCATTGCCGCCTACCGCGGACGACTCCAGTTCCCGATACTCGCGCACCGATCAACTCGCGGTGGTGGCGGCTCAGGATGCAATGGCGAATTCAGGTTGCGATCAGCTCTGCCTTCCGTGAGAGCGGCATCGTGATGGCGAACACGGTCGGGGGCTTGACCGAGATCGACACCGGAATCGCCGACAGATCCGGCCGCTTGGTATCGGCGCCCCGGCAGTCTGTTGCGGGGTGCCTCATATCCGTTCGCGCATGTTGCCGACGCCGTTGGAGAGCATTTCGGGATTCGCGGACCGCGCTGTGCCATCTCTGTGGCTTGCGCATCGGGAGCGATGGCGATCGCGCTCGCCGCCAACATGCTCCTCGACGGGGCCGCGCCCATAATCCTGGCAGGAGGCAGCGACCCGCTCTGCGCGTTCACGTTGAGCGGATTTAACTCCCTGCGAGCGTTAGACCCAAACCCCTGCTCTCCCTTTGACCAGAATCGCAACGGCCTGAACCTGGGCGAAGGTGCCGCAGTTCTCGTCCTCGAAACGCTAGCCGGGGCCACCGCGCGTAATGCCAAGATTATGGCGGTGCTGCGCGGATGGGCCATGACCAATGATGCATTTCATACCACCGCGCCACAGAAAGAAGGCAGCGGATTGGCCGATTGCATACGCCTTTCCATGGAAATGGCGGAGGTCGGCAGCGATGAGATCGGGTATGTGAATGCCCACGGCACGGGCACGCCTCTCAACGACATTGCCGAGGCTAATGCCTACGAGACCGCCTTCCGCGGGCGCAACCATCCCATTCCCGTGTCTTCGACCAAGTCATATTTCGGACACTGCCTGGGTGCGGCTGGCGCCCTGGAGGCAGCCATTACGATTATGGCCGTTCGTTCGGGAGCACTGCTTCCGACGCTGCGGCTCACCGACCCCATCGAGAGCCCTGGCGTTGACTGGCTGCGGGGAGAAGTGAAACGCCAACCGCTGCCGCTGGCCATGTCGGTTTCCAGCGGCTTTGGCGGCAGCAACACCGTGCTCATATTCGGGAGTGGCCGCTCATGACTCCGAATTCGCCGCCCGTCACTATTACCGGTATCGGTTCCGTGAGTCCTTATGGCCCGCTGGCAGGCCTGATTCCGCAGAGTCCCCTGGAACCCAGGGACTATTACCGCCTGGACAACGCCCGGGCTGCGGCGAGCGTTTCTCGTACAGCCCTTTCGCCCCGCCAGCGTGGTGCCGGGACTGAAGACAAGGCGTCTTGATCGCTTGTCGGCGTGGGCCTTGGTGGCTTCTTCCTTGGCCATTAAGGATGCTGGGATCGACCTGAACCAAGTGGACCGATCCCGGGTTGCGGTGGTCTTCGCCACCGCCTTCGGCTGTGTTGAACTCACGGAAGCTTTCTATCTCAGCGCTGCCGCAAATGGCTGGAACGGAACTGATCCCACTACCTTCCCAGAGACTCTCCCCAGCGCTCCGGCTAGTCACGTGTCTATGTTTCACGGCCTGCGGGGGCCGAATGTCACGGTAAGCAACAAGCACTTTGCGGGCGAGAACGCTCTGATTCAAGCCGCTTCTCTGCTTCGCCATGGTCAGGCTGACTTAGCCATCGTCCTCGCAGGTGACGCGCTGGCGCAAACCCTCTATTCATGGTATGAGGTGGCAGGCCTGCTCTCGCCGGCGTGCTACAACTCGGATCCGTTGCCCGAGGCCGCGCGGTTTTATCCCCAGCGAAGGTGTAGCGGCATTGGTGATGGAATCGTCCGGCCGCGAAGCGATCCGCTCCGACGCTCGCTCTTATGCCCGAATCCGCTCGGGCCGCTGGGCGGCAGGCGGTCAACCAGCGGAGATCATCCGGCAAATGCTCGGCGGTTCCGTCCCGAGTCTGACAGTCTGCAGCGGAAATGGTGCGCCTTGCGCCACCAGTCCTACAACCGCATTGGCTCGCGAGATTTCCGGCGATGGCGCCGGTATCATACTCCCGCAGCCGTTTGCCCTGGGTTTGGCCGGTACGGGCGCTCTTTTTCACTTGATCCTGGCGTTAAGCAGCCGGCCCAACAGCAGCCGGCCCAACAATGGGCAAGCCCTGTTGTTGGCGAACCGCCGGCGACAGTGGATTTGCGGCACTCCTTCTGGAGTTGCTTTGAATATGAATGTGCGCATTGCAGCCGCGGCATACGCTGTTCCGCCCAACGATGAGGCGGTGGAAGCAGTCTTGGAGCGGGAACGAACTCGAGTGGAGACATCGCTTTCTCCGTTGAGCCCGGAGTCGAGACGAAAAGCCCTGGAAGGTCTCGGACTGAATCGGGTCCGTATCTGCGGCGACAACCAACTTTACGACTTGGTTCTCGAAGCCGCTTCCAAGGCGATAGCAGAAGCGGGGATAACGGCGCGGGACATCAATCTCATCCTGGATTTCAGCACCTGGTCCAACGAAAGCGTGTCCAACGAGAAATCACAGGGTCTCTCGTTCGCGCACAAACTCAGCGCCGATCTGGGTGCTGAAACTTCGATGATCTTGAGTTTCAAAGTCGGCGGATGTGCAGGACTTCACGTCGCAATCAAGACCGCGCTGGGCTGGATGGCCACAGATGAAAGCATTCAGACAGTCCTGCTGGTAACCGGCGACGCCGCACCTCCGGGCAACCGCTCGTTGCTTCCAATTACCATGCATGGCGACGCCAGCAGCGCCGTGATCCTGCGCCGCGAAGGCACGGAGGGCCCGTCGCTGTTGGGCGTCGAAGCCATGACGCTCGGCCACCTCCATAATGCGATTACCATGGTCAGAACGAATGGCCATCTCGATATTGTTGTCGATGCTCTGTGCATGGAGCGAGAGGTGATGCCGGTCTACTTTCTCAACATGCTTGTCGTGGTGAATAAGGCTCTGGCAGCGTCTTCCTTGAGTTTGAACGATATTGACCATTTCATCTATTCCAACATCAGCCGGCGGGACCGCGAGGGCTTCCGCAAGATGTTGGGACTGCCCAAGGGCAGCCTGCCGGCAACTCCCATGGAAGAATACGGCCATACTTTTGCCAGCGATCTAGTCATCAATTATGTGAATATGCGGCGCGAGGGGCTAATTCGTCCCGGGCAGTTGTTGCTGTTCGCATCGGCTGGGATCGGCTTTACCTGGGGAGTAACGCTTGCCCGAGCCTGAAAGCAGTCTGCTGTCGGACTGACTTCCTAGCGTACGGCAGCGGCACACGCTCCATGCTTGCGCTTAGGATGCAGGGTGAAAGATCACTGTAACGTTGAATGGCCTTTTTTGCGGATTTAGACGAAAATGTTCACACGGTGCTTACCAGGCTGAGTTGCCATGCGTCGCGTACAGTTCATCGAACTCCATGAACAACCGTGGTTCCCGTCATCGCTTCGGGATGACGTTACGGATGCGATTCAGTTTGGGTTCAACCTCTTACATGCCTACGCGCCCATCGCTCCGCTGCTGCAAAGCGTGATTGACTCAAGCGGAAACCGGACGAGCGCCGCACAACCGTCTGCCGGACAGTCGATTGTCGATATGTGTTCTGGCGGAGGCGGTCCCTGGTTGGATCTTGCTGCGACAGCTGCGATGCCGGGACGCCGCAGAAAATTCCGCGGGCCTTCAGGTTTGGCTCACGGATAAATATCCGAATCTCGAGGCATTCCAAAGTGTCAGCGCGTCCTCTGACCACCACATTACTTTCTATCCGGAGCCGGTTGACGCGATGAAGGTTCCTGGTGCACTGAAGGGGCTGCGAACGATGTTTACATCGTTCCATCATTTTCCGCCGGAGGATGCTCGCGCCATTCTGCAAAATGCGGTCGATGCCGGCGAAAGCATCGGCATATTTGAGGCCACCAAGCGCGCTCCGTCGACCATCGGCCTCATATTCGCCGGCATTCTCCTGCATGTTCCTCCACACTCCGCGGATTCGTCCGTTCCGCTGGTCGCGATTGCTCTGGACGTATTTGATTCCGATCATTCCATTGGTCCTGCTATTCGATGGAGTAGTCTCTTGCCTGCGGACGTATCGGCCACAGGAACTGCGTGAGATCGTAGAAAAACTGACCTCTTGCCAATACCAGTGGGAGATCGGTGAGCTTGCAACTGGAAAGATGCCAGTTACCTATCTGATCGGATACCCTAAAAGAGGCTGTGCACTTACAAGACCGTAGGCCTCCCGGCCCATGCCGGGAAGTAGAAAGGAGAACATCTCTTATGAAACAGCTGACATTCGCGGTGGCATTGCTATTGCTGTGCATTTCCTTCCCGACTTCTCTGGCGGCTGCCAAGGTGGAGGTGAGAAGGCAAGGCGTGGCTTGACTCCCAAAAGGATCCGGCCGAGATCAATGTGAACGGCGCGTGGGATTCGGAGGAATGGGGCGCTTTCCATCTGATACAAGCCGAGGGAAGCCGGGACGTAAGCGGCAACGGCGGGGGATACGAGATAACAGGCGTGGTCAGCGGCAAACGCCTGTTCATGCTTTTTTCCGAAAAACACACCGTAGAATACTGCGCGACTCTGAGTCCTAACGGAGAAAACAGCCTGACCGGAACTTACTCAAATCGCAAATCGCGGCTGCACTCCGGCCTTTGCCAAGAGAGCAGCAGGCCGATGAACATGACGAAGAAATGAGTGATCGGCGGGTGGCCCCAGCCCTTGATCTCGCAAGCGCGACCAAAGAACAGGGTGCCCCATTTCTCGCGTACTTTGCGAGAAGTGGATAGCATGCGGCCTACAGCGCCACTACTTCTCCCCCGTCGCTTCTTACCCTCCGTCATCACCCACCGCAAGATCCGGTTGATCCGCGTCTGGTAACCCGGGCCTTTGGACTTGAACCAGTCCACCACCTCGATATCCATGCGCAACGAGACCCTTCGCTTACGTGGACGGTTCCAGCGCGCCTCCGAGCCCGTCTCCTCATCCGCCAGCGACAACAAGTCGTCCTCCACCGATGCGTGCAGCTCGATGACTCTCCCCTGCCGCGGCCCCGTCTTCTGCCGCCTTGTTTTCTTGGGTTTGATCGTCATGACACAATCGTATACCCTGTTCCGTCATGACGTTATGTTCCTGTCGGAACATTGCGCGGTTTTCTCTCTCACCGCGCTAATCCCAGAGCGGAAACCAAAGCCAGAAATACGCGACTCGCCGACCCCACCGGATCGAGCAAAACTTTGCGGCGCTCCAGCATGGCGGCCACCGGTTGTCCCTTATAGCTGGCAATTTGCCGGTAACGTGAAATGAAAAACAGCACGCGCAAGAAAAGTTTCCATTTGAGCGGAGCAAAATAATCAGGCGACACGAACGGCACCGCGTGGCCGTCCTTCACTTCGGCGATAAAGTCTTCGAAAGTTGCGGCCCGCGACAGAGAGAGAACGGAACTGGCGACCAGCAGATGGCTGTCTCCCCCGCCGACCACCGGTTTGCGCCACTGCCGGGCAAGTTCCAGAACGCGATCGTTCTCCTCGCGTGACCGCATCCCGTTTATTTCCAAAGCATGAATCGCCCAGCCGTAGCGGGAGAGCAGTTCCGTGACGGGAATTGTCTGCGCTCCCGGTCTCCAGGCGATGAGAGGATGGTTCAAGACCACCAGGCAGCCGCTAGCGGCGAGGGTTTCAAACAATTCGTCGTAGCGTCCACCCCGCGCGGCCGCTTGAATTCGAGTGTGCGTTTCCTCGATTGCGCTCTCGGGCAGCCCGCTCAGTCCAAGGTGAAATAAGTGCCCCTGGAACCACAGGGACAGCTCCTCGCTCGACTGCGATGCGGCCGTTCAGGTCGGGCCGGCCACGCAGCAGAGCGAGACTGCCGGCAAATTCGTCGTGATCGGTGATGGCCAGGTGAACTCCGTCGAAGCCCCAATCAGCAGCCGCTGCGGACTCCATCTGATATACGTCCTCAGGCGTGTAGGGCGGATTGATATGTTATCTCTGCATAATTCAGTCCTGCAACGCCATCGAGACCGAACGACCTTTGCAGATACTCCACTCAAAGGGCGCATGAAAGCCAGCTTGACCACCTGGTTTAATGCCGCCAGCTTCTCCACGGAGTGGCACGAGTGGTTGTGCAGGGAAACCGCGTAGCCGAACTCGCGGTCCGGGTAGGGACACTCGCGGTAGGTATAGTTCTCAATCTTCCAGGCTGACCGGCGTCTCATCGCGTTTCTGGGGAATTCGCAAGTGTAATTTCACTCGTGACACCCAGCAAGAACAAGTTGTCGCACAAGAATGCGATCTGATACTCTTCGACGACCGGGTGGGCAGCTGGGTCTCGTACCGCGTTCTTCAAAATCGTTTGTTCCGGCGAATGGACGACAGGATGGCCGGCTCAACACGGAGCGTCAAGGCAAATGCATAAGCCCATCAAATACCTCGAAAAGGCGATGTCAATTGCTGCGAACGGGGCGTGGCAAATATTTTGTTGGAGTAACAATCTCTTTCCCGAAAATCCATCGTTCACACCCAGGTGGTCGGATAAGCCGCTGCTGAAGTCCCGTGAAAAGTCGAAGCCTCCTCTGGGCTGGCCGCGGCAAACCGATTCGTTGTGCCCGCGTTGTGTGCCGGAGATTCGCCAGCAAATTGTCGACGGCAAACTGGATTATCGCGTCCTGTTGAACGAAAGGCCCGGTGAAATCAAGGCGCAGATCATCGAGCGCGACGGCAAAATCCTGATGGTCAAGGATTGCCCCGTCCACGGATATTTCGAAGATGTCATATCCATTGATCCGCAATTCTTCCGGCATCTGGAGGAAACGTTTCCCGGCCGCGATATCCGAGCCCATAACGACGAAAAACTGCACAACCACGGCAGCAGCACCATCAAGCACGGGCGAGGCTCGGTTCTCACCGTCGACCTGACCAACCGGTGCAACATGATGTGCGATCCGTGTTTCATGGATGCCAACCAGGTTGGATTCGTACACGAGCTTACCTGGGAAGACATCAAGACGCTGCTCGACAACGCATTTTCCATCAAGCCGCGGCGTCAGATGTCCGTGCAGTTCTCCGGGGGCGAGCCAACCCTGTCCCCGCATTTTCTGGACGCCATTCGCTACGCCCGTCAACTCGGCTACGACAGCGTGCAGGCGGCAACCAACGGCATCGAGTTCGCCAAGAGTCCTGCGTTCGCCACGGCAGGCCGCGGAAGCAGGTTTGCGCTACGCTTATCTCCAATTCGACGGCATCGGCAACCCGGCGAATTCTCATCGCAACGTCGGCAACCTGTTCGACCTGAAACTGCGGGCCATCGAGAACCTGCACTCCAACGGCGTGGAAATCGTGCTGGTGACCACCGTGGTCAACGGGATCAATAATGAGCAGGTGGGGCGCGTGGTGCAATTCGCCCTCGACAACCCGGACAAGATAGCCATGGTGTCGTTCCAGCCGGTGTCTTTCACGGGTCGCGACGAAGCCGTCACCGAAGAACGCCGCAAAGCGCAACGCTACACCCTCTCGCATCTGGCCCACGATGTGAAAAAACAATTGAGCATCGGCGAACCCGTTCGCGACTGGTTCCCACTCTCGTTCCTGAGCACCTTTTCCGACTGGGCCGACCTTGTTCACGGGCCGGAAGCCGCCTGGGGCCAGGTCGCCTGCGGTTGCCACCCGAACTGTGGCGTGGGGATGGCGATTATGGTCGACAAGGAGACGCGCGAGGCGATTCCGGTGACCGCGTTCCTGAACGCCGAGCAATTCGCCAAGGACATTGCGAGGTCAACGATTGGGCTCGCAGCCGGTGGATATCGGTCGCGGGGATGGCGCTGGCATTAGTTCGGAATTACGATGCGTTTCGTGCGCCGACGCATTTCCGCGCCGTCGATATGCTGAAGAAACTCGACAAGGGCCTGAGCGCAACCGGACGCGACTATGGTGACGTCTCAGGCAAGCGGACCATGGATGACATTTTCCGCCGGCGCCGCGATCGGTGGAACCTGCTGTTCGTGGCGGGCATGTGGTTCCAGGATCTATTCAACTACGATTTTCGCCGGACCGAGCAGTGCATCATCCCGTATGCGACGCAAGAAGGAGAAATCTCCTTTTGCGCTTACAACACAGGGATGGGCTGGCGGAACATCATTGAGAAGATGCATATGACCGCCACCTTGACCAAATGGTACGAGGAGCATGGACGGCATGAGATTTTCGCCGGCGGCAAGAGCGTGAAGCTCAACAGTACGGAGCATCATCTGGTCTTGAAGGACGAGATTGTCACCAACGAGGCCCAGCATGACCTCGAGCAAATGGGCAGTCGCAAAGAATGCCCGCGAGGAGAAGCTGCGGGCTCGAGCCGAGCGGCTCAAGTTGGACGCAGAGAACTTCCGCATGGCCAAACTCTACCGTGAGTTCGTACTGAAAGAACAAGCTGCTCCAGAGCTAGTGCAGATCGGGCTCGGAGCCACAGCGCCCGCCACGACTGCCAGGGAAAATAATCGCGCACCGGAAGCTTGATCCAGGTGACGTCCTCCAGCAAGCCATCTTGATCAGGATTTCCATCTCCGGCCCGTAGCATCACCATCGCACATGCTAGCCTGTATGATCTAAGACGATGGCCAAGCGCGCTTCAAGATGCCGGTACAAGACACAGGCGTGCGTCTGCCTTTGGTCCCCTGCATTTCGCTTTCCGCCAGCGTGACATGATCCCGCGATTCAGATTGCTATGCGCGCTGCTTGCGTTTTTGATTTTTCCGGGAGTGCTTGCCGCCCAGTCTGACGATCTGCTGAGCCGAATTTGGGAGGGGGTCGAGCAAGCGCAAGAAAAATACACGAGCAGCTGCGGGACCATTACCGAAACCCGCACGTCTAGCCTGATGGCGAAACCCCTGGTGCTCCGCGGCAAGTTTTGCGCCGAAGGCACCACCCGATTCTCACTCGACTACTTCGAACCGTCCAGCATGCGCATTCGCTTCAACGAGAACTATCTCAACGTTACGAGCGACGGGAAGACCGAAGTGATGGAAATCGGAAAAAGTGTTCGCCGGGCGCAGTCTTATTTCGGCCGGGATAGCTCCCTCGGGAATCTGAAAAAAAACTTCACGATCACCGCGCAAGAAGACAACCGGGATTACCAAATGAAGCTGGTTCCGCGGACAGACACTTTTCGCCGCAGGCTGAATTACCTGGTCGTCAAGCTGGACAAACAGGATTTCTTTCCTCGGTCGCTGGAGGTCGATGGCAAGAGCGGCGTAAACAGTGTATTCGTCATCGACGTAAACTCGATGAATCCGAAGCTTCCGGCGGATACGTTTGAGGTATACAAACCAAAGTGATCAAGCCCAGGCGCGATCGAACGAAGTGAAATCGAGACGCTGATTCCTCATCGCCCTCCTTTCTTGTGGATCGACCGCGTGGAAGAACTGGAGCCGGGAGTTCGTTGTGTTGCGGTAAAGTTTGTCGATCCAGCGAACCCGATTTTTGCTGGGCATTTTCCTGCCAAGCCCATTCTGCCAGGTGTTTTCTTGATCGAAGCGGTAGCTCAGACCGCAGGAGTGATGCTGGGTTCCGCCACTCTGCGAGGCTCCTGCGAAGAGCAATGGAGCGAGTGGCCCTGCTCGCGGCTGTAAACCGCTTCAAGTTTCTCAAGCCCGTGACTCCGGGGCAAACACTGCGGGTTGAAACCAAGAAGCTGACCGAGGCCTTGCAGATGGCCTGCATCGGCGGCACGGTGTGGGTGGACGGGGAGATAGTAGCGAACGGCGAGTTGTCGGTGGTCTCGGCTTGATGGACGAGCGATGATCGAGAGCTGAGCGATGATCAGGCTGACGATGAAAAGGCCCACCCGATGATCCGAACATTTCCTATCGTATTCATCGCGAAAAAACCGCGTGCGGCAAGCGCGGGAGCCACAGCATGATGGCCCGTTGCATGCGCTCGGTGGGCGGCTTGGTGGTAGGCCATCCGGGGTTGGTCACAGCCCTGAGTCTGGTTGTCACTTTATTGCTGTATGCGAACATCCACAACCTGCGAACCGGCACCGACCTGGCCGATTTGTTTGGGAATCGCGATCCACAATGGCGAGCCGCGAGCCAGATCGGCAAAGAACTGGGTTATGGCAATCAGCTCTTCGTGCTGATCGACGCTCCGGCGGCAGGAACGGACATCACCGGCCAGATGGAAGAAATGGCCGACCGTCTCACCGCCGACATGCAAGCCAGCGGGCTGTTCCTGGATGCGCGCAGCGGCTTGCAGGACGAGGAACTGCTCAATATGGTGCGGTTCTTTACCTGGAATTTTCCGTCATTCGCGCTGCCCGAGCAAACGGAAGATCTGAAGCTGACGGCTGGATCCACAACAGATTCATCAAACCGTTCGCCGCGCGGCAACCGAACTGGTCACTCCATTTTCGTCCTTGGGAACCAATTACTTCGTCGCCGATCCTTTGGGCCTGATGGAAGTGGAAGCGCGCAACAGCCAGGGGTTTTCGCAGTTTGCCAATTTCGACCTCAACTGGGGATCGGGAAACCGGTTCTTCAGTAAAGACCACAAGGCGCTGCTCATCATTGCCGAACCTCGCCAGTCGGCCATGGATTACAAGTTCGCCGATCAAGTGATGCGGTGGACGCGGGAGCACATCCAGTCGATGACGGCAGAGCCGGACATTGCGGGACTCCGGAGTGCGGGCCATTGCGGCCGGGGCTTACGTTTACGCGGAGCAGGAGCACCAGCTCGTCGAAACGAATATTCGTCGAATTTCGACTGATTTCCATTGTGGGTAATCTGCTGTTGTGCCTGCTGATCTATCCGAGGATTCCACTCCTGCTCTTATCGCTGCTGCCCGCCAGCCTGGGCATTATTTGGACGACGGGCGTAGCAAGTTTCTATCCGGGAGAAGTAAATCTGATCAGCCTGTCTTTTATTGCGATCCTGGCGGGACTGGGAGACGACCAGGTCGTGCATTTCTTCAACCGGGTGCCGCAGGAATGGGCCAAGGCCGGGTTGCTGAATGACGTTACGCTGAATGACGCGGTGCTACGCACCTTCGAAACCACCGGGCTTAGCGTTGTCTTGTGCATAGTAACGGCGGCCACTGCCACCGCGTCACTGGCCACATCGAGTTTCAAGGGACTGGCGGAGTTCGGCTTCATCCTGACGGTGGGAATGTTCATGATGATGTTCCACACCCTGTTGACGGTTCCCGCGCTGATGCGGCTATGGTGGCGAGTCTCCAAGCCGCGCGCGCCGCAGACCATTACCTTCCGATTGCTTCCCTGGGTGGCGAGGAAATCCGTTGATTTTGTGGGCCGGCACACGCGCCTTGTGCTCGGGCTGGGCATCGGAATCTTCCTGCTGTCGTTAGTGTTTCTGCCGGCCATCAAACTTGAAAAGCACTTCGAGATCGCTGGCGCCGATAACCCCGCCGTGGCCGCGCAGAACCTGCTTTCCGCAAGGTTCGGCATTGAGGGCAGTCCGAACGTGCTCTTGATCGCTGGCAGCGAACAGGAAGTACTGGGAAAAGCCGAAGAATTGACGGCCAGGCTGGGAGGCTATCAGCAGCGCGGCGTCATCAAGTCCATTTTCTCGCCCACAATCCTGCTTCCCTCAACTCGAACGCAAAGTGAACGAGCCAGTTCGCTGGCCGGCGTCAATTTCGCCGCCTCGGCCCGTGCCCTCGAGGATTCGCTGCGCGAGAACGGTTTTCGAATCGAGCCGGTGCAGCCCTTTATCGATCGGCTGCGAAAGCTAGGGGAAGGCCTGGGACGAGGCAGTGATCCGATTACTCTGGAAACGGCCGCCAAATTCCTGCCGCCGGGACTTCTCAACAACAGCATCCGCAAGACCGGAGACGGCAGCTACGTCGCGGCCATTACCTTTTATGGCACCGATCCCGATGCTGTCGAAGTAATTCCGGAAAGTGTCATCGAGTCCTGGCGAACTCAATTTGGCGGGTTCGTCGAGTTCTCCTTCGACAAGATGAACCGCGACCTGCAGAAGCAGGTGCTTCATGACAGCAGCAGAGCACTGGTGTGGACCGCAGCTGGGATTCTGTTGGTGGTCTACCTTTGTTTCCGCAACCTCCGCGTGTCGCTCATCGTGCTGATCCCGATCGTATTCGGCATTGTTACAACTTTCGGCCTGTTGCTGCTGGTGAGGCACCGCTTCAGTTTCATGTCGATTACGGCGATTCCGCTGATCATCGGCATTGGCATCGACAATGGCATCCATTTGGTGCGCCGATACCAGGAGAACGAGGCTAACGAAATTCTCGTGATCGCGAAGGCTTCGGGCGCGGCGCTGATTCAATCGAACCTGACCACGATCGTTGGGTTCGGGGCGCTGATGACTTCCAGTTTCGCGCCGCTTGTAGAAATGGGTCTGGTGACTTCGTTGGGAGTTGCGTTGGCACTGGCCGGTGGCTTGTTGTTGATTCCCGCTGTTATTCTGCTGGGGGAACGGCGCCGTACAGCGGCAGACGTGCCAACAGCCACTGCGAGCGAGGGTTGAGTTGGGAATGAGGCTTCACTTCTTACTTGGGATTCGCGGAATCCTCAGCGCAACGTCGTCCTTGTACTCGGGCGCACGATGGATTCCTCGTCCGCGATTTTGATCAAGTTCCCGATTCTAGTTGTCGGACTTAATTTTGATGAAATTGTCGCTTCGCTCGGCAACGTTGTTCTTATCCGAGTTCGTGCCCAGGCTGTTCTCCGATTTGCATCAGTTGCAGGCGAATGGCGCCGATTCTGCTGTTTTCGGCCATTCTGCTTTTACCGCTGACGGCGGAAGCCGGCCTGCCGCGGGTTGCGATCTCGATTCCGACGGATCAGAACCTTGCCGTGGGATTGAAAGCGGCCGAGCAGTGTGACGTCCCGGGCAAATTGATCGTACTGCCGCCGCTGTCTTTCGATTTCGCGGGCGGCGAAAGCCCCGCCAGCTTTCTCGGAAGAGCAGGCCATCCAGAGCGTGCCCGAAGGATCTGAGGTCTGGCTGCATGTGGTGGTAGAAGCCGGTTCACTTGCTGGCAAAGAATCCGAGCAGGAAATTACCGAGCGGGTTGACGCGTTTGTGAAATCGTTGCCTCTCTCGGCGGCAGTGGTGCGCGGGCTTCTGGTGGAGATTAAAGAACCGCTGAACGCTCCCGATCTGTTCGCGTTCGGGTTGGTGCGTCTGGCATTAGCCGCAAAGGGCAATAACGCCGGCTTGCGGCTGGCGTTTGTTTTTCCGCCGGGGTTCGTCGGCAGGCACGGCGATATTGTAAAAAGGCTTGCCACCTATTCCGATCTGCTGGGAACTACCTATGCCGAGGGCTGGCGCCAAGATGCTGCGTGGATTGCCGAACAGGCGCTGAATAAACCGATCATTCTTAAGTGATCCTCTTAAATTGGATGCCGGAACGTCCGCGACGCCCTCGCCGTTCTTGACGGCGATGCTCGCGGCCGGCGGGACCTCGGTGGAAATTGTCTGGGCGGAGCCACCGGACGCCAAAGCCGCAGCGGCCTTGTGCGCGGCAAGCAGTTTCCTGAGCCGTTCCATCACGAGCAACATGTTCGCGGCGGATTCCGCAGCCTCTCCGTTCAGTGTCGCGGTGGATGGCGTCGGGAACAATGAGCACCGTTGGTTCAGCCGGCGGGCCCTCGGATGTGGTGATTGTGGCGCGCGTGAATGCGAGCCCCGACTCACCGAAGACGGTCCGGTTACAGAGCGTTAAGCCAGGACCATTCGAGATCAAGTGGTACGACCCCGCGACCGGCGCCGAACTCCCGGCGGGCGAAGTGACGAAGACTGACAAGGGTTTCGCGCAAACCTGCGCCTGCACCAGCGAATACGCGCTGATTTCCATCCACAAACAGAGTGAGGCCGATCAGACGCTGTATAACACGGTGGAGGTTAAGAGCGGAGTCGAACTAAGAGTCGAGGAAATCATCGCCCGCTGGCAACAAAATCGCGAAGCGCAGAAACAGAAGCTGGAAAACTATCTGGCCTCCAGTTTCATGAGCCTGCACTTTGAATCCACCAACCTGGGGCCGGGGTTCGACGTTTCGATGCAGCTCAAGCAATTCTTTAGCCGGGACGGCCAGATGGAACTGGCGCAAAAAGAGTTCTACATTAACGGAGTGAAGTTCGGCAAGAATCATGAGTTTCCGCTGCCCGCAAATCGAGCCGGAAAAAGTCCTGACCCAGCCCCTCGAATTGAAGCTCAACGAGCGCTATGACTACAAATTGCTCGGGACCGAACAAGTAAACGGGGCCATGTGTTATGTAGTGGGAGTCGAGCCCAAGGTGCGGGACGAGGCGCTTTACAGCGGCAAGATCTGGATCGACGGCACTACTTTTCGCGAGGTGAAACAGTATCTGAGCCAGCGCGGCGTCAAGAGCAACGTGCTGGTGAACGTGGAGACACAGAATTTCGAGTTAGTTCGCGACGACAAGGGCAATCAATTCAACTTGCTGCGATCGATTTCCGCGCAGCAGTTGCTGAACGCTGCCGGACGTGATTTTGTGTTGCAGAGGACGGTGCAGTTTTCGGACTACGTCATCAACAGCCCCGCAGTTCAGCGACGCCCTCGCGGCTGAGCATAGTTCTGACGATCCGATGTACCGCGACACCGACCAGGGACTGCGGTCGCTGCGGAAGAAAAGCGGCGAGCGCGTTCTAGTGGACCAGAGTGTGAAGCGCATCAATGCTCTGGTTGCCGGCGTGATGTACGGAGGCACGTTCAACTTTCCTATTCCGTTCCTCGGCATCAGCAAAGTGGATTTTGATTTTCACCACACTGGCGCGCAGCTTTCGACCTTCTTTGCCGGGCCCATCCTGGTTTCCGACCTCTCCAAGCAGTTCCGGCCCAAGTTCCGGCTGGCGCTGGATTTGTCGCTGAACGGCCTGCCCGGCGAGAACCGCATCTACGGCAATAACACGGAATTGTTGCAAGGAGAGGTATGGACATGGGAGCAAACCGCCGGCCTGCGCGCCTCGTGGCAAGCCACCACCCACCTCAGCGTAACGGCCTCCACCTACTTCGCGTATGACAACTTCCTCCGGACCAGCCAGGCGGACGAGCGTATACGAACTGCCGCGCAACGGATTGAACATTCTTCCGGGCGTCGAAATAAAATACAACCGCAAAGGTTATGTGTTCGACGCGCAGGGAACACGGGGCGAGCGCATCGACTGGAGGCCGTTCGGATGCATCTTCGCTGGCCCAACCTCCGGCTGGGTGCGGGTTCTCCATCGTCGAATCCGCCGCCGCAAAACGCTCTGCTGGTCCAGCGTCCGCAAAATGCGTTCACGCTCTACAACGCCGATTTGAACAAGGATTACTACATCGGCAAGTTCACCAAGGGCGGATGGGATCTTTCTTACTGGGGCGGAGATCAACTGGATCGCTTCTCCCGTTACTTCCCCTCGTTTCTTGCGACGCCGCGTCTCCACGGCATTCCCCCCGGCACGGATTCTTTTGACGCCATTGCCATGGCGAACGTGCACTACGGTTTCAACGTGATGGATTTGATGAAGATCGATGGGATGTACGCGTATGCGCGCGCGCGCAATCTGGATGAGTCGCTTCAATTCCGCAAATTCGACGGCCTGGAGGTTAACTTCAACACTCCTGGTCCCTGGAATACGCTGGTGCAAGGCACGGTTTCCTATGCGCTGGACGGGAATATCGCGCGCTACAACTCCCGTTGGGCCGTTATATTTTGGTCTTCAAGCCGCTGCACTAAATTCGATGATATGGCTGAAATGAAAGCCGGGTGTTCGCACCGCCACCGATCGGAGAGTCGCATTAGTCACAGGCGCCTCGGGGATTATCGGCGCCGCCATCGCGCAAGCTCTGGGAAGCGCAGGGTTCCGCGTAGCCGTGCACTATCGTCATGGGAAAGAGTCCGCGGATGAGGTGGTCGAGCGCATCGTCGCCGCTGGCGGAGAGGCGTTGGCAGTGGAAGCCGATCTCTCCCGCCAAGAGAGTGTTGCGCCCATGTTCGATCGCATCGAACAGCAATTTGGTCCGGTCGATTACCTGGTAAACAACGCGGGCATCAACCGCGATGTACTGTTGGCCTTTATGTCGGAGGAGCAATGGGATGAAGTGATCGACACCAATCTCCGCGGAACGTATTTGTGCTCGCGGTTGGCGCTGCCGGGCATGATGCGCCGGGGAAGCGGAGCCATTTGCAATATCGTGTCGCCCGCCGGAGTTCGCGGCCAGGCCGGCCAGTGCAATTACTCGGCATCCAAAGGCGGCATTATCGCTTTCACCAAGGCACTCTCTCGCGAGGTGGGGCCATTCCACATCCGGGTGAATGCCATTTGCCCAGGCGTGATTCCGAGCCCCATGTCCGCCAAATACATTGAGAAAGAGGAGAAACGACTGCTTTCCGAAATCCCGCTGGGGCGCTTTGGCAAGCCCGAAGAAGTGGCTCCGCTGGTGGCGTTTCTGGGGTCCGAGCAGGCAAGTTACATCACCGGACAGGTGATCGCTGTGGATGGGGGACTGCTGTAGTTTTGGGCGTGTGACGACGAAAGCAGAAAAATCACAACCACAAGGACACGAAGTCACGCGAGGCCGCTTCCCAAGGGCTTTGGGGACACTTCTTGTGGCGCTTTCTACGGCTAAGCTTTGTGGTATGCTCTCAGTGTTGCAAATGAACGATATGGCCAGCGTTAAGGAGCAACTCAAGCCCATTATATTGAAGAGCTTGCGGATCACCGACTTGACCCCCGAGGATCTGCGCGACGATCAGCCGCTGCTCGGCGGAGAACTGGAAATCGATTCCATCGACATCCTACAACTCGTTCTGGAGATTGAAAGGCATTTCGGCATCAAGCTGGTGCAGGCCAACTTCAACCAGAAACACCTCGAAAGTATTAACGCTTTGGCGGCGATCATCGAATCCAAAGTGGCGGAAGCAAGAACCTGACATCACAATCCCCGGTGTGCAATTCCCCCTTATCCAAGCAAAAGTTGTCCAAATACAATAGCAACTCATTCAGTTCGAGTATCAGCGCGGCTTTGGGCGGAGCAATGTCGCCTTGGTTGACCTCGTGCTTAGCGCTCTCCGTGATCAGGCATAGCGACGCGGAGATCGTTCACATACGTCCGGTGTTGAAGAAGAAAGTGACTCACAACCGTGGGCGACCACATGATGGCAGGCGGAAAGTGACGCGCTGGTACGAGCACCGTTTTCATAACACAACGGCGCTGCGGATGATATTTGTCATCATGCCGAGGCTGCCGCGCTTTCTCCATCCTCCCGTTGCGGCGGTGACGGCGCTGATCTTCTTCCTCATGTTGAAGCGGGAACGCCGGGCGGTAACCGGAAATCTGCGCCGGGTCTCGGGCAAGCGCGGGCTCGCACTGCAATGGAAAGTTTATTGGGTCTTCTATTCGTTCTGCGACCTCATGGTTTCCTATTGTTTTGTCCCACAGGCCACACATTCGCAACTGCTGGGCATGCTGGTGGACTCGGAAGGCGGCGGCGCCAAGATCGACCAATGCCTGGCTGCAGGCAATGGGCTCATTGTGTGGACGGCGCATGTGGGGAATTGGGAATTCGCGTCGCGGCTGCTGGCAATGTACGGCCGGGTTAACGTGGCGCGGGTGGTCGAGGACAAGCCGGCGGAGATCATGCTGCGGAATTTGATGGCTAGCGAACGGCTCAAAACTGTGGATCTGAAAGGGGGTGTGCCGGCTACGATAGAACTCTTACAGGCCTTGCGTCGAAACGAGATCGTGGCGATCCAGGGAGACCGCGTTTATCAGCGTCACACTTTCGAGGTGCCGTTTTTTTCCCAACCCACCAGCTTTCCGCTTGGCCCTTTCCTGCTTTCGCAGGTCTCGGGCGCGCCGGTGCTGCCCGTTTTCGTGATTCGCCGAGGTTGGCTGCGCTACCAGACTCTGATGGGAGATCTGATCCCGGCAGTTCCGTCACAGGTCACATGCGGTGACGACGATGCCGGCTTGTACGAGGCTATGTGCCAGGCTGTCAGGTTTCTGGAAAAAACGTTGACGACCCATTACGATCAGTGGATGAATTTTTTTGATTTTTGGCCGGTTGCCTCTCGGGACTGATCCCCGAAAAATCATCGTCGTTACTGTTGCATCTGTCCTGCTTCATGACCAAAGCCCGCTCAAGGCTTGACTCCGCCGACGCGCCGGGTTCAGAAATAGAACTTCAACGCAAATTGAATGAACCGCGGATCATGTGCGGCTTGGGCGAAGCCAAACGCGCAGTTCGAATTTGGGTTGCCGTTCGTGCATCCGGTCTCCGCCGCGGTTTCGTCCAACCCGTGCTGGGTTGCGATATTCGTATTGAAGCTGCTGGGATTGTCGAACTCCGGATCGTAATGATTGAATGCGTTGAAGAACTCTGCCCGGAACTCGAGGCGCTTTTGTTCGCTGATGGGGAAGATCTTGAACAAAGAAATATCCCAGTTCTGCGATGCCTGGCCCCTGAATTATGTTTCGGCCTGCGTCGCCGAACGATCCCACGATGGTGTTCGTCGCAAAGGCGCAGGTGTTAAACAGCGTTCCCGGCACACATGGGTGTCCGTTGGGATTTCCGACGACGTTCGGCCGCGATGCGCTGGCAACTTCCCCGCCGCCATCCGACGTGGAGAGGTTGGTCGCAATGTCGGTGGGCGTATACCAGTTTCCCGTGGTTGCGATCACGATGCCCGCAACCTGCCAATTGCCGATGATCTGGTTCCATACGCCGGAAGCGTTTCCTCCGAACGCCTTGTTCTTGCCAAAGGGTAAATCGTAGGCGTAACTGAGGACGAACCGTTGACGAACATCAAAATCCGCATTTCCGTACTCCAGAAGGGGATCGTTTTGGAGGCGGAAGTCGCCCGCATTCTGCGATCCCAGGCTGGCGCTGGAAGCATCATCGAGGGCGTGGCTCCAGGTATAGGCGGCCTGAAATTGCAGGCCGTGGGTGGGGCGTTTCTCGAAACGAACCTGGAGAGAGTTGTAGTTGGAGACGTCATTCGAGCGAAATGTTGCAATCGAGGTATCAAACACAGGATCGCAGTTATCGGTGGGGCTCAAGTTGCAAGTAAAGCCGGGAAGTGCGGCGCCACCATGAGCAGGTCTCCGCTCGGCAGTCGGGCAAGCCAGGAGCCGCCAAAATTTGCAATGCAAAGCGCTGCGTACTGCGGGAGGGTCGCCAGAGCGGCCTCATTGCCATTATAAAAACCAAAGAGTTTCAGCCCACGCGAGCCCGCGTAGGAAACATCCAGCATCGTGTCAGCGGGCATTTGATATTGCACGCCAAAGTGCCACTGCTGGTTGTAAGGAGTTCGCAGATTGGGAGAGACGGAATAAAGTTCCGGAGTGTTGGGGTTCGAAAGCGCGGTCGGTGGGAATCCATTCGCCAACGTGTTCGACCCATTGATATTGAGGGAAGCAACAGAGCAATTGAGCGGCTGCCCGGCGTGAACGCCGGATTCGCAGCCAGGTTCCCGCATGGCGTCGAAAAGGACTCGGAGGAGAAGAACGGAGGATTGAACCCGGGGCTGGGATTGGAGTAAGGCCCATTCTCCTGCCCGCCGTAGAAAATGCCGTAACCACTACGGACCACGAGTTTGTTCGTGGCGCGGAAAGCGAAGCCGATACGCGGCGCAAAATTGTTTAGATCAGGACTGATCAGCCCGCGCGAGCCATGCTCAATCGGTATGCTCGCTGCGAGCAACGGCGTGAGCGGTTCATTCTGTCCGTTGGGAACAAGCATAGAGTTGGGGCCGAAAACAAAGGTTCCCTCCTCATTGTTGTGTTCCTTGACGGTGCTGAAGACCTCATAGCGCAGACCCAGATTGACGGTCAGGCGGTCATTGGCCTTCCAATCGTCCTGAGCGAAACCGGCGTAGATTTGACGGCGATAGTCAATGTTATGCAGGCTCGTAATTCCGCCACCATCGGCAATGCCCAGTAGCATTGTCGCGAAGGAACTGCCGCCCGTTCCCGGGGCCGCAGGGTTGTCGGTGAAGTCGTTGCCAAAACTCAGGGCGCCGCGCGCTTCGGCGGGCTGGAAGATCGTGAACTGTTCGATACGCACTTCAGTGCCGAACTTCAGCGAGTGGCGTCCCCGGATCCAGGTCAGGTTGTCGGTTAAAACAAAACTGTTCTGTTTCTCAATCGAAGGCAGGTAGGTGGAGCTTCCGATTCCGGCCGTGCCATCGCCGAAGGTGATGTTCGGCAAACCACCGTTGTTGGGACCATATGGGACGTTAGGAAAGTCCAGTTGAGCGCTGATGTTCTCGTTGGAGTTGAGCTGATACCGGTGGGAATTAATTCGGTTGTATCCGAGTCGGAATTCATTGATCACATTGGATTTAAACAGGTGAACTTCGCTTAAGGCAACGCTGCGATAAGAATTGTCCTCATTCCCGTCGAAGAACCCTCCGCCATCCAGCAGATTGTTGAAAGGCGAGGGAATGAAACTGGGTTGGTTCTCGTAACTGAATCGGCCGAAAGCATTGTCCTTGTCGCTGATTTTGTGATCGATGCGGACGTCGAAGTTGTTGCGGCTTTCCTGCCGATGCGGATCCGGAAAGAAAGTTATTGCCCCCGAATGACTGGCGTGGTATTTGGAGTTGGCCAATACGCTGACAGACGCCGCCGCCAGCGGATCAACCAGACAGTAGGAAATATATTGGTTGGAATGCCGCCGGCTGTACCCGCCGATCGGAACTCCGCAAAAACCAGTAGGAAAGTTCCCGAAGCCTTAGGGCTGCGGGTCTGGCGGGTGTTGAAAATTTCGCCCAGATACGTCTGTTGGTTTTGCAATCCACATTGTAGTCTGTTCACCCGAACTGGCCTGAATCTTGGAAGTGTTGGCCCGCCAGTTGCCTGAAATCGCCTCCGCCAGAACCATCCCCCGCGCTGAGGGACCTCCGCCGGCGTGGGAATCAACTCCAAAAAGGGCGTTGCCTGCCGGACCCGCAATCCCTCGTAGTCGCCAAAAAAGAAGGTGCGGTTCTTGATGATCGGTCCGCCCAACGTGGCGCCGAACTGATTCTGCTTGTAAGGCTGACGGCCAAATGCATCAAACGCGTTGCGCGCATCGAGTTTCTCGTTCCGGATGAACTCGTACAGGTCGCCGTGGAAGCCGTTGGTTCCCGACTTGATCACGGCATTCAGAATCGCTCCGTTTCCCCGCCCGAATTCCGCGCTGTAGGCGCTGGTTTGCACTTTGAACTCGGCAATGGCATCCACCGAAGGCTGGATGACGAAATTAGTCTCATTCAGCAAATCGGCCAAGTTTGAGTTGTTGTCAACTCCATCCAGCAGAAAGTTGTTCTGTGCCGACCGCGCTCCACCTGCGCTGAATCCGTAACTGCCGTTAATTCGCGAACCGGGTTCGGCCGGAGCTACTCCCGCGCTCAGTTGGGCCAACTGCGCAAAGTTTCGGCCGTTCAGCGGAAGAGTCGTGGCCTCCTCGCCGTTCACCACATCTCCGAGCTCGGAAGTTTCCGTTTGCAGTTGTGGCCCCTCGGATGTGATCGTCATGACCTCACGGATGCTGCCCACCTGCAGCGTAATATCAACCTCCGGATGCTCCTGGATATTCACTGTGATCGGTCCTACGACCGTTTTCTTGAAGCCTACCTTCTCGGCGGTGACGCTGTAACGTCCAATTTTAAGCGGACTCGCGGCGTACTCTCCCTGCGCGCTGGTTGTTACGACCATCTCGGTGCCACGATCAACATCCTTGACGCTGATCTTGGCATCGGGAACTACGGCTCCAGCGGAATCACGGACAACTCCGGCGACTCCACCGCTATCTTTCTGCCCCAGTGCGACGGGCGGCACGGCCATGGCGACCAGCAGCACAGCAAGGACAAATGGCAACAGGTTCCCGCAAGTTCTCTTCATGGTCCTCCGCCTCCTGATACCCTTTCGAAGTGGATTGCGTTCTGTTTCTTTTTATTTATCGGACTTTCGTTTTGGATTCGAAAGGTAACGATTGCCGATTCCATGCTCGTTTGTCAATCATTTTGTTTGTTTATTTGTGCAGGGCCGACATTCTTGATCGCCGGATAGGTGAACCTTGCCGGCTCCTCGGCGCTACTCGCAACGGCGCGAATAAGGTACACCGCAGGCCGCACTATAAAATCGAAGAACTCGTCGAATGTGGTGGCCGATGAGAGTCGCAGCATTGTTCTCCAGTGCGCCCTGGCGAATTGCCTCGTATTCGATCGGGAGATATTGGCTCAGCAAGGTCAGCGGGCATGAAAAGAGGTCGAGATTGTGCAGCAGGCGTTTTACTTCCTCTTGTACTGCAGGCTGGGGCCAGTAATAACGACAGCGGTCGCTGAAACTGAAGGCACGCGCGAGGCGCAATTCGTCCTCGTCGCCGCGGTAGTACGAACGCCAGTGCGCGGGATTGCGCAGCATCTCCAACTCCAGCGCCTCCCGCACTTGCGACGATCTCACTTCGCGCTTGTGACCAAGAATCTCGCGTTCGATGGCGCTCAGAGCAAAAATTGCTTCCCGATAGGCGAACGTAAGCCAGGGGCCGACCTTCAAGATTGCAAAATGATCCTCCACCATCTCTGCTAGAGCAGCCGGAGCCTGGTAATCGGTGGAATGGGCCTCATAGACAAGCGCAGGGCTGGCAGGCAATCCTGCCGACAGCGCGTGCACCTTCTGGCGATCGTAGTCGAAAACCTTGGCGTCGCCGAATTCCACGGCAGGTTGAACGACTAACCCGACGACGTTTTCCCAAGCGGCGAACAAGCCATGCGCTCGGAACGCGGAGTGAAAGACGTCCAACGTACGATGAACATCTTCGACCTTCGTAGGGACTGGACATTCCCCTTCCGCCACTTCTCCGCCCGGGGCCGGGACCTCCGTTCCAATGACGTAAAGCGGTCTTGGCGAGCCAGTCGGCATCTCGCTCGCAAGCTTCTTCCGCAGCTCGGCACAAAATGGCAGCGCGTTCCGCGATGGTCTTCTCATCGAGAATCTTCACGTCGTCACCACATGGCATGCTCGTGTCCAAGTGGATCTTCTGATATCCCGCATGAACGCAAAGACGAGCCAGATCGCAGGCCTTCGCCATGGCTGTAGCCGACGGTTCACTGCGCCAGGCAAACGGGACCCAGGTGGTCAGCTCCCAGCAGAACGCGACCTGCCGGCAATCCCGCTGAGGCGGCAGCAACGCGCATTGCATCAGCGAATTGCTGCGGCGTCATGCCCGTATATCCGCCGAACTGGTTAACTTGGCTGGAGGTCGACTCCACGTGAAGACAGTTGCCGTCTTCGAGCGCTTGCTGAATGGCTGCATCGATCACGGCCGGGTGCGCGGAGCAAACTGCGTAACTGCCGACAGCCTCACCGCTGCGATTTCGTTGGACGATGCTTCGCAGATATTCACTCGGCCCTCCGGCCACCGTGGGGCGATCCGTCTCGACGGGATTAGGCCTCTTTATTCATCGCTTTCACATTATAGATTCTTGAGCTGAGTATTCGCTTCACTGAGGTTGACCCAATGAAGTAGTATGCGGTGACGCTCAATGCACAGATAGGGAGATTGCTGCCGTGCCGAAAAGAACTCGAACACAGGTTTTCAGAGTTGGACTAGCAGTTACCGCTGGCATACTGATGGTCGCGCTGCCGTGTGTCGGCCCAGCAACTGACGAACGACGAGCTGTCCCTGACGGTCAACGCGCAGGAGGGATCGTACCAACTGTCTTTGCATGACGGTCAGCCCGTGCTCAAGTCCCGTGTGGCAGCAGAGGTTGACCACCAGTGGCTTCGCTCGAGCGATTACCCGCGGCACCAGGCTTCGGAGTCTGCCTTCGAAGATGATCTCGGCCCCGGCCGGCAGGTCACGGTCACTTGCAGCGGACTGGACGGCAAACCCGATCTTGTTTACGTGCTCCAGCTCTACAAACAGCGCCCTTACGGCACCGTCCAGGTGAAAGTGCAAAACAGCGCGGGAAAAGAAGTAACTGTGCAGGCCATTCGGAGTGTGGAGGCCATGGGTGAGCCGATCCTCAATCTGGGTGGCGGTCAATCGGCCGACCGGGTTCTCTCCGACAGTTTCAGCGAAGATTGGCCGGACCTGGCTCTCTACGACCTCGGGGGAGCGCCCGGCGGGATGCATCGCGGTGCCGGGAGCCAACTCATCTACAACCGGGAGAGCAAGCAGAGTTTATTTCTTGGCGCGCTCACCTCAGACCGATTTCTGACCCTGATGCATCTGAAAGCTGAGGGCACGGGGGCAAAGGCCAAGATCGCATCCTTTACCGTTGAATCCACCGGAACCACGGAAATCCAGAAGGATTTCGATCTGAAGGATTCTCCCGCCGACGACCAGGTCGAATTGAGCCTTCCCCTTAAACCCGGGGAAGACATGGCTTCAGAGCGATTGATGTTCGAGGCCGGACCGGATTACCACGATCAACTGCTCGCCTACGGTGATGCGGTTCGTCGCCTGCACCATGCGCGCGTCTCTAGCTGAGACTCCCATCGGTTGGTGGAGTTGGACTGTCTACTATGGCGCCATCAACGAAGGCGAAGTTTTGGCCAACGGCGACTGGCAAGCCGAACACCTGAAATCATTGGGCTATAAATATTTCCAAATTGATGAAGGTTATCAGTATGCTCGCGGAGAATTTGCAACTCCGAATGCGACGCAATTTCCAGATGGTATGCGGTTTGTCGGGCATCACCTTATCGGAGAGGGCCTGACCTTCGGCGTATGGACGGCGCCGTTTGAGGTGACAACGCGGGCTTGGGTCTATGAGCACCACAAAGACTGGCTGGTGCACAACGCCAAGGGAGAGCCGATCCCGATTGGCGACGTCTGGAACCAGAAGACGGATGTGCTTTACGCGCTGGACACAACCCATCCCGGAGCCCAGGAGTATATGCGGGACACTTACCGGAAACTCGTCCGCGAATGGGGAGTCCGGTTCATCAAACTCGACTTCATGGATACCACCGCGATCGAGGGTTACCATTACCGCCCCAACACCACAGCTCTCGAAGCCCAACGCATTGGCCTCCAGGTAATCCGCGATGCCGTGGGCGACGAAGTGATCCTGGATAAAGACGGAAGTCCCATGCTCAACCCAGTGGGGCTGGTGGATACGGGCCGGATCTCCGCGGATACGGGCCACAGTTTTGAGAGAACCAAGAATGCCGCCTCCGGCATCGCTGCCCGCTTCTATATGCAGCGTAATTTCTTCGTCAATGATCCGGACGCCTTCAACGTCACTGCAACCCATCTCATGGAGCGTGCGAACGAACACTCTTCGATTTCGCTGGGCGCGGCCGAGGCATCGATCGCGCTCTCCGCAATATCCGGCGGCATGTATGAGATTGGCGATGACATGCTGGTTCTGGGCTCAGAGAAGGATCGGCTGGCGCTGGTTGAAAACCGGGAGTTGCTGAATATGGCCAAAGTCGGCCGGGCTTCCACGCCGTTAGACCTGATGACCTACGAGCCCGAGGATGGACAGCCCAGTATTTTCATCCTCCACGAAGATCAACGGCAGGCCATACTGACGGTCTTCAATTGGACGAACGCGGTGCGCTCGCACACGCTAAAACTGGCGGACCTCGGCCTGCCCGCCGGCCACACGTTTGCGGCGACGGATGTGCTGAACCAGAACGAGACGGTTACGCTCGAGGGTGGCGCAGTGCGACTGGAGAACCAGCCGCCCCAGTCGGTGAGGGTGATCAAGCTGATCGACACGAGCGTAGCCGCGGCTGCCCCAACCGTGACGGCGCAGGTGCCCGCAGCGGCAAATGCCGGTGAGACGATCACCCTTTCGGCGCTCGCCGAAGCCGGCGGTGTGCCCGCAGTCGCTTATCACTGGGACTTCGGCGACGGCACGAGCGCGGATAGTGCCAAGGTATCTCATGCCTACACCAGAGCAGGGGAGTTCACGATCCGCCTCACAGTGGACGGAGTGGACGGGATACCTGCCCACAAGGATTTCTCCGTCAAGGTAACCGGCAATTTAAAAGCGCACTCGAACCTTACCGACAATCGACGCTTCGTAGAGCCAACCGACCGCTAAGTCTCTTCGGCTGCAAGGAAGGATTCGATTCCCTTAGCCGGCACAGTCCGCGGCCTACCGCTTTTGAGGTGCTGTACAATCGATCCAGCCGTAAGGATTGGGGTTTTGCCGGCGCGAATAGTCAGGAATTGTGCGCCACCGGTGGAGCAGCTGGTCGAAGTCTCAACTGACACCGAAACTGTTACTCACGCTGATCAGAGTCCGGCAAGAAGCGACCAGTTATTTATTTGCAATAGTCCGGGCCCGTAGCTCAGTGGTTAGAGCCGTGGACTCATAATCCATTGGTCCCAGGTTCGAATCCTGGCGGGCCCACCATCCTCCTCTGTGATTCACGCCGGCGCTTTTCCTGCCCCGGCACCTTCTGTGATAACTGTTTTCGATCCGCTCGGTTTGCGGAGATCTGCTTCCAATGTGACAATGTCTTATGCATAAATTCTTCACCGCAGTGGTCACTCTAATCGCGGCTGGGATGCTGCTGGGGAATTCCCTGGCGCAGCAGACTCCGGCTCCGTCGACTCCACCAGCTTCTCCATCCTCGGCTAGTCCGGCCAAGGCTCAGACTCCAGCGGCTAAGCCGCATACGGCCACGGCGGCCAAGACTCCGGCTCCACTGGTTCTCAAAACGCAGAAGGATAAGTTCAGCTACGCTCTCGGGATGAAGATGGGAGCTAATCTTCAGAAACAGTCCGTGCCGGTTGATCCGGCGATTCTGGCGCGCGGCCTGAAGGACGGCCTGGCGGGTGGCAAGACACTGCTCACCGACGATGAAGCGCAGGCGGCGCTCAAGGCCATGCAGGACGATCTTCGGGCGAAGCAGCAGGCCAAGATTCAAGAAGCCGCAGGAGCGAACAAGAAAGAAGGAGAAGCTTTTCTCGCCGACAACAAAGCGAAAGAAGGCGTGGTCGCACTGCCCAGCGGCCTGCAATACAAGATTCTGAAAGAAGGTACGGGCCCCAAGCCCGCGGCGACCGACTCCGTGGTCTGCAACTATCAAGGCACTCTGATCAACGGCAAGGAATTCGACAGCTCTTATAAACGCGGGCAGCCCGCAACGTTTCCCGTGAATGGCGTCATCAAGGGGTGGACCGAGGCGCTTCAGCTCATGCCCGTCGGCTCGAAGTGGCAGCTTTTCATCCCGTCCGAGCTGGCTTACGGCGACCGCGGTGCCGGCGCCGATATTGGTCCCGGCGCCACGCTCGTTTTTGAAGTTGAGCTGCTCTCCATTGAGGACAAGAGCAAGGACAAAGACAAGGCTCCGGAGGTTAAGGACGACAAAGATAAAACTCCAGACAAAGCTCCGGATAAGGCACCGGACAAGGACAAGGATAAGGATCCACAGAAACAATAGTTACGCGATCCATTGGTAGCAATCAGAGGCGGCGCCGCGCCAGCAGCGCCGCTTTTCATGCTTTCAGTCCTCACCGCAGAGCTATCCGGCGGCGTCCGATAACCATTTTGGGGCGGCCGAGATTCGAGTCGTTGACAGGCTTTGGGCGGCGAGAGTAGCGTTCAGTTTTGCTTTCGAAGTTGATCCCAGGTCAAGGAGCTCGCACCATGCTGTGCCGACTTTTCTGCGTAGCCGTATTGTTCTGTCTGGCGGCGAATGTTGCCACGGCGCAAGATCCCACCAAGGTGGAACCGAAGCACTACAAACTGAACTTCGAGAACGAACGGGTGCAGGTGGTGCATGTCTACTATGGCCCCCACGAGAAGTCAGAGATGCATGAGCATCCCGCCGGCGTCTCGGTTGCGCTGTCCGATGGACACCTCCGCTTCACCGACCAGAACGGGAAGGTCACCGACGTCTATGCTAAGCGGGGCGAGGCTCGATGGTTCCCGCCCCACAAGCACGAGGTGGAGAATTTGGGCGACGAAGCTTACAACGCGGTTTACGTGGGCATGAAGGGCAAGGTTGCGCAGGCTGCTGGCGAACGCAAGCTGAATTCTCCGCCGAGCGATGAGGAACTGGCGAAGATTCTGGCAGAGTACGCCCAGGCCCCGGCGAAACCCTAACTCGGCGCGCAGTTCCCGACCCGCGATCCCGTGTAATAATCTTAAGTAGAGAAAATTCCTGACTGAAGGAAGTGTATGGCGCACACCGTTTTCTGCGTGAAATTGAAAAGAGAAATGCCCGGGCTGGATGAGCCGCCTTTCGACAACGATCTTGGCCGCAAGGTTTATGACAATGTGTCCCAGGAAGCCTGGAGGATGTGGACTGAACACTGCAAGATGCTGCTCAATGAATACCGCCTGAACCCGGCTCGGCGGGAAGATCAGGAAGTCATCGTCAAGCAGTTGGACCAGTTCTTCTTTGGGGAAGGTTCGGCCGTGCCCAAGGAGTACGTGCCCCCGACGCAGAAGTAACGAGCTGCGGTCGGAAATGCGGGGCGTTGATTCGCACGCTGATTCGAATCCTGATTCGAGCTTTGATTCGCAAAAAGCGCTGCTTTACTGCACGTCTACTATCTTTAGCGTGGTCACCTGCCTCACCCAGCGCGCCATCCTCTTTTCATCCGGGATCACGATGCGGTAGGGGCCTTCCTTGTCGTCGAGCGGCCTGCCATCTTTGAGGAAAGCCAGAACGATCTGCTTATCGGTGAACGCCGGGTCCAGTTCCGGCAGAGCGATTACCGCGCGATATCCGTCCGCCGCTTCCACAAGCAAGCACGATGCCATGCGCTTTCCCCGCAGCGTCTCGCCGAACCCGACTCCCGCTTTTGCCAATAGCGCGCCGAGGGCAACGCCTTCAAATGTTGCGGACGCCTTCGTGGTTACCTTGATGTGTGGCAGGGCTTCCAAGTCTGCCCGCGTCAGCTGCGTCTGTTTCCCGGTTCCATTTTCGACTGTGAGTTGCTGGCACTGCAGCAGCGCAGTCTGCATCAGGGCGAACAGCATGGCGGGAAGGAACAGGCGAGTTTTCATATCAAATTCGCAGAATCATCACTTCTGTAGCTTTTATTAGGGCTGCCGCAGTTTGCCCCGCCTTCAGTTGCATCTCGCGCGCCGAACGCGCCGTGATGATAGAGGTGATCTGCTGGCCGCCAATTGAGATCTCCACTTCCGCCATGAGGCCGCTGATGCGAACCGCGTCGACTCGTCCCACCAGTTGATTGCGTCCGCTGACGCGGCGGATCACGAACTGGCGTTCCTTCTCGGTCCGGCCTCGTGTCCGGAACAGCAGCCGGTCAATCTCCCGCTGCGGAATGCGGTGATGTCCCCCGACCGTCTGAAGGCTGCGAATTTTCTTCTTGTAAATCCATTGCTTGAGGGTGGGGACACTGATCCCGAGATCTAAAGCTGCTTCGCGAAGCTTCAGCAATTCTTCCTTCCTGGGTTTGGATTGTTTGCCCTTCGGCATCGGAACGAAATCCTACAGCCAACTCAAGGGCGGGTCAACAAACTGGCTCCGTTGCCCAGCTGCAACCTTGAAATACGAATATATTGCATATAACCGCACATGAATAGACATCATAACCGAACATCATATACACTTCTTGGTTTTCACTCGAACGCCGATTCTCTTCTTGGAGGCTCTAATGCTCAAAGGTGCTTCGTTCGCTGTGCTCACTCTCTGCCTGTCGTCGACGTTGTCTTCTGCCCAGGCTGCCCAGGGCGACTCGAAGCCCGACCCCTGCGCGAGCGGCCACGAGTTCGCCACCACCGATTGCACGCTGACCTGGCACGGCATCACGCTGTACGGTGCGTATGACGTCGGCTTCGGCTATGTCAGCCACGGCTTACCGGAGAACGGCTATAACTATGAAGGCGAATCTCTGGTCAACCGAAACGGCTATCAACATCGATTTCTCGTCGCACCGAATAACTTGCAACAAACGGGTCTGGGCGTCAGGGGCAAGGCAGAGTTTCGTCCTGGCTGGTCGGTTGTGTTC
Organism: uncultured Acidobacteriaceae bacterium; assembly: GCA_963763285.1. GTDB lineage: Bacteria > Acidobacteriota > Terriglobia > Terriglobales > Acidobacteriaceae > Sulfotelmatobacter. The sequence continues at coordinate 45,062 of CAVXOK010000004.1, read as the reverse complement.
AACGCTTCAACTGGCATCAATCCGCAGTCCGGCCTGCTGGCCAACGCGTCAGCCACCGACACCATTAACAACGGCCTTCCCCGGAGCGGCTATTCGATAGCGATCGACGGCGCACGCGCGGGCCAGCCCTTCAATGACGAATACTATGCGGGTGTATCGTCCACGCATTTCGGCACATTGACCTTCGGCCGCCAGCGCTCTCTCGGCACCGATGCGATGCTGCTTTACGATCCGGCCGGCGGCAGCCTATGCCTTTTCCTACATCGGATATAACGGCACGATGGCCGGCGGCGGCGATACCGAGGACTCCCGTTGGGACGACGCCCTGAAGTATCGCATCGCCTACGGCCCGGTCCATTTCGGCGCGATGTATAAATTCGCCGATGGTACTGGCGGCTGCTACTCGGCCACCGCAGGCTGGACTGCCACCACCTGTACGCCGGAATCGGCGCATAACAACGCCTACGGCTTCGACCTCGGCGGAAACATCGGCCGAGATCAGCGCAAGTTCTCCGCCGACCTCGTCTTCCAACATTACAACCAGGCGATCAGCGTATTGAACCCCTTGCTGGGGCCTCAGAGTCTGAGTTCCGCAGGGCAATATCAGTCGACCACCGACAGCATCAATACCAACCCTATCAACGGAGGACCCGGCATCGGGCCCAATCTGATCGACACGAACAACACGGTATATGGCATCGTGACCGACAACAACGCAGTTATGTTCGCGGCCAAGTATACGTGGGACCCGTTCAAGTTTTTTGCCGGCTACGAATACATCTGGCAGAATAACCCGCACGACCCGTTGGGCGTTGGCGCCTCGGACCAGGGCGGTTACATCATGAGCGGGGTCGAAGACAACAATCTGGATTCTGAAAAGTTGGTGAATATCTGGTGGACGGGCGTGAAGTACACCTACCTCAGCAAAACCGACTTCACTTTCTCCTGGTATCAACAGCGGCAGAACGACTTCCGTGTTCCGCAGACCTGCTCGGCCTCAGCCGGTTTCCGGAGTTCCTGCGCGGGCACCCTTAACGAGGGGTCGTTCTATGTCGACCATCGCTTCACCAAGCGTTTCGACGGTTTCGTTGGAATTGCGTATTCCTGGGTGAGCGGCGGTCTGGCCATCGCTATTCCTCACGGCCCCGGCGTCCCCTATAACTCCAACAACAACCTGGCTCCGACAGTCGGTGGCCGTTTCAGTTTCTGATCGGTTCGGCGCCGGGCTCAGTCTGAGCTCGGTCCGGGATCCACGGATGGCCCATCTGTTGCTTTTTCAGCAGGTGGGATTCCTCCATGCAGCATTCTCCCCGCAATGGCACAATAGGAAACCATCGAGTTCCCCGCTCTATGCCTCGGAGGAATCACTTGCGCTTCGCGAACAGATTACTCATTCATGGTTTCCTGCTTTCACTGCTCTCAGGGGCTGGCATCGCCGCTGACGCGCACAGTTCTCTTTACGTTGCGACCAACGGCGAAGATTCCAATCCCGGAACGATCGAGAAGCCGCTGCGCACCATCCAGCATGCCGCTGACATCGCGAAGCCGGGAGACACAGTTTATGTGCGGGAGGGCCGCTACTGCCAGCAGTTGTCGGTGAAAGTGTCAGGCAGCGCGGAGCAAGGGTTCATCACGTTTCAGAGCCAGCCGGGTGAGCACGCGATTCTCGACGGCGGGTGCCTGACGCCCAAAGGCGAAAGCAACATGGTGCTGCTTACCAACGTTAGCTTCGTGCGCGTCCAGGGGCTCGAGATAGCCAACCTTCGGACCAGCGACTACCGCAGCGTACCGGGTGGAATCCGCGTGTTCGGCGGCGGATCGCACATTGAAATCCTGCATAACGATGTGCATCACATCGAGCAGAACTCCGCTCACCAGTTGCGGCCGGGCAGCGGGGCCAACGGCTTTGGGATTTCTGTATATGGCACGGACGCTAAGACTCCGATCAGCGACCTCGTCATCGACGGCAATGATGTTCACCATCTCAAGACGGGCTCGAGCGAGTCTGTGGTAGTGAACGGGAATGTGGCGGGGTTTCGCATCACAAAGAATTCGGTGCACGACAACAACAATATTGGAATCGATGTCATCGGCTTTGAACACACGGCGCCGGACCCAGCCGTCGACCGCGCGCGCGATGGCGTGGTGAGTGAGAACCTGGTTTACAGCATCACCGCGAGAGGCAATCCGGCCTACGGCGAGGGCCCGGATTCGGACGGGATCTACGTCGATGGCGGAACTCGAATTCTGATTGAGCGCAACATCGTGCATGATGTGGACTTCGGGATTGAACTCGCCAGCGAGCATCGCGTGGGAAGTACGAGCCACATCCTTGCGCGTAACAATCTGATTTATTCCTGCCACGCTCCCGGATTCAGTATTGGAGGGTATGACCTGAAGCGCGGAACTACCGAGGACGTGGTCATCGTGAATAATACTTTGTACAAGAACGATACATGGAAGACTGGCCAGGGTGAGTTCCTGATGCAGTTCTACATGCGCAACAATGTCTTCAAGAACAACATCGTTTATGTTGGCGAGCAGGGGCGAGCCTTCGCCAGCAAGTCGGGGCGCATGGATGACGGCGCTCCGACGGTGACGATGGATCACAACATTTATTACTTCCCGTCTGGGTCGAAGGCCGTGAAATGGACTTTCGACCAGAAAGACTTCGCGAGTTTTGAGGAGTACGTTGCAGCAACGGGCGATGATAAGAACTCGCGGTTTGCTGATCCGCGATTTGTAGATGCCGATGCGCACGACTTCCATCTGCAGCCGGACTCCCCGGCGCGGAATGGCGGAGAGAATCTGGGAAGTGAAGTTGCCGGGGACCGCGACCTCGATGATCGGCCCAGGTTTAACGGGAAGGAAGTTGATATTGGTTGCTATGAGATGAGATCCCAGACGAAGTGATGAGTGAATAGCGGTAATAAGTCGTCATTCCAATACGTTCCCAGCCAGCATCGAGCAGGTTCGCAAGCGGGGGCTGTCCGATGATCCACTGCGCGCCCGTCCTGCGGAAAACATCGTAGAGTTCCCGCCGCCGATCCGATGACAGGCGCCAGAAATCCTGGTCGTCCGGCGACATGATCTCCGCGATGATTCGGAGCCGCGCGAAATGAGCCCAATAAGAGAAGTTGCCCGGCCCAACCACCGCGACCGGTGTGTCCGGCGCGATCGCCAGTTGACGCGCAACCTTCAATTGAGTCTGCGCCGACTCGGGACATCCGTTCACGAGTTTCTTTGCGGTGTCGCTGGTGAAGGAAATCACCATGGCCGCCGCTAGCGCAACGATGCTGAATCCCGCAATACGTTGCGAATCCGGGCCTGCTGGTAAGCGCAGGGAAAGAAACAATGACATCCAGATCAGGACGACGAAGGCTCCCGCAAAGCGCGGCTCGAAGTGGACCAGCATATAGAGAGCCACAATCGACAATGAGATTGCGAGCAAGTCCCAATGCCGCGACAGACCGCGCAGAAAGCCCATAGAGCTCCAAAGTAATAGGAACAGGAATCCTGCTGTGACGCTCGGCTGGGTCACGAAGAGCAACTCCACAACGTGCGGGACATGATGGAGGAACAGGCTCACTTGTGAGCGGAGATTGAACGTAGCCCGGCGACCTTCATTCCAATACGATGGATCATAGGAAGGCGGATAGGTGCCCCGGATCGGACCATTGAATTCATAAGTGGGCGGATTCACTGCGATCTGCCGTGTGGCATGTTTCGGCACGCCGCTGGCGACCGGGTCGCCCTGCCAGTTAATGACGCGTCCGCCGGGGCTGACCATCGCCGAATAATTCAGCAGTCCGGAATCGCCGAAAGTGAATCGGCCTCGCTGCAGCGAGAGTGTAAGCACCAGAGGAGCCGCTACGACGGCGAAAGCGAGCACACTACAGAGATTTTGTTTCCACCGCGGCACCTTGAGAATGGAAACGGCCAGGAAGACAAGGCTGATCGGAAACATGATCGCTTTGGCCCAATACCCGATGCCGAGCGTGAATCCAAACGCTACAAAGTTCATAACCTGTGCTCCCGACCGAGGCCGCAATAACAGCCCGGCGGCCAAATAAACGAAGACGGTCACCAGCAGGTCGGGACCAAACATCGAAACTCCAACGATGACGAGGGATGACCACAGGAACAACGAATATCCGAGCACGCAGAGAGACCACTCCGGCAGCGAACGCAACTCAATCTCTTTCTGTGCGATCCTTATCTTTGGGCTCGCTGATCGAATCAAGGATTGAGTACAAGAAAGAAGCGGAAGGCGAAGAATGCGATCAGCAGGATGGGAATGCCTTGCAAGTGGGCCAGAAGCAATTCTCTTTCCGGCGACAGATGGAATCGAAAGAACGGAGCCAGCAGCACTGAATTGAGGGTGCCCCAATAGCCGTTCGCGATCGCTGCCCAGTGGCCGGCTGCCACTTCTCGCGCGATATCCAGATAATCCATGGCGTCGGGGGTCAAGTCGTAGCGGCACGCCCAGACCTGGGCGAGACCGAAAGCGAGAGTCAGCAGCCAGGAATAGAGCGCTGATGCGGCGTCGTTGCTCTTTTGAATTTGCTGCAAGAAAACCCGAGAATGGTGGCATTTCGTGTTTCGATAAGACCCGTTCAAAATCGGCAGCAGCAATACTATATCGAACCCGCACCTATGAAGGACTCAGACAGGTCTCTCCGCGAGCCTCGCCGGGTGGCGGGTGAAGGCCGCTAGCTATCTTTGCGGTAGAGCAGGTCGCGCATGGCTTGCCTGCGGGCTTCGTTCGCTTCCTTCAAAGTCTTGCGTTCGTCGGCGTCCGCGCTTCGCTTGGCAAGAGGATCAGCATTTTCCGGATGCGCTGCACGCCGGACAACGGTTGGCGAAACCGGGTTTGTCCGGCTTCAGTTCGAACTCTTCTGAGCAAACGGCGCAGACTCGGATGGGGAATGCCATGCGATTATTATGATACAAGCCCTGCCTCGACCGAGGCTGCCACCGAGTTCGATTCTCGGAAGCCCGCTCACTCCGTCAGGTTATAAATCAGCCCGTTCGGATCCTTGACGTAGCATCGTGGAAAATCAGGCTCGTCCTTCACCACCCGGCAGCCCTTTTTCTTGAGACGAGCTTTCGCTTCCTTAACGCTTTTCACAGTAACCTCGAAAACCGGCCCCAGAGCCGGGCCGGGCTCGATGAACAAATTGATGTGTTGCCCGTGGAGGCCCACCATTTTCGGGTTCTTATCCGTAATCGAAAAGCCGAGTTCCTTGACATAGAACTTAGCGGCTTTCATCGGGTTCCTGGACTGAATCAGAATGTCCGTGCCAAATGTATTTGCCATAAGATCCTCCGCCCTGGCCTATCTGTGCTCGGTGTGCCCCTCCAGCAAATTCAGCGCGTGCGGAATCAAGTCCATGACCGCTTCCAGGGATTCCACCGCGCCGCTCGGACTGCCCGGCAGATTCAGAATCAGGGTCTTCTCCCGCACGCCGCACACTCCGCGGCTCAACGCGGCGAACGTAGTTTTCTTTGCGCCTTCGAGGCGCATGCGCTCGCCTACGCCGTCGATCAGACGATCGCAAATCGCTTCAGTCGCTTGCGGCGTGACGTCGCGCGGAGCAATTCCGGTTCCACCCGTGGTTACGATGAAGCGGACTTCGAGCGCGAGATGAACCAGGGCATTTTGAATCTGCATGGAATCGTCTTGCACGATCTGGGTAGCGACCACGCGAAATCCCAGCTTCTTCAAGACCTCGACAACGGCTGGTCCCGAAACATCCACGCGTTCCCCGCGGGCGCAGGAATCGCTGACCGTAACCACGGCGGCGGTGAGCACCACAGGCGCAGGTTTTCCTTGAGACGATGCCTCAACTGTCGAGGAGGACATCTTCTTCCTCTTCCCGCCGGCCGCTGCCGCCCGGGCTGCTGCCGGCCGCACCGCCCGCACCGGCGCCGCTGCCGCTATCTTCAACCGCCTCCCCGCCGCCATCGCGCTGCGATTCGTCGAGCAGGCGCAAGCCTTCCATCAGCAGGCCCTGGGTGTTGAGCTTCGTGGTTTCCTGATCGGTCTTGCCGTCGAAGTTGAGTTCGAAGTTGCCGCCGGTCCAGCGCAGAACTTTGAAGACGGCCTCATCGCCGGTTAAAGCTCCGTAGGTTGCGTGCTTGACCTGGCCTTCGACGAAGAAGACCTCGCACTTGTCGCCTTCGTTGTTGAGCTTGAGCTGGCAGCTCTTGCGTCCCATTTCGAGCGACTGCATCAGGTCGATCACATTCATCTGCGAAAGATTGCCGCGAACCACGCCGTCGGAGGGTGCGGTCTTTGCCATCTTTTCGAGCGCGATGCGGTCGACCGTGCGCTTGATGCGGCGCGTGGCTTCTTTCAGAAAAAAGGGCTTGGCCAGGTAGTCGTCGGCGGCATCCTGCGGCGAAAGGCGCTCATCAATGTCAACGCGGCTCGCCATCAGGATCGCGGAGAAGTTTGCCGTGGCCGGCCGGCTCTTCAGCCGCTCGACCAGCTGCCGGCCATCCATGCCGGGCATGCGGTAATCGCAGACCACGAGGTCGGGAGGATCGTCGACCGCCTTCAGCAAGGCGTCGGCCGCATCGCCCGCAGCCACAACGCGCGCGAATGAAGTCAGTGCCTGCTGCAGCATCCCCAGCACCATCGGATTGTCATCGACCAGAAGTAGTTTGACGTCGTTTGCCATGGAATTACTGTGATTGCGCTTACTCTTAACTTCTTTCTTCTTATTTCCTTCTTTCTTCTACTTCTTTGCGCGCCGGTACTCCCCGCTCTTGCCTCCCGACTTTCTCTCCAGCACAATCTCGCGAATCTCGATCCCTTTATCCATCCCCTTCAACATGTCATAAATTGTCAGGGCTGAAATTCCGGCGGCTACGAGGGCCTCCATCTCGACGCCGGTTTCGGCGGTGGTGACGACTTTGGTGGTGATGGCGACGCCATTCTCGCATAGCCTCATGTCGACGGCAACGTGGGCGAGAGGGAGCGTGTGGCACATCGGGATTAGCTCGGCGGTGCGCTTGGCGGCCATGATTCCTGCTACGCGCGCTACTTCGAGGGGATCGCCTTTGGGATTTTTCTGGAAGCGCCTTCAGGACGGCGGGTTTCATCTGTACAAAGGCGCTAGCCTCGGCTTCGCGGCGGGTTGCGGCTTTGCCGGAGACATCGACCATGCGGGCGCGGCCGGCGGCGTCGTAGTGGGAGAGCTTTTTCGGCATGCGGAAGTTCTATCTTACATGGGATGCGGCCAAGGTAGAGAGCAGTGCGGCGGCCGAAGCCGCACCCTTGCAACACAGGGGCACGTCAAGAGTAGATCTCTACGGAAGCATTACGGCTATCCAGTCGCCTGCGGCGATAAGTTCGCGATCGGGCGGGATGACGATGTAGCAATTCGAGCGGGCTTGGGCGGCTATGTCGCCTGAGCCTTGCCAGGGGACGAGTTCGACCTGCGAGTCTTCAGATTGGCCGGAGAGAATTGCGGGGAGAAAACGTGTTAGTCCGGGCTTGACTCGGATTTCGGACTTTAAGCGGGCGTGCAGGAAGGTGAGCGGGATCGGGGACGCTCCGGCTAAGGCTTCGAGAATTGGTCTGGCAAACAGTTCGAATGTGACCATGGTGGAGACTGGGTTTCCGGGGAGGCCGAAGAAGTATTTGTGCTTGTACCGGGGCTTAAGCCCCTTCTCGGGCAAGAGTGCCCGCGCCACACGAGCCTCCCCCACACATGCTGGTTCGGCCGAATACTACCGGCTTGCCGGGTTGGATTTTTGCTCCGGTGAAGAAGAACTCGGCTTGTAGTTCGGCGAGCACCTGCTCGACCAAGTCGTAGCGTCCCATGGAGACGCCGCCGGTCATGATCAGCAAGTCTGACTGGAGACCTTCTTCGATCAGTTGGCGGAGGCGGCGCGGTTCGTCGGGAGCGATCGGGAGAAGTACGGGCTCGCCGCCGGCTTGCTGGATCTGCACGGCCAGCGAATAGCTGTTGGAGTTGCGAATCTGCGTCGGGGCCGATTTCGGCATCGACCTCGACGATTTCATCGCCTGTGGTGAGCACGGCGACTCGCGGACGAACGAACACTTGCAGCCGCGATCGGCCGACCGAGGCGGCGAGTGCGATGGCGGCTTCGTTGAGGCGCGTGCCGCGATCGAGCAGGAGGCTGCCGCGTTTGGCCTCGGCTCCCTGAGCGACGATGTTTTCTCCCGGCGCGACGCTCTTTGTGATTTCGACGGAATCGGCTTTTTGCGACGTGTATTCGACCATTACGACGGCGTCTGCGCCTTGCGGTACGGGGCGCCCGTCATGATGGAGAAGGCTTGGCCGGGATTCAGGGTGGATGGGAGTTGCTGCGGGCCGGCTTTGATCTCTCCGATTACTTTCAGCTTGCTGGGAAGCTTTGCGAGATCGGCTGCGCGGACCGCATAGCCATCGCGCGTGGATCGGGGGAAGGGAGGGATGTCGCGATCGGCGGTGATGGGTCTCGGCGAGAACTCGGCCGGCGGCGTGGAGCAGTGGCACGGTTTCTGTGGTTCGCTGAGGATAGACGCGAGGCGTGGTCTTCGACTACGCGGCGAGCTTCTTCGAAGGTTAAGACGAGGGATTGGGCTTGGCGGTGCTGCCATGGGGAGATGATAGTGCAAGGGAGGGCCACGCACGGGCGCCTGGGAGCGGCGTGGATTGCTCAAGGACCTGGTCAATGACTGTAATGGGGATATTTCGCCAACTATCCCTTTGAACCGGCCGCCAACCCCGCGCTGCAAACTGCAGCTTCTTGCACATTGACAGGGCAACAACGGCAGAACAGTAATCTCCGCAAGTTTCGTTGTCTCCTGCTTTTCTCTGCTTCGGGAACCGAACTTGCCCGGCCAAGAAATTTCTTCTTACCGGTGAGGCGTTTCTCTCCTTTTTTCCGCCTATCTGTACAGAGGGTTGGATTCAGCCAAATTACCAATCCCGCGCAAGACACTGGCGAAGAATAAAGGCTAAACAAATTCGCAAAAGGAGTCGCTTTATGAAGCTCAGAAACAAAACATCTCTGAAGGAGATACACGAGGACGGATGCTTTTGTATGCACCGTGGAAAGATACCGTTCTTTCCGAAGCACCAACGCAGTTTGCGTGACCATCATCCTGTTGGGTCTTCTCGGATGCTGCCGGTGACGTTTTGCTCAAGTTCCAACGCACGGCCGGTCGTCCTCAGTTCGAAGAGGCTTCAGTTGCCGTTCCCGCGGGCAATCGGTGCATGCTTCACCCCGCAGGCAACCCAGACTCCAACCAGTCCATTCACGTCAACTCCGACATGGACGGCGTGGCTCGCTTTCTAGCCGTGCGCCCAACATCGCCGGGCGGCGTCGACCGACTGGCGCTCGATTGCATAGACTCCGATGGAGGTAGCCAAACTTATTCCGTTGATCTTCGGTCCGAGGAGACTTTCGCGCCACGCCCGTTTGACCCTGCGCTCGCCAATCTGACTTTTCGACCGGGAATTGCCGGCGATCCGCTTAGCTACACCGAGCAAGAACTGCTGGCAGAAGGCTACGGGCTGCGTCCCAATCCGGATCAGAACCCGGAGGGATATCAAAGGTGGCTAACTGCGGCCATCAAGCCGGCGTACATGCTCGGGAGCAACGCCTCCGCGGCCGCGAAATCGCGCCCGCATTCCTTCCCCTCGCCCGGGCCTGAGATTGACGCAGGGGTCGTCACAAATCCGTCGAATTTCTGGACCGGGGCCGTGCTCTATGGTTCTTTCAGCAAAGGCGCGACCTCCGCTGACACCTTCAGCTACTTGTGGAACGAGGCTACGTTCAATGTCCCCAAGGTAACCCCGGGCGGCTTCAATACCGGCATCACGGCAATGACAGTATGGAACGGGCTCGATGAGTTTTCGGGGTCGGTAGCCCCTCTCCTACAGGCCGTCCTCGACGTACAAACTACCTCCACGACCGCGAGCTTCGGCATCCACCATCAGGATTTTGGAGGTTGGATTAAATGCCCAGCGTCTCCCAGGTGCACCAACGCGGGAAACGATAATGCAGGAATCACATTTACCCCGAAGCAAGGTGACTCAATCTTCGCCCAGGAATGGTATTGCGACGCCAAAGGGAATAAGAACCTGACGGGTGGATACGCGTGCACCTATATGTTTGACAACACACAAGGCATCGCCTGGGATTGCCATCTGCCTACCTCAGCTTGCCAGTCCTACGCGCTACCTAACGCCGACTTGGCTAACGGCAACCTTGGACGGTATGCGGAATTCATTATTGAGATGGATACCTGCCAGGCGATCTACGGACCTGGGTCATGCGGGTCCTCGACCCCTTCGCAGGAGTGGGGCGATTTCTCACCGGTGACGATGACGGGTGCCGCTTTCGTGGTTAAAGGCAATGGCACCTCCGGAGTCGGCACATGGGTGTCGACCAGCAAGTGCACGACCTGCAGCCACAGCCCTGTCGTCGATCCGGCAATCCAGTTGAACACCGACAACACTGCCAGCAAACCGTTCATCCGCGGAGACGGACACCTGCTCATCACGCTCCCAGCAGGCGGCGTCGAATGGGACGAATTACCCACCAACGTCTACGGTTGGAATGGCAGCAACTTCAACACCTACACGGTTCGATGCGGTGTCTCGATCGGCGTCGGAGCGAACTCGCGTGGGCTAACCCACGGAACACCATGGGTCTTGGGCTGTGGCACGTTTGCTGACGGAAATCATTCCGTATACCAAATGCAAACCAACGGCGCCTGGGTCCTGATGCAGAACGACGTCGCAACCCAGATCGCGGTCTCCCCGGACGCCAACCACGCCTGGGCGATCAATGCCAAGAACGAGGTCCTCTACTGGAATGGCAGCAAGTTTGTCCCGAGCCCTATGGCTCACTGCGCGACCTCGATTGCGGTGGGGGAGAATTCGCGTGGACTCACCAACGGAACTCCGTGGATCACTGGCTGCGGCACGTATGCAGACGGGAATCACTCCATCTATCAAATGCAAACCGGCGGCGCCTGGGTCGACATGCAGAACGACATAGCAACCCAGATCGCGGTCTCCCCGGTGGGTAACCACGCCTGGGCGATCAAAGCCAACAACGATGTCCTCTACTGGAATGGAGGCTCTTTTGTCCCGAGTCCTACGCCTCACTGCGCTACCTCGATTGCGGTGGGAGCGGATTCGCGTGGGCTCACCTTCGGAACTCCGTGGATCACTGGCTGCGCGACCTATGCAGACGGGAATCACTCCATATACCAAATGCAAACCGGCGGCGCCTGGGTGCTTATGCAGAACGATGTGGGAACCCACATCGCGGTTTCGCCGTGGGTAACCTCGCCTGGGCGCTCTCGACCCTGCAGCCTTGAGCTTCAATTTGGGAAGCCTTGGTTGGGGGGATCAAAATTAGATAACGGGGCAGGAAGGTGTTCTACCTTCCTGCGCCCATCCTAGAACGAGCGTTGTCGATCTGCGCGTCAGTCCGCGGTGGCTTCTGATAGTACCTTCCGCACGCTTTTTTATTTTCCGGTTCGCTGGCGTCTTGGCTCGGGCGTAGCCGGCAAAGTCCTCTGAGTGATAAAAAGCTGCGTATTATCTGGCGAGTTCCTGGCCGAGCACGGTGGGATTGCTGGCGAAGGAGAGGCCGGTTTCGAGGTCGACTACGCGGTCGCGGACCAGTTGGGCGATTTCGCCGTCGAAGTGTTGCATGCCTTCGGCCGCGCCGGCTTTCATGGCGTCGAGCAAGGTCTTGCCGTCGCGCTCGCCTTTTTCGATGCATTCGCGAGTGCGGGCGTTGGCTTTCAGGATTTCGGCGACCGGGACGCGGCCGCTGCGATCGGTCTTGGGCAACAGGCGCTGGCAGATGATGTAGCGGAAGGTTTTGGCGAAGCGGTCGCGCACGCTTTGCTGTTCCTCGGGCGAGAACGAGCTGACGATGCGCTCGACGGTTTTGGGTGCGTCCATGGTGTTCAGGCTGGAGAGCACCAGGTGGCCGGTTTCGGCGGCTTCGAGGACGATCTCGATGGTTTCGCGGTCGCGCATTTCGCCGACCAGAATGACTTTGGGCGCCTGGCGCAGCGCGGAGCGCAGGGCGTGGGCAAAGCTGGGAGTGTCGCTGTGCAGTTCGCGCTGATGAATGGTGGAGCTTTTGTGGTTGTGCAGGAACTCGATGGGATCTTCGATGGTGATGATGTGGTAGTTCTTCTCGCGATTGATGCAGTCGAGCAGCACGGCGAGAGTGGAGGACTTGCCTGATCCGGCGGGGCCGGTGACGAGGACGATGCCGTCGCGCAGCTTGGCCACATCGGCCAGGTGCGAGGGCAAACGAAGCGAGGCAAAATCCGGGATGGCGGTGGGAATGACGCGCATGACGACCGCGCAACTGCCGCGCTGGATGAAGATATTGACGCGAAAGCGGGCCACGCCGGGCAAGCCGTAGGATATGTCGCAGGATCCGTGTTCGCGCAGGGTTGCGACTGCCTGTTTGTTGTCGCCAATGAGATCGGCGGCGATGTGGCGGGTGTCATCGGGGGTGAGAGTTGCGAGTCCCGGCACCTGCACCGGAATGAGCTGGCCGTAAACCTGGACCTGGGGAGGGCGTCCGGGAGAAAAAATCAGATCGCTGATTTTTTCGGCGGCGCGCAGCATTGCGCCCAGCAAAGCGGGCGTAGCCACTTTGCCGCTGCCGGAATAGCCTTCCAAAGAAACCGAAATTGCGCGCGGTGCCAGGTGCCGCCATTCCATCCTCGCACAAACCTGTGCTTAATTCTTAGGGAATTGCACGCACCACAGAAGGGAGTACCGGGCCAACCGCAGTTGGCCTGTTACCTATACTTTACCGCGCGAGACGGGCGAAACGTAAGGACGGGTAGGACATAGCCCTTGGTAACGTGGAAGCAGTTCGCAGTTCTAGTTCGCAGGAAACGCGGCCAGCCTGCGGCTTGGGGAAGGAAATAAGGGCGGCCCATTTGGACCGCCCTATCCAGCGCGATGTAAGCAGTTTAGTTCTTGGCCGGCGCCTTCTTCTTCTGCCGAAGCCGGTTTCCACGGAGGCGCCGATGCTGGCCAGCATCTGCTTGGCTACGTCGGCGTAGGGGCCAGTGGGCGCAGTTCAAGATATTTTTGGAAGGCCTCGGCGGTGCCCGGAGGAGCGACCATTTTGTCGCCTTGTGAGGGTCGCCTTGCCGATGATGTTCACGCCTTTCTGGTAGTAGGCGTCCGCCTTGTGGGATCGGCGGCGATGCACTTATCGAAGGCGGCGATGGCGTCGTCGACCTTGCCCGCGTTGGTCAGCACCGCGCCAATATTGTAGTAATAGCCGCGCGGCGCCCTCGGGATTGAGTTGCGCGGCCTGGGTGTAGGCCTTCACGGCGTCGTCGACCTTGCCGGACTTGGCGGCAGCTTCTGCCAGATTGTTGTAATAGGCGGCCAGTGTCTTGTTATCTTCGGGATCTTTTCGTTGGTGTCCATGGCCTTTTGCTTGATGTCGATCGCCTTCTGGTAGTCCGCGACGGCCTCCTGAAGGCGCTTCGTCTTTTCGGCGGGATCGGTCTGCTTTACGGCCGAGCCGCGGTAGGCGTCGGCGAGCTTGGCCCAGATGACGTCGCGCGTGGCGTCCATCTGCGTGGCTTCGGTTAGGGTGGCGATGGCGGTGTCGAAATCGCCAGCCTTCATGGCGGTGTTGGCGGCCACGAACTTTTCGTTCAGGATCTTAATCGTGGTGTTTTCTTCTTTTTTCTCTTCGGCTTCCTGCTTGCGCCTTGAGTTGTTCCGGAGTCAGGCCCTGGCCCTTGGCGGCTTTCCGCTGCTCCTTTTTGAAGTCGAAGTCGAGGGTGTTCTCGTCCAGCGCGACCTGAAACTTGTTGACGTGGAAAATTTCCTTGTTGGCTTTGGCGTCATCGGCGTTTCTGTACAGGGTGACGTTGTACTTGCCCGGCGGCAACGCCGAGAGAGAAATACTCGCCTTTCTTGTTGGTCTTGAGAGTGTATTTCTGGCCGTTGTCCTGGTTGGCGTAGACCACGATGCGTCGGCGATGGGCTTGCCGTCGGCGTCTTTGCAAACGCCCTTGACGGTTCCCGAAGCCTGCGCGAAACACCGGAGGCACACACAGTCCCAGCATTAAGAGAACGAAAACGAACACTGCAAAATGCTTCTTCATCGTTGGCCTCCCGGCGCAAACATTACGTGGATTATTGAATGCTGATTTCTGATGGTTGATCGAAAATCAGGCATGAGCGGATCTGGTTTTCAGTCAACCGATTCAACAATCACGAATTCAGAGCTCATCTAATCGGCTGCTTCTCAGCATACGGAATCGGATCGGTCGGCTCCCGCCGCCGCAAACGCCCGCAACCGCAACACGCAGCTGTCACAGACGCCGCACGCCTGATCCTGGCGGCTGTAGCATGACCAAGTTAAATCGAATGGCGCGCCCAGTTCAAGGCCCAGGCGCACAATTTCGGCCTTGCGCAGGTGGATGAGCGGCGTGACGATTTCGATGGTTCCTTCTTTCGTCCCGGCTTTGATGACCTGGTTGAAGGCTTCGTAGTAGGCGGGGCGGCAATCGGGATAGCCGGAACTGTCTTGTTCTACGGCGCCGATATAGATTTTTTCGGCTCCCAGCACCTCGGCCCAGCTTACGGCGACGGACAGGAAATGCGCGTTGCGAAAGGGCACGTAGGTGACCGGAATGTCGTGGCCATGGCGTGTGGCGACGGTTGGGAACGGCAATGTTTTCGTCGGTGAGCGCCGAACCGCCGATGGCGCGCAGAGCTTCGTTGCGGACGAGGAGCTGTGTCCGTGAATGTTGAGGCGCTGGCAAATTGCCAGGAAGGATTGGCGCTCGCGGTCTTCGGTGCGCTGGCCGTAGCTGACGTGCAAGCGCGGCGGCATCGTAGTCGCGGGCGGCGAGGGCCGCGCAGACGCAGGAGTCCATGCCTCCGCTGAGCAGAACGACGGCGCGGTTTTTGGGCTGAGTCTGCGTCATGAGATTACTGATTGGATTGCGAGCGTATGCTTAATCAACGATCCATTCTTCAAACTCCCTTTACCGCCGGGTCCCAGATGAACTTGTGCAATTGCAATCCCAGGCGCGCGGGAACGTCATCGGCGAGCATCCATTCGGCCAATTCCTGGGGATCGAGCAGGCAGTGCGAACTGTCGCGCGCACCGGTGGCATCCTTGCGAAAAGCCGGCGAGAACAGCACTGCATTCACGCGCTCCGCCAGACGATGTCGGCGGGTGAAGTCGCGGGCAAATTCATAATCGGCGCGGCCGCTCAGCACGAACTTGACTTCATCGTGCGCGGTCAGTGTCTCCAGATTTTCGATGTGAAATGTGTCGGCCTCGCCGGAGTCCGGGCACTTCACGTCGACGATCTTGATGACTTCCGCGGGAACCGCTCGAGTGGCCGCTCTCCGCTGGTCTCGAGCAAGACGCGATATCCCGCTTCCAGCAATTGCCGCATCAGCGGAACCAGTTCGCGCTCCTGCAGCATGGGCTCGCCGCCGGTGATCTCGACCAAGCCGCCGTTGGGACTGAGGCGCTTCACTTCGTCCAGACTTCGTTCGGAGTCATCTTGCGGCCGCCCTGGAACGTGTATTCGCTGTCGCACCAGGAGCAGCGCAGATTGCATCCTGTCAGCCGCACGAAGACGCACGGCAGGCCGGCGTAGGTCGATTCTCCTTGCAGCGATTTGTAGATTTCGGTTATCTGCATTCGTGTCAGGTAGCGCCGGCGTCTCGCTGGCCTGGTCGCGCGGAGCTAGAAAGCCGCCGGGACGGCAGCGCTACGACTCCGAGTACTTTGCGGTCGTGGTGTCGGTCTCGAACACGGTTACGTCTTTTACGCGCACGCGGCCGTTGGTCACGCTCTTCAGCCGCGTGTTCGATTCGTCATAAAAATACTTGGCCAGATTCTCCGCCGACGGGTTGATTACGGTAAAGGGCTCGATGTCGTTGATCATCTGGTGATCGAGCCGGTCGATGACGTGCCTCATCACTTCGCGCAGGTCCTTGAAATCGAGCAGCAGTCCGGCCTTGTCCAGTTCGGCGCCGGCCAGCGTGACCCGGATCTTGTAGTTATGGCCGTGCGGATTCTCGCACTTGCCTTTGTAGTTGCGCAGGTAATGGCCCGCGGCAAAAGTATCGTCAACCGTTACTTCGAACATGCATCCCTCAGCGGCTCGGCTTGAATACAGGCCGGACCGCATTCATAGCGAAACATCTATTGTACCGCGCACTGCCGATACCATCAGCTTGACTGCGCCGTCGGCCTCGAAATGTAGTTTGCCTATTCGGTTCTTTCGCCTGACTCAAGGAGCGATATATGCCGCGTCGCAAGTGCCTGTCCTGAGTTCTCGTCACTGTTGGCGATTCATCGCCAATCTTGCCGCGCAGAGCAAGCCCGAGGCGCCGGAGTTCGACGTCAAGGAGCACTACACGAAGTACGAATACAGAATCCCGATGCGCGACGGCGTGCATCTTTTCACCTCGATGTATGTGCCGAAGGACACCTCGCGTGCTTATCCATTTCTGATCAATCGAACTCCTTACAGCGTGGGCTCCGTATGGCGTGGATCTGTACCGCAAGCAGCTCGGGCCCTCGCCCGACTTCGACAAGGCGGGATACATTTTCGTCTTCCAGGATGTGCGCGGCCGCTACATGTCGGAGGGTACATTTGTCGAGATGCGTCCGCACATCGACAACAAGAAATCCAAGCAGGACGTGGACGACGCCAGCGATCTTTACGACACCATCGACTGGCTGCTGAAGAATGTGCCTAACAACAACGGCAATGCCGGCATCTGGGGCATTTCCTATCCTGGATTCTTTCACTTCCGCGAGCATCATCGATTCGCATCCAGCGCTGAAGGCGGCTTCGCCGCAGGCTCCCATGACCGATCTTTTCATGGGCGACGACGCCTACCATGGCGGGGCGTTCATGCTGGACGCCAACTTCGGCTTCTACGTTCTTCAAGCCGCAGGAAAATCCGCAGCTTCCGCCGAAGACTGCCGTGCCCTTCGATTACGGAACCAAAGACGGCTACGAATTTTATCTGAACGCCGGACCGATCGGGAATCTTTCAAAATATCTTGAAGGCAAGAGTGCGCTGTTTGACGACCAGATGCACCACGACACCTACGACGATTACTGGAAGGCGCGCAACCTGGCGCCGCATATGAAGAACATTCACTGCGCGGTGCTCACCGTGGGCGGATGGTTCGACGCCGAAGATCTGCAAGGTCCGTTCAGCACGTTCCACGCCATCGACAAGAACAACTCCGGGATCTTTAACGCGCTGGTGGTCGGCCCCTGGGTACACGGCGGCTGGGCGCGCTATGACGGCGAGCATCTGGGACGAGTGGAGTTTGCCTCAAATACCGGCGACTATTACCGGAAGAACATTCTGTTTCCGTTTTTCGAGCAATATCTGAAAGGCAACGGCGACGCGAAACTTCCGAAAGCCTATGTGTTTGAGACCGGCACGAATGTGTGGAGACGATATTCGGCGTGGCCTCCGAAAGAAGCCGAGGCAAAGACTCTGTATTTCCGCGCTGGCGGCGGACTTTCGTTCGATCCGCCCGCTTCTGACTCTTCCGCTTTCGATGAATATGTCAGTGATCCGGCCAAGCCTGTGCCTTTTGTGAACTACGTTGCGACCGAACGTGCCGCAGGAATACATGGTCTCTGATCAGCGCTTCGCGTCCAGCAGAACAGATGTTCTGGTTTATGAAACGCCGGTGCTGCAGGAAGATGTGACTATTGCCGGACCCATCTCGCCGAGGCTTTTCGTTTCGACCACCGGCACCGATTCCGATTGGGATGTGAAACTGATCGACGTGTATCCCACCGACTATCCCGACAGCAAGTTCGATGAGCCCAAGCCCGAAGACAAAGACAAGCCGCGAACCGACGTGCCTCCGCCAGCTTTCACGATGGGTGGATATCAGCAACTGGTGCGGGGCGAGCCTTTTCGCGGAAAGTTTCGCCACAGCTTCGAAAAGCCCGAGCCCTTCACGCCCGGCAAAGTCGAGGAGATCAATTTCACACATGCAGGACGTCAACCACACTTTCCGCCGCGGTCACCGCATCATGGTGCAGGTTCAGAGTTCATGGTTTCCGCTCACCGACCGCAATCCGCAGACCTTCGTCAACATTCCCGACGCCAAGCCTTCGGACTTCGTGAAAGCCACCGAGCGGGTGTATCACGCCAAGGGCGAGGCTTCGGGGATTGTGGTGGGAGTGTTGCCGAGTCCGGGGACGGCGGAGGAGCACAAATAGAGGCCGGTTCAAGCGAAGACGTGCGGAACCGACTAAGTGCCCTGCGGCGTACGGCGTCCGGCATTTCAGCCGCGACTCTGCGGTACAATACGACCATTCGCCTCGCCTACTGGGGTTCGACCCGCGCCTGCGGGATCACTGCGAGGCAGTAAGGACAGGTCAACATGAACGTCCTGTTGCTTTCCATGCCGGATTCCTTCGAACACATGCCACCGGTCGCGATCCGCATGCCGAATGGCGCGCTTACGTCGCTGGCGGGAAACGTCGATCCGCATCACCGCGTGGCCGTGGCTGACTTGATTCTGGTTCACCGCCAGGTTCGTGAAACGGTGACGCGGCTGGTCCGCGAGCTTGATCCGGAAGTCGTCGGACTCTCCATCATGACGTTTCAGCGCCGCACTGCCGGACGCATTATCGATCTGGTGCGCGCGTCTGCGGCCGGGAGTGAAGATCGTGGTCGGCGGGTACGATCCCAGCCTTGCGCCCGAAGCTTACGAGAACATGGGCGTCGATTATCTGGTGCGCAGCGAGGGGGAAGTTACGTTCCGCGAA
Source organism: uncultured Acidobacteriaceae bacterium (assembly GCA_963763285.1). Lineage (GTDB taxonomy): Bacteria > Acidobacteriota > Terriglobia > Terriglobales > Acidobacteriaceae > Sulfotelmatobacter. The sequence continues at coordinate 26,242 of CAVXOK010000004.1, read as the reverse complement.
CTGTTGCGCGCGATCGAGCAGGGCTCCGGCTTCGAGAGGATCGGCGGACTTTCCTACCGAAACGGCGAGAGCTGGGTGCACAATCCTGCGCCGGCCGCCGCACCGGCTGGAAGACAGCGAAATCCGCCTGCCGAAGCGCGATGCGCGCGTGCTGAATGGATACACGCTGCTGGGCCGGCAGGTGGATGTGATCGAGACTTCGCGCGGCTGCACTTTCGATTGCAGTTTCTGCTCGATCATCGAGATGCGCGGCCGCAACTTTCATACCTACTCTTTCGACCGCGTGCTGGCCGACATTCGCGACGCCCGCGATCACGGGGCGCGAACCATTTTTCTGGTCGACGACAACATCACTCTGAATGTGAGGCGCTTCGAGGCTCTGTGCGAGGCCATCATTGCGGCCGGGCTGCACAAGATCGATTACTTCGTGCAGGCCATGACCTCGGCGATCGCGAATCACGGCGAGACTCTGGCTCCGCTGATGCGGCGAGCCGGATTCCGCTACGTTTTTCTCGGCATCGAAAATATTCTGGAAGGCGACCTGGAATTTCTGAAGGCCTCCGCCAAGAATACGGAGCGCACGAACGGCCACAACACCGGCAACGCCACGCTCAAAGCCATCGATTACCTGCACCGCAACCAGATGTATGTGGTGGGCGGATTGATCGTGGGCAGTCCAGGCGACACGCGCGAATCCATCGAAGCCAACCTCGAATTTGCCCGGCGCTATGTGGACTGGCCCTACATTCAGCATCCAACGCCGTATCCGCGCACGCCCATGACGAAAGACTTCCGCGATCAAGGGCTGATCATGAATGAGCGGCTCGAGGAATACGACGGCACCACGGCCGTGGTGCGCACCGAGCATCTGCCGGCTGAAGAAGTGGAATTCATGCGCTGGAAGGCCGAGCGCTGGATGAAGGTTCACCATGTCCCTGCGGCGCTTAAGCATGATCCGGGGTTCGTCCTTGCTCCGCGGATGGAAGATGCTGCCGCACACTTTTCGGGGAAGCTCGATCCGCTCGGCGCTGGGGCTGGAGAGCGAGAAGAAAGTGTTTGAACGGTATCGGGAGATTCGGCGGGCGGAGCGGGAGTATGTTGTGATAGGTTACTCTTTAGTTAGTTTTAGAAAGGAGGGTAACTCGGTCTCCAGCTTGCTGCCCCTCCGACGAGCAGTTCGAATCGAGTTGCGCTCGATGGAAAGCACGAGGGCGGCTGTCCCGACATGAGTACTTCTGTTATTCCGCACAGCCGAAAAACTCCTCGACCACTCGCATTTCCGTAGTCTTCTTGTAATTCGGCAGGCTCTCGATAAACACGCGGCCGTACTGCTTTTTCAGGATGCGGTTATCGAGCAGCACCAGCAGGCCGCGGTCGTGCAGCGAGCGGATCAGGCGTCCGAAGCCTTGTTTCAGCGTGATCACCGCTGCCGGAACCTGATACTGAAAAAATGCGTTGCCGCCGTCGGCGTCGATCGCCTTCACCCGCGCGGCAACGACCGGATCGCTGGGCACCGCAAACGGCAGGCGGTCGATGATCACGCAACTCAACTGCTCGCCCTGCACGTCCACGCCCTGCCAGAACGACGAAGTCGCAAACAGCACGGCATTCGGCGTGAGCCGGAACTCCTCGAGCAGCGCGCTCTTCGGCGCATCGCCCTGGCGCAGCATGGGGAACTCCAATTCGCCCAGCAGTCGCTGGTAGATGTCGTTCATCTGCGCATAGCTGGTGAAGAGCACGAAGGCGCGGCCGCGGGTGATTTCGAGCAGCTTGCGAATGCGCTCCGCGGCCTTCGCCGTGAACTGCGGCGTGCGCGCATCGGGCAGATCGGGCGGCACATAAAACAAAGCCTGATTTTCGTAGTCGAAGTGCGAAGGCAGCACCGACTCGCGCGCATGCTCCAGTCCCAGGCGCTGGCGGATGTATTCGAATCCGCCGCCGACGGCGAGCGTCGCCGAAGTGAGAACCGCGCACTCGAGCTTCGACCACAGGCATTCGCGCAGGATCGGGCCGACATCGATCGGCGTGGCCTGCAGAAAAACGTTCTGCCGGCCCTGGATTTCTCTCGGCGTCTCTGTGATCTCTGTGGTGAATTCGCTCTTCCCCGCCCGCCGCGCCGCTCGATCCAGAACACGGTATTGCGATCGTCCGACTCCATGGCGAAGCCGAGTTGCACCTGGAGCTCCTGCGCCCGCCGCACGAAGTTGAAAATTTCCTCCGGCTTCTGCGGCAGGCCTTCCAGTTCGCCCGCCAGCCGCGTCAGCGCCTGATTGAGCGCGAGAAACTCGTCTCCGTTTTCTTCCAGAAATTCGCGCCGCGTCTCGAAGGCAAAACGTCCTTCGCCGGGCGGCAACAGCGAAAAGAAGAACTGCGAGCGCTCCCGCAGACTTCCCAGCGCGCCGGAAAGCGACGCCGAAAGCATGCGGTTGTGCTGCAGCGATGCTTCGACGTCGCGCGCCAGATCCTCCACCCGCAGGTTGCTCACCGAAATGCCGAAATAGTTTCCCGCCACATCTTCCAGTTCGTGCGCTTCGTCGAAAATCACTGCCGCCGCTTCGGGCAGAATCCCCGCGTCGGGCGCGCCTTCGGCCTGCAGCTTGATGGCGAGATCGGCGAAGAAAAGATGATGATTGACGATAATGATGTCGCTCTCCATCCCGCGCCGGCGCATTTCGGTGATGAAGCAGCGCTCCCACTCGCTGCACTTCTGCCCGATGCAGGCTTCGGCGCGCGCATCCAGTTTGTGCCAGAGAGCGCTGGTCTCGGGAAGTTCGGCAAGTTCCGCGCGATCGCCGGTTGCGGTTGTCTTTTCCCAGGCGGCAATCGCGCGATATTGCTCGATCTCCTCCAGTCCGCTGAGCACCGGCTGATCGGTGAGGTCGTAGAGCTTCTTGCGGCACAAATAATTGTTGCGGCCTTTCATGTAGCAGACCGAAAGCGCGGGATGCCGGAAGCCGGTTCTGCCAAACAGCGCTGCTCCAGAAATGGAATGTCTTTGTAGAAAAGTTGCTCCTGCAGATTCTTTGTGCCGGTCGAGATGATCACGCGCTTGCCCGAGCGGATCACCGGCAGCAGATACGCCAGCGTTTTTCCCGTGCCGGTGCCGGCTTCCACGATCAGGTGCCGCTTTTCTTCCAGCGCCTGCTCGACGGCCTGCGCCATCTGCAACTGCCCGCGCCGAAATTCATACGCGGGATGCGTGCGCGCCAGCACTCCGCCGGGCGCAAAATTGGTAGAGAGAAGCGTCTTTGCCGCTGGGCGCGGAGCGCTTGGCGTTGCGGGAGACACGGGTTGGGAACTTAAAGCCACGGGAGTCTCTATAATAAACAGGTTCCCGGCTTATCGGTAGCTCGATTGCCGCTCATTTTGACCCAGCCCACTTACAACTCGACCAGCACTCTCGCCACCACCGCAGCCGGCGTTCCGACGCTCGCCATCGTGGGCCGGCCGAACGTAGGCAAGTCCACGCTGTTCAATCGCATCGTCGGCTCGCGGCGCGCTATCGTCGGCGACGAGCCTGGCATCACGCGCGACCGCCTCTACGGCGATGCCGAGTGGCGCGGCCGCCGCATTCGCATCATCGACACCGGCGGCATTCTTCCCGAAGACAAAGATTTCATTCCGTCGGAAATTTTTCGCCAGGCGCGGGTCGCGTTCGATGAAGCCGCTGCCATCGTCATGGTCGTCGACGGCCGCGCCGAACTCGCCGGGCCCGACCTTGAACTGGTTCGCCTGCTGCGCAAGACCGGGCGTCCGCTCTTTCTCGCGGTCAACAAAGCCGACACCGAAAAGCAGGCGCACATCGTCGACGAGTTCCATCGTCTGGGAATCAAGCAGATGTTTCCCATCTCCGCCGAACACGGGCGCGGGATCGACGATCTGCTGGACGCGGTGTTTGAGGTCTTGCCGCCTGCAGACAACTCAACCACCGAACACACAGAGACACGAGGAAGCGCAGGAAGAAGCAGCTCAGGCAGGAGATGAATCGCGTCGGCCGAGAGCCGAGCCGGTTTACGAAACCAAGGTCGCCATCATCGGCCATCCCAATGTGGGCAAGTCCACGCTGCTGAATTGCCTGACGGCTTCCGACCGCGCCATCGTCTCGCCCATTCCTGGCACCACGCGCGATGCGGTCGACGAGATCGTTGAACACGATGGCCGCCGCTTCCGCTTCATCGACACCGCCGGCATTCGCCGCAAAGGCAAAACTCATTTGATGGCGGAAAAACTTTCGGTCGTGATGGCGCGCAAGCATCTCGAAGCCGCCGACATTGCGCTGCTGGTGATCGATGCCACCGAAGGCGTGAGCCAGCTCGACGCCGCCATCGCCGGCTACGCCCACGAGAGCGGACGCTCGATGATCATCGTCGTCAACAAATGGGATCTCGTCACCGGCGGCGCGCAAAAGCCGGGCAGGCCGTCGAAAGCCATGCGCATGCGGGAAAGCAAGCGTCCCGGCGACCGCGACGCCTACGAAGAGCGCCTGCGCCACGATCTCAAGTTCCTGAACTACGCGCCCATCGTTTTTGTTTCGGCCAACACCGGCAAAGGCACGGAGAAAATCTTTCCGCTGCTTGAACAGGTTGCCACCGAGCGCCGCAAGCGCATCTCCACGTCCGCGATGAACCGCTTCATCGAAACTGTGGATTTCGAGCGGGCCTCCGTCCCCATGCGCTCGCGCGTGAAGATTCTTTACATGACGCAGGCTTCGGTCGCGCCGCCGACGTTTGTGCTCTTCACCAACCGCGCCGTGAAGCTGCACTTCTCCTACCAGCGGTTTTTGGAGAACCAGATTCGGCAGGCCTTTGGATTTTTGGGTACGCCGATTTGGATTAAGAACAGGGCGAGGAATTAGAGCCTCGGACCGCATTAACGAGCGCGTCTATTCTCCCGCCACCTCCCGATCCATAGTCAGCAGCCCCACTCGCTGCACGCCTGCGTGATGCGCCACATCGATCACATCGGCAACGTACTGGAAGTCCACGTCGGCATCGCCGCGCACGAAGACCACCTTCTCCGCGCGCTTTAGATAGATTTCCGCGAGTCGCGTTTCCAGGTCCTCCCATCGCACGTCTTCCTGATTGATCTTCACCGTTGGCGGCTGGTCCTCCTTCGTCCACACCACCTGGATGATTACCGTGCGTGGCTGCGGGATGTTCGGCCGTCTGTTTCTGATCCGGTTGCGGAATCTGGGCGGTTTCTCCCTGCTCCTTGTCCATCGACACGACGACCATGAATACGATGATCAGCGTCAGCAGCACATCGATCAGCGGCGTGACGTTGATCTCGGGACCGCGCGCACCACGGCCTGCCATTGAGAACGACATAGAAAGCTCCTCTGCTTCTCTTTCTTCTTTGGCACGCGCGTGTCTGCAACATCAGACACCTGGGGCGGGGCGAGGGTTCCCTTGGCTGCAGTGAAACACGCTGGAAGATATACTTTGGCTATGGCTCGCACGTCTCGCCGCATTACTTTCGCGCTTCTTGCCGCTATTTTCTTTGTTTTGGATCTCAGTCCCGCTTGCCCGATGCGCAGGACAACTACGAAATCCAGGTGTACGGCTCTGACACGGTTGCTCCTCGGTCGACCATGGTTGAAATCCACTCCAACTTCACGGTCGAGGGCAGCAAGACCGTCGTGGACGGCGTTCTGCCCTCAAACCATGCCGAGCACGAGACCCTCGAGATCACGCAGGGAATCAACGACTGGGCTGAAGTTGGCTTTTACGTTTTCACCAGCATTCAATCGGATGGGGGATGGCAATGGGTGGGCGACCACATCCGCCCGCGATTCCGTATTCCTGAGTCGTGGCACTGGCCGGTGGGCGTGAGTCTTTCGAATGAGATTGGCTACCAGCGCGCAGCCTTTTCGCCCGATACCTGGACGTGGGAAATCCGTCCCATCATCGACAAGAAAATCGGGCCCTGGTACCTGGCCTTTAATCCCGCGCTCGACCGCTCCTGGCACGGCCAGAGCGTGAACCAGGGAGTGACGTTTTCGCCCAACGTGAAATTCAGTTACGATTTCACCAAGAAGATTGCGGGCGGGCTGGAATACTACGCGTCTTACGGTTCGCTCACCGGCTTCGACGCGCTAAAAGATCAGCAGCAGCAGTTCTTCCCGTCGATCGATGTTGATTTCGGCCCGCAGTGGGAGTTCAACTTCGGCGTGGGTGTCGGCGCCACGCGTTCCACCGACCACCTGATCGTGAAATGCATCATTGGCCGACGCTTCACCTGGCCGCATGGACGCGAGCGCCAGGCTGAAGAATCGCGCAGCCGTGAAGCCTTCCACTTCTAGCCGATCGGCTCCGGTGTCGGCGGCAATGGCGGAGGCTCGAACGGAGGCGGAGGAGCGCTCCGACGGAACCTGAGGCGCGGCCGGAGCGGGCGGTGCGGATAGAGCGCGGCGCTCAACGCGGGATAGCGCGCCGCGAAGAAATAGATGGAATACGCGGGAAAGAACACGATCACGGGCACGGAAATCAGCGCGATCACATACATAAAACCCGCCAGCAAGACGCATCCCACCACGACCGCCAGCGTTATCGTATATGCATTCCAGGTGAGCCCGGCCGTCTTCCCGGTGATGACCGCAAGGATGCTGAGTAATACTGTAGGTATCGCGATGATCAACCCTAAGATCACCGTGGCGATTCCGACCATGATCCCCGCGCCGATGGCCATGACGATCTTCATTCCGATGTAGGCGGCGTATCCTCCCTTTTCGGCCTTGATCATCCACCACAGGCGCCGCCATCCCTCCATTACGCCAATGTCCTCTAAAGCCATTTGCGGGACCACGAAATCTTTGGTCAACACGAAAATGACCGCCAGCGCGAGAACGAAAATCAGCAGCGCAAAGAACACGAAGATCCCGCCTAACACCAGAGGGGCTACGTGTTCCTTCGGCTCCTTGAACCATCCCGCGGCAAAGGCAAACCCCGCCGGAATTCCAACCAGCACAATAAGGCCTGCCAGTGTGACCAGCAGGTAGACCAGCTTCCACAGGAAATATCGCAACCCCGGACCCTGCCTGCGGCTCCAGCCCTCGCGAATGTGACACTCTTTCGCCATGACGCTGTCGAAGAGAATGAACCGCATCACGCTGCTGATGTACATGAAGATGATTCCGAAGACGAGCCCAGTGATGACCAGCACTGCGATGAGGCCGAACAGCAGGCCGGGATCAACTCCGGGGAATCCCGAATGATGCACTGTTCCCCCGTGTTGATTCAGGTTGAAGTTGTGAGTGATTACAGCCGCCGCTGGAGCCAAGTTCACCGGCGAGCAGCCCGACGACCGCCAGCTTGTCCACTGGCCAAACCGGAAAGGTTGGAAGAGCTGTTTCTTGGTGTGCTCAAGGGCGGGAGTGATCGCATCTACGGCGGAGAATCGCAAGCGGACACCTCGGCGTCGGTGGAATGGGGACGAAAGTACTGCAAACCGACGGAGCGGGTCAAATGAATTCTGCAGAGAGTGTCCGCCTCTGGCCCCTTGCGACTTAGGGCTTGCCCGCCGTGAGGATCGGCCCGGTTCGTTCCAGCCACTCATCAAAGTGCTGCAGAGCCAATTCGCACTGCAATCGGTGTCGCTCTTTGCGGTCGCGAATCTTCTTTTCCAGCGCGGGCAAGAGATCAAAAGTAATGTTCGCGGGCTGGAAGTTCTTGGGGTCCGCATGGGTCACATAATGCGTAAGTGAGCCAAAGGCGGAAGCCCGTGGCGGCGGCACCAGGTCAGTTCCGAGCGCCAAAGCTGCCGCGTGCAGCCCGGCCATCAACCCGGTCGCAATCGATTCCACATAGCCTTCCACTCCGCAAATCTGCCCGGCGAACAAGACCCTGAGGATGCGCCTTCATCTGCAGTGTCTCCCGCAGCAACGCCGGGCCGTTGATATAAGTATTGCGATGGATCTGCCCGTAGCGCAGGAAGCGCGCATTTTCCAGTCCCGGAATCAGGCGCAGCACGCGCGCCTGCTCGCCAAACTTCAGGTGATTCTGGAATCCCACCAGGTTGTAGGAATCCGCCCTTAGATTCTCCTGGCGCAACTGCACGACCGCATAGGGCATTCGCCCGGTGCGCGGATCCTTCAAACCCACTGGCTTCATGGGACCAAAGCGCAGGGTATCGCGGCCGCGCCGCGCAATCTCCTCAATCGGCAGGCAGCTCTCGAAGTAATTCAATTTTTCCCAGTCGCGCTCCTCCACCGATTGCGCCGCCAGGAGCGCGTCGTAGAACCGGTCATAATCTTCCGGCGTCATCGGGCAATTGATGTAATCCGCCGACCCCTTGTCATAGCGTGCCGCCATGTACACGCGCGACATGTCGATGGAATCCGCCTCCACAATCGGACTGATCGAATCGTAGAAATACAAATGAGGATTTGGTGGCGTACCTTCGCGTGGGGCAGCCCAGTGGAGCGGGGACTCGCCCGACTCAGCCGTTGACTTCCCGCGCTGAGTCGGGCAATCTCCTCGGCCAGCGCCTCCGAAGTCAAAGGCCCGGTAGCAATGATGGTGATCTGGTGGCCCGATTCCTCGATCGAGGTCGCCTCTTCCCGGCGCACGGTAGATCTGCGGCTCCTGCGAAATCGCCTCCGTCACCTTCGCTGCAAACGTTATGCGGTCGACCGCGAGCGCGTGGCCCGCGGGAACCGCGCACTCGCGCGCAATCTGCAACAGGAGCGAACCTGCCCGCCGCATTTCTTCCTTCAGCAGCCATGGAGCCGTATTCTCGCTGTCCGACTTCAGAGAATTCGAGCACACTAGTTCGGCAAAGTCCGCGGTCTGGTGAGCCGGCGTCGACCGCACCGGGCGCATCTCAAACAGCTCCACCTCCACGCCTCGCCGCGCGCACTGCCATGCCGCCTCAGACCCGGCCAGCCCTGCTCCGATAATGCGGACCTGCGCGGTCACGATGCCTTCTCCGCCAGCCGCCGCAGCGCCTCGTCCGTCAATAGCGCCGGCCGCCATTCATCGCGAAACTCCGCTCCCAGAGACTTGTAAAGCTCGATCGCCTTCTCATTCCAGTCGAGCACTTCCCATCGCATTGCGCAGCAATTTTCCTGCAACGCGATGCGCGCCACGGCAGCCAGCAACGCCATCCCAATTCCCTTTCCGCGATACTGCGATCCGCACAAAAAGGTCCTCAAGACAGAGTCCCGGCCCGACCCACGTCGAGTAGTAGCCAAAGAAGAGCGCATACCCCGCAGGCTTGCCATCCCATTCGGCAATCAGCGCGCGAAACTTCGGAGTCGACCCAAACCCATCCCGCACCAAATCTGCCTCTTCGATCACACAAAACTCCAACTGGCGCTCAAACTCCGCCAGCTCGCGGATCAATGTCCGCAGCAGCGCCGCATCATCGATCGTTGCAGGACGAATGGAAAGCATCGGCAGGTTGAAAAGCCTAGCGGCTTAACAGTGTATATTGGCTGGCCACGCACACCCAATTTCCGTCGCGATTCACCCAGGTATCGGTAAAGCGTCCACGCCGCAGATAAGGCTTGCCCCCATCGATGCCCTTTACCTGATATATACCTATGACGACGGCGGTGTCTCCATAGACACGCGCCGCCGTGGATTCGACAATCTGCTGCTCGCGATTGTGCCCGGAAGCCTTCACCTCGGCCAGAAAATCGCTTTTCGTCTTCAGAGTACCGTCGTAGTCGATGTAGGTCAAAGAATTATCCAGCAGAGCGTCAAGCGCCTTGGCGTCCTTGTACTTCTCCGCCAGTCCCCATGCGCTTTCGAAGGCCATAACCTTGGATCGGCGAGCGGCCGCCGCCGGTTCTGGTTCAGCCTGTGCAGCGGCAAACCGAGACACTGCCAAAAATAGTGCGACCCCACAGATTATCGCTTTCGGGAAACGGACTCTGCTGATCCTGAAGTACGGCGCGGTGTATGGCCTGATGCTGACAAAACGCGGCAGGAATCCACTAGGTTGCAACGTCATGGCAAGAAACCGATGACCCCTCACTGCAATATCTGGTTCCGTGGGGCTATCTAGAATCAATCGGCAGGAAACTAAAAGCCTTTAGCGGTCTCAGGAAGCGGTTGCTTGGTTTGACCCTCAGTGCAGGATCAAAGTCGATTGGCTGGCCGCGCACACCCAGGCGTTATCACGATAGACCCAAGTGTCAGTAAAACGACCGCGGCGGAGATATGGTTTGCCGTGATTCAGCCTTTTTCGCGGTAGATTCCAGTCACCACGGCGCTGCCCGCATACACGTGCGCAGTCATCGATTCGTTCACAATTTGCTCTGGATGCAGTGCTGGCTCTTTTACGCTGGCGATGAACTGAGCCTTGTCCATCAGCGTGCCATCGTAATCAATGTAGACGAGAGTGGAATCGAGAAGTGTCTCCAGCGCCTTGGAATCCTTGGTTTCTTCGGCACGGTTCCAGGCATTTTCCAGCGCCAGGATCTTGGTTTGTTCGGCGTCTGGCTGTGCCGGCGTTTGCGCCGCTGCCGTCGCCATCGCGGTCAACAGCAGAAGGATTGCAGTCAGAATTCTCATCAAACCACTCCCTTGGGCGCACTCTAAGGGTAAGGCATGAGGATGGCAAGTATCTCTCGCTATGCGGCGAGGAAATACCGCTTCAGCGGATCTGAGGAATTGATTTGGTGATCGGGTCGTCGTTGCAAAATCGCGCCCTAACCAATTCCTAGAGGATTTCCCGCGCATCCCCCACTCGCCGCGTCACGCGTTCGCGATCCAGAAACTCCAGCAGCGGAATTGCATACTTGCGAGTCACTCCAGTCAACTCCTTGAACTTCGCCACGTCGATCTTCGATGACTTCGCTTTGTAAACGGCCATCTGCCGCCGCAAGTCTTCCAGCGCGCTGCGATGAAAAACCAGTTCGTCGGAAACTTTAATCAATAGCTTGTCCCGCAGCAGCAAAGTCACGATCTTTTGCGCCCGCACTTTGTCCACCTTGAGGCCGGCAATCACCTCACTCAGCGCGGGAACCTTCAGCCCCGCCGAGGCAAACGCTCGCTCGATCTTCTCTTTCGATTCGGCCTCTTCGTCCTTCATTACCACGCCATGCCCTGGGAGCCGCGCCAGATCCCCAACTACTTCGAGTTGCTTATCCCGCACCAGCATGGCTGTAACCGCCTCGAAGACTTCCGGCGACGCGCCCACCTGTTCCCGCAACTCCTCCTTGCTGATTCCACCGACCAGGGGATTCTTTTTATGAAAATCCCCAGCCGTGCGCACGATGTTCAACTTCAGCGCCTCCAGCGCGGGCAAATGCAGGAATAGATCACCGGCTCGCACCACCGCGCCCGCCTTCACTGCCTGAGCCAAGTGCGTTTCAATTACGTTCTTCGTCCAGCCGGTTTCGGCAATCAGTCGAGGCATCGAGATTCCCTCATGATGCCGTCGCGCGATTCGGGCTCTCAGAATCGCTTCAGTGATTGCCATCCGGCCAGAATTTGCAGAAAGTCCCCGTGCCCGGTCATGCGAGCGATCGGCGCCGCATCCAACACGACTCCGCCGCCGATTGTCACTACCGGCGAAAATTGCCGGATGATGAACCGGTCCCCGGGCAGAAGCAGCGCCGCTTCCGGCAACTTGAGCCGCGCAAAAGCCTCCTGCCCGGCGAGGAGCTGCGCGTGCCCCACCTTTGCGTTTTCTGAAAATGCGCCAGGTTCTTTCGGCTCAAAAAGCACGACCTCCGCTACCGTTTCCATGGTGTAGGAATGAAAGTGCACCCGTGCGCGATTCTTCAGGGCTCGCGGAGCCGAAGGCAGGAGTCGCAGCCTCACGTCCGCCCGCCGCGTTGGCTCGAACGCTGCCGGGGGCGCCAAGGTCATGCCTCGCGACAAATCTTCGGTGCTCGCCCCAGCCAAGTTCAATGCGGTCCGTTGACCAGCGACCGCAGCCTCTGCTGTCTGCCCATGCACCTGTAGCCCACGAACGCGCACGCGCCGTACTCTGTATGAGCACCCGTCGGAAAAACCTCCAGCTCATCCTCGCGGTGAATCGTCCCGGCCACCAGTGTTCCTGTTACGACCGTGCCGAAGCCTTTCATAGTGAATACGCGGTCGATCGGCAAGCGCGCCATCGCCTGCGAATCCCGCGGCTGGCGCTTTGGCCGCCGCCGCAACTATTGCCAGCTTCAAGTCTTCGAGTCCCGCACCCGTCAAGGAACTCACGGCGACAATCGAATTTGGTTTGTCCAAACTGGATGGATCCAGGAATGTCCCGCGCAGAAACTCTTCCACCTCCAGCCGCACCACGTCGAGCGTCTCCGCATCCACCGCGTCGGATTTTGTAAGCACAGTGATGCCGCGCTTTACGCCGAGCAGTTGCAGGATGTCGAAATGCTCACGCGTCTGCGGCTTGATCGCCTCGTCCGCCGCAATTACCAGCAGAACCAGATCGATGCCACCCACGCCCGCCAGCATATTGCGCACAAAGCGCTCGTGACCGGGAACATCGACAAAGCCCAGGCGCAACGTCTCGCCTTTCGAAGTGGGCAAGTCCATGTGCGCGAAGCCAAGGTCAATGGTGATGCCTCGCCGCTTCTCTTCCTCAAGCCGGTCGGCGTCGATCCCGGTCAGGGCCTTGACCAAAGCCGTCTTGCCGTGGTCGATGTGCCCCGCCGTGCCTACGATGATGGATTTCATCTGGGTCGCCATCTTACCGGAAAGGCCGTCGGGACTGGGAAGTACGGTCGAAAAATGGTCGAGGTGACCCTATCCAGCCGCCCTGCTAAATGCGACAATAGAACTTCCCCATGACCACCTCCATGACCTCTGCCTTCCCTCCGGAGACTCTCCGGCAGCACGGCCTCACTTCGGACGAGTACGAAAAGATCAAGCAGCTTCTAGGGCAGCGCGAGCCCACGCTCACCGAGCTTGGCATCTTCAGCGTGATGTGGAGCGAGCATTGTTCGTACAAATCGTCGCGGGTTCACCTGAAGCGCCTGCCCACGCGCAGCAAGCGCGTGTTGCAAGGGCCGGGAGAGAACGCGGGCATCATCGACATCGGCGACGGCTGGGCCTGTGCCTTCAAGATCGAATCGCACAATCATCCGTCATTCATCGAGCCGTTTCAAGGCGCAACCACCGGCGTGGGTGGAATCCTGCGCGACATTTTCACCATGGGCGCGAGGCCGGTCGCGGTGATGGACTCGCTGCGCTTCGGGCCTGTCAATGGCCGTGTGGGAACAACCGAGATCCACAGAAACCACTCCATCCTCGAAGGAGTCGTGAGCGGTGTGGCTTCTTACGGCAACTGCTTTGGCGTGCCCAACCTCGGAGGCGAAACGAAGTTTGAACCGTGCTACTCCGGCAATCCGTTGGTGAATGCCTTCGCCATGGGCTTGGTTCGCAAGGACGAGATTTTCTACGCCCGCGCGGCCGGGGAAGGCAATCCGGTGATCTATGTTGGCGCTAAGACGGGGCGCGACGGCATTCACGGGGCGACGATGGCCAGCGAAGAATTCAGCGAAGCCTCGGAAGCGAAGCGGCCCAATGTGCAGGTCGGCGATCCGTTCCTGGAGAAGTTGTTGCTCGAAGCCTGTCTCGAGGCCATGCAGACTGGAGCCATTGTTGGCATTCAGGATATGGGCGCTGCCGGACTGACTTGCTCGACCTGCGAGATGGGCGGGCGCGGCGGAGTCGGCATCGAGATCGAACTTGACCGCGTGCCGCAGCGTGAGACCGGCATGACTGCCTACGAAATCATGCTGAGCGAGTCGCAAGAACGCATGCTGCTGGTCGCACAGAAAGGCCGCGAGCAGGAAGTCTTCCGCGTGTTTGAAAAATGGGGGCTCGATGCGGTCGAAGTCGGCAAGGTCACGACCGACAATAAGTTGCGCGTGCTGCAGCACGGCGAAGTGGTTGCTGAGATTCCGAATCAGGCGCTCACTGACGATGCGCCGGTGTACAAGCGTCCGCTCGCGCGCTGGGAGCCTCCCGTGCCTCGCGAGATGCCGGAGCACATTAAACTCAACGGCAACGGTGACTTAACTCAAAGCCTGAAGCAGCTTCTTGCCAGCCCGAATATCTGCGGTAAGCGCTGGGTCTGGCAGCAATACGATCACATGGTGCAGACCAACACGGTCGAGGCGCCAGGCGCGGGCGATGCGGGCGTGATTCGCATCAAGAATCCAAATCCCGGTGAGCCGCAGCGCGGACTTGCCATGGCGCTCGATGGCAACAGCCGCTGGTGTTATCTCGATCCGCGGCTGGGTGCGATGCACGCCGTCGCCGAGGCTGCGCGTAAGGTGGCTTGTTCGGGCGCAACTCCCGTGGGCGCAACGAATTGCCTCAATTTCGGCAACCCCGAGAAGCCGCACATCATGTGGCAGTTCTCCCAAACCATCGATGGCATCACCAAAGCCTGCGAGGAACTTGAGATTCCGATCACCGGTGGCAATGTGAGCTTCTACAACGAAACGCTGGGCGAGGGCATTTATCCCACGCCGGTGCTTGGAGTTGTTGGGATTCTCGACGACGTGCGTAAAACTGCGAAGATGCATTTCGCGGCGGCGGGCCGCACGATCGTGCTATTGCGCGCGGGTGAAGCAGCCGATATCACCGATGTAGAGAGCGAGTTCGGGTCGTCGGAATACGCGAAAGAAATTCTGGGCGCGCTGTGGGGATATCCTCCGGAACTCGATCTGGAGAAAGAGGCTGCGCTGCAGAAGGCGATCGTCGAATTGATTCAGCAGGGCGTGGTGGATTCTGTCCATGATTGTTCTGACGGCGGGTTGGCGGTGGCGCTGGCGGAAAAAGCTTTTGCGAAGGGTGTGGGTGCCAGGGTGAATGTTGTATCGAACGGGCTTCCGGCGGAGTTCGTATTGTTCGGAGAAGATGCGAGCCGGATTGTGCTCTCCTGCGACCCCGGTGACGTTCTGCGAATCGAACAGATAGCGGAGAAATACGGAATCACCGCGGATGTGCTCGGAGAAACGATTCCGGAGCGGTTGGAAATTTCGCTCGACGGGAACGTGATTGCGTCCTCGACGGTTTCTGAGTTACGCGATGCGTATGAGAATGCCCTGGAGTCAGCGTTGCGGGCAGATCCGGAACTCGTAGCGGCAGATTGAACTAATTGTGGGCCAGATCCGACGGTTGAGAGCTTAATGCTAAGAACCGACAAATTTCACGACGAGTGCGGCGTGGTGGCGATCTTCGCCCATCCTGAGGCGGAGAAGCTCGCTTACCTGGGCCTTCATGCGTTGCAGCATCGCGGGCAGGAGTCGGCGGGGATCGTCACCTCTGATGGCCTGACTTCCCGCGTCCATAAGGCCATGGGAACGGTCGCGGATATCTTTACGGAAGATGTGCTTTCGAAGATTCGCGGCACCCTCGCCATCGGACACACTCGCTACTCAACTGCTGGCGATTCGGCGCTGCTGAACGCGCAACCGATTCTAGTGCAATCGAATAAGGGCTCGATCGCGGTCGCGCATAACGGCAATCTGGTGAACGCGATGGAAGTTCGCAGCCGACTGGAGCGCCAGGGATCGATTTTCCAAACGAATAGCGATACGGAAGTGATCGTCCACCTGATCGCGCTCTCGCGAGAACATACTCTGCCGGAAGCGATCGCCGATGCGCTGGGCCGCGTGGAAGGCGCGTTTTCGCTCGTGTTGATGACTCCAGACCGGATTATTGCGGCGCGTGATCCGCGCGGCTTCCGCCCCCTGGCCATGGGGCGCATCCCGGCGTTGGCGGGTCAAAAACGCGACACCGTCGTCTTCGCCTCGGAAACCTGCGCTTTCGATCTGATCGGCGCCACTTATGAGCGCGACGTGAAGCCGGGCGAGTTAATCGTGGTGGGGCCGGAGGGCATCACCTCCCGCTTTTATGCTACGGGCGCGCCGCAGTCGAGCTGCATTTTCGAGCATGTTTACTTTTCCCGGCCCGACAGCGTCGTGTTTGGGCGCGCAGTGCAGACCAGCCGCGAAGAACTGGGACGGCAGTTGGCGCGCGAGGCGCCGGTGGAGGCCGATCTCGTGGTCCCCGTGCCGGATTCCGGCGTAACCGCAGCCGTAGGCTACGCGGCTGAGAGCGGCATTCCATTCCGCTTTGGTCTGATTCGCAATCACTACGTGGGGCGCACGTTTATCGAACCGAGCCAGAGCGTGCGCGACTTCGGGGTGAAGCTGAAGCTGAATCCGGTGCGCTCACTGCTCGAAGGCAAACGCGTCGTACTGATTGACGATTCCATTGTTCGAGGCACCACAAGCCGCAAGATCGTTCGTATGATTCGCAACGCTGGCGCGAAGGAAGTTCACATGCGCGTCTCGTGTCCGCCCACGGTATCGCCGTGCTACTACGGTGTGGACACGCCTTCGAAGAATCAGTTGATCGCAGCTAACAAATCGGTCGAAGAAATCCGCGAGTACATTCGTGCCGACTCGCTGGCCTACCTCTCGCTGGAAGGGCTTAAGAAAGCATGCGGCGAGGGAGAGAAGATTTCCTATTGCTCGGCTTGCTATACCGGCAAGTATCCCACGAGCATTGTGGATGTGGAAGAGATTCAGCCCGCGGTGGTCCGGCGCTAGCTACTTCCGCGCCTGCACTACGCGCGGGATCGATTGCAGGTCCGGCCGAATCCTAACGTCGTTCCAATCTCGCAGCAACCGTCGCACTTCTTCTGAAATCGTTCCACTGATCTCCATGACCAGCCAGCCGCCGGGCCGTAGTGCCGCGTGGGCTTGCGGGATGAGGCGTGCGATCACTTCCAATCCGGTCGGTCCAGCGAAAACGGCATTACGCGGCTCGAACTTGCGAACTTCGAGCTGCACCTGATCTTTTTCCGACTCGCCGACATAAGGCGGGTTGGAGACGATGAAGTCGAAACTGCTGTTCTCGAAACCCCTGAGCAGGTCGGCTTGGTGGAATTGAATACGAGATTCGAGTTGATGGCGGGCGGCGTTGGCACGGGCGACTTCCAGCGCAGGGGCAGAGACATCGGTGGCATGGATTTCAGACCTGGGGCAGTTCTTGAGCAAGAGCAAGAGCGAGGCAGCCCGAGCCTGTGCCCACGTCAACGATGCGAAGGCGGCTTGTGTGGGGCGGGCGGCCTCGTCCACCAGCTCCCTCCACACCGGCGAGTTCGACTACGGTCTCGATCACATGCTCGGTCTCGGGGCGCGGAATCAAAACCGCGGGCGACACGATGAGATCCATCCCCCAGAATTCCTGATGGCCCGTGATGTACTGTGCGGGGACGCCACGGGCGCGCTCCGCGAGCGCCCGATCGTACTGATTTTGCTCGTCGGTGGTGAGTTCGCGTTCGGGATGTGCGTAAAGATAAGCGCGGTCGCAGTTCAGCGTAAACATCAACAGCAATTCGGCGTTCATGCGCGGCGAGGGAACGTGATCCGCTGTGAGGCGGGCGATGGCGGAGGTAAGAGCCTGTTTCAGCTGCACCGAACCATTTCACCACAGAGACACCCTTCGGCGTTGCTCAGGGCAGGCTCCGTCACAGAGAAAACAAAATCAAAGTTGATGTGCCTTAGGATGCGCTCCCGTCATTTTGTCGGCTTAACTGATAGCTCAGATAGATCATCTGGCCGATGTGATGCTGTATGTGGGCAGCGCAAATAACCACAATTTCCAGACGGTTTTTGGCATTCGGAGCCCATCCCTGAATATTCTGCCGACCAATCTTCCGGCGATTGTGCATCGGATGGTTTTGAGAACCATATCCACGGCGTCGTCGAATCGCTTGAGAGCCTCGTCTTTCGACGGAGGATTCGGATCGTTGAATTCGCGGGGGCGGTCGCGGACGTAACCGGTCTTCGCGATTTGCGCACCGATGTAGTAGTTCAAGTTGCCCGTCAGATGCAGAACCAGGTGGCCGAAGCTGTTGCCAAAAGGAAAAGGCCTTTGCCAGAACTGGGCGTTGGTAAGAGGCACGGCAAGCTCGCGGACTCGGGCGGCATTGGCCTTGATAGCGCTTTGCGAGAGCTGACGCAACGGTCTCGTCGAGTTCCGACATAGTTCCTCCTTCGCGGACAAGAGCGCCCTCGTACCGCTCTTAAACCGCGGTGGTGGCCTCCTGTTTCAATTTCTCCGCCTGGTAGTGCGTGGTGAGAGCCTCGATGAGCGGCTGAAGCTTGCCATCCATCACGGCTTCGAGCTGGTGGAGGGTAAAGCCTATACGATGGTCGGTGACACGATTCTGCGGGAAGTTATAGGTTCGGATCTTCTCGCTGCGGTCCCCGGAACCCACCATCGCCTTGCGCTCTTTGGCCAGAGCCTGCTGCTGCTTCTCCATTTCGATTTCGTACAGGCGGGAGCGCAGCACGCGCATGCCTTTTTCGCGGTTCTTGATCTGCGATTTCTCGTCCTGGCAACTGACGACCGTGTTCGTGGGAATGTGCGTGATGCGGACGGCGGAATATGTCGTATTCACGGACTGGCCGCCGGGACCGGAGGAACAGAAGGTATCGATGCGCAGGTCTTTGGCTTCGATCTTGATGTCCACGTCTTCGGCTTCGGGAAGAACGGCAACGGTGACTGCCGAGGTGTGAACGCGTCCCTGCTGCTCGGTCGCAGGAACGCGCTGCACGCGGTGCACGCCGCTTTCATATTTGAGCTGAGAGAAGACGCGGTTGCCTTCGATGATGGCGATCACTTCTTTTAACCCGCCGGCCGAAGACTCTGAAGACGAGAGCACTTCGACCTTCCAGCGCTGGGTTTCGGCGAATCGGGTATACATGCGGAAAATTTCGGCGGCGAAAAGCGTGGCTTCGTCTCCCGCCAGTGCCGGCGCGAATTTCGAGGATGACGTTTTTCTCGTCGTTGGGGTCTTTGGGCAGAAGCAGAACCTTCAACTCTTCTTCGATGGCAGCAACGCGGGGCTGCAGCTTGTCGAGCTCTTCCTGAGCGTAGGCGCGCATCTCGGGATCTTTTTCGTCGGCGAGCATGGCCTTACTCTCGGCTATGCCGCGCGTCAGATCCTTGTATTCGCGATATTTCTCGACTACGGGCGCGATTTCACTGTGCGCCTTGGCAGTCTTCTGGTATCTCGCCGAATCGTTGACGATATCCGGCGAAGCCAGAGCGGCTGGTCAGCTCTTCGTAGCGGGCTTCGATTTGGTCTAAACGTTCAAACATCAGTTCTCCGTTCTCAGTTCTCAGTTCTCAATTTACGGACCCGGAGTCTCAGCGCTGGTCGGATTTCCAGGGAAATCCAAAGCGTTTCCAACGAACATCCTATGGGTTTTCGCTGAGAACTGAGAAACTAGTTCGGGGGAGGGCCCCCCTAGGCAATCACCAGTTCTCCGCCATGTTCCTTTTCCAGAGCCATGGCGTGGTCGAGGGCGACTATGGCGCACTGTCGCCTGTTCGTCAGACGGGGGCTTCGTCGTGATGCGCTGCAGCCAGAGGCCGGGAGCGGTCATCAGTGCAAAGAGCGAGCCACGATGCTTGGCGGCGAAACGGATAATCTCGTAAGAGACGCCGGCGATCACGGGCAGAAGCGCAATGCGCGCAGCGAAGCGCGCCCAGAATGTGGTGAACGGAACCAACATGTAGAACCCGATCGAAATCAGCATCACCGTCATCAGGAAGCTGGTTCCGCAGCGGGGATGGAACGTCGAATATTTCTGCACGGCGGCGGTCGAGAGCGGGTCGCCGTTTTCGAACGCGAACACCGTCTTGTGTTCGGCGCCGTGATACTCGTAGACCCGGCGAATGTCTGGGAACAGCGACACTCCCCAGATAAACAGCAGAAACAGGATCAAGCGCACCGCACCGTCGACCAGATTGAACATGATCTGGCCACCGAGCGCCGGATCGACTTTCTTGAGTTCCGTGGCCGCGACCAGCGGCAGGTACTTGTACATGAAAATGAAGAAAGCGAGTGAGATGACTACGTTGACTGCCGCCAGCCAGCCGCTGATGGCGGCGGCTTTCTCTCGGGCTTGCGCCTTGGTGGATTCAGTTGAGATAGATTCCGCTTCGCTTCGCATTGCCGGGATAATCGGGGCGGCTGTCGCGCCATGTTCTGTTTCGCTTTGCATTACGTCTTCGATAGCCACGTTTGCCGAGAACCGCAGCGCGCGGTAGCCGAGTGACATCGCGTAACCGAGCGTCATGACTCCGCGGACAATAGGCCAAGCCATCCATTTGTGTTTTTCTGAGGGACGATCGAGCGGTTCCTGCATCGTAACCACTTCGCCCGAGGGCTTGCGGCAGGCGATCGCCCAGGCGTGCGGGGAACGCATCATCACGCCTTCGAGTACGGCTTGTCCGCCGACCAAGGTTTCCTCGCCACTTTCAAGCGCAGGTAGAAGCTGCACGGCGACCAGAAAACGCACGAAATTTCGCAGAGAACGCACTGTTGTTAGATGCTCCCGGTGCCTGAAAAGTGCCAAACACTAGGTTAACACACGCCGCCAACGCCCCCAGCGGTGAAGCTCCAAGTAACAGAGGCGGCAAGATTTATGCCGAGACAGATCAGAGAGGGTCGGCAATCCGCGAGTCTTTCGTCTATTCTCGGAATATATTTTGAACAGCATGAGAAAACTTGCTGAGACCTGTGAGGCGGTGGCAGCTACGACAAAAAAGCTGCAGAAGACAACCGCTGTCGCTGACTACTTCAAGTCACGCAGCACGGACGAGGCAGCGGTGTCGGCTGTGTTTCTCTCCGGCAGAGCATTTCCTGCGTGGGACGAGACAACCTTGCAAGTAGGCGGAGCGCTGCTATGGCGCGCGGTCGCGGAGCTTTCCGGAAAAGACGAACCCGAACTGACGGCTGCCTATCGCAAGCATGGAGATTTGGGCGCCGTGGCTGGCCAGGTTCTGCCGGAAACCTGTCGACAGGGCCTGAATGTTCTCGAAGTAGCCGACACTTTCCGGCGGATCGCGGCAGTACGAGGACCAGCGGCGAAGTCTGCGCTCGTCCGCGACTTGTTGGCCCGGGCGACTCCGCTTGAAGCCAAATATATTGTGAAGATCATGACCGGCGATTTGCGGATTGGGCTGAAAGAGAGCTTGGTAGAAGAAGCCATCGCCAAAGCGTACGGAGGCACGCTCGCCGGGGCGTTGGAAGAAGTGCAGCGGGCAAACATGCTGCTGGGGGATATCGGCGAGACCCTGCGGCTGGCGGTGGAAGGCAAGCTGGCCGAAGCAAGAATTAAGATGCGGATGTTTCATCCGTTGGGATTCATGCTGGCGAGCCCGGTCGAGTCTGCCGCGGAGGGGTTGAGTTATTTTGCCGAGGCAGTGGTGGAGGACAAGTATGACGGAATTCGTGCGCAGGCCCACGTGTCCGACGGTGAGGTGAAGTTCTTTTCGCGCACTCGGGATGAGATCACGGACTCGTTTCCGGAGCTGCCCGGCGCACTCGCGGGATTGCCGCAGAATGCGATCCTCGATGGCGAGATCGTTGCCTGGGAGGCTTCAGGCCAGGCTCGGCCGTTCAGCGTACTCCAGCAACGACTGGGGCGGAAGAAAGTGAGCGAACGAATGCTGCGGGAGATTCCGGTTGCATACGTGGCGTTCGACGTCCTATACGCGAGTGGGGAGTTGCTGATCGATCGTCCGCTGCGGGAGCGAGGACGGATTCTGGATGAACTGCTGGCGGGGAGGTCGCCTGACCACGGAGGCATTGAGACACGGAGAAACTCGGGGAGTTCACAACGCAAGTTGGCCTTCGGGATCGAGGAGCAAGCAGCCATCGTCAATGTCATCCGTGCGCCCCTGTTTCACGCTAGCTCGCCGGAGGAGTTGGAGGAACTGTTCGCCGCCGCGCAGGCACGGGGCAACGAAGGCTTGATGATCAAGAACCCCGACTCGGCGTACACCCCTGGAAAGCGCGGCAAGTCGTGGCTGAAGATGAAGCGTGAGTTGGCCACGCTCGACGTCGTAGTGACCGCAGTCGAGCACGGACATGGCAAACGCGTCGGCGTGCTCAGCGATTACACGTTTGGCGTGTGGGCTGGAGATCGATTGGTGAATATCGGCAAGGCATACTCAGGACTCACCGACGCCGAGATTGCAGAAATGACGCAATGGTTCCTGGATCACACGCTTGAAGATCAGGGCTTCCGGCGGACGGTCGAGCCGAAGATTGTGCTGGAAGTAGCCTTCAACAACATGATGCAGTCAGACCGCCATGACAGCGGCTACGCGCTGCGCTTCCCGCGGATCGTGAGACTGCGACCGGACAAAGTGGCGGCAGAGGCGGACACGATTGAGCGCGCGAGGGAGATCTTCGAGAAGCAAGGCGGAAAAACGCAAGGCAATTCGAAGCAACCCCCAAATCACGCCTAGTGGCTATGGTGGTGATGCTCTTCGCTCTCGCCCACAGGAATCACGCATCCATGCGCCACTTCGCACTCGACGTGCTCGAACTGGATGGTTGTATGGTCGATGCGGAAGTTGTGATGCAGGCAGTCCTTTACATCACGCAGGATGCGCTCGCTGACCGACGGCGGAATGTCGGCAATCGAGATGTGGCAGGAGAGCGCGCGAGTCTCCGATCCGATGCTCCAGCAGTGGAGATCGTGCACGTCGTTGACGCCTTCGATGGAGCGAATCGCGGTCTCTACCAGTTCGAGCTTCACGCCACGCGGGGTCCCTTCGAGCAGAATATTCAGCGTCTCGCGCACGATGCCGAAGCCTGACCAGAGGATCAGCGCTCCGATTCCGAACGAAAGCGCGGAGTCGATCCAGTAATTGTTAGTGACCAGAATTGCCCAGCCCCCGGCAATGACGGCCGCGGTCGAAAGCGTGTCACCCACTTCATGAAGCAGCGCGCTGCGGATGTTGACGTCGCCGCCGGAGCGCCTCGAAGAGCGATACAGCATCAACGCGATCACTCCGTTCATCACCACGCCTGCGGCCGCGACCCACATCATCACCGAGGCTTGAACGTGCTCGGGATGCTGCAGCCGGCGAAACGCCTCGTAAAAGATGAAGAATGAAACCGCAACCAGCGACACCGCATTTACCAGCGCTGCCAGCACGCCCGCGCGATGGTAGCCATAGGTCTTGGTGGAACTGGCCGGGCGCGATTGCAAGTAAACCGCAACCAGAGACAACAGCAGCGCCAGAAAGTCGGAAAGATTGTGTCCGGCCTCAGAGAGCAGGGCCAGCGAATGAGCCCGGATTCCAGCCACCACCAGCAGCACGATGTAGGCGAGGGTCACGCCGAGCGAAACCTTCAGCACGCGTTTGGGACCGCCCCCGGCATGAACGTGGACGTGCATTCTATAAGTGTACGGGCGGCAGCAATGGGGTTCAAGCGAAGCGCCGAGGCAGTGATCAGTGCTCAGTGATCAGTGCTCAGTGATCAGTGGCCAGTGTTCAGCAAACCAACTAGTTCCGACTGGCCACTGACCACTGATTTTCAGCGCTTGAAGAGATTCTGCAGATAGCGGTCGTTGTAGACCGTGGTCGAGTTCTGCACGAACTCGAGAATGCGGTACATTTTCTCGCGCGACTCCCGGCTCATCTCCTTGAACTGAATCGCCACCCCCGATCCAGGATGGATCCTGGCCACACTGCCTTCTGAGCTCAGGTTACCGTCATCGATCGAGAAAACGAGTTTCACGTTAGAGCCGGGCGGCAGAATGGCGCTGGTTTCGACATAGCAACCGCCCAGGCTGAGATCGATCATGTTGCCGAAGATCGGCCCGCCGCCAGATTGAGGATGCAACTCGATCGTGAGCCGGCATTTCATCCGCGTGTGCAGGCGCTGGTCTTTCTGCGTAGGTAGTTTCTGCTTCTCCAGATACATGCGGCGATCGGCCTGAGTCAGAAGCTGCTCGGCGTCATTGCCGTCGTCTGGAGACACCGCCATTCCCACGCTCAATGAGAGGATCTCCTCTCCGCAAACATCGAACCCGGCCTGCCGGGCAAGAGGACGGATCTGCTCGACCTTCTTGGCCGCCGCGTCGGCGGGCAGGCCCGGAGCGATCACCACGAACTCGTCTCCGCCCATGCGGGCTACGTAGTCGTACTCGCGGCAGGTGTCTTTCAGAGCCTGGGCGAACAAGCGCAAGACACGATTTCCCTCCAGGTGCCCGAAGCGGTCGTTGATCTTCTTGAAACCGTTCATGTCACAGACCATCAGCGTGAGTGACGCGTTGTCGCGCTTGCAGCGGGCCAATTCGCGGTCCAGTTGCAGAAAAAGCGACCGGGCGTTCGGCAGACCGGTAAGGTAGTCGGTGGTGGCGGAGCTTTCAGCCTGCTGGTACTTGAGGGCATTTTCAATGGCCAGAGCCATCTTGCCGCTGACTGCCAGAAGAATGCGAAGATGATCCGAAGTAAACGCGTCTTTCTCGGCGCGGTAAAGGGCGAGAACCCCGATCACGCCCGCCACTCCTTCCAAAGGCAGTGCCAGGGCTGAGCGCAACGTGCTGAATTTGTCAGGGTCGTTCAGGTAGCCCGGCTCAACCGAAGGATTTCCGTTCACAATCGGTTTCTTATTCTGCGCCACCCAGCCCGAAAGCCCGTGCCCCACTGGAATCCGCAGTGAAGCAAACAATCGATAGTTGTCGCCATTAACATATTCAGGAATCAACTCATCCCCGCGGCGAATGTAAATCGCAATCGCGTCGTAGGGAACCGTCATTTTGAGTTTTACGGAAAACACCGAGAGCGTTTCACCCAGGCTGAGCGACGCTCCCAGGTCCTGGCTCAACTCAAACAAAGACTGCGCTTCCTGCCGCGCCGCCGCAATGGAGGACAGAAAAGTTGCTTCCCGCCCCGGCGCATCGGAAACTGTCGCATTTTCGAATCCCGCAGCCGGCGCCGGTCCCCGCGTAATCTTGAAGTCCGTCGGAAGAATCAGGCTGCCGTCCTCCGCCGATTTCGCCAGCGCCAGATTCTCCAGGGTTTTGTAACGCCGCTTGAGAACATCCACGACCTTCGGGTCAAATGATTTACCCGACTCTGCATTCAGCCGGGTCATCACTTCATCCAGCGGCATGGCGCGCCGGTATTGCCGGTCGGAAGCCAGCGCATCCAGATAGTCGACTGCGGAGAGAATGCGCGCGCCGATCGGGATCTCCGCCCCTTTCAATCCGTAGGGATAACCCGACCCATCCCACTTCTCATGGTGGGCGCGCACAATCGGCACCACAGGGTAGGGAAAGCGAACTCGCTCCAGAATCTCCGCTCCCACCACCGTGTGAATCTTCATCTTCTCGAACTCTTCCGGAGTCAGCCTGCCGGGCTTCGAGATGATGTGCTCGGGAACCGCCAGCTTGCCGATGTCGTGCAGCAGTGCGGCGGCATGCAGGGCTTCCAGTTCGGTCCCAGTCATGCCCAGTTCCTTGGCCACTTCGATGGCATAGATGCGGACGCGCTGCAGATGGTCATGGGTGGTCTGGTCTTTTGCTTCGATGGCAAGCGCGAGAGCCTCAATGGTTCGCAGATGCAGGTTCGCAATCTCTTCCACGTGCCGCTTCTCGTCCTCCAACTTTCCCAGATACAAGCGGTAGGAACGGTAGATGAGATAAATGGCAGGAACGAACAGCAGCGAAGTTTCCCAGTTGAAGGCGCGGTTGAACCAGCCAATCACACCCGCGATGCCGGCTCCCACCAGGTAGTACGGGAAGGACCAGAAATAGCAATCCACCAGGATTTGCTGAAGCGGTTTTCCTTCCGTGAACGAAATCACGGCAGCAATGCAACCGGCGTTGACGATGAAATACGTCGACGCCGCCAGACAGAGAACCAGAGGCCGGCTGCCAATCAATTCGTTGGCCAGAGAGTTGTGATACACGACGAAAGCCAAAGCCGTCGATAGAGCTCCCGCACAGACGTTGAACGTCAATTGGATGGAGCTGGGACGGTTGGGGTGGACACTCTGAGCAAGCATCGAGACCGCACCCAGGGTTAGTGCTTCTGAATAGCTCAGCTCGGCCACCGCCACCAGGATGAACAGGAAGTTCACCGACAACGTGCCCGTAATTCCGGGCAGAGTGACGCGCAGCCGCGAAGCTAGAATCGCGATGCCCAGGTAGCAGATAAACTCTGCGATGTTCTTACTGCTCTGGTGGATCGCCGCTTGCAGCAGGGACGCCATACCCGTGGCAATCACCAGGCCAATGAAAGCCTTGGCGCCGATGGGCAGGCCTCTCCACGACTGTGTGCTGGTGGACATTCGTCTGCGAGTCGCTGCGCGCTCTTTGCAACTGGCGCGCGAGCTACCCCCTCAGCCAAGGATAACTAGCTAACAGGTTTATTAACAATGATTTGTGAGCCGTGCCGAAAACTTCAGTAACTCGCGGAATCGCCTGATTCGAGGCAGC
>CAVXOK010000003.1:0-229198 GCA_963763285.1 uncultured Acidobacteriaceae bacterium | reverse complement strand
GGAGGGACGGTGGTTGGCCGTTTCGGCTGGCGACCCTTTTTCCTGGTGCTGGGTTTGGGAGGCTTGTTGTGGCTGGTTCCGTGGCTGGCGTGGATGCCGACCGGACGGCCGCGTCTGCGACGGATCCTCGCGTCAGGAGCCCGATTTCTCGATATTTTCCGCCAGAGTTCGGCGTGGGGCACTTGTCTGGGACAGATTTGCATCAACTACGGCCTGTACTTTCTGGTGACCTGGCTGCCGTTTTATCTGGTGCGAGGCCGCCATCTCTCGATGAACCATATGGCAAGGGTTGGAGGATTGATCTTTTTCCTGGCGGCAGTGTCGGCCCTCCTGGCGGGAAAAATCTCAGACCGCTGGATCGCGTCGGGGCCTCCGCGACGCGGGTGCGGAAGACATTGCTCGGCGGCGGATTGACGGGCTTGGGTGTTTCTCTGGCCGCAGCTGCGGTCGCACCCGACAGTATTTTCGTCTGGGTGCTGCTGCTGGCTGGTGTCTGCCTGGGAGTGGATGGAGCCCATTGCTGGGCAGTCACTCAAACTCTGGCCGGACCTCGGGTCTCAGGGCGCTGGACCGGAGTGCAGAATTTCGTGGGGAACCTTGGCGGCGCGTTTGCGCCTGCTATTACGGGATACCTGCTGGACCGGTCGGGCCGGTTCTATTGGCCCTTCCTGATAACAGGGTGGTCTCCTGGATTGGCGCGCTGGCTGGGTGTTTGTCGTGGGCCCGATAGAGCCCGTGATTGGGAAAAGAAAATCCGCAGATCGCGCGTCGGCGACGCTTCTGCGGCGACGAGCGCTGTTCCGCCGTAATACACTTTCATTACAGTGAGGCGGGAAATCGAAATCAAGTTTCGGGTTGCCGACCTGCGGGCGCTCGCGCGCAAGCTGCGTGCGGCGGGATTTCGTATCGTCACGCCGCGAACCCACGAGATGAATACTCTCTACGACCTGCCGGGCGAAGTTCTGCGCGGGAAGCAAGGAGTTGTTGCGGCTGCGGAAATATGGCTCGGAGTGGACGCTGACCCATAAAGCCGAAGAAAGACTGGACGTCATAGCAGCCGCGAGGAGTTGGAGACGGGCGTGGCCGACGGTAAGAAGATGGATCTGATTCTGCGCGCTCTGGGATACGCGCCGTCGTTCCGCTACGAAAAGTTTCGCGCCGAATGGACGGATGGAAAAGGCCAGGTAGTCGTCGATGAGACGCCCATCGGAAATTTCTGCGAGATCGAGGGTGCGCCGCGCTGGATTGATGCGACGGCGAAGAAGCTGGGCGTGACCGCGGCGGATTACATCACGAAGAATTACGCGGGATTGTTTTTGGAGTGGAAGGCGAACGAATAGCAAGGCCGAGGAGATGACGTTAAAGCCGTGAAGGCAGAGTAAATCAGACCGCCGTCCGGATTAGAAGGACGCGTCCGCCAGCGCTAGCGATCGGTTGCATGAGCAAGTTGAAGGGCCGTTCCCACATGATTCTGTCGACGAGCCTTACGCCCCGTGGCACTTCTTGAATTTCTTGCCGGAGCCGCAGGGGCAAGGATCGTTGCGGCCCACCTTTTCCTGCCCGCGAACGACTTGCTGCACCGGCTGCACGTCGCCGGCCCCAGCCATGCGCGCCTGTTCCAGTTCGCGGCGCTTGCGGCGCATGAAGGCTTCTTCCAGATCGTCGGCGGAAGTTGCGACCAGTCGCGGCGGATGATGTCCGTTGCCGCCAGCTGCCCTGCTGCGACGGAACTCCCGGCTCCGGGCCGTGGCCTGCGGGTCCGCCTGCCTGCGGACCGCCCGGCCCGCATCCGGCGGGCGCTCGATAATCTGCATCAGGTAGAGATAGCGGGCCGTGTCTTCCTGGAAGCGCTGCAGCATGGCCTCGAACATCTCGAACGATTCTTTCTTGTACTCGACCAGCGGATCGTGCTGGCCGTAGCCGCGCAGGCCGATGCCCTCCTTGAGGTGGTCCATGCTGAGGAGGTGATCTTTCCACTGCGAATCGAGCACGCTGAGCATGATCATGCGCTCGTGATGGCGCATGGCCTCGGGGCCGATCAGTTTTTCTTTCGCGTCGTAGCGTTCTTTCAGCTTCTCGAAAATCGCATCGCCGAGTTCCTGCCGGTTCAAGTGTTCCGGCCTTCACGCCTTCCGCGATGAAATCCACGCCGAAGCGAGTGAAGACCGCATCTTTCAGGCCTTTGATGTTCCAGTCGTCGGCGTGGCCCTTGGGCGGGCAATACTCGTCCATCAGGTCGCCGAGAATCGCCGAAACGTAATCTTCGAGGATCAGATCTTTCTGATCCATGCCCTCGAGCAAGCGGCGGCGCAGGCCGTACACGGCCTCGCGCTGCTTGTTCATCACGTCGTCGTATTCGAGCAGATGTTTGCGCGATTCGAAATGCTGGCCTTCCACCGCCTTCTGCGCCGTCTCGATGCGGCGGCTGATGAGCTTCGACTCGATCGGGATGCCTTCTTCCATGCCCAGCCGCTCGAGCAGTTTCGAGACCCACTCCTTGGCGAAGATGCGCATCAGGTCATCTTCAAGCGCGAGGTAGAAGCGCGAGGAGCCGGGATCGCCCTGGCGGCCGGCGCGTCCGCGAAGCTGGTTGTCGATGCGGCGCGACTCGTGGCGTTCGGTGCCCAGAATGTGCAGGCCGCCGACGGCGGTAACTTCGTCGTGCTCTTTGTCGGTCTGCTCCTTGTAGCGGCTGAAGACCTCGGTCCACTTGTCGGTCGGCACGGTGTATTCATTGCCGTTGTAATAGAAGATCGAAGTCGTGCCGTCTTCCTGCGGACCTTCGATCTTGCCTTGAGCCACGCGCAGTTGCTGCGCGATTCCCTTCTTCACCAATCTCCTGCTTGGCCATGAATTCAGGATTGCCGCCGAGCAGAATATCGGTGCCGCGGCCGGCCATGTTGGTGGCGATGGTGACCATGCCCTTGCGCCCGGCCTGGGCAACGAATTCGGCTTCGCGCTCGTGGAACTTGGCGTTCAATACGACGTGCTGCTTGAGGCCTTTCTTCTTCAGCAACTCGGAAAGCCGCTCGGACTTTTCAATCGACGTGGTGCCCACCAGCACAGGCTGGCCTTTCTCGTGCAGCTTCTGAATCTCGTCGGCAACCGCGAAGTATTTTTCTTTCTCCGTGCGAAAAACAACGTCGGGATTCTCCAGCCGCAGCATCTGCTTGTTGGTCGGAATGACGATCACGTCCAGCTTGTAAATATTGTCGAACTCGGCGGCTTCCGTTTCCGCCGTTCCGGTCATGCCGGAGAGCTTCTTGAACATGCGGAAATAATTCTGGAAGGTGATGGTGGCGAGCGTCTGGTTCTCGCGCTCGATCTTGACGCCTTCTTTGGCTTCGATCGCCTGGTGCAGGCCGTCAGACCAGCGCCGCCCCGGCATCATGCGTCCGGTAAATTCGTCGACGATGATGACTTCGCCGTCTTTAATCACGTACTCCACGTCGCGGCGATAGAGCGCATGCGCTTTGACCGCAGTCTCGACGTGATGCTTGAGCGGCCAGTTCTCCGGGTCGGCGATGTTGCCGATGCCGAGCAGACCTTCGACTTTCGTCCAGCCTTCGTCGGTGACCGTGATGTTGCGATGCTTTTCGTCGACCACAAAGTCGCCGGTGAGCTGCGCCGGTTCGCCGGGAGCGACTTCGAGCTCTTCACCCTTTTCCAGCTTCGGGATGATGCGGTTGACCCTGTAATACTTGTCGGTCGATTCCTCGCTCGCGCCTGAAATGATCAGCGGCGTGCGGGCTTCGTCGATCAGGATGGAATCGACTTCATCGACGATGGCGAAATTGTGCCCGCGCTGCACGCAATCTTTCAGATCGAACTTCATGTTGTCGCGCAGGTAGTCGAAGCCGAACTCGTTGTTCGTGCCGTAGGTCACGTCGGCGGCGTAAGCGGCGCGGCGCTCCTCGTCATCGAGGTCGTGAACGATCACGCCCACGGTGAGACCGAGGAAACGATAAAGCTTGCCCATCCATTCGGAGTCGCGCTTGGCCAGATAGTCGTTGACCGTAACCACGTGCACGCCGCGTCCGCTGAGAGCATTGAGATAAACCGGAAGAGTGGCGACCAGCGTTTTGCCTTCGCCGGTCTTCATTTCCGAGATCATGCCCTTGTGCTGCACCATGCCGCCGATCAACTGCACATCGAAGTGGCGCATGTTGAGCACGCGGCGTCCGGCCTCGCGCACCACGGCGAAGGCTTCCACCAGGATTTCGTCCAGAACTTCCTGCAGAGCTTCGTATTGCTCTTTCTCGAGCTGCTTCGCGCGATCGGGATCGGCTTCTACTTCTGCCGCCGCTTCAGGCTCGGGCGTCGCGACCGGCTGGTGAAGCGACTCAGCCGCTCCTGGATTCGCTGCCGGAACTCGTCCGTCTTGGCGCGCAGTTCGGCGTCGGTGAGCTTCTGCATCTGCGGTTCGAGGGCATTGATGGCCTCGACCTTGGGCATCATGCTCTTGATGACCCGCTCGTTCTTGGTCCCAAAAACCTTGCCGATGAGAGTGTTAATCAAACTGTGAAATCCTTCAGAGGGCGAGAACTGCCCCAACGTATCTCTTTTAGCCTAGCATATTTAGATGCACCGGACAGGCGTCAAGGAACAGGCTGATGCGAGGTGTTCACCGCCGGTACGCCAGAGGTCGCGACGGCAGAGCATGACGTTCCTCGGCGTTCGGCGTCCGGCCTTCGCGGCGGTAACAGATTTTTCGTGTATATTCCACACGACCCATGCCCACTTTCTACGACCGTTTTGTCGAGTGCGCGGAGCGCTGGCCGGACAACGTCGCGCTCGAACTCCAGCGCCACGATCACATCGAGAGCTGCACCTACGCCGAGCTTCGCCGCATGGCCGAATCCGTCGGGCGATGGATTACCGAAAACGGATTCGCTCGCGGATCGCGGCTGGCCATCGTGGCGGATAACCATCCGCGATGGGTGGCGGCGTATCTCGGAATCATTGCCGCAGGATGTACCGTCGTCCCGCTCGATACCGCGCTGCACGCCGACCAACTGACCAAACTGCTTAAAGGACAGCGGCACCTCTGCCCTGTTCTGCGACGCGCAGCATGCGCAAGCGTCGCGGGACGGCGGTCGCCGGATCTGAACATCGGCCTCGTGCTCATGGACCCGGACCGCATGACCGACTCATTCCATCGGTGAGCACTGGCTGGGAAATCTGCCGGCGATTTTCGACGGCGGGCCCGGGAAGTTTCAGCCTGCGCCTTCGACCGCGGACGACCTCGCTTCCCTGCTCTACACCTCGGGAACCACCGCCGATCCCAAGGGCGTGATGCTTACCCACGCCAACTTTCTGGGCGAAGTGGAAGCCGTGTTCAACTGGGTCGACATTGGGCCGTCGGACGCGCTGCTGGGCGTGCTGCCCATGTTTCACGTGCTGGCGCAGATGGCGAATCTGCTGCTGCCGCTGGTGAAAGGCGCGCGCGTTGTTTATCTCGAGACTCTGAACACGACCGAACTTTTGCGGGCTCTGCGCGAACGCAACATCACCGCCTTTGCCGTGGTGCCGCAATTCTTCTATCTGATTCACGAGCGCATCTTTCAAGAAATCGCGAAACGCGGCGTCCTGACGCAAAAACTGTTTCAAGGCCTCTGGTGCAATGCAATCGCATATTGCGCAAAGTGGGAATCAACGCCGGTCCCATTCTCTTCAGCAAGGTCCACGAAACCCTCGGCAAGAAGATGCGCTATCTGGTGACAGGCGGATCGCGCTTCGATCCGCAGATTGCGACAGGACTTCCACGATCTCGGCATCGACGTGCTGCAAGCCTATGGCCTGACGGAAACGACCGCGGCCGTGTTTGCGAATTCGCCGACAGACAACGTGATCGGATCGGTGGGCAAGGCCATGAAAGGCGTCGAAGGCCAAGATCGTCTGACCCGCAGCCGCAGGAAGATGGCGGACCCGCCACCGGCGAAATCGCCTTGCGCGGAGCGGTCGTGATGAAGGGCTACTGGAACCGTCCCGATGCAACCGCCGCAGTGCTGCGCGATGGATGGTTCTACACCGGCGATCTCGGCTACTTTGACGCGAAGGGCAATTTGTTCCTCACCGGCCGCAAGAAAGAAGTCATCGTACTCAGCAACGGGAAGAATATTTATCCCGAAGAGGTTGAGGCGCATTACCTGAAATCGCCGTACATCAAAGAACTGGCGGTGATGGGACTGGAAGGCAAACCCGGCGAGGGCGGCGACCGGTTGCACGCCGTGATCGTGCCCAACTTCGATGCGCTGCGCCAGAAAAAGATTGTCAACGCCAAGGAGGTTATCCGATTCGACATTGAGAGCCTGTCGCAGCAGATCGCTTCCACCAAGCGCATCGGCAGCTATGAGATCTGGCAGGAAGATCTGCCTCGCACCACCACGCGCAAGATCAAGCGCTTCGAAGTGGAGAAGCGAGTAAAGGCGAATCAGGCGCGGCGGCCTGACGATGATTCTGAATTGCCCTCCGAACAACCGTTGACCGCCGACGAAACCGCCTGGCTCGATCAACCCAACGTGCAGCAAGCGCTAAAAATCGTGCGCGAGGCTGCACGCGCCGCGCCGCCCACCTTGCGGCCTACTCATAATCTGGAACTCGACCTGGGCCTCGACTCCATGCAGCGCGTCGAGTTGCTGAGCCAGATCGAAGAACAACTGGGAGGCAACGTCGAAGAATCGCGGCTCGCCGAGATTTATACAGTGCGCGACCTGGTCGACGCCGTTCTGCAAAGCGCGGAGAGCGGCGCGGGTGGCCCAGGGACGCGCACCGCCTTTGCTGGATGGAAAGCGATTCTGGCCGAAGACCCGGATCCCGCCGACGTGATTTCTCTGGCCAGACCGCAGCCGATTAGCAATGCATTCTGGTACATGGTGTCGCGACTCATACAGGTTATTGCTCTCGATCGCTTTGATTTACATGTGCGCGGCGTTGAGAAGCTACCTAAGAGCGGCGCTTATATTCTCTCGTCCAATCACCAGAGTTATCTCGATCCCCTCATCCTGGCGAGTGTTCTGCCGCCACCAGTTTTTGACAAAGTTTTCGCGGTGGGAACGAGCGAAATCTTCGGGAAAGGATTCATGCTGTGGCTGGCGCATTCGCTACGTGTTGTTGTCGTGGATCCAGACGCGAACCTGATTCCCGCCATGCGCGCTGGCGCGTTCGGCTTGCGGCAGGGACGGCCGCTCATTCTTTATCCCGAAGGCGAGCGCTCGATTGACGGCACGCCAAGAGTCTTCAAGAAGGGCGCGGCCATCTTGTCGATTCACATGCAGGTGCCGATTGTCCCCGTTGCCATTGAGGGATTCTACGAAGTCTGGCCGCGCAACAAACCGTTCCAGGGATTCAAGCCGCTGAAGATCGTGATTGGCGATCCGATTCTTCCGCCGCCGGAGGGCGAGGCGTCGGAAGCGGCTTATGAGAAGCTGACAGCGGACTTGAGGACGCGTGTGGTCGAGATGTGGGAGGACCTGCGGCGTCGGCAGTAGCGCCAGCGTCCCGGCGACTGTCGTACGGGAACAGCTGCGGTTCCTTTATTTCGCGCGCGGATGTGTCTGGTCGTAAACCTGCAGCACATGCTTCATCGACAACTGCGTGTAGCGTTGCGTAGTCGCGAGGCGCTCGTGGCCGAGCAACTCTTGGATGGCGCGCAGATCGGCACCTTCTTCCAGCATGTGCGTTCCGAAAGCATGGCGCAGCGTGTGCGGATGAACGTCGGGCGAGAGGCCTTTGGCCACAGCAATTTTCTTGATGATGCGGCCGACACTGCGCGTGGTGAGCCGCCCGCCACGCCGGTTGATGAGCAATGCAGAGGCATGTTTGTTGGAAGCGGCAAGAACTTTCTGGCGCTCGGGTAGATACGTTGCAAGCGCTGATTTCACCGAATCGCCAAACGGAACATATCGTTCTTTTTTTCCCTTGCCGCGGATGAGAATGGCCTCGGCACTCAGCCGAATGTCTCCGAGGTCGATTCCGGTGAGCTCTGAGTTGCGGATGCCGCATCCGTAGAGCAGTTCCAGCATGAGACGGTCGCGCTCGGGAAAAGCTGCCACTTCAGGCATCTCTCCGTCGATCACGAAATTCATTTCCTCAATCGTGGGCACGCGGGGAAGTTTCTTGGGCAGCTTCGGCGTAGCAACAAGCTTAGCCGGATTCTGCTCCACCACGCCTTCCCGCGCCAGCCAACGGTAGAGAGACCGCACCGCGGCCAAAGCGCGCGCCACGGAAGTCTTGCTCAATCCGTTCCCATAAAGCTGCGAAAGAAATCCGCGCACGGCAATGTGGTCAATCTGTTTCCATCCGCGCGAACCGGCATAAGCGGCAAAAAGCGACAGATCGCGGCTGTAAGCCTTGATTGTGTGCGGCGATGCATTGCGTTCGCCCAGGTGCCGGAGAAAATCGGCGACGGCTTTGTCGACCGTGGTTTTGGCCCGTTTGTTCGCAGTGCCGACATTCATGTTCGCAATCGCCTCATCTCGACTTCGCCCTCGGATGATGCTTCTGATATACCGTCCTGAGCCGGTCGAGCGCCAGATGCGTGTAAACCTGGGTTGTCGAAATATCCGCATGGCCGAGGATCGTCTGCACTGTCCGAAGGTCGGCGCCGTTCTCCACCATGTGCGTGGCGCAGGAATGGCGCAGCATGTGCGGAGACGCCGCGCGCCCGGAAACGGCCGAGGCGGCGCGCACCATCTGCCAAACGCGTTGGCGCGTCAGCTTGCGCCCACCCCGCGCGATAAACAGCAGGGGTGAATTCGTAACGGAGGCGACTATTCCTGATGCTCCGCTTCGCTTCCCCGCCGCCAATGCTGGACGCGACTGCGCCAGATATTGCGTGAGCGCCTCCTGCGCAGATCTTCCGAGCGGCACTACCCGTTCCTTGTCGCCCTTGCCGCGCACCAGCATGTAGCCGGCCTCAAGTTTCAGATCTTCCAATTTGGCATTGATGATTTCCGAAACCCGCAGTGCTCCCGCGTAGAAGACTTCCAGCATGGTGCGATCGCGGATCGCCAGTTCGGCTGAGTCCTTCGTGTTGCGTGCAGCGCCGTGCCGTGCGAGCGGAGCAGCCAGCGTCGCTTCCATTTCGTCGCGAGCCAGCGCCTTTGGAAGAACTTTCCATTGCTTCGGTGATTCGATGTTCAGCGTGGGATCGTGTTCGATTTTCTTATCGAGCAACAGGTAACGATAAAGATGACGAAGCGCCGAAAGCTTTCGTCCCACGCTGCGGCCGTCGACTTGATGGGAAAAAAGCTGTTGCAGGAAGTCTCGCACATCGACCCGGCGAGCCGTCAGCAGCGAGCGCTTGCGCTTTTCCAGAAATTCCGAGAACTGGCAAATGTCAGTGGTGTAGGCACTGACGGAAAGTGGCGCCAACCCCTTCTCGATTCTCAGGTAGTCGAGAAAGCTCGAGAGCACTCGCGAGTTCGCTTCGAGGGCCATGACCAAGATGAATGGAGTATGCGCGTTATCGGACACTGATGAAAGTGTTGAAGCAGGTCCCTTGCGCAGGCCACCTCTCGAATCTCGTCACCAACCGGTAGCAAACAAGCGCCGGGCGCCGCGCATCCCGCACTTCTGATACTTATCGTAAGCGGCGGCCGCGCGATCGCGAATCTGTTCATTATTCTCGCCTCCGATCCAGCCTTCCAGCGCACTCTTCAAAGTGTAGGCCTCTGGAGCCATCAGATTCGTTGTCCACAAGAGAGGATATGCTCCGCCCGCACGCAGTACGTCAGCGAAATATTGCTTGCTGGCGCAGGCCAGGATGATCGTGTCGCGATGAGTCTCGTTTTTCCTCTTGGGGATAATTGGAAGTTTGAAATCCATGAGGCCGTCATGCCCCACGTAAGCCACGAGATTGGCGCCTCCGCGAATGGTTAACCGCTCGGCCGATGGCAGAGCAACGATAGTTTCCGGGCTGGCTCCTGCGGCAGCGTCAAAAAAGTCGAGGATGGCTTCTCGAATTTCGCTCCCACGATAAGCATCGGCAACCATGTAAGTGTTCGTCGTGCGGTGCTTGAAAACGCAGCGCTCCAGAACCTCGGGCTTCGGTTTTGCGCTGCAACTCATCAGCGACCATTCCACACTTCGAGCAAAGAAAGTCTTCACTCCGTACGCCGACCCCCAGTAGAGATTGTGGTCGGGATCGTCGCCATTTCCGAGCCGCGCCGAAACCGGCACGATGCCCTGGTGCTGGTTGTCGGCGAGCGCTACAAAAACGTGGACAGTGCGCGCCGGAGAATCCTGGCAACGTGCAAGCGTGCCGACTGCGGCGCAGCACAAAGTTGCGACGAGAATCCGCCTCACACCGCGAATCGGGATCATGCTCCCTCCGGACCACGCACCTCGCGCAGCAACTCCACCGCGTACAGCGCTCCTTCCGGCGTCTCCTCATGCTTGAAGTAGGCAAAGACGTCGCGGCCGGCAGCCAGATGTTCTCCGATGCGCGCGACCATCGCCCGGCGCTCCTCTTCTGTGTAATTCGGCTTGCGGAATCGGTAATAGATGAAAGCGGCGGTGACCACATCCGGCGTAGTTCGCTCTTCAGTCTCCGCCACACACAGGGCCACTCCGCGCGACTTCAGCAGTTCCCAAGTTGCGTCACTAAACCAGGAATCGTGCCGGAATTCAAATGCGGCCGGCAAGCGTGCGCGGCAGAAGCGCGAGAAAATCCTTCAGCAGTGCCGCATCTGCTTTCAGATTCGGTGGCAACTGGAACAGCACAGGCCCAAGCTTGCCGGCGCTGGCCAGCGGCTCGATCGTCGCCAGGAAGCGCGGAACAAAATCCTCCGTCCCCTTCAGCCGCTTGATGTGCGTGATTACCTGGTGCGCCTTGATGCCGAAGCGGAAATGCGCCGGCGTTTCCTGAATCCAGTTCTGGATGGTAGTTTCTTTCACCAGTTGCCGGAAAGTGAAGTTCACCTCCACCGTATTGAGCTGCGTGGCGTAGTGACTCAGAAACTTTTTCTGCGCGAGCTTGGCGGGATAGAAGTCCGGCTTCCAGCTTGGATAGGCCCATCCCGAAGTTCCGACGAACAGTTGAGGCATGGCAAGCTCTCGAAGTAAAGTCTCGAGGCAAATTCGGAGCGGACGGGATTATACCTTGCGTCCCGCCTTGCGCGCCTTCGGTCGCGCCCCGGTTTTTCTCACGACGCGCTTGCGAACGCCCGCAGGTTCTTCTTCCGCTTGAGCGGCAATCGAGATCGTCGGCTTCGCCTCAGCAGCTGCCGGAGCCGCAATTCCCTTGAGATCCGGCAACCGCTGCTTCAATTCGAGCACTGGAGCGAACAGGTCCCCCATCTTTTCCACGCGTGCGACCACTTGCTTCGCTTCGAATACAAGCAGGCTCGCATCCTTCTTCTTTAGCGCGCGCTCGACCTCCTCCCACGTCACCGGCGTCGAAGCCGTAGGATGCTCGCGCGCCCGCAGCGAATACACAGCAATAGTGGTCTTGTGTTCGTCGTTCTGACTCCAGTCAACGAAGATTTTCCCAGTTCGAACCTGCTTTTTCATGTCCGACACAACCAGGTCTGGATGTTCGTGTTCGAGCAGCTGCGCCAGCGCGTGGGAGAAAGTCTTGGTCGCTTCGTAGTTGGTTGGAGTGTTGAGGGGAACGTAGATTTGTAATCCCTTGGATCCCGAAGTCTTCGGAAAGCTCTTCAATCCAAAGTGTTCGAAGATTTCCCGCAGCCACAGCCCAACCTGGCAGCATTGCACGATATTTGCAGGCGGCCCGGGATCGAGATCGAAGACCATCATCGTAGGGCAAGTGATGTCTTTCGCGAGCGACAGTGACGGGTGCAATTCGATCGCGGCCAGATTCGCCAGCCAGACCAGCGTAGCCAGATCGTCGGCGAGAATGTAATGGATGGTGCGCCGGTTTCTCCCACTCCAGATGGGAACAGTCTTCACCCAGTCGGGCCGATACTGGGGCGCATTCTTCTCGTAGAAAAACTCCTCGTCCACGCCATTGGGGTAGCGCTTGCGCGTCAGCGGACGTTCCGCCAAATGCGGCACCATCGCCGGCGCAATGCGAACGTAGTAGTCGATCACCTGCTGCTTGGTAAATCCCGTCGCCGGATAGAGGACCTTTTCCAGATTCGACAGCTTGAGTTGCTTTCCTTGAACCTCAATGGTCGAATCCATCGCAAACGCTCCCGCAGGCATTGTGCCTTAAACCACGCCCCACGCAAAATGCGCCCCGGCCTTGCCTGAGTCAAGGTATAGGACCGGTTTGACAACTTCCCTTTCCTCCACGTAATTTCAAACTTCTGCCCTTTACATCCGTCTAAACATGGTTCCATATGTCCGTCCAAGATTTCCATCCAGGTTCGCCAGGCCTTCTGGAGGTCCGATGAAACACCGCATACTCAATGCCGCACGCTTTCGTACTCCTTCTCGTCCTCACCGCGCTCGCCGCCGCCCAGGATGTTGCGTCCTTTGAAAAGCGCATCACGGTCAAAAAGCTGCCGAATGGCCTGACCATCCTGATCTGCGAGCGGCCCGAGGCCCCTGTCTTCTCCTTCTTCACAATGGTCGATGCCGGTTCTGCGCAGGATCCCATGGGCAAGACCGGCCTGGCCCACATGTTCGAACACATGGCCTTCAAAGGCACGGATAAGGTCGGCACCACCGACTATGCCGCCGAGAAGCCCGCCTTGGAAAAGGTTGAGACTGCCTACGCCGCCTACATTGCGGAGCGCGACAAAAGCGTAGGCCGTGACGAGGCCAAGCTGAAGCAACTCGAAAAAACCTGGAAGGACGACATCGCCGCAGCCGACAAGTACGTTGTGCCGAACCAGTTCGGCAAGATCATCGAACAGAGCGGCGGCCAGGATCTCAACGCCTTCACGAATTACGACGAGACCGCCTATCACTACTCGCTTCCGGCGAACCGGCTGGAGCTGTGGGCCTATCTCGAGTCGGAACGCTTTCTTCACCCCGTGCTGCGCGAGTTTTACAAAGAGCGCAACGTGGTGATCGAAGAGCGCCGCCTGCGCACTGACAGCAACCCGATCGGCCGGCTGCTCGAACAGTTCGACGCCGCGGCATTTGAAGCCCATCCCTATCACCGGCCGACCGTGGGATGGATGTCCGACTTGAATTCCTTCTCGGCCACCGACGCGAAGAAGTTTTTCGACGAATACTACGTGCCTGCGAACATGGTGGTCGCAGTGGCCGGCGACGTGAAAGCTTCCCAGATCATGCCGATTCTCGAAAAGTACTTCGGCCGCCTGCCCACGCGCCAGAAGCCCGATGAGACCACCACCACCGAGCCTCCGCAGAATTCCGAGCGCAAGGTCGTGCTGAAGGAAAAATCGCAGCCCCTCTATCTCGAAGGCTACCACCGTCCTGACTACATGGCGAAAGACGACGCAGTATATGACGCAATCACCGATCTAATGTCGGAGGGCCGCACCTCTCGCCTTTACCGCGCGCTGGTGCGCGATAAGAAGATTGCATCGTTCTCCGCCGGATTCAGCGGCCTGCCCGGCACCAAGTACCCGCACCTGTTCGCGTTCTATGCCTTTCCGCTCCCCGGACACACCACGCAGGAAGTGGCGGACGCGATCCACGTGGAAATTGAGCGCCTGAAGAAGGAAGACATCAGCGACGACGAATTGAAGATGATCAAGACCCGCACCAAAGCCAACCTGATTCGCGGCCTGGCAGACAACGAAGGACTTGCGACTCAGTTGGCGACTTACCAGACTCGCTACGGCGACTGGCGCGAGTTGTTCCGCTCCGTCGACCGCATCGACAAGGTGACCAAGGCCGACATCCGGCGGATCGCCAACGAAACCTTCAACGATACCAACCGCACCGTGGGCGTGATCGAAACCGCCGGGGCGCGCGGGCAGGCCGCTGAGCAGGGATCGAGAGTCCGACAGTCGGTCCGTCAGATCAAGGATCGCGTCCAGTCAGGGAGGTGCGCAATGAAGACGCCGCGGATTGCTTTCTCGATGATTCTCGTAGCTTGTGCCGCAACCATGTTCGTGCAGCTCCCGAAGTCGGCGGCACAAGCCGACGAACTGGCAGCAGATTCCCGATCCCGCCTCTGCCCGCTTTCCACCCGCAGCAACCGAAACGCATCGAACTCTCCAACGGCATGGTGATCTTCCTGCAGGAGGATCACGAACTGCCGCTGATTGAAGGCTCGGCCCGCATCCGCGGCGGATCGCGCAACGAACCCGCCAGCAAAGTCGGACTGGTGGATATTTACGGCGAAGTCTGGCGCACCGGCGGCACGAAGACACAAACCGGCGATCAGCTCGACGATTTTCTCGAAGTGCGCGCCGCCAAAGTTGAGACCGGCGGCGGCGCCGATTCCACCACCATCAGCTTGAGTCTGCCTGAAAGCCGATTTCGACGATGTTTTCAAAGTCTTCGTCGACCTGCTGCAGAATCCCGAATTCCGCGCCGACAAACTCGACCTCGCGCAGAAGCAGGCGAGGACGACGCATCTCGCGGCGCAACGATGAGGTCGGAGAAATCGCGGCACGCGAATCCGCCAAGCTGGCCTATGGCGCCGACAATCCCTATGCCCGCGAGCCGGAGTATTCCACCATCGCCGCCATCACGCGCCAGGATCTGCTCGACTGGCACCAGCACGTATGTTCATCCCGAACAACATCATTCTCGGGATCAGCGGCGACTTCGATTCCGCGGCGATGGAAGCCAAGCTGCGCGCCGCATTCGACTGCATGGCAGAAAGGCGCCGACGTTGCCGAAAGACGACATTCAATACCACCCCGCCAAGCCCGGCTATTACCTCATTCCAAAAGAAGATGTGAACCAGAGCACCATTCGCATGGTCACGCTGGGCACCACGCGCAACAATCCCGACTACTACGCCATCACTGTTTTCAACGAAGCGTTCGGCGGCGGATTCTCCTCGCGCCTGTTCAACGACATCCGCACC
Organism: uncultured Acidobacteriaceae bacterium; assembly: GCA_963763285.1. Classification (GTDB taxonomy): domain Bacteria; phylum Acidobacteriota; class Terriglobia; order Terriglobales; family Acidobacteriaceae; genus Sulfotelmatobacter. Next base: position 214,275 of record CAVXOK010000003.1, on the reverse strand, counting down.
AAGCGCGGCCTCGCTTACAACGTGGGCGGCGGCATCGGCGCGAATTTCGGGCATCCCGGCATTCTGCAATTCGTGATGGGCACGAAGAGCCAGAGCACGATCGAGTCGATTCAAGCGCTCGATGAAGACATCGACAACCTCGCCAAGACAACCCATCACCGACGACGAAATCAAGCACGCCAAAGATGCGATTCTGAACGCTTTCATCTTTCGCCTCGACTCGCCCGACAAAGTTCTCGCCGAGCGCCTGACTTATGAATTCTACGGATATCCGGCAGACTGGCTCGACAAGTATCCCGCGGAAATCAGAAGGTGACGGCCGCGGATGTAAATCGCGTGGCGGCGAAATATCTGCACCGCGACCAGCTCGCCGTGCTGGTGGTCGGCAACACCAAAGAGTTCGACAAGCCGCTCTCGTCGCTGGGACCGGTGAAAGAAATCGATATCACCATTCCGCCTCCGCCCGGCGCGAAGGAAGACACGAGTAGCGCAAAACGCCGACCGACGTCGAATGAAGAAGGTAAGGCTCTGGCGGCAAAAGTGGTGGCCGCGATGGGCGGCGAAGCCAAACTCGCCGCAATCAAGGCCATCAAGGCGGAGCTGACCCTCACGCAGAAAACGCCGCAGGGCGAGTTCCCCATGCAGATGGAAACCTTCATCGTCTTATCCCGATCATCTGCATGCCGACATGCAAACTCCCGAGCGGAACCATGAAATCGTGGTCACGCCGGATGCTGGCTTCATGGCCTTGCCCGGCCAGGGCGTGCGCGACTTCCCTGCTTCGCAGAAAGCGGAAACTCTGGAGCAGATCAAGCGCGATCCCATTTTCATCGCGTCGCACGCGAAAGATCCCGACGTGTTTTCCATTGCCGGTGGAACGGAAAAGGTCGGCGACATCGAAGCCCGCATCGTCGATGTGAATGCCGCGGGCACCGCCATCCGCTGGTTTGTCGATCCGCAGAGCGGCCACATTCTCAAAGAAACGTATCGAACGCTGAGCCAAAGCGGGCCGGTCGAGGGCGAAACCGACCTGGACAACTGGAAGACGATGAACGGGCTGACAATTCCGTTCCTGCGCCACAACAAACAGAACGGCCAGGATTCAAGTACGGCAGAATACACTTCTTTCGAATTCAACCCGAAGATCGATCCGAAGATCTTCGAGAAGCCAGCCGCTAGCGGTGGAGCCGCTCAGCCTTAGCGCTGCATCGGAATAAAAAAATCAGCGGCCGCTGGCGAGACGGGAGTGTCTCAAGCGCAGCGGCCGCTCCTACCATTCGTAAAATCTCTGGCGCGAGATCCTCCAACCGGACTGTCTTTCCCTGCCTTCTCTAATTGCAAGGATGTGGCCGTTGTAGGCCGCGCTAACTTCCATGTTTCCCATGCCAGCCGGCAGGTGTGCTGAAAACAAATGCACATTGGCATAGTAATTTCCGCTATTGACGGCACTTCTGCGCACGTTGTAGCATAGGCGAACAAAAAGCGAATTATATGTCCTGCCTGCCCCTGTTCCGCCGCCCGAGAAATCCCCGCTGGTCGGCATCGCCCGGCTTGCCGCCGAGGGCGAATCCCTGCGCGAAGGCCACAATGTCGAATACTTCACTCTTCCGGCGAAGTCGCTGCTGAACCGCTGCGTGAGCCGCCGCTCGTGCCCTTCACCTGGACCATCAATCCCTACCGCGGCTGCGAATTCGCCTGCAAATATTGCTACGCCCGCTACACCCACGAATTCATGGAAATGCGCGACGGCGTCGAGTTCGAGCAGAAAATTTATGTCAAGCAACACACCGCGGACCTGCTGCGGCGCGAACTGCGAAAGGTCAAGCCGAGCGAATCCATCGCCCTTGGCACGGCCACCGATCCCTACCAGCCGGCAGAGCGCCGCTACGAAGTCACGCGCGGCATTCTCGAAGAATTCGCCCGCCATCGCGGCTTCGAGCTGGGGATCGTCACCAAGTCAAATCTCGTCGTGCGCGACCTGGATCTTCTGCGCGAAGTCGCGCAACAATAACACGCTTTCGATTCACGTCACCGATCACGACTCTGAATGTCGAACTGGCGCGGATTCTGGAGCCGCGCGCCCCGCGTCCTGATCTGCGCCTCGATGCAAGCCGTGCGCAACTTAGCGCGGCCGGCCTGACGGTGGGCGTGAGCTGCTCGCCCGTGCTGCCCGGCATCACCGATTCACCCGCCGATCTGGAGGCCCTGGTCCGCGCCGCCGCCGCAGCCGGCGCGCGCCACATCTTCGCCGGACCCTCTGTTTCTGAAGCCCTGCTCGGCGGCAGTTTTTCTTCCCTTCCTCGAGCAGCACTTCCCGCACCTGGTCGAGAACTATCGCCAGCGCTATCAGGACCGCTCGTTTCTTGCCGCCTTCTTACGGCAAGCGAATTGCAGAGCTAATCACACGACTTCCGCCAGAAATATGGCATCCCCCGCGCCGATCCGCGCGGAGACAGATGTGCGACGACAAGTGGCCGAGCGCAGGCCTTCGACGAGCAGTTGGCGCTGTTCTAGCAGGTGCTGGAAGTGGTCAGTGGCTAGCCAAGCGATGCTATCGAATCGGATATCTGACCACTGATCACTGGCCACTGATCTCTTCCTCTATAATCACTGACTCCCATGGCGACCGCCTCCCCACCGGCCCACCCGCTTCACGCAAAGCATTCCCTCTGGACTGCGGCTGCGCCGGTTCTGGCAGCGGGTCACCGAAGGGCTGGAGCTCACCCAGCTCTGGTCGCAGTTTGAAACCGAAGCGCGCACCAGCTACCGCCTCTATTCGCGCGACGTGGCCGCAAAAACGCCGGAGGGCCTCACCAAGCGCGGCCACCGCCTGCATGTGGTCAAGGAATTCTTCTGGGCAGTTCTCGAAAAACTTTCGCCCGCGCGCCGCGTGCTGCTGCTGGCGGCGCTGATCATGCTGGTGTTTCCCAGCAGCGGTTTCAGCTATCACGGCGCCGGACACGAAATCCACGTCGTCGAACTCGACTTCCATTTCTGGGGCGGCCTGCTGCTGTTTCTGCTGCTTGATGCTGGAGATCGCCGACCGCGTGGTGATGAAGCGCGATTTGCAGATCGCGCGCGAGATCCAGACCTGGCTGCTGCCCGGCGCTCCGCCGCAGATTCCCGGAATCTCGATCGCCTATGCCACGCGCCCCGCCAATACCGTCGCCGGCGACTACTACGATGTGTTTCCCGCGTCCCGGCAAAACCAACGAAGAAAATCGCGTGGTATTCGCCGTGGCCGATGTCGCCGGCAAAAGCATTCCCGCGGCCATGCTGATGGCCACTTTTCAGGCCAGCCTCAAAACGCTTTCCACCGCGCAGGTCGCGCTGCCTGAACTGGTCGCCAACATGAACAAGTACGCCTGTTCCAACAGCCAGGGCGGATTGCGTTTCACCACTGCTTTTCTCGCGGAGTACGACGCGGCCCGGCGAGTCTTCCATTACATCAATGCCGGACACAACAATCCCAATCCTGCGCCGCAGCGAGGGATTGATCGAGCGCCTCGACGTCGGCGGACTGCCTCTCGGCATTCAGCCGGAGGCAAAGTATGAATCGGCCAGCGTCACGCTCGCACCCGGCGATTGGCTCATCATCTTTACCGACGGCCTGGTGGAAGCGGAAAACGCCCGCCAGGAAGAATACGGCGAGACCCGCCTGCTCAGCCGCCATCGCAGCCGGCGCCGCGACCACTCCCAGCGAGATGCTCAAGCGCCTGATGGCAGAGCTCGATCTCTTCGTCGGCTCGACCCCGCAGCACGACGACGTAACCTGCCTGCTGGTTAAAGCGGAATAAGCTCTTAAGACCCCTCGAACTCGGCGCCGTTATTCTCTTTCATCCACTCCGCATACATCCGATGAAACGCGTGCACGCCCTTTTCCTGCTTCACGCTGAAGCGGCCCCGCGAATAGCTGCGCGAGCGCAGATTCTTCTGCACGCTTTCGCAGATGCCAACATCTTCAATCTGAATCTGGTCGCTGAATTCCACCGAAGCCTTCGCCGCCGCGCTGCCATGATCTTTCTCCGGCAAGTACCACTCGAAAATCGCCAGCGAGCGCTCGGGCTCGAGCGGCAGCACAATATTCAGCGAAACATTGTCGGGATAGCAGTTCAGCATCCAGTTGGGAAAGATCCAGAAATAATCCGTCGTCAGATCCTCGCGCGCTTCCTGGTAACGCCGCGGAGTCGTATCCCCCGGCTGCGCCCCGCGGATCGGACTGAACTGCCGCACATACGTGAGGCGGCTCCGCATGCGGCTCCACCACGTAAGCGTTGTAGTCGAGTTCGCGATTCAATCCCGGATGCACGCTGGGCAGGTGGTAACCTTCGAGATAGTTATCCACATAAGTCTTCCAGTTGCACTTCATGTCGTAAGTCCGGCGTTCGAACAACTTCATCCCGGCAAAGTCAAACTTCTCAGCCTGCTGCGGCAATTCGCCCAGGCTCTCGCGCAGCGGACGCGCATCCGTATCCAGGTTCACGAAAATAAAACTGAACCATTCCTCGACCCGCACCGGCGCCAAAGCAAAATCCTCAGGACGAAATCCTTCGACGCCCTCAATCTCGGTGGCGCTGATCAGCGCTCCATCCAGACCGTAGGTCCATCCGTGATATCCGCAGCGAAAGAGTTTGCGCGAACCGCAGCCTTCGGCCGGCGGCCCGGCGCGGTGCCGGCACACGTTATAAAAGCCGCGCAGTTTGCCGTCGTCATCGCGCACGATCAGCAGAGGCTCGCCGATCAGCTCGGTCGTAAAGTAGTCGCCGGGGTTCGCCACCTGGTCGCGATGCCCCACCACCTGCCAGCTGCGGGCAAAGATTCGCTCTTTCTCGGCCGCAAACGTCTCCGGCCCGGTATAGAGATGAGAGGGCAAAGTCCAGGCCCGCGCAATATCGGAATCAACGGAACCAACACCTTTCGCAGCAGTCATAGGTTTCGATTTCAGGATAATTCTACGGCAGAAGATTCAATGTAGGGACAGCCGCCCTCGGCTGCCTGCCCTGAGCTTCGAAGGCGTCCGTCGGGCGCAGCTCGACTGCCCTCAGCCACCGGCCCATTTCCCCTGCAAGCAGGCTCCGAACCCTCGTTCTCACATAGAAGTCAGAGCAGTCCCAGGCTGACACGAATTGTCAGGGTTTGCGACGCATTTTGGCAGGAAACAACCCCTGGAAAATCGTAAAATAAGACCATAGTTTGCCTTTGTACTGAAAATAAGGGAATTGTCAGGACCCGGGCCGGAACCAAGGTAACTTTCGGCTTTGGCCCGGCAAATGCGAACATCAAGTCCGACTGCGTCATTCCATGACCAGCATGAACTTCAATAAAAGTCCGAAACGAGGGAAAATAGAGATGCGGAAACAACAGAAGGGTTTCTCACTGATTGAGCTGCTGATCGTGGTGGCAATCATCCTGATCATTGCAGCGATCGCGATTCCTAACTTGATGCGCGCCCGTATGGCAGCCAACGATTCGTCTGGCGCTGCTTCCGAGCGTACCATCGTCACCGGCGAAATCGGTTATTTCGCTGCTTATCCGACCATTGGTTATGGCGCCCTGGCGGCTCTGGGTGGTGCGTCACCTTGCACGCCCGCGGTAGCTACTGGCTGCTTGATCGACAACAACCTGGCCACCAACGGCGCGGGCGGCGGCAAGAGCGGTTACCTGTTTGCTGCGACCTCACTTGCTGGCGCGGCCAGCCCGATTCCGAACGAGTTCTGGACGACTGGAACTCCGATCAGCGCACAGACCGGCACCAAGGCGTACTGCGCGTTTGATGACGGCGTCGTTCGCACCCAGCCTGCAGGCACCATCGCTCTGGTCGGCGGTTACGGCGCTTGCCAAGCCCTGTTGCCGATGGCGAACTAGTTAGCATCTGGCAAAGTACCTGGGGGAGGGTACAAGCCGGGAGCAGCGAAGGCAACTTCGCTGCTCCTTTTTCTTTTCGGCGTTCATTGCGGACGAGCTTCCCGGCCTGCCAACTTCTGTCACTCGAAACTGACTCTTTGTGGCTGAAGCTGGGGTTTCGAGGTTACTGTTCGAGGCCCGCCCTCTGAACGCCTGAAAACAAAGGATCTATCCCCGCTCACCACTATGGCCCTCGGCATGCACCATTAAATGCATCTTACGTTCTTGCTAGTTAACGAGAGAAACGAAGAGCTCGGGGAGAGAATTTACATGCGAAGAAATCGAGTTCATAAAGACAACGCCAAGGGCTTCTCACTGATTGAGCTGCTGATCGTGGTGGCAATCATCCTGATCATCGCAGCGATTGCGATTCCTAACTTGATGCGCGCTCGTATGGCAGCCAATGATTCGTCTGGCGCTGCTTCCGAGCGTACCATCGTCACCGGCGAAATCGGTTATTTCGCTGCTTATCCGACCATTGGTTATGGCGCTTTGGCGGTCCTGGGTGGAGCGTCGCCCTGCACGCCAGCCGTAGCTACTGGCTGCTTGATCGACAACAACCTGGCCAGCAACGGCGCAGGTGGTGGCAAGAGCGGTTACAAATTTGCTGCTACCTCACTCGCCGGCGCGGCCAGCCCGATTCCGAACGAGTTCTGGACGACCGGAACTCCCATCAGCGCACAGACCGGCACCAAGGCGTACTGCGCGTTTGATGACGGCGTCGTGCGCACCCAGCCTGCAGGCACCATCGCCTTGGTCGGCGGTTACGGCGCTTGCCAAGCCCTGTTGCCGATGGCGAACTAGTTAGTCTGGCAAAGTACCTGGGGGAGGGTACAAGCCGGGAGCAGCGAAGGCAACTTCGCTGCTCCTTTTTTCCTTTCCGCCCTCACTGCTGCCCGCTTCCCGTCCAGCCAACTTCTGCCACCCGAATCCCACTTTGTTGCCACGCAGGCATTATGGGGGTACGATGGTACGCCCTTGCCTCCGTGATGGGTGCAAAACAAGGCACCTTCGCCTGCCCCCAGCCGCGGCCCCCCGGCATGCACTATTAAGGGTACGTTTAACCTGTTAGCGACAGGCGCACAGTCTGGAAAAAATAATGCGAAAAATAAAGCGCATCCACAGAGCTCATAAGAACAGCGCCGCCGGTTTCTCACTGATTGAGCTGCTGATCGTGGTGGCCATCATCCTGATCATTGCCGCGATCTCGATTCCTAACTTGATGCGCGCCCGCATGGCAGCCAACGATTCGTCCGCGGCCGCTTCCGAGCGCACCATCGTCACCGGCGAAATCGGCTACTTCGCTTCTTACCCGACGATTGGCTACGCCTCGCTGGCGGCCTTGGGAGGTGCGTCCCCTTGCACACCGGCCGTAGCCGGCGGCTGCCTGATTGACAACAACCTGGCCACCGATGGCGCCGGCGGCGGCAAGAGCGGTTACAAATTTGCTGCTGCAGCGCTGGCCGGAGCGGGCAGTGGAATTCCCAACGAGTTCTACACGACGGCAACTCCCATCAGCGCACAGACTGGCACCAAGGCGTACTGCGCGTTTGACGATGGCGTGGTGCGTACCCAGCCCGCAGGCACCATCGCGCTTGTCGCTAGCTACGTCGCTTGCCAAGGCCTGCTGCCGATGGCGAACTGACCTTGTCATCCTGAGAACTAACACTGTCCTCCTGAGCGAAGTAAGCCGCCCACGAAGTGCGCGGCTTACGCAGTCGAAGGATCCCTGCCCTTGGCCTCACTCGGAATTCCACGCCACACCTCATCGGCCAGCCCGCGGTCCCACGGGCCGCGAGTCACTCGAGACCACTCTTCCGTCGCAAAGTGACACAATTTGTCAGAACCGGGGGATTCAGCGACCTCCGGGGACGTTTCCTTACCTGAGAGTGGCAGGTTGCATCCAGCATCGGATTGAAAGCAAAGCAGTTGCCTGATTTCAAACCTAAGTGTCGGTTCGCCTTCGTTTGGTCCTCCGCATGCGACTAATGTTGTACGACTCCGGGGAAATCAAGCCTCGGGGCCGGTTGCGGGCAAAGCTTTGGAAAGAAAGAGCACTCGATGCAGAGACAAAAGGGCTTCTCACTTATCGAGTTGTTGATCGTAGTCGCGATCATTCTTATCATCGCGGCGATCGCGATCCCGAATCTCATGCGCGCCCGCATGTCGGCCAACGATTCGTCCGCAGCCGCTTCTGTGCGCACCATCAACACCGGGGAAATCGCCTATTTCAGCACCTACCCAGCCATCGGGTTTCCGCTGGCTCTCACAACTCTGGGCGGCGCGTCCCCTTGCACTCCGGGCGTAGGCACCGGATGTTTGATCGACAACTTTCTGGCCACCAACGGCGCCGGAGCCGGCAAGAGCGGCTACCTCTTTAACGCCACCGGCTCGGCCAGCGCCGGAAGCCTCATCAACGATCAGTTCTACTCGACCGGCTCACCCATCAGCGCGCAGTTTGGCACGCGCTCTTACTGCTCCATCCAGGACGCGGTATTGCGCCTCCAGCCGGCCGGCACGCTCACCACGGTCGGCGGCTACGCTGCTTGCTCAGCTTTGCTGGCGATGCAATAGGGGGCAATGTCATCCTGAGCGAGACGCATTTTGTCTCGCGAAGGATCCGGGCGAGCCGCGCGAAGCAGCCTGCCCTGAGCGAAGCCGAAGGGTCGCGGTTTTTGCGACGCAATAATCGCGCGTTTGGCTCGCTTCCTTATCAAGCTTGCCGTACAGGTACGGACGTAACTTTCCACCCAGTCCCAAAATTTATCTTCATTGCTTATAATTTCTCTCGAAGGCGGTCTTAAGCTTTCTCTTTTTCGGAGTGGCCATGCCTGCAATTGAAATTCTTGGGTTAGAAAAAACCTACATGGTCGGGTTCTGGCGCAAGCGGCCCAGGCGCGCTCTCAGTCCGCTGCAGTTGACAGTGGAAGATGGCGAGATCTTCGGATTCCTCGGTCCCAACGGCGCCGGCAAAACTACTACCTTGAAAATGCTCATGGGACTCGTGTTCCCGACCTCCGGATCAGCGCGCATCCTCGGCCGGGATTGGACCGACCCTTCAGTCAAAGCGCAGATCGGCTTCCTTCCCGAGCAGCCCTATTTCTACGACTATCTCACCGCTCACGAACTGCTTGAATACTACGGGCAGCTTTCCGGCGTTCCCGCCAAACACCGCAAGCAGCGCGTCGATCAGGTTCTCGAGCAAGTTGGATTGCGCGACGTGAAGGGCGTGCAGCTGCGCAAGTTTTCCAAGGGCATGCTGCAGCGCGTGGGAATCGGCCAGGCTATTTTGCACGATCCCAAGCTCGTGTTCTTTGACGAACCTATGTCCGGGCTCGACCCCATGGGCCGCCGCGAAGTGCGCGACCTGATGGAGCAGCTCAAGCATGAAGGCAAAACCGTGTTCTTCTCCACCCACATTCTGTCCGATGCCGAAACGCTCTGCGACCGCGTTGCCATCATCCACAAAGGAGAACTGCGCGGCATAGGCGCAGTCGAGGACTTGACCTCTAGCGTTCAAGGCAAGGTGGAAGTGATTTGGCAAGGGACGCAGGTGCCGGCCTCGATCAAGGCTCTGGGCGCGGAATGCCACGTGACCGGAGACCGTGTTCGCGCCGTCATTGCCGAAAGTCAGCAGGATGCGGTGATCGATGCGCTGCGCCGCGAGCGGCAGCGCCTGATTGCCATCATTCCGGTACGCACTTCACTCGAGGCTTATTTTGTCGAGAAGCTGCGCCGCGCCGAGACTAGCGTCGGGAGTAAAGCATGAACACTCGCATCGCCTACATCGCCTCCAACACCTTCCGCGAAGCCGTGCGCGACCGCGTGCTGTACAACCTGATCGCTTTCGCGTTGCTGCTCTCAGGAGCCGCGATCCTCGTCGGCCAGATTTCGATTGAGATCGAGAAGCTCGTCGTCATCAATCTTGGGCTCACCGCGGTTTCTCTGTTCGGAGTTGTCATTGCAATCTTCATCGGCATCGGCCTGGTTTCCAAAGAAATCGAAAAGCGCACTCTTTACACCGTGCTCTCCCGTCCCGTCCGCCGCTGGGAGTTCATTGTCGGCAAGTTCTTCGGCTTGGCCGGCACGCTGGTCGTAAACGCTTTCTTCATGGCCGTCGGAGTGTTCGCCGCCCTGTTCTACGTTTCACACAAATTCGTGCGCGCCGACGCGCTGATTCTGGTTGCTCTGTACTTCATCATTCTCGAATTCCTCATCATCTGCTCGCTGGCGTTGTTGTTCTCGTCATTCTCTTCGCCGCTGCTGTCCGCCGTCTTCGCCTTCTCGCTTATTCGTAATCGGGAGCTTTGCCGAAGACCTGCGCAACTTCGCGGGCATGACTCATGGGCTCACGCGCTGGCTGGCCACGGGTGCGGCCTACCTGGTGCCGAATTTCTCTGCGTTCAACGTGATCAGTTCGATCGCCCATGAACAGCCGGTGGCCGGGCAACTCATCCTGCACAACACGCTCTACGCCCTGTTCTACGCCATCATGGCGCTGAGCGGAGCCGTGCTGATTTTTGAGAACCGCGACCTGAAATAAACGTGGTCTGAAATAAGATGGACTGGAAATGAAGTATCGCCGAGAAATTTCGATGATTGCTGGCGCCTGTCTGGTGCTGTCGCTGGCGGCCAGTACATTTCTGCTCCATCGCATCGACCAGCTTCGCCCGCAAGCCACGCTCGATGAAGTCCTTTTCCTCAATTCGCCGAAAGTGATCAAGCGCGCCAGCCTCGGTTATGACGGCTTGATGGCCTGCATTTACTGGACTCGCGCCGTCCAGTACTTCGGCGACCGGCATCGTTTCGCAGCCACGAGCTACAAACTGCTTGCGCCGCTGCTCGAAATCACCACTCAGCTGGATCCGCATCTAGTGGTTGCCTACGAGTTTGGCAGCAGCTTTCTTGCGCCCAAACCGCCGTTCGGCGCGGGCCAACCTCAGAGCGCGATTGATTTGATGAATTACGGCATCCAGAACAATCCCGACAACTGGAGGCTCTACTACGACCTGGGCTTCGTCTATTACACCGAGCTTAAGGATTACAAAAACGCTGCCGACACATTCGCGCGTGGATCTCTCGTGCCAAACGCGCATCCCTTTCTGAAGGTTATCGCGGCGCAGATGGCGTATCATGCCGGCGATTACGACACGGCGCGGAGGCTGTGGTCGGTAAGCTACCAGAACACCCAGGACAAACTGATCAAGCAGAGCGCACTTGACCATCTGCGCGCACTGCGTGTCGATGAAGACGTCGAGCATCTGCAGGAGGCCGTAACCCGCTTCGGAGAACGCACCGGACGCCTGCCCGCAAGCATGGCAGAACTCGTGAACGCAGAAGGATTGCCCGGAACTCCTGTCGATCCCGATGGCCATCCCTACAAAATGACTCCTGAGGGACGAATTGAAGTTCGCGTGCCGAAAGACTTTCCTTTCGCCACCAAAGGTCTGCCTCCGGGATATAAACCGCCGCCGACGTTCGATTCCCCGCAGCCGTAGCCTCATCCTCGCTGTCTCGTCATCGCTTATGATGGCGGGAGAATGCAGAGCATCGATCCCTCCGCTTCGTCCCGAGTCAATCTGCCACGTTCCGCGTGGCGATGGTGGAATGACGTTGCCGCGCGCGAAGGAAAGCTTTCGGCAACTCGCCAACTGCTGGCGGCGCTGTGGGAGTTCGTTCGCGACTCCACTCCGGAACGCCTGCGCCAGCGCTACGGCGACGCCGAATACGATTGGGATCATCGCGTCAACACGACCAGCGCGGCGTAAGCTGGCGCGATCGGCTGCTCGGAGTTTTCCACTCGCCGTATCAGCCCACGGAGCCCGCTCTATTCCACGAAATGCTCGAGGCTTTAGGCTGACGAAAGTCACTCTGACTTTCACGACTTTGTATTCATCGATCTCGGATCGGGAAAAGGGCGCACGCTGCTGATGGCTTCGGACTATCCTTTTCGGCGCATCGTGGGCGTGGAACTTTTGCCTGTGCTGCATCAAGCTGCTCAGGAAAATCTCAGCAAGTACCGAGGCGAATCGCAGAAGTGCTTCGCGCTCGAATCGATCTGCGGAGACGCGACCGAGTTCCCTTTTCCTATTGAGCCAACTGTGCTCTATCTGTTTAACCCGTTTCCCGAGTCGGGGCTGAAGCGGATGATGGGGAATCTGGAGGAGAGTCTGCGCGAGCATCCGCGAGTGGTGTATGTGCTTTACCACAATCCGCTGCTCGAGCATGTGTTGAGCGAGAGCGCCGGGTTGCGGAAACTCCGCGCAACCCATCAGTATGCTGTGTATGGAAGCGCGGGTGCTCCAGATCAAATAAATCTACAGATCAGATCTGCTAAATTATTGACTTGCGATGACTTAGGCCCGCGATATCCCTTTCGAATCTGGCTAAAATATTGCTTCTAAGGAACTTAGCCGTAAAATATTCAATCGGAAGGGCTTAGCCTGGCTGGTTATCCGGTCAGAATTCGAATGTCAAAGAACCGGGGCGAGGCAGCGGAAGCTGCACTCGATAATCGTAGCTGAGAATTAACAGGAGCGATGTGACGGATTACCCGGGAAGGGATGTGGAAATCATCGGAGGCCGCGAATCAATGAAACGCTTTGGGAGGGCGGACGCGCTGCGCACGCTGTTCGAGTATCTCGTTGCGTATAAACTTGGATAATGACCACCACCACCCTCAACTCCCTCGCCCGCGCTTCCTCCGCTTATCTGCGATCCGCTATGCATCAGCCCATTCAGTGGCATGAGTGGGGCGAGGAGGCGTTTGCTTCCGCGCAGCGCGAGAACAAGCCGATGCTGCTGGATATTGGCGCGGTGTGGTGCCATTGGTGCCATGTGATGGATCGCGAGTCTTACGACGATGCTGAAGTGGCGGCCCTCGTGAATGAACATTTCATCGCAGTGAAAGTGGATCGCGACGAGCGTCCTGACATCGACAGCCGGTATCAGGCTGCGGTCAGCGCGGTTAGCGGGCAGGGAGGTTGGCCGCTGACTGCTTTTCTTACTCCCGATGGCAAGCCGTTTTATGGCGGCACGTATTTTCCGCCGACCGACGGATATGGTCGGCCGAGCTTTAAGCGTGTGCTGACCAGCATTGCCAACGCTTACAAGGAAAAACATGGCGACGTAGTGGAGCAGGCGAAGATGGTGGAGAGCGCGATCGCGCAGGCGGAGTCGTTTGCCGGGCGAGGCGGGCGGGTTTCGGCTGGCATCATTGCGGCGATTCAGAAGTCGGCGTTCAGTATGTTCGATCCGCAGCATGGGGGGTTTGGGCAAGCTCCCAAGTTTCCGCATCCTTCGGCGCTGGATTTGTTGATCGAGACGGTATGCGCAGGAAGTAAAGTCCCCACTTCTCGCGCGGAAAGCGCGCGAGGGAGGCCGTCCCCACATTGACCTTGCGACAACAGTGAAGAGCTTGCGCAACTTGATCGTCACCACGCTTGGAGCACATGGCGAATGGCGGAGTTTACGACCAGTTGGCGGGGGGATTTCATCGTTACTCGGTCGATGAGCGCTGGGTGGTGCCGCACTTCGAGAAGATGTGCTACGACAATTCCGAGCTGCTAAAGAATTATGTGCATGCCTATCAGGCGACGGGCTCGGAATTCTTTGCCGACGTGGCGCGCGACATTATTCGATGGATGGATGAGTGGCTGAGCGATCGCGAGCGCGGCGGCTTTTATGCTTCGCAGGACGCTGACATTTCCATGGATGACGATGGCGACTACTTCACCTGGACGCTCGACGAGGCGCGCGCTGTGCTTACGGAAGAAGAAGCGCAGGTCGCGGCGCTGCACTATGACATCAACGAGATCGGCGAGATGCATCATAATCCGGCGAAGAACGTGCTGTATGTGCGCGCGCCGATCGAAGAAATTGCGCGGCCGGATGAGCCTTAGCAGCGAGCGGGTGCGCGGCCTGCTCGATTCCGCAAAGAAGAAAATGTATGCGGCGCGTTTGCAGCGGCCCACGCCTTACGTCGACAAGACGGTTTATGTGGGATGGAACTCCATGTGTATGTCGGCTTATCTGGAGGCGGCGAAGGTTTTGAATCTCGAATCAGCCCGCCAGTTCGCGCTGCGTTCGTTAGATCGTGTATTGGCGGAAGCGTGGAAGCCGCATGCGGCGAAAGGGGGCGAAGGCGCTCGCTCCACTCAACTGCTGCACGTTGTTGCCTATTCCGATCCTCAGGCTGAGCATCGCGAAGTCTCCGGCCTGCTCGACGACTACGCGGCGACGGCGCTGGCCTGCCTCGACGCTTATGAAGCGACGGCCGACCTTAGCTATTTCAAGTTCGCGCGGGCCATCGGCGACGCCATGATTGCAAAGTTCTTTGATGCGGTTTCCGGAGGGTTCTTCGATGCTGAACCGGCAGCCGAGGGCAAGAGTCTGGGCGTGCTCGCGACGCGGCGCAAGCCGCTGCAGGATTCGCCCACGCCGGCGGGAAATCCCATGGCTGCGATTGCCCTGCTGCGCCTGCACCATTACACCGGCGATAGCGGATATCGAGACAAGGCTGAGCAAACGCTGGAAACGTTTGCCGGCGTGGCGGAGCAATTTGGAATTTTCGCCGCCACTTACGGGATCGCGGTCCTGCATCTGTTGGAGAATCCGGTGCAGGTGGTTGTGATCGCGGACAACGTGCAGGAGCAAACGGCGGAAAGTCTCGCTGCCGTCGCGGCTGCCCCTTTCGCTTTCAATAAGAGCGTGCTTCGACTGACTACGAACCAGGCGGTTGCAGGGAACCTTCCTCCTGCACTGGCGGCTACAATCCCGAACCTGCCTGGGTTGAACTCGGGAAAATCGTTTGCGGTTTTGTGTTCCGGCTTTGCCTGCCAACCGCCGGTCGCCGGACCCGGCGGAGTTGCGGCGGGAGATGGAGTCCGCCCTCGGAAAGAAGTCCTAACGAAGGCACGCCAAAAAAACGGGGCTGACGGTTTATGTATGAAGTCCGTCAGCCCTAAGATTGCGAGCCCGTGTTCGGCCCAGTTACCTGCAGGTTACTTTAGTGACCTTGCGTCTAACCCAGACATCCGGTTAACTGCTATCTCACCATCGGTGGTAAGCCGTTGCCGTTGGTGCATCTGCCAACACCTAGTTGTTGTTGTGGTGGGCACAGTAGAATCGGGCCTCCGTCCGGGGCGGGAACCTGCGGAACGGCGGCTGCGACATACGTGCCCACTAGTCCTAACATCAGGATCGAAATCCTGATTGCTTGCTTCATGGGTTAACTCCTTCCGCGTCCTAGCGCCCCAAGCAAGAGGCTCTCCGACGCGGAGAGAATTATAAGGCACGAGTCAAGCCCTTCCGGCAAGAATTTCCCGCCTGAGCGAGCAGACCTTCCGTCGTTGACAATCTACACGCCCCCAAGAAACGTGTAAATACAGGGCAATCCGTAGTAAATCTAAGGTTTTTCCCTTAGCTTACGAGGGCAAGGCTTGCGTTGGGCCAAAGGCACGCGGTTAGTGGAGAATTATTTACGAAATCCGGAATCGCAGTGCGAGATGGGAGAAGTAGATCGAAAGGCGGAGTCGGCGCGCGGGACGGCTAATTAGCGCTTGGATCCGACGCGCTCAACCAATCCAGAGATAGTCAATGCACTCATGGGCACGACTGTGGCGCGGGTCGCAGTCGCCGCGCCGCCGTTTTCTGGCGTGATCGATGGCGAGACCCGAGTCCGCGACAGAGCCCGGTCCACCATCCCTTCGAACATGGGGATCAGCGAGTCCGCGGGCAGCGGGTGCTGAATGTCTGACAGGCTCTGCTCCCAGCGCTGCGGCCGCAGCAATGTGGAGGCAGCGTCGCGAGCAGGGCTTTTCGCCAGCGTATAACCCAACCAGATAAATAACGCGGCGTTGTACGCCCCCATATTGATCAGGTTCACCGCGAGATTAGTCAGGTGATCGCCCGCCCAGGACGCAACCAAGCTCAGTTCCACGAAGGCAAAGGTTCCAAAGCCCAGGGCGATTCCGAAGCTGTGCTGGCGGCGGCTTACTCCGAGGTAGCGGGCAAAGAACAACAGGAAAAGCACCATTCCGACTTGAATAATACGTACGCAGCGCTGGGCGGTCAGGATGGCCTGCACCCAGGGCGGCGTATCCGAAGAGTTTGTGGAAACCGAGACTACCCCAGCTACCAAGAGCATCACCAGACCTGCCCATTTGAAGAGTACTGTGCCCAGGTCGCGCAAGGTGTGGAATGGCCGGAAGACATCGAGAAAGGCTTCGTGGATCACCTTGAAACCCAAAGCCACGCTGATCGCGGTGGTGAACCAATAAACGTAAAAGAGGGCCGGGTAGTAGTAGAGGTAAGTAGGAAAGACCACGGCGAAGGTCACAATCTGCGCGACGACATAAGCAAAAAAATATCTGAATTCACGGTGCTGGCCGCGACGAAGCATAACTATGGCGATGACCGTTTGGAGAACGGGATGTGCGAGCCAGAGAGCGTAGTAGAGAATCTTGATTTTCTCGCTCATCGGAATAATTCAACTCTCGAAACAATAGTGGCGACCAGAGCCCGCTTCACGGCACCGTGCCAAAGGGACCATTCCCTTAATAAGAGGAAGTTAAACCTTTTGGCCCAAGTGTTCAATGTACTCAGGTAACCCAAAGTAACGTTACTTTCGGGCCATATGGGGGAAGTCTTCGTGAAACGCTACCGAAATTCTCTGTTCCTGGATCGTTTTGCGGGCCCAGGATGCACGCCCGACGCCCCGGAGTCGCGCCTGCCTGCCCGCTTTCTAGGCGTCCGGGACAGAGTGGATGTAGGCGCGCATCATGCGAACTTCGTCATCCTTCTCATTCAAATCGTGCAGCAAAATATCGCGCAGAGAGACTATGCCGACGAGTTGTCCCTGATGGCAAACCGGCAGATGCCGGAAGCTGTGGCGCCGCATGAGAGCCAGGCAGTTCTCCAACTCGTCATTCATGTTGATGGTGAGCGGGTCGTCGGTCATGACCTCGGCGAGACAAGTGCTGCGCGGATCGTAGCCTTCCGCAACTACGCGCTTCATCAAATCACGCTCGGAAAAAATCCCCACCAGCCTGCCGTTATGCACGACCGGAACGGCGCCGATGTCGCGTTCGACCATGGCGCGCACGGTTTCCAGCACGGTTTGCCCCATCTCCGCCTGGTAGGTTTCCTGGTTCTTGATCAGCTCGCAGATTCGCATTTCGATCCTCCGGGTATCGATTCCGAGCCGTTCAAAAGCTATACCGGGGCGCGAGTATACGGCGAGACCAGATTTCTGGGAAGGGCCAAAAGGTGGGGGGTGAAGAAAAATCCGGCCAGTGAGGGGATTACGGGAATGTCAGGCGCCGCCGAAACCCTCGCTCCCGAGAAAGACGAAATACGAGCAGTTCCACCATGCGGTAGGCAAGCTTCCTCGCGGCTGCGCGGTGAGAACGATGTTGTATTCGCCGGTGCCGAGATCTAAATCCGAAGCAAACCGGCTTGCGGAGTGGTACCGCTGGCCCTGGTGCCTCCGCAGGACCCTTCCGGGGATCGATCACAGCGAGTTGGGCGAGGAACTCGTGCACGGCGGCACGGCGGCTGTGCCCGGTAATGAAAAATGAGACCTCCGCAGCCTGTGACGAGAAGTGCCAGGCCAGCGACGCCGCCAGATTTACGGCGTGTTCGTAGGCCTGCGCGGAAATCGCTCCTGCCGCGGGGTTGTCGAAGACGATGCGCAGTTTGCGTTCATCTTCGCGACTGAATTCACGCACCTTCAACGAGCCAGACTTGGCCGTCGCCTTCCAGTCGACGTGGCGTGCCGAATCTTCGGGCATGTACTCGCGAATGCGGTATAGATCAGAGCCCCGTCCGCGTACAAAACTTTCCCATTCTCCGCGCACCAGAGGCAGGATTTCAAACAGGTCGTCGGGAGGCTCGACCGGGGGATATACGAGAATCTCGCGTTCCAGCGCAACGTCCCGCGTCTTGGTCAGGAAGGCGAAAGGAAACCGGGTAGCGACGCCGAAGCTTGATTCGCGATACCGTCCACGGCGGTCGAAGCGGAGCTCAAGATCCGCAGTGAGATCGGTTCGCGGCGGCAAGTAGGGGAAATAGATCATCCCTTCGAAGATTCCGGGCGCGGGTGGGGTCACGTCCACTCGCTTGACCCGCCAATCGCGCAGCTTCACCCACTGATTCTCGGGAGTACGGTTCGGGGGAAAAGCGAAAGTCGCGGGCTCCCAACGCCATTGCTTGCGGGGCTTTTTTCCTTTCGCCCGGCGCGCCGGCACGACGCGGATCGAGAACGAGGGCAGGAACCGCCGCGGGTTGCGCAGAACGATTCGCCCCACTACCGGGCGACCGGCAAACACATGCTCGGGCAGGCGAACCTCAAGTTCCAGGCCGCGCAACACCAGCGCGGAAACCACTCCCGAGACCAGGATCGCCGACAGCATGGCCGCGACTACGATGTACAGCAGATTGTTTCCCGTGTTCAGCGCCGCGATGCCGATCACCAGCGTGACCAGCACATAGACCACGCCCGCCTTCGTAACGTCGTAATGAAACGTCTGGCGCAAGCGCTCGATCGCCACCCGCCGCGCCAAGTAGGGCACCGTAACCAGCCCGACAAAGGCCGCCATAAGCAGTGCAAGCGATGCCAGAATCACCGATGCCCACAGATGGCCTGCCTCGCCGGAAGCCGTCGAAAGCAACGCTGCTCCGAAGGCCAGACCTAATCCCACCAGTGCCAGCAGAAACTTCAGCCACACTTCCGCCGTCGCGGATTGCAGCCACGCAACTGCACGGCCGCTCGTGGCATGGCCTGGATTCACGGAATTGGGGTATGCGGAGTCCACTTACTTGCAGCCTAGCATCGCCCTTGGGAACGGGCAATCCAGATCGCCTTGCGCGGAAAGCCTTCGTAACCTGATCGATCTCTCAGGACGTTAGAGCGCGAGAGCGGAAAACTACGAGGCTCCCGGCGCACAACTCGGCCACTTTGTGCTAACCTTCCGCGTCAAGATAGACGCAGGCCGGCAATCGAGAATTCAATTCCTTTCACGATGAAGGAGATTTTATGACTCTCGAGCAAACGTGCCGTCGCAGAATTCTTCGGAACTTTCTGGCTGGTCTTCGGCGGATGCGGTGCAGCCGTGCTGGCCGCTGGCTTCCCCTCGCTCGGCATTGGATTCGTGGGCGTCGCCCTGGCGTTCGGATTGACGGTGCTTACCATGGCCTTCGCGATTGGACACATTTCCGGCTGCCACTTGAACCCGGCGATCAGCTTCGGCCTGGTCGTGGGCAAACGCTTCCCTGCTTCTGAACTGATTCCCTACGTGATTGCGCAAGTTCTGGGCGCAATTGCGGCTGCGGGTGTTCTATTTGTCATTGCCAGCGGAAAGGACGGTTTCGATGTCCATGCCGGGTTCGCTTCCAACGGATACGGGTTGCATTCTCCTGGCGGTTACTCCTTGCTGGCGGGCTTCGTCGCTGAAGTTGTTTTGACTGCGTTCTTCCTGATCGTCATCATGGGCTCGACCGACAGCCGCGCCCCTAAAGGCTTCGCCCCTATTGCCATCGGCCTCTGCCTCACCCTGATTCACCTGGTATGCATTCCCGTAACTAACACTTCAGTGAACCCCGCTCGCAGCACGGGCCCTGCGATTTTCGCCGGCGGCTGGGCTTTGCAGCAGTTGTGGATGTTCTGGGTGGCTCCGCTGATCGGCGGCGGGCTGGGCGGAGGAATATACAAGGCACTGTTTGGGGAGTAGGGAAGATTGTAGGCAAGATTACAAACAAACAGCAGGTTCCTCCGCTCCGCCGTCGCTGACGCTCCGGCTCCGGTCGGAATGACAGGGTGATGTTCGGGGAGTAAGACTTGGCTTGTCCTTAGTACTCGGCCAGCTCTTTCATGGCGCGGAACAGATCGTTCGCCTGCGGTAGAATGGCGTCCTCGAGAATCGGCTGATAGGCCACGAAGGTGTCGGCCGCGGCGACGCGGCGCACGGGCGCATCCAGGTGATCGAAGAGTTGATCGGCGATGCGGGCGGCTATCTCCGCTCCGTAGCCCCAACTCAAGGTATCTTCGTAGGCCACGAGCGCGCGATTCGTCTTCCCGACCGACGCGGCGATCGTCTCCCAGTCAAACGGATTCAGGCTGCGCAAATCGATCAACTCCACTTTGAAGCCGTGTTCGCGTTCGAGTTTCTGCGCTGCCTGCAGAGCGCGCGGAACCACGGCGCCGTAGGTAATCACCGTGAGGTCGGTTCCCGGATTCACGATCTTGGCCTTGCCGAACGGAATCATGTAGTCCGGTCCGGGATACGGGGCGCGGCCATAGGTTTCGCGATACAGGCGCTTGTGCTCGAGGAACAGCACGGGATCGTCGCAGCGAATCGCGGTGCGCAGCAGTCCCGCCGCGTCCAACGCGTTCGACGGAAAGATCACGCGCAGGCCGGGGATGTGAGTGAACACGCTTTCGCCGCATTGCGAGTGATAGATAGCGCCGCCAGTGAGGTATCCGCCGATCGCCGCTCGAATTACGATGGGACAGGAGAATCCATTGTTCGAGCGCCAGCGGATCACCGACAATTCGTCGCGAATCTGCATCATGGCCGGCCAGATGTAGTCGAAGAACTGAATCTCGACCACCGGCTTGAGACCGCGGGTGGCCATGCCTGTGGCGCGGCCGACGATGGCGGCCTCGGCCAGTGGCGAGTTGAAAACACGGTCCGGGCCAAACTCGTTCTGCAGGCCGAACGTCAGTTTGAAGACTCCACCCTTGCCTTTGACCAGCTTGCGCTTGAGGTATTCTTCGCGGCTGCAATCAGCCACGTCTTCGCCGAAGATCACGATGCGCTCGTCGTGCTTCATTTCATCGCGCAGGGTTACGTTGATCAGATCGGCCATGGTCTTGGCTGGCGGCTTTTTGCCGTCGGCGGAATCGGGTCCGACCACGGGTTGCGTCTCAAACGATGCCGAAGTGGGATCAAGATCGGGCGAATACACGTACTGCAACACGCTCTCGGGCGCGGGAGGCAAGCGCTGCCAGAGCCAGGTCCACCGCGACCTGCAGTTCTTCGTCGACTTTCTTTTCGAGTTCGTTGATGCCCTTTTCGTCGAGAATCCCCTCGCGCAACAAAAACATTTGAGTGCGTGAAACGGGATCGCGGGCGGCATCGCGCTCGCGCTCGGAATCCGGGACGGTACAAACGTTCGTCGTCGGAAAGCGAATGCGAATACGGGCGGATCACGTGGGCGTGCACGAACGCCGGCCCGTGGCCCTCGCGGCAATACTTCACGGCGCGCTGAAAGGCGGCCGAACTCGCCACCGGATCGGTGCCGTCGACTTCTTCAAAATGGAAATTGGGGAAGCCCGAGACCAGCCGCGAAATGCTGCCTCCGGCGGTCTGTATTTCCACGGGCACGGAGATCGCGTAGCCGTTATCCTGAACACAGAAAATCACCGGAAGCTTGTTCAGTGCCGCGGCGTTCATCGCCTCCCAGAACTCGCCCTCGCTGGTGGTGCCATCGCCGAGCGAAACGTAAGAGACCTCGTCGCCCTGGAAGGTGACCTCTTTGAACTGGCGATAATCGGGGCGGTCAGTCGCCGGCGGAATTTCCGCCGCGTTGGGGCGCTGCGCAAAATAGCGTCCGGCCTCGGCGCATCCCTACGGCCTGCAGAATCTGCGATCCCGTGGGGGACGATTGGGTGACGATATTCAGCCGCTTATATCCCCAGTGCGAAGGCATCTGGCGTCCGCCGGAACTGGGATCGTCGGCCGCGCCGACTGCCTGCAGAAACATTTCCAGAGGCTTGGCGCCGAGCGCCAGGCACAACGCGCGGTCTCGATAATAAGGATAGAACCAGTCATAGCCCGGCTTCAGCGCCATCCCGGCGGCCACGCCGATGGCCTCGTGGCCGGCTCCCGACATCTGGAAGAAGATTTTCTGCTGGCGCTTGAGCAGGATTTCCCGGTCGTCGATGCGCCGGGAGGTGTACATGATGCGGTAGGCTTCGATCAGTTGCTCGCGCGTAAGTCCTTCGTAGGTCTGGGACTTCTTGCCGCTCGCGATGGATAGCTTGGGGTCGGTTTTTGTTGTCGCCATCCGCGTTTCCTGATAAGTATCTGATGAATATCCCGGCTCTTAAGATTCGGTGCAAAGTATTACCGGACAGGTTGCATTGTAAATGGGAATCGGGGATTGGAAAACATGCAAGTTCCGGGCTGGGAAACTTTGGTTATGGGACCGACTGGTCGGCTGAGCCGACTCGGGCGGGGACCAGCCAGCGAAATAGAGCGGTCGCCGTCAACGCGCCGGCGAGTTGAGCAGAGATGAATCCGGGCGCGTCGGCGGGACGGATCCCAGCGAAGGTATCGCTGGCAGAACGAGCCAGTGTCACCGCGGGATTTGCGAACGAGGTGGACGCCGTGAACCAGTATGCCGAGGTGATGTAGGCCCCGACCGCGAGTGCCGTGGCTGATGGGCGGAAACGCGAGCAGGCCCAGATTATGAAGATGAGCCCGAGGGTAGCGACGAACTCGCTCCACAGTTGAGCTGCGCCATGCCGAGGGCGATTTGAGGCGAAAAACAACGGTAGTCCGAACATCAGATGAGCCGAGACTACGCCGGCGAAAGCTCCAACGATCTGAGACGCCATGTAAACTGGAGTTTCGCGCCAGGGCAGATCTCCCGTCACACTCATCGCCAGCGTAACCGCAGGATTGAAATGCGCACCTGAGATGGGAGCAAGCACTAGAACCAGGACCACCAGGATCGCTCCCGTGGAAAGCGTATTGGCCAGAAGCGCGATTGCGACGTTGCCGCCGGCCAACCGCTCGCCCATGATACCTGAGCCAACTACTGCGGCCAGGAGAAACGCCGTCCCCAGGAATTCCGCGACCGCACGGGAGCGCAGATCACATTTCATTGCCGTCCGATGTTGTCGATTTCTTTCTTCAAGGAGAGCCCATCGAGAGTCGAGAGTGGAAGACTCAAGAACAGGCTGATTCTTCGATCCAGCAGGAAAAACGCGTCGCGGAAAGCCTTCTCCACCTGCTCCTCTGAGCCGCGGACTGCGGCCGGGATCGGGCACCCCCCAATGAGCGGTCATGGGCTGGCCCGGCCATATTGGGCAGACTTCGTTGGCTGCGTTGTCACAGACCGTGAACACGAAATCGAGTTTCGGAGCGCCGGGCTTGGCAAATTCGTCCCAGCTCTTGCTGCGAAAACCATGGATGGGCAAGTGAGCAGCTTCGAGTTGCCGCAAAGCCTCGGGTCGAACCGATCCCGAGGGATGGCTGCCCGCGCTGTACGCGGTGAAGTTAGGCCGTCCTTTGTGATTCATGATGGCCTCGGCCATGATCGAACGCGCCGAGTTGCCGGTACACAGGAATAAAACGTTGAAGGGCTTTTGCATTTTCATGCCTCATGGAGGTCCGAGTGAGGATTCGGCTCAGTCGCAGCATGTCGGGCCGCAGCAAGCATCCTCCGCCAACGGTTTTACAGCTCGGATGAAGGCGCTCATGAATTTTCCATCTACTTGCGGAGCGATGGCGACAGCATCGATTCCCTGCCCAGCAAGAAACTCGCAGGCGTCTTCCGCGCGGTAGATGCGGGTGGGCTATATTTCGATCTGCTCGAATCCGGCGCTGGCCAGCTTGTTGCGGTAATCATTCTCCTCGAGCGCAGCCCGCGATGCAACCTACCCACGCCTGCACGCTCTGACGAATCTCGGGCAGCATATCGCCGCGGGTTACTACGTCGGACACGGCAAAACGGCCGCCCGGCTTGAGCACCCGGAAAGCTTCCCGCAGCACTCGATCTTTGTCCGCCGAGAGGTTGATGACGCAATTGGAGATGATGACGTCCACGGAATTGTCGGGCAGCGGAATGTTTTCAATCTCGCCTTTGAGAAACTCAACGTTGGCGAGGCCCGACCGGCGTTTATTTTCATTTGCCAAGGCGAGCATTTCGTCGGTCATGTCGAGACCGTAGGCCTTACCGGTTGCGCCCACGCGCTTCGCCGAGAGCAGCACATCGATGCCGCCGCCGGAGCCTAGATCGAGGACGATCTCGCCTGGATTCAGCTTGGCCAAAGCGGTGGGATTTCCACAGCCGAACGAAGCCAGCAGAGCCTCCTCCGGGATTTGTCCGGCTTGCGCGGAGTCGTAAAGGTTCGCGGTAATGGGATCGCAACCGGTGCTGGCCGTAGCACCGCAGCAGGAACTGCCTCCGGATTTCACACGAAGAGCGGCCTGGCCATATTTCTCTTTTACGACTTCCCTGATGTCGGCGGCGGCGGTGCTGGTATCGGTAGTGCTCATGGAAGCTTCTCCTATTTGCAGATTCGAACGATCTGTTCGGGTTTGAGTGCCTTGTTGCGGGTGCAGCACTCGGCGTAGAGGAATTGCAACAACTCCTGCAGAGCGCCGGTGTCTGCCGTGTAGCGAAGGAACGTCCCCTCACGCTGAACTTCCACCAGGCCTTCGGTCTTCAGCTTTTCGAGATGGTGCGAGAGAGTCGAGTTCGGAATCTCCAACTCACCTTGAATGTCGCCGACCACGAGGCCCTCGGGATGCGCCGAAAGCAAGAGCTGCATGATGCGCAACCGGGGCTCGGTGCCCATCGCCGAAAACATGTCGGCGTATTTGGCAATGCGTTCGCTGGGTGGTGTGAGCGAGGACACCGGCATGTTTCGACATTACTAGAAATATGGATTAATGTCAAGAAACCCCTCCACCTTTTGCGAACGTGAATTTGGAGGCGGTTCAGTTGAATGCCGGTGCTGACGGAGGAATGCTGCGATCATTTATCCTGAAAGCGAATGATTCGAACCCACCGCGCCTTTGACCCGCACCCGATTAAGCTGGTGATCTTCGATCTCGACGGCACGCTGATTGATTCGCGCCTCGACCTGGTGCACTCGGTGAACGCGGCGCTGCGCCACATCGGGCGGCCGGCGTTGCCAGATGACGTGATTGCCAGCTATGTCGGCGACGGTGCTCCGATTCTGATTCAGCGCGCGCTCGGGGGTGAGGCGGTTGATGAGGCAATCGTGCGCCAGGGCTGCAGTTTTTCCTGTCTTATTACCGCGAGCATAAGCTCGACCACACTACGGTCTACTCCGGGGTGCGGGAAGCGCTGGGCGCCATGCAGCGCGTTTCGGACGGGAAACCCCGCACCATGGCGGTGCTTTCGAACAAGCCCGTTGGCCCCTCGCGCGCCATCGTTGAAGCGCTCGGACTGGGGACGTTCTTCACGCAGATCTATGGGGGAAACAGTTTTGCCACCAAGAAGCCCGATCCCGAAGGCGCACGCAAGTTGATCGAGGAAAACGGAGTGCGCCCGGAGGAAACCGCGATCATTGGCGACTCGCATGTCGATGTTGAAACCGGACGGAATGCCGGCCTGTGGACCGTGGGCGTGAGTTATGGCTTTGCCCCGCATACGCTTTCGGAGACTCCGCCGGACGTGCTCGTGGAGACGCCGCAGCGAATTAGCTGAGGTATTCACCTAAGAGTCCGCTGTTCGGCGCCTCAATGGCTGAAGCCCGGCTTCAATTGACTCGAACGGCGCGGCTGAAGCCGCGCCCTTTCAGAGCGGTCCGCCGATCGGAGAGCTGGAAACTCTGCAGCCCCCAAAATCGGTGTGGTCTCAGGTAAACTCATCCGACGATGAGCGATTCCACTGGCTGGTTTCACTGCTTCGGAGCTGCGCAAACTGCGCAGCATGAAAGATCCGTACGGCATTCAGAAATTTCTCGACGATGCCCCGTATCATCTGGCGGATACGGCGTGGTCGCCGCGGCGCGTTTTGGCGGAGCAAACGGCGCACTGCCTGGAAGGCGCGATCTTTGCCGCGGCGGCGCTGCGCGCCAATGGCTATCCTCCGCTGCTGCTTGATTTTGAAGCCGACCACGATACTGACCACGTAGTCGCTATCTTTCGCCAGAACGGTTGCTGGGGCGCTGTCGCGAAATCGAACTACACGGGATGCCGCTGGCGCGAGCCCGTCCATCGCACGCTGCGCGAGTTGGCGATCAGTTATTTCAACGGATATTTCAACCTGCGGCGAGAGCGCACGCTGCGGCGCTTTTCGGTTCCTGTCAACCTGAAACGCTTCGATCGGCAGAACTGGATGACGACCGACGAGCCGGTGTGGTTCATCGTGTATTACTTGTTCGATATCAAGCATTACCCGCTGATCACTCCGGCCATGGCTAAACGGCTGCATCGCGTGGACGAGCGGCTGTTTCAGGGGGAATGTTGGGGAAAGGCATACAAGAAAACGGCAGAGGAATGAGGGCCGTTTTCGTGCATCCTGAAGGAACTCGACCGCCTTCTAAGAACGTATTGTTCATCATGAGAAGCCTGGGTCTCGCTCCGCTTGCTCTGTTCGTCATTTTGTTTGCTGGCCCTTTCGCTTTCGCTGGCAGGATCAACCCGCCCGGCTGTCCCGGGAATGCCGCCTGCCGTCTCCTCCCTGCCCGACTTGAAGCCTGATGCGAACGGCAAGCTCTCGCAGGAGCAGATGCAGCAGTTGCTTCGCATCGTCGCCGACAAAGATCTCGAAAACGACAAGCGGCTGCGCGACTATACCTACATCGAACGCGACGAGGAGCACAAGCTCGACGGCAAAGGCGAGGTGAAGTCCACCGAGGTGAAGACCTACGATGTGATGGAACTCTATGGCGAGCAGGTGCAGCGGCTGATTGAGAAAGACGATAAGCCGCTCGACCAAAAGGATGCGGCCAAAGAGGAAGAAAAGATTCAGAAGATCATCGACAAGCGCAAGAACGAATCGGAAGGCGATCGCAGGAAGCGCGAGGAAAAAGAAGAGAAAGAACGCGAAGAAGACCGTAAGTTCGTGCGCGAAGTGGCCGACGCCTACAACTTCACGCTGGTGGGGACGGAATGCTGGGCGGGCGCGAGGCCTGGGTGATTGAGGGCGAGCCGCGTCCGGGATTTGAGCCGCAGTTGAAGGAATCCAAGTATCTGTCGAAGTTCCGCGGGCGAGTCTGGATCGACAAGAACGATCTGCAACTGGCCAAGATGGATGTGGAATGCCTGGACACGATTTCGTGGGGATTGTTCCTGGCGCGCTTTCACAAGGGTTCACGCTTCATGCTGGAACAGACGCGGGTGAACGACGAAGTGTGGTTGCCGCTCCATGTCACGGCTAAAGATTGATGTGCGCTTGGCCCTGCTGAAGAACTTTGATGTGAACCTGGAGCAGACTTACCGCGATTACAAGAAATTCCGCGCCACGGCGAAGATTGTGAGCGTGGGAGACGTGAAAGACCGTAGCCGGCAGGCCGGCCTGGACCCTGGACCGGGTTCGTGTCATCTAATCAAGCTTCGTGGCGTGCCCGGCAGCGCCACTGTGTGCTCTGCCTCTCTCAGGTGAAACATGTCTTCTCCAGTCATCATCGGCCCGCTTGGTTCCAGCTTCCGGCAGCGCTGGCACATGTTCTCCAGCGGACCGGTAAATCAAGAGCAAGCCTTCCCTGCGCTTACGCCTTCTCAGATCGACCGCATCCGCCCGTTCGGCCAGATTCGGCAGACGAAGGTTGGAGAGATTCTGTTCGAGCCCGGGGATACGACCGTTCCTTTTTTCGTGCTGCTTTCAGGGGCTTTGGAGATCGTGCAGCCCACATGACCGGGGAGCGCATGATCGTAACCCATCAAGCTGGAAGCTTTACTGGCGAGATGACGATGATCTCAGGCCGCGGGGCACTGGCACGCGGCCGCGTGACGGCTGCCGGCGAATTCATCGAGCTGAGCCCGGAAGCGTTGCGGATTCTGGTGGCGCGAGATGGGGAGTTGAGCGCGATCTTTATGCGAGCGTTCATCCTGCGGCGGGTGCTGCTGATCTCGTCTGGTGGTGGGAACGTGATCCTGCTGGGATCACGGCACTCTGCGAAGACGCTGCATCTGCGGGAGTTTCTGACTCGCAACGGGCATCCGCATACTTACATTGATCTGGACACCGACACAGGGGCACAAGAACTACTCGACCGCTTTACGTCACTCTTGCCGAAATTCCAGTGGTGATCTGCAATGGAGAACCGTGCTGCGCGGGCCGTCGATCCAGGAATTGGCGAGATGCCTGGGGCTCAACGCGCACATCACGACTGCGGAAGTGCGGGATCTGGTGATTGTCGGCGCCGGTCCCGCGGGCCTGGCCGCGGCCGTTTATGGCGCGTCGGAAGGCCTGGACGTTCTAGTCATCGAGGCCGATCCCCCGGAGGACAAGCGGGATCGAGCTCGAAGATCGAAAATTATCTGGGCTTTCCCATGGGAATTACGGGAAACGAACTGGCGGGCCGTGCGGCTGCGCAGGCGCAGAAGTTTGGCGCCAAAATGCTGGTCGCCAACAGTGTTACGAAATTGAATTGCGAGCGGCATCCCTACGAGTTGAGCGTGGACTGCGGCCAAACGATTCGCGCGCGCGCAGTGGTGATTGCCAGCGGGGCGCAGTACAACAAGCCCCAAATCGACAACCTGAAGAAATTTGAAGGCCAGGGCGTTTATTACGGAGCCACCTACATTGAAGCGCAGCTGTGCGGGAACGAGGAAGTGATTGTAATCGGCGGAGGAAACTCAGCCGGGCAGGCGGCGGTCTATCTTATCGCAGACGGCGAGCAAGGTTCATATGGTGGTGCGGGCGCGGCAGTTGTCGGACACGATGTCGCGCTACCTGATTCAGCGGATCGAGGAGAATCCGGCGATCGAACTGCACTACGGCACGGAGATCGTAGGACTCGACGGAGATACGCAACTGGAGCGCGTGACCTGGCAGGACAAGAAGACGGGCGAGACCTCGACGCATGACCTGAGGTATTTGTTCATCATGGCGGGAGGTTCTCCGCGAACCGAGTGGCTGAAAGGATGCGTGGCCCTGGACGGCAAAGGGTTCGTCCTTACCGGGCGGGATCTGGATCCGGTTATACAGGACTTCCATTGGCCGCTTCCGCGCGTGCCCTTCATGCTGGAGACGAGCCTGCCTGGAGTGTTTGCCGTGGGCGATGTCCGGGCCGGAAATGTGAAACGCGTGGCCTCCGCCGTGGGCGAAGGATCGATCGCGATTTCTTTGGTGCACCGGGTGCTGGCGGAGTTGTAGCCGGGGCGATTAGCATGTAAACTTCAGCGCTGTTGCACGGAAGCAGCCCCAAGCATGTGCAGACGTCTTTTTTTTGGTCGTCGTGCTTTCACCTCTGCTGGCGCAGGCTCGGGAGAAGCCGGAAAACTGGGTCGAGGTCCGCAGCCCGCATTTCTCTGTCGTCAGCAACTCGAATGAGAAAGCAGGCCCGCCGCGTGGCCGATCAGTTTGAGCGCATGCGGTCTGTTTTTCATACACTCTTCCCAAAGATACAGATCGATACCCTCGGTTCCATCACAGTGTTGGCTATCAAAGACGAAAAAGATTTCCGCGCGCTGGAACCGGCGGCGTATCTGGCCAAGGGACAGCTGAAGCTGGGCGGGCTGTTCCTGCGCGGGCCGGACAAGAACTATGTTCTGATGCGGCTGGATGCCGAGGGCGAGCATCCGTATGCAGTGGTGTATCACGAATACACGCATCTGCTTCTGAG
Organism: uncultured Acidobacteriaceae bacterium; assembly: GCA_963763285.1. Classification (GTDB taxonomy): domain Bacteria; phylum Acidobacteriota; class Terriglobia; order Terriglobales; family Acidobacteriaceae; genus Sulfotelmatobacter. The sequence continues at coordinate 184,817 of CAVXOK010000003.1, read as the reverse complement.
CAAGGCGGAATGGATGCCGCTGTGGCTGAATGAGGGTCTGGCGGAGTTTTACCAGAACACCGATATCCGCGAGAAAGAAGTCTCACTCGGTCAACCCAGCCCAGAGAACCTGCTGTTGCTGCGCCAGAACCGGCTGCTGCCCCTACCGACGCTTTTTGTCGTCGACCATACATCACCTTATTACCACGAGGAAAACAAAGGCTCCATCTTCTATGCGCGAGTCCTGGGCGCTGACGCACTACCTGGAGCAAAGGATTTTCCGCGAAAAAACGCATCAGCTGGCGACTACGCACAACTTTTGTCGCAGAACGTGGACGCCGTTACTGCCGCCACGCGCGCATTTGGGGACCTGAAACAGTTGCAGTCGGCGCTGGAAGGGTATGTTCGGCAAGGAAGCTTTCGGTATTTCAAAATGCCGGGAGCGACGGATGTGGATGACTCCGCCTTCCAGTCTCATGCGCTGACCAATGTTCAGGCCGATGCCGTGCGCGCGGACTTTCTGGCCTACAACCAGAGAACTGCGGACGCGCGGGCGCTTCTCGACCACTTCTTGCAGGAAGATCCGAACAACGTTTCTGGCGCATGAAACCATGGGATTTCTGGAATTTCGGGAACGGCATATGGATGAGCGCGGAACTGGTACGCTCAGGCCGTGAAGCTGGATTCGCAGAGTTTCCTGGCGCACTACTATTTCGCCGCCATTTCCATGAACGGGCCGTTGGACGCGCCGGGAGAAGCGCAGGTGGAAAGCAGCCTGCGCGCCAGCATCAAGCTGAATCCCATCTTTGCTCCGAGCTATGACCGGCTGGCGGCGTTCCTGGGGATGCGCCACGTAACCTGGACGAAGCGCGCATGATGGGATTGAATGCGGTCCAACTGGAGCCGACAAACATAACCTATCGCATGCAGACGGCCAATGTCCTGCTGCAGATGGAGCGAGGCAACGATGCCGTAGCCGTGATTCGCAATGCCATGCACCTGGCCAGATCTCCGCAGGAAACCGCCATGGCCGAGGACTTTCTGCTGCATGCAGAGGAATACGCGAAGCACAGGAACAGAAACAGCGCCTGAGCGAACAAATGAAGGCGGGACGCCGGAGGCAGACGCTATCGGCCGCGTGGCGGAAGCGAACGTCGCACGCTTCCCGCGGCGCATGAGAGCCGCTTCCCAACGGGCCCCACCATTTTGTGATCGGTGTCCTGAAAAACGTGCACTGCATTACTCCCTCGATGGATCTGAATGTGCTTTCCGACGGGAAAACGCTGGGATGCATTCCGCCAACTATTTCAAGATTGACTTCAGCGCGCTCAACGTCACGCTGAAGGGAGACCTCAATCCCTGCGCGGATCTGGAAGGAAAGCCGGCGAAAGTCGAGTACGTGGAATCGGCCGAGCAAGGATCCGGCTGCGATGGTGGCGATTGAGATTCATAAGTGGAGTAGAGTTCAGTCAGTGTGCGGACTCGTAGTGACTCGGATTTGAACAAGAGTGAGCCGCTCCGCAGAAATCCTGCCTGTGGTGACGCGTTTATAATAGAAAGATTCTCGGTCGGCGAAATTGGCGTCTGTGAGGTCGCCGCGAGGAAAGCAGATTACTCGCTTCGCTCGGAAAGACAAATCCGAGCTGTCCAAATACCACTGTTGGCTAGAAGCTGGGAGCTCACAGCTAAAAGCTGCTTTCCATGGACTTTAAACTTGTTTCCGATTACAAGCCGCAGGGCGATCAGGGGCGCGCCATTGAGTCGCTGCTGCGCGGGGTGTATGACCGCGAGCAGCATCAGGTTTTGCTGGGCGTCACTGGGTCGGGCAAGACTTACACCATGGCCAAGGTGATCGAGGCGGTGAACCGTCCGGCGCTGGTGATGGCGCATAACAAGACGCTGGCGGCGCAGCTTTATCACGAGTTCAAGAATTTCTTTCCGCACAACGCGGTCGAATATTTCGTTTCTTATTACGACTATTACCAGCCAGAGGCTTACGTTCCGGCCGCCGATCTCTTCATCGAAAAAGAAGCGACCATCAATGATGAACTCGACAAGCTGCGGCTTTCGGCGACGCGGTCGTTGTTTGAGCGGCGCGATGCGCTGATTGTGGCTTCGGTGAGCTGCATTTACGGCCTGGGATCGCCGGAAGCTTATTACGGCATGATGCTGTTTCTGGAAAAAGGCCAGAAGATCAAGCGCGAGGACATCACGCGCAAGCTGGTCGACATTCTTTACGAGCGCACCAACGGCGAGTTCCGGCGTGGGACATTTCGCGTGCGCGGCGACGTGATCGAGGTCTTCCCTACTTATGACGACATGGCCTATCGCATCGAGTTGTGGGGAGATCAGGTTGAATCGCTGGCGCAGATCGATCCGCTGTTTCGGCACGGTGAAGCAGAAATACATGCGGCTGCCGATTTATCCCAAGACGCATTATGTGATGAAGGATGAGACGCGGGCCTCGGCGGTGGAGTCGATCAAGAAAGAGCTGGCGTGGTGGGAAGTGGAACTGGAAAAGCAAGGGCGGCGTGGTCGAGGCGCAGCGCATTCATCAGCGGATGAAGTTTGATCTGGAAATGATCAAAGTGATGGGCTACTGCCACGGCATCGAGAATTATTCGCGGCATTTTACGGGGCGGATGCCGGGCGAGCCTCCGCCGACGCTGCTGGATTATTTTCCGCGCGATTATCTGATGTTCATCGACGAGTCGCACCAGACCGTGCCGCAGCTGCGCGGCATGTATGCCGGCGACCGCTCGCGCAAGGAAACGCTGGTCGAGTATGGCTTCCGCATGCCCTCGGCGCTGGATAACCGTCCGCTGACGTTTGAGGAATTCGAACACCGCACCAATCAGCTGGTTTATGTTTCGGCGACGCCGGGGCCGTATGAGTTGACCAAGTCGGCGGGCGTGGTGGTGGAGCAGATTATCCGGCCGACGGGGTTGATCGATCCTGAGGTTGAGGTTCGTCCGGTGAAGGGGCAGATCGACGACCTGCTGCACGAGATTCGCGCGCGCGTGGAGAAGGGCGAGCGCGTGCTGGTGACCACGCTGACCAAGCGCATGTCCGAAGATCTGGCCGAGTACTACGCCGAGGTGGGCGTGAAGTGCCGCTACATGCATTCGGAGATCGAGACGCTGGAGCGGGTGAAGATTCTGCGCGACCTGCGCAAGGGCGAGTTCGATGTATTGATCGGCATCAATCTGCTGCGCGAAGGCCTGGATTTGCCGGAAGTTTCGCTGGTGGCGATTCTCGACGCGGATAAAGAAGGCTTTCTGCGCTCGTGGGGATCGCTGATCCAGACGATCGGCCGCTGCGCGCGGCATCTGCACGGGCGCGCGATTCTCTATGCCGACCGCATGACGGATTCGATGAAGCGCGCGATGGATGAAACTCTGCGGCGGCGCGCGATTCAGACTGCCTACAACGAGGAGAATGGAATCACGCCGGAGTCGATCGTGCGTCCGCTGGATATGACGCTGGCCGGAATCGTGGCCGCCGATTATACCGACCTGACCGGCGGCGAAGCCGAGGGCATGCCGGAATTCAAGTCGCAGGAGGAATTAGATGCGTACGTCGTCAAGCTCGAAAGCGACATGCGCGAAGCGGCCAAGCGGTTTGAGTTTGAGAAGGCGGCGAAGTTGCGGGACACGATCAAGGAGTTGCGGACGAAGGAGTTTTTGTTCGCGTAGAAGTGGAACTGTCGCTGCGATTGCCATGGAATGGAAGCCCGCAAGCGTTGAGGATGTCAGAAAGATCGTCCAGGATGGCTTGGCCAACTGCGATCAGAAGCAGGTCGCGGCGTTTGAGGCATATCGTGTAGAGCCACGCCTTGCTCCGATCATTCGGTACGGAAAGTAGAAACGTAGTCGTCATTGCGCAGAAGGAGAAAACAAGTTATTTACTGGGAGGATATTGAGGAGGGCTTCGGAGTCGCCAATCAGCACGGACGGCAAATTCTTCAGCACGATTGCAACCAGAATGATTTGGGTCTCGCGCTCAATGCGTGGATTACGGGGCGCGGCTTGTGATATCCTTGCACCGCCGATTATCGGTCAGGTCCGCGCTGCAAGTAGCCAGACTGGCGACAGATCGTAGTTCCCGCCACGGATGCATTCCCAGCAAATGCGCATCGCCCGTAATGATCACATCAGCTCTCGCGTTCAGCGCCAGTTCCAGGAACTTGTCGTCTTTCGGGTCGCGGCACTCGCGTATGAGCTGGATGATGGGCACGAACTCAGCAACTGCGTCGAGCTGACTAAGGAAAATTGCGCGATCTTCGCGGCCGAAATAATGATCAAACTTTGGACGGCGTAGAACTTCCACCAGCTCAGTCATCGTGGCTTCGGAAAAAAGTAAGACTCCACTGTCTAATACCTTGTCGACGGCTTGACGAGGAATGGAGCGCGGCCGCGCGATGGCGCTGACGAATACGTTGGTGTCGACGACGATGCGATCGAGATCCCGGCTTGGCAAGCTAGACATCAGTCTTTCAATATGTCAGCCAGAATCTCTTCCGTCATTCCTCGCGCCTCGGCTTGGGTGCCGATGCGATCCATGGTGCGCTTCAGTTCGGTGATGTTGCTTCTGCGAATCCGCTCGTACTCCTCGGCCGAGATGAGAACTGCAACATCCCGGTTTTGGCGGCGGATAAGCACCGGCTCTCGTTGGGCGGCATCGAGAAGGGCAGCCAGGCGCTGTTTGGCGTCAGTAGCTGAGACCATTTTCATTTGTCTATTATAGACAAACTGGACAAAATAGGCAATTTCCCGGACGGCCGGGTTCTTCAGCTTAAGGCGGGAATCCGAATGACAGACGTGTAACACTATATTCGTGTTACACTATTTCAGTGTCTCCCTAACCTGCCTACGCAACGTAACTGTCACGCTCGAAGAAGAGGTCGCCCAATGGGCTCGCATTGAGGCGGCGAAACGGGACACTAGCGTTTCCCGGCTGCTGGGAGAGGTGCTGAAAGAACGCATGGGAAAGCCTCCCGGCAACAGTCCCGTCCCCGAAGCGGCGGAGCGATTGGCTGATTTCGGCAAGCGTCATAAGCTGTCGCTGCGCGGGCTCAAGATCAAAGACCTGATCAATGAAGGGCGCCGGTGAGCCGGTTTGTTTTGGACGCGTCGGTGGTACTCACATGGTGCTTCACCGATGAAAACTCTACTTTAGCTCGTAGGGTCGCTCAAATGTTCAAGCAGGGCGACTCAGCGATCGTCCCTTCGTTCTGGCCGCATGAAGTCCTGAACGCATTGCTGGTTGGGGAAAAACGGAAGCGGATTTCCCGTGACCTCATCCGCACCTTCCTCACAGACCTGGCAACACTTCCGATTGCGCTGCAAGAATTACAGGCTGACGATGTATTCGACCGGATCCAGTCTGTTAGTCGCAAGCATGGCTTGTCCACCTTACGATGCCGTTTATCTTGATCTCGCTCAGGCCCATGGCCTGCCCGTCGCGACCTTGGATGAGGATCTGATCCGCGCATGCGCCAGATCAGGTGTAGAGCGGATACGGGAATAGTTTTGTTTATCTTCCGTACGCAGCGCTGGCGGCCAGCGGCTTGCGGTGGAAGGTGTAGCCATCGAAGGTTTCGGAGCGGAAATTCAGGTTGGGGGCGCAGAGCTTTTCGGTCTGGCTCAGGAAAAGGTATCCGCCGGGTTCGAGATAGAGGTGCAGGCGCTCGAGCAGGGCAATCTTCTGGGCGCGGGAGAAGTGGGGCAGCACGTCCATGCAGAAGATGCAGTCGAAGCGTCCGATGTAGCCGGGCCGGGCCAGGTTCATGCAATTGAAAGTGACCAGGCTGCGCAGGCGCGGCTTGACCAGCAGGTGGTGCGGCGTTGGATGGAACATTCTGCGATCGGGTGGCAGCGCCGTTCCTGGTCGGGTTTTGGATTTGGCTTAGGCCGTCGCTCTCGGTTTCGTCTTGAGTCTGGTTCACCCCGTTCGGTGAAATGATGGGCGAACTGATCTTCGAGAAATAGTTGCGGATGGTGGCTGGCGGCAGGCCGTCGAGCGCCGACTGCGGATACACGCCGCGATCCGCAGCTTCGATGTTGTGCGGCAGCAAGTCGCTGCCCACGATATGAATCGACAATCCGGTGCCGAGGTTCGCGGAGCTGCGACGGTCGGCCCGGCATCGGCGATGCCTCCGCTGCGCGCGACGGTCGACTTTCCGTTGCCGTTGCCGCTTCCATTCGAGCCGTTCCCGTTATTCCCGGCATTCGCGCCGTTGCGGCTCAAGGCGTCGCAGACCGCTATGGCGATCGAATAGGTTTCTTCTCCGGTGGAGCAGCCGCGCTCCAGATGCGGAGCGGACTCGGCCCGTCGGCCGACTTGCGGGCGCAAAGCACGGGCACAACCTGCCGCGTCAAAGCGTTGAGCGCTCCGGGATGACGGAAGAAACCGGTATTGACATTGACCAGTCCATCGAGCAGGGACGGCAAGCTGGAAGGATCCTGGTCGGAGGAGCGAAGACGTTCCAGCAGCGCGGCCGATGATCCCAGGCCCTGCGCCTCGATGCAGTCGGCGACGTGGGCGGCCAGGGCGCTGTTGGGACAATCAAGAACGACTCCGGTTTGGCGCTCGACCAGCAGGCGCAGTTCCGAGAGCTCGTGTTCGAGGATGGTGCTGGTCGCGATTAACTTATGCATAGAGTCTTTCCCCAAGGGCAGCGAGAAACTTCGAGTGCCTGCCGGGCCAGATCAAGTCGGCATTTTCCCAGGGGAGGGTGAAATCCGTTTCATTCCTTGGTTCCAACTCGCTTTCGCTTCAGTCGCCCGCTAGCGGCGGCCGACGCGGTACTTGCCCGAATCGCGTTCCACCTGCTGAGCCACCACGTTCATTTCCTTTTCAATCGACGAAAAACGCTGCAGCACCTCGTGGATGCGCAGCGTCATGTTGCGAATAGTTTCAATCTGCGCGCGGGCCTGGGCCGAAAGGCTGCCGGGTTCGATCAGCAGCAGATCGGAATTGCCCAGAAGCGAAGTGAGCGCGTTGTTCAGGCCGTGGCGCATCTCCAGCATGTAGCGGCCGAGCATGGCCTGGCGTTCGAGTGTGGCGCAAGCCTCTTCAGAGGCGCGGGCGCGGGCTTCGGCGGCGGCGCGGAGCACGGCTTCACCCGCCGCCGGAATCAAAATGTTGAGCCAGTTTTCGTCGCAGCGCAGCACCGAGGTGCGCGGCCAGCGCTCGCGCACCAGTTGCGCGGTGAGAGCGTCCTGGCAGATGCAAAACAAAGGCTGCTGGGTCGAGTGCAAGGGTTCCAGAACCACCGAAAGCACTTCGCGGCGCAGCGGGCCGACGATGGCAACCGCGAAGTTATCGATCGAACGTGGCCAGAGATCTCCGCTGAGCAGGGTGAACGTGGGTACGTGGCGCTCCATTTGCCAGCGCGCGGTGATGCTCCGGGAGAACTCCACGTCGTCGGAGATAACGAGTACGGTCGGATGATCCACTTGCAAGTTTCCTCTTCGCGCTTATTTCTTTTTGCCCGGCTGCGAGTCCGCATCCGGATTCCAATCCTGTGGTTCGGCGGAGATTTCGAAATCTGGAGCATCGGCATTGCCGACGGCGAATTTGGCTTTGGGCTTCTTCGCGGTGCGCCGGACTTGGCGTGGGTGCTTTGGTGCGGCAGCTGGCGGTGCAATCGGCTGCGGTGCAGCCGACTTTGGCGCGGCTGCCTTTGGTCGAAGTTCTGGCCGACTTCGGCGCCGGCTCCAGCAGCGCCGGCTGCCGCGCTGCGGCAGCGGCAGCGGCCGCGCATGGCTCGCGGCGCAGCTGTGGCTTGGCGCGTCTCCCGCGCGTCTTTGGCGGCTGAACCGCGGCCCAGGGCGCCATCCACGGAGGCGCGCAGGTCCACCAGCATGCGCAGCGGCTGGCCGGAAGAATACTCCGCCTGGAACATGACTTTCCAGGACTGGCAGATCATGCGCAGGCGAATAATCGGTTCCTGCGCGGAGAATTGCGCGCGGCGGCAGTCGATCGTCTCCACGCCTTTTTCTTCCAGCTCGGTGAGGCCGTCGAGAATGTTGTTGAGATCGGCGAGCATGAGGCGGAAGAAGGCACGCCGCATCAGATATCCGAAACGAGTAAACGCGACCAGCGCGATGGGCAGGTAGAACAGATCGCCAGCCTGAGTCTTGGCCTTTCGTCCCTGCTCGAGCACGCCGCCGTGCAGCAACTCGTCGAGCGAGCGGCAGCGGCGGGCGGAATCGAGTACACGGTCCAAAGCGTTCAACCACACCGGAGTCTTGAGTTCCACCTTGCCGAGGACCGGTTCCAGAGCCTGCGCCACGTAAGCGATGTCGGCGCTGTTGTCGTCGAGTTCGGTGGGCGCGCCCTGGCTGAAATACTGCACCAGCAGGAAATCGATCTTGTCGCGCACGGAATCGCTTGCGGGTGGTCTTGGCCAGGAAGTGCTGCAGCAGGGCGATAGACCGTCGGGATCGACCAGCGAGCTGGTCTGGAGAAACTGGCGCAGCTGGTGAACCTGGATTTTGTCATCCATCTGCGTTCAGCCATTGCTGGGCCTGCTCGACGGACTCGCGCCCGGGCGTGTCCACGTGGGCCTCGAGATCGGCGCAGCCGGGCAGGTCGATGACGAACTCGCGGGCCATTTCGGCGTAAATGGGATGAAGGCGGCGCGCGCTCGACCATACGGCCGCGAGATCCGGAGCGGGCACCGATGCTGCGAAGACGAGGCTGCGACGACGGCGGTTGCGATGAAGTCATGGTTTCACGATCCAGTTGGGAACTGAGTTGAGAAAGCGGGCTGCCACGACGGTTGTGCCCGGGTGGTATTGCACGGCAACCACCGAGGCTTCCGTATCGAGCGAGCCATCCGAGTTACGCAGCCGCAGGACGTCGGCGAACTCCAGCGGCGTGGTGCAGGCAAACAGAACTTCGCGCGAGGTTCCGAATTCGATGACCGTACTTTCCTGCACTTCCGCCGCGGCCGGTCTGGCTCGGATTACTCGCGTTACCGCTGCGGGTGAACTGAACCGGAATGCGAACCGGCGTGGCCTCGGGGAAAAAGCGCGCCAGTTCGGCGACCGTGCTGGTTTGCCCCGTCCGCGACTGAGCTGTGCCTTGTTGCGCCAAACGATGCCAACCCTTTCCCTGCGGTCTGTACGCCGCTCCTTAACAAGCTCTTGGTCCTGTCTGCGTCGCCGGACATGCCGGCATAAATGCGGTTGGGCTCCCTCCCTTCCCGGTTAGGAAGAGTTTTTGGGGAGCCAGAACACGCGGTTACGGCAGAAAGAGATGCACGACCGAGACCACAGTGCCGAACGGAAGGATTAGCACTGGAGGCGCTAGATTTTTCAGCAGGTTAGCATCGCAGCGAATGCGGATGGCGGCCGGGCTGGCGAGACATCAGTCTCAGGGTGAGACAAGCAGTCTCACCTCAAGCCAGAACATTTGCCTGGGATCGGGTTGCATAGAAGACGTTCGAGCTGATCTGTTATCCTTAGGGGCCACTAAACAATTCACTGAGTGTGCCGGCCGAGCGCTTTCGCCTGTTCGTGGCGCTCGCCTTGGCCGCTGAGGGACACGCTCGGGAAGACCCTGTTAGCAGCGGCCATTTCCAGCATCCAATCTCGACCGGGAATTCCGCGAAGCTTCGGGTTTCGCGAACGAAAGCTTGGGAGAATATTCTATGAAAACAACTCTGAAGAAATTGGGCTGGTGGGGCGCGGTGCTTGGGATTACGCTCGCCGCCGCCGTTTTGCCCGACAATATCCGCAGCTCAAGACCAAGATGATCCGCCTGGCCGTGTCGCCCGCCTCGGCTATTTGCAGGGTTCGGTTTCATTTCAGCCAGCCGGGGAAACGGATTGGGTGGGAGCGGTCCCTAACCGTCCCATGAGCACGGGCGACCAGCTGTGGACCGATCGAGGATTCGCGAGCCGAAGTGCAACTGGGCTCGGCGGTGATCCGTTTGGCAGCCAATACCGGCTTCTCTTTTCTGAATCTCGATGACCAAACGGTTCAGATCCAACTCACGTCGGGCGCGATCAACGTCACGGTGCGCCGGCTCAGTGACGACGATGACTTCGAAGTCGATACTCCCAACCAGGCATTTACGATTTTCCAGCCGGGGCATTATCGCGTGGAAGCGAGTGCCGATGGAAACTATACGGTCATCAGTGTCCGCGCGGGGGACAGGGCAGGCCACCGGCAATGGCCAGAGCTTTGCGCTTGCGCGGCGGGCAAAGAGGCACATTCAGCGGAACGGACTCGCTCTACGCCGATGTCGAGCCGATTTACGATCCCGACGAATTCGATACCTGGTCCGAGGGTCGCGATCACCGCTACGATTTTTCCCGTTCGGCGCAGTATCTGTCGCACGATGTAGTCGGCTATGACGATCTCGATGACTACGGCGACTGGCGCGACGACTCGAACTACGGCCATGTGTGGTTCCCCAACCGGGTTGCCGTCGGCTGGGCTCCGTATCACGAGGGCCATTGGGATTGGATTTCTCCCTGGGGATGGACGTGGGTGGATGACTCCTCGTGGGGTTATGCGCCGTTCCACTACGGACGCTGGGTGAGTGTTGGCGGACGGTGGGGCTGGGTGGCCGGTCCGGTGGCGGTGCAGGCCGTTTATGCGCCGGCGCTGGTGGTTTTCGTCGGCGGCGGACCTGGCGGCTGGGGCGGCAATGTGGGCTGGTTTCCTCTGGGCCCGCGCGAGGTGTATGTGCCGTCATATCACGTCAGCGAGGCTTACGTGACTCGGGTCAACATCAGCAATACGACCGTCACGAATGTCACAGTTACAAACATCTACCGCACGACCATCGTCAACAACACAACCAACGTTACGAACATTACGTACGCCAACCGGAATGTGCAGGGCGCGGTGATGGTGGTGCCGCAGCACGCGTTCGTGAGCGCACAACCGGTGGCGAAAGTAGCGGTTGCGGTGAGCGCACAGCAAATCGCGGCCGCGCCGATGAGTGCGCGGGTTGCGGTAGCTCCGACTAGAGAGAGTGTTTTAGGGGCCAAGGCTGCGACGGCAGGCCGCGTGGCTGCGCCTCCCGCGGCAGTAGCGAGCCGGCAAGTGGTCGCCAAGAAAACGCCTCCGCCGCCACCGGTGCCTTTTGCGAAACAGCAGCAGGCGCTGGCAGCACATCCAGGGCAGCCGTTAGCGAGAAGCGAAGTGCAGACGCTGCGTCCGGCCGCGACTGCGGCTGCTCGGCCCACGGTGAAGGTGGCTCCTGCCGGGAAACCGGCGACGCCGAACGTGGGACATCCGGCCAACTTGCCGGGAAGCCAGCCCGCGGCAGGGCGACCCGGTCAGCCGGCGGCGCTCCGGCGGCGAATCAGCCCATGAATCGACCGGGCGGTCAACCTGCTCCGGCCGAGCGACCTGCCGCGGCTGCTCCCGCTCAACCGAATCGGGCACCAGCCGCGCAGCCGAGTCAGCCCGCACCAGCTGAACGGCCGGGTGCAGCCGCGCCGGCACAACCGGGCAACCGGCCGGCAATGAATCAGCCTAATAGTCGTCCGGAAGCAGCGCAGCCGAGCAACCGTCCGGAACCAGCCCGGCCAGAAGCTGCGCAGCCCCCGGCGAACCGGACAGCACCTGCACCAGCTGCGAAGCCGCAGACGCCTCAGCCGGCTGAGCGGCCGGAGCAGCGCACAGCTCCTCCTGCGGCCAAGCCCGCGGCACCTCCGGAGCGCACGACTCCTCCCGCGGCCAAGCCCGCGGCGCCTCCGGAGCGGACAACTCCTCCTGCGGCTGCGAAACCTGCGCCGGCTCCGCAGAAGCCGCCACAGAAACCGCAGACGCCAGAGGAGAAAAAGAAGGAAGAAGAAAAGCAGAAGAAGGAGCAGAAGCCTCAGGGCGAGTAGAGGCTGAGCTGCGAGATGTGACGGCGTATCGGCACCCTGAGTATTCTCAGGGTGCTTTTTTGCTGGGTAAAGGAATGACTGAAAATGGCGGCGCATCCTTGAGAACGGAAGCGCCGCCGAGATGCGTGTCGAGTTATTTCAACGTAATGTCGCGTGTCAGGATGCTAGTAACAGTTCGTCCGTTTTGCACACGCTTGTCGATCACCTGCTGCTCCTTACCCTTGTCGCCATAATGGCTCATGCGGAGATCGAGAACCTTCTGTGCGAGTCCGTCGAGGGCCGCGAAGTTTTTATAGCTGATGGCGAAGCCAATATCCCAGTCATCTGGATTGGCTTTCGTACTGTTCAGGAAGATGCTGTAGTTTTCGATCAACCCAGCCTTCTTCTCCGCGTCCCAGATCGGTTTGATGTTGGTTTTCAGATCGTCCATGAACGCGTTGAAGCGTCCGGGCAATATTTGGACCAAGGTGACCCGAGTGACTCCCCCCTCGGTGTATTGGTCTTGTGCGACTGCCGTGGCGACCGACAAAAAGGAAAGACAGAGTACCGCAACTGCTAACCGACTAGCTTGCTTCATAAACATTCGCCTCCCTGAAATTGATGCCGCCGGAGTCTAATTGATCAGGTGGTTGCGGTAAAGACCCCAAAGGAATGAGCCGAGCTCACTGCAGCGAGTGGCTTGATGTTCCAGAACTTGGACTTCCGCTGATGTTGTAGCGTTTGAGTTTGCGGTAGAGTGTGGCGCGGCTGATGCCGAGCATGCGTCCGGCGAGGGCTTTGTCGCCTTTGACTTGCTCGAAGACGCGCTGGATGGTGGCGCGTTCGATGTCTTCGAGGTCTGTAGTTGAGAGCGGAACCATGCTCTCAACGGAACTCGATTCAGCCGAGGCCGCAAGGTCGGAAACCAACTCCAGCGCGGAATCCGAGCCCAGCCTCGATGCCGGCGAAGTTAGTCCTGCGGAACCCATGGCGGCGATGGTGGGGGGCAGATCGCCGAGGTCGATCAGGGTTCCATTGCCCAGAGCGACAGCGCGTTCTACACAGTTTTCCAACTCGCGGACATTGCCCGGCCAGTCGTAGTTCATCAGGGCTTTCATGGCTGTGTTGGACACTCGCAGATCCGCGCCCGGAGCGTAACGCTCACAAAACCAGTTCACCAGCATGGGGATATCGCTGCGGCGCTCGCGCAATGCGGGCACGTGCACTGTAACCACGTTCAGTCGAAAATAAAGGTCTTTGCGGAAGGTTCCGGCTTTGTAGGCGGCTTCAAGATCGCGGTTGGTGGCGGCGATGATGCGCACGTCCACTTTGACGCGCTGGTTGCTGCCCACGGGACGCACTTCTTTCTCCTGCAGCACGCGCAGCAGCTTGGCCTGCAACTCGAGCGGCAGCTCTCCGATTTCGTCGAGGAAAACCGAGCCGGTGTCGGCTGATTGAAACAGTCCCTGCTTGGATTTCAGAGCGCCGGTGAAGGCTCCTTTTTCGTAGCCGAAGAGTTCGCTCTCGATCAGCGTCGGCACGAGCGATCCGCAATCGACGGCGACGAAGGGACGGTTGGCGAAAGCGCCGCGGAAATGAATGGCGCGGGCGATCAGTTCCTTACCCGTGCCGCTTTCGCCGGAGATGAGCACTGCGGTGCGCGTGTCCTTGAGCCTAGAGGCGACGCGCAGCACTTCCTGAATCTTGGCGGAGGAGCCGACGATACCGTGCACTGCGGTTTCGGAATCCATGCGCTGGCGCAGGAATTCGTTCTCCTCGACCAGGCGGACTTTCTCAGCCATGCGGCGCAAGAATAGCCGGAGTTCCTCGAGCGGAGAAAACGGCTTGGTGATGTAGTCGTAGGCGCCGAGTTTCATGGCTTGAACCGCGGTCTCAATGGAGCCGTGTCCAGTCATGAGCGCGACTTCGGTGCGGGGCAGAAGTTTCTTCACCTTCTCCAGAAATTCGAGGCCCGACATGTGAGGCATGACCATGTCGCTGAGAACAACGTGAACTGGCTGTTCTTCGAGCAGAGCCAGAGCGGTCTCGCCGCTGTCGGCTTCGAGACAGATGAAGCCCAGGGCTTCGCCGACGGTGACGCAGAGCTTGCGGATGCTTTGCTCGTCGTCGACGATCAGCAGACGGACGCGGAGGTCTTCTCGATTGAGATCTCGGTTGAGAGCGGTCTTGGCTAACAGCGACTTGCCGGACGCAGGGTTCACCGGGCTTTCCCCATAGTTTTTTCGACAGCGGAAATAAGGTCCTGTACGCGGAAAGGCTTCTCCAGGTAAAGAGCGCCAATCTTGCGCAGGGTAGTTACAGTTTCTTCGTTGGCGTAGTCGCCGGTAATGATCACGACTTTGTGCTCCAGGTCGGGGCGATTCGCGGAAATCCAGGTGTGGACCTGGGCGCCGTCGACGCCGCCGGGCGTGCGCATGTCAGAAACGACTCCCAGGAATTGGCCCTTTTCCAAGAGACGCAGGGCCTCGGCGCCAGACTCGACGCACACTACGTCGTAGCCGTTGCGCTCGAGAGTGGCGCTCACCAGAGCCATGATGGATGGCTCGTCTTCGATAAGTAGAACGGGTAAGAAGACTGGTCGAACGGCGGGGGTTGTCATTTTTGTATTACTCCTGCGGCCACACCCAGAGAAGCGGTGTGGGGCGCTACGGGAAAGCGGACAATGAAGGTGGCTCCCGGTCCGTTGGAATTGTTGCGGCAGAGAATCTCACCTGCGTGCTCCTTCACAATGCCGTAGCAAATGCTGAGGCCGAGGCCAGTTCCCTTGCCGACCTCCTTGGTGGTGAAGAAGGGATCGAAAATGCGATCGGGATGAGAAATGCCGTAACCGTTGTCCGTAAAAGAAACTTCGACGGCATCGCCAACTTTGGTGCTCATGATCTCGATGCGGGCGGGGTGGCCGACTTCATGCACGGCATCGTAGGCGTTGTTCAGGATGTTGAGAAAAACCTGCTGCAGTTGGTGGGCGTCGCCGATGACGTCGGGGAGTCCCTCGTCGAGATGTTCGATGATTTCAACGCCGTGACTGTTGAAGTCGTAAGAGCGCAACTGGATGGTGCGGCGCAGGATCGGGTTGAGCTGCACGGGATTGCGCTGCGGCGGCATCTGGCGGGCAAAGCTGAGCAGGTTCTGCACGATCTGCTTGGTGCGCTGCGCCTCCTGCAGGATGACGCGCAGGTCTTTCAAAGCGGTAGCAGGGAGGTCAGGATTCTCCAGAAGCAAGTCGGCAAAGCCGAGAATCGCGGTTAAGGGATTGTTCACCTCGTGTGCGACGCCGGAGACCAGTTGCCCGACGGCTGCCATTTTCTCAGCGTGAACCAGCTTGTCGCGCAGTTCGGAGGAGTCGGTGATGTCGGTCATTACTACGACGATGCTGTTGATATTGCCCTGCTCGTCGCGCATAGGGCTGAGGTTGACGGAGAACTGCCCAGTCTGGCCGTTGCCGCGCGTGATCTGCAATTCAAGATTATCGACCTGACCTCCGCGGAGGATGGCTTGCAGCGCATCCGACAAAGGACGGCTGTAGCCCGAAGCAGCCAGCTCTAACAGTGGGCGCCCCAGCAATTCGCGCTGCTGAAAGCCGGCTTCATACCAGCGGCGGTTGGCGTAGCTGATCAGGCCGGCGGTGTCCGCTACCAGGATGAGGCTCTGAGTGTTCGAGAGAATCTTGCCGGAGAAGTCGCGCTCCCGTTGCAGTTCCGATTGGAAGGTATGGAGGCCAGTCACATCAAGCATCAAGTCCGCGAATCTGCAGCAGCCGCCCAAGATTGTCGTACATCCCGAAGGCGTTGATGAGGACGTAGATCGGAGAACCGTTCTTGCGGCGAAGCGTGGCCTCAAAGTTGCGCATGTGGCCATCTTTTTCCATGGCCTCGGCGTGGCGCTGGCGCTCTTCGGGAGAAAAATAAATCTGCGTGGGTATATCCACCTGCAGGAGTTCTTCCCGGCTGGAATAACCCAGCATGGTGACCAGGGCATCGTTGACTTCGACAAAGCGGCCTTCCGGAGTGCTGAAGAATAATCCTTCCTGGATGTTGTCGAACAATTCGCGGTAACGGCGCTCGGCCTCGCGGCGATCCGTGATGTCTTTGAGCACGTGAATGGTTTGCAGACTTTCGCCGGAGGCGCCATGCACGCGGGAAGTGGAAACCAGATAAGTGCGGTCCAGAGCGGGATGAACGAATTCGTCGCCGTCTTCACCCATAGAGCGGCAAAAAGGACAGGAATAAAGCGTGGCTTCGCTGGTCAAAGCCAGCAGGGCGCGCATGTTGACGCCGATCAGTTCGCTGGGAGCTACGCCGATCATGGCGGCCAGAGAGCGGTTCACGCGCAGAACCTTGTCGGCTTCGTCATGCACCACGATGAAATCGGTGATGGCATCAAAGATCTCAAGCCAGTGGCGGTTGGCGTGGTCGATGCGAGTAAACAACCGGGCATTTTCCAAAGCGATGGCGGCGTGGCCGGCAACGGCTTCGAGGAGTTCACGGTCTTCGGGCGTGAGTGGGCGGGCGCGTCCGGAGAGGCAAAGGACGCCCGTGAGTTCTCCGTTCGGACCGGAAAGGCGCACCACCAAGCAATCGTCCCACCCTAAGCTCGAGGCCACGTCGGGGCCGAGCAGTTCGGCGGCGGAGCCGGAGATGATCGCCTCCGTTCGTTTCTTGACCAAGTCGGACAGGGCGTGGGTGAATCTCTGTTGCAACCCGTGATCTTCATTGGGACGCCCTTCGCTGGCACGCCCTTCATTCGGGCGACCTTCGTTCGAAACTTCCCCATTCGGACGGTCCCCATTCAGGCGATCGGGAAGCGAGGCAGCCAATCGAGCCTGGGGATACATCGCGGCCGTCTGGAATCGTCCCTCTTGAAACAGAGCGACCGCACCGGCGCTGGCTCCGGCCAGGTCGATGGCGCGCTCGACAAACTTGCTGGCGCAATCCGGCAGGTGCAGAAGGCCGTCAATTTCCCGCGCCAGTTGCTCCAGCGCTTGTGAGCGCCGGCGGTGCTGCTCCGCCAAGTGCAGGTTGTGCGCTACTTCGAGAACTACCGAAACCTGAGCGGCGAGGGCGCGGGCGCGGCGAATATCCTGCTGGGAAATACCCGTACCGTCCAGCCGATCGAGCACGCCAAACATGCCGAGCACACGACCGTCGCCTCCCAGTAACGGGACGGCCAGCAACTGCTTGGCGTGGTGTTGAGCAATCACCTCCAAATTCGCTCCGGCCATCTGTCTGACATCGTCGGACCAAAAGACTTCTCTGGAGCGCAAGGCGCGAGTGGCAATGCCCTCCGGGAAAAGGTTATCCACGCGCTGCGGCTCGCCCCGATCGACGGCATAGCGAACGTGGAACTGGCCTTCTTCGAGCAAGGCGATGAAGCAGCGGCCGAAGCCAAGGAAGTCGGTGGCGCGCACCACGAAGGCCTGCAGAAAATGTTCGAGGTCTGCGCTCGAACTGAGTTCGGAAGAGATCTCGAGCAACTGGTGCAATTCATGCGCCTGGCCTTGCGCCGTAGCGCAGAGCTCGGCGTGCGCGACCGCGACTGCGCCGAAGCCGGCGATGGCCGAGACCAGGGACTTCTCTTCGGCGGTGAAAGCTCCGTCGTGACGCGGATAAATGAGGATTGCGCCTTGAGTGCGGGAAGTGCGGAAAGGCGCGGCAATCAGCATCCCTGGGGAGACCATGCTGCCGAGCGAGTGCTGGTCGCTGCTCACGGAGATGGTGATGGCCTCTCCGGCGGAAACTGCACGCTGCGCCAGATCGGCGGCGAAACGAATGGTCTGGCGGTCGTGCCCGGCCCGGAAGGAATTCGCCAACTGGAGACTTTCCGCGGACACGGCACGGAGCTCGAAAGGTCCTTCGCGGCGCAAAAGAACCGAGACCAGACGCGTACGCAGGAGCAGTCGGAGACGATCTGCGAGGGCTTCGATGACGGCGGCTACGTCGGGAGTTCCGTGCAGGGCGTTCGCGACCTCGGCGAGGATTTGGGTTCGGCGGTGCTCCTCGCGTGAGGCTTCGCCCAGCCGGGTAGCTTCCAGAAGGCTGCCCAGTTGCCCGGCCAGGATGGTGGCTTTGGCAACAAGGTCGTCATTAAAAAATCCTTCGTCGGAATCATGCAGAAAGGTCGCCGCGCCGATGACTTCATCGAAAACTACGAGGGGAGCTGCCATCAGCGAGCGCGCCTCAAACTGGAGCAACGCGGGAACCGTCGGGCTCGACTGCAAGTGGTTTACAAAGATAGTCCTGCGGCCGCGCACGGCTTCGGATGTAACGGCACTCTGTTGCGGCAGCAGCCGGATGCCGACGAAACGCTCGGCCAGCTTGCCATCGGCCTGCTCGCCGACGAGTTCGTCGCCGGAGTAGCGGCGCCAGAAGTAAACCCCGCTGACTTGGAAGAACTCGCGGGTGGCGTGGCAAAAGAGCTGAATCAGGGAGCGGGCGTCGGCGCGTTCCGCGGCTTTGGCGGCGATCCGCAGGAGAAGCTTCTGAAAGGCATCGTCGGAATCGTGCAGTGCGCGGGCTTCCGGCGGTGTCGTCGAATTGCTTTCGATCATCTTCAGAAAGTCACCGCTGGCCAGCGCAGGATTTTCATGATTCTCACAAGTGATTGAATCTAATGGAAAACTATCCCGCCATCTCAATTTGAGTCAAGGGAAATGGGTGAGCGGGTGCCTAAGTGTGAAATCCCGAGAAAACGAAGGGGAGTTGGATCTCACTGTGAGAATCCATTGTATGCAAAGCCGAAGATGAGACAAGGCTAATCGCGGGTGGGATCAAGAATAGGGGTGGTGAGTTGCCTTAAGTCATCGTTTTTCAATTACATCCCCAGCGTTACCTTGGTTTTCTCAAAAGCTCTCTCATGGCCTTGGTGTTGCTCCAATGGGATCACCACGATTGTTGCCTGGGAGGAACTGTGTCTCTACGGAAGATGGGACTGTGGTTGGCCGTCTTAGCGGTCTCGGCTGGAGTGGGCGTGGCAGGGCTGCGAGCGCAGGACGCTCAGGGCGAGATCGTGCGCCGGGCCAAGAGCAAAGTGGCGCCGGTGTACCCCGACCTGGCGCGGAAGATGAACATCACGGGCACGGTGAAGATACAGGTGGTGGTGGCACCGAATGGCACGGTGAAAGATGCGAAGGTGTTGGGCGGACATCCGGTTTTGGCCGGCGCCGCCCTGGATGCAGTCAGGAAGTGGCGCTTTGAGCCGGCGGCGGTAGAAAGCTCAGGCGTGGTGGAGCTCAAGTTCGAACCGCATCAGTAGACAACATCTTAGACCAAGGGCAAACAGGCGGCCGGGAGAAAACGGCATGACGATCGGCAAGAAGTTATACAAGAATTTCGGCATCATCCTCATCATGGTGGTGGTGCTGTTCATCGTGAACCTGGTGGCGGTGTTGAGAGAGCACGCTACGAAGGATGCGGCCAAAGTGTCGCTCGATCTGGCCGGCGCTACGAACGACGTGCGCTCCCAGATGATGCAGAACCAACTTTACCTGAGCAACTACCTGCTCAGTGGCGACACCCGGGAAGTGGAGCGGATGAATGAGGGCCTGCGTACGCTCAACGAGAAGCTGCAACAGGGAACGTCGCTAGCCAACTCCGAGCAAGAGCGTACGGCGCTGGCCAAGGTGGGACAACTGGCGCAGGCCTGGGGCAAGGAGTTTGCCCAGCCTCTGATTGATAAACGCAAAGACGTGGATTCCGGCAACGCCACCGTTGCCGAATTGCAGATTTACTACCTCCAGAAAGATGCTTCCGCATGGGTAAAGAATTTTACGGACGCGCTCGACACGGCCGATGCAGAAAATCACAATCTGGTCGAACAGCGGGCCAAGTCGGATAAGACAGCAAGTACGCTGACCATTTTGTTCTCCTCCGTAACCCTCATGGTCGCATTGGTGGTCGGGATTTGGGTCGCCATCACTACGGCCAAGTCGATCACCGAACCGCTCACCAATCTGATGAAGGTTTCGCGCCAGATTGGGGACACCGGCGATCTGGAGCACAGCATCGACGTCACCCGCGAGGATGAGATTGGGGAACTGGCTCGCACATTCGCGAAGATGGTCACTTATCTCAAGGAGATGGCGGCCGTTTCCGAATCGATCGCTGGAGGAGATCTCACGGTTCAGGTGAAGCCGCGCTCTCCGCATGACACGCTGGGCAACGCCTTTGCCCGGATGGTGGAAGGGCTGGGCCGGCTGGTACGCAGCGTACGCGACGCCTCCGCACAGGTAGCCAGTGCCAGCGGGCAGGTGGCCAACGCGTCCGACGACTCGGCCAAGATCGGGTTGCAGGCTTCCTCCGCCATCGACGAGGTCACCAGCACCATGCACGAGATGAGCGTGAACGTGCAAAACATGGTGAAGAGCACGCAGGTGCAGGCCTCCAGCGTGAGCGAGACATCGGCTTCAATCGACCAGATGGTGGCTTCCATCCAGCGCGTTGCCGATACGGCCAAGGTGCTGCTCGACATCTCGAACCGCTCGCGGGAAGAGGTGCACAGCGGCATCGCTACCATGGAAAAAGCCACCGACGGCCTGAACCGCATCAACACAACGATCACGAGCTCAGGAGAAATTATCGGAGCTCTGGGGCAGCGCGCCGACGATATCGGCAAGATCATTGAAGTCATCGACGATCTGGCGGAACAGACTAACCTGCTGGCGCTGAATGCGGCCATTGAAGCGGCACGCGCGGGCGAGCACGGCCTGGGCTTTGCCGTCGTGGCCGATGAAGTCCGCAAGCTGGCGGAAAAGTCGGCCCAATCGACCAAGGAAATCTCTGAACTGATTCAGAGCATTCAGAAGGAAGCACGCAAAGCGGTCGAAAACATGGACCGCTCCACCGGGATCGTGAACGAGGGCCTGGATCTGGGCGGCGAACTGAATGGGGCGCTGCGCAAGATCTCGAACGTGGTCACGGAAGTTTACAAGTTCGCCCAGGAAATCGGGGCGGCCACTAACGAGCAGTCGCATGGGTCATCGCAGATCGCGCGAGCCACTACGCGGCTGAACGAAATCACCCATGAAATCAACTCGGCTGTGGAAGAACAGGCTTCTGGAGCGCAGGCCGTGGTGAAAGCCATGGAGCGAATGCGCGAACTGGTGCAGCAGTCGACCTCGGGCTCGACCGAACTGGCGGCGTCGGCGGAACAGATGTCGAAAATGTCGCGCGGGCTGCTTGAGTTCATGGACCGCTTCGCCCTGGACGAGGCCGCCAGCGCGCGGCAAAACACCAGCGCGGAGGAGAAAGTGCAGAACGGACGCCGGGCGGCGGCAGCGGCTTCTCGCTTCTAAGAGACGCGGTAAGCCGGTGACGACGAGCAACTAAATATGAGCCGTGAACTCCATATCGTGGGCTTTCAGGTCGGGCGCGAGACTTATGGCGTGCCCATCACCTCGTTGCACGAAATCGTGCGCGTGCCGGAGATCACCGCCGTACCCGACGCGCCCGATTATCTCGAAGGCGTGATCAACCTCCGGGGCAAGATCGTTTCGGTGATGGACCTGCGTAAACGCTTCGGCGACAAGCAGGCCACGCTGAAGAAACAGAACCGGATTCTGGTGGTGGAGCATTCCGGCAAGCTGGCCGGATTGATTGTCGACTCGGCGTCGGAAGTGTTGAAGATTGCAAGCACCGACGTGGAAGCTCCGCCCGCCGTATTTCAGGAAGGCGGATTGAACTGTGTCACGGGATTGGGCAAGGTTCGAGGCCGCCTGATCGTATTGCTCGACATGACCAAACTGCTGGCTCCGGCCAACCTGCTGCAAGAGCGCAGCGCGGAGGGCAAGACCGCCAAGGCGGAAGCCCGCGGAGCAGCGGCGCGTTAAAGCTAGCCACGGCGGGCGTCGCTGGGGTAAAGCGTGCCGCTAGCCAGCTCAGACAAGAAATGAAACTCGGGCACGAGGAACGAGAGAAAGCATGAGTACATTCGGAGCGGCACCTGCTCCTGTCTTAACGGAAGCGGAACTGCGGCTGCTGCAGGCACTGGTGTATCAGGAGTGCGGCATGCACTTCGACGAGCGCCGCACTCACTTCCTGCAGGACCGGCTGCTGCGGCGGCTGAAGGAATGCCGCATCGATTCCTTCTACGCCTATTACCGTTTGCTGATCAGCAAGGAAGGCAAGGCGGAACTGGCCAAGCTGGTGGAGAACCTGACGGTTAACGAAACCAGCTTCTTCCGCCACAAGGCTCAGCTCGACCTGTTTCAGAAACATGTCCTGGAAGAAATGCTGAAACGGAAGCAGGCACACCGGGAATATTCGATTCGGGTCTGGAGCGCGGGCTGCTCCACCGGCCAAGAGGCTTATACGCTGGGCATGATGGCGGCCGACACGCTGGCCTACTACTACCTGCGCAATCCGTTGCCGGTGGAGATGGCAATGCCGAAGCCACTGATTCCTCCGCCGTGGCGGGTGGAGATCCTGGCCAGCGACATCAGTTACTCGGTGCTGCGGACCGGGCAGGAAGGCGCATACAACGAGCACCAGATGTCGACAGTGGATTACACCTTCCGCCTGCGCTACTTCGACAAGGTCGGCGACCGCTATGCCATCAAGAAAGCGCTGAAAGAAATGGTTCACTTCGACTTTCACAATCTGAAGACGGAGTACCTGCCGCAGCGCAATGACGTCATCTTCTGCCGCAACGTGATGATGTATTTCGACCAGGCGGAGCAGAAACGCCTGATTGAAAAGTTTTACCGTTGCCTGAACCCCGGCGGCTACCTGTTCGTGGGCCACGCGGAAAGCTTGCTGGGCCTGACCGAGAAATTCCAAATGGTGCACCGCGACAGCGGCACGGCTTACCAGCGGATTGAGGTGCGCGAGTGACGAATCCTCCCGATGAGCGCGGAGCGGAACTGCGAGAGCTGTTTTTTGAAACCTCGCAGGAACTGCTGCAGGCGCTGAACGAAGAATCCTTGAAGCTGGAGAAGCATCCTGGCGACGAGGAGATCGTGCGTTCGATTCGCCGGACGGTGCACACTCTGAAAGGCGACTCGGCGGCCTGCGGGCTGCGCGAGTTAAGCGAACTGGCGCACTTGTTTGAGGACGCACTGACGCTCGAGAGCGCCGCCGCTCACGGGGCCCTGGCCGAAATCTCTTTTGCCGCCGCTGACGTCTTCGCGGAGATGCTCGCCGCCTACCATGGCAAGGGCAAGATGCCCGCCACAGAGAATCTCCGGCAAAGAATTAACGAGTTGACGGCAGCCCCGGCGGTCAAGAAAACGCGCCGTCGGAAAAAATCCGTTGAGCCCGCTCGAAGCTCGGGCAAGGGCTGGACGGACGCAGAGAAGCGCGCCTTCGCGCAGGCTCAGGCTGCCGGCCTGGGGCTGTACGAGAT
Organism: uncultured Acidobacteriaceae bacterium; assembly: GCA_963763285.1. Classification (GTDB taxonomy): domain Bacteria; phylum Acidobacteriota; class Terriglobia; order Terriglobales; family Acidobacteriaceae; genus Sulfotelmatobacter. The sequence goes on along the minus strand of CAVXOK010000003.1, from coordinate 161,641 downwards.
CGTCGTGAAAATCGATCCTCACTGCACCATGCCAATCGCTGCGCGGCAATTGATTCAGAATGCTATCAGCGGGATCGGCCAGGTCCTCGTGGTGCGGCCCGACGCGAAGTCACCAGCCGCCTCGAAGCAAGTGGAGTTCGTGTTTGCCAGCGCGCACCCGCAGGAGCAGATTGCCGCCAAGTGTCACATCCCAACCATTGCCGGCGACGTCATCGTCAACCTGATCGAAGCCGCCGCGCCGGCCAAGTCATCTGCGCCAATCGGCCAGCAGGAAGCGGAGCCAGCGCCTGCGCCCGCTACAGCGCTTTCCGCTTCGGCAGCACCAGTTGCGGAGTTATCAGTTTCGGAAGCCTCTGGTTCGTCCAAGTCCGTTCCCGCCGAGGAGCGGGCACCGGCGCCAGAACCTGGCTTGTCGCAGGCTTTGGTGGAAAACATTCTGCGCGTCGAAGCCGGACGCATCGACAACGTGCTCAATCTGGTCGGCGAACTCATCATTGGCAAGTCCATGCTGCAGCAGGCGCTCGGCGAGTTTGGAAAACGCTATCCCAAGGAACTATTGCGCGGAAAGTTCGCCGATGCCATGGCCTTTCAGGCTCGGGTGTTGAACGATTTGCAGCGTTCGGTGATGAAGATTCGCATGGTGCCGGTCGACCAGTTGTTCCGGCGCTTTCCGCGCATCGTGCGCGATGTGGCCCGGCAGTGCGGCCGCGAAGTGGATCTGGAACTTTCCGGACAGGAGACCGATCTCGATAAGGGCATTCTAGACGCCATCGCCGAGCCTCTGACGCATCTAGTGCGGAACGCAGTCAGCCACGGTATCGAACCGCCCGACCAACGCCGGAGTCAGGGCAAGCCGGCGCGGGGAAAAATCCGCTTGAATGCATACCACCAGGGCAACCAGGTGGTGGTTGAGATCAGCGACGACGGGCGCGGCATCGATGCTCAGAAAATTCGTTCCAAAGCGATTGAACTCGGTATGGTGGCGTCGGAAGAAGCGGCGCGCTTGAGCGAAGCTGAGACTCTGGACTTTATCTTCCGGCCCGGATTCAGCACAGCAGAGGAAGTCACGGAAGTTTCCGGACGTGGAGTCGGGATGGATGTAGTGCAAAGTGTGCTGCAGCGGCTGAAGGCCACGATTCACGTGGAAACTCACGTGGGCCAGGGCACGACGTTCCGCCTGAAGCTGCCGCTCACGCTGGCCATCATCAAAGCCCTGATGTTCTGGGTGGAGCAGCGCCTGTATGCTATCCCGCTGAATGCGGTGAGCCAGATTGCCCGCACCATGGAATCAGAAGTCCACCAGGTCGACAACTATGAAGTGCTGCAATTGCGCAATCAGGTGCTCCCGCTGCTGCGGCTGGGACGCCCCTCCGCAGCCAACATTGACCGGAAATCGAGCAAGCTGTTTGTGCTCGTAATCACCGTCCTCGAGCGGAAATACGGATTGATCGTCGACTCCCTGGAAGGCGAAGAAGAACTGGTGATCAAGGCTTTGGACGACCAGACCTTTGCCACTGACCTGGTGAACGGCGCTTCGATCCTTGGAGATGGAAAGGTTGTGCTGATCCTGAATCTGCCGGCGGTCGTGGAACACGTGGCGCGTACGCGTCCGGAAACGGCGGGCATGGTCAATTGCGGACTCCTGCTGAACCATGCCGATCGCGCGCGGCTGGCCCTGAGCAGCGCGGGAGGCCAGGCATAATGCCCGACATGAAGCCCGACACGAAAAGAGTGCGCGTGCTGGTGGTGGATGATTCCGCCTTGATGCGGAAGCTGATCCCGCAGATGCTCGAGGCCGACCCCGCGATCGATGTGGTCGGCACCGCCATGGACGGGACCTTCGCACTGAAGAAGATTGAAGAGTTGAAACCGAACGTGGTCACGCTCGATCTGCAGATGCCGGGCATGAACGGCATCGACACTTTGAAAGAGATCATGCGCCGTCATCCCATGCCGGTCATTGTGGTCAGTTCCCACTCGACCGAAGGGGCTTCGGTCACGATGAAGGCGTTGGGATTGGGGGCCTTCGATTTCGTCGCCAAACCCCAGGATGCTACGTCGCACATGGCCGAAACCGCGGCGGAGTTAATCGCCAAGATCAAAGCCGCCACCGATTGCAAGGTTGTCCGCCCGGGAACGTTCCGGGCCGCAGCGCCTCCGGAAAAGATCTCGATCGGGAAGTCGGCGCCGCCGCCGAGCAAATTGGTAGCGATCGGAATTTCCACGGGAGGGCCGCAGGCACTTGAATTCCTGCTGGCGCAACTGCCCCCGGATTTTCCGGGAGCGATTGTGATCGTGCAACACATGCCCGAAGGCTTCACGGAAATGTTTGCCCGCCGCCTGGACGAGTTGTCCTCGCTGCGTGTGAAGGAAGCGCAATCCGGTGACATTCTGCAGGCCGGGCGGGTTCTGGTTTGCCCCGGAAGCCGGCACATGAAAGTAAAACGCCTGACCATGGGAGACATCGTGGTGCTCAATGACGAGCCGCGAGTCAATGGCCACCGGCCGAGCGTTGAGGTTTTGTTCCAAAGCGTGGCCGAGGAATTTGGTCCGCGAGCGGTCGCCGCGCTGATGACCGGCATGGGCGATGATGGCGCGGAGGGTCTGGGAGCGGTGAAGAGAGCCGGCGGCATGACTATCGCGCAGAGCGAGGAATCTTGTGTGGTCTTCGGCATGCCAAAAGCTGCCATTGAACGTGGTTATGCTACGCGGATCGTGGCTCTGGACGGGCTTCCGGCCACTTTACAAGCTCTTTGTGGCCGCAACGAGGGCCGCGGGGAAGCCGGCGGGGCGGGAAAAGCACTCCGCGCAGGGCGCTAGAACGAACTTTTTGACCCAGGTCCTATGGACCTGAGTTATCTGGCCAGCGGGAAACCGCTGTGATGGAATGTTTAGGGGAGGATGTTATGGAGCAGTTTGCACCAGTGAAAAGAAGTAAGGATGGCCAACCGGTCCGCTACTTGATCGTGGACGATTCCGTGTTCGCGCGCAAGAATCTGGCTCGCATGATTGAAAGTTTCGGCGGGCAGGTGGCGGCCGAGGCCGGTGACGGATTGACTGCGATCAGCGAGTTCGAGCGCACGCATCCCGACATCGTACTCATGGACATCACCATGCCGCAGATGGAGGGCATCGAGGCCGCCGAGAAGATTGTGCAGGCGCACCCCGAAGCCCGCGTCGTCATGGTGTCTTCGGTCGGCTACCAGGAAAACATTGTGGCCGCATTACAGCGTGGGGCGCGCCATTTCGTGCAGAAGCCGGTGAAGCCTGAAGTGCTGTACGAAGTCATCAAATACGTGCTCGGAGAAGACGGCGCAGTAGCCGCCGGCGCGGGAGCCTAATCGCATGAAGATGGATCTGATTCAGCCTTTCATCAACGCGGCTGATGCCGTGCTGTCGCAGGGGCTTTCGGGCACCACGAAAGTGGGCCACCTGGCGATGGAAGAGGATGGCTATCGCCGGAAGGGCGTAGCTGGCATGGTGGCGCTCTCGGGCGACATCGAGGGCCGCATCATTCTGGACCTCGAGCCGCAAACCGCGGTGCGCGTGGCCAGCCACTATGCGGGCGCTGAACTGCCTGAATCCGACGGGCTGATCAAAGAGACCATCTTCGAACTGGCCAACCAGGTCGTCGGCAACGCCGTCTGCGCCCTCAACGATCAGGGTTTCCACTTCCGCGTGCATCCTCCGCTGCTGCTCACCAGCGAGGAAGGCGACAAAACCAGCGAAGACGTCGAGGCGCTGATGATCTGCTTCGAAACTTCCATGGGTAATGTGTTTATGAACGTCGCGCTGCGCCACAACAAGCAGCGCCTGTCAGACCACGCGGCCATGGGTGCTTAACTTAGTTGAGAGTCACCTGCGCGGTCTGTATTCCGGTAATTTCCTAAGCTCGCAGCGGCAGTCTCGGGCTTGATTCCTCGCCAAAATCTTCTCCGGGATCAGCAATCCTTCTCAACTCAGGATACTTCTGGATCAGCGTAGGGGGAGCCAGCACTCGCTTGCCGTCGATCATGGCCTTCAATTCCAACGCATTCACGCCGGCTTTGCTCTCGAAGTGATTGTTCGTAATCACATAAGTTGTCAACGCCCGTTCGGCGACGCTCTCGATTCTCTCCTTCCAGCCCGCAAGTTCACGCTCGTTGTAAAGATAGTTGTAGCGGTCGTTGCGACGGTCGGAATCGGAACCTTGATCGGCAAACCACTGCTCGTAATTGCGGCCATGCAGGCGAACGTAACCGATTGCGCCGGTCACGTGTTCCGTCGGCGCAAGCGATCGTCCGAGCAAAGGCTGGTCGATGTTGCAGAAGCCGACATCTTTTTGCGCGAATGCAGCGAGAGTTTCAGCGTCATTCCAGGAAGAGTGCCGCACCTCGACGACTCGTGGATATTCAATGAACTGGCGCAGCAACCGGTCGAGATACTCTCGGTTGAGAGAAGTATTCTTGAACGATACGGGAAACTGGATAAGCAGTGCGCCCAGTCGTCCTTCGCTGGCAATGGCGTCGAGGCCTTCGCGAGTGCGGGTTTCGTCTTCGTCGGTGGGTCGGATGGTCGCGGCCGAAGTGGGCTCCATCACCGCGATGGGGGAGTGCGTGAAGGCACGGTAGAGCTTCGCGGTGAAGAGAAAGTTCTTATTCACCGCGGCGACCTTGCGGCACCAGAGCTTCGCCCACTCCGGCTTCAGCGGTCCGTAGAACGAAGTGTTGATCTCAGTGGTATCGAAGAAGCGCGCCAGATATTCCAGCGGATGCTGCTTGCGGCGCGACATGCCCGACGGATAGAAAACGCCGTCCCAGTCTTTGTAAGACCAACCCGCCGTACCGATGCGGATATCGTGAGGGGCAACTTGGGGCAAACGGACTTGGGCCGAGGATTCCATACACGGAACCGCAGACGGAGGGCAGGGCAAGGTTAGCACAGGAGTGGCCCGAGAGGAGTCATGCCCCGCATCTCGCAAACACCTCACGCGCCAGTTGCGCTGAGTTCCCAGAGAAGGAACTTGCGCCGCCTACCGGATTGTGCGACATAATGTTATGTCCACTCGCTTATTCTCCGCTCTGACTTTCTGGCTGCTCGCAGCGATGGTCATCCCTTTGGTGGCGCAGGAGAAAACCGACCCCGCCTATATTCGTTCGCTGGAATTGCAATGGACCGAATCGTACAAGCAGCGGCAAGTGGACATGCTCGCTTCCCTGCTGGCCGATGACTTTGTCATCACCATTGAGGACGGCAGCACATACAGCAAGACGGGCTACATCAGCCACAGCGCCGAACCTTCGGTTCACGTCGAAGTGGCAGAAATGTCAGACCTCAAGGTTCGCATGCACGGGAACACTGCCGTCGTGACGGGCGCATATCACGAGATAGGTGAGTCCAACAGCAAACGCTACGAGTATCACGACCGGTTCACCGATATCTGGATGAAGAGCAGCGGCAAGTGGCAGGTCGTGGCTTCGCATTACAGCGTGCCCGTGAAGTAGCTGGCACATTGCAACCTCACACGGCGCCATCTGACAACACTAGCCCCCCGAAGCCCTATTATCATAGGCGATAGCCGACATGAATGTGTCTCTCCAGGCGGCGATTGGTCTTATTTTGATGGCAGGGGCTGCGAGCCAGACGAGTCCCCCGCAATCACCGTCGTCGTCGCTGGCTCTCCACCAGGCTCCGGCTGCGGCGCCTGAGCTGCCGGCCGGTTACGTTGGCGACGCCGCCTGCCGATCCTGTCATCAAGACAAAGTAGAGACGTTCCACCGCACTTCTCACTATCTGACCTCGAGGATGCCGGAGAAAGATTCCATTCTCGGCAAGTTCACACCCGACGCCAACGTCATGAAGACTTCCAATCCGGAGTTGTTTTTTCGGATGGAGGAGAAAGATAACGGTTTTTTTCAGACGGCGGTCGAGGGCGCTGCTCCGTTTATTGAATCTCGTACCGAACGCTTTGCTTTCGTGATTGGCTCGGGAGGCAAGGGCCAGACTTATCTATTCTGGAAAGGCGATGACCTCTTTCAGCTGCCTGTGTCGTATTGGACCGAGCTGGGCTGGGTCAACAGCCCGGGATATCGCGACGGCCAGGCAAACTTCGCCCGCCCCATCATTCCCCGCTGCCTGGAATGTCACGGAACTTATTTCGAGCAACTTCCACCGCCGGTCAATCGCTACCGCAAGACAGGCTTCATCGTGGGCATTACCTGTGAGAAATGCCACGGTCCAGGGCGGGACCATACTCTCCAGTTCGCGGCAAAACCTGCGCCCGGGGTCAATCCTGCCATCCTGAATCCGGCGCGATTCTCCCGCGACCGCCAGATGGACCTTTGCGCCTGGTGCCACGCCGGACATGGCTTTCCTCTACAACCCTCGTTCTCCTACCTTCCCGGTGGAACTCTCGACCGGTACTTGCGGATCCCGCAGCCCGATCCGGCGGCCCCGATTGACGTGCACGGCAGCCAGGTGGAAATGTTGCAGAGGAGCCGCTGCTTCCAGCAATCCGCGATGACTTGCCTCACCTGCCACAATGTTCACAGCGTGCAACATGATGCCAGTGAGTTTTCACAGCGGTGTCTGGCTTGCCATAAGCCGGGGTCCGCAACCTTTCCCAAGCAGGGTCACCAGGCGGCGAGTAACTGCATCGAGTGCCACATGCCGATGCAGGAGACCAACCTCATCGTTTTTGATCAGAATGGCAAGAAGGCAAGACCGAAGGTGCGGAGTCACTGGATCAAGGTTTACGCTCAATAGCACGAAACTCACTCCAGCGACAGCACCACCCAGTACACGCCCGTAGGATACGTCTCAGTGCGAGCGTAGCATGCACCCACCGAGAAGCTCCGTAGACTGTGGCTGGCGAGCACATGTCCGGCGTTTGCAGGTAGCGTTTCCGGATGCACGCTGGTGTAGGTCAGCACGGTGTAGTGTTGCGCGAGCTGATGAACGGCTCCCGTGCCGAGCTTGTCGGCTTGCGCCATGGAGCAGGCCGCCGCATCTGCGTTGGCCAGATCGCTACGGACGAGATCGGGTTGGCTGGCCTGACGCCGAGCTTGCGCCACGGTGGCCGCAATCCGTTCCTTCACCTCCGCCGCTGAATAATTGGGGAGGGCGTGGCCGAAGTCCTGCACGATGTAGAGCCGGTCTCCGCTGCGGACCACCCCCAACCCGATCACGTTATAGGCCGGGTTGAGCAGGTTGGCGCGATGCGGAGGCGACAGCATGAGATGTTGATGCCCTTTTTCGGCGTCGAAATCGAGTGCGACGTTTTCGCCTTCCTGATCGAGTTGCGCATCAGTCGCGGTCGCCAGCCGTTGAGGAAGGGAGGGCTCACCGTCAAACTGGTGTGAAAGCTGCCGCGCCGCGAACATCGCCTCGGCGTGCGCGCGTGCCGCCTGGCAAAGACCGGCATCAAGCGTCAGACGCGATGTGCCGGCCTGCGTCCTCGCCTCGTTCGCCAGATCCAGAAGCTGCTGTTCGGCGTTCGAATCGTAATCGCTGAAAGGAATATCGGGAGCAGCTGCGGCAGCCGGTTTTAGAGTCGCGTGCTGCGCAGATTGTCCTGCAGGACCATCGTTTCCCTCGGAGGCAGCCATCAATCGAGACGACTGCAGAACCGAGGTGGCGCCCGCCGCCAGCAGAAGCGTTATCAAGAACCCTTTGTTGATCACTCGGTTGATCCCCCTACAGGCTTTTGGCGTTGCTTGGTCTACTCAACTCGACCTTGGGGGATCTGACTTCAGGCCGGAAACTTGCTGCTGGTGCTAGGCTAGAGGCTGGAATCCAGATTGAGAAGTTACTTTCGCTATGGAACCTTGGATCATAGGGATCATCGGCCTGTTTCTTGGCAGCGTCCTCGCCTGGCTTGTGCTGCGCTCGCGCACCGCTACGCTTAGCGCACGTTTGTCCTTGATGGAAAAGGAATTAGAGGCCGGAAAGGCCGATCTGGCGCGGCTTCAGAAGGCCCACACCGATTTGATCGCAGGCAAGGCAAGGCTCGAATCCGATCTCGCCTCGGAACGGAGGACCAACTCCGAAAAGGTCGAGCTAGTCACTCGCGCGAGCGAAGACTTGCGCAATGCCTTCAAGGCCATGGCCTCCGATGCCTTGAAGAGCAACAATTCATCTTTCCTCGTGATTGCCGAAGAGACTCTGAAGCGCTTTCAAAGCCAGGCAAAAGGCGATCTCGACGCTCGGCAGAAAGCTGTAGCCGATTTGGTGGCTCCGGTGCGCGATTCGCTGAATAAGGTGGATGCGCAGATTCAGCAGATGGAGGTCGCCCGCGGCGACGCTTACGGTGAACTCCGAGCCCAGGTCCAATCCCTGATCACCACGCAAAAAGAGTTGCAGTCAGAGACCGGCAATCTCGTGCGGGCGCTGCGCACTCCCAACGTGCGTGGGCGCTGGGGAGAGATTCAGTTGCGCCGCGTGGTCGAGATCGCCGGCATGCTCTCGTACTGTGATTTCACCGAGCAGGAGTCGGTGACAACAGAAACCGGAAGGCTGCGTCCTGATCTGGTGGTGAAGCTACCCGGCGGCAAGAACGTTGTCGTCGACGCCAAGACGCCGCTGCAGGCCTTCCTCGATGCTTTTGAAACCAATGATGAAGAAACCCGGCGTGCCTGCCTGGCCAATCATGCGCGGCAGGTTCGCGATCACATGAAAACTCTCGCCGGCAAGAATTACTGGGAGCAGTTCGATCCCACGCCCGAGTTCGTGGTCATGTTTCTGCCCGGAGAGACATTTTTCAGCGCGGCGCTGGAGCAGGATTCCAGCCTGATCGAGCAGGGAGTTTTGAGCCGCGTGATTCCGGCATCGCCGACTACGCTGATCGCGTTGCTGAAGGCGGTTAACTACGGATGGAATCAGGAAAAACTGGCACGCAACGCCAAGCAAATCAGCGAACTCGGCAAGGAGCTCCACGACCGCCTGCGCCTGCTCGCCGGGCACATCACCCAGGTGGGTACGGGACTCGATCGCGCCGTCGAGTCCTATAACAAAGCCGTGGGATCGCTCGAAAGCCGGGTGTTGGTTTCGGCGCGCAAGTTTGCCGAGCTGGGCGCGTCAGTGGCCGACGACATTCCCGAACTTGCCCCCATCGAAACCACGGCGCGGGCGCTCTCGTTTGAGTGGGACGAAGAGGACGCCTCCCCTGAAACCACCGAGGATGAGCGGAAGGCAGGCTGAGACCACTCTAATGTTCCGACTCTTTCTCTAAGCCCTCATTCGTGAAGGAATTCTTATCCCGCACGTCCTCATACCCTGTCAGTCTTCGTTCCGCGGGATTCCGGGAGCGCGCAGCCGACTCATTTCCGTCTAAAGATTGCCTCGGTACCGCCGATAACCTAATTGAAGAGGCTGCATCGCAAGCGGCATCGCTCTCCCCTCGTTCATTCCCTCTTCGCGAAAGCAATTTGGCAAGGAGTCCTCGGGCCCGTGAAGCGTGCTACCGCATCTCGTCTCGACAAAGTAGGGATTGCCAGCCTTCTGGCTGCGGTGGTCGATTCCTCCGATGACGCCATTATCAGCAAGGATCTGAGTGGCACGATTACCTCCTGGAATCGCGGGGCTGAGATGGTCTTTGGCTACTCGGCGTCGGAAGCCATAGGCAAGCCGATGCTGATGCTCATTCCTCCGGAACGCGTCGATGAGGAGTCCCACATTCTGGGGTGCATCCGGCGAGGCGAGGGCGTGGATCACTTCGAAACCGTCCGCGTGCGGAAAGATGGCAGGACAATCGACATTTCCGCGACGATTTCGCCGATTAAAGACAGCAGCGGCGCGATTGTCGGCGCTTCAAAAATTGCCCGCGATATCACCGAACGGAAACAAACTGAAGCCCGGCTCAAGGGGCAGACGGAGGAACTGTCCCGGCAAGCCGAGGAGTTAATGCGCTCGCAGCGGGCTCTGGAGACCCAGACTCTGATGCTGCAATCGGTGCTGGACAGTATGGCCGAAGGACTGGTCGCCGCCGACGAGACGGGAAAATTCATCCTCTGGAATCCCGCCGCGACGAGAATCGTTGGCCTGGGCGCGACCAACGTTCCTCCCGGCGAATGGAATAAACACTACGGCGTTTACCTGCCCGACACCATCACACCCCTTCCGAACGACCAAAATCCGCTGTTGCGCGCCATTCACGGCGAGGTGAGTACGGCCGAGATCTTTCTGCGCAACCCGGAGCTCGAGGAGGGGGTTTGGATCGAGATTAGCGGCGGCCCCTTGAAAGGTAAGGATGGAGCCACACGCGGCGGCGTAGTAGCCTTCCGCGACGTCACAAAACGAAAAACATACGAACAGGAAATCCGCAAGCTCAATGAAGAACTGGAAGAGCGGGTGGCGCAACGTACCGCGCAGCTGGCGGCCGCCAACCATGAGTTGGAAGCCTTCACCTATTCCGTCTCCCACGATCTGCGGGCGCCGCTGCGGCACATCGGCGGCTTTTCGAAAATCTTGATCGAGGACTTTGGCGCCGCGATGGACCCTGAAGCCCGGCAACATCTCGAGCGCATCGCAGACGGCGTTCGGCGCATGGGATTGCTGGTGGATGAACTGCTGAATCTGGCGCGGGTGGGCCGTCACGCTCTGCATCTCCAGCTCACTGAACTGAATTCGGTAATCGAAGACGTCGTATCGCTGCTGCAGCCGGAAACGCAGGGCCGAGCTGTGAGCTGGAAGATTGCGCAACTGCCGTCGGCGGAGTGCGATCCCATCCTGATTAAGCAGGTTTTTCAAAACCTGATCGCCAACGCTCTCAAGTTCACTCGGACCCGGGCGCAGGCGCTTATCGAGATCAGCTGTCGGGAGAAAGATGGCCAGATGGTCATCGCGGTTCGCGACAACGGGGTCGGGTTCAACATGAAATTCAGCGACAAGTTGTTCGGAGTTTTCCAGCGTCTGCATCGGGCCGAGGATTTCGAAGGCACTGGCATTGGCCTCGCAACCGTGCACCGCATCGTTCACAAGCATGGCGGCCGAGTCTGGGCGGAGGCGGAACTGGATAAAGGGGCAACGTTTTATTTCACCCTCGAGATCGCCGCCCGTACCCAGGTAAAAGCCGCTACTGTCAAGCGTCAAGCCGCTGTCGCTGGAGTCCAGCCATGAACACGAATGAAGTCGATATTCTTTTGGTCGATGATAGTCAGGAGGACGTGGACCTGACTTTGCACGCCTTGCGCACCGAGAATCTGGCCAACCGCGTCTTTATCGCACGGGACGGCGAGGAAGCGTTGGAATTCCTGTTCTGCACTGGACCGCATGTTCGACGATCTTTCGATCATCCGCCGAAGTTGGTTCTGCTCGACCTTAAGTTGCCCAAAGTGGATGGGATGCAGGTGCTCAAACAGGTTAAAGACGATCCCCGAACCAAAATGATTCCCGTCGTGCTGATGACTTCTTCCCGCGAAGAGCGGGATTTGGTTCGCGGGTACGACCTGGGCGTCAACAGCTACCTCCAGAAACCCGTGGACTTCGACGAGTTCCGCAAAATGGTGAAGTTACTGGGGCTGTACTGGCTGGTGACCAACCGGCCTCCCGTAACCAATGGCGCACCGCAAATGCCGGGGCAGGCGATATGAGGGGTACTGGAACCAAGCTTGAGAAGCAAGCCTCCGTCCAGAACGAGGTCAAGCTGCGGGTCCTGGTGCTGGAAGACAATCCGCTCGACGCGGCGCTCGCGATGCGAGCGCTGCACAAAGACGGTTTCGACGTCACTGCCGACGTTGTACAGGATGAATCTGGCTTCACCAAAGCCCTTCGCACCCACACGCCTGAGGTGGTGCTGGCCGATTACAACCTGCCCGGCTGGAAAGGGATGGAAGCGCTCGGCGTGCTCCGCCGCGAAGGTCTGGATATTCCGATGATTCTGGTCTCCGGCGCACTGGGCGACGTGACCGCCGTCGAATGTATCAAGCAGGGCGCCACTGATTACGTGCTCAAAGATGGCCTGGCGCGATTGCCGGAAGTCATTCGCCGTGCCTTACGGGAAAAACATGAACGCGGCTTGCGGCTTCAAGTGGAAGCAGACCTGGCCAGGAAAGTGGATGAATTGGCCCGCTCGAACGCTGACCTGGAGCAGTTCGCCTATGTAGCGTCTCACGACTTGCAGGAACCTCTGCGCATGGTGACCGCCTATACCCAGCTGCTGGCCGAACGTTATCGCGGCAAACTCGACGAGAATGCGGACAAGTTCATTGCTTACGCGAGCGAAGGCGCTCTGCGGATGCAGGTCCTGATCCAGGATCTGCTGGCATTTTCCCGAGTCGGACGGAAAGAGGCTAGCAAAAGCTTTGATTGCAATGATGTGGTGAAAGAAACCTTGCTGGCTCTCAGTTCCGCGATTCAAGAGAGTGGCGCCGTCGTGACCCAGGGCGACCTCCCCACGCTGTGGGCAGATCGCACGCAGATCGTGCAGTTGTTCCAGAATCTGATCGGAAACGCCATTAAATTTCACGGCAAAGAACTGCCGGCGGTTTCAGTGCAGGCTGAAAAAGTCGGCGAGCAGTGGCAGTTCAGCGTAAGCGATAACGGAATCGGAATCGAGCCGCAGTACGCGGAAAATGTTTTTGTGGTCTTCCAGCGCTTGCACGGGCGCAGCGATTATCCCGGCAACGGCATCGGTCTGGCCATCTGCAAGAAGATCGTCGAGGGCTATGGCGGGAAGATCTGGGTAGAGTCGCAAGGCGGTCCGGGTTCAAGCTTCAAGTTCACCATGCCCTGCCAAGGTCCTGAAGCAGCAGAAGGAGCGCGCCCATGAAGCTGCCGCTTGAACTTCTGGTGGTGGATGACAACCCTGCCGACGTGGCCCTGCTCCGCGAGGCGCTGGCGGGAAGTAAGCATCGCAGCCAGATTAACAGCGTCAGTGACGGTGCCGAAGCGTTGGCCTTCTTAAATCAAAGAGAGAAGTACGCAAAAGCTGCCCGGCCCGCGCTGGTCATTCTCGATCTCAATCTGCCGAAGAGAGGCGGCCTGGCGGTGTTGGCTGCGATGAAGGCAGGACCGGATCTGCGGCGGATTCCAGTCGTAATCTTCAGCACCTCCGATCTGCGCCAGGATATCGTCCGCAGCTACGAAATGGGCGCCAACTGCTACGTCAGAAAGCCGGGAAATATGAGTGATTTCTTTTCCGCGGTGAAAGCGATTGAAGAATTCTGGCTGGGCTCTGCGGTCCTGCCGCCACAAGGAGAATGATGGATCGATTCACTATGGATAACCAAACCACGCAAGTATTGCTCATAGAAGACAACCCGGGAGACGCGGACCTGGTTCGATTGCGCCTGGTTGAAGGGCAATCTCCAGTCATAGTGAATTGCGTCAACCGGTTGTCCGAAGGCCTGGCCGCGCTGACCAAGGAAACGCCCTCCGTAGTCCTGCTGGATCTGAACCTGCCCGACAGTCGCGGCGCGGAAACATTTCGTCGCGTCCTGGAACACGCCCCCGATGTGCCAGTGGTTGTGCTCTCGGGCCAGGACGATGAAGCCCTGGCGATGAAGGCGGTACACCAGGGCGTGCAGGACTACCTGATCAAAGGCAACATCTCCAGCAAGCAGTTGGAGCGCGCCATCCGCTACGCCGTGGAACGGCAAGGGCTGCTGCGCGCCCTGGACATGGCTCAAAAGCAACAACTGGAATTCAAGAACCAGTTCTTGTCGCACGTTTCCCATGAGCTACGCACCCCCCTGACCTGCATTCATCAATACGTGACTTTGATTCTGGACGGCCTGGCAGGCCCGGTCGTGCCCGAGCAGGTAGACCATCTGAAGACCGTATTGAAGAGTGTGAATCAGTTACATGCCATGATCCGCGACCTGCTCGAAGCCACTCGCGCCGAAAGCGGCAAGATGCGGGTCGAACCACGATGCATTTCGCTGCGCGAACTGCTTCAGCAGGCGGTCACCATGCTGAAGCCCACCGCGGATGGGAAGAAAATCGGACTGGAAATCGGATTGGATCAAAGGCTGCCCCTGGTGCATGCCGATCCCAGCCGCGTGCTCGAGGTACTCATCAATCTGTTGGACAATGCGATCAAGTTCACGCAGCAGGATGGTTCTGTCGTGGTCAAGGCCTGCATGGTAGAAGCAGACCCGGGCTACGTCTACATTTCGGTGAGCGATACCGGCCGCGGCATCGGTCCAGAAGCTAAGGCTTTGATCTTTGAACGCCTCTATCAGGACCCTGATGCGGTTGACAACAGCCGCTCCGGGTTAGGACTGGGACTGTTCATCTCCAAAGAAATCGTGCGCATGCATCAGGGACGAATCTGGGTTTCGAGCGAGCCCGGACAGGGCAGCACGTTCACCTTCACTTTGCCCGTGTACTCCCTGGCCAAGCTGCTCGCACCAGCCATCATCCATGAGGATCGTTTGCGGCCGTCTTTTGTGCTGGTGCGGATCGAACTCGCACCCCTCTCCAGTCTTCCCCGCGGCAACTGGAAGGATACCTGGCGTCAGTGCCTGGAGATCCTGCGGCACTGCGTGTATCTCGACAAAGACCTCGTCCTGCCCCCGATGGGAACCTCGGCAACGACCGAGACTCTGTTTGTGGTGGCATCGACAGACTTGCAGGGTTCCAGCGCCATGACGCTGCGCATTCGCGAGCAACTGGAGCGCCTGGGCAATCTCAAAACCAAATGCACGCTGACCGTCACCGCGGTTCCCATTGAGCTTCCTCCCCCAACATCCGGCTACAGCCCTCGATCAGCAGGTTCAAGACGTAGCTGATCGGGTAACCCAGATGATTCTGAAGAGTATGGAACGAAAACAGTTGGGCGTCAGAAAGAGCACCAAGGATTCCAATTAATGAACCAAAAAAGGAGAACTCCAATGCCAAGACCGAGAATTCTGCTGGTCGATGATGATCCTGATCTATTGCGTGCCCTGCGGCTCCGGCTGCGAGCCAACAACTACGAAGTCACCACGGCCAGCGATGGCTATGCCGCCATCGCCGCAGCCCAGAAAGAGCGCCCGTCGCTGATTATTCTGGATCTTGGCCTGCCGGTCGGCGATGGGTTTGTCGTCCTCAACCGGTTGCAGAACAGCGACGCTCTCTCAGGAGTGCCAGTGATTGTGCTGAGCGCCCGCGATCCTCAGAACAACGAAGAAAAAGCCCTGAAGGCTGGGGCAGCAGCATTTTTCCAGAAGCCCGCGGACAATGACGAATTGCTGAACGTAATCCGGGTCAGCCTTGGGCCCGCGGCGCCCGCACAACCAGCCGCCTGGCCGTCCTAAGGATAGAATCATGTCTTCCCGAGGCCCGCGCTCTTTGACGGGCCGAAGGAGCCCTTCTATATCTCGTTGCCGACGCTCGCGCCGAGCGGCAGCGCTGCTGCTGCGGGACTCATTGTGCGTTGCTCGGCTTCGTAGGCGAAGCCAGCATTCCCTTAACGTAGCTCCAACCATTCAGATACAAGATTCCACACAAACCTCCAGAAAAACGTACGTAGTTTCCGCAAACCCATCTATAATCTTGGAAGTCGCTTTAGATAGGGCACTTAGCAGTCCCACGATGGGAAACGACATGGCAGCGAAGTTGCTCATTAAGCCTCAACCAGGCATTGAGTTGCCGGGGGGTGCTCTGCGGCCCACCAGCCAACCCACCGGGGGGTCGCCGCTGAAAGCCATGAACCGGGAGAGGCAAGTTCGCTCAGTTGCTGTCCTGCTATTCCTTCTGACCGTGGCTGCGGTCGTCTTTGCTGGCTTCAATCTCAACTGCCGAGTGGAAGTTCCAGGTTCCCGACGACGGCGTCTGGTGGGTGGAACAGGGCGGACGTCTAACCGCCGACCGGGTCGACCCAAACGGACCCGGCGCCAAGAAGCGGAATTAAGCCCGGCGACCAGCTGCTTTCCATCAACGGGCAGGAAGTCCAGAATATGTCTGGACTGGAGCGCCAGCTCTACCGCAACGGCATCTGGTCGAAAGCTGCCTATTCCCTGCTCCGGCAATCGGTCCCGCTCGATTCCAGCGTCATCCTGGTCCCGGCCGAGCGCTCTCTCAACAACTGGCTGCGGCTGATTGCGCTGATCTATCTCGGCATCGGCCTCTACGTCCTGCTGCGCCGTTGGACTGCTCCCGGATCCACGCACTTCTATATTTTCTGCCTCGTCTCCTTCATCGCCTACGCCTTCAAGTACACCGGTAAGCTGAACGATTTCGACTGGACGATCTACTGGGGCAACATCGTCGCTGGTGTGTTGCAGCCCGCCCTGTTTCTTCACTTTGTTCTCACCTTCCCGGAGAAACGCGAGACGGTGCGCAAGCATCCCTGGCTCTTGGCGCTGGTCTACTTGCCGGCGGCGGTGCTCCTGGCATCGCACATCATCGCGATGCAGTGGCTTCAGGCCAGTGAGCGGTTGCGCTGGAACCTCGACCGGATGGAAATGTCCTACGGGTCGATCTTCTTCCTGGTCGCTGCCGTTGTGCTCTGGTACAGCTACCGGCACGCCAGCACCACCATTCTGCGGCAGCAGTTGAAGTGGGTTACCCGCGGAACCATTCTGGCCATCGTTCCCTACACTCTGTTCTATGTAATCCCTTATCTGATGGGTTCGCTGCCCGGCGCGACCATGAAGGTTTCTGCGCTGTCGCTGGCATTGTTGCCGCTCACATTCGGCTATGCCATCTTCCGCTACCGCTTGATGGATGTGGACCTCATCTTCAAGCGCGGTGTGGTCTACACGGTCGCCGCGGCGGTCGTGCTGGGATTGTATTTCGGGCTGGTAACGGGTGTAGCCCTGCTGGTGCACAATTGGCGGCCCAGTTCCGGTCCGGTAGGCCTGATCCTGGCCGTCGTGGTGACGGCGCTGCTGTTCGATCCGGTCCGCAAATGGATTCAAGACCGCATCGATCAATTCTTCTACCGCACCCGCTATGACTACCGCCGCACGCTGCTCGAGTTCGGCCGCGAGCTGAGTTCAGAGACCAACCTGAATACCCTGTTGTCTTCGCTGATCGACCGGTTGTCCCGCACGCTTGCGGTCGACCGCATGGCGATTTTCCTCGCCGGCGAAGAGACCGGAAAATTTGTGCCCGCCAAGTCTTTCGGCATGTCCGTGCCAGGCAACATCGACCTCTCATTTCTGAGCGCGCCGCGGCCAGAACTGGCCGGCCATCTTTTCTTCGAGAACACGCACCAGGTGCCGCGCGAAATGCCGGAAGCCCAGCAGGCCATCGCCCGGCTCGACCTGAATTACTACATTCCCTGCCACGCCCAGCAGAAGACCGTCGCCGTGCTCGGCCTGGGCAAAACCACGAAGGGCGACTTCCTCTCCAGCGAAGATATGGAGTTGCTTGAAACCCTGGGCGGCTATCTCGGTGTCGCCATTCAGAATGGGCAGCTCTATACCTCGTTGCAGCAGAAGGTGGCGGAGTACGAGCGCCTGAAAGACTTCAACGAGAATATCGTCGAATCCATCAACGTGGGCGTGATGGCGCTCGACATGGAAGACCGCATCGAGAGCTGGAATGCGCAGATGGAAGTGATGTATGCCGTGCCGCGCTGGCAGACTTTAACCCAGCCGCTGAAATCCATTTTTCCGGCGGAGTTCGTGGAAGAATTCGCCCGCATGCGGCAAGAGGCGGGCATTCGAAACCTCTACAAGTTCCGCTTGAAAACGCCTGCAGGCGAAGTCCGGACCGTAAATGTGGCCATGGCGCCGCTCGTGACGCGCAAGTTCCAGGTCATCGGGCGCCTGATCATCATGGACGACATCACTGAGCGCATCGAGCTCGAAGCCCAGCTCTCGCAGGCCGATAAGCTTTCTTCCATCGGTTTGCTGGCGGCCGGCGTGGCCCACGAAGTCAATACGCCGCTGGCCGTGATCTCCTCCTACACCCAGATGCTGAGCAAACAACTGCAGGGCGATCCGCAAAAAGCCGGCCTGCTGGAGAAGATCACGCGGCAAACCTTCCGCGCCTCGGAGATCGTGAACAACCTGCTGAATTTCTCGCGCACCAGCGGCAGCGAAATCGGCGATGTGGATGTGAACAAAGTAATCGCCGACACCCTGGCTCTGCTGGAGCACCAGTTCAAGGTGGCCAAGGTCGAGGTGCAAAACGTGCTCGAGCCCAAATTGCCCGCCATTCAAGGCAATGCGGGAAGATTGCAGCAAGTGTTCCTGAACCTGTTCCTGAATGCCAAAGATGCCATGCCGGGCGGCGGCACGCTGCGCGTGGCCACGCTCAACGGCGAGAGCGTCAGCGTCTGCGTGTCCGACACCGGAACCGGCATCGCGCCCGAGCATATTCAGCGCATTTACGATCCGTTCTTTACCACTAAAACTTCACCTCGCGAAGGCCAGGCCCGCGGCACCGGCCTGGGCCTTTCCGTCACCTACGGCATTATCCAGGAACATGCCGGCAAGATTCGTGTCGAGAGCCATCCCGGCGCCGGAACCACCTTCACTCTGGATTTCCCCTTGAGCCGGAAGGCCGTTGCCTCCAAGGCCGAATATGTCTGACACCGCCGTCATCTCGCGCTCGCTGTTGAACGGAACACCAGGCCTGGCGGGCACGGTGCTCATCATCGACGATGAGGCCGAGATTCGCGAATCTTTGCAGACCCTGCTGGAGATGGAAGGCTTTGCCGTGGAAACGGCGGACACCGGCGAAACCGGCCTGCAGCGCCTCGGCGAACAGCCTTTCGACCTTATCCTGCTCGACCTCGCCCTGCCCGGCCGCGATGGCATGGACATTCTGGCTGAAATTCACGCCCACGAACCCCGCCTGCCGGTCATCATGATCACGGCCTACGGCACGGTGGAGAACGCGGTGCGCGCCATGCAGTCCGGCGCCGCCAACTTCGTCCAGAAACCCTGGGATAACGAAAAGCTTCTGGCCGATGTGCGCGCCGCCGTGGGATGGCGCCGGGCCGAAGAAGAAAACATTCAGCTCAAGCGCGCCCTCAAGCAGCGCTACAACTTCGAAAACATCGTGGGCAAGAGCGAGCCCATGCTGAAGATTTTCGACCTCGTCGCCCAGGTGGCCAACAGCCGCTCCACCGTGCTGTTGCAGGGCGAAAGCGGGACAGGCAAGGAAGTCATTGCCAAAGCCCTGCATCTGAACTCGCCGCGCCACGACCGGCCTTTCGTTCCTGTGAATACCGGCTCCATGCCGACCGACTTGCTGGAGTCCACGCTCTTCGGCCACGTGAAAGGCGCATTTACCAGCGCCATCGCCTCCAAGAAGGGCCTGTTTGAGATGGCCGATCGGGGCACGCTGTTTCTCGACGAAATCGCCACCATGGGCCTCGACACCCAGGCGAAAATTCTCCGCGTCCTGCAGGATCGCCGCTTCATGCACCTCGGTGGAGTGCAGGAGGTTCAGGTGGATGTTCGCATCATCGCCGCCACCAATATTGATCTGCGCCAGTCGGTGCGCGAAGGGCCGCTTCCGCGAAGATCTGTTTTACCGGCTCAACGTGATCACCATCGACCTTCCTCCTCTGCGCCAGCGCAAAGAAGATATCCCCCTGCTGGTCGATTTCTTCCTGAAGAAATACGCCGAGGAAAACGACCGCCCGGTGCGGCACATCACGCCGGAGGCGCTGCGGCCGCTCATGTCCTATTCCTGGCCGGGCAACGTCCGCGAACTGGAAAACGTAATCGAGCGCGCCGTCGTGCTCTCTTCCGGACCCGAAATCAGCCTCGACCTGCTGCCCGACAATCTCCTGGGCCGGGGATCGGCCTTCACCCTGCAGGATCCGCCCGCGGATGCTCGCTGTTTGAAATCGTGGAAGACGTCGAGCGGCGCATCATCACCGACATGCTGGAGAAGTGCAACTGGAACCAGACCGAAGCCGCCGAGCACTTCAAAGTGCCACTCTCCACCCTGAATCAAAAAATCCGCCGCCTGAATATCGAGATCAAGAAAAAGACGCGAGGATAATGAACAGTGGCCAGTGACCAGTGGCCAGACTTGCCGCACCTTCTTGATCTTTCTGACCCCTGACCACTGGTCCCGGACCACTGTTCTGTTATAGTTTCGTGGAAGCGCGGCAGCCCGGCCGCCGCGCTTTCCCGAGCCGCATGGAACTCACCTCGCCCACGTATCTCGCCAAAGAAAAACGTCCAGACGGTTCAGGATTACGTTCTCTTCTGCGGCCAAACGGTTGCCAATCTCTTCCGCAAACCGCTTTACGTTTCCGATATGGTGCAGCAGGCCGACGCGATTGGCGTCGGTTCGCTGCCCATCGTCTGCTCACCGGCTTCTTCACCGGAGCCGTGCTGGCGCTGCAAGCCGCGAACACGCTCGAGCGTTTCGGTTCCATCAATCTGGTGGGGGAACTGGTCTCCACTTCCATGGTGCGCGAGCTGGGACCGGTGCTGACCAGCCTGATGGTGGCCGGGCGAAATTCCTCCGGCATGGCCAGCGAGTTGGGGTCGATGGTGGTGACCGAACAAATCGACGCCATGCGCGCCCTCGGCACCGACCCCATGAAGAAGCTGGTCACGCCGCGCATGGTCGCCACGGTGTTCATGCTGTTTTTTTTGGCCATCATTTCCGACCTGGTGGGCTTGGCGGGAGGATCGATGGTCGCCAAAGTCCTCCTGCGCCTCGATGCCCGGCATACTGGTACAACGCCTGGCAGACGCTGGTGTTTCAAGATGTGTTCATGGGATTGATCAAGCCGGTTCTGTTCGGCTTCGTCATCGCCACCATCGGCTGCTTCTACGGAATGAACACCAGTGGCGGAACTCAGGGCGTGGGCCGCGCCACCACCCAAGCGTGGTCGCGGCTTCCGTGCTGATTCTGGTGCTCGATTTTTTCCTTACCCGATTCCTGATGGCTCGTGCTCTCCTATCACTAATCGTATGTCCGCGCCGACCCTGCCGCTCGATTCCGCCGCCGTGACCACGAAGGACGATTCCACGCCGGCCATCGTGTTTGAAGATGTGGCGCTCTCTTTTCCCGGAAATGACGTTCTGCGCGGAATTTCCTTCCGCCTGGCCCGCGGCGAAACCAAGGCCCTGTTCGGCGTCGCAGGCTCGGGAAAGAGCCTGATTCTGAAGATGGTACTGGGACTTATCCGGCCAGACTCCGGACGCATTATCGTGCTCGGGCAGGACGTGACGCAGATGCAGGAAAAAGAGCTGTTCCAGCTGCGCAGCAAAATTGGGATGGTCTTCCAGGAGAGCGCTCTGTTCGATTCTCTTAGCGTGAAGGAAAATGTTGCGTACCGGCTGACCGAAGAGCACGGCATCTATGACGACGAGATCGACCACAAAGTGCGCGAGGCGCTGCGCTTCGTGGAACTGGAACACACGCTTGATCTGGATCCCGTCGGAGCTTTCCGGAGGCATGCGGCGGCGCGTGGCAATCGCGCGCGCGCTGATTACGCAGCCCGAACTGCTGCTTTATGACTCGCCCACCGGAGGTCTCGATCCGGTGACCTCGAACACCATCATCGAATTGATTGTGAAGCAACGCGATGTGTACCAGACCAGCGCTCTGCTGGTCACGCACCGCCTGCAGGATGCTTTCACCATGGCCACGCATCAGTTCGATAAGCAAACCAATCACATCGTGCCGCTGCCGCCGGGACAACATTGCCAGGTTCCACTGAGTTTTCTGATCCTGCGCGACGGCAAGGTAATTTTCGACGGCGACCTGCAACAACTGGCTCACACCCAGGACGAGTACATCCGGGAATACATTTCGTAGCAGTGGCCAGTGTCCAGTGATCAGGATCCAGTAAAAGCCCACGTCGTGCTGGTTTGTCACTGGCCACTGACCACTGGCCACTGACCACTGCCTTCACTTCCCTGCCATCAGCTTTTCCACGTCTTCCGCTTTCGAAGGCAACGCCCCGCTCAGCTTGATCAGCTTCCCATCCGGATCGACGTAGTAGTCATCCTCGATGCGCACGCCGAGGTTCTCCTCGGGAATATAAATCCCCGGCTCGATCGTGAAAGCCATGCCGGGACCAAGCGGAACGCTGTAGTCGTTGGGGTCATGCACGTTGAGCCCGATATAGTGGCTCAGGCCGTGGATGAAGTACTTTCCCAGCGGCTCCCCATGCAGATCCTTGCCATGGGTATTGATGTAGTCTAAGGCGACCTGGTGGAGTGAATCCGCTCCACTGCGGCCGAGAGTCGACTTGCCGGACTGGAACGCGGCCATGGCGGCCTCTTGCGCGCCCAGCACAATGTCATAGATTTCGCGCTGGCGCGCCGTGAAGTGTCCGTTGATCGGAAGCGTGCGCGTGATGTCGGCGGCGTACATCGAGTATTCTCCGGCAGCATCGATGACCACCACATCCCCGGACTTCATGATGTTGTCGTCGTCCGAATAGTGCAGCACCGTGGAATAGTAGCCGGAGCCCACGATGGGCGCGTAAGCTACCCGCTCGCAGCCGCGCTTTCCCCACTCGTACTGCATGAGCGCGGAAATCTCACGCTCGTTCACGTTCGGCTTTACGGCCTTGAACGCGGCAAAGTGCGCTGCTACCGAGGCATCGACCGCCTTGCGCATCAGCGCCACCTCTCCCGCGTCCTTGGTCGTGCGCAGCGACGACATCATTGGCTTCACATCGCGAAATGAAAGATACGCATTGACCCGCTTCAGAAACGCCAGCGGTTTGAACGAAGCAGAAGTCTCATCATCCGAACCGACATCGGTGTAGAGCACGGGGCGAGCACCGGTCACGTAGCGGCCAACGTCATTGGGCAGTTGCCCCATATCTTCGACATGGTCGAACCCGGTAATCCTCGGCGCTTCAGGATTCTCGGCACCCAGCTTGGGTCCGGTCCATTTCTCCTGTGTCACATTGCGCGGAGGAAGAAAGAGAATTTCCGTATAAGGACGGGCCGGTATATCCCCTTTGGCGTCGGCGGCTGAGGCAATCAGCAACGCGCCGCCCGGCTCCCTTGAGCCAGAAAGATAGTAGAAATTATCGTCTTGGCGGAATCCGTAAAGGTCGTTGGGACCATCGTTCTCGGTAGCGGCAAAGAGAACGATCAAGCCTCCCACTTTCTTGGCGAGCGCCTCGCGGCGGGCGTGATAGTCGGCGTTGGGCTGGCGGTCGAATGCGAAACTAGACGCAGCAATCGCCAGAAGGAAAATGAAGAGACCAATCAGGAAACCTATTGGGAAAAAAGAAGACTGCCGCTTTCGCATCGTGTCATCCATCCTAGGTTTGACGTGCGCCCGTCAACTTATTTCAGGGCGGAACCAGTATCCACGACGGAGGGCGATCGCGCAAAGGCCTATCTCAACCGCACGGCAATTCGTCGAACTAAACTCCCACCGGGAACGGCTTGGTGTGGGTTTCGGCGCTGAGCCCCACGCCCGCGAAGCGGCCCTGCAGCAGAGACATCAATCCCGTGTACCAGTAGCCCACCACGAACAGCAGCAGGAATGGAATGGTCAAGTAGTTTTCGTTTTGGACAGCGTAGTACACCGTGAGCGCAAAGTACGCGCCGATCGCCAGTTCCAGCCAGGGCACCCAGCCCAGGCGCTTGCGGTACTTGGTGGCGCCGACTTTATCTTTCTTCGATTCCACGTGGTACTTGGGCGTGCGCGCGAAAGCGCTCTCCTTGCCGATCAGCGCTTCGATCACCGCCTTCGTATTGGTAATGGTTAATCCAATGCCGAGAGCCATCAGAAACGGCAGATACAGCAGCGCCCGCGGCCAACTCTTGGGAAAGAGTTCGCGCTGCGAAACCAGATAGAAACTCGAAATCGAAAAAGTTGACGCCATGAAGAGCGGCAGATCGATGAAGAGCATCTGGAACCATCCCTGATAAAAGCGGATGATCATCGCCGGCAACATCAGCACCGAAAGCACGATCATCAGCGGATAGCTGAGGTTCGCAGTCAGGTGATACCAGGCTTCGATCTTGGTGTGCAGCGGCGCATCGCTGCGCAGCACCCGCGGCAGAATCTTCTTTCCCGTCTGGATCAATCCCTTGGCCCAGCGCGCCTGCTGGGTCTTGAACGCAGTCATCTCCACCGGCAATTCCGCCGGGCACTCCACATCCTGCAGATAAATAAACTTCCATCCCTTGAGCTGGGCGCGGTAGGAAAGATCGGTGTCCTCGGTAAGCGTATCGTGCTGCCAGCCGCCGGCTTCGTCGATCGCCGCGCGCCTCCACACTCCGGCCGTGCCGTTGAAGTTAAAGAAGACGCCGCTGCGCGCGCGTCCCGAGTGCTCGAGCACGAAATGGCCGTCGAGCAGAATCGCTTCCACCTGCGTCAGGAAAGAATAATTGCGGTTGATGTGCGTCCAGCGCGTCTGCACCATGCCGATCTTGGGATCAGTGAAATGATGAATGGTGCGCAGCAGAAAATCTTCCGGCGGAGTAAAGTCGGCATCGAAGATCGCGACGAATTCACCTTTCGCCGTCTTCAGTCCCTCGGCCAGCGCCCCCGCCTTGAAACCCTCGCGGTTGCTGCGGTGATGGTAGCTGATCGGATTTCCCAGCGCCGCATAGCGCTCGACCAGATTCCGCGCCACTTCGACGGTTTCGTCCGTCGAATCGTCGAGCACCTGAATGTCGAGCTTCTCCCGCGGATATTTCAGCTTGCAGATCGACTCCAGCAACCGCTCGACCACGTACTGTTCATTAAAGATAGGCAGTTGCACCGTCACGCGCGGCAATTCCTCGAAGTACGCAGCCGGCTCGGTAGTGCCGCTTTTCTTTGTGCTTGTAATAAAGATAAACCAGAATGTAGCGGTGCATCCCGTAGGCCGCCAGCAGAATCAGCACAATGAAATACGGAATCAGCAGCGCGCGATCGAAAGCGTCGGTATGGTAAAGACCCTGAAAAGTCTTATCCAGCAAATGCTGGCGGAGATAGGGCCCAATGCCCCTGGGGGCGGCCCAGGCGGCCAGCGTAGAAGACAAGATGAGATCAGAACCGAGCAAGGGGTGCGGTCGAAACCTTTATTCTACCGGATTCGGCGGCTATTGCCGCGTCGCCCAAGCCAGCCCGTCGGGATCGTCGACCGGCCTCGATGCGGCCAGCCACTTCCAGCGAATGAAGATTGATGACGGCAACATAACCATCGGGAGAGCAGGCCACGAAGGCGCGCGCCCCATCGGGCTGCATTTGAATGCCGGCCGCGCCGTGCCCAACCGGAATGCGTTTGACGGTCTTGCGAGTCGCGGTGTCAATGACGGTGACGTCGGAGCCGCGCAGACTGGAAATAAGCGCCAGTTTTCCGTCAGGCGTGAACTTCAGCCGGTTCGCGCCGCCCACATCCGCCGCGAGCGTCTGCGTCACCTGCTTGCTGGCAACGTCAATGATCGACACGGTCCCGTCCCCAGCATTCGCCACCCAGATTTCTCTGCCGTCCGGAGAAACATCAAAACCCTCGCGAACCATTGCCGACGCGCACCACTGTCTCATTCCAATCCGCTCTGGGAGCGCCCTGCGGCGCCGCCTGGACCGCCCGGCCCGCCAACCGTCTTTTCGATAATGCTCACCGTTCCGGAACTGACGTTGGTAGTCACAATCAGCTTCATGTCCGGCGAAACGTAGATCATGTGCGTGCGGTTCTGGCCCGTACCAAGAATCCAATCAACACTCTTCGCCGCCGGATCGTAGCTGCCAATCGCCTTCGCACCCTCCGCAGTGAACCACGCCTTCCCTCCCACGAAAGTCACTCCATGCGGCCCGCGCAAAGCTCCCAAGTCGACGGATGGCAACGCTTTTTGCGCAACGAGATCGACCACTGCAAGCGTGTTGTACGCCCCGGATCCGTAGTTGGTCGCGTAAGCAGTCTTGCCATCGGCCGACGCGATCACTTCGTGCGGATCATTGCCAACCGGCACGCGCGCGATCACTTGCAAGCTTGAAGGATCGACAATCAAGAGCATGCCGTCGCGTTTCGCAAGTATCAGCAACGCATTCGCGGGAGTTTCCGCAGCACGAATAAGCGTCGCACCAAGCATGCTGCCGAGTAGAACGAGGAAGGTCAGTAAGCGTCTCATAATTCCGAAAGGATACGCCATCGCGGCGAGTCCAGGCGAGGAAGCAGCCCTCCTCCAGCCCTATTGCGGGTCTTCAACCGCGGGAATCGTCTTGAGCTGCACACTCGCGCGGTCGCCCTCACTCACGCGCAGCGCTTTCCCTGGCCTTCACAGCTCTTGAGGAATTCGGGATTGTAATAAGCTTCGCCGTCGACACTCTCCCATGCAAAGACCGTGTAATCGCCGGGAGGCAAGCCGCGGAGCGTGAAGCGTCCACTCTGATCGGTGGAAGCCTTGCGATAGCGGTCAGGATGCGTGCGGAACCGCGCTTCAGGCACGGCAACTACCACTGCGTCGGCGACGGGTTCATCTTTCTGATTAGTAGCCACGCCCTCGGCTTCGCGCTCCATTGGAGCTGGCCAGCACATCGAGCGTAGTGGCGCCACCGCCTACGCTGAATCCAGAGTCCACTGCCTCGCGCCCGACCGCCGCCACCGATTTCAGAAACCAATCGGGCATCGAGCTGACGTCTGAGAGCTGCACGTAATAATGTCCGGCGGATACATTCTTCCACTCAAAGCTGCCATCGGCATTCACGTGGGCCAGAGTCGGAGAGCCTTCTCCAACAGTGACCCCGCCGATCGCATCGTCCTCGCCGTCGGCGGAGCGCAGCAGAAGAAACATCTGGCTGGGATCGGGCCGCGCAGCGCTGCTGGCTTCCATTCGCAAGCGTCCGCGAATCGAGCCGCCGGCTTGCGGTGAGAGCTGCAGGCCGTCCACGTTTGCCGACGAGATCTGCAGCGACTGCCGCGCCATCATCGGCGTCGCAGCGTTATCCACGGTCGCGAAAATCGTATAAGCGCCGGGAGAGACGTCGCGAATCTCGAAGCTGCCATCCTTATGCATCTCCGCCCCATTCAGCACCAGGCTGAAATCTTTCGATTGCAGCATGATCGCGGCGGTAGTTCCCGGCGGCAGATTCACCACCGAGCCTCGGATGGTCAAGCTGGGGCTGGGTGTCAGCGAGAAATTTGCCGGGAAAGTCATCGCCGGCATGCAACTGGATTGGCGCGGCCTGCCCGCGATCTCTGGTGCCGGGATAATAAGTAGTCTGGTAAGCGGATGGCGCAGGCTTTTCGGAGCTAACAGCTCCACTGCGAGGCGCCCGTGGCAGCGTTGCCCGTGGTTTCGATCAGACTTCTGAAGTCCGGCGGCGGCGTTACCGAAACAAAGTAGTTGCCCGCGGCAAGGCCCGCGATGCGGTAATCGCCCAAATCGTTAGTGCGCTCGGCGCCCACCTGCTCCCAGTGACTGCGTCCCGCGACAAATGTCTGGCGCATCACGGCGACTTGCGCCTCAGCCATAGGATCGCCGTCTTCATCCGTCACGCGCCCTTCCACCACTGCCGCGGCTTGCAGACGAATGACTAAATCTTTCAGCTCCTGCCCGGCGCCGAGCGTGAGCACGCGCCCGTCGCTTCGCTCGCTGGTGCTTGTCGATTTCCTGGTAGCCGGTGCGTTCCACAAACAATCGATAGCGCCCCGGCACGATGTTCTCGATGCGAAAGCCGCCATCCACGCCGGTGAGCGCGGTGTAGTTTCCGCCATCGCTCTGGCTCTCAGTGATCAGCTCGATCAGCGCCTTCTTCACGGGTTCGCTGCCGGGATCTTTGGTGACGATGCCGGCGACGACGGCTCGTGCTGGCGTCGAAGTTTGCGCGGCGGATGAAGTCGGGCTCTGCGCGGAAAGCGCGGCGGCTGCCGCGACGATGAGCCACAACAGACCTGCGGGAAGAACCTTCATCTTGTCTAGTGCGGGGGCGGTTGGGAGTGCGTCGAGTCGTCGTCGTGAGGATCGATCACGTTCGCTTCGACCTTGTCATTCTAACCTGAGGTGGGTGGTTGATCCAGATCAAAAAATTTGCAGATTCGAGCTCGTAAAATATCTGGAATCAGCAACTTACGTTCTTGGGGTCTGGCTAAAATATTGACAGTAAAGGACTTACTTGCAAAATATTCCATCCAAAGGACTTAGGGGACATCGGCTCGGCTAAGTGCCTTAGAATCAGCAGAGCGGATCGTAAAATATTGCATTCACGGGACTTATCTCGTTGCTGTTCGATTGTCAAAGATCGGGTTGCGCGGGCTGGCCGGCTTCACGGTCTCCGGCTTGATCATTGTCGGCTGATGGGCCTGTGGATGGCAAGGTTAGATGTCACATGGTTGCTGTGGAATTCCGCTCTTCGGGCTCGTGGTGGAATGGCAGCACAGTGCCCTGCCGAGGTGGTGGTGAGGGTTCGACTCCAGCTTCCGATGTGCCGGTGATTCGGGAGTAACTTAGCTTCCCACACGTCGATTTCCAGGTGCTGACGGGGACGCATGCCCTCATCAAAATGACACCAACCTGAATCCTCAATAGCCGCTTCGCACCGACCTTTCACGCGCAGACACCTTCTTGTTGGCCGTCTTTTTGGTGGGCTTGATTCGGAGTGCATCTATGGGCTCCCGACGCTTAGAAACTGCCATCAACCAAGCCTCAAACCCAAATTCAATGCCGCTTGCCGGTTTGATCTCGCCTAACACTTGAGCGGCTTCTAACGCCACGGCCCCATGTAGGAACGCCCAAAGCGCAACGGACGCCCGTGCAGCCCGGTCTGGCCCGGCAATTCGTTGCACCTGCTCGACAGTGATCGTCCAGAGACTTTGGTGGGAGGTCGCATCGTGCCCTGGCGCGTGGAGACTCATCATCACTTCGTAGAGGTGACGGTTGTCCCTTGCGAACTTAATGTAAGCAGATGACATCTCGCGGATTGCGGTAACCGGTTCGCACCCGTCGGCGGCCTTCCTTAACGCCAGTTCCAGTCGCCGGGCAGCTTCGTTTGCTAGGGCAGCTTCGAGTGCCCGGCGATCTGGAAAAGTAACGGTAGATCGCGTTGGGCGCGAGGTCGAGGGAAGCAGCGATGTTCCGTAGCGACAAGTCGCGGATACCCCCGTGAACGAGTTCCTTAAGCGCAGCAGAAAGGATGGTTTGGCGGTCTGTTTTTGACGGATACGCATACAGAACACTGTACACCTTGACATGTCAGTGCGCCAAGATGTACGCTGTACATATTGAAGATGGACAGTGATCATCTTAGGAGAAATGCAATGGCGAACAGCAAAAGCAAAGATGTCGTGGTCACCGGGGTCTCCACCGGAATTGGTTGGGGAACCACAAAGGTGCTTGTTTCAAAGGGATTTCGCGTGTTCGGTTCTGTACGCAAGCAGGCTGACGCTGATCGCTTGCAAAGGGAGTTCGGGGCCGGCTTCGTGCCTCTGATGATGGACATTACGGATGCCGACGCTGTATATCAAGCTGCCCAGAGGTCGGCTCCATGATAGGCGACAGGAATCTGGTTGGCCTGGTGAACAATGCAGGAGCTGTCGTGAGTGGGCCGCTGCTTTATCTGAGGCCCAGCGAGTATAGGAGGCAGTTGGAGGTCAACATGATCTCCCCGCTTGTCGTAATCCAAGCCTTCGCGCCTCTTTTGGGAACGGATAAGAAGAGGCAGGGGCCCGCCGGGCGCATTGTGAACGTCAGCTCTAGTGTCGCAAAAGTTGCCATCCCGCTTCTCGGCGCTTATAGCGCTTCCAAGTTTGGTCTTGAAGGAATGTCGGACGCGCTGCGGCGAGAACTGATGTTATTTGGCATTGACGTCGTAATCATTGAACCGGGCACCGTGAACACGGCGATGTACGACAAGGGCGAAAAAGAAGATCTGAGTGAGTTCAAGCAGACCGAGTATTGGGAGTCGGTGCAGAACTTCCAGAAGTTCATCGTCACCGAAGCACGTACTAATGGCTTATCCCCTGAGCGTTTGGGCGAAGCCGTCCACGTCGCACTCAGCACGGCGAAGCCGAAGGCACGCTATGCGGTCATTCCGCAACGTTTCAAGAACTGGACTCTGCCCAGACTTCTTCCCGCGAGGATGCTCGACGCCGCGGTCTCAAAGCAGATGGGACTCAAGAAGCGGTAACCAGTCTGGTGTTTTCGATCCGCACGGCGAATGATTTGCTGGTGGATTGTTCTGATAACGGTGTTGTTACCTTGGCGAGGTACCGATTTTATCGGTTCTCGCGAACGGCTCCGGAGTTCCGGGGCGTTTGCATTTTTTGGGTAGAGGGTCGAAATCCAACGTCAAAGGCAGCGGGCGAGGGCGCCCGCTCTACACGGTCTAGTTCAGGAAGTACTGCCGGTAGAGCGTGTCGCGCTGGGCGGGGCGGAAGCCGGCGTCGCGGATGATGCGGCGGAGCTCTTCTTCGGTGGTGCAGTTGGTTACGCCTGCGGCGCGCACCACGTTTTCTTCCAGCATCACCGAGCCTACGTCGTTGCCGCCGAAGCGCAGGCCCATCTGGCAGACTTTCAGGCCTTGCGTGACCCAGCTCGATTGCACGTTCAGGAAGTTCGAGAGATACAGGCGCGAGATGGCCAGGACTTTCAGGTATTCGACGGCGGTGGCTTCGTCCCAGTGGCGGCCGCCGAGCGCGGTGTTGTGCGGCTGAAAGCTCCACGGGATGAAGGCGGTGAAGCCGCCGGTTTCTTCCTGCAGATCGTAGAGTTGCTGGAAGTGGTTGACGCGGTTTTCGTAATTCTCGCCGACGCCGAACATCATGGTCGCGGTGGTGCGCATGCCGATCTGGTGGGCGGTGCGGTGGACGTTGATCCAGTCGTTGGTCAGGCACTTCAGGCGGGCGATTTTGTAGCGGACTTCGTCGTCGAGAATTTCGGCGCCGCCGCCGGGGATGGAATCGAGTCCGGCATCGCGCAGGCGGAGAATCGTGTCGCGAATGCTGAGGCTGCTGTACTCGGCGATGGCGATGATCTCGGAAGCGGAGTAGCAGTGCAGATGAACTTGCGGAAAGCGCTCTTTGATGCCGCGCAGCATTTTCTCGTGCCAGTCGATCTTGAGGTCGGGATGCAGGCCGCCTTGCATCAGCACGCCGGTGCCGCCGAGTTCGACGGTCTCGCGAATCTTTTCGTAGATGGTGTCGAAATCGAGGATGTAACCTTCTTTCGCGGCAGGGCCTTTCAGCGGGCGATAGAAGGCGCAGAAGGTGCAGTACTCGGTGCAGAAGTTGGTGTAATTAATGTTGCGGTCGATGATGTAGGTGACCGTGCCCTCGGGATGCAGCTTGCGGCGCACCGCGTCGGCTTCCATGCCAATGCCGATCAGGTCATCGGAGTGGAACATCTCCAGGGCTTGTTGCTTGGTCAGGGACATGTGCAGTTCAATTCTAACGGAGGGCAGTGGGTTGGGCCAAATCTAACCAGGCTAGAGCTGTTGCACGCTCCTGAGGCACTTCTTGCTGTAGCGCAGGTACTGAACCAGCGTCACCACTGTGCCGATCACCGCCAGAGCCGATCAGGATGGCAACCGCCGGTTTGTAGTACTGGGAGAAGAAACGCAAAATGTGTCTGCCGTAAACGAATCCGAGAGCGGCCTCGATGGAGTAGCGAATCCCGCGGCCGAGCACTAATGCTGCGAGGAACTTTTTTCGCGAGTACTGCATGGCGCCCGCCGCCAACAGAAAGGGGAAAAACGGAAACGGCGGAGGCAGAGAGCGGGAATCACAATCGCGGCGAATCCCCAGCTGGCAAACGCTTTGGAAAACTGCGCTGCTCTTTTTTTCGAGAGCTTGCGCTCCATCGTTTCCTTGCCGCCCTTGCGGGCCAAGCCTAAGTAATGTAGCCGCCGATCACCGCGCCCAGAGTGGCCATGAGGGCGTAGTAGGGCCAGGCTCCTGGTGACGGGCCGCCAGCCAGATGGTGAGGACGTCCATGCTGCCGGTAAGCGGAATCACGGAGTTGTCGAGCGAGTCCCAACAGGACCAACCGACTCCACCCAGGTGGCGGAGTTGCCGCCAGAGAGGCACTGCCAGCAAGGGATGTAGAGGAAGCAGCATTTGGGTTTGGAGTAAACAGATTGCGGCATTTGACCGGTTGCAGCGTTCGCGGGGATCAGAAAACGCATCTCCGGCGCGGCGGGCAATGCGCCGATCTCGGCCGCATAGCGATAGAAAAGTTGCAAGCCTTCCAGGCAGGCAGCGTCGAGGTGGTAATAGATGTTTTCGGTGAGGTAGGAGCGTACGTCGGATTCGTTGAGACCGAGGCGCGGAGCCCATTCGCGGGCGATGTGGTCGAGGCTTGCGGGTTCGAGTCCGTGGTCGCGGGATTGTTGAAACACTTGCGCCAAGTCTGGCTCGGATCTGAGCGTCGCTTCGCGACGCGGACAGCCGGGGCGGTTGCCCGCAAGTAATGCGTCTTCGCGAACTGCCCAGAAGGCGAAGACGAAGGGCTTGCCGGTGTGGCGAATCCATTCTTCGGCGAGATCGAGGGTGAGATAGCGCGAGCGGTCGATTTGCAGCGCGGGATCGCCGATCAGCAATCCGGCGTCGTGTTCGGCCAGCATTTCTTCGATATTCGGCGCCATGGGGGTGAATGTCCTGCCGCCGCCCAGCCATTTTTCGAACAGAATCTTGGTCAGCGCGACCGAGGTCATGGAGGACGTGTCCAGAGCTACGGTGCGAATCTTTTCGACCGGCACTCGGCTGACCAGCAGGATGGAACGCACTGGCCGGCGCGAGGCGATCGCGACCCCAGGGAGCACCCTCAGCCCAGGAACTTGCGCGTAAGCGGCGGCGGGAATGATGCCGATGTCGGCGGTTCCGGCTTCGAGAGCGCGAGCGCAGGCCGAAGGCAGGGTGTAGGAAATTTCGAACTCGCTGCCCGGCCTCGCCGTGTTCGAAATCCCACATCAGGGGGGCGGTGTTGAGGTAGGAAATCGCAGAGATGCGCAGACGTCTCATTCCTGTTTTGATTTTAGCAGACCTTTTTTAACAGGCGGTTGTGACGGCTTCCCTTGACGCCGCTTTCGGCCAATGGTTACAGTCCGCGCAGTCTCCATCTGTAGGCCAGGAAAGACTGGAGTAGACGTGCCAAACGCCGTTGCTGTATCGCCCTCAGTTACTCACATTCTGGAGTGGCTCGCCATCTCGCTGACGCCGGGCCTGGGGCCGACGAAGGCGCGGAAACTGGTTGAACATTTCGGCAGCGCCGAAGCAGTTTTCCACGCTTCGCTCACCGAACTGGAAAGCACGGGAATGCAAGCGGTCTCGGCGCAATCGATCGCCACGGGGAAATCGGCGGAACTGGCGCGGGAAGAAATCGCTCGGGCGGCGGCTGCTGGAGTGACGATGGTGTCGCTTGAAGATGCCTGTTATCCGTCGCGGCTGAAAGAAATCTATGATCCGCCGCTGGTGCTTTATGTTCGCGGCAATCCTGAGGTTCTGACGCAGCCTGGCATTGCGATGGTGGGCACGCGTCATCCCACGCCTTATGGCTCGGGGATGGCCGAGCGGCTGGCTTGCGACCTGGCCGCGCAGGGGCTGGTGATTATCAGCGGCATGGCGCGCGGGGTCGATACGGCCAGCCATCGCGGGGCGATCGCGGCGAAAGGCAAGACGGTCGCGGTATTTGGCACGGGCGTGGATGTGATTTATCCGAAAGAAAATTCGCGGCTTGTCGGAGCAGATTCTGGCGCTTGGGCGGTGCGCTTATTTCCGAATTTCCGTCTGGGAACTTTTGCGGCGCCGCAAAACTTTCCCATTCGCAACCGGATTTTGAGCGGCATGTCGGTTGGCGTGCTGGTGGTTGAGGCGGCGGAATATTCCGGAACGCGCATCACGGCGCGGTGTGCGCTGGAGCAAAATCGCGACGTTTTCGCCGTGCCCGGGAAACGTGACGAACAAGAATTCCTGGGGGCCGAACACGCTGATCAAGCAGGGCGCGAAGCTGGTCGCGACGTGGGAAGACGTTTGGGAAGATCTGCCGGCGGAAGTTAAGCTTGCGCTGACTCCGGCGACCTTGGCCTGAATCCGGAGAGGCTCTTCCGCATCTCTATTCC
Organism: uncultured Acidobacteriaceae bacterium; assembly: GCA_963763285.1. Classification (GTDB taxonomy): domain Bacteria; phylum Acidobacteriota; class Terriglobia; order Terriglobales; family Acidobacteriaceae; genus Sulfotelmatobacter. The sequence goes on along the minus strand of CAVXOK010000003.1, from coordinate 127,801 downwards.
CGGACGAAGGGCTTCCGCCGCATGAGAAGCGAATCCTGAGCCTGCTGAAAGCTGACGAAGCCACTCACATCGATGAAATCGTGGAGCGGCTGGAAGCAGAAATGTCGTCTTCGGAGATCTTTGCGGCGCTGTTTGAGCTGGAGCTGACGGGTAAAGTCAGGCAGATGCCGGGGAAGAATTTTGTGAAGAGCTTCTGAGGGCAGCTTCTAGCTCCTAGCTTCTGGCTACTGGCCAACCCTTGGACGGTGACGCGATGGAAGACTTCAAGGATCTCCGGGTCTGGGCCAAGGCGCATGAATTGACTTTGGCGGTGTATCAGAAGACGCGCACTTTCCCGAAGGAAGAGATGTACGGACTGACGAGTCAACTGCGACGTGCCTCCGCTTCGATCGGAGCGAACATTGCTGAAGGATGCGGCCGAAGATCGGATGCGGAGATGAAAAGGTTTGTTCAAATCGCGCGCGGGTCTGCCAACGAAGTGGAATACCATCTGCTGCTCGCGAAGGATTTGAATTTTTTGACCGCCGATGAGCACAAAGACTTAGAAGCGAAAGTCCTTGAAATCCAGCGCATGTTGGCCTCGCTCGTGCAAAGTCTGAAAGGCGCGGTTTTAGCTAGCAGCTAGGAGCTAGAAGCTAGAAGCCTTTTCACGCGTAACTTGTTGCCGCCATCCCATTCGTGCTAGCTTCGAAAGCGAAAACTTAAGAACTGAGGGTCCATTGGTAAAAAGTTTAGTCATTGTCGAATCGCCGGCTAAGGCGAAGACCATCCAGAAATATCTGGGAAAGGGATTTACGGTCGAGGCCTCGCTCGGCCACGTGAAAGATCTGCCCAAGAGCACTCTGGGCGTGGATACCGAGCAACGACTTCGAGACCGATTACGTCGTCATCCCGGGGAAAGAAAAAGTTCTGGCCAAGCTGAAGAAGCTGGCGGGGCCGATGGATGCGATCTATCTGGCGCCTGACCCGGACCGCGAAGGCGAAGCCATCGCCGCACATCTTGCGTGCGAACTCGACACGCAACGGCGACGCAAAGAAAGCGAAGAAGAAGAAAAAAGAAGATGCGGACGTCGCTCCGCGCATTCAGCGCGTTACTTTTAACGAAATTACCAAGCGGGCGGTGCAGGCGGCCTTCGAACATCCGCGCGCCATCGACCAGAATCTGGTGGACGCGCAGCAGGCGCGGCGCGTGCTGGACCGGCTGGTGGGCTACCAGGTTTCGCCGCTGTTGTGGGATAAAGTTCGCCGCGGGCTTTCTGCGGGGCGGGTGCAGACTGTTGCGCTGCGATTGATCGTGGAACGCGAACGCGAGATCAAAGCGTTCGAGAAGAAAGAATATTGGACGATCGACGCGCACCTGGCCGCCAGCAAGCCTCCGGCATTCGACGCGCGGTTTCTGGGCAAGGGCGAAGAGAAGATCGAGGTCACGAACGGCGAGGATGCGGAAAAGATCCGCGCGGCGCTTGAGCAAGCCGACTGGCTGGTCCGGTCGGTCGATAAGAAAGAACGCCGCCGCAACGCCGCGCCTCCTTTCACGACCAGCAAGTTGCAGCAGGATTCCTCGCGCAAACTGCGCTTCAGCGTGAAGCGCACGATGATGATCGCGCAGCGGCTGTATGAAGGCGTGGAACTGGGCGAAGAAGGCCTGGTTGGCCTGATCACCTACATGCGTACCGACTCGACCCGGGTTGCGCCTGAGGCGATTCAGGAAGTGCGGGAATACGTGGGCAAAGAATACGGCGCGGCTTACCTGCCCGAGACTCCGAATACATATAAGGAGAAGAAGGAAGCGCAGGCGGCGCACGAAGCCATTCGGCCGACCTCGGCGATGCGCCATCCTGATCAGGTGAAGCAGTATTTAAAAGAAGATGAGTTCAAGGTTTACAAGCTGATCTGGCAGCGCTTTGTGGCGTCGCAGATTATGCCGGCGGTGTTTCGACCAGACGACCGTGGACATCGATGCGAAGGCTAAGAACGCGAGATGTTTCTGGTTCCGCGTGACTGGATCGGTGCTGAAGTTCGACGGCTTCCTGCGAGTCTACGAAGAGTCGAAGGAAGGCAAGGACGAAGAAGACGAAGAGCTGAAGCACAAACTGCCGGCGCTGGAAGCAGGACAGAAGCTCACGCTCAAGGAGTTGAAGCCGGAGCAGCATTTCACCGAGCCACCGCCGCGCTACAACGAAGCTTCGCTGGTGAAAGGAGCTGGAAGAGCGCGGCATTGGGCGTCCGTCGACCTACTCGGCGATTCTTTCGACGATTCAGGAGCGGCAGTACGTGCAGAAGTTGGGCGGCAAGTTTACTCCGACGGAGATTGGGTTGGTGGTGACCGATCTGCTGGTGGAAAACTTCCGCGACATTTTCGACGTGGCCTACACCGCCGGCCTGGAAGAAAAGCTCGACGAGATCGAAGAAGGCAAGGAGAAGTGGACCGACACGCTTGCCGAGTTCTACAAGAAATTTACGAAGGATCTCAAATATGCCGAAAAGCATATGGAGAACATCAAGCGGATGGAGAAGCCCACGGACGAGAAGTGCGAGCGCTGTGGCGCGCCGCTGGTGATCAAGTGGGGCAAGCACGGATCGTTTTACGCTTGCAGCACCTACGACAAAGAAGATCCGAATACCTGCACGTTCACGAAAGAAAATCCGATCAACCTGCCTGACCTCGATTCGGCCGACGTGCAGGAGACTACGCAGGAAGAATATTGCGAGAACTGCGGGCGGGTGATGGTGCTCAAGCGCGGGCGCTTCGGGCAGTTCATGGCTTGCACGGGATATCCCGATTGCAAGACAACGCGGCGGCTCGACCAGGGCAAGAAAGTTCCGGACATTCCGCTCGATGAGCCTTGCCCGAAGTGCGGGCGCAACATGATGATCCGGCATGGACGTTTTGGCGAGTTCACGGCTTGCAGCGGATATCCGGAGTGCAAGTATGTGAAGCAGAATTTTATCGGCGTGAAGTGTCCGGAGTGCAAAGACGGCGAACTGGTGGAGAAGCGGGCGCGCAAGGGCAATACATTCTACGGATGCGGAAATTATCCGAAGTGCAAGTTCACTTCGGCGCACAAGCCGATTGCGGAGAAGTGTCCGAGTTGCGGCAGTGAGTATCTGGTGGAGAAGTTTCTGAAAGACGGGCCGGTGATCGCCTGCCCGAATAAAGAGTGCGACTACGAGCGTCCGGCGCCGGAATTGGCGGCGACACAGCGCATAGTTAAAGAGTCGAGCTTCGCTCGACGGACAGCCGAGGGCGGCTGCCCTCACATAAGGCCCAACTCAACCCGCGGTAAATTAATCATGCGGAGGTAATCCATGTCTAAGAAAGCGACTGCTGCCGATGCTCAACTGATTCATGCAACTCTACGATCTGCGCCGTGAAGCGGAAATGCGCAAGGCGCGCAACTGGTGGTTCGGCGAATTCTGGCCGAAGAACGCCGACGATTTTCTGAAAATTGCCTTCGCCATGGGAACGCAGGAGAACAACTGGCTGCGCCAAGTGCATGGATACTGGAGCATGGCGGCATCGTTCGTGCTGCACGGTGCGCTGAATGCGGATTTGTTCATCCAGCCGGCGGTGAGCGGAGAAATGTTTATCCTCTTCGCGAAAGTTCATCCCTTTCTCAAAGAACTGCGGGAAAAGTCTGGCGACCCGCAGATGTTCGGCAACATCGAGAAGGTCATCACGAGCTCCAAGTTTGGCCGGGAACGGCTGAAGTTCATGCTCAAGCGAGTCGAGATGATGCGCGAGAAGATGGCTATGGCGAAGGCAAGCTAGTCGAGATTCGCTCGACTGAGCCTTCGGCTTCGCCATAGGCAGGCAGCCGAAGGCCGTCCCACATAGGACCTCCACAAACTGAGACGCGAGCTCATCTGTTATCCTAATCGGCTGTGCGGATGATCTGGTGGTTCCTGATCCTGGGTGTGAGTACGCTGGTCGTGGTGTGCGTTGCGATCGCGTTGTATATGCGCTTGCGCCGCCATCTGCAGGCTGCGCATGCCGCCCGGGACGGAATTGCCAGCGAGGTAGAACACGAGCGCCAGGCGGGCGATTTAGCACTGATGCTGGGCGTTGGAAATTCGGAGACTCTTCCATGGCAAAGCCGGCAATTCAAACATTAAGCACTTCGCAGGAACGCGTTCTTCGAAGCTGCGCGGCAGGTCGCTCTGGTGGTTGGCGGCAGTTTGTTCGTGGCACTGTGTGCGCGCATCACGATTCCTTTGCCGTTTACGCCTGTGCCGCTGACGGTGCAGAACTTCGGCGTGCTGCTGGTCGGGCTGCTGCTGGGCAGCCGGCGCGGATTTGCGGCGCTCGCTCTCTATTTGGCGGAAGGCGCGATGGGAATGCCGGTGTTCAATCCTACGGGTGCGGGAGGGGTCGCGCAGTTGCTCAGGTGCGACGGGCGGATTCTTGCTGGCTTATCCGCTGGTGGCGTGGGCTGGCGGGTTTTGTCATGGAGCGTGGACGGAAGAATTTGCTCGCGCCGCGATGGGCGGCTTGCTCGGCGAGGTTGTGCTTTTTACCGGAGGTTTGACCTGGCTCGCGGTGCTGACGCATTCGGTCGCGCAAGCGTTCCGCTGGGGGCTTTACTGGTTTCTGTTTGCGGAAGTAATTAAGGTGATGATGGCTGCGGGAATTGCGGCGCGCTGGCAGCGCCGTTCGGAAACAGAGCGTTAAAGAGTGCGACAGTAAGCAGTTTGGAGTTCAAATAATGACAGTAATTTCGGAACAAGAAACGAAGCATTCCGGCGGCAATCCTTCCTCGCAGGTGCGCGAGATCTCCATCGCTCACAGTCCGGATTCCGACGATGCTTTTATGTTTTATGGTCTTGCCACCAACAAGGTTCGCGTTGCCGGGACTGCGTTTCACTCACACTCTTTGCGACATCGAAACCCTGAACCAGAAGGCGCGCGAGGGCGTTTACGATGTGACCGCGATTTCGTTTCACGCTTATCCTTATATTCAGGATCTGTACGCGCTCATGTCCTGCGGCGGCAGTGTGGGCGAAGGTTATGGGCCGATGATCGTTTCGCCGCGCCCGTTTACGCAGAGCGAGATCAAGGAGAAGCGCATCGCCGTTCCGGGCACGCTTACTACTGCCTATCTTGCGCTGCAGCTTTTTGCTCCGGGAGTGGAGACGGAAGTTGTGCCTTTCGACCAGATCATTCCGCAGGTGCTCGAGGGCAAGTACGAAGCTGGACTGATCATTCACGAAGGCCAGTTGACTTACGACAAAGCCGGCCTGCACCGCATTGTCGATCTTGGGAGATGGTGGCAGAAGATGACGGGCTTGCCTCTGCCGCTGGGAGGCAACGCAATTCGCCGTGCGCTCGGCCCGGAGCTGATTTCCGCGGTGAACGGCGCGTTGCGCGACAGCATTCAGTATGCGCTTGATCACCGCGAAGAAGCTTTGTCCTACGCCATGCAGTTTGCCCGCGATCTTGACCGCAGACCGCCGACCGCTTTGTTGGCATGTACGTGAACGAGCGTACGCTCGACTACGGTCCGGAAGGACGCGAGGGGGTGGTGCGTCTGCTTGATATGGGGCACAAGGCCGGAATTATCGGGCCTGAGGCGCGTGTGGATTGGGTCGCGTAGGAAAATCTCTGCGCTACGCTTTTAGCTCTTGACTCCACATGCTGATGAAGATGCTTCGTTCGATAGAATCGTGTGAGCGTTTTTGTCAGGTCCTTGCTGAACGGATATGCACTCGAGCCGTCTGGATTCCCTCTGGCGATGTGCTTCTGAGCCGCACGACGAACTCTGGACGTGAAGAGATTCTTCGGGATCTCTTGAAATCTAGCTCTCGGGACGACGTGCGCGTGCGTTTTCCAGCGGCGATCTGAATGATGCAAGCCGGGAGCGATCGTCTACCTGGCTGGTCGGAGAGGCGTGGCACAGGCGGCTCTATGCACTATGTTGGTCAGCCAGCAGACAATGTCTGAGTACGTTAGCGCTGCAATGTGCTCCAAGACGAAATTGAAGATGGCTGACATAACGTCCGCGAGAAGGCGGAGGCGTATCAAGGAAGTTACGAAGCAGACTTTCGTTTGGTGGCGAAACTTATGCCAGCTTCGCTGTCGGAATAGCAAGACTGCTGAAAGAATCTAGCTGGGGATAGCTTTCCCGGCGAATTAAGCACACCTCTGGCAATGACAAACGCCGCGTGAACGAAATTATTGCCGAACATTCGTCAAACCCTGCTGATCGACGCCGACGACACGCTCTGGGAAAACAATATTTACTTTGAGCGGGCGATCGCGCGCTTCATTTCATTTCTCAATCACCACGAATTTTCTCCTGAGCAAGTGCGCGAAGTTCTAAACGATGTGGAGCGGGAATGCATTGTGAAGCATGGGTACGGCCTGCACAGTTTTGCGCACGCGCTGGTCGATACGTTTGAGCGGCTTAGCGTGCAGGCCGGTTACGCCCGAATTGCACGCGCAGATCACAGCTTTGCTCACTCGATTGCCGACCATGCGATCGAATTTCTGCCGGAGGTTCCGCAGACGCTGCGAATATCTTTCGAAGCGGCATCACATCATTCTGGTGACCAAGGGCGCGATCGCGGAGCAAACGGGAAAGATCGAGCGCTCGGGGCTGAAAGAATATTTTGCGGCCACGGAGATCGTGGCGGAAAAAGATCCCGCGGCCTATGACGCCTTGGTCGAAAAACACGAGCTCTCGCGGGATTCCACTTGGATGGTCGGCAACAGTCCCAAGTCTGACATCAATCCGGCGCTGGCTGCGGGATTGCATGCGGTTTTCGTGCCTCACGGCGATACCTGGATTCTCGAACATGAAGAATTGAATGCGGCTCCGGCGTCGCAGCGTCTGCTGATCGTGGGCCGCTTCGCGGAGCTGCGGGAACATTTTTGAGCGGCCTCGGGTGAAGAGCCCCGTTGGCAGCTCGCAGAATCAATCCAACGTTCGGGTCTGGATCCCACCCTTCGCAAGCTCAGGGCAGGCTCTTGCGCATAGACGCGCAAGGATGGGGCACCCAGCTTCTCAATAACTACGATCGCAACGGCACCAAACTAACCAACAACCTGCTCTCGCCGCGCGTTGTTGCCGCATGTTACGCTCATTCTGCTCGGCGTTCGTACCACTCATCTTGGCCGTGGAGACAAATAATTTCCGCAGGCTGTTGCGCACCGTTGAAGCTCTCTCCGAACTGGGGCCGGAGCTCACGGCGGAGCGCGATTTTACCGACACTTCGCGCCGCATGCTGTCCGCCGTGATGGAAGCGGCAGGCGCGCGCGAGGGCGCGCTTTTCGTTTTCAACGAGAAGCCGACCATGCTGACCTCGGTGGCGGCGGAAGGTTTCGCCATGCTGCCCGAGCCGGCTTTTATTCCTCTTCTTCCCAAGCATGCTCACGCGCTCGCCGCGGCGCGCGGACCGATTGTGCTGAATGCTTCGACCTATTCCGTCTTTCTCAGCTCCAACGGCAACGTAGCTCCTGAACTTTTCAAATGCCTGGCGCCGCTCAAATCCGTCGGGCAAACTTGGCCGGAGTTGTCGCTCTGGGACGGCGGCCGGGAGACGCGCCCTATGAAGAAGCGGAACTGGATGCCATGGATCTGCTGTGCAGCTACATTGGGCTGGCGGTACAAAACCATGCGCTGACGCAAACGCTGGCGCAGCGCGTGACTGAGAATCTGCGGCTGATGGCTTCCCTGCACGGCTTCTATGACAGCGCGCTCGAGGCATTCGCCACCGCCATTGACGTGAAGCACGTGAACATTCACGGCCACTCTCTGCGCGTGGGCCGCTATGCCGCCGCGATCGGCGAAGCCATGGGAGCGGATGCGGGCGAAGTGGCTGCTCTGCGCAGCGCGGGATATCTGCACGACATCGGCAAAGTGGCGGTCGACCGGCGGCTGTTCAGCAAGCCGAGTGCGCTCAATCCCGAGGAGTTTCGCGAGATGGCGGACCATACCGTGGTCGGCCATCAGATTGTCAGCAGCGTCGAGTTTCCCTGGCCGAAGATTCATGAGTCGGTGCGCTGGCATCACGAGCGCAGCGATGGTTCGGGATATCCCGACGCGCTCGCCGGCGACGACTTGCCCATGCCGGTGCGCATCATGGCGCTGGCCGATACTTTCGACGCCATGACCAGCACGCGTCCTTATCGCGAATCGCTTTCGCTGGGCAGCGCGCTGAGCGATCTGGTGCGCATGGCTCCGCAAAAATACGATCCCAACGTGGTGCAGGCGCTTCTGATTCAGGTGCGGCGCGATGCCGTGGGCAGCAATCGAGCCCCGCTTCTGGCCGACCATATGGCGGTGAACATTGCTCCCGGCGACGTCGACCAATTGGCCGCGACCCTGCAGCACAAGGTTCGCGCGGCAAAATGTATTTGACGTAGCGGCAGCTCGGCTATCAGCTGCTGGCTCTGTCGAGCTACCTCCTCGGCTACCTCGTCTTTCGGTAACCACGAGCAACTTTTTCCCTCCGTCCGGGTTGATAATGAGGGAGTTTGCTGTCTTTCCCTGGGGAGTCCTCATGCGCCTGGGCCGCACGAAGATTGTCGTTTTTCTGCTCTGTTTCAGCCTGGCGTGTACCGTCCCGCAATTGCTGGCCAAGAAGAAGGATAAGGACTGCCTCCGGCCCGGACGATCAGAGGCGCGCTCTGCACGCGCTGAATCGGCTGACCTTCGGTCCGCGACCGGGAGATGTGCAGCAAGTGATGGCGATTGGTGTCGACCAGTGGATCGACCTGCAACTGCATCCGGAAAAAATCGACGACAGCGCTCTCAACGCCCGCCTGGAGCCGTTTCGCACGCTGCGCATGAGCACAAGGAGATTGCAGAAGACTTTCCGGATGGGCAGGAGATCAATCAGGTAAGGAACGGCAAGAGGCCCATGCCGTCCGATCCGGCGCGGCGCGCGGTGTTTCAGGTGCAGATCGCGCGGCAGCAGGAAAAAAAAGAGCGGAAGGAAGAGGCAGGAAAGAATGCGGGAGCCGCCGCTTCACCAGACAAAACCAGTGGCGACGGCCTGATGGATCGATGACGGCTGCGAATGCGGCAGACGCCGTCAACAACAACACACCGCTGCCACGACGAACACCGGGACGAATGGCGCGATGAGCGATGCAATGAGTTCCGGCGGTGTCGGCAACGATTCCGTCGCAGATGCAAAGAACACTCCGCAAGATGACGAGGACGATGGCAGCCGCTGCGCCTTCGACCAAAGAGCTGACGCCCGAGGAAAAAGAGCAGGCGCGGCGTCGCGAGGAACAACTCTACGCCGACCTTGAAGTGCAGCAACTGCCGAGCCTTCCGCCGGACCAGCGTTTCAAGAAAGTTCTCGGCATGTCGCCGGAGGATCAGCTTGCGTTGGCCGATTCTCTGCGCGGAGGCAAAGGGCAGGAGTTTCTTGAAGGCCTGGCTCCGAAGCAGAAGGAAACCCTGCTCGCCATGAACAATCCGGCGGGCGTGGTTACGGGCGAACTGGCGCAAGCGAAGCTTCTGCGCGCGGTCTACAGCCAGCGCCAGCTTGAAGAAGTGATGACCGATTTCTGGTTCAACCACTTCAACGTGTTTGTGGACAAGGGACTCGACCGCCTGATGGTCACCAGTTACGAGCGCGATGTGATTCGTCCGCATGCGCTGGGAAAATTTGAGGACCTGCTGGTGGCTACGGCGAAGAGTCCGGCGATGTTGTTCTATCTGGATAACTGGCTGAGCGTGGGACCGGACTCGGCGCAGGCTCTGGGAATTCCGGCGCGTCCGTACGGACCGTATGGGCGTCCCCGTCTGCCGCGGCCGAATCCGGGCAAGCGCAGCAGCGGCCTCAATGAAAATTACGGACGCGAGCTGCTGGAGCTGCACACGCTGAGCGTGAACGGCGGCTACTCGCAGCGCGACGTGACCGAAGTTGCCAAAGTTTTTACGGGATGGACGATCGACAAGCCGGCCGAAGGCGGCGGATTCAAGTTCGATCCGCGCATGCACGAACCGGGGCCGAAGTTCGTGCTCGGACATCGCATCAAGCCCAAGGGCGAAGGCGAGGGCCTGGAAGTGCTGCACCGGCTGGCCACGAGTCCGCAGACGGCGCACTTTATTTCGCTGAAGCTGGCGCAGCGTTTTGTTTCGGACGATCCGCCCCCGGCTTTGGTGGATCGCATGGCAAAGACTTTCTTGAAGAAAAAGGGCGACATTCGCGAAGTGCTGGACACGCTGTTCCACTCGCCTGAGTTTTGGGATGACGGAGCCTACCGCGCGAAGGTGAAAACGCCGCTGGAATTCGTGGCCTCGGCGGTGCGCGCCACCGGCGCCGAGATTGACGATGCGCAGCCGCTGGTCGGTCAACTCAACCGCATGGGCATGCCGCTTTACGGCGCGCAGCCGCCTACGGGCTATTCCATGAAGGCGGAAACCTGGGTGAGTTCTTCGGCGCTGCTTAACCGCATGAATTTTGCGCTGGCATTGACCAGCGGCAAGATCAAGGGTGTGAAGGTGGATGCGGCGCAACTGGCGGGAACAAGTTCCGAGCAGCCGGATGCAGCCGCGACGCTGGCAACGCTTGAAGGAAGTCTGCTGGTCGGCGGTGTATCGAAGCAGACGCACGACTCGATCGCGGCCCAGATCGATGCAGCGGGAAAGAACGGTGCGCAGCAGAAACAAGACAACAAGGCCGGATCGCGTAAGCCTGGGGATGGCGGCTGCGTCCGCCGGATGTGAGCACGATTGCGGGATTGTTGCTGGGTTCGCCGGAGTTTCAGAGGAGATAGCCGGCCGATGCTAAAGCAAGGAGCACTTTATGACCATTACACGTCGCGTTTTTCTTCGCAACAGCGCGCTTGCCGTCGTCGGCACGGCGGCAGTGCCGAGCTTTCTCGCGCGCGCGGCCATGGGCGCGGCTGAGCCGGGCACGCGCACCAAGCGCCTGGTCGTGATCTTCCAGCGCGGGGCGGCCGACGGTCTGAATATTGTGGTGCCCTACGGCGAGCCGCAGTATTACGCGATGCGGCCGAGCATCAACATTCCGCGCAAGGCTGTGCTTGATCTCGATGGCTTTTTCGGCCTGCATCCTTCGCTCGCGTCGTTTCAGCCGCTGTGGCAGCAGCGTCATCTGGCGATTGTGCATGCCGCGGGATCGCCCGACCCCAGCCGCTCGCACTTCGATGCGCAGGACTTCATGGAGGCCGGCACTCCGGGCGTGAAGTCCACGGAAGATGGATGGCTGAACCGCTCGCTGCACGACCTGCCGCAGCCGTCGCAGAAATCTCCTTTCCAGGCCATCGCCATGGGGCCGTCGATCCCGCGCATCTTGAGCGGCCTTGAGCCGGCCATCGCGATGAATAACATCAACGACTTTTCGGTCGGCGGCCGCAACCCGAAACCTTCGCCGGTCGCGAACGCGTTCGAGGCGATGTACGACCACTCCACCGACACGGTGCTTCACGGCACCGGGGAGGAAACTTTTGACGCGGTCAATATGCTGAAGGCCGCCGATCCGTCGAAGTACAAACCCGCGCCGGGCGCGGATTATCCCAAGGGACGCTTTGGCGACAGCCTGCGGCAACTCGCGCAACTCATCAAGGCGAACCTCGGCGTGCAGGTGGCGTTTGCCGATATTGGCGGCTGGGACCATCACGTGAACGAAGGCGCGACCGAGGGCCAGATCGCCAATGTGCTGCGCGATTTCTCGCAGTCGCTCGCCGCCTTCTGGACCGATCTGGGAGATCTCGGGGAAGACACGGTGGTCGTGACCATGTCGGAATTCGGCCGCACCGCGCGCGAAAACGGCAATCGCGGCACTGACCACGGCCACGCCAATGTGATGTTCGTTCTGGGCGGTCCGGTGAAAGGCGGCAAGGTCTACGGACGCTGGCCGGGGCTTGATCAGTCGCAGCTTTACGAAGGCCGCGATCTGGCGTTGACTACGGATTTCCGGCAAGTGCTCGGCGAAGCTGTGGCGCGGCACATGGGGAACAAGAATTTGAATGACAGTGTTTCCGGGGTATGAGAATCAGCCGGGAAATTCCTGCAGGCTGCCTGGGCAGTGAGCGCGGTCGACTCACCTGCGGAACGGCGTCTAGATTTCAATCAGCACATCGCCGTTTTCGATCTTCAGTGGATACACGGCAACCTTTGGCTGGGATTTTGCTCGGCCGCGCCGGTCTTTGGGTCCCAGGCCCAGCCGTGCCAGGGGCATACCACCTTGCCACCTTCGATCATTCCCTGCCCCAGCGGGCCGCCGCGATGCAGGCAAACGTTGTCCATGGCGCTGTAGGCGCCGTTTACGTTGGCTACGCAGATGGTTTTCGCGCCGCAGGGAAATTCTTTGGCTTCGTCGGAGGGAGGGAGTTCGGATTGGCTGGTGAGCTTCGTGAATGTCGGCATAGTGAATCAGACTTGCCTCGCTGCGCTTGGCTGGACAGCCGAGGTGGCTGTCCCACGTGGCTCTTGCTTCCACTGGCTACTTCGGTTGCAGCGTTTGCGCGATCATTACCTGGCGCTTGAAGTTTTCGAGCATGTTTGGATCCAGGCGCACTTCCGTGGGCTTTTTTGCTAGCGTCATGGTGTCGATTTTGTCCTGCAGCTTGAGCAGTGCGTAGAAAAGATTCTCGGGACGCGGCGGGCAGCCGGTGACGTAGACATCGGTGGGCACGATTTTGTCGACGCCCTGCAGCACGGCATAAGTATTGAATGGCCCGCCCACCGATGAGCACGCGCCCATCGAGATCACCCACTTCGGGTCGGGCATCTGGTCATAGATGCGCTTCACTACCGGCGCCATCTTCAAGGTCACGGTGCCGGCGACGATCATTAAATCGCTCTGGCGCGGGCTGGGACGGAATACTTCCGAACCGAAGCGCGCAATGTCGAAGCGCGCAGTTGAAGACGCGATCATCTCGATGGCGCAGCAGGCCAGGCCGAACGTCATCGGCCACACGGCGGACTTGCGCGCCCAGTTGAAGACGTAGTCCACCGTGCTGATCATGAAATTCTTTTCGAACTTGTTTTGCAGCCAGCCCATGCAGTGACCTCGATCGCTACGATTATACCGTTGAAGGACAGTCTACTGGGACCAAGAGTTCGTCACAAGAGAGGAGGAGCCTTGCAAAATGGCCTCGGCGGGCGGAATTAACGGTAGGGCAGGTATGAGCTAAGAGAAACAAACCCAAACAGAAGATAGAATCCGCCGACGGCGACAACGAAGCACGCGCACAGAGTGGATATCGCCATGAACGCCCGAGTTTCCGCGCCTTCCGACCTGAAGGATGGGAATATATGGTAAACGCCATAGACTGGCATCGCCACCGAGAGCAAACCAGCCAGAAGTATGATTACAGAACCTGCGATATTACGCGGTCCCGCGCATGGACCGCCTATGGCCAGGAGTCCTACTGGCAGGGTTAACAGTGACAGCCAGCACAGTACGATTCCTTTCTTGAGTCGAGTGCTCCAGGTAAGCGGTAGCATAGGTGCCCTGCCATGGATCCTATCGCAGCGGCATTCGCAGCCGCATGTTACCTTTGCTCCTTGCCGAGCGGAGGAAGGACAGGGCGGGTTGCTCACTTGTTCCCACTCAGTTACAAATAGAATTATCCATGGATTCCAGACCCGCCGTGGCTGCTGACCGCGCACGCACTCCCACTCTGCTCGCTGGTACGTGGGCTCGTATCCGGGTCTCGCAGTTTTGGATGGTGGCCATCGCTCTTTTCCTTCGCGTCGGCTGGATCATCGTCGGACACACTTATAAGTTCAAGAGCACGGATGATAACTTCGGCTTTGGCTGGGAGATGGGGCGCATTGCCGCGGCCATCGCCTCGGGACACGGCTTCAGCAATCCCTTTGGCGCGGCGACGGGGCCAACTGCGTGGGAGCCACCGCTCTATCCTTACCTCACCGCGGGCGTGTTCCACATCTTCGGCATTTATTCGCGAGCTTCGGCGTTCGTGCTGCTCTCGCTGAACAGCATTTTCTCAGCGCTGACATGCGTTCCGATTTTCCTTATCGCACGGCGGATTTTTTCTGAGAAAGTTGCCGTCGGCGCCGCTTGGACCTGGGCGCTGCTTCCTTATGCGATGTACTGGTGCACGCGCTGGGTCTGGGAGACGAGTCTCTCGCCGCTGCTGTTGGCGCGTGATTCTGTGGCTCACGCTTACCATGGAAGAACGTGACGGGATGAAGCCATGGCTCTGGTTCGGCGTGCTCTGGGGAGTCGCTGCGCGTCGACAGCACGGTGCTGCTGTCGTTCCTGCCGGCCTCGGGACTGTGGGCCTGGTATCACCGCGCCACGGCGGCGTAAGCCGTCGCTGGCGGGCGTGGTGCTGGCTTCGGTCGTCTTCCTGGCCTGCGTCGCTCCCTGGACTGATGCGCAACTATCAAACCTTCGGCAAGTTCATTTTCATCCGCGACAACTTTGGGGCCGAACTGCACCTGGGCAACAGCAACGGCGCCGACGGCACCTGGAGGCAGGTTTTGCATCCCACGCAGGATGTTTACTCCATGCGCCAGTACACCGCGATGGGCGAACTGGCCTACATTGCGATGCGCAAGCGGCAGGCGCTCGATTACATCAAGGCTGACTACGGGCGGTTTGCTGTCCTCTGCCTCAAGCGCTTTGTCTACTTCTGGGCTGGACCGCCGCGGCTGGCGCAAGTCTGGTGGCTGGCGCAGGTGAAGAACTCTCTCTTTCTGGCCTCTTCTGTGCTGATGTTCTGGGGACTGGGACGCGCTTTGCGCCGGCGCAAACCGGGTGCCTGGCTGCTGTTTTGGCTGATCTTGCTATATCCCGCGATTTACTACTTGGTATTTCCCGGCCAGCGCTACCGGCATCCGATTGAGCCGGAGATGACGATCCTCGGAGTGTACTTGCTGACGGAAGCCGGGAAGAAAAGTGAGACGGCGGACTTACCCGCACGGCAGCGCGACTGATCCCCGTCAGAGCTATTTATTACTCTCGAGCTCAATCTTCAGAACATGAATCTGCTTGAGCTTGGTATCCAGAATGCCTGTGACCTTCACTTTTTGTCCCTCGAAACCGTGCACCAGGTCGGCGCGGTCGAGGCGGAAGACATCTTTGCCCGAAGACAGGACCAGATAGCCTCCCAGATGCTCAATGCAGTACATTGAGCAGGTATTCGACGTCCCGCCCATGGACTTCGACTTGAGCATCTCCTGGTGAGACCGCGTCAGGGAGTGAACGTTCAAGGCACACTGGCTATCGGAAACTTCACCGCGGAAGACTTGCATATTCTGGCCATAGGCGGCGCTCGCCACCGCCAGAATCCCTGCTGCGCAACAGATTGCTGCTCGATTCATAACCAGTCCTTGTCTCTGTCTCAGGGCAGCACGGTGAACTTCATGTGCATGCCTTCGTGGTCTTCACTGCAAATCACGGTGCAAACCACCATGTATTCGCCTGGTTCGGTCGGAGCGGTGAGTTGGAATTCCTGTTTGCCGGGCTTGAACAGCAGGTCCCATCCCTCCACCTTGGTTCGATCTTTGGCCCGCAGCAGGGAAAAGCCGTGGATCGATCCATCCCGGTTCCACGTTTTGCCCCGGCGAGCCGTCACTCGCAGAAGCACTTGCTCTCCGGCCTTGACGGTAATCTCCGGAGTGCGTTCTCCGGCAATCTTATACCGGCTGTCGCTGGTCGGCCAGCAACTCGATCACACGCAGTCTGCGCGGTCGACATGTCCTGCGCGTCAACGCGAGGCCGCCCAGTCAGTAGAATGCTTGCCGCTAGCGATCACCACAAGAGTACGGCAAAACCTGGCTGATTTCTTCATGGTTCATCTTCCGGCGTTATCTTCAGGGTTGTTACCTTCAGAGTTACTGCGACATGTAGAACAACACCAGCCGCATGTCTTCGTCGGTTATTGTGGCCCGCACCCGCATGTGGCGCAGAACTGTCGCCATCATGCGCGGTGGGAACTTCCGCGGGGCGGCGTGACAACGGCCGCAGTTAGCGCGATAACGCTGCTCCCCTTGAGGCGCATGGCGTCGGCATCGTAGCTGCGGGTGACGGTGGGGCCGCTGGCGTCCTTCTTCCCGGAGGGCCCTTCGGCGCGGGCCAATGAAGCACAGACGAAGAAAAGAACTCAGCGCGAGGATGCAGGCAAGAACTGAATTTCGTTTCATCGGCTCGATCATTGTGCTCCGTTCGTCGTGCCCGTTCATCGTGCCCCCGACCGCCCCAGCGGGATCAGGAACCGGTAGGCGATTCCCACGGTCCAGAGATTAAGGTTCCCTGCGGAACTGAATTGCCGCCCGTAACTGCCCACTACCTTGAGCCCGTCCTGCAGGTAATAGTTCACGCCAAATTCACCTTCGCGGGTGTTCGCGGGGACGAGTCCAAGGGCTGCGGCTTCATCGGGGCTGATCGAGCCGCTGAAGAACTGCTCCGCCCTGCCAGCGATCTCGGTGCGGCGCATCGCCTTCTGCCAGAAATTGAGCTGGCTCAGCCGGTAGGCGCCGTCGACCCAGTATCCGCTGCCCTGATTCGATCGGGCGTACTCGCCATGCACATTCAGCGGAAGCCGCGTCGACCACCAGGCAAAATGAAATCCGAAAGCATTGGTGCGCGTGTCCTGCAGCAGCTTCTGAAAGGAAGCTCCTACTTCAAGCCGCGTCCCGGGGAAAAAGAAACTCATGCGACCGCCGGCATTGCGATCCGATTGCAGATTGTTGTGCCCGGTGTCGATTGCTGAAACATAAGCCGCGTAGGTGAAGTTGGCCTTGGGGTTGACCGCGAATCCGCCGCGCAGCATCATGCCATCGCTCGATTCAGCCGACAGCGGCAGGATTAACGGATCCTGCTGCAAGCTGCGAATCCAGATGGGATATAAGCGCTCGTTAAAGATGCCGAACGGCGTGAGAAACCGTCCCAGAGTGACGGTGACGTAGGGGTTGGCGATGTAGTCGGCCTGCAGATAGTCCAGGTTCTTGCTGACCGGGCCACCGTAAGGGCCGCCGCCGGTAGGGCGCTGAAACGCTCCTTCGAACTCCGCCCTCGACTCCACCAGCCAGCGGTCGCCCAGCGGCACCAAGAGCACGGGATTGATCTGGGCGTCCAGTGTCTGTTGGCCCGCCGTGACAAAGCTGAAAGTGCCTGCGGTGCCGGTGAGAATGGGGACTGGCTTTTCGACATCGGACGACTGAGCGTGCGCCGGACCAGCCAAGGGACAGAAAAGAAGGAATAGCCCCGCCCACCCGGGCAAAACAGCCCTCAGCCAGCGCCGCAAACCTTGTTTTTTCCACAACGACAGCAAGACCTAACCCCACTCAAGCCTTTGATGGAATTGTCTTTCAAGGCAGCTAACGAAGGGAACATCACTGAGGTAACTTTCGTATAGCAAGGTAGCAGCGGCGAACCTTTTTGGACTTGCCCCTCACCAATTGCAAGTCGCTGCGTCTAACCCGTTGAAACGGAGGAAGCCTATGAACCGCCAACGCCAATTCCCCACCTGGTTGGGTACCGTTCTGGGAACCATCTGCTGCCCTGCTCGTGCTCGCGCTCGGAGCCCATGCTTCCGATCACCGGGGCGCATTCACCGAAGAATTCCATCAGACCTACGCCCTCACTCCCGACGGCCGCGTGGAGCTCGACAACATCAACGGCGCGGTTCACATCTCTACCTGGGACCAGAATGAAGTCAAGGTGGACGCCATCAAGTATGCCGACGCGAAGGACCGGCTCGACGACGCGCGCATCGAAATTGATTCGGGCAAAGAATATCTTTCGATCCGCACCAAGTATCGCGACCACGACCTCACGTTCAACTGGGGATCGCACAATAACCCGCCCGGCGTTGAATACACGCTGACCGTGCCGCGCACCGTCCGGCTGGACGAAATCAAGCTGATCAATGGCTCGCTCGACGTCACCGGCGTAACCGGCGAAGTGCATGCCTCGTGCATCAACGGCAAGCTGGAAGCGCATAATCTCGCGGGGCGCGCTGAACTCTCTACCATCAACGGGCATCTGGATGCGAAGTTTGACCAGCTTGCCGGCTCATCCATCGAATTGAATTCGGTGAATGGCTCAGTCGAGTTGACGATTCCTTCGGATTCAAAAGCAGAAATCGAAGCCAGCACGGTTTCTGGCGGAATTGACAACGACTTCGGGCTGCATGTGAATCATCACAGATTCGTTGGCCACGACTTGCGCGGGGAGTTGGGCAGCGGCGGTCCGCGCATCAAGCTGGAGAACGTAAACGGACACATCGAGATTCATCATGCCTCGGACGGCCGCGCCCTGAGCCCGGTTAAGGACTTGAGCCATCGCGACAAGGACGACGACGAGATCTAGGGATTAACAAGGACCATCAGTAGATCGTGTATCCTGGCGCGGGCGTGCGGAGGTCGGGCTTCGTCGCCATCAGCAACAGAGCGCCTTCGCGCTTGAACGCCCGTAAGTCTTCCAGGCTGCGAAATGATTTCGTCTGGTAGTCGTCAGGGGTGGGCGTGTCGTCGGGAATGCGGCAAGCCTCCACATTCTCGAAGGCGTGTTTCTTCAGCAGCTCGACGTATTCCGCCTGTGAGCGCACGTGAACCGGCACCTTCAGCTTGTCGACCCACTGCAGCGAATACTGATTGTCCTTGTATAGATTGATCAGGATGAATAGCTTTCCCCGCGGGGCCATCACGCGAAAAAGCTCCATGAGCGCGCGGTCCTGGTCGGCGTAGTAGTAAAACGACTCGACCGACAGGACTTTGTCGAAGAAGTTTTCTTCCCACGGAATCTGCTGGGCCGATCCCCAGACGTAGAGCACGTTGTCGAAATCTTTTGAGGCCGAGCGAGCCTCGCGAATCATCTCGTCGGCAACGTCGAGGCCGACTACCTGGCCGAAGCCGTCCGGGCCTTCGCCGACCAGCCGCGCCAGCAGTCGCGTCGCCCATCCCGAGCCGCAACCCAGGTCGAGCACGCGCTCGCCCGGACGCAGTTCCATCCGGCGAATCGTCTTCGCCGTGATGTCGAGATGATGGCTCTCCATCTTCGGGCCTTCGCCGGCAGCGGCCCAGCGGTTGAATTCCTGCTGCAGTTTTTCGTCGGGAGTAAGGGATTTTTCAGGCATAGCGCCTAGATTCATAACGACGATTTTCCTTCCGACAACACGGTTTGGCAACTGTCACACAGGCCTCGGCCATCGAGCTTCAGCTCGCCAAAGTATTTTTCGAGTTGAGATCGGCCGAAGAACCTGGCTGGCGCGTCGGTTCGGTACCCCCACCGCAGGCAGCCTGGGCATTGCGCCATCCATTTGCGCGCGCGTGGATCCTTCAGATACCACTCGGGATCGTGTTGTTCCTTCTTCATCTTTACTTCGGACTGCTTCCCCTCGATTTTATCCTCTAACGCGAAAGGCTGGGTGCCGATGCAGTGGGGCGGATTCGCGCAAGGAGCGCCTCTATGCTACAGTTTTCCTCCTCATGGCGACACGCCCTCAGAATCCTCCGCCCGACCCCAGCCCCGGATCACTTTACTGCCCGAACTGCGCCAAAGAAGTGAACGATCCACTGACCTGCGGCGACTGTTCCTCCGTGATCTGCCGGCGCTGCGGCACGCCGCTGGAATCTCCCGACGAACTCGGGATCGGATAATGGACTCCGCTCCCGCCGCACCCACTGCCGAAAATCCAGCATCTTCGCAACCCATTCCGGCTCAACCTACTCTGGTGCGCGGACTCAGCCTGCTTGACTCCGTGCTGCTGCTGGTCAGCGGCATCATCGGCTCTTCGATTTTTCTCACTGCCAAAGACATCGCCGGCCCCTTGCCGCAGCCCATGCTGTTCCTGCTGGTATGGGTGATCGGGGGCGTGGTTTCGCTGTTCGGCTGCGTTGCCTTCGCCGAACTGGGATCGATGTTTCCTGAATCTGGCGGCCAGTATGTCTATCTTCGCGAGGCTTACGGGGATCTGGTGGCGTTTCTCTACGGATGGATGCTGTTCGCAGTCGCAAACGGCGGCAGCATCGCCGCTCTCACCGTCGCTGCGGCCGCATACACGGGACAAGTCTTCCCCATCTTCTCGCAAGAGCACGTTGTGCTCGCGTCCGCGGGGATCGTCATTACCCGCGCGCACTTGTTCGCTCTGCTCCTGATCGCCATCGTGACCTACGTGAATGTCGTGGGCTGCGCTGGGGAGCGCTGCTGCAGAATCTATCTACCTGGACCAAGTTCGCCGCCATGGCCGCATTCGTGGTGCTCGGATTCGCCATCGGTAAAGGCGACTGGTCTCACTTCAGTTCTCACGGCGCC
This sequence comes from uncultured Acidobacteriaceae bacterium, assembly GCA_963763285.1. Lineage (GTDB taxonomy): Bacteria > Acidobacteriota > Terriglobia > Terriglobales > Acidobacteriaceae > Sulfotelmatobacter. The sequence goes on along the minus strand of CAVXOK010000003.1, from coordinate 107,587 downwards.
GGCCTCACCATGGGACTTCATCCGGCGCAATTTCTCTCTGCCTTTGGCGTGGGTTTAATCGCCGTGTACTGGGCGTACGACGGATGGGTATACATCACGTGGGTCGCGGGCGAGGTCAAGGAGCCGCGCCGCAACGTGCCGCTGGCTATGGTGCTGGGCGTGCTCGTGGTCGGCGCGATCTATGTGGCGATGAATGTGACTTACCTCTACGCTTTGCCGCTCACCGAGATCGCTCGTCACGAAACTATCGCGCATGCCGCCGCAACCGCACTGTTTTCTCCTCACGCCGCGGTGTGGCTCTCGCTGATGATTGCGGTCTCTTGCTTCAGCGCTGCCGCCACCTGCACACTCTCGGGCGCGCGTGTGTATCTCGCCATGGCGCAGGACGGCGTCTTTTTCAAGCGCATGGCCGTCATTCATCCAAAATGGCGCACGCCTGCCTTCAGCCTTATTGGACAAGGCATTTGGGCCGCGCTGCTCACCCTGAGCGGTCGCTATGACCAGCTCTACACCTACGTCATCTTCGGCATGGTGATGTCCTACACGCTGACCGTGATTGGCTTGTTTATTTTGCGTTGGAAGCATCCTGATATTCCGCGTCCCTACCGCTGCGCGGGATATCCCTGGCTGCCCGCGATCTATGTCCTGATTGGTGCTGCCTGGATCTTGAATACCATCCTCAAGCGGCCAATGGAAGCCATTTGGAGTTTTGTGATCGTGCTCGTCGGCGTTCCGGGATATCTATACTGGAAACGCAGCAACCGGACCTGACTAGAAATTCGTTTGCAGAAACTCCTTCAGGCGATCGAGGCGAAAACTGGCGTCGCCGATCTCGATCTGCAGCAGCAATTGCGCTGTGGTCAACTGGTTACGGAAATCGAGGGCGGCGGTAGTGTCGGCGCCGCCCACAAGTTGAAGGTTGCTTTCGATTTGCTTCTGTTGCTCCTGAAGAGCTTTGAGCCGAGCGTCCTGCGCGGAGATCCCGTCTACTACCTGCTGCTTGAGGATATCGGCGTTGCGGATGACATCGCCTTCCTGAACTTTCTTCCACTCGCCGTAGGCGTCCGCGGTTTGGTTTAGATGTTTGTTGATGGTGTGGCTGGCTAGGTTGTAGCTGATCGACACCTCGCCGTAGGCTCCTCTGCTATCGATGAATGGACTGATCTGCTGGTGCTCGCCCACCGAAAGCGCCACGTCCCAGTCATTCTGGCGATTCAGTTTGTCCAAAGCCTTTTGCTCGTTCACTTCTCTGCTCTGCTTCTCGGCGACCAGTTCTTTCACCGGCCTGCCGCTCAGCGGCGGCGTGTAGAGGGAGACTATCTTCGTCTGGGTGTCGGAACGATCCGCGTCCAGCTTGATTTTCGTGGTTTGCAGGGCGAAGGCCATGGGCCGGGTCATGTTCTGCGCCTCCACCATCCTGGTGGTGGTGGCGAAGAGCGCGTCGAGGTTTACGGACGCTTGTTGTATCAGATCCAATCTGTGTTGCAGCGCCTGCTTCTCCAGGTTCGGGAGGGCATACTGGATATCCTGCTGGGTGGAAGTGGTTGCGCTGTAGAGTTCGCAGTTCTTGCGCGCCGCATCCATCGTGAGGACGCCCTTCCTCACACTCGAAAGGTTGCCGGAAACTCCCCACACCGCTTGCATAGGCAAGCCGGTGTTGGGCTGAGTGATTCCGGCAACCGCATTCGGCACCATCAGCAAATCGCGTTGCGCCGCGGCTTGCTCGGTTACGTATCTGCAAAAGGCCTGCTGATCTTTGTTCTTGTTCTTTGCTTCGGCATCCTTCGCGTCGGCCGCGAAAGCAGCGGGGACGCAGCAGCATCGCAAGCGCGAAGCCTGCACCAAATTTTCCTCTGAACAGCTCTGAGGGCCGATTTCAGGACTTAACGTGGGCGTTGCGTACCGCGTTATTTCGGCACGTGGGCATCGAGCGTCTCCTCAGAAGAAGATCAGAAGAAAAGCGGCTTGTGGTTCAGGAACACGGTTTTTGATTTCGCGGATTCGGGATGATCGAGCTGCATCTGGATCATGAAGCCGCGGATGTCGGTCCTGAAAATGGGATGGATGGCATGTTCTTCGCCGGCAAAAATCTGCTTGACCGTGCCCACCTTCCTGCACAACACCATGTTCAGGTAACAGTCGTAGACCGCAGAGCCAGGAGACTGCGCTGCTCTGGTTGTCATAGGGCACAAAAGCGAAATTCACGGCGGTGGCTCCAGACACGCTCAGGTAGTAAGGCGTCTGCTTGGCCGTGTTGATTGCCTCTTTGAGCCGATTGACCTGTTTTGTTTCTTCCGAGATCTGCTTTTGGGCCACGCCGATCGCAATGTCAAGCTGCGCAATCTCGGAGATCAGTTCGGCCTGCTTGTCCAGCACGTCCAGGGTCTTGGTGTCGGTGGTGGTCTTCTCCAGAATGTTGTCGGTCAGCAGGACTGCGCCGATCTTGCTGTCGGTGTAGGAACTCTGCACCTGGTTCAGCGCGGCGCGCTGGGTGGCGGCATCGCCTTTGGTGATCAGGCCGGCAGCCAGATCCTTGTCGATGGCGGCTTCCACTTCTTTCACCTGCGCCATGACGGCTTGCGTCTTCAGGTTGTCGGCCTGCTTCTGTTTGTTGAGTTCCATGAGCTGAGGTCCGGTAGCCAGGTTGTGCTCTTTTTCGCGAGCGATGGCGGTTTGAAGTTCGGGTTCCAGCGCTTCCAGCGCAGCCCGGTGCTTGTTCATTTCCGCGACGCCGTCGTTAAGCTTCTTGAGGTCGACGTTCAGATCTTCCAGCGTCTGCCGGCTGGTCACCAGCTTCTCGGTGAAGTCGAGGCTCTTGTCATCCGCGGGAGAAAGAATTACAGGCGCAGCCCAGGACGTGTTCAGGGCGTAGAAGCCCATGACAAAGCCGTAGGCCAGCACGCCGGCGAGGACCGCGTAGAGCGTTACTATGGCGAAGATGCGGTACACCGTGACCACCGACTTGTACACCATCGGCTGGATCACGGAAGGTTTGGCGTCAGGCGCTTTCTTGACGACTTGCGTCGCCATCGGTGACCTCCTGTTGCGTTTCTTGTTCTTTCGTGCGCGTGCCCCAATCTCTGGAGTCGAGGGTGCACAGAGCCAGGGTAGTTAGAAATAAACTGCTGACGACCGTCCAGGCTAAGTAAGCCCCGAAGGCGAGCGGATTGTTGACCGCTTCCCGGGCGCTGTATTTTCTGATCACCCAGGCGAGAATCGCACCGATCGCGAGATAGCCAACCAGCGGCCCCGGACCAGCCATCTGCATGGGATTCCCCGACATCATGGTGAGGACCACCAGCAATCCAAGAAGCGCTCCGAGCGGTGTAAGCACCAGCGTGAGCACGGTGTTCGGGTGCAGAGTCCAGACATGCTGGGGCAGAGTCCGCAGCGTGTAGAAAAGATCGCGAATGATGCTGCGCTTCCAGCGAAGTTGCTGCTTGAACAGTTCCGGCAACGTGGAGGGCACCGTGGTCCAGCACAGGGCGTCGTTGTTGATGTAAGTTCCGTAGCCGCGCAGAAGTGTCTGATGAGTAAGGAAGCGGTCTTCGCCCTGGTTCACCGGGATGCCGAACCAGTGGCGACTGCGAATCTTGGGCTCGATCTCAAGCAGCAGTTCGCGGCGAATGGCGAACAGGCATCCGCTGATGCAGCCCACGCTGCGCGTCCAGTTCTCGGGAACCTTGTAGACCTTGAACGCGGCGTAGTAGATGAACGTCTGGATGGCGGTGATGGCGTTCTCGTTGGGATTCCTTACTCCGACCCGGCCGCCGACGGACCCGATCTTCGGCTCGGAAAAGCAGGCCGCCAGCTCCCGGATCGCGTCGGGATGAAAGATGCAATCGGAGTCGATGGAGATCATCAACTCGGCCGTGGAGTGCTGCAGAGCGTTGCAGACGGTGCGGGCCTTGCCGCTGTTCACCGTGTTCCGTCCTACCCTGACCTTTATGTTGGAGAAGTCGCGCTGCGCCTTGAGCATCCACTCGTAGCTGTCGTCGACCGAGCAGTCGTCCTGCGCGATTACTTCAAACTTTTCGTTCGGGATAATTGCTGTTGCTGATGCTCTCGATGGTTTCGTAGACCGTTTTGCCCTCGTTGAAACAGGGCATGAGGACGCTGACTGTAGGCTGGTATGTGTAGTCCTTCTTCACCGTCGCCCCTGGAACCGACCACTTCAGAATTAGCGCGAAGGTGTATTTGATCACCGAGATCAGCAGGCAGAGGAACAGAATGAGCCAGACTAAAACCGGAGCCACTTGTGCCCTCGCCCACGACGGCTTGAAGCCGTCTCAAGAGATTGTCAAACTTTAACGGATTGCAGATGATTATGGCCTGAGTGCCGGGAAATGGGAATAGCCGGCACCGGGCGCGGGGGTTAGACTCCGGGCACCATCCGCTTTGATTGTGATATTGCGGATCAGTCGGCGGCGACAGGCAGGTTCACTTCATCCTGCGGGGCGCGGCGGGGGGCGCGATTGGAGGGCAGGCCGGCATCGCGGATCTTGTAAAGCAGCGCCCGGTAACTGATTCCCAGGGCGCGCGCAGCCTGTTTGCGGTTCCAGTGATGATGTTGCAAGACTTTCAGGATGATCTTGCGTTCCAGTTCCCGGACGGCTTGCCGAGTGATCTTCTTCAGCGAAATGGGACCGTCGACGGCAATGTCGGCGGCGAAGAAATCCTGAGGCTGCGGACGCAGATCGCCGGAGATGGACTCCTCCGTGCCCAGGATGACGTAGCGCTTCATCAGGTTTTCCAGCTCGCGGACGTTGCCCGGCCAGTGGTATTTCTTCAGCGCGTTCATCAAATCGGCGGAAAGCGGCGTGGCGCGCGAGTTGAATTTGTGGTTGTAGTACTCGAGGAAATAGCTGACCAGTTGCGGAATGTCGGAAGCGCGCTCGCGCAACGGCGGCATGTGCAGATTCACGACATTGATGCGGTAGAAAAGATCCGCACGAAAGGCGCCGGCGGCGATTTCCTCTTCCAGCTTTCGATTGGTGGCGCACACCACGCGGACTTCGACTTTCTTGTCTTCCTGCGCTCCGATGCGGCAGAACTGGCCGTCCTGCAGGAGTTGCAGCAGCTTCGACTGCAAACCCATGTCAAGTTCTGAGATTTCGTCGAGGAACAGGGTGCCACGGTGCGCCATCTCGACGCGGCCGGGCTTGGTGCCATAGGCGCCGGTAAAGGCTCCCTTCTCATAGCCGAAGAGTTCGCTTTCGAGAAGCGTGCCTGGAATCGCGGGGCAATTTACCTTCACCCACGGACCGGTCTTCCACGGCGAGGCTGCATGGATCATGCGCGCGATAATGTCTTTGCCCGTGCCACTCTCTCCCTGGATCAGCACGGGGACGTTGGCGCCGGCTATTTTGGCCAGCCGCTCACGCAGAGCCCGCATTGCCTCCGTGCCCCCGAAAATGACGGAATCGGGAGGCATTTCTCCCAGGGGCTGGATCAGGGCGCTGACTGGATTTGAAGTGCTCATAAGTGTTCCGGGATGTGCAGTTCCCGGCTTCCGCAGCACGGGCTTATGGGATAGTGTGCACCCGGAGAACCAAATACAAGGGAGCGGACCCTTTACCCCATCAGCCTAGTCTATGTGATTGATGAAAAGCAACTTACCAAAGATTGAGCCGGCAAAGCAACTGGTAATGAGCAGGGTCAGAGGGCGATCGGATGGCTTCAAAATGCGAGGGAAAAGGTTTTCACACCGAAGAAACCAGCTTCCGCCGGAGCGGTTTGGCGAGAGAGTGCGAGTTGAGCAAGGGTCGAGAGAATTTGAGGCCGACGAGGTTGTAGCCCTCGCCGTGCTGCATCCGCAAAACCTTGGCGCGCAGGTTCCGGGCGACCCGGGGGAGGGCTGCTAAGGCGGCCAAGGGCGCGCTGGGAATTTCCAGCAAAACCTGCGCTGTGGACGGGATTGAGCGCCGCACGGCGACCAGCATGCCCCCGGCGGAAACGTTGAGGGCGGTGGCAAACTCGAGGAACTCTTTGTCGGATTCTGCGCGACTTCTGACAAAGACCGGAATCGCCAAAGGCAGGCGGGGCCACTGTCGACGCTCTGAGGCTACAGACTTACCGTTCACGCACACCCCTTCCGACGTCATTTAACCTAGTGTTTCCAGCATCCTAGGGGCCAAATCCGGGAATAGGGGCCAAACCAAAGACGGAGCCGGCTCCAGACCCTGAAAGAACGCGGTTAACTCCGGGTGTTGGGAGGGTTAAAGCCGTCAGAGTGGGTAGCTTGCACTGACGATTGATGCTGGCTCGGCGCCCGCTAGTGGGCGGGGTGGTTTTCGACTTCAGCGGCCGTCGAGTGCAAGGTTTTGCCACACTTGGGTAATCAGGTTGCATTTTTCGTTGACAAGGAAAACTGGCCAGCATACGATTTTTATACAGCCTTTTTCGTCTAAGCAGCCATCCTCCCTCTGTGTTCGACCGCCGTTCCCTTATGGCCAGTGTGCAAAAGAATATTTGTGTTCCCGAGGCTGGCGCAGGAAAGACCAGCGCCTCACTGCTTCCGGTAACGGGGGACGGAACAATCAATCCGCTTGAGTTGTTGCAGGCGCATTCTGAGTTGCAGGAACGATTCCAGCGCACAACCAATGCTCTCGGCTCCGCGGCTCACGATCTGAAAACGCCGCTCGCAATTTTGAACGGATATGTTGAATTGCTGCAGAGCGAAAAGCTGGGATCGTTGAACGACCGCCAGCGCGATGTGCTGCGCGACATGCGGTCGAGCGGCAAGCGACTGCAACAGTTCATCCAGGACTTCCTGACCTTCAGCGCTCTGGAAACCGGCGGCTTGAAGATGCAGTTTGCCGCGGGTAACATCAACGAGTGCTTGTCCGAGGTTTGCCGCTTGTGGTCCACCCGCTTTCAGGAAAAAGGATTGGCTCTCTATTTTCTGGCGAACGACAAGCTGCCGGTTTTTCCTTTTGATTCTCCCAAGCTGGAGCGAGTGATCTCCAACTTGCTGGAAAACTCTTTTAAATTTGTTCCGCGGGGCGGGACAGTCTGGTTGCACGCTGAGCCTCATATGTGGGAGCGCCGTGCGGCGACCCAGCCGGCATCGGCGGGCGAGAGACGGCGACAAGATACTTCGCAGCCGAATGCCGTGAAGGTCAGCGTCTCCGACACCGGGCCGGGAATTCCGGCTGAGTATCATCAGGAAGTTTTTGACGATTTCTTCCGCCTGCCCGGCAACGAAAATCAGGAAGGTATGGGACTGGGGTTAGCAATTGTGCGCCGCCTGGTGCAGGGGATGGGCGGAAAAATCTGGGTGGAAAGTGATCCGGGGGCGGGCTGCAAATTTTCATTTCTTATCCCCTTCAAACCTTCCCCGAATCCCGCTGGTAAAGGAAAGAACCGATGAGCGACGCCCCCAAGATTCTTCTGGTGGATGACGAACCGGCCATGCTGCGCTATATCCGGACGCTGCTCGAGGTCGACGACTACAAAGTGGAGACCGCATCGACCGGCGAAGAGGCCCTGCAGCGCGTGGATAAAGGCATGGAGCCCGACCTTGTGTTGCTCGATGTGCTGATGCCCGGAATCGACGGACTCGAGACCCTGGAGCAACTTCGGCAGAAGCGGCCCGGAGTTAAGGTGGTGATGCTTTCCTGCGTCAACGATACGAAAAAAGTCGTGCAGGCCATGCGGCTGGGAGCGCATGATTACCTGACCAAGCCCTTCCAGAAAGCGGAATTGGATGCGGTGATCGACCAGTGCCTGGGTCAAGGCAAAACGCCGGTTGGTGGGGAAGCCGAGGAAGTCGGCGAGGACACATTCTTCATTGCCGCCAGCCCCGCTATGCGGAAGATCCGCTCGCAGGCTGCTCTGGTCGCGCAATGTGGATATTCCGGTATTGCTGCTGGGGGAGAGCGGCACCGGCAAAGAAGTGCTGGCCCGCCTGGTTCACAAGCTGTCGCCGCGTGCCCACCGCACGTTTCTGAAAGTGAATTGCGCGGCCGTTCCCGCGGATCTGCTGGAGAGCGAACTCTTCGGCTACGAGCCCGGAGCATTTACCGGAGCGACGCACGCCAAGCCGGGCAAGTTCGAACTGTGCAACAAGGGTACGATCCTGCTCGACGAAATCGGCGAGATGCCGCCGGCGCTACAGGCCAAGCTGCTGCACGTTCTGCAGGATCAACAATTCTCGCGGCTGGGAAGCCGGTCCGTCATCCGCGTGGACGTGCGCATCCTCGCAGCCACCAACATCGATATTCCGCAGGCGTTGGCTGCCAAGCGGCTGCGCGAAGATCTTTACTACCGTCTCAATGCATTCACGCTGCAACTGCCTCCGCTGCGCGAGCGGAAAGAAGAAATTCCAGTTCTGCTGAAGCATTTCATGACGCGCATGGCCGAACGCTATGCCCGGCCTCAGCTTCCGCTTTCGCCCCAGATGCTCGAGGCTTGCCAGGCACATTCCTGGCCGGGCAATTTGCGAGAGCTGAACAACTTTCTGAAGCGCTATTTGATCCTGGGGGATGAAAATCTGGCTGTGGCCGAATTGCAGCCCCGCAACGACGGCAACGGCGGCGCACGGGGAGATTCCGGAATCAAAGCGGAGACGCGAGCGGCGGATTGAAATCGCTGGCGCGCACCGCAAAAGACGAAGCCGAAGGCGAAGCCATCCGGCAAGCGCTCGAGCAGACCAACTGGAACCGCAAACAGGCCGCGGCCCTTCTGCAGATCAGCTACAAAGCCCTGCTCTACAAGATTCGGCAATATGGCATCGCCGAGAGCCAAGAGCCACCACAAGCTCTCCGCCGGAGCTTAGATCCGCACTACACCTGTCCTACTTCCTGTCCGAAACGGCTTGCGTTTGCCGTTTACGGCACTACCGTCAGGCTGAATGGAACACTCTGGGTGAACGTGCCCGAAGTCGCGGTGATCGTGAGCGAATAGGTGCCCGAGGGAGTTCCGCTCACCGTCGGCTGTGTCTTGCCGCTGCTGCACGAGGGCTGCAGCAGGACCAGGCGAAGAGCACGGAGAGCGCAAACAGACCCAGCAGCCGGCCCGTCTTCGTGCCACCCCAGCGACGAGCCTTGCCCGAGGAGCCCATTCCCAGAAGAGCCATCCCCGGAACCATCAACCAGAAAGCGTAAAGCGGTCGGAGCCATCCTGCTGAACTGAGAGTGGTCACGGGCTGCGCGGTCGTCGTCAGGTTCAAGCCGATCGAAGCGGGGCCCGTGCCGCCGCTGAAGGAGACTGTGTTTGACGTAAAAGCGCAACTCGCCCCAGTGGGCAGAGCACTGCAAGTGAGTGTGACATTGCCCGGGAACGCTCCCTGTGGAGACAACGACACGGCATATTGCGCAGTAAGACCGGCGGACACGATCGCGTTGGGGGGCTAATGTCGACGGTATAGCCGCCCGCGACGAACGAGGCAGTCGCAGTATTGCTGGTGTTCGTGTTGTTGCTGCTCGATACCGTGGCCGATACCGAACAGGCGGTGCAAGTGCTGATCGGCGCCACCACGACCGCGATCTGCGCGAGAGAACCGGATTGCAGAGTTGGGATCTGGCAAACCAGAGCGTTGTTGCTTGGAGCACTGCAGGTACCGGAGTTCGCAGTGGCGCTGTTAAGCGTTACTCCGTGCGGAAACCGAGGCGTTCACCTGGACATTCGTGGCGGGGTCTGGCCCTTCGTTGGCGACCGTAAAGGTCGCCGTGACCTGTTGCCGGCGCCCAGCTCTCCGAGGATAGAGAGGACTGGCTCCACGCAGGTGATGCACAACTGGGCCGCCGTCCCCAACTGGACTACGAAGGCGTTGCGGGTGCCATGAGCTTGTTCTGCGGGGTCTGCAATGGGTCCTGGCTGTTGAGATTACCCGAGGTGGTGTCGCCGACAAAATAAGGATTCAGGTTGGGATCGACCGCAATGCCGGTGCCGCGATCCACACCATTGCCACCGAAGTATGTGGAAAAAAGACCCAACATTATTCTGGCTCACAACCGTATTCGTATTGATTTGGGCAAAGAAAGCGTTCTGGGAGCCGTTGAGCGTGCTCTGGATCGCGCCGGCTGTGACCGGAAAATCTGTGGAACTGGTCGCCCCGGTGAGGACTACATCGTTGAGCGGAGTGCTCGACGGCGAATTCAACACGGCGATGGCCGCGCCACTATCGTTCCCTGTTCCGCCCAAATACGTGAAATAGTTGAGAGCCACATCCACCGGAGTTCCCGTCCGTTCTGCGTGGGGTTGCTCAGCCGCGCCACATAGGCATCGAAGGGCGCAGGGGCTGTGGGTGTTGAGGTGACGCTACACGTTGACGGCCGGACCGGGGGAGTATCGAGGCACAACTGAAAGGGTGCGATACCCGTGGGCAGATTGAAAACGCTCGAGTTGGTCTCGCCGGTCAGGTAAACGTTGGCCGCGCCGGAGTCAACTGCGACCGCGGGGCCCGTTTCATTCACGGCGCCGCCGAGGTAGGTCGACCAAAGCAGCTGCAAACCCACGGCCCCTGGGGATTTATTTTGGCGACGAAAGCATCGGTCGGATACGGCGTGGTCGGAGGCGAACACGGGTTTGGATTCAGAGAGGGTGGTCGGCGGAGGCGTATCCAGGCAGGGCTGATACGCGTTGAGGATGGGGAAATCGTCCGACAGACTGCTGTCTCCGTAAGGCGCCCGAGCCGCTATTGAAGAAATTTGTCGTGCCGCTGAAGTACATGTTGCCGATTGCATCGACCGCGATGCCGCCCCCGACGTTGCAGGGTGGTGCGCCACAGTTTGCGGCGGTAGGAACGGGCGTGCCGCCTCCGAAATATGTCGAATACTGAATGCCGCCCACATTATTCGCGCTCACAGTATCGATCTCAGTGACGAAGAACTGGAGGCTCGTCTTCGGCTGGCTTTGGTACGGCACAGGCAAGAAGCTCGCGGGAAAAGAGTCGGTCGTCGGTAGGCGTGTCTTGGGAAGTCGTGGTGCCGGTGATGAACACGTCGCCTTTGGTGTCGATTGTCATCCCGGTGGCCTGGTCGTCACCATTGCCGGAAAGATAGGACGAGTAATTGAGTGTCGGAACCCGCCGGATTGAGCACGCTAACGAACACGGACGTGCAGATCGGGGAGCCAGCACATTGCGTCTTGGTCTCAGGAGCACTCTGGTAGGGAATGCCGGCGGTGGGGAAGTTCGTGGAACTGGTGTTGCCGACGATGTAGGCGTTGCCGCCGTTATCCACGCCGATGCCAATGCTCGTGTCTGCTCCCGGGCCTCCGTTGCCACCGAGAAATGTGGCGTAAACCACGGATGGGGGCTGCGAGGGATTGATCTTCGCAACGAAGATGTTGGCTGCAGTGCCCAGTTGCGTCGGAATCGTCGAACCCAACGGAAAAGTATTCGGCGGCGAGGTGGTCGAGCCGACGACATAGATGTTGCCGTCCCCATTGACCGCGACCGAAGGTGAGGTTTCCGTACCGCTGCCGCCGAAGTACGTGGAAAAAACGAGCACCGGGTCGATGATCAGCTCGCGGCTGTGGTCGTAGGCGCCGATCTCGAAGCCGACGCGGTTCGCGGCACGCAGAACAAAGCGTCCGGCAACGGGTTGATGGCGATCTCCGTCACGCTGGTAAACCTGAGGCGCTTGCAGGCGCAATCCGCCGGCGTCTTCTGCCGGTAAGAATCAGATCACCGCCGCTCAGTTCCAACTTGCTGGCGCCATCAAACTGCAGTTCGGCCTGCGACGGATCGGCGCCGGGAGCAACCCGGAAGTCGTATTCCAGATGGCCCTGGTTTCCATAGAAAATGAGATCGATTCCGGGATAAACGCCCGCGTAGCGAACCCCGCCAAACTGCGGAACGCCGCTATGCCACTTATGCGGGTCGTTGCCGATCAGGTAATTGCTCTTGCCGGGCAAGGGATCGGCTCCGGTGAGGGCTGCCGCAGGGTTCGCTCCCACCAGCTTCATACTTACGAATTTTCGCTGCTCCCCGGTTGCGAGGCGTGGGCAGTTTGCATGGCGAGCACCGCACCGCTGGTCTAAGGAACAGACCGTATCCCGGGCCGCGCGCGAGGAATTTCGCTCGCGGATCGGCCTGGCCCTGGTTAGGCTCGAAACAGGATCGGCAACTGACCCAGAATGGCGCGGGCCCCCGGCTTCGACTTCAGGGAAGATTTGGAGAGCGTTGGAATCGGAGAATCCGGAGTCTCGGCAGAAGCTGTGAGCAGAGCGACGGGAACCCAAGCCAGCAACCCGGAACCCGCCACAAGCAGCGTCAACATCGCCCCAAGTAGGCGGGCCGCATCCAGCTTGTTCCCAAGCTTTTTCCCAAAGCTCTTCTTCCCAAGGTTCCGCCCCACCAACGGCCATTTCCCATCACGCTTTTCCTCCGATTCAACGAACCATTTTGAACGAACCGAACTCAGCCAGATTAACTTCAACCAGATCTTTTTGGAGAGAGTTAGAGTTAGCAACGGCGCGAGTCAGTACTCACCCGGCGCCGGCGAAACCGCCCGCTGCTGACCTGTCACTAGGAACTGGCGGAAAGCAAACAACTACTTAAACATCTGGCGGATAGCCAAGTCAAGCGCAGCCAACCGTCCAAGCGATGCGTTCGGCCGCACGCCCAGACTCCCGGAGTTGTCAGATGCGCTTTGAGGACCTGGAAAGATGCCGGGCAAGCGGACAAGGGGGATAAGGGAATACGACATCAGGAGCGCGGCCCGACGCCGGCGCTACTTAAAGCCGCTGAGCATTTACCGAATCAGTTCCACGAGTATTTTTGCTCTTGCAAAGCGCTGGCGATTCTATACATTGTTGGTAGTCAGGGCCTGTCATGGGCGTGGCCTTGTCCTTCCAGCCTGAAAGTTGATTTTCCGTACTGCATTTTGACTGGGTCTTCGTTGAGACAGCATGCTTTCGGAATATACGCCACGGATGCAACCGGACTCGCAGGAACGGCGGATGATGCGGCGCTTTGATATGCGCCTGCCAGCAGTGGTGCGTCTCGATCAAGAGAACGAATTCCACACCGAAACTCAGAATGTGAGTGCTCGCGGAGTCTTTTTCTACCTTGACCGCCCGCTCCCGGCCGGAACCCGTTGTGATGTCACGCTTACCTTTCCACCCCATATCACGCTGACCGACGCGGTCCGGGTGCGCTTCACCGCGCGCGTAATCCGCGTGGAATCTCCCCTGCCATCTTTGCGCGTGGGAACAGCTGCCATGATTGAAGACTACGAATTCCTCCGCTCTACCGGCAGCACGGATTTTCTAAGCGCGCTGCAGCAAGAGATGAAAGTGCCGAACTAACTCGGCTGCCGGCGCTCCGGCATCTGGCTCCTCTGATTTTGAAATCACACGCAATCCGTGCCAGGCTCGCATCCCTGCGTACCAACTGGAAGGCGACAGGCGGACGCCGGACGCCGCTCTTATTTCTTCAGATCCTTCATCTGCTGGCGCAGGCGGTTATAGCGGCGCACCAGGCTTCCAATATAGAGACCGTGAATCAGCCAGGTGGCGATGTAAGCAGCGTAAAGGAACTTGATGGAATTCATTTTGCCCCCCGGCTAAAAGGAACTTGGACGGCGGCAGGCTCCAGCAAAGATTCGAGAGCCTCGGCTTCCTCCACTTCGCGGCGCAGCTTCTCCAGCCGGTAACGCGACCAGCACACCAGAAACGCGAAACACAGAAACGCCATCCAGCTGATCAGCAGTACCTGTAACATCCGTGGGTCCATCGACCCGCCGCCGCCTATCACGGGCTGGGGATGCTGCGTCCGGAAGAACCAGATGGAGAAATAAACCAGCGGAACGTCGAGCGCTCCAAAGACCGCCAGCACGGCCGCCAGTTTCTGAGTCTGCGCGCTGTCAGAGAAACGCCGCAGCACCAGATAGCTCACATAGATCAGCCACAGAACCAGAGTGGAGGTGAGACGAATGTCTCCTGGCGCCCACCAGATGCCCCACACCGGCCGCGCCCAGATGGGGCCGGTAACCAGAACGATGGTACAGAAGACAACACCCACCTCAGCCGTGGTCACTGCGAGCACGTCGAGACCCTGGTCAACGAAGTATTTTCCGATCACGAAATAAAGCGCAGTAATTATCAGGAACGTAGTCGCGACTGAACTGGGATACATTCCCGTGGGCAGCTGCTGTCGCACCTGCGGGATAAACGGCGCGACAAAGCCGATAATTCCGATCGCAATCACGATCCATCTTGCGGCACGCGCCGTCGATGGTCTCGCATTGGCCAGGTATTGCACCGAAGCGATGAAATTGATGAAGAACAGCAGGAAGGCCGTCCATGCCGAGGGCACGTGATAGTAAATAATTCGGTAAACGTCACCCTGCAAGGCGTCGGTGGGCGCGACCCATAAGGCCTGATAAAAAGCGTAAACGAGCAAAAGCGCCGTCAGAACTGCGAGGATGGGGAAGGCCCGTTTCATTGCCTCTTTTGACTCATTCCGCTTGCAACACTGTTTCAAACAAGGCGAGACAAGCAGTAGTAAACACCACATCGTAGGTGAGAAGCAATACGATGTAGAAGTGAGCAGGACTTTCTCCGGTGAGAATATTTGTCGTGCCAGCGACCATCCCCAGCACGGCCGGAATGGAAACCGGAAACAAAAGCAGAGGCAACATAAGTTCGCGGCTGCGAGTGCGCAGTGACATCGCAGCGAAGAACGTGCCGTTCACTACCAGCGCCCAGGTTCCCAACAATGCCACAGGAATCAACTGCCATGCCGGACCGAGAACGCGCAGGTTGTAGAAGATCACGAATAGAGGCGCCATCAGGGCTTCCAGCAGGCTGACCAGGACAAAATTTCCCAGCGCTTTAGCCAGGAACAACGCGTTGGCGGGAGCCGGAGAGACGCGGTAGGCATCGAGCACCTGGTTACGCAGCTCCCGCGCCCAGGTCTGGTTGAGGGCAACCACCGCCGCGAATAAGAACGCCACCCAAACCAGCCCGCCTACAATGTGGCGTGATTCTTCTGCGAGGGGATCGAAGGAGAAAACGAAGATCACGACTACCAGTAGAGAAAAAAACAGCATTGCATTGAGCGCATCCTTGGAGCGCCACTCCAGCCGGATATCTTTGGTCAGCGTGGCGAGCGTGATCGACCAGAACGATCTCATGGTTGCACCGGTCGGCTCAGCTCGCGGGCAAGATGGTTCGTGCGGTCTACGATTTGCCCAGCCTCCATCCAGATAAATTCGTCAGCGACGCCTTCGAGAAGCGCGGCCTGGTGCGTGACTACAAAAATGGACTTGCCGGCGTCGCGCATGTCCTTGAGCAGGCTGACCATCTCCCGCGCCGAATGCACATCGACGTTGGAAAACGGCTCGTCCAGGAACAGAATCTTCGGATCGTGCAGAATGGCTCGCGCCAAAGACATCCTCTGCCGCATCCCCTGCGAGTACTTGCCCACGGGCCGCGACAACTCAGCGTCAAGCCCCACGGCGCGAATTACCTGCTCACAGCGGCCGTCGCCGGCAATGTCGTAGAGCCGGGCAAAGTAGCGCAGGTTCTCCATGCCGCTCATCTCGTCGTAAAGCAGCGACGGATGCGCCATATAACCGATCTCGCGGCTGGCATCGTGCGGATTCCTTCCCAGGACGGAAATCTCTCCACGCGTGGGATGAGTCAATCCCGCCAGCGCTCGCAACAGAGTCGTCTTCCCTGCTCCGTTGTCGCCAAGAATCACATAGAACTTGCCGGCATCGAACTCGGCGTTGACTCCGCGCAGCGCGGCGAACCGTCCGAACTGCTTGACCAGGTTGTTCACCGCGATGATGGGAGCGCCTCTGGGCGCCATGAGCGGATTCGTCACAAGGAGCAAATAACCACGAGAATTTGTCTGGTCCTGAACACAGCAACGAATCTATGGATTTTCCAGATTTTTTGCAAAGGCAGCGGCACCGGAGAACGGGGCGATCCGAGCGTAAGCTGTTGGGCGTATAATTTTGCCCGGCTGCTGCATATTTTCAAGAAGGAGACCAATATGAAAAAGCTAATAACCATTTGCTTCGCGCTTTGCCTGCTGATGTGTGGCGTCACACTGGCCCAGGACTCCATGAAACAGGACAACATGAAGGCCGACGCGTCCGCAAAGCCTGTCGACGTTACGGGCAAAATCAGCAAAGACGGGAAGATGTTTGTAAGCGACAAAGACGGCAAGAGTTGGACAATCACCAACCCGGACGCGGTGAAAGGCCATGAAGGACACCACGTCACACTCAATGCGCACGTCTATGCCGATAAAAAAGAGGTTCATGTCATGTCGCTCAAGATGGCGGCGGACAGCATGAAGAACGACAGCATGCAGAAGTGAGCACGCAGAAGTAGAGGACCGGCGTTGTCTCGTCCACCCTTTGGCCAGCGCTTTCGCTGGCCTTTGTTGTCCGGTTCAGAGCAAGGCAGAATAATATTGTACCGGGGACTAGTTCGCCATCCCGCTCGATTTAGGTTGTACCTGCGTTATGCTTTTTGGCGGTTGGCTGGAGGGCGTGCCATTGGCGGGAGTGCCGGGCTGCTGCGGCGCGTACTTTGACGCGCACTTGGCCTGCAGTGCCTTGGCATGAAAGACGCCGTCGCGACCAAAGCTGCCATCGGCGAGCGCCTGCGAGTCGTCTTTGAAAGTGTCGGGAGGCGCTTCGGTTCCGGTGTAATCCACCGAGAGCAACTGATCCTGCTCGACCAGCACAAACTGTACGTGGGTTCCGGTGCGCTTGATCGAACCCGGCTGCACGTTCCCTGCGACCCGCAAGCGCTTGGCGTAAGCGCCGTTACCCATCTTGTGCAGTTCGCTGATGGTGACGTAGTAGCTCTTGCTGTCCTGGACCCCGGTATAAGCGAGGTAGCCCAGCAGGAAAAGAATCAGCAGCGTGGCCGCGCCGAATTTTAGATACGTCTTGCCTTGGCTCGACATAAACCGGTAGCCCTTCACCAAGACTCTACGCGACGACGCAACCAGAATCAAGATTCGGGAAGGCCACACTAGCCCACCTTCCTCCGCTAGAATGAAAGTGACTCCACAACCCTATGATTCATCCCTGGCACGACGTAACTCCCGGCGACAAGCTACCCGAAGAATTCGACTGCGTCATCGAGATCCCCTTCGGATCGAGCGTGAAATACGAACTGGATAAAGCCAGCGGCCTGATCAAGCTGGATCGCATTCTCTACTCCGCGGTTTATTATCCGGCGAACTACGGCTTCATCCCTCAGACGCTGGCCGAGGACGACGATCCCCTCGACGTTCTCGTGCTCTGCCAAGAACCAGTAGTGCCGCTCACCATCATTCACGCCCGCGCGATTGGGCTGATGACGATGATCGACGCCGGCAAGCAGGACCATAAGATCATTTCCATCGCCACCGAAGATCCTGAATTCAACTCTTACCACGAGGCCGCGGAGATGCCGCCGCATCGCCTGCTCATGCTGCGGCGCTTCTTTCAGGACTACAAACAGCTCGAAGGCAAGGCCGTCGAGGTGGATGAGATACGGCCCGCCGGCGAAGCCTATCCCATCATCCTCGATGCGCTGCGCCGCTACAGCGAACAGCGCCGCAAGGGCTTCCAGGGGCCAAAGAAGCATTGAGGCGGACTACATTCCCTTGAAGACGAAATTGATCTCCTTGGTCTCATTCGCACTAATCGTGATCGTCTGGGTCGACGTGCCGAGCTTCTCGTGCCACGCTTTGATGGTGTAGGTGCCGGGCGGCAAGCTGCTCAGGTCGAAACTGCCGTCCTTGCCCGTCACCGCGAAATACGGGTGCTTGAACACTGCGATGTACCCATGCATCCAGGGATGAACGTTACACTTCACGGGAATCGCAATCTCCTCCCGGGCAAACGATTCATCGAGACTGGACCCGGGCGGCTCTGCCTTGTTCCATTCGCGATTGTTCGCAGGCGTGGGATGGATGTTGTGCGATGTGGGATCGTCGTTCACCACGTGCAACGGCTGATTCGCCCGGACGGCCAGCACGTGCGGCGTGTACAGGCAGCCTTTCTGCTCGACAACAACCGGCTGCGTGGGAGCATCGAATGTGCGATCGCCGAGACCCTCGGAAACGAACACGACCACGTTCTCCAGGTCGCCCTTCGAATCAGTGATGACTTCCTGAGCGAACACAGGCGATGGATGTTCCTTGGCGCAGCTTGGATCGGCGGACATGCTGATCAGCTTGGGCTTCGGTACCGTACCTTCGAACTTCACGATGCCCTTTACGCTCGCTGCGCCGGTGGCGCTAGCGCTTGCGGGCGCTCCGCCAGCCCGGACTGCGTAGGGCGTAGAGATGCAGACCGCCAGGGTAAGAGCAGATATGGAGATCAACTTCTTGGTTTGCATAATAGCTTCACCTCAATTCAGAATTCTCGTTTTGTAAAAACCTGGTTCGATGACTCCGCGCGTGGCCGAGCCTTACTCCGTCGCCTGGGCGGGTGCAACGTTTGCTGCAGCGCTGGCGACGGATTCGCTGTATCCACGGCGATACCCAGCCGCAAACATGGAACGGTCCTGGTCAGCGGACCATCTGCCGATGGCCAGGCGCGGCGCCTGGCCGCTTTCCGCTGCGAGCTTGCCCAGGTAAAGGCCGTCGCGGAATGCCCCGTCGGATGCAAGCCCAGTTTCAACACTTGGGTTTGACTTCACATTGTGGTTGCTGACCGCGAGCACGGCAGTCGTGCCCACGCAAATGACAAGAGCCAATGCATAGAGATAGCTAACGATTTTCGTCATATTTTTTTCTCCTCGTTTCCTTTGCAACCAACGGCCGATACCTGGACAGGGCAGTCCCTCGGCCTGACCACTCAAAGAGCGGTCGATTTACTGGCTAAATTCGCAGGGGTTATTCGCTCGAGATGAGTCGAGATTACGGGACGAGCAAGAAGAGATTGTCATCGTGCCGTAAATCGCTTGTCATTTCTTCGTCAACTTCTCGCTCGTTTGTTTTATTGCGGGTTCGAATGTCAGCGCTTGCAGTAACGGATATCGATTTAGTTTCCTTCTTGATTTACTGTATTAGGCTCACGTCGGACTCACGTCTTCCGCGGAGGGACCTATGCCTGATGCACATTTTGTGCCGGGTCCGGAAGTCGGTCATGGCTATCGCTGGCTGATGGCGGCCGCTGCGCTGGCAGTAGGCGCGGCGTTCTTTGGCCTGTGGTTCTGGTTACTACCGGGATGGCTCGGCTTCAGCGTGGAAATGGCGGGTGCGGCACGCTGGCGATGGCTGGCAGCGATTCCGTCCGTGCTGGGGTTTGCCGTTGCCCTGCGCTGCATCTGGGACTTCGGATGGACGGGACGCGGCACACCTGCCCCGGTCGCTCCTCCGCAGAGACTGGTGGTGGTGGGTTTCTACCGCTACGTGCGCAATCCTATGTACGTCGGCTTTGCCGCGGGATGGATTGGGTTGTGGGTGATTTTCGGACGCGCTACCCTGCGAATGATCGCGGCCGTCGCAGCAGTTGCGCTCGGCGTACATCTGTTTGTCGTGTTTTATGAAGAGCCGACGCTGCGCGGGAAGTTCGGGGAACAGTACGAAGAATATCGGCGGAATGTAAGGCGATGGTGGCCGCGGCTGCGGGGATGGAATCAGCCGCTATGACAGTGATGGGGCCGGCATAAGTCCGGCCCCATTTTCTTGCGCCATGCAGAATACCTACCAGACGTGGCAGGCGTTCTCCGCCACCATAGGCTGCCCGGCCTTGCACCCCCAGGCCTTCTGGAACTCCGGCATGTTCTGCACCACGCCATCGACACGGTATTTGCCCGGCGAGTGCGGATCGGTGACCACCCAAACGCGAGACTGCTCAGGACGCACTTTCTCGCACCACACCCGTCCAAATCCCAGGAAGAAGCGCTGCTCGGGCGTGTAACCGTCGATCTTCTGACCCTCCTTTCCGGTCTTGTCATCGGCGATCATGCGCTCGAGCGCCGCCAGGGCGATGCGCGCGCCGCCGTTGTCGGCGGTGTTCTCACCCAGCGTGAGACGTCCGTTCAGCTTGAGGTCGTCGACAGCCACGAAGTTCGAGTATTCGTCCGCCACGCAACTGGCTCGCTTCTCGAATTCCTTGCCGTCCTGCTCCGTCCACCAATCGTGCAGATTGCCTTGCGGATCGAACTTGCGCCCCTGGTCGTCGAAGCCGTGCGTGAGTTCGTGACCAATGACCAAGCCAATCCCGCCAAAGTTCACGCCGTCGTCCATTTTGTTGTCAAAAAATGGAGGCTGCAAGATGCCCGCCGGAAACACGATTTCGTTATACGACGGATTGTAATAGGCATTTACGGTCGGCGGCGTCATGCCCCATTCCTTGCGGTCGAGCGGCTTGTCGATCTTGGCAATATCGCGTTTCGATTCGAATTCGGTGGCGCGAGCCACGTTGCCCAGCAGGTCGTCGCGCTTGATCACCACCGAACTATAGTCGCGGTACTTGTCGGGATAGCCGATCTTGTTGCGAATCGCATCGAGCTTCACCTTGGCCTGCTTTTTCGTCTCCTCGCTCATCCAGGAGAGCTCGTTAACGTCGGCGGCGAGAGACTCTTCGAGAGCATCCACCATCTTGAGCATGCGCTGCTTGGCCTCCGCACCAAAGGTGAGTTCCACGTATCTCTGCCCAAGCGCCTCGCCCAGCTCGCGATCGGTGAGGCTGACACAGCGCTTCCAGCGCGCCTGAATTTCCTTCTGGCCGTTGAGGTTCTGCTGGAACTTGAAGTTGGCATCGACGAACGGCTGCGAAAGCCACGGGGACGCCGCGTTCAGCACATGCCAACTCACGTACGTCTTCAGCGAGTCCAGAGATTCGGATTCCAGAACGCCGTTCACCTGCTTGAAGAAATCAGGATTCGTGCACATTCAGCTGGGTGAAGTTCGGCGCACCCACAGCGGTGAAGTAACGGTTGAGATAGAAATTGGGTCCCAGCGCGACGGCCTCGTCGCGGCTCATTTTGTGATCCAGGTTCTTGGGGTCGCGGCGCGCCGTGCGGTCCATCGCAGCCTTCGCCAGCGAGGTCTCAATGCGGAGCACAGTCTGCGCCGAATCGGCGGCCTGCTGCGGCGTCTGGCCCGCCAGCGTAAACGCCTGCGTGACATACTCCACCAGATGCTGCCGCATCTCCTTCATCTTCGCGTTGTCGTCCTTGAGGTAGTAGTCGCGGTCGGGCAAGGACAGCCCGCCCTGATCGATGTAGGCGATGACCTGATCGGCATTGTGCAGATCGGAGTTGGAATAAAAGTTGAATAGCGGATTCGGCCCGACCAGATGCACATGCGCGATCTCATCGATCAGCGCACCCTTGTCTTTGACCGCCGCGATGCGGTCGAGCTCCGGCTGCAGCGGAGCGATGCCTTTAGCGTTCACGGCTTTTTCGTCCATGCAGGAACCGTAGAGATCACCGATTCGCTGATCCATACCGCATCGCGGCCCGCACCGCCGGCCGCTGCCTTCTCCAGAATGTCGTGCTCGATGCTGCGATTGCGTTCGCGAACTTCACTGAAGCCGCCCCACCGCGACTGGTCCGCAGGAATCTCGGTGTTCTTGATCCAGGTGCCGCAGGCGTACTGATAGAAATCCACGCATGGATCGACGCTCTTGTCGATGGTATCGAGACTGGAACCATAAGCAGGCTTGGTGGAGGGATTGGCCGAGGAAGCCGTTTGGGCGAAGCTGACGACACTCATCAGAACCAACAAGACCGGCAAGAAACGGAAGACTCGCATGCGAACTTCTCCTTATTCGGGCGAACGTTTGAGATTTTAGGCTCGGCACGCCTGAATCGGCAAGGAGGGGAAAGTAGTGCAGCGTGATTTCGTCTCCGGTCGGGTAGACAGAACATTAGAGCCGAACATTAGAAAGGCCCTGAAGACAGCCCGAGTCTGAACCTCGTTCGCCCTTCTCTCTCAGAATCACTTCGGAGGGAAACATTAGACATAGGTTCGGCGAAAGTCTTGCGCGTCGGGCACGAGGGTATCAAACCAAATCCCGAAAACAGCTGCATTTCGTTGAAAAACATGCATCGCCGGTTGGGTAGGGACCTGCTCCTGTAAAAGACAACGCCGGCGAACAAGTTTCGAGGCGCAACCCGCGACTGCCGGTCTCCCTGCTGCAGCGCCGAAACCGACAGGAGTGGCATGACAAGGCATTTCATCGCCGTTGAGTGGCTCATCTTTGTGTTATTGCTGGCAGGCAAACTGGCCGGCCAGAACGCTGATTTCAACAAAATCACGGATGAGGCGCTTCCGGCCGCACCGATGCAGACAACGTCCACACCTTCCCTCGCGAAGCCGGAGAAGGTGTTCGATAAAAAGTTTTTCGCGGTCATGGCCGCGCTGGGAGCGGCCGAAAGTTTCCGCTTTACGAGCCGCCAGCTTGTGCTCGACCGGGAATTCGCCGCTGGCGCTCCGTGGGTCACCCGCGCGCCTGCGAACCAACCCATTATGCTCAAGGGGTTCGCGGTGTACGGAGCAGAATTCCTCTTGACTTACGAACTGAAGAAGTCTCATTCCTGGCTGCCCGGAGACCGCGTCATCCGCAGGCTCTGGTGGGCCTATCCCGCGGCAATGGCCGCCATTCACATCAAGAATGCGGTTGGCAATGTCCGCACCCAAGGCCCCGGAGGCTGCACCTCGGTGGAATGCGCCGAGCAAATGCAGTGATACCCCATTCTCCCAGCACATCCGGTTATAATCGGGGCCAGTAGAATCCAGACGAAAGCTGGCTCCGAACATGACCCCCACGAACACCAATTCCGGCAATGGCAGTAACGGCCACGGCGTTCCCAAGCCGCGCGCAGAGTGGCTTGCCCAGCGCAGGGAAGAGAACACCGACGGCAACTTTTCACAGATGCACTACGCGCGGCAGGGCGCAGTTACAGAAGAAATGGGTTATATCGCCCACCGCGAAAAGCTTACTCCTGAGCTGGTGCGCGACGAAGTGGCCCGCGGTCGCATGATCATTCCCGCCAACATCAATCATCCGGAACTGGAGCCGATGGCGATCGGCGTGGCGTCGCTGTGCAAGATCAACGCCAACATCGGCAATTCGGCCGTCACTTCGGAAGTGAAAGAAGAACTGAAGAAGCTGCACACCGCCGTGCACTACGGCGCCGACACGGTGATGGACCTTTCCACCGGCGGCAACATTCACGAAATTCGCGAAGCCATTCTGCGCCACTCCCCGGTTCCCATCGGCACCGTGCCCATCTACGAAGCGATTGCGCGGGTGAAGCGCGTCGAAGACCTGAATGCCGAAGTCATGCTCGAAGTGATCGAAGAGCAGGCCGCGCAGGGCGTGGATTACATGACGATTCACGCCGGCGTGCTGATCCAGTATCTGCCGCTGATCTCGAAGCGCATTACCGGAATCGTAAGCCGCGGCGGCGCCATCCTCGCGCAGTGGATGGCATACAACCACAAACAGAATTTCCTCTACGAACGCTTCGACGACATCTGCAAGATTTTCAAGAAGTACGACGTCAGCTTTTCGCTCGGGGACGGCCTGCGCCCCGGCTGCGTCGCCGATGCGAGCGACGAAGCCCAGTTCGCCGAACTGAAAACTCTTGGCGAACTGACGAAAATTGCCTGGCAGCACGACGTGCAGGTGATGATCGAAGGTCCTGGCCACGTTTCGATGGACAAGATCAAGGAGCAGGTCGAGAAAGAAGTCGAACTCTGCTTCGAAGCCCCGTTCTACACCTTGGGCCCGCTGGTCACCGACATCGCTCCCGGCTACGACCACATCACGTCGGCGATCGGCGCAGCCATGATCGGATGGTACGGCGCGGCCATGCTGTGCTACGTCACACCAAAAGAGCATCTCGGATTGCCGAACGAAAAAGACGTGAAAGACGGCATCATCGCCTACAAGATTTCCGCCCACGCCGCCGACATCGCCCGCGGACGCCCCGGCGCCCGCGATCGCGACGACGCCCTCAGCTACGCCCGCTACAAATTCGACTGGGAAAAGCAGTTCGCACTCTCACTCGATCCCGAAACCGCGCGTTCAATGCACGACGAGACCCTGCCCGATGACTTCTACAAAGAGGCAGCCTTCTGCTCCATGTGCGGCCCGAAATTCTGCTCGATGAATTATTCGTCCAAGGTGGACGAGTACAACAAGCAGGTCCACGGGATCGAGAAGAAGGATTATTCGGAATTGGTGGAAAGGCTGGTTTCGATCAAGTAACCCGCGCACTTGAACTATTCTAAAAGCGAGGCCTATGGATCACCACGAGGCAGTCCGGAAATTTGAACATTTGATGTTGAAAGAGGCCGATCATGCCCGCGAAATAGCCACGGAACTGGAGGCCTTGGTGCCGATCCTGACGACTGACAACTCTCGACAGCTCGCACAGTTGCAAATCAAGGCGAGCCACCGGCAAGCCAAAGAATTTCGCGAATTGTCGGAGAAAGTCAAAGAGAAATAGTGCGCAAGCGGCCGCCCAAGTCGATTACCACCCGCACGTGAATCAAAAGAAATCCACAGTTCGCATGTGACATCCAACCTTGCCTCTCTCGCGAAATCAGCGGATTATTGTCAAGGCGGAGGCGGTACAGACAAATACGGCGACAGAGAGCCTAACTCCTTTGTCGTCAAGATTTTGACCTCTAACCTCTTTGACATCAAGATTTTGCAGACACTTTTTGCAGGGCCCGCGCCAGTCAAGGCATTCAGAGGGTGGGGGAGAGGGGGGTGTCCCCGAAAACTCAGATTTTCCCACAACGAACCGGCCTCAAGATCGCGGCAGGAGGGCAATTCCCAGAGAATTTTCTCGGGGGATTTCCACAGAGACATTTGGCAGTTTAGTTATGAAAGTCGGCCACGCCGTCCCACACAAGTTGCACAGCGATAGCAAGAATCAGGAATCCGAAAATCTTGTTGATGGCACCGACCGCATTGGGTCCCAACCGCCGCACCAGCGGCCCTCCCAACCAGAAGAAAAGAAGAACGGTCAGCGCAATCGCGGCAATGCCGACGACCATGCCCATGTACGAGGCAGCGGTGTCCACATTTGCCGCGAGCCCCATGACCACTCCGATCGCTCCCGGACCGGACATGAGCGGCATGGCCAGCGGAGTCAGAGAAATATCTTCCTTATCCTGTGCCTCGTTGCTTTCCTCGGGAGTAATCCGCGCATGAGAAGTGACCATGCCCCAGGCCGTGTTGGCGACAATCAGTCCGCCGGCAATTTTCAGAACCGGCAGCGAGATACCAAAGAAATACAGCACGAAGCGGCCGAAAAATAAAAACGTCACCAGAATGACGAACACCCAGAGACCGGTCTTCAGTGCAGTGGTCCGGCGCTCCTGAACCGTCCAGGAAGACGTCATGCTGAAGAAGATGGGGATGCCGCCGAAGGGATCGACGATGGGAAACAGCGCGAGAAACGTCGCCGCCGCCGAGTGCGGCAGCGTTCGTAAAAATTGCCCAAGAGCGTGGGTGGTCGGCGTCATGAGCTCTAGCGATACCCCTCCAGCACCTTGGCAGCGCGCTCGAGCGCTGCTGTTAGAACTGCCAACTGCTGCCGCGCCCGCTCTGGGTCGCCTTTGTCGAGAGCCTCATTCACTCCCGGAATCACCACCGCGGCATACCCCGTATATTCGCCCGGAGCATAAATCGCATGGCGAAACCAGGGACGATGCGGCAGTCCCTCGGGAACCAGCAGAGAGCGCTCAGCGCCGCGCAGCGCCTGATTCAAGCGCGCTGTATCCCTCGGCGGATTCTTCTGCTTCGCCGAGATCTTCGCCCCCGCGTCCTGAAAATGTTTCGCTGCCGCGGTCACCGCATTCAGATCGAGCTTATGCTCCCCGAATTTACTCTCTGCCCTTTTCTTGGCCCCATCGAGATAGACGGCAATCTCTTTTCCGTATTCTTCGTAGTCGTAGGGTAGAACGTCGGCATCGGCCATGCGCAAGGCCTCCAGACCGAAGACCCTCGCCATCTGCTGCTCGTAGACGAAATCCGGATCGCCAAACTTTTTGAACCAGGCAAAATTGTCGAACACCGAGTGATACACACCATATGGCCCAGTGGAACTGATGTCCGCAGAGGGCACGCCCAGATGCTGCTGGAACACGCTGTAATCCGAGCCACTGCCCAGGTCCCCGACCTGGACGTCGCCACCGGCAGGAGCAGCAGGGTTGCGTCGCGAGTCGGCGGTCGCCTCTGCCGGCGACTGCGGTTGATCAGACTTCTGCCACGCTTCGTAGAGCGTCTCGCCTTTGGGACTGGGAACGGCTTTGGTCACGTCTCGCAAGAACTTCTTCAAACTGGGAACTGCAGAGGCGCCAAACTTCGGTCCCGAGACGGCCACGTCCATATTGAAATACGCGGCAGCACTCCCCAGTTCAGATTCATGCTGCTCGGCCCATTCTGTCGAGCCCATCAGTCCTTCTTCCTCGCCATCCCAACTGCCAAAGATCATGGTGCGCTTCGGCTTCCAACCCGACTTCAGCAACTCGCCCACCCCGTGCACGGTTTCCAGCATCGCTGCCGTACCACTGTTCGGATCGACCGCGCCATACACCCATGCGTCGCGATGATTGCCCGCCACCACCCACTCGTCAGGAAACTCGCTGCCACGTACTCGGCCAATTACATCCCACAGAGTACGGAACTGATAATCCTGCTTGAGATGCATCTTCACCCGTACCGGTCCCGGTCCCACGTGATAAGTGAAGGGCAGCGAACCCTGCCACTCGCGGGGCGAATCGCTCCCGGCCAGGTGTTGAAGAATGGGCGAGGCATCGTGATAGGAAAGCGGCGTGACCGGAATTTTCGGCATCTGCGCGGACTGTTCTGGCAAGATGCGTTTGCTTTCCGGCAACGATGGTAGCGACGCGACTCCCGGCGTTGTTGGATCTCCGGGAAACTCGAACATGTATCCCACCGATCCGCGCTGGACGCCGGTATCCGGCCGCCACGGCCCATCGGGATACTTATCGCCCCGTCGCCAGCCGTCGTCGAACGGATCGGAATAGATGATCACTCCCGCCGCGCCATGCTCCTGCGCGATGAATTCCTTGACGCCGCGAAAGTTCTGGCCGTAGCGCACGAGTACGATCTTGCCGCGCACATCGACCTTCAACTTTGCTAACTTCTCGAAATCGTCCGGCGTGCCGTAGTTGGCATAGACCACTTCCGCTTCGGCATCTCCCGAGGGCGACATGCCGTTGAAGGGCATCACGACGCGGGGATCGTCGTCGTAAGGATCACCTTCGACGTGCTCGCGCGTGGGACCGTGCATTTCGACGCCTGCAGGCGCGGTGATGTCTACGCTGATCTCTGAAGGGTAGTTGATCCACACCTTATATTCGACGATCTCGGTGTCGAGTCCGGCGTCGTGAAACTTCTGTGCCACGTAGTCGGCTGTGGCTTTGTCTTCCGGTGTGCCAGCCATGTGCGGAGCTTGCGTCAGTGTGCGCAAATGCTCTTCCGCCAGCTTGGGATCGGGTACGGCGAGGAAACGGGCTTCGGCGGCGTTTTCAGTGGCGGCATCGCGAAAGCCGAAAATGGGCTGGGACGCGGCGGAAGACTCTGGCCCATGGCCACTTACACGGGTTAATAGACAGCAAAGGAAGACGACTGAAGAAAGAAGCAGGACTGAAAAGAATCGCATTGGGCACCTGCGGTGAAAGTAAGTAAGGTAACACAGCAGGTGTGGATGCATTCAGCTGGAGCGTAAGTCCCAGCACTCGAAGTCGCGGCTAACCATCTAGCGCACCTGTCCTGTGCCCACAATCTCATACTTCGAAGAGGTGAGTTCCGCGAGGGCGAACGGTCCGCGGCAGTGCAGTTTCTGGGTGCTGATGCCCATCTCGGCGCCGAAACCGAACTCCGCGCCATCGGTGAAACGGGTCGAGGCGTTCCAGTAGACGGCAGCTGAATCGACTCCGCGCAGGAACTTGCGGGCCCTCGCTTCGTCGCGCGTCACGATGGAGTCCGAATGCTTCGTAGAATAGCGGTTGATGTGAGCGATCGCCTCATCCACGTTCGCGACTACGCGAACTGCGATGCACAGACGCAGATATTCTTCATACCAGTCCTGCTCTGCGGCAGGCTCAATTTTCGGTCCCGCGCTTAAGGAGCGGGACTTTCCATCTCCGCGGACTTCGACCCCCGCTTCGATTAGCTTCTTCGTGATGCGGGGGACGTATTCCGCCGCAATGCGTTCATGCACCAGCAACTTCTCCGCGGCGTTGCATACAGATGGGCGCTGCGTCTTGGCGTTAATCACGATTCTGTCGGCCATGTCGAGGTCGGCGGATTCGTCCACGAAGATGTGGCAGTTCCCTGCTCCGGTTTCGATTACGGGTACTGCGGAATTTTCGGTGACAAATGCGATCAGTTCGACGCCGCCGCGCGGGATAATCACGTCCACGAGCCCTCGCGCCTTAATGAGTTCCCGCACTGATTGCCGCGTGCTGGAATCGAGCAACTCGATCGCCCCCACTGGCACTCCAGGAACGGCTGCAAGAATCTCCACCAGGAGCCGATTCGTTCGGGCCGCTTCCTTGCCGCCGCGCAAGACGATTGCATTACCGGTTTTCAGAGCGAGCACAGCTGTATCCACCGTGACGTTCGGCCGCGATTCGTAAATGATTCCCACAACGCCTAGCGGCACGCGAACTTTGCGGATGCACAGACCGTTGGGGCGCGTCCACTCCGCCAGAGTCTCGCCGATCGGATCTCCAAGGGCGACGACTTCGCGCACTCCTCGCGCCATTTCCTGGACGCGCGCTGTAGTCAATTGCAGGCGGTCACGCATGGCGCCTTCGAGACCGGAAGTTTCGATATCCTCGCGATTTGCAGCAAGAATCGTTGGAGCATTAGCCTCAATCGCATTCGCGATCGCCAGGAGCAAGCCGTTTTTTTCTTTCGTGGAGAGCAGGGCCAGCCGCGCCGAGGCCTCGCGCGCACGCTGCAACTTTTCTTGCGTAGAAGCTGATCTGGCAAAGGCTGCCGTCATTAGTTTCGCCTTGGCCGGGGATAAAAATACGTTCCTATCTGGCGTTCCGTTCCCAGGGCGATCACGTGAGGATGGCGGCCGTTCACGATCGCAACATGCACTCCGCCTTCACTAGCCAGTTTCGCGGCGCGCAGTTTGGAAATCATCCCTCCGCGGCCGAGCGCGCTCTTGCCGTTGCAAAGCGCTTCGAGTGCCGGGGTCAGTTGGCGCACCACGCGCTGCAGTTTGGGTTTCTTGCGTCCATTGGGAATAAGCAAGCCATCTACGTTGGTCAGCAACAACAGCCAGTCCGCTTTCACGGCAGTGGCCAGCAGAGCACTCAATTCGTCGTTGTCGCCGAAAGCCCCTTCCAGTTCGCGCACGCTGACGCTGTCGTTTTCGTTCACAATTGGCACGACCCCGAGTGCAAGCAGTTCGGCCAGCGCGTTCTGCAGGTTGCGGTAGCGGATGGGCGAGGTGAAATCGTCGCTCGAAAGCAAAAGTTGCGCCACCACTTTCTTGCCGAAGAACAGCCGCTCGTAGGTGTGCATCAGCTGGCTTTGCCCAACCGCGGCGCAGGCCTGCATGCCAGGAACATCGCTCGGCCGCTTGTTTAACGCCAGTCCTGACATGCCTGCTGCGATCGCGCCGGAGGTGACAACCAGGTATTCGTTCCTGTTGAGATCGAACTGATCTACTATTCCTCGCAGCAGGTTCGCGTCAATCTGACCGCCGGGAGCGATCAGGCTGGTACCGACTTTGATGACAATTCTCATACAATCAAGACTTCTCTAGCTTGTTGGAATGGTATCGCACTCGACCACCCTGCGATTAAGATTGGGTTTGGGCAAAACGAACAAGTTGCCTTTCTAAGCCTATGCCTGCCTCGAATGCTACCAGCCGTTTCTCCGATCGCGTCGAAAACTATGTTCGCTACCGGCCGGGATACCCGCCTGAGGTTATTCGCTTACTGAAGTCCGAATGCGGCCTTGCGCCCGGCCATGTGGTTGCCGACATCGCATCGGGCACCGGCATCTGGACTCGCCTGCTTTTGGAAAATGGCAATCAAGTCGTAGGTGTTGAGCCCAATGCCGAGATGCGTGGGGCGGCAGAGGGATTGCTCGCCGTGTTTCCGAAGTTCACCAGCGCAGTGGGAACTGCGGAAGCGACCACGCTGGCGGATCAAAGCGTAGACTTCGTCTCCGCGGCCCAGGCGGCGCACTGGTTCGATCGCGAACTGGCCAGGCGCGAGTTCGTTCGCATCCTGAAGCCCGGGGGGTGGCTGGTGCTGCTGTGGAACGAGCGCCTTACCGATTCGACAACTTTCCTCCGTGATTACGAGCGACTGCTTCTGACCTATGGGACTGACTATCAGGACATCCGCCATGAACACACAACGTCGGAAATCAATGAATTCTTCGATCCCATGCCGTTTCAAGAGCGAGTATTTGCGATGCGGCAGGAATTCGATTACGCCGGAGTAGAAGGTCGATTGCTATCGTCGTCGTACGCACCCGGGCCGGACGATGCCAGGCATGCGCCTATGCTGCGCGATCTGCGCCGCATCTTTGATTCCTGTGCGGTCGCGAGTCGGGTCGCGTTCGAATACAAGACGCGAGTGTATTTCGGACGGCTGCGACAAGAGTAGAGTTCACAGGTTCACATCGCTCTAGATTCCTGAGTCGTCTGGAGAGTCTTATTGGAGACATTCTTGGAGGACATTCTTGGAGGACAATGCCCGACGAAAAATCCTTCCACATGACACCCGATGAATTCCGCCGCCACGGCCATGCTGTGGTGGATTGGATCGCCGACTACCACTCCCGCATCGAATCGTTCCCGGTGCTCTCGCAGGTGAAGCCGGGAGAGATTCGCGCATCACTGCCGGCAGATCCTCCGGCGAAGGGCGAGCCGTTCGATGCGTTGCTGAAAGACGTCGAGAAGCTGATTCTGCCCGGTGTCACGCACTGGCAGTCGCCGAACTTCTTTGCGTACTTCCCAAGCAACGGTTCGGGCCCCGGAATTCTGGGCGATCTTCTCTCTTCCGGTTTGGGCCTGCAGGGCATGCTGTGGTCGACCAGTCCGGCCTGCACCGAACTCGAAACTCACGTGCTCGACTGGCTGGTACCTATGCTCGGATTGCCGGAAAAGTTTCTCTCGTCGAGTACGGGGGGCGGAGTCATACAAGATACCGCCTCGAGCGCTGCCCTGTGCGCTCTGCTGGCCGCGCGTGAACGCGCCACGAACTACGCCAGCAATCAGAAAGGCTGTGACGGGCGCATCGTGGCTTACGCGTCTTCGCAGACGCACTCTTCGATCGAAAAGGCGGCGATGATTGCTGGCATCGGCGTCTCGAATCTGCGCTTAATCGAAGTCGATGAAGACTTCGCCATGCGCCCCGAGGCTCTGGCTCGGAGAATTGACGCCGACAAGAGCGCTGGGCTGCTTCCGTGTTTTGTGTGCGCTACTGTCGGTACGACGTCTTCGAACGCGATGGATCCGATCGCCGAGATCGCCGAGATCTGCCGCGGGCATAATCTTTGGCTGCATGTCGATGCCGCGATGTCGGGGACGGCGGCGCTCTGCCCGGAGTTTCGCCAGCTTCAGGATGGCGTCGAGTTCGCCGACAGCTACAGCTTCAACCCGCATAAATGGATGTTCACCACCTTCGACTGCGATTGTTTCTGGGTCGCGGACCGCAAAGCGCTTATCCGGACGCTGAGCATTCTGCCGGAATACCTCAAAAACCAGGCGACGGAGTCGGGTGCGGTGATTGACTATCGCGACTGGCAGATTCCGCTCGGACGGCGCTTCCGCGCGCTCAAGTTGTGGTTCGTGATCCGGCACTACGGGGTGGAGGGCTTGCAGCACCAGATCCGCCGTCACGTCGAGCTGGCGCAACAGTTTGAGCAGTGGGTTCGCAACGACTCTCGCTTCGAACTGGCCGCGCCCGTGCCGTTGAACCTGGTCTGCTTCCGCCACAAAAGCGGGGACGCGGCGAATCAGACAATCATGGAGCGACTGAACCGAAGCGGAGATCTTTTTCTGACGCACACAAAGCTGGACGGCAAGTTCACGCTGCGCCTGTGCGTTGGGCAGACCAATACTGAGGCTCGGCACGTGGAGAAGGCCTGGAAGCGGGTTTGCGAGGAGGCGGAGAAGGTAACGGTCGCAGGGTAACTGGACGAATCCACCTCAGGATTCCACTGAAGGCATCACTTCAGAAGTTGCGATCTCTGGGCAAGGAAATCCGACTGGCACTGTTTGGCGGCGGAGAGTAGCTCGTTGAACTCGGGCGTGCCTCGCAGGGTCGCGAGCATAGGGTCATTCTGTATTGCGGTGTAAGCGCAATACTTGCCCATACTGCTCTTGAGCAGGCGCAGAGCGACATCCTTCTGGCCACAGAAGGCAAAATTGGAGCTAATCAGGTACCTGTTCTCGGCGTCAGGATTAGCAAGAATCTCCGGCGCAACTTCGCGGGCAAGTTTATCTACCTCCGTAGTTGGTGCGTTGTGGAGACACGCCCTCATCATCCGAGCTACGCTGGTGTCCCCCGATTTCTCCGATTGTTCCCGAGCTTGCGCCAAATTGCCGGCTCGAACGGAGTGGCTCACAATGTTGCGCGACACCCAATCGGATCCGGCGTCAAGTTGCAGAAAATCCATTGCCCTTCCGTAGTTCCCGAGTTCGTCGAAGGTGAACGAACACGACCGAAATTGATAGTACCCAGGGTTCAGGGACAGGGCGGCATCGCACTCGTGCGCAGATTCATCGAGCAGTCCGGCGTAGCGCAGGACATACGCCATGGCCATGTGAGATTCGGCGTCTTTGGGATGGCGCTCCACCAAAGCCTTGGCTTCCTGGTAGGCTCCTACCAAATCGCCTCTTTCCACCTGGAGTGCCGTCAGCTGCGACGCTGCACTGATCAAGTTCGGATCCAGGGTCAGGGCTTTTTCCAGGGCGGCTTTTGCGCGCTGGAACATAGCTTCGCCGCCGGCAGCATACTGCGAATCGTAGTAGTAGCGATACCCCAACGCATCCCAGGCGGGCGCGTAGGTTGAGTCGAGTCCAACGGCTCGCTCAAGCATGGCGATGGCATCTTTGTTGGGCTGGGGATCATGCGGCACCGAAATGCTGCGGAGATATAGATCATAGGCCTCTTCATTCTTCGGCCGGGTAGCGCCCTCCGCTGAATCCATGCCTGCACCGAGAGCTGGAACCAGGCCCTGCCGCACTTTCGCCGTGATCTGGCTCTGCATGGCAATCATGTCGGGAGCGGCGACGGTCATGGTGTCGCGCCAGAGGGTGCGGTTGTTCTCGATATCGATTGCTTCCAGCGTGATCTGCAGCTGGGAGCCTTCTTTCAGATAATGCCCGGTGACGACGTCAGTGACGTGCATGGCGCGACCGGCTTCCTGCAAATCGAGCGTGGGAGAATCGTACTTGCTGGTGGTGGCAAATGGACGGATGGTCAGCGAGCGAACATAGCTGAGCGACGTGGCGATTTCGTCGGCCAGGGCCAGACGCAGAAAATCCAGATCCTTATCGGCGCCGAGGTTCTGCAAAGGCAGAACCGCTACGGTTTTCTGGGTGGCGGTGCTGGTTGGGACTGGACGCTGCTTGAAGAGCCAGAAGACAGCGGCCAGTGCTACAACCGCAACCACGGCAACAGCTCCGCCGATCACTTTGTAGGAACGTTTCTTGCCCGCTGGCGCTGTTGCGGCAACAGTGCTCACGGCGCTGGCTTGCGCGGAACTCGCGGGCCCAGGAGAGGATCCCGTCGCGGCGGCGATTTGCTGGCTTTCCGACGATGAGGACATCGCCATCCGTCCCGATTCCGTGTCGCGTTTCAGGCGCTGCAGGTCGCCGCGCATTTCCGAGGCGTGCTGGTAGCGCAGGTTGATGTCTTTTTCCAGACGCTTTGTTGATGATGTCTTCGAGCTTAGCCGGGACTTCGTGATTCAGACGCACAACCGGCACTGGAGCGCGATTCATGATGGCTTCGCAAATCACGGCCGCGCTTTCGCCGTGGAACGGCACATCGCCGGTTGCCATTTCGTAAAGGACCGCGCCGAAAGAAAACAGATCTGAGCGGGCGTCGAGTTCCCGGCCCCGCACTTGTTCGGGTGACATGTAAGCGACCGTGCCGAGCATTGTGCCGGGGCTGGTGAGGTGGGCTTCGTCCAGGGTTTGGTCTGCGCCTATGGCTTTGTCGGACGAACGACCAGACATTACCTTCGCCAGTCCAAAGTCGAGGATCTTGGCATGGCCGCGTTTAGTGACGAAGATGTTTGCCGGCTTGATGTCGCGGTGGACAATGCCTTCGGCGTGGGCTGCGTCGAGGGCGTCAGCGACTTCGATGGCCAACTGGAGCAAGGTGTCGTTATCGAGCGGGCGGCCTGCGATGGCGTGCTTGAGAGTCACGCCGTCCAGGAACTCCATGGCGATGAAGGCCTGCGCCTGGTTTTCTTGGGTCAGGTGTTCGTCGATTTCGTAAATGGTGCAGATATTGGGATGGTTCAGGGCGGAGGCGGCCTGGGCCTCGCGCTGGAAACGGGCCAGAGCTTGGGGATCCTTGGCCACCTCGTCAGGCAGGAATTTCAGGGCGACGAAGCGGTGCAGCTTGATGTCCTCCGCCTTATAGACAACGCCCATGCCGCCGCCACCGAGCTTTTCAATCATTCGGTAGTGCGAGATGGTTTGTCCAATCACTGGCGGAAATCTTACGTGGGCGGGGCGGGTGAGTCAACGAAACCGGGACCGGTCCCGCTGGTTGTCCGCCGATATAGAAAATGGCCGAGCTGCGCTCGACCAGGACGGCCGAGAGCGGCCGTCTCCTTAGTAGCCTTCGGCTCTAGTCTGCGGGCATGGGCGCTGGATGGGCCATTGCGGGACGGGCTTTCGCCGCGGCTGAGGTTTCCGGAGTTTCCAGCCACTTGCGTATTTCGGGCAGAACCTTTTGCGTGGCTATTTCTCCGGCGGTGATCAGTTCGCCGGCGCGCTTGAAGTCGTCGTAGGCGAAGCCGGCCACGTTGGGCTCGATGATTACGTCGGCGGCGCCTCGCCAGAGGTGGCTCATCTGATCCTGCGCGATGGCGAAAGATTGTCCGATCACATCGAAGAGATGGCGGGGCGCGCCATCTTTCGTCCACTGTCCTCGCAAATGCACGGCAATGATCCGGTCCGCACCCATTTCGTGCAGCGGAGACGTGGGTACAGGATGCGAGAGCATGCCATCCACCAGCCAGCGCCCGCGAAGGTTGACCGGCAAGAACATCCCCGGATAGGCGCAACTGGCGCGTATCGGATCGACCATTGAGCCGGAATGAAAGACCACGCCCTCGCCGCTGTTGAAGTCGGTGGCGGTGATGCCCAGAGGAATCTGCAATTCTTCGAACGTTTTCACTTTCAACGTGCGGTTCAAGAACTGCATCATGCGGTCGTTCGAAGCGAAACCGTAGCGCGAGACGGTCCAGCGGGCGAAGGTTGTGAAGCGGACTGAGCGAGCAACTTTTTCGAGTTCTTCGATGGAAAGCCCACTGCAGTAACAAGCCCCGATCAGCGCTCCCACACTGGTACCTGCGACTATGCGGATCGGGATCCCTTCCTGTTCAAGGACTTTCAGGACACCTATGTGCGCCATGCCCCGCGCAAAACCACCGCCAAGGGCCACGCCGATCTTGGGAACCCGCGCCTCAGGAACAGCGCCCATGCGGGACAATTCCCGCCCGAAGGCCTGTACTGACCGGATGATCTTGCCAAGACTCTTCACCGGAACCCCACGTCCCTTGCGGGAACCAACGCGTACTTCCTAGTTATAGGATGCCACTTTCCGGAGGAACGCTGCAGAGCACGTTCGTGCCATTTGAGTTACGGCAGAACCAGATGCACGTTACCTGCGCGTTACCCCATTCCAGGCAAAGATGACTAACTCCTGTAATCCTGCTAACTTGCCGGTTATGGTGCGGGAGATATCGGCTGGCGGGGTGGTAATCCGGTTACGGGAGGGAGGCTGGTGGATGGCCGCTATTGAGCCCGCGGGCGATTCCGGGCGGGCTGCGGCAGATCGATCAAAACAGGCGGCAATCCGCCCGAAGAGCGTGCTGGCGAAGAGCGTTCTGGCACTGCCAAAGGGCCTGGTGGATCAAGGGGAGAAGCCACTCGAAACTGCGCTGCGCGAGGTTTACGAGGAGACCGGCGTTACCGCCGATCCGGTCACGAAGCTCGGCGACAGCAAGTATGTGTATACGCGGGCCTGGGGGGATGGCGCTCGGGTGTTCAAGATTGTCAGTTTCTACCTGATGCGCTACCGCTCCGGTCGCATCAACGAGATTGCGCCTGAGATGCGAGTTGAAGTGGCGCGCGCACGGTGGATTCGGCTGGAAGATGCTCCGAAGCTGCTGGCTTACAAAGGAGAGAAACAAATGGCACGGCGCGCGCTCGAGTATGTGGAAGCACACTCGGATCTTTAGCGGTGGATGAAAAATCCAACCAGGCCCTCGCTGAATTTCACGCACCCTGCTTTTTCCCGCATAATGAATGCATGCGACTTCGTGAAGCCCTAAACCCAGCTGCACCTTCACTGATTCTCTGCTTTTGCTTGTTGGTACCATCTTTAGCAGCGAAGACTCCCGTTGGCAACCTGGATCCGGGCTACGTTCCAGCTCTTGCCGCGGCGGATCATCTCCTTCAAGCTTGGCAATCTGGCGACGTTGAAAACGGGACGGTGCTGCTCAGCACTCACGCTAAAGAGGCAGCCACTGCGGACACTGTCGAAAAGTTTTTCTCTACTTCTGCACCCTCCGCGTATGAAGTAGGTCGGGGCAAACTGCTAAAACGCGGACGCTATGAGTTTCCGGTCGTTCTGATGAACAGCGCTGGGAAAAATCTTCGTACCCGCCGCCTCCGATTTTCGAGCATTATTGTTGTGAATACGGGCAACAACGAGTGGACGGTGGATAGACTGCCATAGGATCGATTTCCAATTGTCAATTTGAAGATTATGAGTGCTCTCTGCGATCTCCGGGATTAAGCTTTTTCGAGGCTGATTCATGAAACGCATTAGTAAAGTTGCTATCCTCGGCGCCGGAACCATGGGCGCCCGCATCGCCGCTCACTTTGCCAACGCGGGCGTGCCCAGCTACCTGCTCGATATCGTCCCCGGAGACGTTGCTTCCAGTGCGGGCGCGGCCGCGCGTAACAAGATCGCGGCCGCTGGTCTTGACGCGGCCAAGAAATCCAAGCC
This sequence comes from uncultured Acidobacteriaceae bacterium, assembly GCA_963763285.1. Classification (GTDB taxonomy): domain Bacteria; phylum Acidobacteriota; class Terriglobia; order Terriglobales; family Acidobacteriaceae; genus Sulfotelmatobacter. The sequence goes on along the minus strand of CAVXOK010000003.1, from coordinate 70,443 downwards.
GGCTGCCTTCATGGATGCTTCGCTTGCCCGCTTAGTCACCGTCGGGAACTTCGACGACGACTTGAAGAAGCTGGCCGAGGTTGATTGGATCATTGAGGCTGTCGTCGAGAATCTCGACCTCAAGCGGGCGCTGCTTCGTAAGGTTGAAGCGATCCGCAAGCCCGGCACCATCGTCACCACCAATACTAGTGGCCTTCCTGTGGGAAAAATCTCGGAGGGATTCTCCGATGACTTTCGGAAGGCCTGGTTCGGAACACATTTCTTCAATCCGCCGCGTTACATGCGATTGCTGGAACTCATTCCGACGCCGGAAGCGGATCGCGCAGCAATCGACGCTGTCTCGCACTTCTGCGATGTGCACCTTGGTAAGGGCGTCGTGCTCGCCAAAGATACGCCGAACTTCATTGGCAACCGCATCGGAACATTTTCGGTTTTGAATGTTATGCGCCTGATGCAGGAGATGGGCCTGAGCATCGAAGACGTGGACGCGCTGACGGGACAAGCTGTCGGTTGGCCGAAGTCGGCGACCTTCCGCACGATTGATCTCGTCGGTCTCGATATTCTGGGTCATGTGGTTGCGAACATGACTGCGAACGTCCACGACGAACGGAGCGAACTTCGCCTACCCGGATTCTTCACCCAGATGCTTGAGCGAAAATGGCTGGGCGACAAGACTAAAGGGGGCTTTTACAAGAAAGCAAAAGGCGGCGACGGCAAAGAAGACGAGCGCCTTGCGCTCGACTGGAAGACGCTCGAATACCATCCCCGGCAGAAGCCGAAGTTCGCTGCACTGGATATGGCGAAGAACGTTGACGACACAGGCGCGCGCCTGCGCATGCTGCTTGGTCTTGAAGGCAGCCCACAGAAAGGGGACAAGGCGGGAGCATTCCTGTGGTCGGCATTGTCTGATTTATGGACCTACTCGGCCAACCGGGTGCCTGAGATTTCAGACTCGATTGTGGAAATCGACCGCGCGATGCGCCTCGGCTTCAACTGGGAACTTGGGCCCTTCGAGCTTTGGGACGCTGCGGGCGTCGAAGCCACTGTCGCTCGCCTGAAGAAAGAAGGCAAGCCGGTGGCGGCGAATGTCGAGAAGTTGCTCGCGGCCGGTGAAAAGTCGTGGTACAGCGATGATCCCAAAACTTCGTCAGGACGCGCTTACTTCGACCTGGCTGCCGAAGGGCGAAAGCCGGTTCAAGTCCCCGCCGGAGTCTGGTCGGTAACCGTCGCTAAGAAATCCAATGGGGTGGTCAAGAAGAATTCCGGAGCATCCCTGGTAGACCTGGGCGACGGCGTGGCTTGCATCGAATTTCACTCGAAGATGAACTCGCTCGGGGCCGACATTGTTGGCCTCATTCTTCAGACCCTTAAACCCGGCGGCCCGGGCGACAACTTCGACGCCTTCGTCATCACCAATGATGCCACGAATTTCTCGGTCGGCGCCAACCTTATGCTGCTGCTGATGAGTGTGCAGGAGGAGGAGTGGGACGATGTGGACCTCGCCATCCGCCAGTTCCAGGGCATGACGCAGGCCATCAAGTTCTCACCCAAGCCAGTGGTCGTGTCAGCCTTCGGATTGTGCCTGGGCGGCGGCACGGAAATCTCGCTGCATGCCGCGGCGCGCCAGCCTCACGCCGAGCTCTACACAGGACTGGTTGAGGTTGGGGTGGGCCTGCTCCCGGGCGGCGGAGGCTGCAAGGAGATGCTGCTACGCGCGGTTGATGGAGCAGCTGCGGCGCGCGGCAGCAAGGGTTCCGGAGATGCGCTCGCGGGATCCATCGAAATGCTGGAAGCGATGAAGCGGGCGTTTGAAACCATAGCCACCGCGAAGGTGGCTACCTCTGCGCACGAAGCTCGTGGCCTCGGCTTCTTAAGCGAGAGCGACCGTATCACCATGAACCGCGAGCGCGTGCTTTCCGATGCCAAAGCCCGAGCCCTCGAACTGGTCCGTGCGGGATATGAGCCGCCGGTGCCGCGTACTGACATTCCCGCACCCGGCGAAGGCCTTCTGGCGACGCTCCGAATGGGCGTGCACATGATGCGCCAAGGAGATTACATCACCGACTATGAAGTGAAGCTGGGCGCGAAGATCGCAGAGGTGCTGTGCGGCGGCAACGTCACGCCGGGCACGCCGGTGAGCGAGCAGTACATCCTCGACCTGGAACGCGAGGGCTTCAAGTCGCTTTGCGGAGAGAGAAAGACGCAGGAACGCATTCAGTACACGCTGAAGACAGGGAAGACGCTGCGGAATTAGCAACCTTTGTGAAGATTTAGAGCTGTCGCAATGCGTTTGTTGGATATATACTTTTGGTATATACTCCAATGGTGGGGGGGGCCGCAATGGCGAAGACTGATGTTGCCAAGCTGTTCCAGAACGGCCGCAGCCAGGCGGTACGGCTGCCCCGGGAGTTTCGTTTCGAGGGTGACCGAGTACGCATTCGGCGTGTGGGCCAGGGAGTGCTCCTTGAACCACTCATCCAAGATCCGAAGGAATGGTTCCGCAGGCTCGATCAATTGAATTCGGAGCCCTTCCCCTCGGACCGCCAGCAACCCCTCACGCCGCAGCGCAAAATCTTCGAGTGAACTATCTGCTCGACACAAACGCCTGCATCGCTCTGATCAATCGCACACCGACAGCGGTTCGAAGCCGTTTTCAAAGGGCGGTCAGTGGTGGCGCGCAGATCTGCGTATCCTCTGTAGTCGCTTTTGAGCTCTGGTATGGCGTTGCGAAAAGTGTGCACCAAGGCTTAAATACGCAGCGGCTTGAAGCTTTTCTCGCTGGCCCGATCACCTTGCTCTCCTTTGAAGAGCAGGACGCGAGAGTCGCCGGATTCATTCGTGCTGCGCTTCAATCCTCCGGCACACCCATCGGCGCTTATGACACCTTGATCGCCGGTCAGGCTTTGGCGCGACAGCTCACACTAGTGACAGCCAACGTGTCCGAGTTTTCCCGGGTAGAAGGGCTCTCGTGGCAGGACTGGGCGAAACCGTAGCGGGCCAGGATCACTCCGCTCCTAAGTTTTTTCAAAGAATCTTGCCTGCTACAATCGGCCTCATGCGAAGATTTCTGCCGATTGCCGCCGCAGTCCTCAGCCTGGTCGTGCTCATTCTTGGAGCGTCACTCGCAAGTGCCCAAGCCAAAGATTCTCCCCAGAAGGAGTCACCGCCGGACGTTCCGGATGCGATTCAACCTCCCTCGGGTGAAGAAGTTGTTCTTTTGGCGCATGCAACTGGGTCGCAGATCTATACCTGCCAGGCCGCGGCGGACGGCAAGTTCAATTGGACGCTGAAAGCTCCCGATGCAGAACTTCATGATCGAAACGACAAAGTGATTGGAACTCATTCAGCCGGTCCCTCGTGGAAATTGAAGGACGGCAGCGAGGTGACGGGTAAAGCAGCGGCCCGCGTAGAGTCGCTCGACGGGCAGTCGATTCCCTGGCTGCTGGTGAAGGTTGTGAGTCATTCGGGAAATGGCCAGCTCGCGAGCGTGACCACGATTCAGCGGGTTCGCACCCATGGTGGCCAGCCACCGGCTGAAGGCTGCGATGCGTCTCATCGCGACGCCGAAACCAAGAGCAGTTACACCGCGGACTATTACTTCTATGCTCCGGCCAAGTGAAGCTCGTGAAGGATGCGATGCATCCAATCATAGAAGCGCTGAAACCCAGGCCTGAACCGAGAAACTTTATGCGAGAAGTCGTAATTGCCTCATCCGTGCGTACGCCTGTGGGACGCGCCTACAAAGGCACGCTCCGCGCCACGCGTCCTGATGAGCTTGCCGCTGTCGCCATTAAGGGCGCGCTGCAGCGCCTTCCACAACTCGACGCCAAAGAGATTGAAGACGTCATCCTGGGCTGTGCTATGCCCGAGGCCGAACAAGGGATGAATGTAGCTCGCATCGCATCGCTGCGGGCCGGGCTGCCGGTCGAAATCTCGGCGCTCACCATCAACCGCTTCTGCTCGTCGGGTCTGCAGGCGATTGCCATGGCGGCCGAACGCATCATGAGTGGAGGTGCGGAAGCGATTGTAGCCGGCGGTACGGAATCGATGACGATGATCCCGATGGGCGGGCATAAGGTTTCGCCCAACCCCTGGCTCGTCGACCACTACCCGGACGCTTACCTCAACATGGGCCTTACCGCCGAGCGTCTTGGCCAGCGATTCGGCATTGCGCGGGAGGCTGCGGACGAGTTTTCCCTGCGCAGCCACCAGAAAGCGCTGGCTGCGATCCAGGCTGGCAAGTTTGACGACGAGGTCGTGCCCGTCTCGGTGAGTTTCAGCACTCCGAATGGATCGAAGCCCAAGCGGCAGGAAATTGTTTTCAAAATGGACGAAGGCCCGCGCGCCGACACTTCACTCGAAGCGCTGCTCGCGCTCAAGCCCGCGTTCCACGTCAAAGGTACGGTGACCGCGGGAAACTCTTCGCAAATGTCGGACGGCGCAGCGGCCGCGGTGGTTATGTCCGCCGAGCGTGCCAGGGCGCTGGGCATCAAGCCACTGGCTCGGTACATTTCGTTTGCCACCGCAGGATACAAGCCCGAAGAAATGGGACTTGGCCCGGTGTTCGCCATTCCAAAAGCTTTGAAGATGGCCGGGTTGAAGCTCTCTGATATCGACGTGATCGAGTTGAACGAGGCATTCGCCGCGCAGTCGCTAGCCGTGATGAAAGAAGCGAGGCTCGACCCGGAGAAAGTGAATCCAAACGGTGGGGCGATCGCTCTCGGCCATCCTTTGGGCTGCACCGGAGCTAAGCTGACGGCAACCATTCTCCGCGAACTCAAGCGCCGCAACGGACGTTACGGCATGGTCACGATGTGTGTCGGCGGAGGCATGGGCGCGGCGGGGATTTTCGAGAACCTGGCGTGACAATTCTCTACTAACTCTTTACGCTCGTTTACCCTATTCCGCGCTACGTTCAATTGGGCGGCTGAGTTTGAAGAACGACGGCAAAGTCGCCCACGGTTGGTGCTTTATGCGGCTCTCCGGCCTGGCAGTTGCACTCCTCTTGTTGGTCTCCCCCGCAATGCTCGCGCAGCATTCTTCCGCCGGCGGATCGAGTTCCGGCGGATCTTCGAGTTCTGGCGGTTCCCACGGCGGCTCTTCCGGTGGGTCGAGTTCGGGGAGTTCCTCGTCGAGCGGTCACTCGAGTAGTCATTCGTCGGGTAGTACTGCGTCCTCGAGCGGTCACGGTTCCGGCGGCCCATCTTCTCACAGCTCCGGTGGGAGATTGGGCGGACGGCATGAGACGAGGGATAACGGGCGCCTGCAGGGCCACAATGGTGTGGAACACGTCCGGAACCCGCAGCCTGCATACAGACGATTTTTCACCTTCTTGTGTCGCCCGTTCCGCAAACACACCACGGAACCGGTGGAGGATTACTCGCAACCTAAAACGTGCCCTCGTGGGCAGTCTCTTGACAAGAATGGCAGATGCGTCGAGAAGAGCACCGCTGCGAGCTCCGGACTCACCGACAATCTCTTGTAATCGACCCAATACTCCTGATTACCAAGGAGTTTCAGCCCTATCATTCCTGATCTGCCCGAATTAGAATGGATGGTACTCCTCAGTTCCTCTCCACGTTCTGCTGTTCTCATTTTGAGGATTAAGACATGGCCACAACCACGGCAGTTCCAAAGACTAGAATCGCCGGCGGCAGCTTCCTGCTTGAGTCCCGCCGTCCTGACGAAGTGTTCACGCCTGAGGACTTTACTGAACAGCAGCGGTTGATCGGGCAGACCGCAGAGGAATTTACGGTCAACGAAATCCTGCCCAACGTCGAGAAAATGGAGCACAAGGACTTCTCCATTTCCCGCGATCTGCTTAAGAAGGCGGGAGACTTGGGCTTGAGCGGAGCCGAAATCCCAGAAGCTTATGGCGGCCTCGAGATGGACAAGGTTACTGCCGCCGTCATCGCCGACCACATCGCGCAGTACGCCGGCTTTGCCACGACGTGGGGTGCGCATAGCGGCATCGGTTTGCTGCCGCTGGTTTATTTCGGCACCGAAGAACAGAAAAAGAAATACTTGCCGCGCCTCGCTGCCGGTGAGATTGTGGGCGCGTACGCCTTGTCAGAAGCCTCTTCCGGTTCCGATGCCCTGAACTGCCGCGCCCGTGCTCAGCTTTCCTCCGATGGCAAGCACTACATCCTCAACGGCGAAAAAATGTGGATTACCAACGCAGGTTTCGCCGACCTGTTCACGGTTTTCGCCAAGATCGACGGCGAAAAGTTTACGGCTTTCCTGGTTGAGAAGACGTTCCCGGGCTTCTCGATTGGAGGTGAAGAACACAAGCTAGGCATTCGCGGATCCTCCACCTGCCCCATCATCTTGAACGATTGCAAGGTTCCGGTGGAAAACCTGCTGGGCGACATCGGCAAAGGCCACATCATCGCATTCAACATTCTGAATATAGGGCGTTTCAAGCTTGGCGCGATGTGCGTGGGCGGAGGACGGGTCTCCCTCGAGCATGCCATCACCTATGCCAAGCAGCGCAAGGCTTTCGGCAAAGCCATTGCCGACTTCGGTCTGGTTCGGGAGAAAATCGCCAACATGGCGACCTTGATCTATGTCGGTGAAGCGGCCGTCTACCGCACGGTTGGCATGATGGACGGCGCTCTCAATGAAGTGGATAAATCAGGCGCCGAGGCGATGAAGGAGACGCGCAAAGCCATCGAGGAATATGCAGTCGAGTGCTCCATCATTAAAGTGTGGGCTTCGGAGATGGTCGACTACGTTGTTGATGAAACCTTGCAAGTCTACGGTGGCTACGGGTTCGTCGAGGAATACCCCGCCGAGCGCGCTTACCGCGACGCCCGCATCAACCGCATTTTCGAAGGTACCAACGAAATCAACCGGCTCATCATTACGGGATTTCTGCTGAAACGCGCCATGAGCGGGCAGTTGCCGCTAATGCCCGCCATCAAGAAACTGATGGATGAAGTGCTCTCCGGACCGTCGATGAGTGAAGACTTGGAAGGCCCACTGGCTGAAGAGCGCAAACTCGTAGGCCAAGCCAAGAAGCTCGGCCTGTTTGCCTCGGGAGCGGCCACGCAGAAATACATGCAGGCCATCCAGGACCAGCAGGAGATCATGGGCGCCATCGCTGATATGACCATCGAAACTTACGCCATGGAATCAGCCGTGCTGCGAGCGCAAAAGATTGCAGAGACGAAAGGCGAAGCTGCCGCCGCTCTTCCCATTGCGATGACCCGCGTCTATCTCTCGCAAGCGATGGAGAAGGTCGAGTCTGCTGCCAGGAAGGTGATCGCCGCGGTTGCCGACGGCGACATGCTTCGCACCCAGATCGCCATCCTGCGGCGTCTGTCCAAGCACGAACCTTTCAACACCATTGAACTCCGCCAGCAGATCGCGCAAGCGGTGATCGAGCGCGGGAAGTATGCGATTTCTTAACTGCGGGCGGCAGAGACGGTAGTACCATTTCGGCTATGCCTGCCCCGCTGTCCCGACGCTCGTTCCTGGCTTTGTCGGCGATGCTTCCATGGGTCTTCTCTGCCCGCGCATCGCATCCACTTCCATTCCAGTTGGTCTCGAGCTGTACTCCGTTCGCGATTCGTTGAAACAGGATCCCGAAGGCACAATCCGCTCAGATGGATCAGCGTCATTCTACGCACCTTACTCGCCCAGACCCGAGCCTCAGACTAAACAGATGAGGAAGTTGCTGACGCCGACGGTCCGGCCCCGGCTTGAACGTCCTCTGCTTCAGCGAGAGGCCCGCGATGGATTGCAGAAACTTATCGGGCGCGTGTGAGAATTGCGGCTGCGTGGATTCTAAATCAACCGCTAGGAATTCTTCTTCAGCTCTTCCATCACGCTCTGGATCAGCTCTTTTGCGTCGGTCAGGCTCTTCATGATGATCTGGATGTCCATTACCGGTTTGCCCGGCCAGCGCTGGCTCTGGCAATAGACACCGTGCTGGCCAACCAGCGCCATGGCATCGGTGATCGTGTCCATGGTCACGGCCAGCCTCCCACGGGCCACGCCCATCATGGTTTCGTAGTGCTCCAGTTCTTCCTGTTTTTCGTCGAATACCGGCATCTGCTGATTGTAACCGTCGCGGCTGATAGAGCATAATCATCGGTCTGCTGACATATCCTTTTCAGAAACGTCTAATGCGTTGTTCATTGCCAAGCTAGTTAAGAGGAGAAACCATGCAAAAACGAATTGCCTTTTCCACGCTAATCGCTATCCTGTTCACCGCGGCTGCCTTCGGCCAGAGCCGGCCCAGTCCCGCTGCCTCAGCCACGTGCGATCTCGGCGGAGGCAAGACCGTCAAGACCGACTACTCCAGTCCGCGCATGAAAGGCCGCAAAATCTACGGCGATCTCGTGCCGTTCGGCGAAGTGTGGCGCACCGGCGCTAATGAGGCGACAACTTTCGTCGCCAGCGCCGATGTAATGGTCGGCGGCAAAGCCGTGCCCGCGGGCAGCTATACCATTTTCACAGTGCCGGGAGCTGACAAGTGGACGCTGATCGTTAACAAGAAGACTGGCGAGTGGGGCATTCCTTACAAGTATGAGAGCGACGAACTGGTCCGTGCGGACATGAGCGTCTCCAAACTGCCTGCGCCCGTCGAGAACTTCACCATCGCGTATGACAAGTCTGCGGGCGGCTGCACGTTGCGCATAGACTGGGCAACGACGCGTGCTTCAGTAGACATCTCGGCGAAGTAAGGGCCGGAAGGTGCAGGAGGATTTCGTAGCGCCGCTGTCCCGGTGGCTGTCCGAGAGTGTTCGGCCTCCACAGTCGGCGAGGCGCCGGCGCTACAAATTACGCTTCCGGCTTCCACCGTAGAATCGGCTTCCTGGCAGCGGCCGTCTCATCGAGCCGTGAAACCCGTGTCGAGTGGGGGGCGTCCAGCACCGTCTGCGGATCCTCTTCCACTTCTTCCGCAATCGACTTCATAGCGTCGATGAACAAATCCATCTCTTCCTTCGATTCGCTCTCAGTGGGCTCGATCATCAGCGCGCCCGGAACAATGAGGGGAAACGCCGTCGTATAAGGATGGAATCCATAGTCGATCAGACGTTTGGCAATGTCCATGGTCCGCACGCCTTTTTTGGCCTGCAACCTGTCGCTGAACACGACTTCGTGCATGGTCGGCGTGGAATACGGCAGATCGTAGGCGCCTTCGAGTCCTTTGCGAATGTAGTTGGCGTTCAGCACCGCGTCCTCGGTGGTTTGCCGCAGGCCATCCGGCCCATTGGCCTGGATGTAAGCCAGCGCGCGGACAAACATGCCAAAGTTACCGTAGAACGCGCGCACCCGCCCAACCGACTGCTGACGGTTGTAATCGAAACCCAGAGTGCCGTCGGCCTTCGTGACCACCACCGGCGTGGGCAGAAACGGCTCAAGGATTTTCTTGATCGCCACCGGCCCTGATCCTGGACCACCGCCGCCGTGCGGCGTGGAAAACGTTTTGTGCAGATTCAGATGCATCACATCGACGCCAAAATCGCCTGGCCGCACTTTGCCGACCAGCGCGTTCATGTTTGCGCCGTCCATGTAGAGCAAACCGCCTTTAGCGTGGAGAATGTCGGCGATCTTGTGAATATCCTGCTCGAAGACTCCCAGGGTATTGGGATTGGTAAGCATGAGCGCCGCGACGTCGCTGCTCATCTGCGCTTCCAGCGCTCCGATATCGACCATGCCGCGCGAATCCGACTTCAGGTTCTCGACCGCATAGTTCACCATCGCAGCGGTTGCGGGATTCGTGCCGTGAGCCGAGTCGGGAATCAGAATCTTCTTGCGCGCGTTGCCCTGCGACTGGTGGTAGGCCCGCACCATGAGCAGACCGGTCATTTCGCCATGCGCGCCTGCCGCCGGCTGCAGGGTGATCGCGTCCATGCCCGTAATCTCGATCAGGCATTCGCTCAGCATCTTGAGAATCTGCAGAGCACCTTGCGAAATCTTCTCCGGCTGGTAGGGATGCCCGTTCGCGATTCCCTCCACCCGCGCCACCGCTTCATTCACCCGCGGGTTGTACTTCATCGTGCAAGAGCCGAGCGGATACATACCCAGATCAATGGCGTAATTCCAGGTTGACAGCCGAGTGAAGTGGCGAATGATTTCGATCTCGCTCACTTCGGGCATGTTCCCGAGATCTTTTCTTGCCGATGAACCCAGGAGCTTCGAAGCATCGACTTCCGGAACGTCAAGCGGCGGAAGCTTCCAGGCAGCTTTGCCTGCCGATGACTTCTCGAAGATCAGGCCTTCGTTTTGATTGACGTGGCGCGTAGCTTTGCGAATCCTGTCCTTCATCGCGCCACCTCCTCAACTGCAGACTCTTCCCTCACTGAACGCGAGCCCCCGGCTTCGGAGGCCAGGCTCACCGCCGTGTCGATCGATTTCCGCGTCGTCAGTTCCGTGCAGCACCATAACGCCGCATTCCCCAGCTCCGGATAAAATTTGTTCAAGGGAAGGCCGCCAACTATCTTGTGTTCCAGCAAACGGCGGTTGATGGCATGAGGATCCTCGGTCGTCTGCACCACAAACTCGTTGAACCGCGGCGCATCAGCGAACAGCACCTTGCCGTGTTGGACGAATTGTCCGGCCGCATATGCCGTTTTAGCAAGATTCTGTTTGGCCAACTCCTTCAATCCCACCTTGCCATATACCGTCATAAAGATGTTGACCATCAGCGCGACCAGCGCCTGGTTGGTGCAAATATTCGACGTGGCCTTCTCGCGTCGGATGTGCTGCTCACGGGTCGCCAGCGTGAGCACGAATCCACGCTTGCCCTGCTTATCGACCGTCTGGCCTACGAGCCGCCCGGGCATCTGCCGCACGAATTTCTCCCGCGTCGCAATGACGCCGCAATACGGACCGCCAAATCCGATGGGCACTCCGAACGACTGGGCCTCCATCGCGATCACGTCGGCCTCGCGCGGCGGCTCCACGATTCCCAGAGATACCGCTTCGGCGATCGAAGCCACCAGCATCGCGCCGTGCTTGTGCGCGACCTCGGCAATCGCCGCCACATCTTCAATCGTGCCAAAAAAGTTCGGCGACTGGATCAGCACGGCCGCGGTCTCTGCCGTAATCGACTTCTCCATCTCCTTCAAATTCAGCCGTCCGTCATCGCCGAAACCCGCCACCGACAGCGGCATCCCCTGATGGGTCGCATAGGTGGCGAGCACTTCGCGATACTCGGGATGCAAACTTCGAGCTACCACCACGGACCGTCGGCCCGTGAGCCGCACCGCCATCATCACGGCTTCGGCAGCGGCGGTTGAGCCGTCGTACATGGAAGCGTTGGCCACCTCCATACCGGTCAACTCGCAGATCATCGTCTGAAACTCAAAAATGGATTGCAGCGTGCCCTGCGAAATCTCCGCCTGGTAAGGCGTATACGCCGTGAGAAACTCGCCGCGCGAGATCAGCGAATCAATAACGATAGGCCGGTAATGAGAGTAGGCGCCTGCACCCAGAAAACTTGTATAGCCCTCGCCGTTTTCCCGGGAGCGCTGGTGGAAATAGTCGACGATCTCCGATTCTGCCATCTGGCGCGGGACCTTGACGTCGCGGCTCAGGCGATATTCCGCCGGAATCGGCGCGAACAGTTCGTCGACCGAGCGCAAACCAATCGCCTTCAGCATGGCTTCGCGGTCGGCTGGAGATTTCGGTAGATAGCGCATAGGAAATTGATTAGATGTAACTCGAGGTCAGTTCGATTGTGACCGCCGCATGCTGAATGCCGTGTCGGGAATCAGTGTCCGCCTTCTTCCGCCACGAACTTCTCATAATCGGCAGCGGAAAGCAGCCCATCCAGTTCCCCAGCGTTCTTCAGCGTGATCTTCATCATCCATGAGCCATGCGGATCCTTATTCACTTTCTCCGGCGCCGTGGCAAGATCGCCGTTGGTCTCGGTCACCGTGCCTGAAGCAGGAGCATACAAATCTGACACTGCTTTCACCGACTCAATCGTTCCAAAGGTCTTGCCCGCCGCGAGTTCAGCGCCCACCTTAGGCAGTTCGACGAAAACAATGTCGCCCAGCGATTCCTGCGCATGGTCGGTAATGCCGATTGTGGCGGACGCTCCATTCGGCTGAATCCACTCGTGTTCCTTTGTGTACTTGCGATCAGTTGGATAGGTCATGATTGCTTCTTGCTCCTAGGATTTTCGGCAGCGCCGAAGACGGCGGCGCTACAGACTCTTCTTCGGTCTCTTATAAAACGGTGTCGGTACAACCTGCGCTCCCACGCCCTGCCCGCGTATCTCGACCTTCACCGCCGTGCCTACCGTCCCGAATTCCTGTCGCACATAAGCCAGTGCGATGTTCTTCTTCAGGAACGGCGCCGGTGAGCCGCTGGTGACGTATCCGATCTCCCGGCTTCCGGCGTCCAGGACTTTATATCCATCGCGCGCGATGCCACGCTCGGTCATCTCCAGACCCACCAAGGTCCGCGTCACACCCCCGGCCTTGGCCTTCTCCAGCGCGCCGCGGCCGACGAATTCCGGCTTCTCCATCTTGCAGAAACGGTCGAGGCCTGCTTCCCACACATTGATCGTATCGGAAATCTCATGGCCATAGAGAGGCAGCTTGCCTTCGAGGCGCAAAGTGTTGCGCGCTCCCAGGCCGCAGGGCACCAGGCCGAAATCCTTGCCTGCACCCAGAATCTCGTTCCAAACCCGCGCGCTGGTGGCCTCATCTGCCGGAATGTAGATCTCGAATCCGTCTTCAGCTGTGTATCCGGTGCGGGCAATCAGAATATTTCTGAGCCCGCAAACCGTTCCACGCGTGACCCAGTAAAACTTAACCGCCTTCAAATCCGCATCAGTCAGCTTCTGCAGCACGTCCACGCCCTTCGGCCCCTGGATGGCAATCTGCGTGAAATCGTCCGACAGATTTTCCACGGCACAATCAAACTGCCGCGTGTTGTCGCGCACCCAATTGAAATCCTTCTCGCGTGTGCCGGCGTTGATCACGAGCAAGTACTCATCCTCGCCCAACCTGTGGACGATCACATCGTCCACAAACGTCCCCTGCGGATAAAGCAGCGCCGAATACTGCGCCTGTGCCACCGCAAGCCGCGAAGCATCGTTCATGGAAATGTGCTGCACCGCGGCCAGCGCCTCCGGTCCTGCTAGCCGAATGTCGCCCATGTGGCTGACATCAAAGATGCCAACGCCGGTGCGCACGGCCATGTGTTCATTAATGATCCCGCATCCGATCGCGGCGGGATACTCGACCGGCATGTCCCAGCCATTGAAGTCAACCATCTTCGCGCCCATCTGGCGATGGACGGCGTTCAATGCCGTTTTGCGGACGGTGGCCGACGTTCCGGCGGGTGTGGCCTCAACAGAAGACAAAATCCGACCCTCATTCGTGAGCAGTGGCTGGCCTGCCAGGATGGTGTGACTGTTTACCGTAACACGCGGTTTTTCAGGCGGTCAAACGGAAAGGGTCAACTTGCTATCTTCCGAACTGCACCGTCACGTGTGCCCCCGCGGCTACGTGGGTTCCCGCGAGCGGAGACTGTTGCCGGGCCACGCCGCTGCCTACGGCTTCGAGCTCCAGGCCTGCATCCTGGGCTGCTTCGACGGCGCCGCGCACGGTCTTGCCTACGAATGACGGCACTTCGATGCCGCCCTGCTCCACATCCAGCACTACGGTTCCCGTCGCTGGCAGCTTTGGCTGCGCCGCAAATGCCGCCGCCTCGGCCGGGATTGGAGCCGGCTGCTGCGTGGCGCGGACTTCCGTATCCGTGGTGCCGGATAACGGGTCGCTTTGCCGCATTGCCGCCTGGATCACCTTGCCGTCGCCGGTCGCGGGCGCGGGCGAGGGCCTCCGCGCCACAGTTGAATCTCCACTCACCTCCGCAGTCTCCAACGGCTCACCCGGATGGTCCGGTGTTCCTTCTTCCAGATCGTTCTCCTTCATCTTCGACTGCGCCAGCAACAACTGGTGATTGGGTGCGAGGGGCAAATCGTGCGGTGTGTGCAGGTACTCCAGCGTCTGCTGCGCCACGCGGTGAAATACCGGGGCGGCCACCTGGCCTCCCTGGTGCGGACCCACGGCCGAATCAAGAATCACGGCGACCACGATCTGCGGATCGTTTAGGGGTGCGAATCCCGCAAATGATCCGACATACTTCGTCTTTGAATAAGCGCCGGTCGCCGGATCAACCTTCTGCCCCGTTCCGGTTTTGCCCGCCGAGGTGTAGCCCTCCAGAATGGCTTTACGTCCAGTACCCTCGAGCACTACTTTCTGCATCATCGATCGCATCTCGGCGGCGGTATAACTCGATATCACCCGACGGGACGTGCCCGGATGAAATGCTACCGTCTGCGGTGTACCCTGCGGATCAACTTTTCCCGCGACGATGCGAGGCGCGATCCACACGCCGTCATTGGCAAACGTGGAAACGAGCCCCGCCAGCTGAATCGGCGAAATGCCGATTTCCTGTCCTATTGAAATCGCGGCAATCGAGACTTTCGACCAACGACTCGGAGGTTTGGTCAGCCCGCGCGTTTCGCCGGGCAGTTCGATGCCAGTTTGCTGCCCGAATCCGAATGCCCGAATGTATTTGTAGTAGCGGTCCTCGCCGAGGCGCAGCGCAATCTTGATCGAACCCACATCACTCGACTCCGCCAGCACGCCCCAGACCGGCAACAGGCCGTGCGGCTTGGAGTCGCGAATACGCATGCCGTTGTAGACGATCGATCCCATTTGGCAGTCGAACACTTCGTCCGGATTCGTAAGTTTCTCCTCAAGCGCCGCCGAAATCGTCACCAGCTTGAATGTTGATCCGGGCTCGTACACATAGCTCACGGCGCGATTGGTCAGCGCGTTGGGTGTGATCTCCTTGCGCCGATTGGGATTGAATGTCGGCCGGTTAGCCAGCGCCAGTATCTCCCCGGTATGAGGATTTTCCACAATCACCGTACCTGCAATGGCCTGCGTGTCGTGGATCGCCTGATCCAGTTCCTTCTCGGCGATATACTGAATGTTCTTGTCAACGGTCAGGACCAGGCCGTCGCCTGGCTCTGGCTGTTTCTCGACGTCGGAAAACCACTGCCGACGCGCATCCACCGAAATGAACATCTTCCCCGGTCGCCCGCGCAGTTCATCATCGAACGCGTGCTCGATGCCGCTCTGGCCTGAGTCCTCCATGCCGACGGTCCCCACTACCTGTGCGGCCAGATCGCGTGCAGGATAAAAACGCTTCGGCTCTTTTTGAAAATGGATGCCCTGCAGGTTCAACGACTTGATGCGCTGGATGATCTCGTCATCGGCCTTGCGTGCCACCCAGCAGAACGTTTTGTGGTTGCGGCAGTCGGTGAGCACTACATTGTGATCCTCGCCGGTAATGCGCGTAATCAGGGAAACCGCCGTGGGCAGGTCTTTTACTTCGGTGGGCACCGCGAAAGCGGAATCGACCAACACGGACATCGCCAGTTCATGGCCGGCGCGGTCATAGATCACGCCGCGCTTGGCGGAAAGCGGAATCTCGCGTTGCTGTTGGTGCTCGGCCTGCTTCACAAAGCTGCCGTAACAAAATATCTGCAAGTAAAGGAGCCGTCCGCAGATCGCCACACACCAAAACAAGAGCATTGCACCCAGCAGGTAGAGCCGGGCATTCCTGGCGAGGTTGGAGTCAGTTGCCATGTGACCGTTCTAGACAAACATGGCGGTCCCACCGTGCAGGCGGACCGCCAAGAAAATCTACGTAGGGACAGCCGCCCTCGGTATCCGCCGAGCGCAGCTCGGCGTTCTTGAGCCGCGATCTCTACTGTCCCGCGAGTACCATTACAGGCTCCGCGCTCGCCATAACCGGCGCAGTCGAATCCGCGGCCGCGCTATCCAGACGAATCACTTGCCCTGGTGCCGGCGGCACTAAACCCATCCGCCTCGCCATCAGGTCGATCCGCTCCGGATCGCGCAGCGATGCATCCTCCAAGCGCAGCGCCCGGTTCATCTCGGTCAGGTCGTTGAGCTCGCGCTTCGCCGACTCGATCTGGTAACCGTATTCAATTGCCCGGAAGTGCTGCCAGGCATAGGTGAAAACTAGAAGGAACAAACAGGCAAGCGCGGTGCCAAACTGTTTCATCTCGCGATTGCGTCCCGGGTCTTCCACCTTCACCAGTCGCGAATTGTCGATTGCTTTGGCAAAGTAGATTTCTGGTGTTCCGGTAAAGAATGTGTTTCGCCGGGCCGCCGGAATCACCCCACGAATTACCGCCGCCGCTGCCGCCATTTATGCCGCCCCCACGAGAACAGGTTCACTCTGCATCTGCGGATTCTGCAACTCAAACAGTCGCCGCAATTCCAGTTCGTCGACGATCTGTTTCTGTAGAGCCCGCCGTTCGGCCCGCTCCACCGTCGCCATTAAGTCCGTAATCAATGTGCCCATGTACATTTTCCAGCCTCAAATTTTGGATTCCTACCACGGAACCCTGTGTTTTCGGCGGATCTTTATTGCCGTCCGCTCTTTTCAGAACCTGAAGGCCCGGCACGCCATTACAGCTGTGCCGGGAACCCCGGCAGGTTTTCCGGAGCTAAACTTTTTCCGCCGCCCGCAATTTCGCGCTGCGTGCCCGCGGATTGCGATCGCTCTCTCCTTCTGTTGCCGTCACAGGCTTCTTCGTTAGCAAACTGAAGTAACCCTGTTTCGCGCCCTCTCGGAAGGCATCTTTTACGATGCGATCCTCGAGCGAGTGAAAACTGATCACCACCACGCGTCCTCCTGGTTTCAGGACCGGGGGCGCCGCATCCAGCAGCGCCTTCAGATCGTCCAGTTCGCGGTTTACGAAGATTCGAAGAGCTTGAAAGGTTCGGGTCGCCGGATGAATTCGCCTTGACTCAGAATTCATTGGCCGGGCCGCGGCTGATATGACATCCGCAAGATGTGCGGTAGATCGTATCGGCCGCGACCGGACAATGGCTCTGGCGATTCTCCGCGACCTCCTTTCCTCTCCGAATTCGTAAATCACATCGGCAAGCTCGCGCTCGTCGAGGTGGTTTACCACTTGTTCGGCGGTGCGCTCCGACCGCGGGTCCATCCGCATGTCGAGCGGTCCATCCGCCTGAAAACTGAATCCGCGCGCTGCATCGTCCAGCTGCAAACTGCTCACTCCGATGTCGGCCAGCAATCCGTCCGCACAATTCCGGCCGAACCGCTCTCCCACTTCAGCGAACGAGCACTGCAACAGCGTGACCTTGGGAAAATCCTCCTCGGTCAGTTTTGCTGGCGCGAGATTTCTCTCGGCAAGCTGGAGCGCCGCAGGGTCTTTATCGAGCCCAATCAAATGTCCCGGTGCGCCAAGGCGTTTTGCGATTTCGTAACTGTGTCCGCCCAAACCCACCGTGGCGTCGATATAGGTCCCGCCACGCCGCACGTTTAAAAAGTCGATCGCTTCTTTTAAAAGAACCGGAACATGATTTGGTGAAAGATGGTTCGCTTCCCTTCCACCACCATGCCCAACCCCCTGAGGGGTGTCTGTTAAACCCTCGCCCACTAGATGCCCAATTCGTCGAGCGTCTTCTCATCGTCAGGCGTGAACTTCTCTTCCTCGATCTCTTGCTTGAACAGCTCCAGGTTCCGCACTTCCAGGTACGTCAGATTGCCCAGAACTGCCACTTCGCCCTTGATCTTTGCCGCATCGCGCAGCAACTGCGGCATCAGCAACCGGCCTTGCCCATCCATCTCCACCTGCTGCCCGTAATAATTCACTCGTGCCAGGAACTTTTTCTTCGTAGGATTGAAGGTGGAGAGCCCCGCCAATTTCTGCTCGATCCGCTCCCACTCCTCGAAGGGATACACTTGAGCAACCTTCCCATCCAGACTGGTGATGTAGAATTGCTGTCCGTACTTCTCGTCGATCACCCGCTTGAATTCCGCAGGGACCTTCAACCGTCCTTTTTCGTCGACGCGAGTTGGGTGATTGCCGCGAAACATGTGTAAAGCCTCTGTCGAGGCCGGATTCTGTTAAGGGTCTGGTCTTCCTATTAGCCACAACGACAGCAACGAGGGAGGTAAAAGCAGCGCAAAGTTCGGTCAATCTCGGGTGGTTCGGGCTGTTTGTCGTGCTTTTGGGTCGGCTTCCCACCGGCTCCTCTTTATCAGCTTCCCGTTCCCACGACCTTTACTGTGTTGACCACTCCGTTCCACTTTCTCCCACATCTTACCCGTAAGTCATTGATTGTCAAGCGCAAACTTGAAGGTAGGGATCCCACTTCGGGAGCGATTCGACAAAATACGAGTACTTGTGGTTAACCAGAAAGACGACCACAAGGGGTTGGGTTTATGCTCCAGGTTCCTTCGCTATTTATTCGCTAACATTTTTCTTGCACTCCGCGCCCATGGCGGATTTTCCTGTGGATAACAGGGTATTCGACAAGAAAAACAGCCAGATTTCTTGCAGCTCGATAAGCCCACGTGGTTATTCCCGCATTTCTCTCGCTTCCCTTCTGACCCTGCTCTATGATGCGGCGATGAAATGCTGTCTCTATCTGCTCACTGTTGGCATCTTGTATGGACCGTTCCTCCGCGCCTCTGACACCGTCAAACAACAAGAAGCGATCGCCCGCCTAGAAGAAGCCGTTTCGAAAACCAACATCTTTGAACTACCGTCGTTTGCGATGAGGGCGGAGGTGCACGTCGAGAACCATGGAAAAATGATGGATGGCACGTACGAGCTCCTCTGGAACGGCCCGGACCAGTGGAAGGAGCGGACCAGTCTCCCTGGCTACAGCGAAGTTCAGATTGGGGGAAAGGGAGCCGTTTGGCTCCAGCGCAGCCCCGACCTCATACCGTTCCCGATTCACAACTTGCAGCAGGCACTCGGCTTTAGCTCTAGCGGGGGTTCGCCCCAGTCCATGTCGCTCGTCCAACTGGGCCTCACTCCCAACGACACGATCAAGAAAACGAATAAACGAAAGGACCACGGCGACAAGTTAACCTGCTTCGAGATCGAAAATGAGCAGAAGTACAGGTCCGAGATCTGCATAAATGAGGGCAGCGGCATTATCGCCCGAGCCACTCCCTATTACTCAGACGCCGATCTCCAGCCGGTTGGCGGGAGGGTTTTTCCTCGTCATCTGAGCATTCATCATGGAAACGAAACCGTGGCCGAGGTGAACATCACCGAACTCTCCACTCCAGCCCAATTTGCGCCCGAAACTTTCACGCCGCCGGCCGGAGTCGTGCCTCAGGCCGGGTGCATGAATCCAACAATGCCGCGGCTGGTCAAGAGGCAAAATCCAGAATACCCGCCCATTGCGCGACAGCAGCGCCGTCAAGGCTTGGTTGCAATCGACGCGTTGATCGGTAAGGACGGAGTTCCGCGGACCCGAAGGGTGGTCGAGAGTGCGGGGCCCGATTTTGAGGCTTCAAGCCTGCACGCAGTCAGTCAATGGCGCTATGACCCGGCGATGTGCAACGGCCAACCAGTCGAGGTCGAGACTGTCGTAACGGTCAACTACACGCTCTCGTATTAGGGCGACTGGGATCCTCGGGCAGCGGTCATTCGCTTCATGGCGCACGCGAGCCTCAATAAACCGCGTCACCCGCGCGGCTGGTGTGAATCCGTCCAGCTTCCACCGAGATCGAGTAAGCCTCTCCGCCATCCCCACTCCACGCTTGCACGTCGAACTTGGCTCCGGTAGGCGCACGGTAGGCCGCCACATTGCGCAAAGTCAAAGGCTGGCCCGGCTTGCAGACCTCCGGCGCGTCCGTGACTTGCAGAAAATAAACTCCAAGCCCGGCACCCACTACTTTCGCCCTTCCGTTAGCCTCCACCAGCAGCGCCGACTTCTCGTCAATGGCAATCTCGCGCGGCGACTTCGACCACCCATCCGCAACGATCCGTGCCAGAAATCCCAGACTACGCCCCATGCGATCGCGCTTGGCGAAATGACTGTCTGTGAGAACGTTCTCGAGGCCGGGAACTTTGAGAAAATCGCGCACGACAGTCACCCGCCTGATGTAAGGACCAGCAAGAACCTCGCGCGACGTGAGATCAGCTTCGTTCAGCTTATCTTCGAGGCAACCGTAGGCGAACTCGCCCAGCACTGCCAACCCAGCGCTAGTTCCTCCGATGGGCTTACCCGTAGCCACATGCGCATTGATCGCATTCTCAACCGGAGTTCCTTTCCAGAAGTTGACATAGCGTGACTGGTCACCGCCGGCAATGAAGATCACCTCGGCCTGCCCAATGATCTCAGCCACACGTGGGTTCTGCGCCGCCTTCCGACTGGGAATGATTAGCGTCGCCACCGAATTCATCTCGCACAAGCCGACAATGTAGGGGTTGTAGTCGGCGCCGCCGTGCGCCCGCAAGACGAGAAAGTCGCCACCGGTTGCCTTCCCGCAGAGCCAGCGAAATGCTTCGTCCAAGTCGGTTCCTCCCCCCATCATGGCGATTCCGGCTTCAGTGCGAGTTTGCACGTTCCGCGGGTTGCCTTGGCGAGCGTATTTGAAATCGTTCCCGTGGCCGACCGCTGCAGTTCCACATAAGACCAGGCCAAGAAACACGACGCGAGCGAGTCTCATCCGACGACTATACCCCAGATGAGATCGATGTTCTGGCTTGAATTGGTTTGATCGCCGCTGCGCTCAGAATGGGTGTACACTGCGTCCGTTTATTCAACGACGACCAACGGAGGGCTTATGCATCTGAACCGGGGCAGGATCTGGCTGGGGGGTCTGGCAGGAGGCCTGGTATGGACCATCTGGAGTTTTCTCGTCGGCCACTTCGTCATCACCGACGCGCGCTACCTGGCGGCTCAGAATGCCGGACTGTTCCTGAAAACTCCACGGTATCCCCTCTTCGCGGTCCAGTGGATCGTGCTCTTGTTTATTCTGGCGATCGCGATCGCGCATCTTTATGCCTGGGCACGGCAGACCCTGGGAGCCGGTCCCGGCACAGCGCTCAAGATTGGCTTTCTGGCGGGCTTCCTCGCCGGCTTTCCAGGCAACTTCGCGCAGGAGACTTGGTTCGCGGGCGACCGCGTGCTTCCCTTTGGCTGGATGATTGACATGTGGCTGGGCGCCGTCCTGGCCGCGCTGGTCGCGGGCTCGCTCTACAAAGACTAAACCCAGTTGGACATTGGAAGTCGGCAACTGACGACGCCTACTTCGCCGGTTCAACGAATACCGCAGTCCCGTAAGCCAGCACTTCAGTGACGCCCTGCATCACTTCGGTCGCGTCGTAACGGGCGCCCACAACGGCGTTGCCTCCCAGTTCGGCGGCATGCTGCAGCATTAGATCGAAGGCTTCGGAGCGCGTTTTCTCGCACAGGTTCGTGAGCAGCGTGATGTTGCCGCCAACCAGCGTCTGCAGTCCGGCGCCGATTGTGCCGAAGATCGAGCGCGAGCGCACCACGATGCCCCGCACTACCCCCAGCGTGCGCGTCACGCGGAAACCGTCTAGCTCAAACTGGGTCGTCACCATGTTATGCGCTACCATCCGTCCACTGCCCGTGTAGCTCGTTGCCATCGCCGTCATTCCTTTCTGCAAACCTGATTGTCTCTTGCTAAGCAGCTAACTATATCGCGAATATCGCCAAGAAAGTCGTAGAGACTAGCTTGCGGCGTCTCTCGAACAGTGGCCCGACCCACGTTCACTCCAACGCAGCCGAAATCAAGAATTCCTGCAACGTGGTATCGTAATCGACCTGCAGCACATTGGGCCTGCAGCAGACCTGACAGTCTTCGACGTAGCTCTGATGGCAGCCAATAGATTCGTCAACAGCCGTAGCATTCCACTCGCCGCAACCTGCGCATTGGAAGCCCGCTTCCATCCAGCAATTATCTCGCATGCGTCGTCGACGGACATATAATGTCAAATCTCTGATCCTGACACGGAGGTTTCATGATCTCGCGGCGCAAGTTTCTGGCAATTGGCGGTCTGGCAACAGGCGTTGCCGCCGCTCCCCTAGCATTCGGCGCCGCAACAGCCGAACGCTCAGGTGACTCTACCCTGCCACCGTCGTTGGCCCAGCTAAGGTCGCGGAAAAGTGAAGCCATCCCTATTACCCGCGAGGAGCGGCAGGAGCGCCAGGAGCAAGCCCGCAAGTTGATGAGTGAGAACGCTCTCGACGCCATCGTGCTGATGGAAGGCACATCGCTGGGATATTTCACCGGCATTCGCTGGTGGGGCGGCGAGCGCCTGTTCGCGCTGGTTCTGCCGGCCAAAGGCGCGGCGTTCTATGTGTGTCCGGCATTTGAAGAAGGCCGCGCCCGCGAGCAGCTCGCCAATGCACCCGATGGAGAACATCCCGACGTGCGCACCTGGCAGGAGGATCAAAGCCCGTACCAGCGAGTCGCCCAAGCGCTCAAAGAACGTAGCCTGGCCAGCAGCAAGCTGGGAATTGAAGAAACGGTGCGCTTCGTCTTCGCCGACGGAATTGCGCACGCCGCTCCGCAAGTCACACTGACCAGCGCCACACCGGTCACCGCGGGTTGCCGGAGGATTAAGAGCGCGCACGAGATCGCGCTGATGCGCTTGGCTAACCAGGTGACACTGGCCGCGTATGAAGCGGTTTATCACGCACTGCGCGAAGGCATGACGCAACGGCAGGTGGGAGATTTGATTGCCGCGGCCTACGCACAACTAGGCTTCCCGGGAGAGGCCAGCGTGCAAGTCGGCGAATATTCAGCTCTTCCGCACGGCTCGAGGACGCCGCAGATAATTCGCGAAGGTTCGATTGTGATGATTGACGATGGCTGTGACGTAGAAGAATATCAATCCGACATCACGCGTACATTCGTTCTGGGAAAGGCTCCGGCGGACGTCGGGGACAAGATGAAAAAAGTCTTCGAGATTGTGAGTCGAGCACAGTCGACTGCACTGGCTGCGGCGCATCCGGGAGCGGAATGCGGCTCAGTCGACGCGGCGGCCCGAAAGGTGATCACCGACGCGGGTTACGGACCCGACTACAAATACTTTTCACATCGCCTCGGCCATGGCATAGGAATGGACGGGCACGAGTGGCCTTACCTCGTCCGCGGCAACACTACCAAACTTGCGCCCAACATGACTTTCAGCGATGAGCCCGGCATCTACATTCGCGGCGAATTCGGTGTTCGCCTCGAAGACGACATGCACATTACGGAAAGCGGAGCGGAACTGTTCACGCCGCAAAGCTTGTCGCTCGAAGATCCCTTCGGAAAAGGGTGACGTGTCTCACCAGCGCAACTGGCGCAGGTATTCGTAACTGGCTTTGATACTGTCGAAAGGCACTGCAGCCTTGTCGTGCTCCACGATGTAGTGCTTGATACCGGCCTTCTCAGATTGCGCAAAGATCCTTTTCCAGTCGATGATTCCGCTCCCCACCGAAGTCATGTCCTTGAGCGAGTCGCCGAAATCCTGGCCGCCCCCCGCAGAAATCTTCGGAAGGTTCTTAATATCCTTGACGTGGACCAGGGGAAATCGCCCCGGATAACGATCAAAGTACTTGAGCGGGTCGGCGCCGGCGACCGTGATCCAGCAAAGGTCGAGCTCCATCTTGACCAGGTTCGGGTCACACATTTCGAGGAGGAGATCGTAGGGAAGTTTCCCGTCGACTGGGAGGAACTCGAACCAGTGATTGTGATACGCGAACTGGATACCGGCCTTGTTGCTGGCTTCTCCAGCGCGGTTAAAAGTTTCTGCCGCGCGCTTCCAACTGTCGGGCTGCTGGCGAACGTCTGGTGGGATCCAGGGGCAGACGATGTAGCTCTGGCCGATAATCTTGGCAGACTCTATCTGGCCCGGCCACTTATCGCCGAGCACATCCCACGGAACATGGCAGGAGGGTGACACGAGACCGTGCCGGTCAATGGCGGCCCGTACGTCTTTCGGCGCGTGATCGAAGTATCCGGCAAATTCGACTTCCTGGTAGCCGATAGCGGCAACTTTAGCCAGCGTACCGTCGAAGTCAGCTTTCAAATCGTCGCGCACGCTGTAGAGCTGCACGCCTAGTTTATCGATCTTGTGGTCGGGCCCGGCCCAGCCAAGTCGGTCAGCCAGCAATGTTGCAGCGGTAACCGTAGTTGCAGTTTCAAGGAACTTGCGGCGATTCATCATGGCTCTTCTCCGGACGCTGGATCGGAATCCGGACCATTATACGCACGAAGGCGCAGCAGCAGTGCAATCGAGCGGAGGAAGAGCGCGGAACCACTCAAGTCGGTAGTGCCGCGCTCGTGAGTATTACTTCGATGAAACGACCTGCAAGTTGTTAGTCACGGAGAAAATACCGGAGACGCTGTTGGCACGAATTCCGGCAACGTCTTTGTCGCCGTCGTTATCGACCACGCCCTCGAGGGCGACGTTGCCATTCTTCACGATAATGCGAATCGGCTTCTGCACGCCGAGGGCATACTTCTCCAGCGACGGGTAGCCGTAGATCGCACGATACAGGGCTATCCGCAGACGATTGTCCATGGGCGAGAGGGGAAGCACCTCGATCTGGTTATCGACTTTCTCGACGCCTTCGATGTGCTTTACTACGTTCTCGGCATCGGACTTGAGTGTAGGCCGTACCACCTGCCCCAGCAGCGTGACCGTGAAGCCGTCCACTCTGTAGGCGATGTTGTCGAACACGCCGAAGTAGGGGAGCATGAGAAGTTCATGGCGAACCTCCTTTGTGATGCGTTCTTGAGCCTTGGCCGAGGGCTGGTCACGGTCCTGCGTGAGGCCCAGCGTTGCGAGCGATAACAGAGCAACGACGACAACCAACTTGCGTTTCATAACGGTTTCTCCTCTCACTGGAAAGAGTCATCTAACCCCTTGGGCTTGTTTGGTGCGGAGAGGCTGGTGAAGAGTTTCCCGGAAATCAAAAAATAGGTGTGGCGGGAGCGAAACATCAGCCAGACGCCGGTGCAGTAAGCGGGCGGAGAGGGTATCGGTTCCCGCCAACTGCGCTCGCCGCCTTGCCAATTTAGGCCGAAACGTTGAGCCCGCCGGTCGGCGATGCGCTACTCGAGGAATTGCCCGACGGAGCGGACTCGCCTAGCAAATTCAGCACAATCTGCTCGTTGCTGTTCGGACTTAGATTGAAAGTAATCTGCTGTTCGTTGGAGCCCGGGTTGCCAAAGCTGAGAGAAACTTGCTCCCCTCCACCGTTGGCTGGGTTACTGATGTCGATGGTGATCTGCTCGGGGCTGGCATTGCCGCCGCTGTTACTGAGGTTGAGGATAATCTCAGGGCCACTGTCGGAGGCGGGGGCGCTCGAGGCAGAACTGGTACCGCCGCTGTTGTTGCTGAGATTGAGGATGATTTCTGGCCCACTGTTGTTAGTAGAACGCGCACTGGGCGGGCTTTGCGCGCCCGTTCCTCTTGAAACGTGCTTTGCAGCGTGTTGAATGCGGCTTGGGCGCCAGCCAAGTCTCCCGACTGTAGGGCTTGTCCGATCGCGGCAAAATCCTGTTCGCGCTGTGTGCGCGAGAACGGATTTCCACTGGCAAATGGGCCGCTCTGGCCAAGCTGGACAATGTTGTTGTAGGCGGTTTGAGCGCCCGCCAGGTCACCCGACCCCAGGGCTTGTGCGAGCTGCTGCAGATCGCTCTGCCGCGTCTTGAAAATACTGCTCCGTCTGCTGGTAAATGGAACTGCTGGAAATGGCTGCTGTCGACATTAGTATCTCCTCAGAAGGTGGTTGTTCTGACAAGGAACGCCGTAAAGGCCCCCGCCATCCAAGAGCAATATCGGCTTTGCAAAAACAAACTTTAAGAGCGTCGCCGGCGACAACAGTGACTCCGAACTTTGCCCCCCGAGCATCGCAGCCTCACCGTCAGCCGTAGAAAATGAGCAAATTCAGCAGCAGCTTTCTCCCAAAAATACAAGATTTACGGTATAGGCACGATGCGCCTTTATTCATTACCTGTAGCTCTACTCGACGACGCCCCCATCGAGCAGGTGCCAATTCACCGGGAGAACAGGCACCTGCTCCCTTTCTTCAGTTATCTCTTTTCGGTGTCTTACAGGGCCTGGAATGGCGAAATACAGTTTGATGGGGATCGTGGGCGGGGGGATGACCGTCTATCGTTTCCTTAGCAAACTAGCAAGGAGGCATCATGCTTTACTGGACCTTGGTATTTCTGGTAGTAGCCTTGATTGCTGGAGTTTTGGGCTTTACCGGTATAGCGGTTGCGGCTGCGGGGGTGGCAAAGCTTCTGTTTGTCATCTTCCTGGCACTGTTCCTTATTTCGCTCTTTGCGCATGTCACGCGCCGAGGAAGCGGGATCTGACCTCGCAAGGCACAGCGCATAACGAGGGCGCAATTGCTGCGCTGCGTTCGCTATTGGCTTGTGGCAGAGTGCCCTGGATCATTGTGATGAATTGCAAAAGAATCCGCCGCAACCTTTGCAATTCACTATAGCAACTAAGTTCTGGTTAGCGACAAATTTCGAAGGCGTGGGAAGTTTCGCGTCTTTCGCAGGAGGAAGATTTCATGGCAGATGATATGGAGAAGAAAGGCCAGCAGGGCGGCCAGGGAGGCCAATCCGGACAGGGAACACACAGTGGTCAGTCCGGACAACCCGGACAAGGCCAACAAACCGGCCAGTCTGGACAATACCAACCGAAGAAAGGTGGCCAAGGTCAAACTGAAGCAGAAGAAGACGAAAAGGACCGCGATCGTCAACGTCGCGCTTCATAGTTTTTCTACGGCACTGTTCATTGGGTCAATTGGGGTCCCGGCTAGGCCGGGACTCCATTTTGTTTGAAATCGCGCGGAATCGCAAGCCTGGAAGCGCGATTTTGAGCGAGGAAACCTGCGAGGTAGGCAAATGGCAACGAAGAAACGGCCGTAAAACATGAACCCCTGCTAAATACCGTCGCCCGCAAACTGGGGCAGGCAGCCGGCACCGTAACGAAAGTCACGCAAGAATTGACGGAGAACCTTTCAGCGCTCCCGGTAAACGTTGCGACGAAGGTGCGCAATGCCACCGATATCGGGACGCTCGGGAAGCGCTCGCGGGTTCGTATTCGGCGTCCCAGGAAAAGCGTGCGCCGTGCGGTTCAGCGACAGAGGACGAAGAGCAGTGCCACCGTGGAAAAGCAGAGGTCCGCGAAAAACAGATCGCGAAGCAATCGGAAACCCATCAATATCAAGGGATAACTGGTAATCTTCGTCTACTCTGATTCCTACATCCTAGGGTTGGTCATGCGGTCACTATCGACTCATTTCATCGCGGCGCTTGGCGTTCTTCTGTTTCTCATCTCCTTCTCCAGCTTAGGTTCCGGTTATTCAGTACTGACCCATGAACAAGTCGTGGACCTAATGTGGGAGGACCGGCTTCAACCACTCCTGCTGAAACGCTTTCCCGGAGCGAGCGAAGAGGACCTGCGCAAGGCGCACGCTTATGCCTATGGTGGCTCCTTGCTCCAGGATATGGGGTACTATCCGTTTGGCAGCAAGTTCTTCAGCGATCTTGTTCACTACGTGCGCACTGGTGACTTCGTCGAAGCACTGCTCCACGATGCCTCAGATCTGAACGAGTACGCTTTTGCGCTGGGTGCCCTATCGCACTATTCCTCTGATAATAGCGGTCATCCCACCATTAACCGAGTTGTGGCTCTGGAATTTCCTAAGCTTCGAAGGAAATATGGCAACACTGTGACTTACGCCGACGATCCCAAACAACATATTCGGACGGAATTTGGTTTTGATATGGTCCAGGTCGCCAAGAACCGCTACACCTCCGATCGTTATCACGACATGATTGGCTTCGAGATTGCCAAGCCGCTTTTGGAGCGGGCTTTCCAGGAAACTTACGGCTTACGGCTGGAAGACGTATTCGGTAGTGTAGATCTTGCAATCGGCAGTTACCGGCGTAGCGTCAGCACCCTGATTCCAGAAATGACCCGGGTAGCTCTGGCCTCGCGCCATGACGTAATCGTGAAAGACACCCCGAATTTCGACAAGAAGAAATTTCTGTATTACCTCTCTCGAAGCAACTATGAACACGAATGGGGCACGGTGTATCGGAAGCCAGGGCTCGGAGCGAGGATCCTGGCAGTGTTTCTGAAGTTGGTACCGAAAGTAGGTCCGTTCAAGGCGGTCAACTTCAAAATTCCCACGAAACAGACCGAGGACATGTACATCAAGAGTGTGGATGCCACGATCGAGAATTATGCTGCCCTTGCTGCGTGAGGAAAACAACGGAAAACTGGACCTGCCCAACCGCGACTGCGATACCGGCGGCGAAACCCGCCCCGGAGAATACGTCCTGGCCGACAAGACTTATGCTCAACTGATCGATAAACTTACGACAAAAGGCCCCAATTCCTTAAGTGTCGCATTGCGTAACAACCTGATCGAATTCTATTCCGACTCATCGGCGCCTATCGCCACCAAGAAGAACGCCAAAGCGTGGCGAAAATTGCAAGACCAGTTAGACACCTTGAAACAGCTCGCCGCGGCACAGTCTCGGCAACAACCCGCCGAGACCGAGTAAACCACTCTGGCGTCTTCGCAGAACTTTACATCTTCTGCCCCTAACAAATAGGGGAACCACTCCTCGCCCCCGAGGGCTAAACAGTATTGCTGGGCGATGGCAGTCCTCTTACAGTGCCAAGAGTGCAGAAAGTTGAGCCTTCCACAATGGCACCCACGAATGCAAGACGCCCCATTGATCCTTATCGAACACTTTCGGCAGATGATCTGAGACGCGTGTTCGAGAGAGCAGTATCCGAGCTTCATGAAGCTGATCTCGTTGCCAGGAAGCGATTGCAGTATCGCACCCCAATCGTTCAACGGAGAGGCATCTTTGGCATTCCCCCGGCAATGCGGAAAAGCGAGCACTCACGGACGCGGCTCGAGCTCTAGCTCAGTTGTGGAAGGTTTGAGGGTTCCCGCTAGCACAAAAGCGGAGTATTGGGATGCGGAGACTTTGATTTCAAAGTGTCCGCGGAAACAACGCTTTATCTTACCATTTCGTTTCGACTCGTCGGGCGACTCGTTGTTCTGTCTCCTCATGGTCGGCCGTCCCTCCTTGGCATCCGTCTCGCGCCAGGCTCTCTGCATCCTTCCCTCAATTCCCAATGCTAAGTCCTTCGAGGGGTCAACTCAAGCCACCGGGCTTCGCCCCTGAATCAGGCGGATCAAAACCGCAACCACCGCCAAGACCAGCAGAATATGAATGAATCCACCCAAGGTGTATGAGGTGACCATGCCCAAAAGCCAGAGAATCAACAGTAAAACAGCTATAGTCCAGAGCATTGGAACTCCTTTCGTGAAGCGTGTGTGCCTTCTCAGCCACCAACTCCACAAAAGTGTACGCAGGCGATATTCCGTGAGGTATCCAGCAAAGCCCCTAGCCGAGCGAACAATCTCCCTTTACTTGCGAGCAGGCCGCAACGCCGCAGGCGGGTTCGCATTCTCAATACACCTGGACGATTCCGTTCCGCACGGCATAGAGCGTAAGATCCGCGACCGAATGCAGGTCTAGTTTGCGCATGAGGTTGGTTCGGTGAGTTTCCGCCGTTTTAACGCTGAGACTGAGGGCTGTCGCGACTTCCTTGGTGCTCTTTCCTTCGGCGACGAGCTGGATCACTTCCCTTTCCCGCGGCGTCAGAACGCACTGGTTGGAAGTTTCGTTATCTTTATGCGGACGCAAATACCCGTCGAGCATCATCTGCGCCACTTTCGACGTGAAGAAGGTGCGGCGGTGTTGCAAAGCTTCCACAGCAGCCAACAGGTCACGGCCAGCGTCGGACTTAAGCACAAAGCCGCGCGCTCCAGCGGCCAGTACTTCCCGAACCACCTGTTCCGAATCGTGCACGGTCAGGATCAGAATGCGAGCCTCCGGCATGATTGAGAGAATTTGTCGCGCCGCATCCAATCCGTTCAGGTTCGGCATTCCGATATCGAGCAGGAAAACGTCTGGTTTCAACTTGCTGACAGACGCCACGGCTTCACGCCCGTCTCTGGCCTCGCCACAAACTTCCCATCCCGCATGACTTTCGAGCAGTGAGCGAATACCCTTTCTCGCCACCTCGTGATCATCTGCAATAAAGATTCGAAGGTCGCTCAAGCTTCACCTCCCGGAACAGAGGACACGACTGCCGAATGCATTCTTCGGCGAAAGCAAACTCCGCGTCTAGAATACTTGCGCCCATGGCCTGTGCAGGTTGTAACGAACCCGCGCAAGCTGAAGGCGCTCCCTCTGCAGGCGAATGCGATTCAACCAGCACGGAACTTGCCAAATCTGGAACTCCTTGAATTCCAATGCCTTAGCAAGAACCTGCAAGCCGAATCTGATGTAAGTTTTTCCACTGGAGTATCCGGAGCGGCTTATTTCTGGGCAGATCCAGCGCACGTCGGATGTCGCACCAGGAATCGTCAGTCGGTGGCGCCTGCCCACTGGAGCGAGGCTGGCGTCGTGCCCCTTAAACCACCGTAGGTTCTACCGGGCGTTGGATCTGCGGCGGCATCTGGATCTGGATAATGTTGTTCTTGATAGCATACACAACCAGATCGCGGATGGAGTGCAGGCTGAGTTTCCGCATGATGTTGCTGCGATGTGTTTCCACGGTCTTGGTGCTCAAATTCAGGACTGTGGCCACTTCCTTGGAGCTTTTCCCTTCGGCGAGAAGCTGAGTGACCTCTCGTTCCCTCGCGGTCAGCGTGGGCAAGTTCGGAGGCTCATTCGAGGATATGGCGTGACCCTTTTCCAGAAATCCCGCCAACACCAGATCGTTCACCCGTGGCGTAAAGAACATTCGCTTACTCTGCAACGCTTCCACTGCCGACACTAGATCGCGGGCCGCGTCAGACTTGAGCACGAAGCCGCGCGCCCCGGCGTCAAGGGCCTCGCGGATAATCTGATCGGAATCGGTGATCGTCAGAACGATGACTTTGAAGTTGGGATCATGCTGCAGCAGCTGGCGCGTGGTGTCCAAGCCGTTGAGGTGCGGCATGCCGATGTCAACGATAACCACGTCGGGCTTCAACTGCTTGGCCATTTCGACTGCTTCGCGCCCATCGGATGCCTCTCCGCATACTTCCCACCCTTCGTGTTTTTGGAGAAGCGCACACAAGCCTCGACGTACAATTTCGTGATCGTCAGCCAACAAAATACGCAGTTTCATGGCATCCTCCATCTACAGCCTAGACAGATAGACTCGGATTTTCTGCCCGCTGGCAATTCAACATGAGGCCTGCGGACCCCGCGCCAGTGCTGTAAACACGCGATGCTGGCTAACGGCTTCCACAGCATCCAACAGATCCCGGGCGGCATTCGATTTCACAACATACCCCCTGGCTCCTGCATCCAGAGCCTCACGCATCATCTGCGGAGAATCGTGTTGCGTAACGAACAAAACTTCAAGACTGAAGGCTTTCGGCTTCTGCTGAATCAGCCGGCACGCCTGCAGGCCGTTCATGCGAGGCATCGTGATGTCGAGGACCACAACGTCGGGCTGCAAACTTTCGACTTTGTCCAATGCCTCGATCCCATCCGAAGCTTCGCCGACTACTTCCCAGCCAGCCCGCCCTTCCAGCAGATTGCGTAGCCCTTGCCTCACGATAGGATGGTCATCCACTAGGAGTATGCGGACTGCCATAAGATTTCCGGTTCTCTGAGGCAGTATCGTAGAAACCCTCGCTAATGATTTCTCAGCTGGCTCGAGTTTCGTTTCTTGCCTCGTTCCGGCCGCAAAGGAACTCCTCCTGCCGCATCAACTGCGCAGAAGAGTTCCTTAAGTGGATCGCCTCGAAGTTAGCATGGTACTACCCCTGCCCGAATACAGGGAATCCTGTATTTTTCCCCGGGCTAAGCGCAATGGATTCTAATTGTCGACCGAACTCATTGTGGGGAAATAGGTTCCCTCGTGCAGGAGTGCGTCCACTGCCTCGACAATGGAGCCTACATCCGACTTGGCGCAAGCTCCGCGGATCCCCACTCTTCGGGCCTCTTCGGCCAGCTGTCTGGATAGATGAATGGTGACCATTAGAATAGGAATTTTGGGAATACGCTCTGAGAGCTGCCGTGCGACATCAAGCCCGTTTAGATCCGGCATCTGGAAATCCAATAAGATCAAGTCGGGGGGATTTTTCTCTACTCGCTGGAGTGCTTCTTTTCCGGTCCGCGCCTCCGCGCAAACTTGCCAATTGCTTTGTTGCTCGAGGAGAGCCCGGAGATAGTGCCGGACCGCCGGGTTGTCGTCTACAACGAGAATTCGAACCAATCGGCACTTCCTGGGCTCAGAGCTCAAAAATACAAGTCTTGGTTGTGACCCTGAAAAAGGGTTTAGTCTTTGGTCGGACAACCTATGCCTGGCCCCCAGGCAGCGAGCGTTCAATGTCCCTTGCTGTGACCTTCCGCCTTGTGCTTCTTCAGCGCTGTCAGCGCAGCCACTTCCTTGGCCCGGTCACCATAGCCTCCGGAGCGCTGCGCACTTTCCTTAATATGTTCGTATTCCCTCTGCTCCTTTGCGCTCACACCGCGAAGATGCTTTCTTCCTGGCATCGGCTCCACTCATGTAATTTCTTTCTCTCACCATAGGTTTCTGCTCATGCTCTCACAATACCGTAAACTCCTGAGTACCCGAGCGACGCAGACCCACGTTCGCCCCCTCCTCGCCCTACCTCGCCGGGTTGCGCTTCTGCCAGATCGACCTAGCCACTGCCGGGCGCACCAGGGGCGCCAGCCAAGCGGCCCCACAGTGCGTGGGGCGTCAAAATCTGTGCATCACGACAGACGCTTACTTGCTTACCCAACATACGACAGGGAAAGTTGGGAGCGATCACGTTTCTCGCCGCTGCGCAAAGGCGAACTATTGGACTCATGATTCGCTGCGGCTCGCCGCAGGAGTCTGCGTTTCGGAAATAGCAAATCGCGCATTTTCATCTTCGCCTTGTGCAATTGTGATTTCGAATTGCCGACTGAGCAGTCCAGCATCTCCGCAATTTCGTGGTGCTGATATCCTTGAACTTCATGCAGGACGAAAATCTCCCGGCACCCCTCGGGAAGCTCCTGCATGGCCCGCCGCAATGTAATGCGGTCGATCGTACCGCTGAGGCGCGGATCGATTCTCCCAACATCCCGTCTGAGGGAAGGCGACTCGGGCGATACCGGCTCGTCAAGAGAGACTATTGGCGGAGACTTGC
Source organism: uncultured Acidobacteriaceae bacterium (assembly GCA_963763285.1). GTDB lineage: Bacteria > Acidobacteriota > Terriglobia > Terriglobales > Acidobacteriaceae > Sulfotelmatobacter. Next base: position 37,384 of record CAVXOK010000003.1, on the reverse strand, counting down.
GCCGACGCAGCTTCATCAGCACCGTGTTCACCGCCACCCGGTACAACCAAGTAGAAAAAGCGGAATCGCCGCGGAAGGAACTCACGCTTCGAAATACCTGCAAGAAAGCTTCTTGCGTAAGGTCTTCCGCCTCGGCGATATCCTTCGTCATCAACAAGCAGACCGAATACACGCGCTTTTTGTGACTCTGGAAAAGCGCGGCAAAGGCCTGTTCGTCGCCATTCTGCGCTCGCTGAACGAGGCTCCGTTCGGATTCAGTTCGCTTGGTTTCGTCGCTGACTGGAATCATGCTTGTTTCTGTCGCGGAAATTACGCAAGTCGCCACTGTAGTCTCCTTCGGTCAAACTAAAGTGCTTGCTTGTGCTCTCGATATTTTCGGGAGCATTCAGCTTTCAAAAGCGAGACTAGCGACATTGCAAGTCTCAGCCCATCAGGATGCTCCTGTAATTGGTTGGCAGACTTGCTGTACAACTCGTGGGAGTTAAAAGTGAGATGAGGGTCTAAACCGCAGCGTCGCGATCGATGTTTCCAGCTAGGAAGGTCTGTGTCACGTCGAGGTTTCTACCAGAAACGTCGACGATGGCTGTTCGTTGGCCGAAACAGCATCTCCCACGCAGGACCCGCACATCCATCATTGAGAGCAAGACTAAGAATGGCGGCACCGGGTGGTGCCGCCATTCTCCGAATCGCTGAAAGCTCCTGGTTTACAGAGGCTGGTCGAGGTTATCGACCTACAGTCTCCCAGCCAGAAGCAATACAAGTACGATCACGATCACCAAGCCTAGTCCCCCGCTGGGGTAATAGCCCCACGATCTGCTATAGGGCCAAGTCGGTAGCGCGCCCAGCAAAATCAGCACGAGCACGATAAGTAGAATCGTCGCCATTAAAGACCTCCGATCATCGTTTGGTTCCTTAGATTATTTGGTTCTTCAACGTCAAAATATCGAGACCCGACTTGTAAACAAGCCGGGCCTCATACAGGCGGCCGGAGACCTGTTACCGGCTCGCCGTGCTTGAACTCCCCGCTGAGGGCTTCAGTTCCCCATGTTCTCTCGCCTGCCCTGAATATCTCCGGATCGCGGCCAGGAAAGGTTCACTCGCCTCTTTCGGCGCGACTTTTCCGCCCAGAATGTCGGCGAACGGTATGTAGTTCCCGTAGAGTATTCGAGTCTCGTCCTTGTCTTGCGTGATGGCCGAGCCGTTCAAATCGATTCCAGCGAAGATGCCACGCGCTCGAGAATAGGTCAGCACTTCTGCCCTCATCTTCCAGTCGGTGTCGGCGGCAGCATCACGTCCGACAGGTCCCGCGGCAGCAGATGCATCCGCGCCGAGTTTGAACTTGCTCGACAACAGATGCTGCATCCCATCTTCATTCGTCACAATCATCACCAGGTCGACTGCCTGGCCGCCGAGCTGCAATCCCCAGCTTCCACCGGTGATCGTGATCGGCGCCGGAGCGCTCCACTTCCCCGTTTCTGTTCGGCATGTAGCAACACCCTTGCCATGGCTGCCTCCGAAACCAACCGCAATCTTCACCATGGAAGGAATCACTGCGACGCACTTCGCATCGCTCATCACCTTGTCAGGGATAGCTTTGTCCGGAGTGGCCATAATTTCATTCAGAACCTTGGCGGACGCATCCAGGCGTTTGTCGATGTCCGACTGGTCTTTGTCGTCCGCTGACCACGCCATGCTCGTGATAAGCAGAAGACCGGCACCGAGCACCAGAAGACATCTCGGCAATGCAGCGTTGATTCTTGTCATGAGGCAACCTCTTCCGTGCTCGAAGCGAGCAACTGTTTGAATTGTCTTGCAATGTGAACCCTAACGTTCCCTCGCGTCTCGTTCCATCCGGTTCGCGCTGTAACGTCATGCAGGCGCCACTGGAGAGAGGAGGGGAATCCTTTGAGGTACCTACAGCCTTGCCAGGTCGATGGCTCGGCGATGTACAGGCTCGCCAGTATTTACGGCATGACAATCGAAATTGATGGTGCAATCCTCAGGGCCTTCGGGTAACGAAAGCCCCGAGGTATGCGTCTCGTGACTCGTGCCGTTAGGGCTCAGGCCGCAGTCTTCTTGCCTGCGGAAGATTCGCCCGACACCGAGATATCTTCAGCGCCCGTGACTTCCAGGATTCCTTTGGCCCGCTTAATTTCCTCAGACGTGTCCGAATGAACAGCAACCAGGATGCCGCCTTTCAATAGTCTTCCTTCATACCTCTTGGCTTCATATTCCGGTATTCCCACGCCGATCAGAGCGCCCGCAAAGCCGCCCAGCGCCCCGCCAATTCCAATTCCCGCGAGGGCCGCAACAATCGGGCCTGCTGCGATAACGGGTCCGACGCCCGGGATCGCCAGAGCGCCGACCCCGACGAGCCAACCCAGCGCACCTCCAACTGCCGCCCCTGAGCCAGCGCCGACTGTCGCACCTTCGGGCGCCTTCGTACTCTTTTCAGTGGCGAGCTCCTTCGATCCAAGATTTTCCGGTAACAGGACGGAAATATCCGAAGCCAGAAATCCTCCATCCCTCAGAGCACTCACAGCAGATTCCACTTCACTTCGCGTCAGATAGATCCCAAAGACTGATTTGTTTTTCGCCATTTGATACTTCTCCTCTATTAGTACGAGTTTGCTATGGGATTGCCGTCCCCGAGAAACGTTGCCCTTCCTTACACATCGTGGGCTGAATCACGCAGGCTATTCCACAGGTCTACAGAGTCGGCCATGCGACTGCCTAAACCAATCGGGGAAAATCCTTAGGCGGGGTCAAACTGCCAAGTAGGTGGCCGTGTCTTGATCGTCAGCCCACTTACGAAAGGGTGGAATCGAATCTCCGAACGCAGATTGTTTAAACTGATCGTCAGGAGGCAACTTTAAACATTTCTGGGGACTCTTCTGACAAAGCCACGTTCGTGGGAAAAGTAGCGGTGACTCGCGTACCACCGCTTCCGGATTCGATCTCCAGACGCCCACCCAACTGGCGCACTCTCTCTCTCATGCCCTGAATGCCTACTCCAGCACGAATTGGCATCGACATTCCCTTGCCCCGATCGCGGATCTCAATCGTTACATTCTGGGCGTCGCGGGCGATGACGATGCTCGCAGAGGTGCTGCCAGAGTGCCGGTGGATGTTCGTAAGACACTCCTGTACGATGCGGAACATTGCGGTCTCAAGTTCGGCCGGCAGCCGCCCCAGTCCAGGCTCCAGATGAAGATCCACCTCGATTTTGCTTCGCTCCGCGAACCCTTCGACATACCAGCGCACGGCCGACTGTAGCCCGGCCTCGTCCAGCAATGGCGGGTGAAGTAGATGAGACATGGTTCTCAAATCTCTTGACAACTCTTCTATAAGACGCAGGCTCTCCGTAACTTGGATGACGAGTTCGGATTTAGCGTTCTGGAGTGCCTCCTCAACCGGAACCAGGTTCAGGTTCAAAGCAATCAATATCTGGCCAGCGGTATCGTGCAGTTCTCGGGCGATTCGTCGTCTCTCATCATCCTGCATCTGGAGTAGCCGCGCCGAAAGCATTCGCAACCTTTCCTGCGCATGATCCAGTTCGGCAGTGCGTTCTGTCACTCTCCGCTCCAATTGCTCGCGGGCGTCTCTGAGGGCCTCTTCCGAACATTTGCGTTCGCTGATGTCCCGGCACACGCCTATCATGCTCTTGGGACGGTGTGAGGCATCGTAAACCACCTGCCCATGCGCCTCCACCCACCCAAAACTTCCATCTGACTTTAGGTAGCGATATTCCACGTGATACTTGCCGTCGCCTTCGAGTGCCTGTTGAACGGCTTCACTAACCCGTCGACGGTCTTCGTCGTAAATTCCTTCGAGAGAAGCCCCGACATTCCCTCCGAACGATCCCAATAGCTGCCCGTGGATACTTTCCATGTTTTCGGACCAGCGGACATTTCCACTTTCGATGTCCCAATCCCACGTACCGATATTCGCGGCCTTCAGGCAGAAAAGCATTCTTTGCTCGCTGTCTCGCAGGGCCGATTCCATCTGCCTGATCCGGGTGACGTCGCGGGCTATCTTGGACGCACCCACGATCCTGCCGGAAGAATCTCTTACCGGCGAGACGGTCAGTGATACCTGAACTCTCTTCCCCGCTTTTGTGACCCGCACAGTTTCAAAATGCTCGATGCGTTCGCCAGATCTCAGCCTGTGCAGGATGTCCTTTTCCTCCGCCTGCAATTCCGGGGGGATGATGATCGTAATCGGCTTTCCGACAACTTCGTTTTCGCTGTAGCCGAAAATACGCTCCGCGCTGCTATTCCAGTTGGTAATAATCCCGTTCAGGTCTTTCGCGACAATCGCATCATCCGAACTTTCCACGATCGCCGCCAGCCTCGAACGCATCTCTTCGGCAGCCTTCCGCTCAGTAATGTCCAGGCACGACCCAACATGGCCCTCAAATATTCCCTGGTCGCTGAAGCGGGGCTCGCCGTGGCTCAGGACCCACCGAAACTCCCCATCCGCACGGCGCAGGCGATATTCCATCTCGAAGGTTTGTCGCGAGCTCATGGAGGAGTGACAAGCGTCCAGGCAGCGCTGCCGGTCATCGGGATGGATTCCTTCGGCCCAGCCATCCCCAAGCTCCTGCTTCAGAGTTCTTCCCGTAAACTCAAGCCACGCCCGGTTAAAGTAGATCCGAAGACCATCGGGACCCGAAGCCCAGCCCATGGCAGGTACTGTATCGATTACGAACACGTCGTGGTTGGGGGCGTTTTCCATATGGTTCTTCTGGCTTTTACCGGACGGCTGAATCAACCAGCTTCAGGCCTCCATCCAAAACGACACCCGGTTCTCGCAAGACCGCACTAGTGGGAATGGTAAGCTCGACAAGGGTTCCGGGATGCGTATTCGTTAGCCTCAATTCTCCACCAAATTCGCGAGCCCGCTGTTTCATGCCTCCGATACCCACGCCAACACTATCAGGTTGCAGTTCAGCAATTCTCTGGTCGATTCCCTTGCCATCATCTCGCACGGCCACCGCAATCGTCCCGTCTTTTTGAATCAGCGTAATCCAAACTTTGCTGGCTTCTGAATGCCGGAAGACATTGGTCAGCGCCTCTTGCACGATTCGGAAGACCGCGGTCTCTCCCTCCGCGCCTAGTCTCGGAAAATCACGGGGTTGAACATCGAGTGACGTTTCGATGCCGCTGCGCTTTGTAAGCCCGTCCACGTACCAGGAAAGCGCCGACAGTAAACCAACTTCATCGAGCAAGGGAGGATGCAAAAGGTGGGACATCGTACGGACTTGCTGAATCGCGCCATCTACAATATTGCTCGCCTGGACCCAGGCTTCTTCTGGGAAGTGGGCAGGTTTCTGCAGCAGCATTCTATCCAGGATCATTTTGGCCACAGCAAGTTCTTGCCCTAATCCATCGTGCAGGTCGCGTGCCAGTCGGCGGCGCTCTTGATCCTGCATGGTCATGAGACGGATTGATAGACGCCGCAATTCATCCGTCCTCCGATCGACCATTTTCTCCAGCTCCGTCGCGTTATCGCGAATCGATTGTTCCAGCAGTTTGCTGTCGTGAATGTCGGAGCAGGTTCCGTACCATCGGACGATCTTGCCGTCGCTTCGAATCGGTACCGCGCGAGCCCGGAACCAGCGATAAGCTCCGTCCTTGGCCTGCATGCGATACTCTGCTTCGTAGTTCGCCCCAGACTCCACACAGAGCTGCCAGTCAGACATCGCCTTTCCCTTATCGTCGGGGTGCACATAGTCCAGCCACCCGAAATCATTCGCCGAACCTGGGACTGCTCCGGTAAATTCATAAAATCGATCGCTGATGTAATCCCTGGAGCCGTCAGCCTTGCGACTGAAGATAATGTCCGGAGCCGTGTGGACAATGGCATCGAGTTCCTGATTCTTTCCGACCAGCTCCATGTTCAACTGCAGCAGCAGTTCCGCCTTGCCGGCCAACTCTTCGGTACGGTCCAGCACGCGCTGCTCCAGTTCGCGATTCAGCGTTTCGAGCTGTCGCGTCTTGCGGTGTAGTTCCGCGAATACCCTCACCTTAGCGCGCAGAAGCTCTGCAACCACAGGAACTGAAACGTAATCGACTGCGCCGTGCTCATAACCTTTGAGCTGGTCCAGATCGGTCAAGTGCACTGCCGACACGAAAATTATTGCAGTCCTCTGAAAACGCGGGTGCTGGCGAATCATCGCGGCCAGTTGAAAGCCGTCGAGCTCGGGCATGCTTACGTCCATCAGCACTACAGCTATGTCATTGTTAAGCAGAATCTCGAGAGCTTCTTTTGCAGAAGCGGCTTTGATCAGCGTCTCGCCTAGTCCGTCGAGCATGACTTCATAGCTCAGCAGCTTGGCCGGCTGATCATCCACCATCAGGATTTTGACCTTCTCGTTTCTACCCATAAGTCCTACCGAGTCCTCTCCGCAGGTCTCCCCCGCTGGCAGCATGCCACGGTCGAGGGCTATCGGTGAAGCCACATACGCAAAGACGAGAGCAGTTGCTCGGTGTTAACAGGTTTGGCCAGGTACTCGGACGCTCCCGCCTCAAGGCACTTCTCGCGGTCGCCTTTCATCGCTTTTGCGGTCAGTGCAATGATCGGCAATCGCCGAAACGAAGGGTTCTGTCGGATGACCTGCATCGTTTCATAGCCGTCCATCTCGGGCATCATAATATCCATCAATACGATCGCAATATCCGGGGTCGATTCCAGCTTGGCGATCGCTTCCCGGCCAGTTCCAGCGGTGATGACGGTCATGCCGCGACGCTCGATCACGCTGCTGAGGGCGAAAATGTTGCGCACGTCATCGTCTACGACCAGCACCTTCTTTCCCACCAGGGCATCGTCGGAGTGGTGCAACCGGTCGAGCAGTCTCTGTTTTTCAACTGGAAGATCAGCAACTACGCGATGCAGGAACAGTGCTGTCTCATCGAGCAACCTTTCTGGTGACTCCACTCCTTTTACCACCACGCTTCGCGCCAGCGAATGCAGTCGAGCATCCTCCTCGGGAGAAAGTTCCTTGCCGGTAAAGACTACGACCGGCAGGTCGCTTAAAGATGGAGTGTCACGGAAGCGCTCCAACACATCGAAGCCTGATATGTCGGGTAGACGCAGGTCCAGAACCACGCAGTCGAACGCCTGGTGGCTAACGGTTTCGATTGCCTGCGACCCCGTAGCCACGACCGTGACGTCGATATCGTCATAACCCAGCAGCTCTTTGATGCTGAGCTGCTCAGCCGGATTGTCTTCCACCACCAGCAATCGCTTGCGCCGGGGAGCCGAGTATTCTTTAATCCGGGCCAACGCCGCTTCCAGGCCCTCAGGCGTAGTTGGTTTTGTAACAAACGCGAATGCTCCGCGTGCCAATCCGTGGTGCCGATCTTCGTCGAGCGTCAGCATTTGCACCGGTATGTGCCGAGTTGCGGGATCCTGCTTCAGGTGGTTCAGCACCGTCCAGCCCAGCATGTCGGGCAGAAACACATCCAGCGACACGGCAGTTGGATGGTACTCGTGAGCCAGGGCAAGCGCATCCGCACCACGGGTCGCCACAAGAACCTTAAACCCCGTATCCCGGGAAAGGTCGCGCAGCACGCGCGCATAATGTGGATCATCTTCAATAATCAGCAAGACTGCATCATCGGGTTGCAGATTCTCGCGGTCATCGGGAATTTTTTCAACAGGATGTTCCACCGATAACGGCACGGTAGAAACGGACGAGGCAAATTTTCTCTCGACCGCAGCGGCACCGGCCGTGGAAGGACCGACATACGTCTGGGGCAGATACAGAGTGAAGGTGCTGCCCCTTCCCGGAGCGCTGCGCAACTGGATTTCTCCGCCCAACAGGCCGGCTAGCTCGCGGCTGATCGCTAGCCCCAGGCCCGTGCCGCCGTACTTACGGCTGGTCCCGGCGTCTGCCTGCTGGAACGCTTCAAAGATAATGCGCTGCTTTTCGAACGGGATGCCTATGCCCGTATCGGCAACTTCAAAGGCAACCACGGAGGCTGCTTTTCCCAGAATCGGGTGATCTTCGCTCCACCCGCTCTTGGCCGGAGAAACCGACAAGCGGACGCCTCCAACCTCCGTAAACTTAAACGCATTCGACAACAGGTTCTTCAATACCTGTTGCAGCCGTTTCGAATCGGTGACCACACTCCGCGCTAAATGCGGATCAGTCTGCACCTCGAAACTCAGGTGCCGGTTGTCCGCTTCGTGCCGGAATGGACGCTCCAGCGTGTCCAGCATGCTGGCAAAGAAAATTTCCTCCGCCTCGACGGAAACCGTTCCAGACTCGATCTTCGACAGATCAAGAATGTCAGTGATCAGGTTCAGCAAATCCGTCCCGGCGCCGTGAATCGTGCGCGAGAATTCAACCTGCTTCGGGGTCAGGTTCCCATCCGGGTTATCGCTAAGTTGTTGGCCGAGCACGAGGATGCTGTTGAGTGGCGTCCGCAATTCGTGGGACATGTTGGCCAGGAATTCGGACTTGTATTTCGAGGTCAAGGCTAGTTCCTTCGCCTTCTCTTCCAACGCTCGCCGAGCTTGCTCGATTTCCTGGTTCTTGCGTTCGACTTCAACGTTTTGTTCGGCCAGTTGCTGCGCTTTTTGCGCGAGCTGCTCGTTCGTTTGCTGCAGCTCCTTTTGTTGCACCTGCAGTTCGGTGGCCAATTGTTGAGACTGCTTCAACAGTCCTTCAGTCTGCATGGTGGCCTCGATACTGTTCAGCACGATGCCGATGCTGGCCGTCAACTGCTCCAGAAATGCCAGCTGAGAGGTTGTGAAAGCGCTCAGCGAGGCCAGTTCAATAACCGCCTTCACGCGGTCTTCAAACAGTACGGGGAGCACGATAACATTTCGCGGAACAGCCTCGAACAAACCCGAACGAATAGCAATCGTGTTCGGCGGCAGGTTAGAGATCAACATCCGCCGTTTCTCCGCCGCGCACTGTCCTACCAGTCCCTCGCCTAGCTTCAGCCGCCGCAGATGTCCATCCTCACCGTCCCCGGCAAAGGCCGAGAGCAGCACCATCTCCGCCGATTCCTCGGTTCCCATCTGGTAAATCACACCTTGCTGGGCGTTCACCAGAGGTGTCAGCTCCGAGAGGAGCATACGCCCCACGGTCGACAGGTCGCGTTGCCCTTGCAACATGCCGGTGAAGCGAGCCAGGTTCGTTTTGAGCCAATCCTGCTCCGTGTTGCGATCGGTCGTGAGCCGGAGGTTGTCGATCATAGTGTTGATGTTGTCTTTCAACTCGGCCACTTCACCGCTGGCTTCCACCTGAATGGAGCGCGTGAGGTCGCCCTTGGTGACGGCGGTCGCAACCTCGGCGATAGCCCGCACTTGGTTGGTCAAGTTGTCAGCCAGCAGGTTGACGTTGCCGGTAAGGTCCTTCCACGTGCCGGCAGCGCCGGGCACGTTGGCCTGGCCGCCAAGCCGGCCTTCAACACCCACCTCGCGCGCGACGGTTGTAACCTGATCGGCGAAAGTGGCCAGCGTATCGGTCATATTGTTAATCGTCTCCGCCAGCGCCGCAACCTCACCCTTGGCGTTCACAGTCAGCTTTTGGGTGAGCTCGCCGTTGGCGACGGCAGTGACCACTTTGACGATGCCGCGCACTTGTTCTGTAAGGTTGGCGGCCATCACATTTACGTTGTCGGTAAGGTCCTTCCAGGTCCCGGCCACACCCGGCACCTGCGCCTGCCCGCCCAGCTTGCCTTCGGTACCTACTTCGCGAGCCACGCGAGTTACTTCGGCGGCGAAAGCGTTGAGCTGATCCACCATCGTATTAATAGTGTTCTTCAGCTCGAGGATTTCACCTTTCACGTCCACAGTAATCTTGCGTGACAAATCGCCGCGGGCCACGGCTGTAGTCACCTCAGCGATATTGCGCACCTGGCCGGTTAAATTTCCGGCCATTGCGTTCACGGAATCGGTGAGATCCTTCCAGGTTCCGGCCACGCCTGACACATTGGCCTGTCCGCCAAGCCGGCCTTCACTACCCACCTCGCGCGCCACGCGCGTCACTTCCGCTGCGAACGAGCGGAGTTGCTCGACCATGGTGTTCAGCGTTTCTTTCAACTGCAGAATCTCGCCGCGAACATCGACCGTGATTTTCTTTGAGAGATCACCGTTCGCGATCGCTGTTGCGACTTCAGCGATATTACGTACCTGGCCGGTAAGGTTGCTGGCCATGAAGTTGACGTTGTCCGTGAGATCTTTCCACGTGCCGGCAACACCGGGCACCTGCGCCTGCCCACCTAGTTTCCCGTCGGTGCCCACTTCGCGGGCTACACGGGTCACTTCTCCAGCAAATGCATTGAGCTGGTCGACCATGGTGTTGATGGTGTTCTTCAATTCGAGAATTTCGCCTTTCACATCGACCGTGATCTTGCGCGACAAATCGCCTCGGGCCACTGCCGTCGTAACCTCGGCGATGTTGCGCACCTGACCGGTAAGGTTTCCGGCCATGAAATTGACGTTGTCCGTAAGATCTTTCCAAGTGCCGCCGACTCCGGGAACGTTGGCTTGTCCACCCAAGCGGCCTTCAGTGCCCACTTCGCGGGCTACGCGAGTGACTTCACCAGCGAACGCGTTGAGTTGGTCCACCATCGTGTTGATGGTTTCTTTGAGCAGCAGGATTTCGCCGCTGACATTCACAGTGATTTTCTTCGACAAGTCGCCGTTGGCAATGGCGGTTGCCACTTCGGCGATGTTGCGCACCTGGCCTGTCAAGTTGCTGGCCATCGAGTTGACTGAGTCGGTAAGGTCCTTCCAGGTGCCGCCCACTCCTGGCACCTGCGCCTGGCCGCCTAGTTTCCCGTCCGTACCCACTTCGCGGGCCACGCGGGTCACTTCCGATGCAAACGAACGCAATTGGTCAACCATCGTGTTGATGGTGTCCTTGAGTTCGAGGATTTCGCCTCTCACATCTACCGTGATTTTGCGGGACAAATCGCCGCGAGCCACGGCCGTAGCGACTTCAGCAATGTTTCGTACCTGGCCGGTAAGGTTGCTGGCCATGAAGTTGACGTTGTCCGTAAGATCTTTCCACGTGCCGGCCACGCCGGGTACCTGTGCCTGCCCGCCCAGCTTCCCTTCCGTGCCCACCTCGCGAGCCACGCGCGTCACTTCACCAGCGAACGCATTCAACTGGTCGACCATCGTGTTGATGGTGTTCTTCAGTTCAAGAATCTCACCTTTCACGTCCACCGTAATCTTTCTCGACAAATCACCGCGTGCAACGGCAGTCGTGACCTCGGCAATGTTGCGCACCTGACCGGTCAGGTTTCCGGCCATTGAGTTGACCGAGTCCGTGAGATCTTTCCATGTGCCGGCAACGCCCGGAACATTCGCTTGCCCACCCAAACGGCCTTCGGTACCCACTTCGCGCGCCACGCGCGTAACTTCGCCAGCGAAGCGGTTGAGCTGATCCACCATCGTGTTCAGCGTTTCCTTCAGCTGCAAAATCTCGCCACGAACATCCACCGTAATTTTGCGCGACAGGTCGCCGGTGGCAATCGCAGTCGCTACCTCGGCGATGTTTCGTACCTGGCCGGTGAGGTTGCTGGCCATGAAATTCACGTTGTCCGTGAGATCCTTCCAAGTACCTCCCACTCCGGGCACCTGAGCCTGTCCACCCAGCTTGCCTTCGGTACCCACTTCGCGAGCCACGCGCGTTACTTCGCCGGCGAACGCGTTGAGCTGATCCACCATGGTGTTGATGGTGTCCTTGAGCTCGAGAATTTCGCCCTTCACATCGACCGTGATTTTGCGCGACAGATCGCCGCGGGCAACGGCCGTGGTCACTTCGGCAATGTTGCGCACCTGAGCCGTCAGATTGCCGGCCATGGCGTTGACAGAGTCCGTAAGGTCTTTCCACGTACCGGCCACGCCCACCACGACCGCCTGTCCGCCCAGCTTTCCGTCCGTACCCACCTCGCGAGCGACGCGAGTCACCTCTGAAGCAAATGAGCGCAACTGGTCCACCATGGTGTTGATGGCTTCTTTGAGCTGGAGAATTTCACCGCGCACATCGACGGTGATTTTGCGGGAGAGATCGCCGCTCGCGACCGCAGTTGCGACTTCAGCGATATTGCGAACCTGGCCGGTGAGGTTACTGGCCATCGAGTTCACGGAGTCCGTAAGGTCTTTCCACGTGCCCGCCACGCCCGGCACTTGCGCCTGGCCGCCCAGTTTGCCGTCCGTGCCCACTTCGCGAGCGACGCGCGTCACCTCAGCAGTAAATACGCTGAGCTGCTGAATCATGGTGTTGACGATGTTGGCGGAGCGGAGGAACTCGCCTTCTAGTGGCCGCCCGTCCACGTCCAAGCGCACAGTTTGGGTCAGATTTCCCTGGGCAACGGCCGCGATGGCATGGGTCACGCCCTCGGTTGGCCGGAGCAAGTCCTCGACCAAGGTATTGATCGAAACTTCCATCTCCCCCCACGCTCCCCTGGATTCATGGAAGCGGGTGCGCTCGCGCGTCCTTCCTTCTTTTCCCACGACTTGACCTACACGCTTCAGTTCCTCAGACATCTGCTGGTTGGCCGAGACAATGGAATTAAAGGTATCTGCGATTTTTCCTGCCAAACCGGTCCAGGAGCCCGGAAGGCGCACGGAGAAGTCGCCATCCCTCATAGTTTGCAGGCTGCCCAGAATCACGCTGAGATCACTCGAATCAGGCTGAGCAAGGACAGAATTCCCGTTATGTTTGCTCTCTTGGCCATCACCGGAAGTGCCGTCGGCCACGGCAATCGCAGGGCTTTGATTGTTTCTCTTCATGGTCTTCTCCGGAACCGGGGGAGTATCTGGTGTTGTGATAAGCCTCTAATCGCTCGGTTGTCCATGCTCTCAAGAATCAGCCGCAGCCCCGCGATCGAACGGCTTGGCGGCGGGACCTGACGCAGTCGCTCACCGGATGCTGGGTCACACGATTCGCCTACCTTATACAGCCCACAATGCCGTGAAATGTTCAAAACTCAGGAAGTTTACCGGCTAATATGGATTGGTAACACGAAAAACTGTAGGTTGCCTCTAGGGTCTTTACTGTATTGGGCGGGGGGGTAGTCTTTGCCCATACACGGTAACCCTGAGAATCGAGCAATGTGACAGGACGGCAACCGTTCCCTGTCAGGCGGCAGCGGCGTTCGAGAATACCTCTCGTTCAAGCAATCCGGGTTCTTTGGCGCCTGTTCGGCGCAATATCTCCACCGCCCATTCCGCATTTGCGCTTCTCGGGCACGCCACGTAAACCAGAACCCCGATCTCCCTGAGTTCCTTCTCAAATCGTTCCGCGTCATGTTCAGAAAAGCCCAGTCCTGCAAGACACCGAGATTGCCCGCTCACTACCAGGGCGTGAAGAAAGGCCTGTGATCGGATGAAAAAACCGACCGTCGGGATCAATACCGCGCCGAACTCGAAAAGCCAGCCCATAAACTCCTCGGCAACGGCATCGTCTTTCCTCTCGGCGTTGAGAATATTTGCCTCACGAACGAATGTGGCGATGGGATGCCCGGGCGAAACCATCATGCAAATGTCCTCGTTGTCAAAGCCTAACTGGTTCAATGTATGCACTACCCGGTGAAGCTCCGCGTCGTGAGAGTAGATTCCATAGGCGGCTGATGCATTCATTGTCATGTTTGGGATCTCCGATTCCGTATGCAGAACTGATTGCTCTCCGCTCGCCAAAGCTACGAACTCGTTCGCGTCGAATTCCGTTGGGGGCTCTGGCAATTACCAGACTGACTGAGTCACGTTACATAATGAGGAGATGTATGAAACATCGGGTAGATGCTGTATCTCTGGGGCATCCCAGGAGAGTTCCTGCAAGGTGAGGGTTCTTACAGGAAGGTTTTTACAGCGACGAAGTAAGGTCGTTAGAAGTTATTTCGCTTTGGCCTTCCACACATAAAACTTACCCTCGTCTGCAACAGTTTCGATGCTCAAACCGCTGGAAGCCGCCGCCCGATGTACCGCAGAACGAAGGTTCGCGAGACCAATCCCGCCCACGTCGGCAAGCGGAATCTCAAGCGCTGAGCCCGCCTGCAGCGCCGCCAACTCCTGCACAATGCCCTGGACCAGTCCGTGGTGCTTCCCGCGCCTGCCCCTCTTCAAGCCGGCAATTTCAACCTGCCGGTACTTCGCCGGGAGCTGACTCTTGGTTTTCTGTTCGTTTCTCACATTCGCCTCCAAGGTTGCTTTTGTGCAGCAAAATACCAAAACGCAAGCTCTAGGTCAAGTATATTTTTTATTTGACTACGATGCATTATCATTATAATGTACGTGAAATACTTCAATTATGCGACATTGCTACGTCTATAATACGAAACTATGGTTCGTGATGGTTCAATTTCAGTTGTGCAAAGCGTTCGTCGCAGCTATGACAGACGAAATCAAATATTCCACCTATTTTTAGTGGCAAGGGTATGCTCAAATAGTCAGGAAGAAAGGTCCCCCAGTGACGGCAAATCGTTCGTGGCACGAGTTGTACGCAGCGGCAATGCTCGAACTCGATCTTGCAACCCTGCAAGGCAGGATTGAAGTCGCTCAAGCCGCCATACGGCAAGCCATGAGAGGCTTGGGAAGCGCTCGCGAGTGCGATACCGAAGAGCTGCGAGAAATGTCCGCTGCGATGGGGAACCTGCAGGCGCTGCAAAGAGTGACGCTTGGAGGATCCAAGCCTACCCGGCCGGAGCCTGCTTCTGACCTAGGAGTGAGTTATGCAACGCATGTGCCGCAAGGTATCAGCCCCTGCTTGGCGCAGACGGCAGTTGGCGGTGACGGAAGTGCTTCGTCACGCGAGAGTCATGAGAGATCCAAGCAAGTTGGCATACCTGAACGCCAAAGTTGCGAACCGTAAGGCAAAGACCGAAAGCGACGCTTCCGGTCGTAAGAAGTGAGCTGCCTGACTGTAAGAACATTGCAGTGTTCTTGACAATTCGCCTTCGAGGAGACTCTGCAAGTTAGGGATTCCGGAATGCCGATTGATCCTATCTCAGACGTTGGCAATGTCTACGATGTGGCGCGCCGCTACGGCCTAGCGATTCTAGCGGCGATTGCCGCTTTGTTGCTCCGTCAGGTGCTCTCTCCCCTCCTGGGCGAGAGCAACCCTTACCACACAGTATGGGTGGCAGTGTTCTTCTCTGCCTGGTATTGCGGACTCGGCCCCTCCATTGTCACCGCCATACTCTCAGCCATCGGTGTCTGGTATTGGTTCCTGCCGCCTACTGGGTCCTTCGCCCTTCGAGATGCCAAAGCCGCAATTTCCGGAATGGTCGGTTTCCTCGTCTTCTCTGCCTTAATTATCGCTGTCGGTGAAGCCAATCGCCGCTCTCACGCCCGAAGTCAGTGGGCTGAAGATCAACTCCGAAGGGCACGTAATGAGCTTGAGCAAAAAGTCTGGGAACGAACCGTCGACCTGAACCTGGCGAACGAGAGCCTGCGCGAGCTGTCCGGCCGGCTGCAGCAGATTCGTGATGAAGAGCGGCGTCACATTTCACGGGAGCTGCATGACAGCGTGGGGCAATTGCTCGCCGCACTCAGCATGAACATTGCCGTCGTGCAGCGTCAGTCCGATAGGCTCGATTCGACGGGGGCCCGCGCCGTTTCCGAGAACGCCGCGATGGTGGAGCAAATCAGCCGCGAAATTCGCACCATCTCGCATCTGCTGCATCCCCCCTTGCTCGATGCAGCTGGTCTTGCGTCCGCGCTTCGCTGGTACGTCGATGGGTTCTCGGAGCGCAGTCAGATCAAAGTCGATCTGCTTATCCCGGAGGAGTTTGGCCGGCTGTCAGACGAAATGGAAATCGCGATCTTCCGTATGGTCCAGGAGTGCCTCACAAACATTCATCGGCACTCTGGAGGAACCTTCGCTGCAATCCACGTACGCGAGGAAGATCACCGGGTCCTAGTCGAAGTTCAGGACCAAGGCAAAGGTATACCTCTGGAGAAACAACTTGAGATCAATTCATCAAGTCGAACCGGAGTGGGGTTTCGCGGAATGCGTGAACGTCTCAGGCAGCTGGGCGGAACCTTCGACATTCGGTCCGATGGCGCGGGCACAACAGTCACCGCGACCCTGCCGCTTCAAGAACCCACGCCTGCCAAAGTGGAGACGGTGTCAGACATCGCCTGAAGCTCTTTCTCTTCTTCTCCCTGCCAATTTGCGGAAACCGGGCAGCCATCAGCCTGCCTCCTTCTCACTTACATCCTTGTAGTCCCTCTAGTCTTTCACTTTTGAAGGCATTTCCTTTCGCTGGTTTCGGCCAACCCTAGGGTAATCCCCGTATGTTGCTGGACGCTCCGGATGACTATCCTAGCAAGACGTAAAATAGGATAGTCCTCTCTATGCGCTTACTGAGTGCCCGGCTCATTGTCTCTCTTATTGTCGGCATCACGCTAGTATCTCTAGGTTTTTCTTACTACGAGGTCTTGGTTGAGAAGCGCGCTCTGCGTAGCGACCTGGAGCGGCGAGCCGAGGTGCTTGGCGAAAGCCTTGCCGGCAATGTCGAAAAGTCGTGGGAGACAGGATCGGAACGCGGACTGCAACGACTGGTGCAGCGGTTCGGTAACCGCGAACACCTGCTTGGGGTCGCGGTCTATGACCGGCAAGGCAAGGTGGTAGCGATCACTTCGGCACTGGGGCAAGTCCTCGGGGCCGAGCCATCGGATGTCATCCAAGCCATGTCGGAGGGTCACGGAGAAAGTTCCTTCGTCCGCATCGGCAATGATCCAGTGCATGTTTTTGCATTGCCTCTGCACCGTCAGGATGAGGTCGTGGGTGGCTTGGCAATAGTGCACGACGCCGGCTACATCCACGCCCAAGCTCTTCGCGCGTGGCGCGAGGCGTTCCTGAGAATTCTTGTGCAGGTCTTCCTTATCGCATCTATCACGGTGCTGATCGTCCGCTGGAGCATCGCTGGCCCGATCGCTCGAGCCGCGCACTGGATGCGCGCGCTTCGCATGGGAAGAGTTTCATCACGTCAGCAAATGCCAGACCTTGATTTATTCAAGCCGCTCGCGTCGGAGGTAGCTACCCTCGCGAAAAGTCTCAGTCAGGCACGCAATGCCGCCGAGAGTGAGGCCCGCTTGCGCGAAGCCTCCGAATCTGTGTGGACGGCGGACCGCCTCGCGGTACAGATCCAGACACGCCTGGAGGGCGGTCGGCTTTTTGTAGTATCGAATCGAGAGCCTTACATACATCAGCGGAACGGCGGACCGCTCCAGGTGGTTGTCCCGCCGAGCGGCCTGGTAACTGCTTTGGAGCCGGTGCTCGAAGCCTGCGATGGCACATGGATTGCGCACGGCAGCGGAGACGCCGACTCCGAAGTCGTGGACGCGCAAGATCGACTGCGTGTGCCGCCGGACGATCCTCGCTACACGCTGCGTCGGGTATGGCTGAGTAAAGAAGAGGAGGAGGGTTATTACTACGGGTTTGCCAACGAAGGTCTCTGGCCTCTCTGCCACATCGCTCATACGCGGCCGATCTTTCGCGCGCAAGACTGGCAGCATTATCAGGAGGTCAATCTCAAGTTCACAGCTGCAGTGCTTGAGGAGATCGAAGACACACCAAAGCCTGTGGTGCTGGTCCAGGATTACCACTTCGCGCTGCTGCCCCGGATGATCAAGGAGAAAAGACCGGACGCACGCGTGGCTATTTTCTGGCACATCCCATGGCCTAACCCGGAAGCCTTCGGCATCTGTCCTTGGCAACGCCAACTGGTAGACGGACTATTGGGAGCAGATCTGATCGGATTTCACACCCAGTCACACTGCAACAACTTCCTGCAGACGGTCGACCGGGTTGTGGAATCACGTGTCGATTGGGAACACTTTGCCGTGCTGCGTCAAAACCACCGTACCATCGTCCAGCCTTTCCCAATCAGCGTCGACCTTGCGGACGATGATTCCGTGGAGAGCGACCGTTATCAGGTCAACTACCTCGAGCGCTCCGCCTTGCTGCGCAGTTTGGGTGTGGAGGCAGCATTCGTGGGGATTGGTGTAGACCGGGTAGATTACACAAAGGGAATTCCGGAACGCTTTCGGGCGATTGAGCGATTCTTGGAGAAATACCCCAAGTATCGAAACAACTTCACGTTCATACAAGCCGGATCGCCAAGCCGCACCCACATTAAGCGCTATCACGACCTTTTGGCAGAGGTGGAGGCCGAAGCAGAAAGAATCAATTGGCGCTTCCAGACTAGCAAGTGGAAGCCAATCGTATTTCTGAAAAGACACCATAGCCACGAAGAGATCGAGCGCTACTACCAGGCTGCGGATCTTTGCCTCGTGACATCGCTGCACGACGGCATGAACTTGGTGGCGAAGGAATTCATCGCGGCGCGGCATGACGAACTTGGTGTACTGATTCTGAGCCAGTTCACCGGCGCCGCCCGCGAGTTGCGCGACGCTTTGCTGATCAATCCCTACGACACTGATCAGACAGCCGAAGCAATCCGAGTTGCCTTGGAAATGGACCCGGAAGAAAAGCAAATGCGCATGCACCACATGCGCAGGATCATACGCGAACACAACATTTACCGTTGGGCAGGAAGTCTGGTTACGGAACTCTGTGAACTCAGGCTGGACGTCCCGGAGCAGGCTCACGAGAAGCTTGGTGCGGGTGTGACGGCGGCGTAATCCCGCGCGCCGCAGAGCCTACGCGACGGGAAGGTCAGCCGTCACGAGCGTGCCCGCGCCCGTCGAGTGGACGTAAAGCACTCCGCCTAGCTGCCGTAACCTTTCGCACATTCCCTTGATCCCAACCCCAGAGCAGACACTCGAAGATTCCGTCGAAATCCCTTTTCCTAGATCACTCACTTGAACACAGACATGATCTGAAGACTTGCTCACGCGAACCGTCGCTGTCGTGCTTCCCGAATGCTGATGCACATTCGCGAGAGATTCTTGAACAACTCTGAAGAGAGCGATTTCCTTCTCGCTCGAAAGCCTGCCGAAGTCACTGGGGATTTCGAGTGTGACATTGATATTGCTGCGCTTCGCAAATCGCTCGGCATACCACTGAATCGCCGACGGCAGCCCCATTTCGTCCAACGTAGGCGGATGCAATAGATGCGAGAGCTGACGCACTTCCCTCAATAAGTTCTCCACCAGGCTGCCACTTTCGGTGATCAACTTCGACTCGCGACTGTCGTTAGCCCATTCCTTTTCCCCGAGCACGCTCAGGTTCATAGCCAAAGTAGCCAGAAGTTGGGCTGTACTTTCATGCAGTTCATGTGCTAACCGCCGGCGCTCTTCATCCCGGATGAGCATCAGTTGGCTGGTCAGGGTCCGGAGGCTCGTTTCGGCATCTTCACGCCTTTTGACCTCGTCCAGAAGTTGAACGTTCTTGCTTTGGAGCTCAGCGGTCCGTGCTTGCACGTGGAGTTCAAGTTCTTGCCGGAGCCGCTTGTGTTTTTCGATTTCGGTCTCGAGGGCCTTGGCTTTCTGTTGTAACTGCGTAATGCTACGCAGGCGCTCGTCTTCACTGCCAAGATCCATGTAGCCCTCGGTCGGAATCACGGCCGAGTGCTCGTTGCAGACCTTCAAGAGCAGCCCTGCGTCTTCCTCCCGGTCGAAACTATTCATTGGGTACGCACAGAAGAGCGAAAAAGATTTCGTCCGAGCCAGCCCATTCCATAGTTGCTCCAAACGAATCGCAGCGTCGGCCTTCCCCTCGGCCCATAGCAGCGCAACCATTTCGCCGAAAATTGCCACCCGTCGTTGCCCATCGCCAGAACAGGCTAGAGCTTTCGCCACAATCCCCCCGACCACGTTGTTGAACCGATCCTCGTCGGGCCAACCATCCTGAGTGAACCTAGCCAGAAGCTGTGCAGCGTCTGCAAGAATCAAGCGTCCTTGCTCCAGGAGTGTTGCAACATCTAGTCTCTGAGCCGTCAAACATGGCAGCAGAGCATTACGATGCGCATCCGTGGCAACCACAACAGCAGCATTTCCCGCCCGCAGTGCATTCCCGATATATTCGCTCAGTTCTTCGAGCAAGAACTCATCTTGCGAATAAAATTGGACGCCGTGATGATGGTCGCCACGTTGGGACCAGGAGCCCTTGTGTTCCCGTGCCTGTGTGAAGTCTGCTGCTTGGATCGCTGGGCCGTCCATATTCGCCTCGCCGGGATACCACTCACCAGCGCACGGCCAGCGGTACCGTCCTTCGCCATTCCTAGAATGCCCTGCTTTCATCCCAAAGGGCATACAGCATTCCATGTATCCTTGGGAAATCCCAACAAGAGGTTGGCACGCAGATGGTCACAGCAGATTACGGTCTCGACTCTCCGCAGCTCTTCCCGTCACACTTGGGTATGGTCGCCTCGGCTTCCGCTTCGATGGTGACTTCCACCTCGGCCCCCTGCTTGAGGCGTACCTTGTCGCCATTCTCGTCGGTCAAAGTATTCTCGATGCGAAGCTCCCGATAGAGATGATCGGCCCCTTCGACAGCAATCTGGGCCTTCTCAGGTTCGCTCGGAGACGGAGACTTGATAATCTTTTCGACAGTTGCTGGCAGAGTGGTACTTGGCTTATCGCTCATAAGTTGATTCCTCATCTCCGGATCCAGCAGGACCCATGGAATGCATCCCGTATCGCCACGCTCTATCGATGCTATTCACGCTTCGATTCCGTATCCTTGTTCTTCCCAATGTTTCAGGCTCGTCTTTGTGACCGAAATCCAGACCAAAGTGTGGCTCCGATTCTGTGCCAGTGATTCTAATAGGGACTTCTGTACCGGCTCCATCCTTGCTGAAGAACGGATCGACGGGCTTCAGGAGAATTGACTTCCACCCGGTAGTCATTTGCGAGACCTTCGCATCCAGCCGAGCCTTTCCGTGAAAGTCAAACTTTTGTCCGTCTAAGCTGTAGTCGCCAGTCATATCGACATGCGTTCCTGGAATAAGAAAATGAAGCAAAGAAAAGGACAGTAATCCGTCCTTCAGCGTGAACACACCCTGCAAATCGACCGGCACATTCTTCCTCGGTATGCGACTTCGCCTGCTTTGGCTTCCCCTGGCTGCGCAGACTCAATGAGTCGAGCCTTCCCTGCACTTTCTCGTTCGTGAAGTGCGCCTGCAACACATGAAATGTGCCGGCCAACTTCAGCCTGTCGGCCACACTCGCATCGCCGGGGGCAAGGCTCAGTCGCGTCTTCATTTTAACCGGACCGGTCATGATCGGCGGGTCGGTGTGCACGCCCAGTTTGAGCAAGTCTTCAATCCGCGCGTCATCCACGGCGACGTCGAGTTCTATATCGTGACCCTTCGGTGTGCTCACGCGGACCACGGAGCCATTTGCAGTAAAGGAAGTATGAAGGAATGTTGCATTCACCGGCCGGAGATATGTGTCCCCGCTGGTGCCGTCAACAATGGCATGGAACTCCGTGTGCAGCGGCACCGGATGTCCGCTTGTCGCAATTCGAAAGTCCGGGTATCGGTTTTTCCATGCACGGCGATATTGCTTAGAGTTCCCGAATATTCCCCGGTGGATGAGAGCGTTCCTCCGATGCCCTTGATCGTGCTCAGATCGGCGTTGGTGAAGGAATAATCTCCCTGCACCGGCGTATCCCGCGGACTGTCCTGTTGCCACGGTCCAAACAGACCGGTCGATTGAATCTCTCCCACAGGCTTCGGATTGACCAGGGTGGCATTGAACTGGAAGGGTTGGCCAGGGCCAATATCCTTCATCTTCAAGTCACCGATGGCAAATTCCAGCGGCGGCTTGCCCGGCTTTGAGGTGTTGATCACGAGCTTTGTATCTTCGCAAACGAACTGGTCGACGAAAATGGTCATCTTCGGCGCTCTCGCACCCATGTTTGTCATTTCCCGGCGATCTCCCTTGGGCGGGATGTTCAGCTCCAGACCTTTCACGTATACGGTCTCCTACATGCATCGGAGAACGGAATAGAGTTAGCAAAGCGGTTTGAAAGCGGA
Organism: uncultured Acidobacteriaceae bacterium; assembly: GCA_963763285.1. Lineage (GTDB taxonomy): Bacteria > Acidobacteriota > Terriglobia > Terriglobales > Acidobacteriaceae > Sulfotelmatobacter. The sequence continues at coordinate 15,467 of CAVXOK010000003.1, read as the reverse complement.
ATTCCTGGACCCCGATCAGGGCCTGCACTCCTGGTTCATAAGGATTGGGATCCGTTGCGCCAAAAATCTTCAAGCCCGTCTCCGGAAACTTCAATCCCATTGACCAAGGAAACCTGAAAACTCGTCAAGTTCCACTTTGCCATGGAAGCGATTCGACAAAGTTCCAATGACCCGAGCCCGCAGAATCGGTTCAGCGCGATCGACGACCAATCGTACAGCCACTGCCCCGCTGCCTAAAAGGATGACAGCTACTATGCCGATCCACTTCCACGGCAGTGCGCCTCCAGTCTTCTTCCGAGTCTGTTTGGGGAGAACTTGCACAGCACCCATTTGAACATTAGAACGAGCATCCGTGATAGTGGTCTATACAGTATTTCATTCAGATTCTTTTGGGGAAGCTTCAACAGCAATTAGTAAGCGAACAAGTGGATGAGAGCTTGACTGTTTCGTACACTGTTCGGGACGTGGACCTCTACGAGACTGATCAGTTCTGCTCCGGCTTGCCGGAATCCTCCGAAGGACGGTGCGGCCATACCGGACTTGTCAGCTCAATCTGCCATGATGGCCCACCAACCGAAAGCGGCCCTTCCGATTTGACGACGACGGGTGCCTCACCTCCCAAGATCCAGACGTGTGTGTCAGGAGGCTGTTTCCCCACAAGCGGAGCAACGGCGCCCGCAACACCTCCAATCTTCATCTTTATGACAAAGTGCATGGTGGTGCGTTTGGAGCCGCCAATCGAGAACGGTTCCTCGCCCTGTGGCGCGATCACAAGCTTCACTAATCTCGGCTTAGGGGTGGCAGCCACCATCGACACTGTAGGCAGGGGCTCGCCGGGCAGCACGTTCTGTAGCAGCGTGAAAATCAGACCATTGGCGAGGTCCGGGGGCAATCGCATTCGACTGCTCGCAACTTTCTCCTTGTTTTCATCCGTATAATGAACCGTGACTTGGCCCGAAGAACAGTCGATTGACATATCCATCGGATATTGGAACGCTGGGCCCCTCTGTTCGAGATGATAGTTTAGAAGCCGGAAACTGCTGCGTTGCGAGAAAATCGTGGTCTCGTCATGCAGCGAGCCATCCTTGAACCGGAACACGATATGGGTAGTGACCCGGTCGCCACGGGAGACTTGAGTCAAGTCACCATAAGCAACCGGGGTACCTTCCATTGTGTTCAGCACAAGAAAACCGTGGACTAAGCCCTCGGCATGGCGCACAGCCACGGGTGCTGCGAATAGCTCTCCCCACTGGAGTAGCGCGGCACAGGTCAGAACGATCGCAAACAGGGTGAACTTCTTACCTGACATATCCGATTACTTCTTCCCTACCGCATGGAGGTCGCCTTTTGACCCTTAACCTCTAGTTCGTTCACTACCTGCTTTACGTTGGGAACGGTTGACGCCACTTTCTCGACCCGCGCGCGCTTGGATTCCGAGTTAACTTCACCCGTCAGGGTTACAACGCCATTCTTGACGTCGTCTTTCACCCCTTTCCGCAACCCGTTCTGGATCAGGGCAGCATCTAGATTCTTGTCGATGCCCTTGTCCATATCCGAGTTCACAGTCTTTGAGTCGCTCTCAATCCCCGGAGGGAGCACGGCAATCTGGTCCGCGACAACCTGGCCGGTTGCGATCGATTGGGCAATGGATTCAGCTTGAGATTTGTCGCCGTCAGCCGCAACGTTGCCGCTCAGGGTAACAACTCCTTTGTCGCGATCCTGTGATACTGAAATATCCTTGAGGCCGGCCTGGTCGAGCGCCTTACGGATGGCGTCAGAAACATCGGGCGACTTTGAGGACGTCCGTGAGCAGCCGACGAGAGTTCCGACCACGAGCAAGGTGACAAAGATTATGCGCAGTTTGATCGTCTTCATTCGTTTGACCCCCTCTATGGGCGTGCGTAAGACGAGCTTGGCCACCGTAAGGTTGCCTGTCCTCATCGTTCAGGCGGCGCGAGCAGGTCGAGCCTCGCTCGCCCAAGGAGGCTGCTTGATTGCACTTAGCGCACTGTCGTGCGAGGTAAGCGAATGCTTGCTCTGAGGAGCTCTCATCCACCGCAAGACTCGGACCTTGACAGGGTTCGAAGGGGTCCCAAGTCCTGGACGAAAGACTTGACTTCATCTAAATCCTATACGCGTCTTTCAAATCCAAATCATATTCCCGTCAGGGCGGGACGCTCGCGGTTCGCGAAAGCCCCACCCTGCGGTTCTCTTAAACACACTAACCCTTCGGAGGCCGAGGTGCGCTGGGGCGGGCCGACTGCTGCTTTTGCTGCAACTGTTGCTGCTGGCCCGCATGTTTCTGTTGCAATTGCTGAGTCTGTTGCTGATGCTTCTGCTCTAACTGCTGCGTCTTGGCTGTATCAGCTTTCTGTTGCGCGAGCTTCTGATGTTCCTGGTCTTGCTTCTGTTGTAGTTGCTGCCTTTCTTTGTCCTGTTGTGCGCTGAGCTTTTGCTGCTGTTTCTGATATTTCTGGTCCATCTTCGCATCCCCAGTGTTGGGCGCGGCAGGGCGCTCCGCAGGCGGAAGATCCTTGGGATGCACCGCAGTGGTCGGGCGAGAATTACCCTCCTGTGGACGATTCGGCTGCTCGTTACCCCTCGGTTCTGTCGCGCCGCGATTAGCCGGCGGATGGTACGGCGCTCCAGCTTCCCTGGCCGCTACAACCGAGTGTCCGCTGAATTCACCCGGCTTTTCAGTAGCGGCGATCGGCGGCTTACCTTGGTTCACCGAAGCTCGCAGCTGTGGGTTCGAGCGGGCAGCCTGCACATGCTGAGTTTGAGCCGCTACCGGGGGCACATGTCTCTCCCGGGCCGCCGCCTCTTCTTGAGCTGTCGGACGAGCCTCGATGCCTCCATTGCCCCCGTTAAAGCTCACGCGGGTTATCGTCGTGTTGTTCTCTACCGTCGTGTTGTAAACATTGTGGATGTTGGTGATATTCACATTGGCCACAGCTCGGTTATAAAAGAAGTGCCCATTGTCCCAGCGGCCGCCCGCAAAGCCGACGCCGAAATAGCCGAATCCATAATTGATTCCGCCATAAAAACCCACCTGCGGACCCCAGTAGCCCTCATTGAAGACAAATGCACCCCCGCTCCAGCCCCACCAGCCTGGGGTCCAGAGGAAGCCGACCTCCGGCGCCTCGACCCAAGTTCCCGGCACCCAGTAGTAATCGGCAGCATCGTCATCCCAATACCAGTAACCAGGTGTCCAGATATAACCGTCGCCCGGGCAAACGGGCTGCTCATACACTGGCAGCGCTGGCGGCGCGATTGTGATCGCTACTCTGAACTGCGCCAGAGCGCCCGCCGACATGGCGAGCATCACTAGTGCGAGCGACAGACAACGAAGCGTCAGTGAACGAATCGAGAAGTTCAAGTGCATTTGCATTCCTCTTCGCCAATCATCCTTCGCTTGCCCGGTAATGCTCTGCAGCTGCGGGTTGCGCGGATTGACTGGCCGGACCACCAATGTTGGCTCAAGCAAAGCGTAGGGGGGCGCCAATACCTACTGCCATCCCTTGGACGCCGTATTTGTCGTTTGCCACGGCTGTAGATGACTGTGCTACATCCTGCTGATCTTGATATAGCGCCGCAGATCTGGAAGCGATGTAAGCACCACATACCCCGCCAGAAGAAAGGATGCTGCACCCACAACCCTAACCACTATTGATGCTGGTTTACTCATAAGGTCTCCTTCGCGATGACTGGTGTTTGGATGTCTTTCTCGCATCGGGGGTAGCCTGTAGATCAGAAAGACTGGCTCCTGCCTCTCACGGTAACTCGCCGCGCAAATGAACCAACCTCCAGTTTCGGTCGGGCATCGAAGTGCTTGCGTCACTGGGAGAACGATCATGACCTACGTGATGACCAAGCCTTGCCCGGTTTGCAGACAACAACTAACCAAGCGGCGGCCTACTGACACCGTGCATTGCGCCTGCGGAAAACATAGCTGGCAGGGTTAAGCCAGAGTGGCACGGTTGAGGCGCAGTGCTGGGGTGACACACCGACGCCTCAAGTAGGTGCACGCTTTTAAGGGTGCAGTTTAGTTGCCTACGCGTTTACGCGGCCTTAATAGCCTTAGTGTTGGCGGTATTGGCTATGCCAGTCAGAATCGAATCGGCGTGTTTTTCTTCCTCTAGTGTCTGGTTGAGTAGTGCAGACTGGGTATTGTTTCCCAGAATTTCGGCGAAGGTCCGCGCAGTGCCATAGGCAGCAATCTCGTAATGTTCAACTTTCTGTGCGGCAGCAATAATGCCAGCGTCCCGTACCGATTCATCAGTCGCATCCTTGATCACATCTTCACCTTCAGTAATCAATGCTGCGATGCCTTTGCACTTCTTCGGATTGACCAAGCCATTTTCCTGAATCAGAATCTCGTCCACGCGCGCAACATGCCCCCTCGTCTCCTCTAGATGCGTTTGGAGCGCTTTTTTCAACTCGGGCTCAGTGGCTGCTTCGATCATCTTGGGTAGAGCTTCGACAATCTGCGTCTCGGCAGAATAAAGCTGCTCAAGTTCGTCAATATAGAGTTTTCGGAGACTATCTAGATTTGCAGAAAAGAATTTCACGACATCACCTCCCGGATTCGTTTCTTCGCTCAAGCAAAGTGCCGACCAGCAAACTGCCGACCTAAGATGCGATAAATGCTCAATCCTGTTGCCGGTCATGTCGCTAGCTATTAAGGCAGCCTAGCAAAAGCATGGCAGCATCCACTCTCGGCCGGTCAGTTGTCCAGACGGCCTACATGTGAATACTTAAATATCGACCATATTGTTGGTACGCAGCCTCCGTTTTGCCTTTTCCGGCCTCTAATGTCGACGGAACTGCCGCGACTGCGCGACGGAGGGCAGTATGCGACAGAGAGGACTTGATGAAAGCAGATCCGCTAAGCAAAATTCTGTTGCTGAGCAGCAGCATCGTCATCAGTGGCAGCCTTGGCGACACTTCGTGGTTCTTGCACTTGCGAGAGCCGCATCAGCATTCCTACAACTTCGCCATCAGCGACTTACAGCGTTCTGCCGATACGCTGTCAGTCAGACTCGTCTTATAAATTGTTTGAAAGGCTTGATATTGCAGTTTGATGTTCACGACGCCGTTAAATTAGGAGGCGAAATGCGATTCGGACCCTTCCTCATCATTGCTCTCCTGTTGCTTGTTCTGTGGGCCACCGGCTTTCTGATGTTCCATGTAGCCAGCGGTTTGATTCATCTGCTGCTGCTGTTTGCCGTCATTTCTTTTGTGGCACATCTCTTCACAGGAGCGAAGGCGGCATAGACTTTTCGAGCCAGGCTTGCAGGCGGGAGCCAACCAGCTCCGCCGCCGGCTTCAGCTCGAACCCTTTGACATATCCCTTCGACGTTGGCCACAAAAGTCATTGTTGTCGCGCACCTGGCTTCCGATGCTCGGCACTTAAACCTCGACGCCGATTTCGTTCGCATGTTGGGGAATAACTATGCCCCTCGCGGGACGACAGGTCGCTCCCTCGTTTTAAGGTCTCTCAAATCGGTCAGCTGCGAGCGTTGAGGCAATTGATGTGAACACCAGTCGGCTTCTTAGTTGTTCGATGCGCTCATGCAGGATCTGTCTTAACTCTTCCGCGAGTTGCCGGACTTCTTCATCGTCTTCTGCGCTCACCGCGCGAGAACACAATCAAACACTCGATTCTCGAACGAAGCGACGCTCATCAGGTTCCACTCGGGGCCCAATCAACCGTCAAGACGATAACTTTCGAAGTGGCGCAGTCAGAAGTTGACGCAACGTCTTGCGGGATGATCGTAAGGGTCGGAACGTGCGTTGCCGCGCATTAACCCATGACCATCCCAAGCCGAAAAGAATTCGTTAGGTGCTCTTCATGCAAGAAAATAAATAACACGGGGCCGGCTCTGCAATACGGTCGATCCCGTAGTGGCGCCATTTACTGGAAGTCGTGCTGAAACAACATTTGGCGATAATAACGTGTGGCTTATGCGGCAAATCGCGGGGCCTGATCCCACGAGGGCAGGACGAATAGTTCGAGTTCCTGTCGCACGATCGCAGGATGGCCCGATATATTCGCGGCCCAATTCTTGAGTCGCGATGCCCCAGTTTGGCACTGAGGAATCACCTAGGATTGGCCTAGCGATTTCGCATACCAATTCGTTGAGAGAAGCTCGAACCACTCAAATTCGGCGCACCAGTCCCTGGTCGGTGGCCTGCGTATTGCGGACCAGCAACAACACGAGAAGCATTCCGACGAACGGAACCAGGCCCGCGACAATGACGATCGGATCGAAGGAATGAGTTCCGGTGGCTCGCCGCGCATCGGACAAATAACCTATGAACTTGAAGGCTACGATGGTTCCGATTCCGGCGCCGGTGCCGCTCAGGCCGCTCACCGACGCCACGGATTCGCTGTGATAAAGATCGGACGGCAACACGTTTGCCATGATCGTGAATCCGGCGTAGGAAAAAGTCGCAAATGCGAAGAGGAACGAAATCAGATAGAGATTAGTTGTGAAGATCGTAGGGATTAGCAGCGTCACTCCGATCCCGCCGTAAATCATCACGGCCTTGCGGGCCGCACCCACCGACCATCCTCGCTTGATCAGGTAGCCCGACACTGCTCCGCCGAAAAAACTGCCTGCATCAGCGGCGATGAATGGTATCCACACCGCGATGAGGCTGGTTTTCAGTTCAATTCCCTTCGCGACCAGATAGATGGGGAACCACTCGGCGATGAAAAAGAAAACCGGGTCGGTAAAGCTTCTCGCGATGATCGTTCCCCAGGTCTGCGGCAGTTTGAGCAGGTCGCGCCAGCGCGGACGGGCCGTGCCCTCATCTTGTGCATCCGCATCACGCTTGTCGGCCACGATCATGCGGAGTTCGGCTTCGCTGATGAGCGGGTGGCTTTCCGGCGGATGATAAAGCCATCGCCAGACGATGAGCCAGAGGAAGCCGAGGGCGCCGGGAACCATGAACGCGGGACGCCATCCCCATCGCGAGTAGATCGAATAGGTGAGGTAGGGCGTAATCGCCGCTCCGATCGAGGAACCGCTGTCAAAGAGTGCCGTTGCCAGGCCGCGTTCACGCTTCGGAAACCATTCCGAGACGGCTTTCGTTGCGGCTGGCCAGTTGGCAGATTCGCCGGCGCCCAGCAAGAAGCGGAAGGAAGCAAGGCTATAAAACCCACGCGCCAACGAAGTCAGCATCGAGACGATCGAGTACCCGAGGACGCTAAGTGTGAGACCTCGGCGCGTGCCGATTCGATCCATGAGCTTGCCGAAAACCGTCTGCCCGATGGAGTACGCGACGCGGAAAGCGATCGCGAGATTGGCATAGTCGCTATTGGTCCAGTGGTACTGGGATTGAAGATAGGGAGCCAGCCAGGAGAGCGTTTGGCGGTCGATGTAGTTGATGACGGTGGAGGCAAACAGCAGTCCGCCGATCCACCAGCGTAGGCCGGGGATCGAGTGCGCGCTGCGTGACGGGGACTGTCCGGCCGTATCCATGTCGGTGCTGAATTAATTGTGGTGAGTTAACTCCGGGGTCTTTTCCCGCGACCCTATGCGGAGGTCTCTAACGCCGAACTGAGCAAACTGGCGGACTCCTTGTCGAGATACACGTTGGCGTTGGCGTGCGTGCGCAGGATCGAGGCAGGCGCCATCGGACTGATCTCGCCCTCGAAGCACGCCTTCACGGCCTGCGCCTTTCGCGACTCGGGCACGATCGCCAGAATCTCCCTCGCCTTCATGATCTGCCGGACCGACATCGAGATTGCCTGCTTGGGCACTTGTGATATATCGCCGAACCAGGCTTCTCCGACCTGCTGGCGGCGGCAGGCTTCGTCAAGGCTGACGATCAGGTACGGCTCTTCGGTTTCGAAGTCTGCCGGCGGATCGTTGAAGGCAAGATGGCCGTTCTCCCCGACACCCACAAAGGCGATATCCACCGCGGCAGATGCCAGCGCCTTGCCCACCTGGCGGATGACCTCGGAAACATCGCGCGCGTCGCCGTCGAGGGGATGAAACTTCGCGATTCCGGCTTTGTTCACTAAGCGCTCGAGAAGTATCTTGCGAAAGCTTGCAGGATGGGTCGCAGGCAGGCCGATATATTCATCGAGGTGAAACACTTCGACTCGTCCCCAATCGATATCCGCGGACTCGGTGAGAGCAGCCAGAAACTCGAACTGAGACGTGCCGGTGGCGGCGATGACGCGTGCCTGGCCACGGTCCCGGATGGCGCGCGGATCGTAGCTGCGGCCTTCTGCGCGGCTGCCTTTCCCAACGAACTCTTGTCGTTGAAAACCTTTAACACCATTTCTTTGCTTCTTTCTCCGGTAACCCCGAGTGTGCGCGCCCCGTGATGCCCGGAAAGTATACAAGAACTCGAACGACCACAAGCCGCGCCGATGCGGCTCGAGAACGGAATGGGATTGAAAGCACGGTTGGTCTCACACCGTGAAACTTCCGGTCTCGGTGCCCGTTGGCGACTGGACGGATTACACTGATCAGTCGGGTGAGTGCCCCATGTTAAGGCGACCGGCGGGACTCGGCCTCACACCGGTTTGCACGGGATTGCGATGCAGAATAGCGTTCTGAAAATCGACCCCAAAGACAATGTCTTAATTGCACTCACCGATCTGCGCAAAGGCGAGCGCATCACCTACTCCGACCATGTCTACATTCTGACGTCGGATGTCCCCGCCAAACATAAGTTTGCCACGCAGGATCTATCAGCCGGTGATGATGTGGTGATGTACGGTGTTCTCGTCGGCAAGGCGAGAGAGCGAATCCAAGCCGGGGAAGTCCTGACGACACGCAATGTAAGACACGAGGCCTCGCGCTACTCCGACAGTTCGCGACGATACGAGTGGAGTCCGCCTGATGTGTCGCGGTGGCGGCAGCGAACCTTCCTTGGATACCACAGGCCCGATGGGCAGGTCGGGACGCGAAACTATTGGTTAGTGGTACCGCTGGTGTTCTGTGAGAACAGAAATATTGCCGTGTTAAAACAGGCGTTCCAGGAGGAACTGGGTTTTGCTCAGCCGAACATTTATCGGCAACAGGTAGCGGAACTGGTCCGGCTTTATGGTGAAGGCAAAACGAAAACCATCGAGACACATACGCTGGAACCAAGATCCCACTCGCCCACCCGTCCCAAGGTTCTCGAGAATGTTGATGGAATCAAGTTTCTGATGCATGAGGGTGGCTGTGGCGGAACGCGTGAAGACGCCAATAATCTTTGCGGGCTGCTTGCGGGGTATATCCATCATCCGAATGTTGCCGGAGTAACTGTTCTAAGTCTGGGATGCCAGAATTCACAAGTTGCCATTCTCCAGGAACAGATCTCCCGGCGTGATCCGCATTTCAGCAAGCCTATGTTCGTATTTGAGCAGCAACAGAGCGGCTCCGAATTCAAGATGCTTTCGGAAGCAATCCAGTCGACTTTCATCGGGCTCATGGAGGCGAACAGAAGTCAGCGTGCCCCCGCCTCTCTGTCTCACTTGTGCGTGGGTTTGAAGTGCGGCGGCTCGGATGGATTTTCCGGCATATCCGCGAATCCCGCTGTTGGCCGGGTGTCGGATACGCTGGCAGCTCTCGGAGCGAGGAGCATTCTCTCCGAATTTCCGGAGCTCTGCGGCGTCGAGCAGGAATTAATCGATCGTTGCGTCGGGAAGGCCGTCGCCGATCGCTTCATTCAATTGATGCGCGATTATGCGAGTCGGGCAAAAGCTGTCGGCTCGGGCTTCGATATGAATCCTTCGCCCGGAAACATTCGGGATGGATTAGTGACTGACGCCATGAAATCCGCTGGCGCGGCTAGGAAGGGAGGAGCGTCACCGGTGACTGCGGTACTCGATTATCCTGAGTACTCCACCGAGCCGGGATTAAACCTCCAGTGCACACCGGGCAACGACGTCGAGTGCGTCACCGCGCAGGTCGGCGCTGGCGCCAACGTTGTTCTGTTCACTACCGGGCTGGGGACGCCGACAGGAAATCCTATTGCCCCGGTGCTCAAGATCTCAACCAATTCGCCGCTAGCCCAACGGATGCAAGACATCATTGATATTGACACGGGTGCGGTCATCTCAGGTGAGAGCACGAGCGAAGAGATGGGAGACGTATTGCTGGAGCGGCTGATTGAAGTGGCGAGCGGCCAGCTTCGAACTAAGGCAGAGTTGCTCGGGCAGGACGACTTCATTCCATGGAAGAGAGGCGTCTCCCTCTGATGAGACGCCACCTAAGATTCCGTCGGTTGTAGCGCGAAGTGCAGCTCGCGGAGAAACAAATGAGCCATCCTCTTTTGGACCTCACCCACAAAACGGCGGTCGTGATCGGCGGAACCAGCGGCATTGGACTGACCCTGGCCCGCGGGCTGGCACAGGCTGGCGCAAATGTGATTCCGACCGGACGTCGCTCCGAACTCGTCGAAGCGGCCAGCAACGAGATTGAGTCGCTCGGCAGAAAGTCGCTGCCGATCACCTGCGATGTAGCCGAGCAAAGAAAGTCTGAAGGCACTGCTTGACTGCCGTTTGCCGCAGATTTGGCAGCGTGCAGATCCTCGTAAACTGCGCCGGCCAAACGAAACGAACTCCCACTCTGGATTTAGGCGAGCCGGAATGGAACGCGATATTGGAAACGAATCTGACCGGCACATTGCGCGCCATGCAAGTCTTCGGCCGGCACATGATCGAGCAAAAATACGGTCGCATCATCAACATAGGTTCGCTTTCCTGCTTCCTTGGTCTTTACGAAGTTGCGGCGTACGGCGCCAGCAAAGCAGGCGTACTGTCTCTGACCAAATCGCTGGCCATCGAATGGGCTCGATACGGAGTGTGCGTCAATGCCCTGGTGCCGGGCGTATTTCGCACAGCCTTGAATGCGTCGTTGCTCGATGGTACAGCCCGCGGTCAGGAGTTTCTGCTACGCACGCCCATGGCGCGCTTCGGTCAACTGGAGGAACTCGTGGGGGCCGCGGTATTTCTTGCTTCTGACGCTGCCAGTTTTGTCACGGGGCAAGCAATCGTAGTCGACGGTGGAATTCTTGCCAGCGGGGTCAATCAATGATCCGTTTCCCCTCGCGCTCGTCAGGTGACTGCAAGCGTCTGATGTATCGATCGCGACAAGCGCGTATTTTCGATGGCGTAATCGCTTGCACCCTCATTCTTGTCGCAGTCCAGATACTCACCGCAGCCGAACCCCCTGTGATGGAAAGTACAAAAGCCCAAGAAGACATGGCGCCGAGTACGGATCCGACCATCGCATTCTGGCGCGGAGCTCAAGCTGTCTATACCGACAAAGCTCCTTACGGCCAGAGCCAACCGCGCTACCGTACCGCGATCCTCTCGCGCTGGACAGAGAAGAATCTGTACTTCTTATTCGTTTGTCCTTATGAAGTGCTGCATCTCAAGCCTTCACCCGACAGTGCAAACGAAACATATGAGCTTTGGGATTGGGATGTTGCCGAAGTCTTCATTGGTTCCGATTTCGAAAACATCCGCAGATATAAGGAGTTCGAGATCTCGCCGCAAGGGGAGTGGGTTGATCTCGACATTGACCTATCTCAGCCGCATCACGAAGAGGGCTGGAAGTGGAATTCTGGCTTCACTGTGGCCGCCCGCATCGACCCGGCCGCGAAAATTTGGTACGGAGCCATGCGCATCCCATTCTCGGCATTGCAGGGCCACGCTCCATCAGTTGGCGACAGGTTTCGAATCAATTTGTTTCGCAGCCAGGGACCGCCGCCGAACCGGACCGAGGTTGTCTGGCAACCCACGATGAGTCACACGTTCCACGTCCCAGAGAGATTTGGCCTGCTTCGCCTCGGCGCGGAAGGGCCGGAGTAGGACGTCTTGCGCCGTGCCGACGTGATTCAACCAGATCAACCGCCCATTCTTTGGACCCCTCCGCCGGACTGCCGGGGCCTTGGTGTTCAGAGTTTTCGTTTGCTGTCGAACTCTTGGTTTGTTCTGGACATAAGACAATCAAACGATATAAAAAGAAACCTTCCGTTAGCGTTCGCGCCTCGCGCTTAAGTTGCAGTTCCAGCATTTCGCTTCGTCCAGCGGCCCCGAACGCACGGAAACCGTCGAGAGGAGAACGATTCATGCGGAGGCGGGACTTCGTTAAGGCCGGAGCAGTTCTGGGAGCCGTGAGCAGTTTCATGCCGCCGCGCTTGTGGGCCGATGTTCCAGACCATCTATGGGAGGGCTACGACTTTGGCTGCCCGACCGTGACCAACCGACTCGACCAGGGCCCATTCGGCATCGCCCAGGATGAAGGTTGGTTCACAATTTTCACCACGCAGCCTTCGCGCAATCACATCCGAAATTTCGGCTCCGGTTTGGTCGGCTACACGTGGGAGGAAAACGGTCCGGCCCTGACCGTGCAGTGTGGCCAGGAAACGTTGGAACAGAGCGTCGAAAGAATGGCATCTCTACCATTCGTCGACGTCTTGTACATCCGTTGCGACTGGCGAGATGTACAGACCGGTCCTGGAAAGCTCCAACTTTCTCCTGTTTGGGAAACCACATTCGACGCCGCTAAGCGCCACGATCTAGGTGTCGGTTTCCGAATCCAGCTCTCCAGCCCAAATATCCAACCGCAAAAGCTCTCGATGCCGGATTTCCTGCACGGCAAAGTTCCAATCGTCAACATCGGCCACAAATCGAAAGCGCACCACACCGATTTTGATTTCTACGAGCCTCGCTACGACTCGCCAGAATTTCAAAAAGCTTTTGCCGACTTGAATGAGTTGCTTGCTGCAAAATTCGAGGGCAATCCCCAGTTGGAATACATGGACTTGATGATGTACGGCTTTTGGGGGGAAGGTCACACCAACGACTTGCCAAATCCGTTCCCCGACTACCTGACCGCAGAAAAAACCTTTGTTCACATGACCCAACTCCAGATCGACGCGTGGAAAACGACGCCCCTGGCGGTCAACACCCAGCCCGATATCAGCAGCGTGGGCAACCGTCAGGTGCAGGATATGGCTGTTCGCGCAGGATGCTGGCTGCGTTCCGACAGTCTCATCATGGATGAACCGATCCAAATCGAAGAACTCGGCAATCGTCCACCCTGGGTCGCGATCGTCATGGAAGATGGTGAGAATCGACACTATGTGCTCCCTGAGTTCGCGGCCGAGGAGAAAGCTTGTCTCAGCAAGCTATCCGGCTCGAAACTCGCGTTTGTTGGACCGGACGACGAGGCCCTGCCGAACGACGACTATCCTCACCGCGTCGGGGGCCCGATGGATCGGCCCTATCGCGAAAGCGCGAGCTACCACGCGCTTGATATCGGAACGAATTATTTTGGACTCTGGACTGAAGCCGATAACATCCGGCGCTACTACGAAAAATATCCTGATTCGCTCCGCGCCATGGAGCAACGGCTCGGGTATCGCGTGCGTCCCTCAATCATCTGGCAGAGAAAACGCTATGACACGATGGAACTGATTCTGGGCATCGTCAACGATGGCGTCGCAGGAGTGCCTGGAATTCTAGGCATCTATGCCGAGACTCTCGACGGCCGGGTCAAAGCAGGAGGCAATCTTGATGCGGGTCAACCGTTCGCCGGAAAATTGCGCCAAGCCTCGATCATTCTCCCCAAGGATATGGACGGTCAGGAGATCAATCTGCGCGCAGAACTTGAGGTCAAGGGCGTGCGCCGGCCTGTCCGCTGGGCTTGCCACGAGCGCACCAATCCCGACGGTTCCCTGACCATACGTCTTAAGAAGGGTGGCGATTCAAATTGGATCAAGGGAATATAGCTACTCTCACTGCCAGCGACAGCCGCTATAGATTCTCGAAGGACTGAATATAGAACTCTGATCCGCAGTTGGAAGTTCTTGGTGGCAGCGCCAAGAGAATGCGGATCCAGAAACGGGAATAGTGGCCGTTCCCCATAGACTAGGAGTAGTTCAATGTTGAAATTCGACGTGAATCGCCGCGAATTCCTGAGGATCACCGCTGGAGCCGGCGCTGCCTTGGCCATGCCAACTTCAGGGCATTCCGCTGTCTCCCCGAAAATGATCGGCATCCAGGTGGGAGCAGTTTCGTTTGTGGATGAAGGTACCGAGAAAGTCCTTGATGTGCTTCAGGAACGTGCCTGCGTGAATACCCTCTTCCTCGCTGTATTCACCTACGGTCGAGGTATCGCCGGAAGACAGATTCCAGGCCAGCCGCTGCCCGATCACGGCAAGCAGGAGTACGATCTCAATTTTCACGGCGGGAATTTCGCCACTCCTCATCCCCAGTACTACAAGAACACGGTTCTCAAAGACACTCGCGCGCCCGACCACGGCGATCTGGACATCCTGGCCGAAGTTCTCCCTGCGGCTAAGAGGCGCGGTATGAAGGTCATCTGCTGGCTTGAGGATGTGTTTCGCACTGACCTGCCCAACATCGAGAAAGTGCAAGAGCGAGATCTGTACGGGCGGAACGCCGAGACGCTGTGCGTCAACAATCCGGATTATCGCAACTTCCTGACCGGCCTGGTCGAAGACTACGCCCGCTCCTATGACATCGACGGCATTATGTGGGGCTCCGAACGGCAAGGTGCGCTTTGCGACAGCCTCGGCGCTACGCACGACACGCCACCGATCGAACCGGGCAACGTTACCTGCTTCTGCGAATTTTGTCAGAGCCGAGCGAAACAACAAGGCATCAATGCGGAGCGCGCCCGGCAGGGATTTCTGGAGCTGGAGAAATTCGTTCGCGCGACGCGGAGCGGCAAGCGCCCCATCGACGGCTACTACGTTCAATTCTGGCGGCTGCTCTTGCGGTATCCCGAACTAGCCGCCTGGGAAATGCTCTGGACTGACAGTCTTCGCGACACCTACGCAGCAATTTACAAAACGGTTAAGGCCGCCAAGCCCACAGTGCCGGTGGGTTGGCACATCTGGCACAACAATTCCTTTAATCCGATCTACCGAGCGGAACAGGACCTTCATCAACTCTCCAGTTATTCCGACTTCATCAAGGTCGTCATGTACAACAACTGCGGCGGCGAACGCATGGCGTTGTATGCCGACAATATCGGCGCAACGCTATATGGCGATCTCTCGAAACAGAGCCTGATCGATTTCAACTACGCGGTGATGGGATTCAAGGAGCGGAGCTACGACCAGATTCCTCACGCGGGGCTTTCGGCAGACTACGTCTTCCGTGAGACAAAACGCGCGCTAGATGGTGTTGCCGGCACGAGGACTCTGATTTGGCCAGGCATTGATATCGATATTCCGACCGAACCCAATAACAGCAAGTGCACGCCAGAAAGCGTCAAGGAGGCAGTCCATGGCAGCTTTCCGCGCTGGCGCGCCAGGCGTGCTCCTATCTCGCAAGTATTCCGAGATGCGCCTCGCCGATCTCAGCGGCGCTGGAGAAGCGATTCGCGAATTGAAACTCTCCACGTGAGAACCGGTTGTCACAGTGGCCTCGCCATATCTAGAGGCAAAGCGATACCCACCTGTCCGCACCAATGGGA
>CAVXOK010000002.1:0-185247 GCA_963763285.1 uncultured Acidobacteriaceae bacterium | reverse complement strand
CAAACCGATCTCGACTACTTCCGGTCTGGCGACTAACTGGGACTAAACTATTCATGGGCGCGCCTCGAGCTAACAATCCGCTATCCCTTCCCCTCCGGCCGTGCCACACAGGGGCGGCCGGAAAGGATTTCAACACGGCTCCGAACCCACTTGTGAATCGCGGGCTAAACCCCTTCCAACCTTGGCCTCTGCTCCTTGGTTTTGGCCAAGGGAGCTTCTTCTTCCTGTGGATCCCGCGATGCGCAATTGTATGCGGAAAGGCCAACCTTATGAGGAGGTATGAACATCGAAAACAAAACCAATTTTGATCACCCGCGGGAAACCGAGGCTTCGGTCGGACGCCGCTTCGCCACCCAGGAGGTGAACGATGTGTCCATTCTGTTTGGCGACCATGGGATTAGTCGTTGCCGGCGCGATTTCTACCGGCGGCTTGGCCGCCGTGGCCGTTAAAGTATCTCGCAAGAACCGGACGGGAGAACTCCTGCCGAACTCTGATGAAAGGAAAAATCAAAATGTCGACCAGAACGATTGAGAAACCGAATCTCGCAATGAAGACTCCGCCGATCGTGTCACAGCAGGAGTGGGATCTCGCGAGACAGCAACTGCTCGTGAAGGAAAAAGCCTTGACCCACTCCCGTGATGCGCTGGCCGCCGAGCGTCGACGGATGCCGTGGATGGCAGTTGAGAAGAAGTATGAGTTCGAGGGACCCGAGGGTAAGGTTAGCCTGCTCGATTTGTTTGATGGCCGCACGCAGTTGATTGTCTATCGCGCCTTCTTCGAGCCCGGAGTGTTCGGCTGGCCCGAGCACGCTTGTCGCGGCTGCTCCCTGGGCGCCGACCAGGTCGCGCACTTGGCTCATCTGAACGCCCGCGACACTACCCTCGCCTGGGCTTCACGCGCACCGCAGGCAGACATCGCGCGCCTGAAGGATCGGATGGGCTGGGAGATGCCTTGGTACACGATGACCGACAGCTTCGACAAGGACTTCGGCGTCGATCAATGGCACGGGCACAATGTGTTCTTCCGTGACGGCGAGCACGTGTTCCGCACATATTTCGTCAACAGCCGCGGCGACGAGGCGATGGGGACCATCTGGAGCTACCTCGACATCACGCCTCTGGGCCGTCAGGAGACCTGGGAAGACTCTCCCGCGGGTTACCCGCAGAGCGAGCCGTACAAGTGGTGGAACTGGCACGACAACTATGACGCCGAGCCCACACCTCACCCAAAGTGGGTCGATATCCTAACCGACCCTCAGGGAGCCGCCATCCGTCGCAGCGAGGAAGAACAAAAAGCGAGCTGAAGAAGGCGCCACTTCGTCGACTTTTCGAAAGGTGTCAGGTGACGCCACGGTCTGGGTTTCCGATTAGGACTGCACGCAAATGGAAACTACGCTCGAACCCGAAACTAAGAGCGCGATGGATGCCAAAAGTCGGCTCGGGGAGAGCTCGCGCAGGCACGCCATGTGGCTAGTCCGAGTTCTAGAGTGGATGAACGACGAATACTCTTCCACTAACGTTGACAGGGCGAGGCGGTGATCGCAAAGTTCCCAGAAGCCGACTGCTGGACAACCTGCGGCGTTCGCGTTAAGACGTAACTTCCGTTTAGCGCGTCATTCACCTACGATGTTCGCCCTCGTGCAGGTCTTTCGCTCGCCCGTACCCTGAGTGCATCCCACTTTGCACTCGGAACAAGCTCGGGACAGACCGGCGATACCTTGCAACACAATCTACTTCGAGGGCTCGCGGGGGGCGTCGCTCCTTGATCGTTTCTTGCCGTTACTCTTCTGAGTGTTTTCAACCGCATCTTCGGCGGGAGTGGTCCCCCCTGCCTCGTTTTTGGGACCCCCAGACTTGGGTTCCGGAGTCTGCTCCTCCGCTTCGTTGGTGTCAACGTCTGCGGTCGATTCCACGTTCTTTTCTTTAGCTGCAGTAATCTTTTCGGCCGCGGGCTCTGGAGTCTTCAACGCAGAAGCCAGAAGAGCACCCATCCTTACTCGGGCAGCGCGCCATCGCACTTCGCTGGTATTTCCTGCTTGCTCAAAGAACGGCGCAAGTTTCTCCTCGGTCGCGATTCCCTGATCCTTTAGAAACAGCAGAAGAGCAGCACTTCGCGTCTCCGAATCTTCAAAAGAAGAAAACAGCTCATCGAGGATTTGTTTAACGATTTCTTCATCCATCTTGCCAAGACTCCTCCAACCAAAATCCTGCCAATCCTCTTAGATGCGACATTTGAGGCTGTGGCGCGGAGACTTATGACTCGCTGCCAGAGCATTCGACACCTGAAGATCGGTCGGTAACTATTTCCTAACCGGTTGAGGTTCAAGGCTCAGCCCTCGTTGAGCGTCCCGTGAAAGGCTTTGCCTCTGCGACTGATAAACGCGCATCGAGGAAACCTCCTCGATGCGGACTTCGGGACAGCGTCGACGGAGTCCGCGTTAGTCAGAAAAGCCGTCGGCGAGCGATGAATTTACTGCCCCCTCAAGGCTTGGATTCGACGATAGTCCTCCATTTCGCGACTGGCCAAAGCGGACTTACCCTGTTTTCTATGGATTGAGGCGAGAAGCAGGTCGGCCTGCGCAGCGAGCGAAGTATTTTGTTCGATCTTAAGCACGCTGGTAAGCGCCTGTTCGGCTGCGCTCGCATCAGCAGCGGCCAATGCGCGCCCCATCGCATAGAGAGTTTCCGGCATACTGGGACGAAGCGAATCGGACCGCCGCAGCTCGTCGGCGGCCTCTTTCATTTTTCCTTCCTGCACGAGCGCCTCGCCCAATCGAAACGCAACCTCAGCGCTGCCCGGACGCAGCCTCGTCTCGGCGCGAAATTGCTCTTCGGCCTGCGGCCACTCGGCACGCCCAGCATAGATTTCCCCAAGTTCGAGGTGCAGGCCGGGCAAGTCGGGGCGGATTGCGATGGCCTGCTCGTACTCCTTCACCGCCTCAGGAATCATCTTCATCTGGTAGTAACCCTGCCCTCGAGCCTGGTGCGCCCGCGCGGAGTTTGGAAACGCCGCCAGCAGTCTTTCGCTTAATTGCGAGCCAGCTGCCGTTTCGGCGCGGCTCATATAAAAAAGAAGATCAGGATTATCGGGATCGCTTTCCAACGCGGACTGCAGATTCACCATCGCCTTGGCAGCCTGGTCGTTCTCCAACTGTGCGATTCCCAACGCGCCCGGATCATGAGCAACCTCGAGATGAGGAATCGCTTCACCAGCATAGCCTTGCGCCAATAGCGCGTAACCCAACAACTGCTGAACGGGAACGGAGTCGGCGTTCAACTCGGCGGCACGCCTCAGAGGTGGCAGGGCGTCGGCAGCGTCATGTTTCTTCAGGTAGGCATCGCCGAGGCGGAGAAGAACCTCCGACGAAGACGGATCCAATTCTGAAGCCTTGCGAAATTCGACCAAGGCACGGTCGAGGTCGTGGCGGTTTTCCGCGTCGATCCCCGACTGTAGCAAGACTTTCGCTTGAGCCGCAGGTTGAGGCGCTACAGCCTGCGGCTGAAGAAACAAATGAAGGAACAGGAATACCTGGATCATTTCCGCCGGGGCTCCTCAATGGTAAGAAACTGATCTGCTGGAACATCTCGCAAGGTCTGACGAATTCCTGACGGCCAACGGACTTCAATTTCTGCTTTCTTACTATCTCCTAAGCCGAAATGCAACCTCTTGTCGCTCGAGGAAAGATAACTTCCCGCGGCGGTCGCGAACCTCACTTGGCCATTGACCTGAACGCGAGCTCCATAGCCGTCACGGTTGCTACTCATCCCGCGAAGCGTGATCGTCAGCCAGTGCGATTTGCCGCCGCGATTCAAATAGAATTGCGGCCCGTCCCCCAGTGAGGTCGTAACTGCGTCGATCCAGCCGTCATTGTTGAGGTCCCCAAAAGCAGCGCCGCGGCCGGCTACGGCCCGAGTAGGCCCGACATTCCCTCTTTCGAAGTGACCTCGATTGTTCAAAGCCAGTAAGGGAACGTCGCGATACCGGAGGGAGTTGTCGTACGAGTGCACGTTATCGAAAACGTGGCCCTGCACTACGAACGCATCTTTCCAGCCATCGTTGTCAAAATCCTCCAGACCAACTCCCCACCCGGATGAGGTTCCAGAGAGCGCGCCGAATCCGGTCTCCAGTTCCTGCGCACTAAATGATTTGTTTCCGTCATTGTGAAACACAACGTAGGACTCATGGGGCAATTGGGTAATGAGAAGGTCAGGGAGACCGTCGTTGTCGTAGTCCTGGAAAGCGACGCCCATTCCCGAGGGCATTTTGCCAGAGTTGTTCAGGGCCGCGCCGGAGTCTAGTGCGATTTCAGTGAATGTGCCGTTTCCGTTGTTGTGAAAAAGGAACTGCTCGATTGCATCATTGGCAACAAACACATCAGTGAAGCCGTCCCCATCATAGTCGGCAAAAGCGACTCCCAATCCACGCCCTTTTTTTGCAGCGACTCCGGAAGCCACACTTACATCCTCAAACGTGCCGTCCCCACGGTTGTGGTAAAGAATGTTCGTTGTCAAGCCGAACTCGCCTGGAGGGCAATACATCGGCTCCTCGATCCGGCCACAAGTCTTGCTCGTTTCCGGAGTCCAATCGAGATAGCGGGTCACAAAGAGGTCCAGCTTTCCATCGTTGTCGTAGTCAAAGAATCCCGCCGAGACGGACCATCCGCCCGCCGCCACGCCTGCTTTCGCCGTAACATCAGTGAATGTTCCGTCACCATTATTGTGGTAGAGGATGTTCTTCCCGAAGTTCGTTACGTAAATGTCAGGAAAGCCATCGTTGTCGTAGTCGCCGACGGCGACTCCCATTCCGTAGTTGGTGTCCCCGGCGCGCTGCAGGCCGGCTTGTACAGTAACGTCGGTGAACGTTCCGTCTTTGTTTTGACGATAAAGGCGGTTCCAGTATGTAGGGTTGTCCCGCTCGAAGTGAGCCGGACTCCGTAGCGGGTTCGGCACATGGCCGGCATTCACCAGAAAAATATCGAGCAGGCCGTCATTGTTGTAATCCAGCAGAGCCACACCGCCGGGCATGGTCTCCATCAAGTATTTGCGCGGCGTTGGCGAATTGCGCAGGACGAAATCGACACCGCGGAGCGGCGTGAGTTGGAATTGGGGGGAGCGAGTTACAAGTTGGGCAAAGACCGGGAAGGCCGCCAGCACGAGCACAATACCGCGTTTACGCACAACGCTTCGCACTCCGGCTACGGCTCCGCCGCCGTCCTCACTTCGCTAATTACCCTGGGCTGCGCTTCACTGATGCCCGCAATATGTGCCAGCGCAGTGTCAATTACCGAATTGTAGTATACGAGCTTATTTTGTGGATGGTCCGAGCTGGATTCGCTTGTTGTTGCGAACGCAGGGGATGACTCAGTGGCGTGCATCGCCTCGATCAACTGCGGCAAAGCAGTGAGTTTCTCTTGTAACTCGCTGACTTCATCGAGCGCGGTCTTTGGAAAATAGCCAATGCGGTCGCCGGTTTGCATGGCACTCACCAACCCGTCGGGAGACCACGCTAAAGGCCAATTGGCGTTCAGCAGATCATACGTTTCGCGTAACCGCGCCAGTTTGCCAGCAAACCCATTCAGGAGCGAGCGATTGCGCGCCATGTCCAGCCCAATCCTCAGCGAAATGTTGAGTGCGCTATTCAGGGAAACGCGCGGAGTAGTCACGATCGTCATCAGAGTGTCGCCATCAAAGCGCCAGCCGATTGTGCCCTTTCGCTTTGCAAAGCGCAATGGCTCACCGTTTACGCTCACTGCCGAGGGAGGCCAGGTTCCAGGAAGTCTCAGTTCATAAGCGCGCTCGCTTGGCATGCCCGGGTAGCGGCCTTCAACGGGCGCAATGCTGATGTTCAATAATGTCCCATCGCCATTTAACGACGCGCGAATCGGAGTCCATGCACTCTCTCCGTGTTCGTATCCTGGCGTGTCCCCGGCATCCTCATAGAGACGATACGTCGAGACCTGACCATCGTTCATCGGGAAGACGCTTAAAACTAGGGGCTCTGTCGACGTTCTTGGAAAATGAGTTGCGGGTTGCATCGGAATGATGCTTCCCGCCTTCACGTACACTGGAATTTGGCTGAGAGAGAAACTGCGCTCTAGGTTTGCAGGGCCTTGCAGACGTGCTCCGGTGTCCCATTCGAACCAATCTCCGGGCGGAAGCCAGACCGCCGTTTTGGCGAGCTGGGAATCCTTTGCCACTGGTCGTGTTATCGGATCAGCGAGGATGCTGTCGCCGAACATGTATTCGTTCTTTGCGTCGTACGCTTCAGGGGCTTCCGGCCAGTCATAGTAGAGCGGCCGCAGGAATCCGACACCGGTATCGTGGGTTTTTCTGGCTTCGGTGTAGATGTAGGGTTGCATCGCATTGCGACGCACGAAACATTGCCGCATCAGGTCAGAGTAGGGCTCGGGGTACGCCCAGGTGCGCCTCTCCGCTTCCGGATTCTTCGTCGTGTGAGTCCGCAGGATTGGGCTGAAAATTCCCCACTGAATCCAGCGCAAGTAAAGCTCGGGTTCAATCGCACCCGGCTGGTGGCCGCCGATGTCATGGCTCCAATACGTGTATCCGACGTTCGCTGCGGTTGCCGTGAAATAAGGTTGAAATGCGAGCGAGTCCCAAACGGAAATAGTGTCACCCGAAAAGCCGATCTGGTAACGATGGTTGCCCAGTCCACCCCAACGATGGAACAGCAGTGCCCGTTTCTTCTCGCGTTCCTGGTCGGTGAAGAACACATAGTTTATCCAAAAAGTGGGATTCACGCCGGGAAGCTTTGTCGCGTCCTCCTGCTGCCAGTCGAGCCAGAAGAAATCGATCCCCTGATTCTCGAGGGGATGGATTACATACTTCAAATAATTGGCCGCGAATTTCTTGTCAGTGATGTCGAAAGGCACATATTGCTTGCTCGCGGGATCGATTCCCATCGAGCTAGCCATGGCAGGATAGCTGTCTTCCCAAGGTTGAATACCGGACGCTGGATGAATATTGAGCGTGGTCTTTAGCCCTTGTTCGTGAACACTCGACAGAAAACTCGCCGGATCGGGGAATAGGAGTTTGTTCCAGGAATAACCAGTCCAGCCCAGACGGTGACCCGACGCATCCACTTTGTTGTTACCAACGACTTGGTTGAATGTCGGATGCCAGTCGATGTCGATCACAAGCACGTTCAGGGGAATTTCATGCGTTTGGAATTGTTGAAGCAGTTGTTCGAATTCCTGATCGCTGTAAGACCAGTAGCGTGACCACCAGGCGCCGAAAGCGAATCGTGACGGCAGCGGGATCTTGCCTCCGACCCGAGTGAAATCGTGTAGGGCGCCTTTGTAATCGTGCCCGTAGCCAAAGAAATACCAGTCCTGCCGCTCGCCCGCGGGACGCAGCATCACCCACGGCCATGCGCTCTGCTCACCCGAGCGAAAGCTGAAGTCAGCCGAATCGAAGAGCGGGCGCGCACTGTCGTCCACAAGCGTCCAGCCGTCACGCGAGATCAGGCCGGGTTCCAATTTCACTCCACCCCGGGCAGTATCGAGCGTTCGGGCAGTGCCCAGAAGATTGCCGGTGTCTTCGGTTCCGGGTTTCCATACCACTTCTTTCCCGTTCAGGCTGAACGAAACCGTAAGGTTGTACGGGGTGAACTTGCCGTCGGTATCCGCGGGATCGTAGACCAGCGTCAATGCACTGGTCTTCAGCACCACGCGGTTCCCGGGTCCGACCTCCCGCATGAATTGGGGAACCGGGAGCATGCGATTCACGAAGGCAAAAGATGCATGATCTTCAAACTTTCCGTCACTAGCCCACTCCAAGCGGATGAGCTGAGGTGTAAGAACCGTGAATCGCGCCGAGCCGGCTAGTACCACCGCGCGAGGATCGGCGACGGGATCGTAGTCGGCGGGGGTAACTGCCCCGTTCACGAGCGCAGTCTGTAGGAAGACGCCCAAGATACACATGAATCTGAGCGAGGCAACGCCGCGAAGTAGATTTCTCATTTTCATCGATACCCGGGGTCGAAGGGACGGTTTACCATGTCGGTTCAGAGTGCCTGGCGGCTTCGAATCCGCCAGGCATCGCTGAATGGCTCGGCTCCTAGCAACCTGAGAACTACCAGTAGAATTTCCCGCCGAACTGGATGCTTCTTGCAGGATAGGCCGAAGTGATTGTTCCGAAATTGCTGTCGCCCAGATTGGTGTCTGGCTCGAAGAAGCTCGGATGATTAAACACATTGAACATTTCGACGCGGAGCTGCAACCTTCTCAGCTCGCCGAGGCCCCACCATTTTCCGATGCCCATGTCGTAGTCGAAGAATTTGGGCGCTCTCAGATTCGAAAGGAATCGGGGAGCATCGCCAAATGTGTAAGCCGCAGGCTGGGCAAACGCCGCTGGGTTGATCCAATCTGTGATTGACTGATTCTGCGGAACTGGATTGACTCCCGCGACCAGGTCGGGTCTCTGATTGAATCCGAATCCGCCTGTGTTATTTGTGGCCGGGTTGATAGAGAGGGGCAATCCCGATTTAGCGGTTAGAATCCCGCTCCATTGCCATCCACCAAGCACTGCATTCATGGGCCGGCTCCAACCGCTGCCGAGCAATTTGCCGGCGCCGAATGGGAGCTCGTAGTTATAGTTGACCACCAGGCTATGCGGGGTATCGGTCACATCCACCGAGTGCTCGGCAGCCAGATTGTAAGAATTTCGGACGGAGCTTCCGGTGCCCGGGAAAGCCCATCCTGCGGCGCCCTGCACGTCGTCCATGAATCTGGAGTAGGTGTAGGAAACATTCAGATCCAGCCCCGAATGCCAACGGTGTGTGTAAGTAGCCTGGAGAGCGTTATAGGTCGAACCACCTACGGCTGGGGGTGCCTCGGTCACACTGCAATATTCAGGGAAGCGGCGCAGCAACTGGCCCATAGCGACCGTGGGCTGATCCAGGCCGCAACCGCTGGCGGTTATGTGTCCGAAGAACGGATTGGCAACCGGGCTGAGCAACTGACTGCCGAGGCTGAGATCGGACGCGGGAATCTCGTCCCACTCCAGGTATTGGGACAATACGTGCACGCCGTGGTTTCCAACATAACTGATGTCAATCATGTCGTTGTTCGTAAACGAGTATTGAGCACCCGTCATCCACTGCTGCACATATGCAGAGGGGCGGACGTTATTAACTACCGGATTCAAGCCGAAACCAACGTCCGTCAATCCTCCTAACGAATTTCCCGTTGGCACAACTTCCCCGTTCGGGAAAGCACTTTGGCAAGGCGTGGACGTCCCGCCATTGCTACAGTTGAGGGCCGCGTTTCCGCTAAGAGTCGTAAATGGGTTGAGTCCACTGTTAAGACTTGTCACCCACGGTGTCCCCTGCGAGTAGCCGATGTTGGGACCGTTACCGTAATAGTTTGGCACGAAAAAGACGCCATATCCGGCGCGTAATACCAGGTTGTCGCGAAGCCTGTACGCCGCACCGATTCTTGGGCCAAAGTTCTCATGCTGGGTGTCATAGAGTCCACGGTTGCCGCCGCTGTTGAACACAAGCTCGCCCGGGTAGTTTGTGCCCACCGCAGTGCTGATCGGATTTACTGCATTGAAGTCGAAGTATTCCTGCGCATTCGTTCTTTCCGTTGGGGCCATCTGGATTTCATAGCGCAGACCGAGGTTGACCGTGAGCTTTGGGTTGACCTTCCAGTCATCCTGTAGATACCACCCAAATAGATTTTTGTCGGTCGCGGGAAATTTGTTATAACCGGTCTGATCGGTTCCGCTGCCTACACCCATCAGGAATGAAGCGAAACCGTCGCCCGTTCCGGCGGTTGCATTCTGGGGATCAGGTCCAGCGGTAGACGTGGTCTGGAACTGCAGAACCGTGTTCGCATAGTGGCCGCCGTCGATGCGGGCCCAAACATCCATGAATCCGAATGACAGTTGATGCCTGCCGAGGATCTTGGTGAAATCCACAGAACCGGTCCACAAGGTTTGAGGAACCATATAGTTGTCGAGCCCTGCTTGTGCGCCCAGATCCGCATAGCTCTGGGGCTGGATTTCAGGGAAGCTCGGGGCAATTCCGTCGATGAACGACGGCAAACCCAGCGCTGAGGACTTATACCCAAAACTCTGCGTCACCGATTGCTCGACATGACGGTTCACGCCCAGATTCGCGTTCATGGTCAATGTCGGGTTGAAAATGTGGGTGTATCCGACATCCACGCTGTACCGGTTGTTGGGAGCAACGACGCCTGGCCCTCCTGGGTCGGAAGCGCCGTAGTAGGTGGGGTAGTTAACTTTCTGCTGGTACTTCTGCGACCAGCGCCCGAAGAGGCGGTCGTTATTAGATAAGTTGTAGTCAATGCGGCCCGAGTACTCGTTTGAGTGCGCCGCCGCAGACGAGGCCGAAGTGAAGTTGTTGATGAGCGCACTTGTGGACGGGGTCGGCCAGTAATTGCCGGCTGCAATATTGCTGGCAATCGAATCCATCAGACCGGTGGGAATAACGTTCGTAACTCCCAAACCGGTTGCGATATTTCCGGAAACGGGATCGCGGATGTACTCCGTCGTCGCTCCAGCGGTGGTACAGGTGACATGATCGCCGGTTACGCTGTCGGTGCCTCCGCAGGTGACCAGCCGAGTGCTGAACGGGTTGTAAATTTCGCCGCTATAGATCGGCCGTCCAAGATAATCCGTGCCAGTCTGGGCACCCAGCGAAGCTGTAAAGATGCCCGTTCTTTCGTTGGTTGTGGGCATTGTGATCGGACCGAAAGTAGCGGGCGTCGCTTGCCGCAGACCTTCGTAGTACCCGAAAAAGTACAGCTTGTCTTTGATGATAGGGCCGCCGATTGTGGCCCCAAACTGGTTTCGGTGGAAGGCTGGCTGGTTTCCGTTGTTGAAATAGTATCGGGCATCATACGCGCTGTTCCGGTAGAACTCCCAGGCGTCGCCGTGGATCTGATTCGTCCCCGACTTGGTGACCACGTTAACAACGTTACCGCTGCTCCATCCATACTGCGCGGTAAATGCATTGGTCTGGATTTTGAATTCCTGGACATCATCTAGCGAGGGGACATAAAGCACGCCCCCCCAGTCCAACCGGGTGTCCCAGGTGCCGTCGAGCAGATATTGCGCTGTGCCGAAGAATGTGCCGCCAAAGTTCAGAAACGAAACATCCTGGTCGGCGCTCCCCGAGATACCTGGAGCTCCGACAACCTGCTCCTCGGCGGTATTGCTCACCGAGGAGTTCAGCTCGGCGAGGCTTATGATGTTGCGCAGGTTCAACGGGGTCTCCTCCAATTGCCTGGCTGAAATGTCGGAGGAAATGTTCGCGTTGTCCGTATTAAGAAGTGGAGCCTCAGCAGTAACTTCGATGGTTTCGGACGTCGATCCCACTGCCAGCCGCACGTCTTGACGTGCGGTCTGACCTGCTTCCAGCGAAAGGCCATGCTGCTTGTAGTCCTTGAAGCCGGACACATCGACTTCCAAGGTATAAACGGCGGCCGGGAGCAGGGTGAATGAGTAGAGACCGTCCTCTTGAGTCACATAGTTCCGGCTGATACCGTTTTGCGCGCTGGTCAGGGTCACCTTTGCGTCTTTCAATGCCAGGCCGGCGGGGTCAGTGATCTCGCCGCTCAGGGTTGCGGCCACCTGCTGATTTTGAGCCTCAAGGTAGCTGCCACTTAGGAATACAGCGAGAACCGCGAATACGAAGCATGCCTGCCAACGCACTTTACGCAACATTGGTACCCTCCTGTGCTCCTTGACCGGCTGGTTGCAGCCGAGTTCATGCGGACTAAATCGCGGCCTTGGGTCCGACCAGGAAACGCACAACACGAAACCAAACCCGAGCCGCGATATAGTGGGGCACGCCATCAGCAAATAGCAAGCGTTTACAGGTAAGAAGGAGGGGATAAGAAGGATGATTGATTTAGTGGCTAGTTTTCTCCTTTGATTTCAGATGTTTCCGAAAGCGTTAAGAAAAGGGAGAAAAGATGGTTCGCTTTGTGTTTTACGGTTGAACTCGCTTGGTGAGCCGCAGTAGTATCCTGAAAACAGAGTTCGCTCGCGACAGAATCCTGTTTGGTCACACCGTAGTGACGCTGTCGGAAGGCCGGAATCGATTGATACCAGAGCCCGTCATTGAGAACTGGACTCCGTCCAGCGAACTAGAAAAAGGAGCAGTTCAGCAACAGCTGGAACGGCTGCTGGCCTCCACTCTTTTCCATTCCAGCAAACGCTATGCCCAGTTCTTGAGGTTCGTAGTCGCACGCACTCTGGAAGGCCACGGACATGATCTGAAGGAGCGGATCCTCGGCATCGAGGTCTTTGAGCGCCCGCCGGACTACGATACCAATATTGATCCGATCGTTCGCGTTACGGCCGCAGAGATCCGCAAACGCATTGACCAGTACTATCAGGATCCGAAGCACGGCCAGGAAATTCGGTTTTTCCTGCCGTCCGGTTCCTATGCGCCCCAGTTCTCCTGGCCCGGCTACCCGAACGGATTGGCAGTAGCCCCTTCCGCGCCACCAAACGGCTCTTCGATTATCACTGAGACTGTGACTGAACCCGAAAGGGCCAAGTCTGTCCCACATCGATGGATCTCTGCGAAAGGGCTTCTCCTCATCCTGGCGATCCTGGTGGCGATTGCGGCGGCGGGCATCTGGTGGCGAGGATCCCGGCCGACGATCTTGCAAGAGTTCTGGGCACCCTTTGTGAACTCCCCCGATCCTCCCCTGTTCTGTATAGCCGACCAGGTGCAGTATGCAAACATTCGGCTGCGCGATGCCGGCGACCCGCAAAAAGAGATCACTCTTCCCGACACTATGGTCACCGTGATCATTGACGATCTGAATCCTCTGGTGAACATCGCCGGGACCTTGCGCATGTATGGCAAGAACTATCGAGTACTTGGGGAATCTACGACCAGCCTCACCGACCTTCGCCGCAACCCTTCCGTTTTCATCGGCGCCTTCGATAATACCTGGACCTTGCGGCTGACCTCAGCGCTGCGCTTCCATTTCGTGAATGATCCCTCGATGTCGCAACTCTGGATTGAAGATCGCGAGCATCCCGAGAAACGCGAATGGCTGCTCGACCGTTTGCAGCAGAAGACAGAAAACTACAAAGATTACGCCATCGTTGCCCGGTTCATTCCCCCGGACACCGATCAGTATGCAGTGGTTGTAGCGGGAATCGGTCGCGGTGGAACTGTGGCGGCGGGTGAGTTTCTCGTCGACGAACATCGTATGCAAGAAATATTGGCGCGCGCTCCCCATGACTGGCAGACGAAAAACATAGAGATCGTGCTTGAGACCCAGGTGATCCAAGGCCGTTCCGGCCCCCCTCGTGTCAGAGCGATCCATATTTGGTAAATCATCTTTTACCCGTTACCTGAGGCGGGATCGATTGCTGTCATGACCGAAGCGGAGTCGGCATTTCGGCTGTTATTCGCCGAACGGTCGAACACCCCTGTCATCAGTAACTTCACTGGCAACCGGTTTTGCGATCTTCCAACTAAGATTCGTGCGGCCGGATATCCCGCAACAAACACTTCAACCCGCCGAAAGCTTTCCAAGACCGCGAGAATCGATGCGACCTTGCTCCAGCAAGCGCTATGCCGCCGGGAGATGCCCGGCGCACGAATCATGTGCACTTGATTCGGACTAATAGTTCATTGACGATCCCTTGGCTGCGGGTACATCTTTGGAAGTCATGTCAAATGTGAGCATAAACCCGTTTGTCCCCTTGAACTCGTATGCCTTGGGTCCCTCTCTGTACGTTTCGATTTCGTTCGGCATCATGACAAAACCGTCATTGCGCGGCGTGCCCCAGTACTTGACGTTCTTCAGCACGGCTGGCTCGTCGGTCATTCCCTGAAATCGTGCCAATTTGATCTCTGCCGTCTTGCCGCCATTCAGGGTGGCGTGTGCATGATCTTTGTCGAACGTCCAGGTATCGATATTGCCTTCGGCGATCTGCAGGGATTTCCATTTCACCGGAAACACATACCCGATGATTTCCCCGAGTGCTTGGCGTTGTTCGGCGGTTACTGCTTTATCGAACGTCACCTGCGCCCAATCCATTTGCCCCGCGGAGAAGTCACCACCCAAGTCCCCATTAATCCAGAACTTGGCTCCTGCAAGATCAAGTTTGCCGTAGTGTCCCTGGTTCACTTTATAAGCATTGTTGAACTTGCAGAAGTGTTCCGTCTTGCCGTTTTCGTGATGAACTGCCGGATGAGAGTTGAAATAGCACATGCAGAAGTGAGGACAGCTGCACGCCTCGATTGCGGTTGCGTTGATCGCCCAATCTGCCGCCGACTCGCCGGAATGACCGGCGCTGACGGTGAGTAGAGCAAGGACAAGCGGTAAAGCTATTCTGTGCATAGAGCACCTCCAAAAATGAGTAAGAGAAAGCCGTCAAACTAGCCAGGACGTCGAACATTAGTAAACTTGCACCACTCGCCATCCGATGAGATCGCCGTGGAGGCTTGCTCTGCCGCCAATGACCTCGCGAATTGCGCTCGCAGAACGCATTAAGGTCGCATCGTCAAATTTCATCTCTCCATTTCGTCTCCGCGTGATGGAGTTTCAGTCGATTCTTGTTTGGCGAGGACCATGACCTGCACGAATGAGTGCAACGGCGTAGGGCCTTCCGACAGGCGTTTTTTCAATTTCTGTTCCAAACAATCGGCGAAGGTATTACGTTTCCCGGCATCGCTGATCGACGAAGAAAGTGAAGGCACGAAGATCGCACGGAAGAACGCGGCGTGCCGGCTGACGAGAGCCTGAAGATCTCCATTGACTTGATAGTCGGTCCAAGCCGCATCCGGCAAATCGAAAAGCTCGCAATGTTCAACCGAAAGGAACCGGAATTGACCATCTGCTCGAAATGGCTCCAAGAGTTGTGCCCTTCGTCGAGGGTATGAGCCCAGCACCATCTGTTTGCGCTCGTCGGCATCGATGACCCTCTCATTGACGAGTTCCGCGAGCACCGTGTTCGCAGAGCTGAACACAG
Source organism: uncultured Acidobacteriaceae bacterium (assembly GCA_963763285.1). Classification (GTDB taxonomy): domain Bacteria; phylum Acidobacteriota; class Terriglobia; order Terriglobales; family Acidobacteriaceae; genus Sulfotelmatobacter. Next base: position 170,259 of record CAVXOK010000002.1, on the reverse strand, counting down.
ATTCCAAACCTGAACCACCGGTATCGCTCAGGCCTGGAAGAACGACCACCAATCGGCCGCCGGCCCGCAATTCCCTGGAGCGCAGCGAAAGAAAGAGTCTCCAGTCCTCAGCTGCTTGCTGGTCGAATGCTGCGCGCACATCCCCGGTGCAACCTAGCGACATGAAGTGTCCAGGGATCAAACAAGGAATACGGCGGAGCCACACGGCAGCATAAGAGCACCAGCCGAGATCAACCTGTCCTTGTGGAAAGACGTTCTCGTAGAACGATCTTCCAATGGCGCACGGAAAAACATTTGGGTCATCCAGCGCATATCGTTCCGGATCTTTGTGGAGAACATCGAAGAGAGTGTTGAAGTCGTTTGCGTGCTGGTCCACGTGAACCACCATGACGGACTGCTCGTTGCCAACGCGCCTACGCAAGCACCGGATTGCCGCCCGCATCGGAGACAGGGAGTTCTTTCCTTGCGATGAACCGTAGTCCGCTATGACGATCGCATTGCTTCCGGGTGGAAGTGCGCAGGTTTGAGCCGCTTTCTCAAGGTACGGCAACGCCAGGCTGCCTCCACCTGCGGGAATTTTGGCGTGCAGATTGTAGGAGCCGCCTCCCTCCATCGACGCCGTGGGTTGATATCGTAGGAGCCGCCATCTACTTCTCCTGGAGATTCGGGTTCAAATACCCGGGCAAGCCGACCTAGTTGTCGCTCGGAAAGCGCCGACGTCAATTCCCCGGCACCTCTCCTTCGATACCCTGTCGATCCCCTGATAAGTCATTTGCTTGCAATATAATGTGGGCATCGCGTTGTGTTCGGTTGCGTGCTAAACTCTCGAAAATGTGAAGTACGCCGATGCCGTCTACCCTCCCATCACTGGTACGGTTCGCGAATTTCGAGGTAAACCTGCGGGCCGGAGAGTTGCGAAGAGAAGGCAGCAAAGTACGGCTGCAGGAACAGCCGTTTTCTGTTCTGACCGTGCTGTTGGAATCAGCGGGTGAAGTCGTCACTCGTGAAGAACTTCGCAAGCGCCTCTGGGCGGAGGATACCTTTGTCGATTTCGACCATCGCCTGGCAGTGGCCGTAAGCAAGCTAAGGGATGCGCTGCGAGACTCTGCCGACAAACCCACGTTGTTGAGACCGTTGGTCGACGCGGCTATCGGTTCTGTGGGCCAATTGGAATCCGCCGATTCATTGTCTGCGGATTCCAACGGGGGAGAATCGTGACACTCCTTTGGCTTCTTCTCAGCCAGCCGAGCAAGCAGAGCTCCCAAAGCTGGCGCATCCGCATCCGAGGCGATCTCGAATTTTCCTTTTCTCCGTCGGATTCGTCATTCTTGCTCGCAGTGATCGCCTTGACGAAGCTTGTTCACATTCGATCCGGGAAAGAGCAGTCGACGACTCCCCGAAGCTTGGCGATCCTTCCGCTGCAAAATCGTGGCGAAGATTCAAGGAGCGACTTTCTTGGATTATCACTGGCGGATGTACTCATCACGAAATTGGCCTACGTGAGTTCCCTCAGCGTCCGCCCTTCTGCGGCAATTGAGAAATATCGAGGAACGGCCATTGACCTTCAGAAAGTTGCCGCAGATCTCAAAGTCGATACGCTGCTCACGGGAAGTTTCATTCGCGATGGCAATAACTTGCGCATCACCTACCAGCTGGTCGACGCCAAAACCGAAAAAATTCTGGGCCAAGGAATGATCGACCTTAAGTACGACAATCTTCTTGCGGTTCAGGATAAAGTTACCGGCCAACTGATTTCAGAACTGCAACTGAACTTGTCTCCAGTTGAAACGGAGCATCTAAAACCGGAAGCGTCGGTCAGTCCACTCGCCTATGAATATTTTTTACAGGGACTTGATCTTTACGGGCAGCACAAGTTTCCCCTGGCGATCCAAATGTTCGAAAAGACCACTGAGATCGACCCCAACTACGCTCCAGCGTGGGCCTACTTGGGAGCTTCATATAATTCGGATGCGGCATTCGAGCTTGGCGGGCGGGAACAATATCGCCGTGCCCAAGCCGCGTATGAAAGGGCCTTGGCGATACGACCGAACCTGCTTGACGCACAAATCTTCCTCGCGAATTTCCTGATTGACACGGGAAAAGTTGAGCAGGCTGTGCCCTTGTTGCGAGACGCCTTAAAGACGAACGGCAATTACGCCGCCGCTCACTGGGAACTGGGATATGCATACCGATTCGCTGGAATGTTGGACGAATCCGTGGCGGAATGCGAGCGGGCGCGTCAACTGGCTCCCTTCGTGAAGGGCAACGGTTCGGTGTTAAACAGCTATCTCTATCTGGGGGAATACCAGAAGTTTCTGGAGAGCCTGCCGGTCGACGATTCCTCGTTCACCCTCTTTTACCGTGGCTTCGGAGAATTTCACGAAAAGCAGTTCGACCAGGCCTCAAGAGATTTTGATCGCGCGTACGAACTCGACCCAACTTTGTACACGGGAATTGGGAAGGCTCTGAGTGACTCGATTCATCAGCACGGAGCAGAAGGCTTGCAGCTTTTGAGTGGACTGGAGCGAACAGTGAGAGAGCGAGGAGTCGGGGATCCGGAGGCCACATACAAAATCGCCGAAGCGTACGCCATCTTGGGCAACAAAAGCTCCGCTTTACAAGTGCTGAGAGTGAGCGTTGAATCCGGTTTCTTCAGCTATCCCTATATTGACAAAGACCCACTGCTGAATGATTTGCACGGCGAACCCGAATTCGCTCGGATTTTGAACGTAGCGCATCAGCGACACGAGGCATTCAAGAATTCTTTCTTTCGCTAAGACGAGCCTTGCCCGATAAGCGCGCCGGTCCAAGAAAGATGAACAAGGTCAGCGGCCAGTACACAGTGACACAATATCGCCTTACTATTGCTTTTGCGATCAGCGACTCCGGAGAGGCGGTCGGCTTTGCCACCATTGCTGGCGATACCACCTTCCATGCAGTTCTCTGGAAGCGTGTCGGCGAGGTCACTGACCTTGGCGTGGTCGGAGATGACGAAGGAAGCTATGCGACCGCTATCAACTCTGAAGCTCAGGTCGAGGGAAGCTCTTCCTTAGCTGATGGCAACTCTCGACCTTTTTTGTGGAACAACGGCACCACGTATGACCTGAATGCTCTGATTCCCGCCGGCTCCGCGTTGTATGTGGAATTCGTAGAGCCCGTGAAGCTAAAGCTGCCTCAGCCCTGAACAATCCCAGCATCTGCACGATCCACGAGATTGACGAATGTCATGGGCGAGAGTTCATCGCGATGGAATTGCTCGCAGGACAGACTTTCAGGCACAAGATCGTGCGCAGCCTCCGGAGATCGAATCGGTGTTCGACCTCGGCATCCAGGTTGCGGACGCATTGGACGCAGCACCCTTCAAGGGAATCATTCACCGAGACATCAAGCCCGTAAAAATCTTCGTGACGAACCGGGGACAGGCGAGGGTTTTCGACTTCGAGCTGGCGAAGGTCAGTCGCCTACATCGGTCGCCGCCGACCGGACCCGCGCGGGAGTGATAGCCTTATCTTGTGGCAAAGGAATCAGACAACAAGGTGCTCTTAATTGAAGGGCGCGAAGTCCAGGTCACGAACCCTGCGAAGCTTTATTTTTCCTCCCAGGTAAGAGTCACCAAGCTCGAACTTGTTCAATACTATCTCTCCGTCGCGCCGGGCGCGCTCGCTGGAATTCGCGACCGGCCAATTGTTCTCAAGCGTTTCGTCAACGGCGTCGAGGCCGAGGCGTTTTATCAAAAGCGCGCGCCAGAGAAACGGCCAGCCTGGTTGCGCACGGTCACGTTGTCGTTCCCTTCTGGTCGAACTGCTGAAGAGATCGTCGTCGATGACGCACCCGGGCTTGCCTGGATCGCGAACCTTGGCTGCATTGAACTGCACCCGCATCCGGTGCGCTCCGGCGATCTCGATCATCCGGATGAGTTACGCATCGATCTGGATCCGATTCCCGGCGTTAGCTGGGGCGATGTACGCCGTGTCGCACTCGAAGTGCGGGTCTTTCTCGATGAGGTCGGCCTTCGCGGCTGGCCGAAAACCAGCGGCTCACGCGGCATGCACGTAAATGTACGCATCGAACCGCGTTGGACGTTCACGGAAGTTCGCCGTGCCGCTGTAGCCTTATCGCGAGCGGTCGAGCGCCGAGCCCCCACCCTGGCGAGTTCGAAATGGTGGAAGGAAGAACGTCATGGCGTCTTCCTTGACTACAACCAGAACGCGAAGGACCGCACGACATGCTCTGCCTATTCGGTGCGCCCACTCCCAGATGCTCGCGTTTCGACTCCTCTTTATTGGGAAGAAGTGCCCGATTGCGATCCGGCGGAGTTTACCATTTTCACGGTTCCTGAGCGCTTCGCGAAACTCGGAAATCCGCATGCCGAGATGGATGCATCGTCTGGCTCGCTGGAAAAGTTACTGGAACTGGCCGACAAAGACGAAGCGGCCGGTATCGCCGATGCCCCGTGGCCTCCTCACTTCCGCAAAATGGAAGGCGAGTCTGCGCGCGTGATGCCTTCCCGCGCGAAATCAACCGCGCAGAAGCCAGCAATAAAGAAGCCGCGTGTGAAGATGCCATTGATTACGGTCGCGAATTCACCTGATAAAGCGGCGGCGCTGGCGGGTCTTGACCGATGGAAGGCCAAACATGCAGGTATCGCAAGTTTGCTTACCGTGGACGATGTGCTGGTCGACTCGATGCGCGGGAGGTCTTCCACATGGACCCGCATCCGTATCAACCTGCGTCATGTTCCTGAAGACCAACGGCCGCTGCAGGAAACTCCCGAGCCAGACGAGGATCCCACACGTGAGTGGCGAGAGCGTTGGAAGAAGAAAAAGGCAAGCGAGTAAGACTCACCTTCCCTGGGGAAAGATTGCCGCCAGTTCTTGCGGAGGAACAACTTCAAGCTGAGCATACGTACAACCGCGAGGCTTTTTGTCCGTTCGCCACCTGCGAAATTGCGCCGTGTGCCGGAAGCGGTCTGCCTGCATGTGATCGTAAGCAACTTCTACAACTAATTCGGGTCGCAGTGGTTCCCACGACAAATCTTTGCCTTGACTCCAGCGACTCTGTCCGCCGGGCATTCGCTTGCCACCTTCATTATCCTCGGTTGCGTACTCAGCCCAAGCCTTCCACGGATGGTTCACGAGCGCATCCTCTCGATAAGGCTGGAGAAACTCCGACAGCTCTTTTCGTTTCGCCGTGCTGAAACTCGCACAGACTCCGACGTGTTGCAAAGCACCGGCATCGTCGAACAACCCGAGCAGCAGCGAGCCAACCATTGTGCGCTCGCCCTTTTTATGCCAGCGGAATCCAGCCACCACGCAATCGCAGTCGCGTTCGTGTTTCACTTTAAGCATCACGCGCTTGTTCGACTCGTAAGCTCCTGCAGGATCTTTGGCCATCACACCATCCAAGCCTGCGCCTTCAAAGCGGCGAAACCAATCAGCGGCAATACTCCGATCGCCGGTTGCAGGTGTTAGATGAATTGGCGGAGGAGCTAAAGCAAGCAACGATTCCAGTTCGCGACGCCGCTTTTGAAACGCCTCGCCTCGCAGATCGCGATCTCCAAGGCAAAGCAGGTCGAAAAATACAAATGACGCGGGAATCTGCCCGGACAAAAGCTTTACGCGCGACGCAGCGGGATGTAAGCGTAACTGCAGCGCATCAAAATCGAGCCCATCATTCTTGACGATGACTATCTCTCCATCGAGCACACACCGTGTGGGCAGCGCTGCGCGCAGTGGTTCCAGTAACTCAGGAAAGTAACGATTGAGTGGTTTTTCGTCACGGCTTTGGATGAACATTTCGTCCCCATCGCGAAACACCAGGGCGCGAAAACCGTCCCACTTCGGCTCGAAAACCCAATCGCTCTCTGCGGGCAATTCACCCACCCGTTTCGCGAGCATCGGTAGGATCGGCGGATTTACTGGAAGGTCCACACCCCATGGTATAACGTGCCTTGCTCGGAAGGATGTGTTCGGTGTTGAGGAACACTACAAGGCTTCGCCCTATGCCCTTCTTGCAACCGGACTGCGCCTGTGGCTTTTGAAGAAAAAGCCGGGACATGACGCCGTTCTCAGCTGAGAGTCTGTTCTCTGCAGTCCGGTTTGGTGAGGGATCATCGCGAAAAATGGGCATGTTTCGCATACCTCACGGGAACTATACCGGAATTTCTCTGCAGTTAAGACTTGCTGGCGGAGAGAGTGGGATTCGAACCCACGTTACCCTTTCGAGTAAACACGCTTTCCAAGCGTGCGCCTTCAGCCACTCGGCCATCTCTCCGACGAAAACCTGGGAAGGAAAATCGCGCTCCATTAGGCTATCGCATGGCGCCGAGCCGGCTTGATCAACGCCAGCTTAGCCTCGTTTTTCATTCTATGGTCAGGAGGGCACGAGCGCAAATCGCAGACAGGGTTCGCAGGAACAAATACGAGAGCTGGGACGAAGATTCCAAAGCAAGAGAGAGGCTAGGAGGTCTTCTGCGGCGAGTTGTTCTTGGGCAGGTCGGAACTGGAAGATGTGTCTACTGCACTCGAAGAGGCTGCACCCGCCGCCGCCGCGGAAGCCGCGGCATTGACTGTGTCGCCATTCTGCGTGGCGGTTGAAGGGATGGGAGGCGGCTTAACCCCATCGACAACGTGATGGCTTATGCAATAAAGTGCCAGTTCGAGACGATCGGCGACGCCTAGCTTGTCATAAACCTTGCGCAGATAGTTTTTTACGACTTGCTCGGTCGTCCCCACGCGAACCGCAATTTCTTTGTTCTTCATTCCCTGGGTAACGCAAGAAACGATCAGCGTTTCCTTGGGCGTGAGTTGGACTTTCGGACGCGCGCCCGAGGGACGCAAGTTGTGGCCGCGGTAGGCTTCCATGACCCAATGAATGGCCTGGCTCTCAAGCCAGGGTTCGCCGGCGGCGACCTTGCGCAGGCAATCGACCAATATCTCAGGCTCTACCTCGCGCGACAGGATGCCGTGTGCTCCACGGCGGAATAGTTCCAGCGTGAGCTGTTCGTCCGACGCGGGCGTGACCACTACAATTTTCAGTTGTGGTGCCTGGCGCAGGAGCTCCGCCACCGCTTCAACCGGATTCGGCGCCAGTGCGGCTTCAAAAATCAGAACGTCCGCGGAGAACTTGGTTACTGCAGACTGGGTCTGGGGCAAAGTCTCAGCCTGGCCGACCACGCGGATGTCGTCTTCGAGCGCGAAGATTTTCCGTAGTCCGGCGCGGAAGATAGCTTGGGTATCGGCCAGGATCACACGAATGAACTGGCCCGTGCCGCCATTCTCGTGAACGCCGTTATTCTCTCCCACGCTGACCGAAGTGCTCGCCATCAGTTTCTTTGCACCTATGCCCGCTCGAAATGGTATTCGTCAATCACTACGCCAACGCCGCGTCTACCCTGGTCTTCAAAGCTACGAACCACGCGGCCGTGACAGTCAATCTGTACGTTACTCCGCGAACCCACAACCTCTCCCGGAAGCAGAATCGTGAAGTCCACTACCGAACCCACGGGCACGTCGCGGTCCATCGCGAACAGCACGCCGTTGGCAGAGATGTTTTGCGTCTCCGCCGAACACGCTCCGCTCGGCGAGTTCAGCTCCACCGACAGATGCAGCGGAAACCGGGGAGCACTCTGCATTGCGGCATAGTGCTTGCCTTCCGCCTGCGGTGGAATCGTCAGTTCCTTGCCTGCCTCGGCTGCCACGACTCGATTGGACCTTTCTTCTGCTTTTAGGGAACTCAGAGGCAGCGTACACCCAGGAATCAGGCATGCAAAGTTACCGAAGTCATGGAACAAAAGGGTGCTAACTGCTTGCGGATGAGCTGATTAGAGAGATTTTACGGAAGGAGCTCGACTACGTTGAAGTATGCATAACAGCTGCCAAAATGTTCTCTCCATGCCGACGGTCAAACGCCGAGCGCTGGCCAAATGCAGCGTACTCTAGAACTTGGTCACTTCCGTGAAATTAAAGTCGCGGACCTTCATGGCGGGCACCACCATATCGAACGACTCTTCGCCGCAGGATCGCACCGGCGTGCTCATCGCTTCGACCCCCAAAAGCATATGGATCAAGCTCTGGTTGAAGCGGAAGTTGCGCAGACCCCGCTGAACTTTTCCGTTCTCCACCAGGAAGGTGCCATCACGGGTCATGCCGGTGACGATCTTCTCGTAAGGATCGACTTCGCGGATGTACCACAACCGCGTGACCAACACGCCACGCTCGGTAGATGCGATCATCTGATCGAGTGTTTGCGGATTCTGCGGAGCCGCGAACACGATGTTAAGCGGCATCTCGCCCACTTCGTTGGGCAGCGCGAATCCGTGGCCGGTGGGTTCGACCGGCCCAACTTTGTCTTTGTATTCCGAATTCTTCATGCGCGCGGCCGTTCCCCGCGCATAGACAACTCGGTTAACTACTCCGTTCTCAACCAGCGGCACTCTCAGCCGCCGCATCCCTTCGCCATCGAAGGGCGAACCGGTTTGCAACGGATGCGTGACGTCGTCCCAGATGGTGATGTTCTTGCCGAAGAGCTGGCTGCCGATGCGACCGCTGAGAAAGGAACGCTCGTCGAGGATCGCCGTTCCCGAGTAGTCCCAGAACATGAAGCCGACGATGTCGAGCACGGCCGCCGGCTCAAGAATCACCGTGTACTTCCCTGCCGGAATTTCCGCGGGATGCGCGGAATCAATCGCCTTCTTCGCCGCATTCTCAGCCAGAGCAAGCGGATCGAGGTTCGCCGCGTCGGGCGAGTTCGCCTTCTGCCATCCAGAAGAATCAGTGCCCAGCATGGTGATGGAAACTTCCGCCAAGGTTTGCGTGTGCCAGTCGCTCAGGCCGCGCGAATTGAAAATGCCCTCGACCGATTCAGAATTGGAAAAGATTCCGGCCGCTGTGAGTTTGTGCTTCTGGGCTACATCAACAATCTTCTTGACACCGGCGGCGCGAAGCTGGGGCGTGATGGCCGCAGTCTGGGCAAAGTAACGGGGCGGGACTTGGGTGGAGCCGGCGCCATCGTCAGCGCTGCCGGCGGCTTCCGTCGACTCCGGCATGGGCAAAAGATCCGGATCAGGATGCTGCACCTTGGCTAAAGCCTCCGAAGACTCAACCACCCGCCGCAAGCTGTCGCCGTCGAACTTGTTAGTGGAGGCGCGAGCCGTACGTCCGCCAAAAACGGTGCGCACAGAGACCATATGGTTTTGATCGTCGACGTTTTGGTGAATCGTGTTGTTCGCAAAGCGCGTAAGCGCAAAGCGTCCGCCTGAGAAGAGGACTTCGACCTCATCCGCGGTCGAGAGCTTGCGAATGCGGTCGAAGATATCAGCGGCTTGTTCCCTCGTAAGCATTCAGACAGTGTTTAGCTTTTCTCTGTGACTCTGTGTCTCTGGTGAACTAGCTCTTGAACTAGCTTCCTTTGTAAGCGCTTCCCACCTTGATCCCGCGAAACCGCGACGGCGCCGCCCCGTGACCCGTACCCATCACCTGTTGAGGCTGTCCCTTGCCACAATTCGGCGTGCCCCAAAGTGTCCATTCGTCGCGCGAACAGATCGCATCCAGCGAATTCCAGAACTCAGTCGTGATTCCGGAATAAGACGGGTTCTTCACCATGCGCACGCGTTTGCCGCGCTTGATCTCCCATCCAATCTCGCAGCCGAATTGAAAGTTGTAGCGCCGGTCGTCGATCGACCAGGATCGGTTGGTCTGCATAAGGATGCCGTGATCGGTGGCGGCAATCAGTTGTTCTAGCGTCAGCGGTTTTTGCCCCGGCAGCAGGCTGATGTTGGTCATGCGAATCATGGGCAAGCGATTCCAACCTTCGGCCCGCAGCGTTCCACCCGAACGACTTTCGCCGATGGTATGCGCAGTCTCGCGCGAGCTGAGGTAGCCGGTGAACAATCCATTCGTGATGATTGGGGTGCACTGCGCGGGAACCCCCTCGTCGTCGAAGCCGAAGGTTCCCAGACCCGGTCCGTGCTCCTGGCGCGCGTCCGCGACTACGTTCACCATCTCGCTGCCGTAACGCAGAGTGCGCAGCTTGTCGAGCGTGAGGAACGAGGTGCCCGCAAAATTCGCCTCCATGCCCAGCACGCGATCGAGTTCAATGGGATGCCCAATGGATTCATGAATCTGCAGCCCAAGTTGAGAACTATCAAGAATGATGTCGAACGTACCTTCCGGACACTGCTCCGCCTGATGCAGAGCAACTGCTTCTTCCGCGATGCGGCGCGCGTTCTCGACCAGTTTCAACTCCTCGATCAGCTCATAGCCCTTGTTCTGCCACTGTCCGCCATAAGAATTAGGATAAGACCGTTTCTGAATCTCGTTTCCCGCAAACGCGTATGCTGCGTAACCCGCGCCCGCGGAATACTTCGTCTGATGGATATCCGTTCCCTCCGACGATACAAACCATTGCTCTTCGCGATTGAAGTTGAGGTTACTCTCGGCCAGGGTAATGCCGGGAACCGCGCGAAGTTCGGAGTCGATCTTCAGCAGCAGCGCAATATTCTGCTCCACCGAAATCGAAAAGGGGTCGATCACATGCGGCGTAGTCCACTCGGCAGTCACGGGCTTTTCCGGAGCGAGGCGCACGTCGTGCTGCTTTACTTGCGCCGAGGCGCGAGCGATTTCGACCGCGCGGGCTGCGGTGGCTTCAACTCCGTCGCGCGTCAAATCTTCGGACGCGGCGAATCCCCACGCGCCATCGGCAAGTACGCGTACGCTCATCCCGGCAGATTCGGCGTCAGACGCGCTTCCGACCTTGCCATTCTTCGTGGTAAGCGCACGGCTTCGCTGGCTGACGATCCGGGCATCGGCATAGCTAGCGCCGCGCATCGTGGCGACATTCAAAGCCCAGTTAGCGGTTTCCTTCATGCGGAGATTCAAATTTACCACGGAAGAAAGGCAAGCGAGAGCTACGGCGTGGCGCGCGCGACATCCAGCGCCTTCTTCACCGCCAGCAACTCCTTCAATACTTCTCGCAGCTTGGTCGACTCGAGAGCATTGGCACCGTCCGACTTCGCCTCCTTGGGCTTGTCGTGCACTTCCAGAAAGACGCCGTCCACGCCCGCGGCGACCGCTGCCCGCGCCAATACCGGGATGAACTCAGGCTGGCCTCCACTGACGGTGACCGCGGCGGCGTGATCGTCGGCTTGTGCAGAAGGCAGCTGTACGGAATGCGTCGCGTCGAAAACCACGGGCGCGAACTTGCGCATGATAGAGAGCGAGCGCATGTCGACGACGAGATTGTTATAACCGAAGGTGCTGCCGCGCTCGGTCAGAAAGACTTGCGTGTTGCCCGCCTCGCGGCATTTCTCCACCGCATGCCGCATGTCCCACGGCGAGACGAATTGTCCTTTCTTGATGTTCACCGCACGGCCGCTGAGCGCCGCCGCGACCACGAGGTCAGTCTGACGGCATAGAAACGCCGGAATCTGCAGCACGTCGACGACTTCCGCAACCTTGGCCACATCCGCCACTTCGTGAACGTCAGTCAACACTGGCAAGCTGAAGTTCGTCTTTGATCTTTCTGAGAATGCGCAGACCTTCCTTGATCCCAGGCCCGCGAAAGCTGCGAATGGAAGTGCGGTTGGCCTTGTCGTAGCTGGCTTTGAAGATAAACGGAAATCCGAGCGCCCGCGTCACGCCCTTGATGATTTCAGCCATCCGAATAGCGTGCTCTTCGCTCTCGATCACGCAAGGGCCAGCAATCAGGAAGAGGTTTCCCGAGCCGATGTTGACATCGCCGACTTTGAAGGAAGAAATCAAGAGCGAGCGCTTACCGGCGCGTTACTTTCTCCGGACGATGAAACATCTCCACCGCCGCCGTCTCTTTCTGTGCCCGCCGTTTCGAGCCTTGCTCATATGCCGCAGCGATGAACGTGCTAAACAGTGGATGCGGCTCTAGCGGCTTCGACTTGAACTCAGGATGAAACTGGCAACCGATGAAATGCGGATGGTCGGGCAGTTCGATCATCTCGACGTAAGTTCCGTCGGGCGTTGAGCCTGAGATCCGAAGTCCCGCGGCCACCATGGGCTCCTCGTATTCGCGATTGAATTCGTAGCGATGGCGGTGGCGCTCGCTGATTTCCAGCTTGCCATAAATCCTGCTGGCGAGCGTATTGGGCTCAATCTTGCAAGTCCACGCACCTAAGCGCATGGTGCCGCCAAGTTCTTCCACGCCGCGCAGTTCGCGCAGCTTGTAGATCACCCGATGCGGCGTCGCCTGATCAAACTCGCTCGAATTCGCGTCCGCCAGGCCCACCACGTTACGGGCAAACTCCACGCAGGCGGTTTGCATGCCAAGGCAGATTCCAAAGTAAGGAACCTTCTTCTCGCGAGCATAACGAATCGCAATCAGCATCCCTTCAATCCCGCGCTTGCCGAATCCCCCGGGAACCAGCAACCCGTCATAACCCTCAAGTTGCGCTTCGTTACTATTGCTCTGGTCGCCGGTTTCCAAGCCTTCGGCTTCAATCCAATTCAACTGAAGTTTCAGGTTGTGCGCCAGTGCGCCATGCACCAGCGCCTCCTTCAGCGATTTATACGAATCTTCATACTCGACGTATTTTCCGACAATCCCGATCGTGACCGTGTCTTTCGGGTTGTAGACGCGATGCACGATGTCCTCCCACTTGGATAGGTCGCGATCCTTCGCCTCCATGTGCAGATACTTGAGGACGAGCGTGTCGACACCTTCGTTGGCGAACACTAGCGGAACTTCATAGACCGAGGCCACGTCTTTGGCCGTGATCACGGCCTCTTCCTGCACGTTGCAGAAGAGGGCGATCTTCGACTTGAGCTCCTTGGCGAGAAAGCGGTCGGTGCGGCAAAGCAGAATGTCAGGCTGAATTCCGATGCTGAGCAATTCTTTCACCGAGTGCTGCGTAGGCTTGGTTTTCAGTTCCTGAGCCGCGGCAATGAACGGCACCAATGTGACGTGGACGAACAGTGTGTCCTCGCGGCCCAGTTCCTGGCGCATCTGCCGGATCGCCTCCATAAAAGGCAGCGACTCGATGTCGCCCACCGTGCCTCCAATCTCTACGATCGCCACATCCACGTCCTGCGCCACCTTCTTCATGGCAGCCTTGATTTCGTTGGTAACGTGCGGAATCACCTGCACCGTCTTGCCCAGATAATCGCCGCGGCGTTCCTTCGCAATGATCTGCTCGTAGAGCCGGCCTGTGGTCCAGTTGTTGTCACGAGAGAGTTTGGCGTGGGTAAAACGCTCGTAATGGCCGAGGTCGAGATCGGTTTCAGCTCCGTCGTCGGTCACGAATACTTCGCCATGCTGAAACGGCGACATCGTTCCTGGGTCGACGTTGAGATACGGATCAAACTTCATCAGGTTGACCTTCAATCCGCGGCTCTCCAGCAGGCAGCCGATCGAAGCCGCAGCTAATCCCTTACCTAATGAAGACACAACTCCGCCCGTTACAAAGATGTACTTTGCTGGCATCTCTTCCTCGTCCTAAATTGTGTTTGAAAGATTGTGCAGGTGGGGTGCACGATCAATTATGCCAGAACAGGCCTGTGGAAACAAACAGAAGAATCTGCGCGCGTTGACTATCCCGGTAATGTGGGCGAAAATGATTCGAGTACTTCCCTCGATCCCGATTCGTCGGGTTTTCGGTCTCTCGTCTTCAATCGTGGGCCTGTGGCGCAGCTGGGAGCGCGCTTCCATGGCATGGAAGAGGTCGTCGGTTCGATCCCGACCAGGTCCACCAATTCTCACAGGAACTTAAAAGCGAGCCCTCGAAAAGCACAGCGTTTATGTTTGAGCAGTTATCCTGTTTTGCCAATTGAAGAGAGAGCAGACGCTGTCTTTCGGCAATCAAGATATGGGTACGACGAGCGCCTCAAGTCCGTCACGCTAACAACTCCGCAAAAACTGTGCGCACAGAGAACGCTGAACTTCCTGCGGGCTATGTGCCGGCGGCGACGGACGTGACAGTGATCGTTCCGCCGTTAAGAGCGCCCACAATCTGCACACGCTGTCCAGCCACTCGTTTCAGTTCCGCTGGGTCTCCTTCGAGAAGATAAGTCCGATCTCCATCGACGAAGGTGAAATTCGCTCCGGCGCGGATGCAGACGCGCGCACAATCGGTGGCAGCGGCCCCAATCTTCGCAGAATGTTTGGCGAAACAGCGCGAACAGGTCACCATGCCGACATAGATTTGCGGGCGGACGGTTGCGGCCGCAGACTGCGGTTGATCGGCGGTTTGTCCGAAGGCCACGACGACGGCGCCTACGAACGCAAGCGCGAGCGCGAGGCCAAATGCAGCCCCCGCGCAAAGCGTGATGACTTCAATCCAGAAACGCTTTTTCCTCATCACAAGCCTCCAGACAGCGACGCGCCGTACCAGTGCAGTCGCAATCGAAATGCCAGACATGAGCTGCACCGAAGCTGTTCAGAAGGCTGGCTTTGCGGAGCATGCGAATCGCCGCTGCACGGTCTCCCGCACTCGAACGTGGAAAAAAGTTCTCGATACGATTCTGGACTCCCGAAGTCGCGACAGATTGCTCCAGATTAAAACAGCGGGTGTACGGGATATAGGGTATTGAATCGAACATTTTATACCTGCGAGACTCGAGTTGAACGCGAAAGGTGCCGCTCGCCGCGAACCGAGGTGTTAAGCCATCAGTGAAACTCATCGAGCTGATGCCGGCATTGTTAACGGAATCAATTCCACTCATTGAGAGTCGGATCAATGAATGAGAGTCCGGCCAATAGATACGCTCCCGCGATCACTGACTTATGCGGGGATACAGCAATTGCTGTAGCCCAAATTTTCCTGGTGGCTCGCCAAAAACTCTTGAATCGTTCGATTGATTATCCGGAGTAGCTGCACAAAACGGGTGTCTGTACACAAAATGCAGATTGCAAACCAATGGCATGACACGTGCAGTCCCAACAAGAGGCTAAGGCCGGAGAAGGCAAAATATGCTAAAGATCCGCATTGAGAACGTCGGCGAAATGGCAGTTATCGAGTGTGAAGGCCGAATTGTGAGGAGCGAAGCTGCTTTCGAGTTACGCAAAGCAGTCAACTTACAGAGTGATGCCCGAATCATTGTCCTTGATCTCTCGGAAGTTACTGCCGTCGAAGGTGGAGGTTTGGGCATGCTGGTGTTTCTGCAGCGATGGGCTCAGGACCACGACATTCGATTCAAGTTGTTCAATCCCCGTCCGTCCGTGCGTGACAGGCTAGAGCAGGCAAGTTCGATGCGAGAGTTCGACATCGCTAGCTTAGACGAAATGATGGCTCTCCTGGCGTGCGCTGATGGCCGGTACGCGCAAGCAGCTTGAAGCTCTGCGTCACAATAGTGCTTGGACGCGGAAGCCGCAATAGTTGCAAAATCCGACGATTGCACTCA
This sequence comes from uncultured Acidobacteriaceae bacterium, assembly GCA_963763285.1. GTDB lineage: Bacteria > Acidobacteriota > Terriglobia > Terriglobales > Acidobacteriaceae > Sulfotelmatobacter. The sequence goes on along the minus strand of CAVXOK010000002.1, from coordinate 154,894 downwards.
TTGAAGGATGCACAACCGGTGTCAATGGGTGAAAACGACAATATCGTCAACTCCTCAGCTCTCTTGTGCAAATCGCAGCCGCATTTTAAGAAGTATTTTAGTCTCCTCCGTGGACTCGCCCTGCTTCACCAACGTCCAGAGCCCTACCCACGCTGAAGAGCATCCATAGCGCTCATGAGACCACCTTGTGATGAAGCCGTCATCCGCACGGGGGATGTCCGGGCTCCATGCCGACCAAAAGCCAGGCCCTGGATACTCGCTGCAACCATTCTCGGGTCCAGCATGGCTTTCATCGACAGCACGGTCGTCAACGTCGCTCTGCCTGCGATCCAGGCTAGCTTTCATGCAACGGTGGTGGATGTGCAATGGGTGATCGAGTCTTACGGGCTGTTCCTGGGCGCCCTGATTCTGGTCGGCGGATCGCTGGGCGACCTGTTTGGCCGCCGTCTGATCTTCTTAGCGGGTGTGGTCATCTTCGCCGTGGCTTCCCTGGCTTGCGGAATTGCCTCGAGTATTCATCAGTTGATCTTTGCGCAGGAGCATCCAGGGTGTGGGGCTGCACTGCTCGTGCCCGGCAGCCTTGCAATTATCAGCTACGTCGTTCGACGAGAAAAGCCGTGGCCATGCGATCGGCACCTGGTCTGGCTTTACGGCCATAACCACCGCTGTTGGACCGGTTCTAGGCGGATGGCTGGTTGAGCATGCTTCCTGGCGCTGGGCATTTTTCATTAATCTCCCGATTGGCGGCGGCCGTGATTGCGATTTCGCTCTGGCGAATTCCAGAAAGCCGCAGCGCTGACGACCGCCTCGCATCGATTGGATTGGAGCTCTTCTTGCCACTTCAGGCTTGGTGGCTTGGTTTACGGCTTCATCGAATCCATCAATCGAGGTTGGACGAGATCCTCTGGTTTTCGGAAGTTTGATCTTTGGTTTCGGGTGCCTTATCGCTTCGCTTTCGTCGAAGCCCACGTTACCTCGCCGATGGTTCCGCTCACGCTATTCGAATCCCGCATCTTCACTGGCGCGAACCTGCTCACGCTTTTTCTGTACGCTGCGACTGGAATTTTCTTTTTCCTGTTCCCGTTGAACCTTATCCAGGTCCAGGGTTACTCCGCAACCGCAGCCGGCGCTGCCGTACTCCCTCTGATCCTGCTGATGTTTCTTCTTTCCAGTTGGGCTGGCGGGCTCGTTGCCCGCTTTGGGGCAAGGGCTCCGCTGACCATCGGCCCGCTCATTGCCGCAGTTGGTTTCATTCTGTTCGCCTTGCCGTCCGTTGGAGGTAGTTATTGGAAGTCGTTCTTCCCAGCGTTGGTTGTTCTGGGATTCGGGATGGCAGTCACCGTGGCTCCTCTCACCACCGTCGTGATGAATTCAGTGGATCAAGGCCGCGTCGGTGCTGCGTCTGGAATCAACAATGCCGTTGCCCGAGTCGCAGGCGTGCTTGCCATTGCAGTGTTTGGGATTGTTATGGTGAAGGCCTTTGGCACTCACCTGGACCACAGCCTTGGTCGGTTGTCACTGCCGCCCCGCGTGCTACAGAACCTTCGATCGGACGAAATCAGGCTCGCCGGCCTGCAGGTGCCATCTACCCTCGATCCCGATGCGAGAACTTCTATTAGAGAAATGATTGGGGATGCATTTATATTCGGATTTAGAATCGTCATCCTGATTTGCGCAGGCCTCTCTGCTACAAGTGCCTTGATCGCCTGGCTCATGATTCCGATGGATCGTGTTCGCTCCAGATCGGTCGCAAAGGTCCCGATTTAGACATCTGACGATTGTTCATCAGTAATTTTGAAGCTGCTTCGAAGCGTGTGTATACTCATCAATCTCGGGAGGTAGAGTGCGGATTCAGTTCATGGCGGCAGTCATTCTTGGAGTGATGACTTTCTTCCGCCGCGTCGTAACGCTCTCTCGCACTCGCAAGTTTGGCCAGTATCCGGAGGCCAGGTGGGCGAATTGCGCCTTGGGACGTTTCAGGCGTCCATCGCTTTGCCCCTGCTGTTGTTGCTGGTGCATCCCTCGCCGGCCTTCGCGGCGAATCCTGACCTGGAGACCGTGCTGACTGGCTCGCGCCAGCGCATTGAGAAATTGGACTACCGCGTGACCGGGCACCTCACACGGGTGGAAGGCGATGGCAAGCGCACGAGCTACAAGTTTGTCGCCAAGGCTCACTGGTTTCCCGATGGTCTGAGTGTGCTGTGCGAGATCTCGGGGCCGGGCTCAGAAAAGACGAGCCTTCTTCTGCATATGAGCGTGAGTGGGCACGTGACCATCCAGGCGATACTTCCTGGCGAGAAGGCCGCTAAGCGAGTTGCCATTCGAACGTTGGAACGACCCACTGGTGGGAACAGACTTCTCCTATGAAGACATGGTAGAGAGCTATTTCTTCTGGAAGAATCAGGAAGTCATGGCACCGGAGAAATACGGCGCGCGGGATTGCTTTGTCCTTAAGAGCACGTCCGGCTCTCAGGACCGGACTTACTATGATTCGGTAACATCGTGGATTGACCGCAGCATTTTGTACCCTGTGCATGTGGTGAAGACGCTTCGCGGGACGGGAAAGCAGAAGGAATTCATTTACTACGGGCTGCGGCAGGTCGGCGGCCTTTGGTCTGCGACGCAAGTGGAGGCAAAGCTGCAGGGCAAGCCCGGCTCCTCGATTCTTGCAATCGAATTTGGCTCGGGAAAGGCAAATCTTGGACGCAAGGACTTTGATATCAGCCAGTCCAGCGCTCCAGCAGAGACCGCGAAATAAATCGAATCGCTGAATCAGGCGGTTGCCAGGCCCTGTGCTGTCACTGGAGCATCCACGGTGTTCGCCGTCATGGGATTAGTTCCTTTTCAGACGCTGCCGGGGCCCCATGCAAGCCGAAGGGCCACCAATTCCAGTCACCGGCAAGTTGCAATAGCGCCGGCCCGACAACCATCCGCACTACGGTAGCATCAATGAACACCGCCACGGCGAGTGTAAAGCCCAACATTTGGACGACCAGAAAGCTTCCCACAGTGAATGCGGTGAAGACGGCAATCATAATTGCCGCCGCGCTGGTGATGAGCCCGGCCGTCCGCGCCAGGCCCTCGACCACCGCCGATCTCTCGGATAAACCTCGCCGCCGTTCTTCGAGGACTCGGGCGACCAGGAAGACCTCATAGTCCATGCTCAATCCGAAGACGATGGCAAACGAGAGAATCGGCACGATCGGGTATACGCTGCCGGTCGCTCCGTGGAGCCCAAAGAGCTTGCTACCGTGGCCTTCCTGAAAAACGACAACTAAAGCACCGAAGGAAGCGCCAACGGAGAGCAGATTGAGCAGAATTGCTTTGACCGCCGCAAATAGAGAACGTAACCCGATCAGAAGCGCGAGCAAACTCCCCAATATGACGCCGAGGATCAACTTCGGCAAACGCTCTTTTACTACCGAGTCATAGTCTGCTTCGAGTGCGGGAACGCCGCCGACGCGCAGCACAGCGCCGGGCACGCCGGTTATCGCGGCGACATCGGAGGAACGCACATCTCGTACCCATCGGATCTGTTCGTTGGGCGAAAGAGTGGCAGTGGGCAGCAACTCAATCAAGGTAGCCTGGCCATCGCTGCGAAGAAGACTCTTGTGGATGGGCTCGGGCACATCGTCGACAGCATGTCGGAGTGTCGGACATTCCAGTAAGGGTCGGAAGAGATAAAACCTCTTCCGCTCTAGGATCGCTCTGGAAGTACTTCGTCAAGCGACTGACGGCAAGCCAGCCAGCCGGCGAAAGCGGCGCAGACTGCGGCGGCAACTCCAGGACGACTCGAAGGGACTGCACAATACCCGACCGCCCCATGTCTTGAAGCGTGTGGAGCGCTTTCACTGATTCGGCTGCCGCCGGGAGCGAGTCATGGTCAGGAACCCCGGGAGAGATTCTCCGTGCCTGGAATGCAAGGATCAGTAGCGGAATCCCGGCGACCAGCAGAGCTGTCCAAGGCCGACCGGTTATGATGCAGCCCCATCGAACCCACCGCTCATTCGCCGCGCACAGGATCTCACGGGTTTCCACTCGTCTGGCGCGAAAACGCACCCTGGCCGCATTGATGCGATGCCCTAGCAGACCAAGGACCCAAGGCAGAATGAATGTACAAAGCATGACACTCAAAACGGTTACCAGCAGGCCAGCTATCCCGATGGATCGCAGTTCGCTGATGGGCACAGTCAGCAGCGCCGAAAATCCGATGGCAACGGTCGTGGCCGAGATGATCAGCGTCCGCCCCGCCTGCCCAGCAGCAATATCGGCAGCACAGCCGGGATCACATCCCTCGTTCAACGCTTCGCGAAACCGGCTCACCATCAGCAAGGCATAGTCGATGCCCAAGCCCAGGCCAAGCATCGTCGCCAGATTCTGCACCAGAATCGACAGCTGCAGATAATGCGCGAGCAGCGCAGCCGCACCCAGCGCCATCGAGATTGAGAGTACTCCAACTCCCAGCGGCAATAGCGCGGCCACAAGACTGCCGAAAGCCAGCAACAGCAGCACGAGAGTGACCGGCATCGCTCGTTCCTCGGCATGCTTGACGTCATCTGCACTGACCTTGCGAAGATCGAAGTTCAGCGGCGTTTCCCCCGTAATCTCCAGCTTGATATTGGGGTATTGCGACCTTAGCTGTCCTTCCATCCAGTCGGCTCTGGCCCTCAGTTTGGGCACCAACGCCTCGACCGTTTCATCGTGCGGATCCAATCCGACGATGATCAAGGCCCCGCCATTGTTCCCCGTGAACAGAGGATCTGGCCAATCCAGACTTGAGACGGCGCCCGATACTCCCGGCACGCTCCGCAACGAACTGGTTAAGAAGCTCAATGCGTCTGCGCCTTTGGCTGAATCCGGATCGGGAATACCGCTGATCACCAGAACCAGGCGGTGGGCGTACGGAGACTGGAACCGCTGCGCCAGTTCCAGGTCAACTTTTTCGGATTCTCCGCCCTTAATGTGAACCACGGTCTCCAGGCGGCGTTCGACTTTGTAAGAGAAGGGCAGCAGCGAAAGCGCCATGGCAAACCCCGCCATCGCCAACCAGAATCGGCGGCGAGCGGCATCATGGCCGGTCTTCGAGCTTGGCATTACCATGGAAGAATCCACGTCGCTTCCTGGTCGTCTGAGAGCAATGAAACGACTTCGCCCGAGCATATCCATAATATAGGGTCAAACTGAAATTTCATCGGGGTTCGGCATTGAGGTAGTTAACGATAGGCGCCATTTCCCTCATTGACCCTGGTGCCCGTTCTCCGTGAGCGTGAGGCTATTACGCCGCTTACCTCCACTGCCGGAAAGTCGAAGATCAGAAATGGCGTCGAGGTCGTCGGTCTGATCCCGGTCAGGTCCGCCAGTTTCCTCGACCAGATAGATATGCAGCAGGGCGGGAGAACTTGTATCGGGCCGATTCTGCGTGTTCACCCCCGGGGCACTTTTCCTTCGTCAGACTGTCGGCAGCAGCGCGCCACACTCCAGGCAAAGTGGCTTTGAGCACGCTGTGATGGCCCCGCACGAGCGGCACATCCTTTGCGATCCGTAAGCCGCAATCTTAGGTTTTCCCTCAAGGGAGATCGATGAAGTTCTCTTCCTTAGCCGACGTGGGATGACGGACTGCACGATACGATGGAACAAAGTAGGTTCCATGGCGCGCCTCGCATTTCTGTCGGTTGCACAGTAGACCGTCGTCGCGATGTTGGAACGGAAATGCGACGGAGAGATGAACAATAGACTCTTTAACTGTAGGCGCTCCCGTCGCCGAAGGCAAATCTCGCGGATCGGTTTCAACAACGTTCGTTACTGTTCTCTAATGTAGCCTGTAGCGCACGCAGAAAAACAACCAGCGTCAACAAAAAGTCTTCGCTAGCGAGGCTGGGCAGGATCGAGAGCCGACCTGGTAGCCGGCTCCGACGTTAATGTAGCGTTGTGCCAAACGCCAATTTGTTCGACTGCCTGGGCCAGCGAGGCCACGACCCGGTCGGGCCGCGTGCTGCCAAAGCGTTCTTTGGCTTTGTCGAGGTCGCCAACAAATCCCCAAATCCCGGCAAGGATCCCGATCTGCGGCAAGTGTATGCGGATGCGCTGGCATAGGGTGCGAGCTTGCGCAAAGGCGAAAGGAGGAAGCGCGGAGATGCAGACCACGTCCTGCGGTTCGGGCATGAGATTCGTCAATATTTCCTCGACGGGGAGCCTACCGGCAGCGAAAGGACGCCGTGGCCGGCGCGCTCCAGCAATTGGGCGAGCATAGAGGAAGTGATCTCGTCCGCCTGATCATTCGCCGCGAGACAGAAAATGCGAACCGTTGAGGGCAAAGGCTCCGCATGATGCGAGGGCACGTCGTGCTGCGGAGTCGAGATCCAGCGCGACTTCAGCTTTCTTGCTTTTGCCGAGACCTCTTCCGGCCGGTAAACCGCCAACTCGGAAACGATTTCGCTCACGCTGAGAAACAGGAACGACTCCCGCGCCTCGTCCAATGCAGCTTTGTGCCGATCTTGTTCGGCCAGAGTGAGCGCGGGAACCAGCACCTGGTCATAGAGGCTAACTAGAGAATGCGTTTTCAGAAATGTGTCGGCGATGGCTCGTGCGTCTTCCTGGTCCAGAGCCAGCAATCGTTGATAGAACTGAGCCTCGACCGACAAGGCGGTTTCATCGCCCAGCAGAACATGCAGGAACGACATCCGCGGCACATAGCGCCCAAACACGATCGCCACTACCGTAAGGGGCACGGCCAAAACCAGCCCGGCCCATCCCCAAAGCGTGGTCCAGAAAACAGTGGTCACCAACAACGCGAGCGCAGAGATTCCGGTGCGCGCACCGTAGAGCCAGGGCTCCACAAAATTCACTGCGATCAATTCCAGCAGCGCGAATAGTAGAACGACCAGGACCGGCGGTCCCCAGCCATTGAATACCGCGAGAGCCAGCACCAAGGGAAACGCAGTAGCAGTCAGAACGCCAACATAAGGCACGATCCGGAAAACGCCCGCGAAGATCCCCCACAGGGCGGCATTCGGAATACCGATCAGAAAGAGTCCGGTGCCGAAGCAAACGCCGTAGCTGGCGTTTACCAGAAACTGAACCACCAGGTAGCGGCTGATGCGGCGGGCGGCGTCATCCAAGGCCAGCGTCATGGTGTTCAACTGCGCCACGCCGGCGAGGCGCAGCAGGCGGTTGCGCAGGTCCACCTGCTTGATCAGGATGAACACGGTGAAGATCAGAACCATGCCCGTCATCCCGAGCGGTATGAGTGCCGTACTCAGCACCTCGCGAAGCGACTGCAAACCACCTGGGGGGACCGCGACCACTTGAACCGGTAAGGGTCCCGCCGGCTGCGGAGCAGTCTTGACCTGGGAACCTTGTGCGGCCGAACCGGCGGGCGGAGTTCTGGGCCTGATCTCGGTTTCCGCAAGCTCGGTGCCAACTTCCTGCACGCTTGCGGCTGCGCGCCCGAGTGCACCGTCAGGCGAAAAATGAAATGCTTCGATCTTTTTATGGATATTTAAACGATACTTCGGCAGATCATTCGCAACTTCCAGCAACTGATCGGCAACCACCCAGCCCATTCCTGCGATGGCCGCAACCGAAATGAGCATCACCAGGGCCACGGCAGGTACGCGCCGCAGACCGAGCTTCTGGAACCAGATCACCATCGGCGTCAACAGGAAGTTGAGGGTCAACGCGAGAGCAACAGGAATCAGAACCGCGCGCGCGAAATAAAGAATCAGAATGACGCCGGCCAGCACCACTAGCGGGTTCAGCGCCGGCGAATCCTGTCGAGAACGGCTCATATCCCTTGGAACTGTACTCTAAATCCGGCCGAAAATCGCGGCGATTCTGGCGTAGTCGCGAGGGTAAAGACCCGGCACGCATGCACGGATTATAGCCGTCCCCCACGCCCCAGGAATGCTAGGCTGGTGAGGTGAACCGGCGGCTATCCACTCTCTCCCTTCTTCCGCATCGCATTCGCTCTCCTTCTTCCGGGATGGTTATTATTCAGCTCCGTTCCTCCAGCCTCTGCCGCGAACTGGGCCGTGCGCGCCCAGCCCGCGCGGCTGGTCAACGGAGGCCCCGTATTGTTTCAGGTCAAACCTTCGGCGCGGCTGGCATCGCTAAGCGGAACCTGGTTGGGACACCAACTGTCCTTCAGCTTCGATCCCGCGAGCAAGACCTGGTTCACGCTGGCAGGCGTCAGCCTGGAAACGGCTCCTGGAACTTATGCCATCGAGCTGACTGGCGAAGCCGTTGCTGGAAAAACTCCGGGCGGGAAAATCTCCTTCACTCGCAAGTTCACAGTCGTTCGCGGGAAATATCCCCGGCTCCCGGGAAAGCTCAGCGTTGAAAGCAAGTTCACCGAGCCCAGCCCCGAGCAGCAGAAAGAAATTGAAGAAGGCCAGCAAATCAAGAAGGATTACCTGAACCGCGTCACTCCGGAACGCGAGTGGTCAGGTTCATTCACCGCGCCCGCCGACGCTGAAATTTCTGACGTCTTCGACGCCGAGCGCGTCTTCAACGGCAAGGCGCAAAGCACTCACCTTGGCTTGGATTTCCGCGTCCCCAGCGGTACTCCCGTCGCCGCCATGAATGCCGGCACGGTCCTGCTCGCACGGCCGCTGTATTTCGAGGGCAATTTCGTCGTGCTGGACCACGGGCAGGGCCTGCTCACCCTTTATCTCCATCTTTCCGAATTCAAAGTGAAGGAAGGGGATCAGGTAAAACGAGGGCAGATCGTGGGCTGAGCGGCGGCACCGGCCGGGCCACAGGCCCGCATCTCCACGTCGCAGTGCGCTGGCAGGGAACCTATCTCGATCCGCGCAGGTCTGTTGCGTTCTGCGGCTGCCGGCTAGCAACCAGCAATTAGCAACGTCAGCATCTAGCCCCTGCAACCCGTGACGGCCAACTGCCAATTGCTATTTGCTGCTTCTCTCTATGCGTCCCCGCCCGAAATCCCGCTCCATCCCCGCGCCGGAATGTCGCGCGAGCGCTTCATTCAAAATCTCCTTCAACTCCAGGTTGCGGATCAAGCGGTGCAGGTAATTGGGATGCACGCCCAGAATCCGGGCCGCGTCGGCATAGCTGCCGTGCGTCTGCTCCACCGCATCAACGATCAGCCGCTTCTTCAATTCCTTCAAAGCGGCGTGATAGCTCGCCTCCGTCATCTCCGGCATCCGGAGGACGCTCCAGCAGCGACTCTGGCAAATCCTCGGGCAGAATCACGTCCGAAGACGCCAGCACCAGCGCCCGCTCGATTGCGTTTTCCAGTTCCCTCACGTTGCCCGGCCAGTCGTAGTTCACCATGAAAGCCAGCGCCTCGCGGGAAATCGGCCGCGGCTTCACTTTGCAGCGTTTCGCATGCTTCTGCACGAAATGCCGAACCAGCATGGGAATATCCTCCCGCCGGTCCCGCAGTGCAGGCATCGTGATCTTCAACACCGCCAAACGGTAATACAGGTCCTGGCGAAAACGGCCATCGCGCACCGCCTGCTCCAGGTTGCAGTTGGTAGCCGCGATGATGCGGATATCGACTTTGATCGGATGCGTCCCGCCGACTCGTTCGAACTCACGCTCCTGCAGCACCCGCAGCAGCTTCACCTGCAGCGTGGGAGCCAGTTCGCCGATTTCGTCGAGAAATACCACGCCTCCGTCGGCCACTTCGAGCCGGCCTTTCTTCAGCGAGACAGCGCCGGTAAACGCTCCACGCTCGTGGCCGAACAGGTCGCTTTCCAGAAGCGTCTCCGGAATCGCCGAGCAATTAATCGCCATAAACGGCTTGCCGGCCCGCGGACTGTTACGGTGCAAGGCCCGCGCCGCCAGCTCCTTGCCGGTTCCGCTCTCGCCTTCGATCAATACCGTCGAATCCGTCGGCGCCGCGCGCTTCAGGAACTGGTAGATCTCCTGCATGCGCGCGCCGTCTCCCACCAGGCTGCGCTCCTGGCTGATCTCCACCGTCAGGCGCTCATTCTCCTGCTCCAGCCAGTGCAAGCGGCGGGCATTCTCCAGCGCAACCGCAGAGATGCCGGCAATCGCCGCCACCAGTTGCAGGTGCTCCTCGTGAAGACGGTTGCTGACACTGTCGCTGTCCAGATAAATGCACCCAATCACCTGCTCAAACACAGTCAAGGGCACGCACAGCAACGAGCGCACCTGGGACGCCGCCAGGCTCTCGACCTCCCGCAATTCTTCGCTGCCGGCCACATCGCTGCCCAGAATCGCAACCCCCTGGTCCAGCACTTGGCGGGCAATCGTGCGGCTCACCTTAACCAACGGGGCTCTGCCCCGCCTGCCGCATGCGGACGAACATGGAATTGAACTGCTCGCCTTCCTTGTCCGCCAGCAAGATCGCGCCCCGGCCCGCCGGAACAATCTCAAAAATCAGGTCCAGCAACTGGCCTTGCAGTTCCTCGAGATCGCGAATCGCATGCACGATCCGGCTGATTTTGAGCAGCGCGTTCAGATTGCGGGCCACGCGCGAGGTCGCGGGCAACTCGCGCAACAGCCGGTCCGGCTGCAGATAAACCACATCCCGCGGATGAAGAACAACCGTCTCCGCCGTGAACTGCGCCTCCTCGAATTCCACCCGGCCCGCCGCCGGTGCTAGTCACTTCCTCTTGGACCAGAAATAAAAAGGACGAGTCGCCAGCGGCGATCTCGTCTCCGTGTTGCAGCCATTGCTCCTCGACCCCGGTGCCGTTCACCAGAGTTCCATTGCGGCTGTCGAGGTCCCGCACCAGAAATCTTCCGTCCTGCCCGCTCAGCAGACAATGTTTTCGCGAGACCGAAGGGTCGGTGATCGCGATTCGCATTCGACGCTTCCCTTCCAATCGTGACTTCCCCCTCCGATAAAGGAATCGTCGAGTCTTTCAAGGGCCCGGAAAGCACCAGGAGTCTGGGACGCAAGTGGCCTCACCTCGCGCCCTTCTTATCACACTTTCACGCCTAAATTCATGCCCGAATTGAACTCGTTCCATTATCCGAACAGATAGGGTTCGCTATCCGATCAGATAGCATCCGGGTCGGCCGCTGGATCAGCGACCCCTTCCGGCAGCACTCCGAGCCAGCGGATAAGTGCTTTGCCGAGAGCATATTGGAGAGACTCTTGCGGTGCCAGCAAAGGCGGCGACGATTGGCATACCGCATGCACTATGCGAGGCTGCGCTAGTGCTTGGCAAAAAGCGATGGGGGAAGCGCTTTTGCATTAGTCCTTGCCGAGTTTGGCGTAAATCAGGGATCCGAAGGGCCCCCTCATCGGATCCCTGGTTTTTTGCCATGGCAGACGCGAAGCTAACTCGCCACAGCTTCATTGCCCACAGACGCCTTAATCGCTGCCACCTCGACAGCAGCCCCATCGCGATAAGTAACGCTGTTGCCGGAAATCGCGGGCACGCGTTCGCCCGGAACCAGAATCCCCACCAGGTTCAGCGGATCGGCCGCCGACAGCGTAATCGTTCCCTCTGCTGAGTCGAGCTTGCGCATCGCCCGCACCGATTCCACCGCGACCGGCAAAGCAAATTGCTCCCCTAGAAATCCATCGACGAAGCGCCCGCCCCGAATCTCGCCCCGGTCCTCCAGCCGCCGGAAGCCCGCCAGCAGCTCGCGCCACGGCGGCAGGTTCGCCTCCCGCGCCAGCACGTCCCGGACAACAATTCCGTAACGCCGCAGCAGCATCCAGCAAGCCGCCTCCACCGCCCGAGGCCGCTCAACCACTTCATCCGTGTGCAACAAAGCCCAGCGTCCAGCATTGTGCCGCGGACGCGTCGTGCGCCCGCTGCCCTGCCCCGCCCGCCGCTTGGGATCGATCAACGAACGCAGATTGTCGAAGCCGTCGGCAGTCACCAGACCCGCCGCCACCAACTCCCAAAGCGCAGTCTCGATTTCCGCCTTCAACTTATCGGTGCCGCGCACGATATCGGCAAAGAACGACGCGCCGCGCTGCCGCAGAAAATCGAGCACGCTCTGCGCCCCGTGGCTCAGCCCACTGTTCGCGGCCTGTTCCGCTCCCGGATGCCGTGGTGTCATCCAGTCGGCATCTTCCCGGATGAAAAACGTAATCGGCGCAACGCTGGTAGGAATCACTCGCCGCTGGCGGGGAGCACCACCCGGCTTCGCCTCTCCTCCATGATTCGCGGTCGAGTATTCCAGCGTCGCCGGATGCGGCGACAACCTTCCCCAACCCACCGCCCCGGTCAGGCAAAGCTGGTCAAGCCATTTGGGATCGTAATCCACAATTCGCCGCGCCAGCACCTGCCGCTCCCACGCATTCGCCGGAATCTCAAACCCCTGCAGTTGCCGCAAGCACTTCGAGCGTACCCCGCTCACCCGCAACCTGCGTCCCCGCAGCCACATGCTGCCAGCGCAGCAGCCACTGCATGAATTGCGCCGCCGTGACCGGCTCGATCTGCTTGCGCAACGTAGCGACGGTCAGCCGATGAATGCGAGCCAGCAACCGCCGCTCACACCATTCGTTTCCAGCCTCGTGTGGCACAGGGAGCTCATGTAGAGCGGGCGCCCCCGCCCGCTGGGCAGTGCCACTGAAGTTTCCCCGCAGAATAGTCCCGCTAGCTTCCATGCGCAGCAGAGCATTCGAGATCTCAGAAGCGGAAATCCCCAGAGTCTCTCCCAGTTGTGCCGCGGTAGTCGGCCCCAAATGCGACATCCATCCCGTAACCAGCGTAAACAAAGCATCATCACGGGAAGGAACCGTCGTCTCCACCTCAACCAACTCCTGCGCAAATCGCGCCTCAGGAAACAACACTGAAAAAGTCTTGGCACGCTCGGCCGCGACCCAATAAACCCGCCCACCGGCAGCCACCGATGCAGCACGCCCTTCGCCGATCAGTCTCTCGAAATAACCATTCCAGTCGCCACCGCTCATGTGGGGACAGCCGCCCTCGGCTGTCCGGTCGAGCGAAGCTCGACCTGCCGGCAGCGCCACCAGCGTATGCAGCACATCATGCAGTTCATCCGCATCGCGCACATCCGGCCACGCTTCTTCCCGCACCTGCGCAATCGCCGCCGGATCAAGCCCGCCCACTTCCTCGAGCACCGATTCCGGCAACATCCGCCGCATCTGCACCGCCCGCGCCCGCCGCTCCTCGAGCGGAGCGTCGTCGAGAAACGCATACGGATTCGCATTCAGAATCTCGTGCGAAAACTGCGACGGAACCGGCGTGTCCACCGCGATACAACGAATCCGCCCCTCCGCCAGCCCGCTCAACACAAGCTTCAGCCCATCAATATCCATCGCCTCGGTGAGCACATCCTTCATCACTTCGCCCACCAGCGGATGATCCGGAATCTGCCGCTCGCCCTGAATATTTTCAAAGCACGCAGCCGCGTCGGGAAAAACCGAAGCCAGCAGATCGTCGGAGCGCATGCGCTGAATCTGCGGTGGAACCTTCTTTCCATTTTGAAAGCGCAACAGCGCCAGCGCCCGGTTCGCATCCCAGCGCCAGCGCGTCGCGAAGATCGGAGAATCCAGCGCCGCCTGTTCCAGAATCGGCTGCACCGTCGCCGCCTGCAGAAAGTTGAACACGTCTGCCAGCGGAAAACTGTGCTGCTCCGCCAGCGCGATGTTCAGCCCGTTGTCGGTAGCCGCAGCCTGCAACTCGAAGTTAAACCCAACGCAGAAACGCTTGCGCAGCGCCAGTCCCCAGGCCTTGTTGATCCGTCCTCCGAACGGCGCGTGGATCACCAGTTGCATGCCGCCGCCTTCGTCGAAGAAGCGCTCCGCAATTACAGTCGTCTGCGTCGGAACCGCACCCAGCACCGCCCGCCCTTGCAGAATGTATTCAATCGCCTGCTCCGCGCCGGAATCATCAAGCCCGCATTCTTCTTTAAGCCAGCCAACCGCGCGAGCAACGTCCGGCTGCGTAGCCGAAAATCCAACCGGCGAAGTATGCGGCAACATCTCGCTGATCTTTTCCCGTAAAGCTCCAATGTGTTCCGAAAGTTCCTGGGTTCGCGCCGGAGCTTCACCGCGCCAGAAAGGAACGCTAGGCGGCGCGCCATGCGCATCCTGCACCAGCACGCGCCCGGCGTTAGTTTCGATGCGCCGAATCATCCACGACGTATTTCCCAGCAGCATGATGTCGCCGCGGTTGCTCTCTACGGCAAAATCTTCATCCACCGTGCCCACCACAATGCCATCGGGTTCCGCCACCACGGCGTAAAGCGAATTGTCCGGAATCGCTCCCCCGCTCGTGATCGCCGCCAGCCGCGCCCCGCGCCGCGCCCGCAGCTTGCCGTTCACTCGATCGCGATGCAGGTACGCGCCATAACGCCCGCGCCGCGCCGCAATGCCCTCGGCCAGCATCTCCAGAATCGCATCGAAGGTCTCGCGCTTCAGGTTGCGATAGGGATACGCCCGCCGAACCAGCGCAAACATCTCATCCTCGTCCCACTCTTCGGCGGAGCACGCCGCCACAATCTGCTGCGCCAGCACATCCAGCGGCGACTCCGGAATCATCAGCCGGTCCAGATCGCCATGGCGAATCGCCCGCACCAAAGCCGCGCACTCCAGCAGATCGTCGCGAGTAGTGCAGAAAAGCCGTCCCTTCGGAACCGCCCCACGCCAGTGTCCCGACCGCCCCACGCGCTGCAACGTCACCGCAATCGCCCGCGGAGAATTGATCTGCACCACCAGATCCACCGTTCCCACGTCAATTCCCAGTTCGAGCGACGCGGTCGCCACCAGCACCCGCACCTGGCCTTCTTTCAGTTTCTTCTCCGCCGCCAGCCGCAGCTTGCGCGAGAGACTGCCGTGATGCGCCGCCACATTCTCTTCCCCGATGCGCTCGCCGAGATTGTGCGCCACGCGCTCCGCCATCCGCCGCGTGTTCACAAACACCAGCGTCGACCGGTGCTGCTCCACCAGCGCGACCAGCCGGTTGTAGACCTCGTCCCACATTTCGTTCGAAGCCACCGGCCCCAAAGGCATAGGAGGAACTTCGACGGCAAGATCAAGCGTCCGCTTGTGCCCAATATTGACGATGACCGGGTTCAGGCGCGGAAGCCGCAGATGCTCGAAGCTTAGCCGCCAGTCGCTCCGCTGATTCCTGTCAGAAAGTGCGCAACTTCTTCAATCGGCTTCTGCGTAGCCGAAAGCCCAATCCGCACCGGCGGCTTGTGAGTCAGCGCTTCCAGCCGTTCCAGCGACAACGTCAAATGCGCCCCACGCTTGTCGTCGGCCACGGCGTGGATTTCATCCACGATCACCGTCTCAACATCGCGCAGAATCGCCCGGCTCTTATCCGCCGTGAGCAAAATGTAGAGCGACTCCGGCGTAGTCACCAGAATGTGCGGCGGCCGCTTCAGCATGGCGCGCCGCTCATGCATCAGCGTGTCGCCGGTGCGCACCGCGGTGCGAATCTCCGGCATCAGCAGCCCGCGCTCCCCCGCCATCGCGAGGATTTCCCCCAGCGGCACTTCCAGGTTTTTCTGGATGTCGTTGCCCAGCGCCTTAAGCGGCGAAACATAGAGGACTTCCGTACGATCCGCCAGATCGCCCGCCAGCGCCTTGCGCACCAGTCGGTCGATGCAGGCAAGAAACGCAGCCAGCGTCTTGCCCGACCCGGTGGGAGCGGAAATCAACGTAGTGCGCCCTGCGAGAATGTGCGGCCAGCCCTGCTCCTGCGGCTCGGTAGGTGTGCCAAACCGCCGCACAAACCACTCCGCTACGAGAGGATGGGCCCAGGCGAGAGAGGAAGGAAAGGAGGTCACAACCGAAACATTCTATCACGCTCGCTTTCGTAAAACATTCGCCTTGAGGGAAGCCCGGCACAGCGACTCCGCCGGCTGAGGAGTTACGTTTTCTCCAGAAGTTTCTCCCAACCCTCGGGTGTTAGAATTCTCGGTCCATCCCCGAACCAAGGAGAACCATCTTGACCGCGTTGCGCTCGCTGACTTGCTACGTACTGCTTCTCACCTTCACGCAATTCACCGTGGCCCAGACTTCTTCGGGCAAACAGCCACCCCGTCCGCCGCTCCCGCGCAGCTTCTCGGATACACCACGCAAACCTCCGCCGCCGAGCGCGACTGGGAAAAGAAGTTTCAGGATGGCATCGTCGCCACCAACATCCGCGAAAACGATCGCCGCCTCAGCGCCCGCCCTCACCACGTCGGATCGCCTTACGACAAAGACAACGCCGAGTGGATGCTCGCCCGCTTCAAAGAATGGGGATTCGACGCTCACATCGAGACCTTCGACGTGTTGTTCCCCACGCCGAAAGAACGCGTGCTCGAACTTCTCGAACCCACGAAGTTCCGCGCTAAGTTGCAAGAGCCGGTTCTCGCCGCTGACCCCACCTCAAATCAGACTTCTGAACAACTTCCCACCTACAACGCCTACTCGATTGATGGCGACGTTAACGCTCCGCTCGTATACGTCAATTACGGCAACCGCGACGACTACGAACAGCTTGACCGCCTCGGCGTTTCCGTCAAGGGCGCGATCGTGATTGCCCGCTACGGCGAAGGCTGGCGCGGCATCAAGCCCAAAGTCGCCGGTGAGCACGGAGCCATCGGCTGCATCATCTACTCCGACCCCAGGGGTGACGGCTATTTCCACGGCGAAGATTACCCGGAAGGCGGCTGGCGTCCCCGCGAAGGCGTGCAGCGGGGCAGCGTCATGGACACAGATTATCCCGGCGATCCTCTGACCCCGGGCGTCGGAGCAGTCGCCGGCGCCAAACGCCTTGCCATCAAAGAAGCGAAGACCATCACAAAAATTCCCGTCCTCCCCATTTCCTATGCGGACGCACTGCCCTTTCTCTCGGCCCTGCATGGGCCGATCGCACCGGAGAGCTGGCGCGGCGCGCTGCCCATCACCTACCACATCGGTCCCGGCCCGGCCCGCGTCCACCTCAAAGTTGTTTCGAACTGGGATACGAAACCCGTTAACGATGTAATCGCCACCCTGCGCGGGTCCACCACTCCTGATCAATGGGTGATTCGTGGAAACCATCACGACGCCTGGGTGAATGGCGCCGACGATCCGCTCGCAGGCATGTCCCCGGAACTCGAAGAAGCTCGCATGCTGGGCGAACTGCACAAGCAGGGCTGGTCGCCCAAGCGCACTCTCATCTATTGCGCCTGGGATGGCGAAGAGCCCGGCCTGCTCGGCTCCACGGAATGGGTCGAGACTCACCTCGACGATCTGCGCAAGTACACCGTTTCTTATCTCAACACGGACGGCAATGGCCGCGGCTTTCTTTTCGCTGGTGGAACTCAGGATCTGGAAGGGGTAGTCAGCGCCGTCGCTCGCGACATCAACGATCCGGAGAAGAATATCTCAATCTGGGAGCGAGCGCATCTGCGCGGCATCATGAGAGCCAAAGACGCGGAAGAACGCGGCCAGCTTCGCAAGCGCACCACTCTACGCGTCGATGCGCTCGGCGATGGATCAGACTATACGGCATTTCAGGACCACGCGGGCATCTCCTCATTGGATCTCGGTTTCGGCGGAGAGGACGAGGGCACTCAGTACCACTCGATCTATGACGACTTCTATTGGTACACCCACTTCGCCGACACCGACTTCGCCTATGGACGAGCATTGGCCCAGACCGCAGGCACAACCATGATGCGCATCGCGGATGCAGATCTACTTCCCTACGATTATGCTCCTCAAGCCGAGGCCATCGCCAAGTATGAAACTGATCTGGAAAAACTGTTGAAAGATAAGCAGGAGGAATTCACCGAGCACAACCTCGAACTTCAAGAGGGCGTCTTCACTGCGACATCCGATCCGCACAAAACCTACATTCCGCCTCCGGCCGAAACTGTTCCTCCATTCATGAACTTCGCGCCCATGAAGAATGCCATCGAGTTGCTGAAGAAGAGCGCGGACGATTACTCCAAGGCCCTCGCCAAATTCAAGAGCAGCGGCGCGACCATTTCTCCGCAATCCCTAGACGCGGTGAACGCCGATCTCCTCGGCATCTCGCGCTTGTTCCTGAACGAGAAAGGTTTGCCTGAGCGTCCCTGGTTCAAAAACCAGATCTACGCTCCCGGCGCCTACACGGGATATGGCGCGAAGCCCGTCGCGGCCGTTCGCGAATACATGGATGAAAAGAAGTGGAAGGAAGCCGACGCTCAAATTCCCATGGTGGCCCACGTGATCGAGAACATCGCCGCTGGAGTCAGCAAGGCCGCAGACGATTTGAATGCTACGTTAGCACTTAAGAAATAGATTTTGCTGAGAGCTGAAGGCTCGAAAGAAAAAACCCATCGGATGCTTGCTTGGGGCGTGCTCGGGTCAGCATCCGATGGGCTACCGTTTCTCCTTACTCACCCTGTTGTTTTCAGGAGTATTTGCAATGATTAAACCCCAGAACTCAGCCAAGTTCCGTCTAATTTTGTAAAACTTTGTAATTTTCGCGTAAGCGGAGCAATTTTTCTGACGATCAATCCGGTAGATGCCGTAGAGGTTTGCGGCCAATTCCGTAGAAAAGGCGTTCCCCGAGACGACGGAATCTCCGTCGACTCTGCCTAATCCGGAATCCCCGGCGTCTTCGAGGCCATGAGCTCCGTGAAGCGCGGATTCTTCCGCAGTTCCGCAAACTCTTCGTCCTTGTAAACGTTCTTCAGATCCTTGTAGCCGGCTTCCATCGCCTTCTTCAGGTACTCCAGCGATTGGTCCGAGAAGCCCATTTTGGCGTACAACTTCGCGACCGTGTAGTCGAAGCGGGCGCGATCATCCGGTCCCGACAGTTGCGCCTCGATGCCACCCCGTGAACTTCGGGCAAAAACGTCGGGGTCAAGCTGCAACGCGTGCTGATAGGCAGCAACCGCCGGCTCGAACCTTTTCTCGGCGAAATACGCAGCTCCCAGATTGTTAAAAAACGCCGCCGAAGTATTATCGATCGCGATAGCTTTGTTACATTGCTTGATGGCTGACCCGTATTTCTTGTCCCCGTAATAAGCGACTGCCAGGTTGCCATAGGCCTCCGCGAATTCATGATTCGCCTTAATCGCGCGCTCGCAGCTCTTTCGCGCCTCCTTCCAGCGGTTCATGAGCAACTCGGTCCGGCACATTTTATTCAACACCGGGGCGCTATTGGGAATCTTCACCAGCGCAGCTCGGTAGTAATCGAGCGCGTCCAAATAAAGCTTCTCCGAGTGCAAGGCGTCGCCCTGCTGCTCCAGATCGGCCGCCGTTGCATCCGGCGCCGGAGGGTCAATGGCGCGAATCAAAGGCGGTGAAATCTGCACCTGCTCCGGATGAGAAACTTGTGCCAGCGCGGCAGTGAAAGGGATTACAACCAGAAGAACCAGGCAGGCCTTTCGGTAGGACATACACACCCCCAAAGCGACCGACTCCAACGAGCCCATTTTGCCATACTTTTCGCCCGTCGGCGAAGAAATTGTGTCTGCACCAAGCCCGAATAGGGCTAGGGATTCCTTACTAAAGTAACCTGCCCACAACCTTTCGCGGGGCGGCCCCGTCGCTCCAAAGAACGGAGACAGAAGCACGGGTGACCTTTGGAACTGATCTGGGCGGAGAGCTTCAGTGCGGCGGGGTCTGGGTGGTGTCTGGTGGCTTAGGAGGTGGTGTCGAAGCTTTGTCGTCCTTGAAAATCCCTGCGATCTTGCCGAAGATGCCCTTCTTCTTTTGCGGATCGTTTTGCTGTTCCTGTCCGTTAGCAGGTTGCACAGGCGGCAACGGCTTCTGGCCGCCACCGAAGAACCGCGAGAGGAAGCCTGTCACTCCCGCCTGTTGGTCGCAAGTCTCCCGTGGCTCCGTGCCGGCCACGAACGCCGACACGTAATCGTCCGGACAAGTAGGCGTCGCCAGGCGGTTCGTGGCCTTGTCCAGTTGCACGTCGACCACGCCTGTCGGCTGCGCGAATTCCTTCATGCTGGCATACCCGGGCAGCGCCGACGCCTTCTTCATGAACTCGGTCCAGATGGGCGCGGCCGTCATTGCCCCACTCAGTCGAAGATCGCTATAGTCGTCGTAACCCACCCAGACGATGCATAACAAATTTGACGTGTATCCCGCGAACCAGCCATCGTGCGAACTGCCCGTCTTTCCCGCCGCCGGCAGCGGTAAATCCGCGCAAACGAACCGCCGTATAGCCCAACCCGTTGTTGATCACGCCTTCCATCATGTTGGTCATCACGTAGGCAATGCGCGGATCGAGTACCTGCCGCTGGTCCGTCTTGAAATTCGTCACCACGTCACCCTTGGCGTTGCGCACCGAATTCACCAGGATTGGCGATAGGCGCGTGCCGTTGTTCGAGAACGACGTGTAGGCTCCCGCCATGTCGAGCGGAGGCGCGTCATACGAGCCCAGCGCCATCGCAGGCGTCGCCTTCACCGACAGGATTCCCGCCGACTTCGCCAGTTCCGCCACCTTGTCGTAGCCCACTTCTTCAGCGACCTTAACTGTCGCGTTGTTCAATGACATGGCCAGCGCATAACGCAGCGTTACTTCGCCGTGGTACTCCTCTTTATAGTTGCGCGGCTCGTAGATCTGGTCGCCATACGCGAAGCTCGAAGGCGCGTCCGTCACCGTCGACGCCGGGGTGATCACCGTGGTCGAGCCGTCGAGCGCCGTATTCATCGCGGCCGCATAGACGAACGGCTTGAAAATCGATCCCGTGGGCCGTCTCGACAAAGCGTGATTCAACTGGCTGAAACCGTAATCCCGCCCCCCCACCAAAGCCAGCACCGCGCCAGTGTGCGGATCGAGCGCGACCAGCGCCACCTGCGCCTGCGGGCCCGGCGCCACGGTCGTCTGGATCTTCTTGCCCACCTTCACTTTCTTGGTGCGCAGCTTGGTGACCTGCTCATCCACCAGCTTGATGCCCATCTCGACGGCCTGCGCCGCAGCCTTCTGTAGATCAGGATCGAGCGTGGTGTAGATGCGATACGACTGGTCGTTCAACTCATGTTCGTTGAAGCGATTAATCAGCGTGTCGCGCACCATATCGACGAAATAAGGCGCGTCGCTGGCCTCCACATTCGGCGGCGCCAGCTTCAGCGGCGTGGCTTTTGCTTTCTCAGCCTGCTCCCGGGTAATGGCGTGGGTGTCGACCATCGAATCCAGCACCAGGTTGCGCCGCTCCAAAGCGCGCTCCGGATGCCGGTAGGGCGACAACCGGCTCGGCCCCTGGATGATGCCCGCCAGCAGCGCTGCTTCCGGCAGCGTGATGTCCTTCAAATCCTTGTTGAAATATGCTTTCGAGGCCTCGGCAAATCCGCTGATGGCGAACGATCCGCGCTGCCCTAGGTTCACCCAGTTGCCGTAGAACTCAAAAATCTGCTGCTTGCTGAACTTCTGTTCCATCTCCTCGGCAATCAGCATTTCCGTCAGCTTGCGCCGCACGGTTTTTTCCGGAGTCAGAAAGAAGCCGCGCGACAGCTGCATGGTGATCGTCGATCCGCCCTGCTCGTGCCGTTGCCGCGTCAGATCGATCCATCCCGCCTCGAACATGCGGATGAAGTTCACCCCGCTGTGCTCGAAGAATCGCCGGTCTTCAATCGCCAGTACCGCATCCACCATCACCTTGGGGATATCCGAGTACTTCACCACCTGGCGCTTGGAGCGCTGCTCGGAATCGAACAACGCAGTCACCAGCTGCGGTTCCAGTTCGTAGGCCGAAAGCTCAGTGCCCCGGCTGACGATCTTCTCCACCTGCCCATCCTGAATCGCAATGTGCGCCGCTTCCGGGCTGTGATAGCTTTCCGGCCCCGGCGTGATCTCGATTCCATCGCTTACCAGGTGAAAAGTTCCCAGGGTCGACTGCCCGTCCTTGTCGGAATACCCCGCCCGGCGCAGCAGCGCGGCAATTGCTTTGGCGTCCATTTGGTCGCCGTTATGCACCGTCCGCGGCAGAGCATAGATCTTCGCTGAGTTGTTGAACACCGGCGTGCGGAAGCGTTGTTCAATAATGCGGTCGTATTTGATGTAGAAATAGCAGAAGGCTCCGCCCAGGCCAATCGCCACCACCAGGAAGACAACCAGCACGGCTCGAATGACAGGGTCGCGCGGCAGCCCGCGCCAGCCCTTGCGGCCGTTAACGCCGTTCTTCGGGATTTTGATCTTAATGGCCACGGTTCACTCGACGTCTGCCGAACTCTCTAATCTCCGACCTACGTCTTAGAGAACTAAGATGCACCAAAAGGTTTGACCGCCTTCAGTTTGCCACAATCCCTAAGTGGGGACACCGCCCGTAGCCTGCCCTGAGCGAAGCCGAAGGGGCTGTCCGGTCGAGCGCAGCTCGACCTTCCGTCATCCCTGCCGCCACTTTCCGCAGCACCCTTTCTGCGATGAACATGCCGAAAAGAACAAAGAACAATGTAAGGACGCAATGCTTCCATTGTACCGCCGCGCCTGCAAACAAAAAGAGACCCGCAGTTCATGCGGGTCTCTAAGCTGTTAATAGCTAGGGAACGTTGATTCCATTCCCCAACCGGACCAAAACCCGTTACTGTGGATCGGTCACGGCGAAATACCCGCCCGACGCGAGCGGCAAAGTCGTAGCCGATTCGGTCAGCAGTCCCGTCGTGGGAGCGACGTTCACAACCCCCAACTCGGGGGCGATGCCACCCACGTTGCTGTATACGAACAGGTAGGCCCCGCTTTGGTCAAACTGTCCCCAGGGCGAAGGCGTTACTGAGCCGAAAGGTGAGCCCGGGGCGATAGCGGTCAAGGCACCCGTTGTCGTGTTCAATGTATAGCCTTCAATGGAGTTGTAACCTGAATCCGTGTCGTTCACGCTGAAGGAGTACACAAAACTCCCGTTGCCCGCGTTAGGCTGCACCGCGATATTAGCCGGTGAGAATACCGTTGCAAACGGCGAATTGGGGACTTCTGTCAGCGCTCCTGCAGTCGGCCCACTCGGCGTTATTGCGAACACATGAATGCTGTTGTCCGCTACGCCCGTGATGCCCACTGAGTTGCCGCTGATCCCGATCATGAATTGGCCCGTAGGCTCGCCCTGCAGCTCCCAGATGTTGAACGGCATCTGCGGTGCCACCAGCGTGAGGGCCCCAGTGCTCTGGTCGATCGAGTAGGCCGCGACGTGCAGCCCGCTGCCCTCAATTCCCTGCGTGACGTAGAGATATCTACCCAATCCATCGATCGCCAGGTTCCAGGGCTGCACAGCACCCACTGTCGAAATGGTCGAGCTAGCCGTCAGAAGGCCGCCCGCCCCAATCTGGAAGGTAAGAATTAACTGGTCGGTCGCATCTGCGATGAAAAGAAAGGTCCCGTCCGTATTGACCGTCACTCCCGACAAATTGACTCCGATCGCATTCGGAGCCATCCCGCCCAAATTAGAAAGCGTAAACGGGCTGCCGTTCATCGCGGTCAGGTCACCCGTGGCGGCAATTGTCCAGCCGTAGATTAAGTCGCTGTTCGGGAACACCCCATAGAGAAATTGTTTTTGCGCGATGACCAACTCCGACCTGGGATCGGCCAGAGGAACTGTCGGCGCAGCAAACCCAGTGATGTTTGCCAGCGTCGGACCACTGCTATTGAATGCGATGCCGTTGATTGTGCCCGCCTGCACGATGTTGTAGGCCAGTGCCGTCGGCGCGGTACCGCCGCCACCACCACCGCCGCCATTGCCTCCACCGCCACCCAGCCCCGACCCCGAAGGGGTACACGACGAAGCGCCGAACGTGACCTGGCATCCGTAAGACTCCTTGCAGCCGGACAAAAACATCGATGCCAGCACCACCAGCAGTAAGCCGAGCAGCGCTCGAGCGTTGGTCTTCATGAACTGCCTCCACCTGAGCTTCACTGATTCGCGGCGAGCGCGTGAAGAAACTCTTAATCTAATTGCGATACTAGGTGCAAGGTAACGTGCTGGCAACGTTACGAATGTCACTGGCCCTTGAGCGATAGATTGATATAGGAATTATTGTAATTGAGTGATTGCTAGACTTAGTAATTGACGCGCTTCAAGAAAGTCTGGCGACCTTCGAAGAAACTTCTGCAAATGCCCAGCTTCATCTTCTTGAATTACAAAATTACCCGATCACGAAACTACTAAATTATTCCCGTGTGACTATCGGACGTGACCAATCGATTGCATAGTAACCACACATTTCTCTTGCCTCCATTATTAGAAGCTGACAACATTCGAATTGAAATCAGCGGGGATTTTTTCAGGAGGATTTTTCCGTGAAACGAACCAACATTCTGGCCGCACTGCTTGTCGCTCTTTCGCTCATCTCAACCGGATGCGGCACTTCCGATTACGTTCAGTCGCTCCAGCTCTCGGCCGCCGGTGCAACCGCCGGAGGCTCTTATAATCTCCCCGGCGTCGACAGCACGCTTCAGCTGCAGGTAAACACGGTCTACCACAGCGGCAAGACTGTCCCTGTTACAAATTCCATCACGTACCAGGTTTCGACCATAGGCTGCCAATCTAGCGGGGACCCAAATGACCCGTGTGGTGCGGCGCCGGTGGCACTTCTGCCTTACGGCGCGTCTAGCGTTCCCATCAGCCCGACCGGCCTGATGCAAGCCGTTGCGGCCCAATGCACCTGGGTCGATCTCCCTTCAGGTACCCCTCCCGTGCTTCCCACGCCCCCGCAATATAACTGGCTTTACACGGGGTACTATCAAATCACAGCAACTTACCACGGCATGGTGTCGAACCCCATCGGAGTTGGCGTGGGTTCGGCAGCCGGCAATGCTCCGAATGGCGCCTGCGGTCCGCAATCGAATTAGTAGTTAATAGCATCCCGACTCGCGTCTGCTCCCCCTGCAGACCCTGTTGTTCCGAGCCCCTGGTTTCCTCTGACTTAACTGTTGACTTAGCTGTCTCCGAATCCTCTGAAGCTGTGCGGGCCCGCTCCCGCACAGCTTTCTTCCTTTCCGGCCTCTCCACTTCAACCTCTAATAACTTCCCGACGGCTGATCCCGCACAGCCCACCGACAAGGCCGCTTCGCAAAGATGTTTGGTAAGGACGCGCCTTCCAGAACCGCACCAGATCGAGGTGGAGACCATGTCATTCAGGAAAACAACGGACTCGATCGCGTGGAGACAGACTGAATGTTGGATCAAAGTGTGGGAGTTATTGGATTCCAGCCCCTCCAGAGGCTACCGCGAGCGAAGCCGAGGGGGGCGACATTCGCCCCGGTACGTAAGTCCGGGAAAAGCCGAACAGACAGAACCACGCTCGGAAGAGCCTGCCCTGAGCGAACCGAAGGGGACGGCATCAGTTTTCACGCCGAGCGCAGAGACCACTTTAGTCCTGGCCACTGGCCACTGACCACTGGCCCCTGACTCTCTACTTGTTTCCGCTCGTAGGATTGAAGTGCATATCGAAGGAATAGCCCGGCAGGTTGATAGGCACAGAATAATCCGCCGCGACGTAAACCGCCATCAGGCCAGGTGTAAGGATCCGCTGCACCGTCACCTGCTTCTCACTGATCGGCAGGTCGTGCTCCCTTGCCTTGCGCAGCACGTCATTGCGAACGTCATCGTCGGTTTTCTGCGGATTCGCTCCCGCCATCATCGCGACCTGCCTCAGGTCGTCCTGAAAGCTGAAGTTCGCCATGATGGGCGGAGCCACTTGAAACAGGGCGACCACCACCAGAATTACTGCGGCAAATCCAAGCACTGCCTTAAAGGTTCCCATAGTCTCAAAACTGCGCCGGCCAGCGGCGCAACTTTCAGGCCTTGGCTGGCAGCACTCCTTGAAAATATTCCACTACCGCCGCGATCGTAACATCGCGCACTTCCCGAGTCGAGCGTAGAACCACTTCCACGGTACCTTCGGTAACCTTGTTCCCGACCGTGATTCTAAAGGGGATACCGACTAAGTCGGCATCTTTAAACTTGACTCCCGGCCGCTCATTGCGATCATCGAGGATCACGTCGAATCCGGCAGCTTCCAGTCGCTTCGCTATGTCAATCGAGGCGGTCAGCACGGCCTCATCTTTCACATTGACTGGAGTAACCACAATTTCGAACGGCGCAATCGCCGCCGGCAGCCAGAATCCATTCTCGTCGTTGCTCTGTTCCACCGCCGCCGTCAGAATGCGTTCAATCCCAATGCCATAACTGCCCATGATCGGAGTAACTTCCTTGCCGTTCTTATCCAGCACGCGCGCCCCCATCGCCTCCGAATACCGGTAACCCAGCTTGAAGATGTGCCCAATCTCCACCGCCGTATCAATGCGCAGCGCATTGCCGCATTTCGGACAACCCTCCCCCGCCGTCACCGCGCGCAGGTCGGCATAAGCCGTAGGATGAAAATCCTTCCCCGGCGTCAGATTTTTCAGGTGATAGTCCTCTTTGTTCGCTCCGCCGATAAGATTCCCCCGCCCTTCAAGAGCCTTATCGACGAGCAGCACAGGCAGTCCCGCGTCTTTTTTTAAGTCCTTAGCCCACTCAATCCCGACCGGTCCCAAATATCCCGCCGGGGACTTGAACAGCGCCTTGATCTCGCCTTCCTCCATCGGCCGGGTCGCGATCCCGACTGTAGCGTTGAATTTCGCTTCATTCAGCTGATGATCGCCGCGCATCAGCACCACTATCCCGCGCGACTTCACCTTGCCGGTCTTCTCGTCCTTCTGATCCGCCATGTAAGCCAGCGTCTTGATCTTATTTTTCGGCGAGACTCCCAGAAACCGCGCCACATCTTCAATCGTCTTCTGCCCCGGAGTATGCACCTCGAGCGGCTTGCCATCGCCTTCGGGATTTAAATCGTCCACAACCTCCAGCTTCGATGTAGCTTTCTCCATGTTCGCCGCGTAATTGCAGCCATCGCAGCTGACAATCTGATCTTCTCCGGCCGGCGTTCGCACCATGAACTCGTGCGATTCCTTCCCACCCATCGCCCCCGAATCCGCCTCCACCACCATGTATTTCAATCCGCAGCGGTCAAAAATGCGGCAGTAAGTGTCGTAATGCTTCTTGTAGGAAACATCCAGCCCGGCTGCATCAATGTCGAACGAATACGCGTCCTTCATCATGAACTGCCGCACCCGCAGCAACCCGGACTTCGGCCTCGGCTCATCGCGAAACTTCGAGGCGATCTGGTACCAGATCTGCGGCAACTGCTTGTAACTGCGCAGCTCCTTCAGCGCGATCGAAGTCATCACTTCTTCTTCCGTCATTCCCAGGCACATGTCGGCGCCCTTGCGGTCTTTCAGCCGAAACAGGTTGTCGCCCATCAAGTCCCAGCGCCCGCTGGCCTCCCAAATCTCCCGCGGATGCAGCACCGGCAAATAAAACTCCTGCCCGATCCGGTCCATCTCCTGCCGCACGATGCCTATGATCTTGTTGAACGAGCGATTGCCCAGAAAAAGATACGAGTAAATCCCCGCCGCCAGCTGCCGAATGTAACCAGCCCGCACCAGGAACTTGTGGCTGGCCACTTCAGCGTCGGCCGGGGCCTCGCGCAGTGTAGGAATGAAGAGTTCTGACCATCGATGCATAGATGAATGGATTCCTGTGGAAGTGGAATTGGCTATTGTAAATGATTGCCTGAATGGACTCGGATGGAGGCGGCAACGCTCGTGTGGGGACAGCCGCCTCGGCTGTCCGCGGAGCGAAGCGACGCATTCGCTCTAAGAAGTGAGCCGCCGCAGAATCTCTTTCCCCAGCTTCTGCGTTTCCCCGAAAAACTTCTGATATTCCACAAACAGCCGGTTCAACTCCAAAGCATTATCCGTCGAGGGATGCTTACGCAAGATCATGTCGCGCACATGCACAGGATTCGGCAGGGTCGAGTCTTCCGTCAATTCTTCCAGCGCGGTATTGGGATCGTAGTGATACATGCAGCTATTGTAGCGCCACGAGGAACAACCAATCTGAGCCCCGCGGGGCGTTCCGACAATAGCCCAGCGCTTCAGCGCTGGGTAAAGCGGGAAAGGCGGAACGAGTCCCGGAGGGACGCCTGATATTTCAAGCACGCGCGGCTAGCCTTCCCCGCCGGCCGGACACCGCTACACTAACTCTGTGCTCCACAGATCGTGGAGATGCACAATCCCTTCCAGCCTGCCGCGACCATCCACTACCATCAAAGAAGTAATCTTCTTCTCCTCCATCAAAGCCAGCGCAGTAGCCGCAAACTCCCCACCGGCAATCGTCCGCGGATTTTTCGTCATGCACTCTCCAGCCGTCAAATCCATCACGTCTTTCCCGCGCTTCTCGAGCAGCCGCCGCAAATCTCCATCGCTGATGATGCCAACCAGCTTCTCGCCTTCGACGACAGCCGTCACGCCCAGCTTCTTGCGCGACATTTCATAAATCACGTCGGGCATCCTGGTCTGCGGCGCAACCCGCGGCAGCGCATCCCCCGAGTGCATCAAAGACTCCACCCGCGCCAGCCGCTTCCCCAGCTTCCCGCCCGGATGCAAGTTCGCAAAATCCTCTTCTTTAAACCCGCGCTTCTCGCTGAGCGTAACCGCCAGCGCATCCCCCAAAGCCAGCATCGTAGTGGTCGACGCAGTAGGCGCCAGCCCCAGCGAGCAAGCCTCCTCCGCAATCGAGCAATCCAAAGCCACTTCCGCCGCGGAAGCCAAAGTAGACGCAGGGGTGGAATTTGCTCGCGTGGAGCGGGCGCCCCCGCCCGCTGCTTTTGACTTTGACTTTGATTTCCCTCCAGGCGCAGCCGCCTCCGAGATCGCATCCCCAGTCATCGCAATCAGCGGCACCCGCAACCGCTTGATCGTCGCCGAGCAGCGCCAGAATCTCCTCCGTCTCCCCGGAAGCCGAAAGCGCCAGCACCACATCCCCGCGCACTACCATCCCCAAATCCCCGTGCAGCGCCTCCACCGGATGCAGATACAAAGCCGGAGTCCCCGTCGAACTCAGCGTGGCCGCAATCTTGCGCGCAATCAACCCGCTCTTTCCCATCCCCGTCACCACCACTCGTCCCGCACAGGAAAACATCAAGTCCACTGCCCGCTGAAACGCCGCCGCCATCGGCCCACCAATGCGGTCCGCCAGCGCGCCCAGCGCCTCCGCCTCAATGCGCACCACATTCTCGCCAATATTCTTCATGAAACCGCGATCCTACCAGATGATTGAATCGAGTAATTTTGTAATTTAGCAATCGGGGAATTTGAAAACCCAAACACTACGGTTTTCAAATTGCCAAATTACCAAATTACTTAATTGCCAAATTCGCTAGAAGTGATCCTCACTCCCCTGCGGCTGCACCGGCTTCTGCCCCAGCACAGCCAGCCCCTTGGCCTGAATCATCTGATCCCATGGCCCCGCCTGCCAGTTGTCCCGCGTCTTCACCGGATGTTGCCACGGCGGCAATGACACCATAAGATTTCGTCCCATCGAATGCAGATAAGGTTCATACATCGACCGCAACTTGGTCAGCTTCCGCCGTGCCTCTTCCGTGCTTTGCAATTTCAACCCCGCCGCCGCCAGCGTCTCTTGCAGCGTGTCAAACCCGGCGTCGGTCAGTCGTTCCGCAGCCTGCGGATCGTAACGCGCATTCACGACCTGTGCCAGATCCACGGCCGCATGCCGCGCCATCGCAAAAGTCACCCGCGCCTGCCCGGGATGAATGCCGTCAACCCCGGTGATCAACAGCGAAGTCACATCCAGCATGGTCTGCAAAGCTCCCAGCCACGATTGGTTGCTATGCTGCGAACGGAAAAAACTCAACACCGGATAAGAAATGTGGCTTTCCAGCAATTCCCCCGCCCAGCGCTCCCAATCGCGGAGACACCCATCAAGCACCATCTGGTCGATCTTCGCCGGATCCTCCGCCGTCCCCGCCAGCCGCACCAGCAACTCAGTCGCAGTCGGTGGCGATCCCGCGCGGGCATCGAGCATTGAGATCTGAATCTCGCGCCGCGAAAACGAGGCGTACACCACCGGCAGGTAGCCAATCACCACGCCGAGAAACGCGAAACCCATCCCCGCTTCCAGCACTGAAAGGGCGCGCGCCAGACTCGACGTCGGCACAATGTCGCCATAACCCAAAGTGAAGAACGTCTCGCCGCTGTGGTAGATGATTCGGGCAAATGTGATGGGCTCATTACCCAGTTGTTCATGCCCGCCAATGCCATATTGCAGCAGCGCAAAACCCATGATCAGGCTCGCCGCCCAGAAAATCAGCAGCGTGATCAGCGACAACGGCCCGAAGTATCCCAGAAAACTCTGCTGCCGCGACGAAGTCCGGATGCGCCCCGCAATCTTCTTCCACGGAATCCACGTGCGCCGCAAGAACCACGCCGTCAGCTTGAACTGCCGCGTCACCCGCCGCGGCAGCACCACCGTCTCAAACGCATCCTGCAGCACCACACAGATAATGACAATGCCGAAAATAATCGCAGGAATGCTGCCGTGAAAACTGATCTCGGGATTCACAATCGCAATCATGATGCGGAAGGAAGGTTAACAGATTCGGGATCGCTCGGCTCCGGCGTTACCGTCGGAACACGGAAAGGCTGGTGGAGCAGGCCTTCCGGCTTGCGTTAGAAGCGGCCAATCGAATCGGGCTTTAGCCCCTGAGGTTCGCCACCGACCCTACTGCGGCTTAGCCGGCGCCGGAGGATTCTGTGCCGGCGTCGTAGTCGCTGGCGCGGTGCCCGGCGGAGTAGCCGGCTTCTTCACCACTGGCTTCTTCTTCACCGCAGGCTTCTTCGGCGGTTCGGTATCGTCCACCACGGTTTTCTTCGGAGGCTCCGCCGGAATCGCCGCCTGTGCCGTCTTCAAGTCCGTTCGCAGGCGCATAATCTCCTGCTCCTTCGACGCAGCCAGATTCTCCAAACGCTCGGCAATCTGCTTCCGCGTGCCCTCAAAACTGTTCAAATCATTCGACAGCACTTGGAACTCGTCCTTCGATCCGAACGCTCCCGCCGATTCCACCACGCTTCCCAGCACGTCGTACAGCGCATCCAGATTCCGGTACAGCTTGAAAGTAGCTGGCATGTCGTCCGGAGCATTGCGCAACTGCCCAATAATCTCAGGTAGCGCGTTCTGCAGATTGCGCTGGATCGAATCCACGTTCCCCAGCGCTTGCTTTTTGGACGAGCCGTCGGTCTTCCAGCGTTCAACGCGCAGCTTGGCAAGATCGCCCTGCGTAGCTTTCGACGCCGTCTCCAATTGCGCCAGCAACCCGTTCACCTGCGTCACCGACGCATAAGAAACCGGCGCCCCCTGCGGCGACGCCGCCGAAGCAACCGTTCCCTGCACCGAATATTGTGGGCTGGCAGGTCCCGCACCGGCGTCTGAGAGAAGGCAATCGCGCTCCCCATCAGCCCAAACAACCCGTAAGAATAGAGGATAAGTTTTGGTTTCATCGAGTCTGGAGTCAGTGGCGTCGTGCGTGCAACAGAATATCGACAACGCGAGAATACTACAAGCCGCTGCCTCATTCCGCAGGTTCGTCGGGATTCCAAGAACGCATTTAGGCGGAG
Source organism: uncultured Acidobacteriaceae bacterium (assembly GCA_963763285.1). Classification (GTDB taxonomy): domain Bacteria; phylum Acidobacteriota; class Terriglobia; order Terriglobales; family Acidobacteriaceae; genus Sulfotelmatobacter. The sequence continues at coordinate 123,542 of CAVXOK010000002.1, read as the reverse complement.
CGCCGCCGCGAAAACATCGATGGCATTGAACCCATCCGTGGAATCCTTATTTTTATGCTGTTTTGGCGTATACTACGGGACGCCCGCAGAAGTAGCCCGGGATCAACCGCGGCGACAAGTACCAAACCCCCAGCATGAATGGACGCCGTTGTTGAAAGAGGACCGAATCAGGTTCTCTTTGTCGAATCGCGCCCAAAGCTTGATCCCGAAGATTAAGGAGATCCGCTATGAAATTTCGAACCCTGCTATCCCGTTTCTTTCTATCCGTCGCTGTGCTCGTGTTGACGGCTGGAATCTCAAGCTTCGCCCAAGACGGCAAACTCGTCATTCACGTCACGCCCAAACAGGCCTACATCTTCGCGGACGGTCGCGCCATCAGCGAAGCCAGCAAACACCACTCCCTGAGCCTCAGTGCCGGCGACCACAAGATCGAACTGGTCAACTACGGCTATGCTCCGTCAACCCAAACGGTCACCATCACCGCGGGCAAAACTACCAACCTTGATGTCACCCTGACACCAGTCACCGGAACCGTCTCCGGACCCTTCGGCGCCATGACGATTGAAGGCGCCGACCGCGATGCGATTCTACTGAACGGAAAAACGCCCGACTTCTTCGTCGGCCATGGCGACGAATTCAATAACGATTGGGTATGGAAGCAGGAACTCGTCGTTCCACCCGGCACGTACCAGGTTTCGGTCCTGTCAGGCGACAAGGAAGTTTGGTCGGGCCCGGTCGAGGTTCCTGCCAACCAGCGTGTCGTCATCGATATTCCGAAGGGTGTTCGCAAGACTGTTGCCTGGTCGCGCGGAGAGAAACTCAGCGCCATACCCCGCTTCACCGTTGGTACGGCCAGTGCGACGGTCGCGGTTGCCAAGCCCACTGCGCAGTTATCCGTGACCGCAGCGCAAGTCAACTGCGGAGACGCCTCGCAAATCAATTGGACCTCGACAGACGCAGCTCGCGTCGAAATCACCCCGGTTGGGCCAGTCGCAAGTTCAGGTCAACAATCCGTTCAGCCCACGCAGAACCACCACCTATAACCTGACCGCCACTGGGCCGGGCGGCACCGTGACTTCCAATGCCACGGTCAATGTGAACAATGCCGTCCAGGCCGATCTCCAGCTCGCGCCGGCCGAGGTCCACTACAAAAAGGTCGGCGAGAAAGTCGTCGTTGACGACGGCACGGCCTTGAACTGGACAGCTTCCAACGCTTCGACAGTGTCGATCGACTCATTGGGCACGGTCAGTCCCACCGGCAGCCGTACTTTGCAGATCGCTCCCAAGAAGACCGATCCCGGCACCGTCGATGAAACCGTGACCTACACGCTCAACGCCAGCAACGGTTGCGGCGGAACCGCCACGAAAACCGCGACGCTGCACATCGTGGGCTCGATTGTGCAACCCGAGATCAAACTCGCGCGCAGCGTTTATTTCCCAACCGATCGGCCGCGATCGCTCAAGTCAGAAAACGCTCTCCTGGACAGCGAAAAGGAGACTCTGAAATCCATCGCGACGTCTTTCACTCAATACCTCGCCGACCAACCCGATGCTCGCCTGGTTCTCTCCGGACACGCCGACAAGCGCGGACCGCAAGCCTACAACCAGCCGCTCTCCGAAAGGCGTGCCGCGCTCGCCAAGAAGTTCCTCGTGGAACAGGGAGTTCCCGAAGACAAAATTGAGACTCAGGCTTTTGGCAAGGAGCAAAACCTGAGTGCCGATCAAGTCAAGCAACAGGTGGAACAGGATGCCAGCCTGAGCCCGGAAGACCGGAAAGAAGGCTCTGAAGAAAATACAAACCATCGTGCTCGCCTACAACCGCCGGGTGGACATCACATCGAAGCCAACCGGGCAGGAGTCCGCTCACGAATATCCATTCAAGGCCGAGGATTTCGCCAAGCTGGTCGACCGTAACGGTCCGGCAAAACCCGGCGGCGTTGAAATGGCAGCTCAAAAGGAAAAAATAAAGAAGTAGAAGTAGAGGTTGCTCGAGCCCGAGCGGACAAATGTGCTCGGGTGCCCCATTTCTCGCGCGTTCTGTGCGCGAGAAGTGGGGCTTTTGTATATTGTCCAGCTGGGTGCCCGATTCAAGCCGCCTTTTGGCTCGAGTGGCCTTTGACACAGCACCGCCACCGATTCACACCGTTGGCGAAGATCGCCCGCCGGGCTGATAATTAGATCAGCCTATGTTCCGTCGAACCCCGCTGCTCTCGATCACCCTCGTCGCGCTCCTGGCTCTTAGCCTCCAGATCCCCGGCCCAGGACCAGACCTTGCCCGCCGTCTCATCCTCAAAGACGGCTCCTACCAACTCGTCACCAAGTATGAAATCAAAGGCGACCGCGTCCGCTACAAAAGCGCCGAACGCGACGAGTGGGAAGAACTTCCCTCCGCGCTGGTGGACTGGCCCGCCACCGAAAAATACGAGAAAGACCGCGCCACCTCCGCCATCCCCGAAGCCGCCACCATCGACAAAGAAACCGACGCCGACCGCGCAGCCGAACTGTCTCACCTTCCCCAAGTCGCCCCGGGCCTGCGCCTCCCCGACGATTCCGGCATCTTCCTGCTCGATAATTTTCAAGGCCAGCCGCAACTGGTTGAAATGCAGCAAACCGAGGGCGACATCAACCAAAACACCAAGGCAAACATCCTGCGCGGAGCCCTCGATCCCGTCGCCCCGCCAAGCAAACCGTCGAACTCGAGGGCGAACACGCCACCGTGCATGCCCATGTCGCCGTGCCCTCCATCTACATCAATGTCAACGATGAACCGGACGCGCCGCCCAGCGGCCAAACCGCCTCCGCCCAGCAGTCCCAGCCCAGCCTCGACGCTCCCCGCCCCGAGCAACGGGGTTCCGAGCGACAGGGCCCGCAGCAGCCCCAGCAGCCCGAGCAGGCCCTCGTCCCCTTCGATCGCTTCCGCATCGTCCACACCAAGGTAAAAAACGGCAAGCGCATCGTAGGCGATTTCAAACGCGCCCCCAACGGCAAGATCGAGCAGGACCAGAATTTCGTGAAGACCACCATCGACCGCGTAAGTGGCGGCTGGCTCAAACTAACCCCCACCGAAAACCTGGCCCCCGGCGAATATGCCCTGATCGAGATGAAGGGCAACGAAGGCATGAACCTCTACGTCTGGGACTTCGGCGTAAACCCCACCGGACCGGCGAATGCGAACCCGTGGAAGCCAGACGTGAAGCCAGCCGAGCCGGAGAAAGCCGAAGGAAAATTTGTAATTGGATAAATCGGGTAATGGCTTTGACAGGTTGGCGCTTTTGCGAGAAATTATTTCGGCCCCACCCTGCGGCGTGGAACATTCTTCAATTTAGGCATCGTCCCTCCCAGCGACGCCAACCGGCGAGCACTCTCCCGCTCAACGAGCGCTTTAAGAGCCTCTCGAATCAAAGCCGTTCTCCCTTCTAATCCAGTGAACTCCCGTGCGATGCGCACCAGATCGTCATCCAGCGCAACGGTTGTTCTCATAGAAAACCTAAAGCGCTGATTATGGCATCAAGAAACTGAGAACTGAGAACTGCCTTCCTACTTCATCACTCCCCGCTGCGCAATCCCAATATTGTCCCGGGTCGTGTTCTTCACCAGATACATCATCTCGTCCGCCTGACGGATAATGTCATGCGCATCGCGCGCATCATGCGGATAAGTAGCCAGCCCAATCGAAGCCCTGACATTCAAATTCAACCCTTCGTCGCGGCAAAAGCTGCTGGCCCGCAGCGCATCCCGCAACCGTTTCGCCACCACCAGCGCCTGATCTTTTCCCGTCTGCGGCAACAGCACAACAAATTCGTCGCCCCCATAGCGGTAGGCAAAGTCAATCAAGCGCAACTGCGCTTTCACCAGATAACCAATCTCCGCCAGCAGCTTGCTCCCAATCAGGTGCCCGTGGGTATCGTTGACCGACTTGAAGTGGTCAAGATCGATAAACAAAACGCTGAACTCGTAGCCGAAACGCGACGACCGGTAAACCTCAGTCTCCAGCGTCTTATAAAGGTGCCGCGCGTTGTACAGCCCGGTGCAGTCGTCCGTGATCGTCAGTTCCTGGATCTTCTCCACCCAGCGCGCATTCTCAATCGCGATCGCGGCATAGTCGCAAAGCGCCTGCAGGAAGAAAACTTCCGGCTCGTTGAATTGCGACATATCCACATTCACCAACTGGATCACGCCCAGCACCCGCAGCCTCGACTTCAGCGGCACGCAGATCACCGAATGCGTCTCCCATTGCGTCGCTTCATCAATACGCTTGGCAAACCGCGGATCGCTCTCCACGTCCGCCGAAATCACCTGCTCGCCGTGCTTCGCCACCCACCCGGCAATGCCTTCGCCCACTTTCAGGCGAACGTTCTTCAATGCCTCAGCGGCGTCGCCCACCGCAATCGCAAAGTAAAGCTCGTTGTGCTGCTCGTCCACCATCAGCAACGACCACGTGTCAGGACGGAAGTACTCCGCCATCTTTTCCATGATCGTCTGCAGAATGGAGTCGAGATCCAGCGACGACGTAAGCGCCTTCGCCACGTCGTGGAAGATGGTCAGTTCCTGGCTCTGGCGCGTCAATTGTGTGCCGGTGGCCTCGGGCATGCCTGATCTCCTGATCTCAAGTTCCTTGATCTTCAGCTGGACGGAGTGACAGTTCCAAAAATTATAGGAGCGCACCGCCGCCGGGGCAATGAACGTTGGTAACCGGAACCCTTAAAGCCAATGGGATGCCGAGTTTAGGCAAGACTCATGTGGGTACGGCCGTCTGGAAACGGCCGCCTCGAGAGCCTGCCCTGAGCGAAGCCCAAGGGTCCCACCAAGCACAGTGTGGGGACGGCCGCCTCGGCCGTCCAGCCGAGCGCAGCGAAGCGCGTCACTAAGATGCGGCTGGGATTTCCTGATGGCGTTCCCGATGCCGAATTCACTTCTTCATCTGCAAAAGCCCAACCGACCGTTTTTCGTCGATCAGATGGCGCCGGCCATCCTCGCTGCGTAGTCGCGCCTTGCCGGATGAGTTCGACAACCTTCGCAGGTGTCAGCGAAGGGTCAAGCGCGAATAGCTTGGCCGCCAGATTCACCACGTTCGGAGAAGCCATTGACGTGCCCGACAGCCGAAGCTTCGCCCCACCCGGAACAAAGCTTTCCACGTTGTAGCCGTCCGAGTCGACCACCACGGCCTTTCCATAGCTGGTAAATGAGGTCTCGTCTCCCGCCTGGTTCACCGCGCCAACCGCAATCAGGTTTGGCAGCTGCAGCGATGACGGCACATCCGCAATAAACCCGCTGTCGCTGTCACTGTTCCCAGCGGCAGTGACAAACAGAGTGTTCGGCGCGCCCTTAATCGCGGTCTCGATGGCATCCCGCCAGATCGCATAGAGTTCAGCAGCCCGCTTCTTGCGCGCTGCCGGGTCGCCGCCGCCGCCGGTTTTCGAAATCCACGTCTCAAACTCCTCCGGATCGTCTCCCCAACTCATATTCACCACTCGCACGTTACGCGTTCGGAAGTAATCGGACATCTGCTGAAAAGCAGCACCCATGTGATGGGCCCATTCCGCCGTCGGAGCAAACGGCAGATCGGCCAATTGATCGTTGAAGCGCGCAACCACCAGGCGCGCAGCGGCATTTCCCCGCACCGCGATTCCCGCACAATGCGTTCCATGCACATAAAATCCGAGCACTTTATCCAATTCGAAAAGTTGATGTATCTGCTCCGCAGACAGCGTTGCGTACTTCTTCTGCAGCGCATCCGCCGCAGGCGTGTCGATGCCATTTTCAATGTCCAACCGCCCCTGGATTAGTTCGCGGAACTCCGGATAAGCCCTTTGCTGCTCAGGCGTAAGCGGATACAGCCACGCTGTAGATGGATCTCCGCGGTCATCGAACGCCAGCCCATGCGTGCCGCTGGCCGTGGGTTTTGGATCGGTGAAGAGTTGATCGGGAAAGAGCGAGACGTCGATTCCAGAGTCCCAAATCGCAACCAGCACCGGAGACAGGTTCTGGTCTTTTGTGAGCGTAACTTCGCGCGCCGCCCAGATATCGGGTTGAACTACATTGTGCGCTGCGATGTATTGCTTTAGAACTTCACCGCGCGAATGGAGCATCGGAATCCCGAATTGCAAGTCATCTCGTGTGGAGATCAAATCCCAGGCTTCCTGATTGTCCAACGCTCCCGACTTCTGCACCGCTGGATCAAGCTCGGTCTCCACATTTCCCACGGCAACTGTTTTCGTGTAAAGCCGAGAGCCCGCATAACTCTCTTTCACCGAGTCCTGCACCACTTCCCAGGGCAGCGGATCGATCGCTTCCTTAAAATACTTCGCGAATGCCTGCTCGTAAGCCGGGCCGTCTGTCGTTTTCGCGTCGACAGCGGCTTGCAATCTGGCACGCGTGTACAGAAAGGCGAATAGCTTGGCGGCGGGCTTCTCCTGCAAGGCGCGGAGGGCTTCCACCGTCTGCAGCCCGCTCTTGATACTCGCCCGCGAGTTCCTGTAAGTCGAGCTTGACCGAAAGCAGAGTCCGCAGCGTAGCTTTGTCGTCTATCTCGTAATCACGCAACACGCCGTCGAGGTCGGCTGCGGACCTTCGCCGCAAAGGCACTAAAAGTGGCGTCGTCCGCTTGCACCAGCTCGGACGCTGTGCCGGTCAGTGGATAGCTGAATCGCGGCAGGTCAGCCTGACTCGTGACTTTCTTCTTCCCCCCGTTTGCGACTGTGCGACAGTCGAAACCAGCAGCAGAAGCCAAACCAGACTACGTGCGAACCGGCTACGTTCCAGCATGAAACACCTCGGATTGGAGATCGACGGCAGAAGTTTCAACTCAGGACACGGGGCAGTCTAGTGATCGAAGTACGACCCTGTCAACGCAATCGGAGCGCGCACGGACGTCGTCAAAGACCGCCGCTCACGCCTCAGCTTGACCACGACTAACCCGGCTGTTTACGGTTGGTTTATCCTCATTAGCATGCGAATGACTATACAGAGCAGAGTCATCCTATCGACTGCGTTCCTGCTGGCTGCACTTTCCCTGTCAGCCCTGCAGGCCCAAACCTCCTCGCCGGTCGACCCCAGGAGTGTCCCCGTCATCGATGGCGGCATCGGCCCCTGCTCCGCCGAATTCACTGTCATCGATTCAGCGCAAGCCCCAGTCTATGCCGCCAAGATCAGTGTCCACATCGGCTACGGATTTATGTACCTCCACAAGCTTGACCTCGAGGTCGGAACCAACGTCAGCGGCAAGGCCCGCTTCACCGGACTGCCCGACCGCACCAAGCAAGGACTCTTCTTCCGCGCCTCCGAAGGCGACCGCGAAGGCTCAGCCTTCGTCGACCCCGCCAAAACCTGCAAAGCCGCACTCACCATCGTTCTGCAAAGGAAACCTCAGTAGCCGGGCGCAGCGCACTCCGTGCACGGGTGGAGCACCTCCGTAGAGGGTTCGCAGCACGCTCCGTAGGCGGTTGCAGCACCCAGCGTAGGATGGGCTGAGCAGGCAGAAGGGGGTGGAAGCAGGCCTTCCAGGCCTGCGTTAAGAACACCAACTTAGATCGCGCTTTAGCCCCGAGGTACGCTAACCCTACGTAACCCTGATCTCCCAGCCCCTTCTAGCATCCGCCCCCGCCTTCGCCTATGATTATTGTCGGCCGGAATACCCGCCCGCCGGAGCCGCACTTGGGAGCGTTCGGAGAAAAACTTCGCAAGCAGCGCGAGCTGCAAGGTATTGGCCTCGATGCCATCTCCGGCACCACCAAAATCAGCACCCGCATGCTGCGCGCCCTCGAAGAGGAACACTTCGACCAGCTTCCCGGCGGCGTCTTCAACAAGGGTTTCGTGCGCGCCTACGCCCGTCACGTCGGACTCAACGAAGAAGAAGCCGTAGCCGACTATCTCGATGCGATGCGCCAGAACCAACTTCAGGCGAGTTCCCTTTCGCCGGATTTCCGCGGTCTTCCCAGCGACGATCCTCATGGCGCCGTTCCTCATAGCCGCAATCTGATTGGCGAGGCCCTCCCTGGCAACGACGCCCGGAAGAGTCGCAACCAACCCCTTCCAGCAGGCGATCGCCGCAAGCAGTCTCGTCGCCGCGAAGCTCGCCGCAATGACGACCGCCAAAACGAGGCTCGTCGCAACCAATCTCGATCCAACCAGGCTAGCCCAGCAGGCCGCCACGACGATCGTCAGAAAGAAGATCGTCACAGACAATATCCTCACAGCGAAGAGCGTCGCCCTGAAGATCTTTCTCCAACTCCCGATTCCGTAACCCCTAGCCTGGCCACCCAACTTCCGTGGGGAAAACTAGCCGTCGCCTTGCTGCTCGTCACCTTCGCCCTCGCGCTCTGGAATTCTCGCCGTCACCGCGAACCCGCGGTCTCGCGGCAACCCGCAGCCTCTTCCCCTCAATCTCCCGCACGAGTCACCGCGCCGGCGCCGCCCCTTCCCGCGCACACCCTTACGGTGGCAAAAGCGTCCCTGGCAAAAACCTTATCGTCCGGAAAGCTTTCCCCTGGAACAATCTCGACCGCATCGGCAACCAACGCGCCCATAACTCTGCCCGCGTCGTCGTCCGCATCTCCCCCGGCCTCGAAAGCGGACCTCACGCCGCCACCCCAGCCCGATTCCACCGGCTTCGCTCCCGCGCCGTCAGCGAACGCGCCCCGCGCCAATCTCGCACTTGCAGAGGGCGCTACGTCGTCGGATACCGCGGCGAAACCAGCCGGCACTTTTAGCCTGCTCATTCGCGCCGAGGAAACAAGTTGGGTCTCGATCACCCTCGACGGCAAACCCGTAGCCCAGGAAACCCTGATCGCACCTGCGCACACCTCCATTCGAGCCGCCGGTCAGGTCGTAGTCAAGGCGGGAAACGCCGCTGGCATCAGCTTCCAGCTTAACGGCGAAGATATCCCAGCCCAAGGCAACGAAGGCGAAGTAAAAACCTATGTCTTCGATGCCGCCGGATTTCGCGTACTCCCGCAGACCCAATCCCCCGCCGCCATTCGCTAACAGTCTCCCTGATCGCAGTTACCGAAGGCACCAACCACTCCACGAATTTCTTGCTGCCCTCTTACCCCGGCGCTACGCTGGCCGCATGAACACTATCTTGAAATCAGGCCTCATCGTACTGGCCCTGTCTTTCGTGGCGCTCACGCAAAGCGCGCCCAAGAAGAGCCAGAGCAATTCACCGAAAAGTCAAAGCGCAGCCGCCCCGGCCACCAGCACGAACGGAGGCGCCAGCCAGCATGATGCGGCTGCCAACAAGAACCAGGGTTCCGCATCGCATGGCGGAAATATGATCGGGAATCACAAAGACGTGATGGAAACCGTCGACAAAAATCCGAACTCCGGGTCGCATACCACCAACATGTCGGGGAATCACAAAGATGTAATGGGCACAGCGGCCGCGCCATCCAACGGCGGCAAGAATTCACCCCCGGCCCAGCCCGCCCCTGCGAGCAAGCCCAACTAACTCGGCCCCCATCCATCAGCGCTAAGGGCGCGGCTCAAGGTCGACGTCGCTTTGTGTTTCGCGCAAATCTCCGAAGGTCACGGGTAAGGCTCGAAGCTAGGCGACTGAATGCCGAGCGCTGCCAGCGCCGCGTCTAGCGTGCGCACCACTTCCAGCAACGGCCGCGTAGACTCTCCCAGCATCTGGAACATGCGCGATAAACCGAACATTAGCGCTGTCGGGGCAACGATAATGCGGGGGCGCCGGGTCGCGTCAATCATAGCCGGCTCGTCACGGGCCAGCTTTTGTAAATAGGCTGTCGATAGAGCAACCTCGGTAACGGATGAGAAGTCAAAAATACCCGCGCGGGCATCGGTCGCGATCGAGTTGGTACGAATCGCACGTTGCGTCTCGGCCAGCAATTCATCCGTGAGCCGACCCTCAACTCGGACCAGCAGGACCTTGTTCACTGAGTCGAACTCAAACCTGAACCCCATCTATCAGGCTTCCCTCTCGGCGTGAAAACGTCCAGAATTGTACACCCCGGGTTTCGCCCATTGATGCGCCATCACGACTGAGGCTGCGCTCTGTCGTTTCGCGCCCTTTGCAAACGATTGGACACCGGACACCGACGCCACCATGTGGTATCCAATTCGCCTCTCGAATCCTTCCATCCACCCGGCCAATTCCGCTATTGAATTCATCCTGCGGCATTTAACGCCAAAACCGTTGCGCGATGAAGCGTGCTCTGTTAGCCTTTTTTCAAGGATTTCTTTCGACGGATCTTGTTACTGATCGATCCCGATAGTATGATGATTACTGAGTCTTTGTGTAATCATTGTGACCGCGAGCAGCGCCTCCCACCGTCGCCGGAAATAAGGTCCAAAGCAGCTTTCTAAGGAGAATCAATCTTGGCAGCAACGAAGAATCGCATTTTATTTACTTCCGAATCCGTCACCGAAGGCCATCCCGATAAAATCGCCGACCAGATTTCCGACGCCATCCTCGACGCCTGCCTGGCCGAAGACACCGCCAGCCGCGTAGCCTGCGAAACCCTGACCGCCACCGGCCTCGTAGTCATCGCCGGAGAAATCACCACCAAAGCCTACGTCGATTTCCAGAGCGTAGTCCGCGGCACCGTCGGCGCCATCGGCTACGACAACGCCGTCTACGGTTTCGACTGCAACACCTGCGCCGTAATCTCCAGCATCAACAAACAGTCCGGCGACATCGCCATGGGCGTAGACACCGGCGGCGCCGGCGACCAGGGCATGATGTTTGGGTATGCTTGTAATGAGAATGAGGAGTTGATGCCTACTCCTATTTCTCTGGCGCATAAGCTGACTATGCGGCTCTCGCAGATTCGCAAGAATGGAACGCTTCCCTTCCTTCGTCCGGATGGAAAATCCCAGGTTACGGTTGAATATGATTCCAAGGGTAAGGTGCTGCGGGTGGATGCGGTTGTGATTTCCACGCAGCATGCTGAGACGGTTAGCAATGAGGAATTGCGCGCCGGCATTTTGAAGCACGTGATCCAGGCTGTGATTCCTGCGCACCTGCTTGATGAAGATACGAAGTACCACATCAATCCGACGGGACGCTTCGTCATCGGCGGCCCTATGGGCGACACCGGCCTTACCGGACGCAAGATCATCGTCGACACGTATGGCGGCATGGGCCGTCACGGTGGCGGAGCCTTCAGCGGCAAGGATCCGACGAAGGTCGACCGCTCCGCAGCCTACATGGCGCGCCACATTGCGAAAAACATTGTCGCCGCCAAGCTCGCCGACCGTTGCGAAGTGCAGCTCGCCTACGCTATTGGTGTGGCTGATCCAGTGAGCGTTCGCGTGGAGACTTTCGGCACGGAGAAAGTGGATCCCGCGATCATTCCGGATTTGATTCGCGCGCACTTCAAGCTGACGCCGCGGGGAATCATTGATTCGCTGAACTTGCGGCGGCCGATCTACAAGAAGACTGCGGCTTACGGCCACTTCGGACGCAACGATCCCGACTTCACCTGGGAAGCGACCGACAAAGCGGCGAAGCTCGCGAGCGATGCCGGAGTTGGTGAGCCGGTGGGGCACGCCGTGCGGAAGTAAGACGCGAGCCGGTAAGGAAGCGAGCCGAACGCGCGATTATTGCGTCGGAAAGAGCGCGACGCTTCGCGCGGCTCGCCCAAATCCTTCGGTCCGCAAAGAACGCTTGCTCAGGATGACAATGGGAACTAGTCCGAAGGTGCCACTCCCCGAAGAGTATTTAGGCATGCTGATCTTTCCCCCGGTTCGTGTATTCTGAAAAAGCATCAAGCAATCAAATTAGCGAATCGAAACGAAGTAACCAGGTAACCAACCAAAATTCTTAAGCAGGAAAGCGCCACAGGAGGCGTATGTCGACAGCAGCACAGATCAATAGCGATATCAAGAGCCTGGAACTGGCCGAACTGGGCAAGAAGCGCATCGAGTGGGCGAACCAGTCCATGAAGGTGCTGCAGATTATCCGCAAGGAGTTCATCAAGAACCAGCCTCTGAAAGGCATTCGCATCTCGGCCTGCCTGCACGTCACGGCAGAAACCGCGAACCTGGCTATCTGCCTGCGCGACGGCGGCGCCGACGTGGTGCTTTGCGCTTCGAATCCTCTGTCGACGCAAGATGACGTTTCCGCCAGCCTGGTCCGCGATCAGGCGATTCCGGTTTACGCCATCAAGGGTGAGGATAACGACACCTATTACAACCACATCCTCGCCGCCATCGATCACAAGCCGCACATCACCATGGACGATGGCGCCGACCTCGTCACCATCCTCCATACCAAGCGCACCGACGCTCTCGACGGCGTCATCGGAGGCACCGAAGAAACCACCACCGGCGTGATTCGCCTGCGCGCCATGGCGAAGGAAGGGGTGCTGAAGTTTCCCATCGTCGCGGTGAACGACGCCGACACCAAGCATCTGTTCGACAACCGCTACGGCACCGGGCAGTCGACTATCGACGGCATCATTCGCGCCACCAACTTCCTGCTGGCCGGGTCGAAGTTTGTGGTAGCCGGCTACGGCTGGTGCGGCCGCGGACTGGCCAGCCGCGCGCGGGGCAACGGCGCGGAAGTGATCATCACGGAAGTCGATCCCACCAAGGCTCTCGAAGCCGTGATGGATGGCTTCCGCGTGATGTCGATGACCGAAGCCGCAAAGTTAGGCGACGTGTTCTGCACCGTCACCGGCAACAAGAACGTGCTCGTCAAAGAACATTTCGACCTGATGAAAGACGGAGCCATCATTTCCAACTCCGGCCACTTCAACGTGGAGATTGATATTCCGGCGCTCGAGAAAATGTCGTCCTCGAAGCGCACCACCCGCGCCTTCGTCGACGAATACTCTCTGAAGGACGGCCGCAAGATCAATCTGCTCGGCGAGGGACGCCTGATCAATCTGGCGGCGGCTGAGGGGCATCCCGCGTCGGTGATGGATATGAGCTTTGCCGACCAGGCGCTTTCGGTTGAGTACATGGTGAAGAATTTCAAGACGCTCGAGAAAAAGGTCTACCGCGTGCCGGACGAACTCGACAAACGAGTAGCCAAGCTGAAGCTCGAGTCGATGGGAATCAAAATCGACCGCCTGACTCCGGACCAGGAAGAGTATTTGGCAGGCTGGAGCGAAGGAACGTAGCCAGTGTGAGTGTGGAGCGGGCGCTCTCGCCCGCTGCTTTGATTTGAAGCGGCGCGGCGCAAGCCGCCCCGCTTTGTTTCGCGGGGATAGAAGCTGCGCCTCCAGAACCGCATCATCGTTCAGCAACTGCACAGGAGTGGCAGTAGAAGCATGGTCAATGAGTGTAATGGCGATATTTCGACAACTAACCGAGGTTACTTTGCAGAACTGATCATCTGTCCCCGTTCACGATTTGGGAGGTGGTCAATTTTGAACCCTTGGGATGTTCCAAGCGGCGCTTGCGAGCGGGTTTCCGGAGTGCCATAGCGCGAGAGAGCGCTGGCCTCTCCGCTATTGCATCAATCTGTGCAAGCCCATGGCTAGGCCGGCAACAACGAGGGCAACGGCGATCAGCACCAGCCGCGTCTTGAAGAGTGTTCGTTGGAGTGCGGTCACGCGCCAATCATACGCCAGAACCGACTTAAACGATAGGCGTTCCCAAGCTTCTCTGTCCGTACTTGTCGTAAACAGGCCTAACCCCCTCAACCGGGGTCAATGAGTGTAATCGGAATGTTTCGCCGACAACCGGGCTTTCCCGAGTTTCCGCGTGTAGACTGGAGACCTCTTAGACGCGTTCGGTCGTTTGTGGGGGCTGTGGTGTGGCGATTCCACCGTTCGGAGTCCACAAAATAGAGGTTGTATCCTGCGCCTTGATGGTCGTTGGCGGCGTGGCTGGATTGCTTCTAGCACTGACCGGCACGGGAGACTTGGTTGCTCGATCAACCCTGGGTTACGTGTGGCCGAATTGGTTCTGGCCGCATGTTGGCCCCCTTTGGCTAATACTACAGAGTCTCGCAGTCATTGCCGGTGGTATAGGAGCTTGGCGCAGCAACTCCTTTTTGCTAGCCGCGGTCGGGGTCGCCTCATCCCTCGTGGTGAAGACCTCGGCGGGATAGTTTCATTTCTCCCCGGCGTCCTCATGCTGACGCTGATAGTATGCCGACACAAAGCCTTCAATGTCTTCTTGCCTCGATGGAGAGGACCCGGTCCCGCGCCGCCCGGAGCTTGGAAACGTTGACCTGGGACCGTCGTAACCGAACCAAAACTTAACGGGCCATGAGCGGGATTGTTTAGGAAATGGCGATGTTAGGCCAACAATCGACCGAACCGCTGATGCTTTTCAGGGCGTCATCGCGGGCCAGGTCACACAACTAATTTTCAGGCGCGGGGTTTCATTGGCTTAGGGGTTCTGACCCATGGCCGCGGCGACAGAATCTCGTTTGACCACTGAGGTGCTCCGTGAGGTTGACCCCCATTTGTTTTAGTTTGCTTGATCGCGATTAGCCGTCCACGAATTAACTTATCAAAAGGGGGTAAAGTGAAAAAACTTTTTAACATCTGGAAAGCGATTGCCGCCTGGGTAAAGAGGCTTCACGGGGACGCCGCTCTTGATTCCCTGCGCAACGTGTTGGCAGTAGTCGGAGGCGCAACGATTTTAGCTGATTTCGACACGATAAAGGTCTGGCTTATTCTGCCGATGCTTGGCTTTGCTTTCCTCATTTGGTTTCTCGATTACGAGCGCCATTTTCATGGACAGACCATCGAGGAAGTAAAAGCCCCACAATGATTCTTTCTTGGACTTGTGCCCCCGCTCCGTGACTGTCGAAAATAGGCGCTTACACTGGTGGAGGTTTAAGCCTCCCCGTCAATGAGTGTAATGGCGATGTTACGCCAACTGACCTTCACCAGATCGTTGCGGCTCGCGGAGGCGGTAACGGCTCCGGCTTTGACGAATTGAAATCAGTCAACTCTGTTTCTAAGCCCAGTCCGTTACGGTCAGGCCGAGAAGTGAGGACTCTTCCGTCTCTACAAAAAACGAGCCTCCCGTTTTGATCCCAGTCTGCCCAACTTGCGCGTGCGATCGGAGTCCAGATCGGAGTCTCGCCGCCCATGACGGAAAACTTTTCCGAGTACTTGAGGCCACTGATGGAGCGTTCTAAGCGAAGAACAAACTTCCCATTTCGGCTTGGCCTCTCCCGCACTTCTGCCTGAACGGTGCGGTTCCACTTTGGGTACCCAAGGTGTTCGACCTTCCATTCTTGTTTGAGCTTCCAGCCGTCTCGTTCGATGCGATCCGAGAATAGGGGATCATCGTCTCCGCGCCCACGGTCCGAAAAAGAAATATGCAACCAGCCCGGCGGCTTGTGGTCAGGGTGCGCTGTGACGTCCCCAATATGATAGAGCACAAGCGCTTTGTTACTGTGAAACAACCCTCCGCCATTGAAGCAATCTCTCTGCGGCCAAAGAGCGAGCGCCGTCAGATATGGCGGCTTGCTTACCGCTGTCCAGGCGTACGTGTATTCTTTGTCCTTCAAGGTACGTGCAGAGATTTTCTGAGCGAAATAGATCAGCAGCGAGCCATCCGGGCTGAGATCGCATCTCCGTTCATATATCCTCCCATGGAACCACTGGCCACTCTCGAAGGCGTCGGTGTCCGTGTTCCACTTGACCAGTTGAACCCACCTCGATGGTCCGCGCCGAAAGATCACTGCGGTATGCGAGTTCCGAGCAAGGATCATAAAGAGCCGCGCTCCAATCGGCCCTTTGCTCCCTTTGGGGATGATTGCTGTGTTTTGCACCCTTGGATTTTGACACACTACAGCGAGCGAAGTCTGCCAACTGTTGAAATCAGGCGATTACAACACTCATGAGAATTGTCCGACCTCGGTCAGCGTAAGATAGCCCAATGCTCGCTGCCCTGCTACATGGCGGATGGGACACTAACTCGACCACACAGAAAAGACGTAAAGAGAATCGAGGCGGCATTGCGCCTACAGCGGCTCTAACGTCAAGGATGGCTTAGCTCAGCTCGCCACTTCTCGGCGTACGCGGACTTGTTCGCCTGTTGACATAACTCGATCGAGGCCTTTTCGTACGCCCCCTGACATTCGCTTTCATTTTGCAGGAGAGGGATAAGCTCGATTTTAAGGGTGCTAGGGTTATCCAGCGTCCGTAGACGAACGGCGTCAGGAATATTTACTCTCACAAATGAAGTGCTATAAGCCACAGGAGGCGGACTAACAAGACTGTCAACGATTGATAACGGGAAGTAGTGGCGCAGTTTCTGTCTTGCGGAACCTGACGGCTCATTTTGGAAGACTCTGCCGTGTCTCCGCAGAGCGGACTCCATGTCGAGACCGCACACCAGATCCCCGACTGGTTCCGTGATAGAGATCGAATATCGGTCAGCCGACTGAAAAAAATCGAGCCGTGTCTTCGCGGCATCGAAGGAAAAGATTCCAGCCGCGTCGGTCTGAGTCACCTCGCCCCGCCTGACCTCGATTTGAGGACCGGTGCCGTCCGTTGGGCCACTGTACCTGTAAGTCTCCAACAAGCAAACGTTCATTCCCGACACTCTCTCGCCCGTGACTATATCCACGACTTCCCCTGCGATGTCGGGCGTGCCGACACTGCTACGGTCCGATAAGCGGGACAATACGACCGATAGCCCGAGCACTCCGGTAAAAAACGCCGCTGCCGCCAGCACTCCGATAGCGGCCAATGCAAACATCAGGTAGAACCACCACGGCCGATCTCCTGGTTGTTTGGCTGGAAGGGTGGTCGGGTCGGTCATCAGTTCATTAGCGATCCGAATCGTAACTTAGTCAAGATTACCGACATGCGGCGGAGATTCCGCTCAGAGAAGGATCCCGCAGCGGACAAGGCTATCCGTCAGGGCTGTCCACTTGGCTTTGCTATGCGAAACCATCCGTAAAATTGCGGTCAATGAGTGTAACAGGACGTTTCGTCAGGCATGGGTAGCGATCTACTCATTCTCGACCAAAGAAGCCCACTATCCGGCGGTTAGTGCGGGGACTATAATCGCCGAACCAGTCTGCTTGCGTATCTCAGTACCACCGGAGTGATCCATGCCCGTGAAGCAGGGAAACCTTGAATTGTTGCAGCATCCCGCATCCAAAGAGCTGCTGCAATCGACAATTCCCGCCCGTTTAGCCTATGTCTGGACGGATGGCAGTCCTAGAGTTATCCCGATCTGGTTCCATTGGGATGGGCGAGAGCTCGTGCTGGGGACCCCTTCGAAAGCTCCGAAGCTTAAGGCGCTGGCAAAAAATCCCAAGGTCGCCCTCACGATTGATGACAACAACTTTCCCCATAAGGTGCTGCTAGTGCGGGGTACTGCGCGATTGCAATCGGTGAATGGAATCGTTCCTGAATATGCAGTGGCGGCGGAGCGCTATTTCGGAGCCGAGCAAGGGAAAGCATGGGTAGCGCAGCTTGCCTCTATGATTCAAGATATGGTGCGAATCACTATTACCCCTGAATGGGTCGGCCTTCTCGACTTTCAGACGCGCTTCCCCAGTGCCCTGCCCCTGTAACATCGGATTTAGGGTGCAGGTTAAGTCCACGACATTCAAGGAAGGAGCGGAGGGATATTCGTGCACGCTGAAGGACAGCAAAGGTCCTTATAAGAAGAACACGTTTGATTTTGTAGCGGCTTATGTGATTCCGGAGGATGTGTGGTTCGTCATCCCCGAGAAGGTGGTGCGGGGGATGTGGAGCGTGGGGCTTTATCCGAAGCTGGAGACGGCTAAGTATCGGGAGTATCAGGAAGCTTGGCATTTGCTGCGGGGAGAGACTCCGGGCTTGGTTGATCGGATTGAGGCTTGCGCGGAGGAGAAGTTTCAGGACGAATCCCCACTTCTCGCAAAGAACGCGAGAAATGGGGCACCCGGGCGTTTCTTGGGTGCGCTACTGCGATTGGCCAGGTAGCGGGGCTGGGTGCGCGGCGGCGGGCGGTACAACGTCTCCGCCGCAGTAGGGGCAGAATTTGTCGTCGTGGTCTATGCTGCGCTGGCAGTGGGGGCAGACCGGGCGGAGGCGGGTGCGGCAGCGGGGACAGTAGCTGAAGCCGGGCTCGACCTCGGCGTCGCATTGCGGACAGTGCGCGATGCGTGGCTTGCGCAAGACAAAATAAAGGACGATCCCGAGGCCGTTGGGGACGAAGATGGCGATGAGGGTCCAAAGCAGGCGGCTCATTCTGCGGCGGCCGGCGTCCTGGTTGATGTAGCCGATCAGCACGGCCCAGCAGCCGAGCACTGCTCCCGCGAGGATCCCAGCAGCCAGCGGATGGGAACCGGAGGGCGCATGGCGATCCGTGCGCACGAGGATCACAATAGGCCACGGCGACGGTCACGAAGACCGCTGTGTATAAGTAGTAGGCCCAGGGCGCAAGAATGCGGATCTCGTCCTTGTCCCTGGATCGCGTGGAAGTTGGATTGGGGTTTGTCATATTGTGTTCTCCTGACTGCGTGCTCGGTCTCCGCTAATCTCGTTGCCGGTTCTAGCCCTGGTAAGAATCGGTGGATCGGGTAAGTGTCTATCCTTTCCCGGGCCAGCAGCAGGATTGCCGCCAGCAGAGCTGGCATCATGCAGAAAACCAGGAAAGCTACTTGCCAGATCGACGGCGCCAACTGCGGCGCGCGCGCCCATCCATTCAAAGCCGCGCCAGAGAACGAATGTGCTGAGTAAGGCGCACAGGGTCACGGCTGTGCAAGCTGACCACAACCATCCACATGCGTTCGCGATGGCGCTGCAATTCCAGGGCGCGGCGGCGCACTCTGCTCTGCGTGGTCGAGACCAGGCTGCGCCCGGCGGCGACGGGGACTGCGCGCAAGCGATGAATTGCCTCCGCGGCGTTTTCGGCAAAGGCGCGGCATGAGGCACAGCTTTCGAGGTGCGCTGCCAGCCACTGCGTTCGACGATGGCTCGCCGGAAAGCCGCTCGGAGAGCCTGTCGGCGGCGGAAAACGCTTCGGGATCGGCTAACACAATCAGGCCGCGTGCCCGTTCATGGGCGTCGTTATTCTTCTTGCGGTTCACAGTGACGCTCCTCTTAACCACGGCTCGAGGGCGCTCAGACCGCGGTAAATTCTGGATTTCACCGTTCCTAAGGAAACGCGCGCCACGCTTGCGATCTCCTCGAGTGACATACCCTCCTGAAAACGAAGCACCAGGGCTTCCCGGTACTCGGCGGGGAGGTGTTGCATGCCCGCCGCGATGTATTCATTTTGCTCGTGCTGCAGCGTCTGATCAAAGGCCGAGGCTTGTCCGGTCTGCACGACGTCGAAAGGCGCGGCGTCATCCTTGTCTCTGTCATGCATCAAACCGTCGAGGCTGGCAGGCTGTTTCCGGCGCATGTGATCGATGGCCAGGTTGCGGGCAACGGCGAAGAGCCAGGTGCTGAATGCGTATTTGTCGTTGAACTGGTGCCCGCGTTCGAGCACGCGGATCCAGGTTTCCTGGAACAGGTCTTCCGCCAACTCGCGGCGTCCGGTCAGGTGCACGAGGTAGCGGAGAAGGCGATGTTGATATTGCTCGATCAACCGGTCGAGTAAGTCAGGATCTCGACGCCGCAGTCCACGAGCGATCTCGGTGCTCTCTTGTGCCATCGAGTTCTCGAAATAGAAGGCGGTCGCGTTCATACTATTCATTACATACGGGAACAGGGAGAAAAAAGACGCATGTGATCGAGAAGAGGAACGCGGCCGATCTAAGCCATTGAAAGAAAACGGGCCCGTGGCGCGGGCTTCGATTCAGCGACCCAATAAGAAAGGGGACGGCTTGCGCCGTCCCCGTGCAGCGTTGGGGGTGGAACAATTGTTTGGGTTCCCGGGACGGCTTACGCCGCCCCGGAAACCGCGACGGGGGAGGCCCGCGCATCCGAAGAGTGCTTCCTTCGGAATGTTTCAGAACGTAATTCGCTTAGTAGCGGCCCTGATCGACCCAGAGGCGAACCTGGTCTTCGACGGAAAAGCGGCTGGTGGGTGTGCCGGCAAACTTTGACTCCAGAGCAAAAGCGTGAGCTTCCAGCGGGACTGAAAAATGAATCTTGGCCTGCACGAAGCCGCGCACGAAAATGTCGCTGTAGCGCTCGATGCCGAGGATTTCAAACTGGACGGCGTGCACCAGGCCGTGAAACAGTGCGCGCTCCGTGATTTTCTCGTTGAACACCACCATATCGAGAAAAGTCAAGGAGTGCATATGCGTGACCTCGGGCAGGTTCACGAATCCCATGGCCCTGTATTTCTCATAAAAGGACGGATTAGGGACGCGCGCTCCCTTGAGCTCGACAACCCGCACGCGATCCAGCAGCGCAGCCGAAAAATACGGCCACATGAGGGCTTTTTCGTGGTTACTGAGGGGCACGGCAGAGGCCAGATAATGTTCGCGCTGTTCCTTGAAATAGGCGGAAACCCGCTTCACCGCTTCGACGATCTGTTCCTCCGTGACCTGGGTCAAAGTCTCGGCAGCGGCCTCGACGGCGGGGATTTTCTTCACGATCGAGGAGTAATACTCGCTCAATGCGGCTGCCGACTGCACCGACTTGCGGAGGATATCGCGCTGCCCAAACCGCGCCAAATCGTCCGCCGAAAACCGCAACCGCAATTGATGGGTTGCGCAATGGGCGCTTAGCAGCTCCAGTTGGGCGTGCTGAAGTTCTGAATTCATCTGAGCGATAGAGAGTCTATCCTCAGGGTTTTCCCAAGAATACATCTGGTTCATCAACTCCTGAAAGACCGCAGAAGGGCCCCGAATCTTTATAACTTATACATCGTTATGTTTACGATGTCAACATAATTTCAGGAGGAGCAAACTTTGGTAACATCGGCGGGAACGGGCGGCATCTATTCTCTGTACATCGTTATATTTACGATGTATACATAATCTTTCGACGGGTGTTTTTCCTGGAGGAAAGCACGTGCCGCGACGACCCGACCCTGACCTGGAAGGCAAGATCCTGGACGCAGCGCAGAAGCTGTGGAAAAAGGGAGGGGAGAAGGCGCTGACGATGCGGACGGTGGCGCGGGCGGCGGGGACGAACACGCCGGCGGTGTACCGGCGCTTTCGCGACCGGGACGATATATCTGCGCGGGCTGATGCAGCGCATCCGGATGGAGATTGCGGCCACGCTGGATTCCGCCAGCTCTGCCGGAAGAAGGTTGCGAACGGTATCTGGAGTATGCGGTAAGCCATCCCCGGGAGTACGAGTTGTTTTATCAGCACAATTACGAGCTCTATTACTCACCGCGTGCCAAGCGAAACGGGGTTAAGGTTGTGGGCCAGCCGGCGAAAGATGCGATGCGACGAAAGCTGACGCAAAAGCTGGGCGGGTCGCCCGACGATCACGAGCGCCTGCTCACGGAGTTGTGGATGACGGTGCATGGGGCGGCGATGCTGTTGATTGAGAAGACCATCCGGCCAGAAGATGAAGAGGAAGCTCGTTCGGTTTTTACGGCGTCGGTGGGGGCGCTGCTGCAAAGAGCTGACGGCCTGTGAGGGTGAGATTGCGACCCTAGCGGGTTTTCTCCTGAATTGTCCAGTCCTACCTGAGCGGGAAATTGAGAGAGCATTGGTCCGTGATCATGCGGATTGTTGACCTTTGTATTTCGCCAGCCTAGTATCCGGTGAGTGACGGCCTCTACTCCCAGCATTGGCCAAGTCCTTGGCCATTACCGCATCGTCGAACAGATTGGCGCTGGAGGCATGGGAGTAGTATTTCGGGCGCGCGATGAGCGGCTGGATCGCGACGTAGCGCTGAAGACTCTGCCCAAGCTTGCGCTGCTCAGCGAGGCGGCGCGGCGGCAGTTTCGTCGCGAGGCGTTGAGTCTGGCGAAGATCACCGATCCCCATGTTGCGATTGCGTTTGATTTCGGCCAAGACAACGGCATTGACTACCTGGTCACCGAGTATGTCCCGGGCTTGACGCTGGAGGCTAAGCTGACGGGGCGTCCGCTGCCGGAAGCGGAAGTGTTTCAACTGGGCAAGCAGCTCGCTTCTGGTCTGGAGGCGGCGCATAAAGAAGGAGTGATTCACCGCGACCTTAAGCCCAGCAACGTGAAGGTCACGCCCGATGGCCGGCTGAAGATTCTGGACTTCGGACTGGCCTACATGTTGAAAACTGAGATCGAAGCGACCGCACGAGTCTACGCTGACCGAAAGCTTACTCGGACGCGGGGACGCTGCCTTACATGGCACCGGAGCAGGTCAAAGGGCAGAAGCCGGATGCGCGCGCGGATGTGTGGTCGGCGGGCGCGGTGTTGTATGAGATGAGTACGGGCAAGCGGCTCTTTGGAGAATTAAATCGCGGACCTCTGATTGCCGCGATCCTCGAAAGCGCGCCGGTGCCGCCACGCGAGGTGAATCCAAAGATCAGCGAAGGATTGGAGCGCGTGATCCTGCGGGCGCTGCAGAAAGATCCGAAGGAACGGTATCAATCGGCTGGTGATCTGCGGATTGACCTTGCCAACCTGGCGACGGGAACGGCGCCGATCTATGCGACGCAAGCGCCCGCGCTGAAGTGGCGACGAGGGCTGCTGATCTTTACTGTAATTGCAGCGGCGGTTGTGATTGTCGGTGCGGGAGGTTGGTGGATGCGGCATCGCGTGCAAGCCGTCGCCCCCGAACAAAAGATGATGGCGGTTCTGCCGTTCGAATCGACGGCGAACGATGCGCCGACCAACGCTCTGGGCCTGGGGCTGACCGAGACCGTGACGGCGAAACTGGTGCAGGCGGTCGATGGCGGACGTCTGCAACTGGTTTCGACGCGCGAGCTGATCGCGCAAGGAGTAAAGACCCCCGACCATGCGCGGCGGGAGTTCGGCACCGATCTGGTGCTCGAAGGCAGCTTGCAACAGGATGGCGCGCGGATCCGGATCACGTGGAGCCTGGTCGATCCGCGCACGCGTACTCAGATCGCGGCCAACACCATCACCGGGGACGCGGGCGATATCTTCGGATTGCAGGACAACCTGGTCGATGAAGTGCTGGAAAAACTGCCACAGGCGGTCGATCACGGACGGCGGCAGACTTTGCAGGCGCGTCCGGACGTGAAACCAGCCGCTTACGACTTCTATCTTCGCGGCCGCGGATACCTGGAGGACTACCAGCACCCTGACAGCATCGAGAGCGCGATTGCGCAGTTCCAACAAGCGATTGCGGTGGACGGGAACTATGCGCCTGCTTATGCGGCGATGGGACTGGCTTACAACGCCGGCTTTCGATGGAATAACCGGGGCAAGGACTGGCTCGAGAAGGCAAAGACGCAATGCGAGCGGGCGCTCGCCATCACTCCGCAACTGGCGGAAGGGCACACTTGCCTGGGCAACGTTTATTTCTCCACCGGGACGGGACGAGGACGCGGTGCAGCAGTTCCAGCGCTCCCTTGATCTCGACGACACCAGTGACGAGACGCTGCGGCTGCTGGCGGCGGTGTATCAGAAACAAGGCAAGGCATCGGCTGCGGAAGAAGCTTACCGCAAGGCCATCTCTCTTCGTCCTAACTACTGGGGTGTGTACAACGCTTTTGGAAGTTTTTACTACAACCAGGCACGCTATGCAGATGCAGAGGCGATGTTTCAGAAGGCAATCGAACTGGCGCCGCTGAACTTTCGGGGATACTCCAACCTGGGCGCGATTTATCTTCTGCTCGGCCGCTATGGGGAAGCTGTGGATGCTCTGAAACGATCGAACGTGTTGCGTCCGTCGTTTGAATCGTACGGGAACCTGGGGGCGGCTTACTTCTATATGCGGCGCTATCAGGAGTCCGCCGAGAATCTGGAGCTGGCGTTGAAGATCGACGACAAAGACTGGTTGAACTGGGGGAACCTGGGAGACACGTTGTACGAGATCCCATCGCGGCGTCGAGACGCGCTCAGTGCGTATCGCAAGGCGATTGAGCTGGCGCAGGCGCGGCTTGAGGTGAATCCCAAGGACTCTTTCGCCCTGGCTTTTACGGCGGACTACTACGCCATGGTCGACGAAGAGCAGCAGGCGCGGGAACAAATGGCGCGGGCGCTCGAAATCGCACCGGCGGACGCCGATGTCTTATTTCGCGCCGCAATCCTCAATAACCACTTCGGAGACACAGAGAAGACACTGCAATTCCTCAGCAAGTCGGTGGCGGCGGGTTATTCGCGAACTGTGATTCGCGACACGCCGGACTTCGACCATCTGAAAGGCGACGCTCGTTCCAGGCTCTCCTGCCGAAGAACTAGTTTGAGGGAACGACATGAACACCGGGATCGGGGCAGGGGTCGCCCGATTTCCGAACCAAAATATAGGGAAACTTGTCGCACGATCCTTGGGCTATAGAAGAACATCCGTTGCTCACTGTGTGGATTTTGTCAGGCGAAGAATAACTCACGACCGGGGGCGTGTCGTGGATCAAGTTTTTTGTTGCAAAGATCACGGTATAGGTTTCTGGATCGTTCTTGGCAACCACCCAGTGAAGTGGCCCGTGCTCTGGAATCGCTACAAGGTCGGGGGTGGCAACGCAGTTGTCGATGATAACGGTATCTGTCTTCACTTCTTTCCCCTTGTATTTGTAAGCCGGGCCTTGATTATTTGTGCATCCGGCGACTTCGAGCAGCGTGGCTAACAACAACAGGCAACTCCAAATACCGGAGCGTAGCATCTTGAGCTCTCTTTCGGCGTGTAAGTTGCGGATCTCGCCAAACTGCACGGCATTGTGAATCGCGGTGAGGGCAAAGTCAAGAGCTTCTCAACAATCCCAGCGCGGTCCCTGCGAAAACACACGCATGCACTTTCGCACAAGATCATGCGGAGCCGGACAATCGTTCAACAATTCAGTTCAAATAATTCAGTTCAACCCTCTCAGTTCAGGCCCCGAGGGCTATCGGCATTGCGCCTCTGCCATCATGGCGTCTTCGGACGTGCACAGAGGCAGATGGTAAGGCTGTTTGTGGCTCAGCACCGTGAGGCCTTCGTTGTTGGCGATGAAGATGAGCTCCCGCGAGTCGTCCGGCAAGACGCTCGTAACTCCGCTGAAGGTTTGAATGGTCCGCGGATGCTTGGGATCGCCAAAGTCCATCACATTCACGACTTGAGTAGAGATCGCGCTGGACTGCTGGTTGGCTGAGACTTTCTCCGGAGCCATGGTAAGTGCGAGACCGGATTGAACCCATTCCAGGCCGCCTCGCGAGGCAACCCGCTCCACGATAGAGGGTTTTTTCGGGTCCGTAACATCCACTACCGTGAAATGGGCTCCTTGTTGAAGATAGAGGTATTGCTTGCCATCGTGAAGCTGCAAGAACATTTGCCGAACCGCGGTTCCTGGAAGCGTTATATGTGCGATCACTCTGGCTGGCTCTTCTGCGACGGCGGCGCTGGCGAGAAGGACTACGGTGAAGAGGGCCAGAAGGATCTGGGAAAGGACACCTGGTTTTTCTTTTTCTGAAGCTATCGTGGATTTCATGTTGATTAAACTCCTTTTCATAAGCTAGACGTTGTACTGGATCTGCGAGGCTGCCTCTGGGGGCAGACCTACCTATTCGAGCATTGGCTCCAAACGGGACCTCCGCTACTTCTGTGCGCATCGAAGCAACTCCGATCCGAGTGAGCTGGCCCGGTTTGACGGCGCGGTAGAACGCTGTACCAAACCGCTCAGCCAGCGACTGAGGTAGAGTGTAAGAAGATAATAGTCAGCGGAATCGCTCTCAGCAGAAAGGGGGCGGCCGGTCGTTAAGATTTTCGTCGACACTAAGAATGCCAAGAGGCGAGTGAACCGGTGCTACGCGCGGATAGAAGGCCGGCACCAGAAGGGCGGCGAAAACAGGGACAGGAGATGTCCACTCGACAGCATCGCGGTCCATGTGTTGCCTTGCTGCTTGCGCAGCACCGGACTTTGCCGTGATGCGATGAGGGATCGTAACCCGAAAGGTACGAGTAGTGAGGCTGACGATCAGAGACAGGACGAGGCAGCTGGCGGGCACCCAGCGCCAGGGGGACACTGAGCGAAAGCCGTTTTTTTCTGCCTTGTCCAATCGACCCCACAGAAAGCCAGACTAGAAACTACTTAGTTTCGCGACCTCCAACTCGTCACGCATGGTGTCAAGAGCTTCGACCGCAGCGGCACTTACTTCGATGACCCTGCCGAATCTTCGGTTGCGTGATTTTTCTGGCGAACCCGTCGCGACAGTAACTGACGGGATCACCAGTTGGCTCGGTTTCGTCGTCCTGATGCCATGCAAGAGGCGCGAGCAGGAATAATCCTTCTTGTCCGTATACAGCGTTCACCTGATAGTTCGCAGCCCTCCCAAAGCCCAACATCGTTTAAGCGCCATATCCAAGCGAAACAGAAGCGGATAAGGGAAAGCTTTAATTATGAATACTATCAGCGGATGGAAGACTGCTTGCCTCACTGCTCTGTTTTGTGCCGCGATGACAATTCCTTCGCCTGCGCAGACTTTCACGACTCTGGCTAGTTTCAATAACACGAACGGTTCTTTTTCCCAGGCGCCGTTGGTACAAGGTCTGGACGGGAATTTGTACGGGACCACCGATGATGGCGGCCTGAAGGCGAGCGGCACGGCGTTCAGAATCACGCCGGCGGGCAAGCTCACCCTGGTGCATTATTTTTGTTCGCGAACAAATTGTGCCGATGGCGAGGTCCCTGAATCAGGTCTGGTACCTGCCACCAACGGAGATATGTACGGAATAACGTCCAGTGGGGGGAGCGGATGCAGCTACTGCGGAACGGTGTTCCAAATTTCCTCTCAAGGCACGCTCTTCACGCTGCATAGCTTCGATGGCACCGATGGCCTGAACCCGCTGGGACTGATGCAAGCCAGCAACGGGGATTTCTACGGTACAACCAGCACTGGTGGAAGTGGGAGTGGAGGCACGATTTTCAAGATGACTCCTACGGGTACTCTAACGACACTCTATAACTTTGAAGACTTCAACTATTCGGTAGCAGGACTGGTGGAAGGCAGCGACGGAAATTTCTACGGCACTACCATCACCTACGAGAGCGGCGGCCACGGCACGATCTTCAAGATGACACCGGATGGCGGGGTGACGACGATGCGCAGCTTCGACGGGGCCGACGGATCGTGGCCTGTCGCCCCTTTGATGGAGGCTTCCAACGGGCGGTTTTACGGGACCACCGCCCAGGGCGGCCCAGCCAGCAGCATCTGCGTAAGCACGGGCTGCGGAACGGTGTTCGAAATTACTTCAGAAGGCGTGATGACCACACTGCATTACTTCGCAGGCCCCGACGGCTTGAGCCCGAGTGGGGCCTTGATCCAGGGCACCGACGGCAATCTTTATGGAACAACTTCAGGCGGTGGGCCAGCCAATTCCAGCTGCGACTTCGGCTGCGGCACAATCTTCCAAATCACCCCCGAGGGCAAGCTCATCACGTTGCACACTTTTGATGGCCTTGACGGCCGGTATCCGTACGTCGCCCTGGTGCAGGCTACGGACGGAAATTTTTACGGTACGACCTACACTGGCGGAGCGTCCGCCGCTTGTACAGGCGGCTGCGGCACGGTCTTCCGGTTGTCGATGGGGCTTAGTCCATTTGTTGAGACTGTACCAACGGGCAGTTGTCCAGGCCGGAGCGTGAAAATTCTCGGGACAGACCTGACTGGCGCAACCAGCGTCACCTTCAACGGCGTAGAGGCAACTTTTACCATCGTGTCACCCACCGAGATCACAACCAGTGTTCCGGCAGGCGCAACCACGGGTGAGGTAAAGGTGGTGACCCCCAAGGGTACGTTGTCGGCCAATGTGACTTACCGGGTGTTCTGAGTGTCCAACCTTGCCGAGAGATCGCCGCGCAGACTGCTCGGAACCATAGAGATGTAACAGCCGTGAGCGGCTGTTCGGTGATGGCTCAGAGCTGCGTCGGGCCGCTGTTACCTCGGTTACTTTCGAAGCGGCAGGATCGAAGCCTAGGATCTGGTTGAACCCTGGGCTGTTAGGGATGCCGCCGAATAGGAGCAAAATCAGGCGGGGAAAAACTCCGAAAGTCGGAGCGGCCTGCGAGAATCCTTCGCTCGAACGGAAACAGCCCACTTCATTTCAATATCCTTTGCGGTGTTGGCGAGGAGCTTGCCCTCCATTGCGGTTTGAGAATTTCGATTTCCTAAGCCTTATCTTCCTCGATCATGCCCTCGATCGGGACTACTTTGAACAGGACGCGCAGTAGCCGCCAATTTCCAGGCGCGATACTACGATCCGGAAGCGGCAATCTTTTTCCACTTGTACTTTTAGTTTCTCGAAGATATCGCTGACGAATTCCATAATTTTGCCGCAGCGCAGGCAGGCCATGTGGATGTGGTCGCGGTTGAGCTTGCGTTCGTAGTAGTGGCCTTCGCCGTGGATGTGCATGAGGTCGAGTTCGTCGATCAGCCCATGGCGCTTCAACAATTGCAGCGTACGGTAAACCGTGCTGCGGTCGACGCTGGCATCGAGCTTTTGCGCCTTTCGCAGAAGTTGGGCGGCATCGAGGTGTTTGCTGGCGGTTTCCATCACGCGAAGGATGGCCCGACGTTGATCGGTCATGCGGATTCCGCGGTCAGCGAAGTGAGCCTGCAGGCGGCCCGGCATTTCGGTTTGGGGTAGTGGCATGTGGCTCCTTGGGTGTCGCAACCAATCGAGTGTCGCAACTGGTCGCAATCACCCTGCGACGGAATCTTCCGCCGGGACTTGACGGTATCGAGAGCCATCCGGCAGGATGATGAATGTTACGTTAGATGCGACTGGGTTGCAACTAGAATCTGGCAATACCCCCAGAACAGAGCGACAGCCAGGGGATCAACTATCGCCGCTAGTTGCGAATGGGTCGCATCTGACGATGCTACCAGTCCGGTCTTGATCAGTCAGCTCACTGAGAGAGGTCGCAATTTTCATGGAATTGCGTTGCGCGTGCGCCTTGTTGATTTGCCTGTGGGCGTTTGTCCTGGCCGGGCTTGCCTTGCCTCTGCAGGCGCAGGAAAGTCCCTATATCGTCACCTACGATCATTATCTGGAGGAGCCCGGCAGCCTTGAGGTGGAGTACTTTTCAACTTTCGGGACACAGCGCGATGGTGGTAATGACTTTCACGCTTTCTGGAGCGAGTTCGAGTACGGGGCTACCGCCTGGTGGACGACCGAGCTCTATTTCGACGGGCAGACCACCTTCAACGACAGCACAATCTTCACCGGGTTTCGCTGGGAGAACCGCTTTCGGCTGCTGCAGCGCGAGCATTTCGTCAATCCTGTTCTCTATATCGAATACGAGCAAACCAGTGGCGCGGACAAGATTCTTAAGGAAGTGGAAGGGCATGACGTGGAATCTGACTACGCCATCCCGAATGGAGTGGCGCGGAAAGAGCATGATCACGAACTGGAATGGAAGCTGCTGCTGTCCAGGACATTCAAGGGGTGGAACGTCGCGGAAAATACTATCGCCACCAAGAACCTCACGGGCGGCAATCCCTGGGAGTTCGGCTACGCCATTGGAGCCAGCCGTCCGCTGGCGTTGAAAGCTTCGGCTAAGCGGTGCAGCTTCTGCCGCGAGAATTTCATTGCTGGGATCGAAATGTATGGGGGTCTGGGAGATCGCCACAGTTTTGGCTTGCCCGATACGTCGCACTACCTGGCGGCGGTCGCGGCCTGGAACCTGCCCTCGGATTGGACTCTGCGGCTGTCGGCGGGTTGGGGACTGAACGACGACAGCCACCGTTTTCTGCTGCGCTGGGGTGTGTCGCGCGAATTCTCCGGCTTCGGGGAAATGGTGGGGCGTCTTTTCGGAGGGCGCAAGCCATGAGCAAGCGATGGCGCGCATACTTGTGCTGGTGAGCGTGTCAGCTTTTGCTGCGTTCACGATTCGTTCTGTTGCTGCGCAGAAGGATATCTCCACATCTTCTAAGAAAGATGAATCGGTTTATGCCGAACTGGCGAAAGCTCCCAAGAAAGCGGTGGTGAGGCGGAATCCGCTCGAAAGTGATCCTGATGCCGTGGCGGCAGGCGCAAACCTCTTCGATCAGCATTGCGCCGAGTGCCACGGAGACATGGCGGAAGGCGGCCACAAGGCGCCGAGCCTGCTGGCCGACGAGGTGCAGCAGTCGACGCCTGGGACGCTGTTCTGGATTCTCACCAATGGAGTAGTCCGGCGCGGCATGCCGGTGTGGTCGAAGCTACCGGAACCGCAGCGCTGGCAGATTGTGAGCTATCTGAAGTCACTCGGTCCCAAGGAAAAAGCGCAACAGTGACTGTGGGTTGATGTTCGGTCCTTTCACCGGTCTTCTCTGATGTAAAAAGCGGCCGTGAAAAAGCGGACGCCCGCGAGGGGCATCCGCCGTGGGTTGGCTGGGCTTTGCGGCGGGTTATCTGCCGAATTGGACCGCGGGAAGGACCGGCGTTCCCTCAGCGCGCACGGCATCGAGCGCCGAAGGGTCGATGCGCAGGGCTTTGAGGATGGTCGGCGCCACCTGGACGGTGCCGACTGAGGCGCGGACCGTCGAAGGTTCGAAGGACGGATTGGAGAGCAGCAGAATGACATTGGTGTCGTCATGGTTGAAGCCGCCATGCTCGGCAAGCTTCGCAGTGCTGCCGGAGTAAGTTACGCCGACGTTCGGAGTCACGATGATGTCGGGCGTGCGCGGGTCGACGGTTGGGTCGTTGTAGTTGAGAGCGAGCGATGGTCCGTAGTAGATCTGGCCGAGCTCGATTCCGGCGGGCGTGGCATTGTCTTCGAGGATTTTGACGGCGGCCAAAGTGTCTGAGGAGTTCTTCAGCCAGATCAGCGAGACGTCATCTTCGGTTGGTCCAATGCCGGTGGGGTTGTTGGTGGATTCAGAGAATGGAATGAAGCCCGCGTTAGAGAGCAGGGTGACGGGCGAAGTGCCGTCGATGAGCTGGGAAACGTAACGGCTGGGATCGATGGGCGACTGGCCGTGCTTGGCAGTGATCACGATCAGAGTCGAATCATAGAGGCCGTTGGCCTTGAGCGCCTTGACCCAGGCTGCGATGGAGGCGTCGACGAACTTGAATTCGCTGAGCAGCGCTGGGGATGGAGTGCCCGCGGCGTCCAGATATCCGCCGGTCATGCCGTTGCTCTTCTCGACTAGCTTCTGGCCTACGCTCAGGGCCTGGAAGTTCATGCCGAAGATGGTAGGGACCTGGGTGTTCCTGGTGCCGAGGTGGTTCTTGCCGTTGATCTCGTGAAGGATGGCGTCGACCTTCAGAGTGTCGTAGCACTGAATGTTCTGGAAGCTGTTGGTCCAGGCGGTGAGGTCGGAGCCGGGATCGCGGATGGTAGAGCAGGATACGCCGAGTGGCGTGGTCACGCCGGGAAGGCCGATGACGGTGGAGTTGATTTCAGGACCGTAGAAATCGTCGAGCGCTTCGGGACCGAGACCGGAAGCGACGGAGATGTAGGCGGGGTGCTTGTCGGACCAGGCAGTGTATCCACCGGCTTGATGAATGACGCTGAAGATGCTGTTGGCGCGGACGAAATCCCATGGCCAAACCGGGTTGCATCCATTGTTGGGGTCGCGGATGAGCCGCTTCGAGTCGATCGATGCGACGCCGCCGTCGGTGAGGGCCGCGCCGGGAGCACCGCCGTTCACTTTGGTCTGGTCGATGTCGATGCCCTCTTCGTACTCGCTGGTGGTGCCGGTGGGCGTACCGAAGGGAGTGCAGGGGCCGGCTCCGAGGCCGTTGCCGGTGGTTTTGGCGGGGGCGTCAAAGTTTCGGGAATAGGCTACGTCGTAGTAGACGCCAGTGAGGGCGGGGCTTCCGCCGGTGACGATGGCGGTGAGGCCGGGGAAGGAATCCGATGTTTTTGAGGTGCTGGCGGCGACATAGTTGATGCCGGTCCTGCCGAGGGCAGCGAGCGCCGGGCAAAAGGGTTCGCCTCCGTTGACAGTGCTGATGCCGTTGGCGCAGTTGGTGAAATCAACGGCATGCATGCCGTCTACGCTGATGAGCAGAACGCGCTTGATGTGGTGGAAGTCATTGTCCTGGGCAAACGCCGTGCCCATGGAACAGATCGCTGCTAGGGAGAGTAAGGCAAGTGTTTTTTTCATAGGGTTTTGTTTTTACCTCGAGGGGTCATAGTACGGAACGCGGTGTGACTGGAATGTTAAAGAGAATTGAATTGTTCGTAAAACGGCTGAGGGTAGGTGTGGAAAATCAGAGAGCACATCAATGG
The DNA here is from genome assembly GCA_963763285.1 of uncultured Acidobacteriaceae bacterium. Taxonomy (GTDB): domain Bacteria; phylum Acidobacteriota; class Terriglobia; order Terriglobales; family Acidobacteriaceae; genus Sulfotelmatobacter. The sequence goes on along the minus strand of CAVXOK010000002.1, from coordinate 91,455 downwards.
AGATGGGCTGTTGGGAGTCGATGAAGAGGAATCGTTGCCTACTGCAGCTTCGCGTACTCCACCTTGGCTTCGGTGAGGATGGGGATGCCGGGGTCGGCGTCTTTCCAGAGCGTAAGGAAATCCTGGTAGGCGGCTTTGGCTTTGGCGGTGTCGCCGGAGATGGCGTAGGCACGGCCCAGTTGCAGGCGGGCGAGAGAGCCGAGCAGGAAGTTCTGGATGACTCCGGGATGATCGGCGAACTTCAGGAATTCCGCGGCTGCCGCTGGGCCGTTTTTTTGCGCGAGATACGCCAGACCGCGAAGGTAGGCGCGGATACATGGAGATTCCGGGCGGAGGCGCGCCCAGTTCGTAAGGCAGAGAGGGTTCGAGGGCGATGATGGCGCGGTCGGGCGCCTGTTGGGCTAGCGCAAGGGAGGCCTCGATCACGGGGAACCAATACACTTTCAGATAAGTGTTGCTGGGTTCGGACTTTTGGAGAGCTTCTAGTATGGTTTTCGATTGAGAGGTTTCTCCGGTGCGGGCCAGAGCCACGGCGGCGATAACTTTGACATCGCGGCCGGGAGCAAGCGCCAAGGCGTGGGCGACGGCCTGGCGGGCGGCCGTGGGGTTGCCGATTTCCGCCTCGCGCACCGCCTGGAAGGCGATCCACTGAGCGCCGGTTTCTTTGGCGTCGGAGCGCACGGCGGAATCAGCGGCGCGGCGGGCGAGGTCGCGGGCTTTCTCCAGGTGGCCATAGTAGGCTTGAGTATCGGCGTGGACGTTGAGCATCTGATCTTCTTCGCCCGGACGGCCAGCTCCCCATGCCACCTGGCGGTCCATATCCGCGGTATCGCCAGACAGAAATGCCAAGGCATATAGATCGCCCCGAATGGTGAGTCCATCGAAATTTTTCTGCTGTGCTTCCGCTACAGTCTGGCGAGCTTCCTTCAAGCGGTTGACATTGATGTAGGTGCCGGCCAGGTTTCCGTAGCCGACAATCGAGGGCTCGAGGTGCTGGTGCGCTTCGGTCTCAACGATCGATTTGTCATATTGGCCCAGAGCGGAATAGATATAGCCGAGATTGCCGTGAGGAACCGGGTCTCGAGGATAGCTCTTTGCCCAGAGTTCGTAGGCCTCGGTGGCCTTTTCAACTTCTCCGGTGACGTATTGGAAGTAGAAAGCAGAGATGCGGTAGCGCTCGCGCTCGCTGACGCGATCGCGCAAGTCGTAGGCCCTCTTGGCATTTTCCGCGGCGAGACTGGCGCGTCCGAGATTAGCGTACTCGACCGCGAGGCCTACGTAGGCCATGGCGAAGTTGGAGTCGAGTTCGATGGCGCGCTTCATGAAGGGAATGGCTTCGGCGTCACCCTTGGTGCGTCCGGTGGTGATGCCCATGCTGTAGGCCTTGAGGGCTTCGAGCGACGGAGTAGTGGCCTCGACGGGCACATCGAACTTCTGCACCGAGGCCAACGATTCGCCGAGTTTGGTGCGCAGGCTAGCAGCCGCCTTGCTCAGCGCCTTCAGCACGTCCTGCTTGCTGGCAGCTTCTTCCTGTTCCTTGGCGAGGGTGTCTCCGTTGCTGCAACCTACGGCGTCTACGCCGAGCACGTACTGTCCGCCCAAGTTCGAAATGGAACCGAGCACGATGGCCTTGCTGCCGGTCCGCACACAGAGTTCTCGGGCTACGTCTGTGGTGATATGAGTGCCGGGTTGGCTGCCCATGAGGCGCAGGGTCTCGCCTACCTTGCGATCGGAAAGAATGTTGATGAAGGGAGATTGTCCGAGTTGAACGGCGAGGGCTTGCTTGAGCGCGTCGTCGAAGACAGGGTCTCCGGTTTTGTTGTCGAAGTCGGCGAGGACCACGGTGTCTTTTTCGCTGAGAGTGGCAGGCGTGGCAGCAGGGGCGGCGGAGCGCGAACGCCAGTAGAGGTCGGCGGCGATGAGCGCGACGACGACCACTGCAGCCGGAACCAGTATCTTCCAGCGGGTAGCCGTCGTCGTTAATGGTGCGGCGGCCGGGGTCTGCGGCGAAGAAACAGCCGTTTGCTGCCTGCTGGTCGAGGCTGCTGAACTTGCGGCCGCGGCGCCGGTAGCGGGTTGGCTGGAATCGTCGACGGCGGCGGGAATGCCTGACTTGCTGGATTCGATCTCGCGCTTCAGGCGTTTCAGGTCGGCGCGCATTTCCGCCGCAACCTGATAGCGCATCTCGCGGTCTTTCTCCAACGCTTTAGTGATGATCTCTTCGAGCTTGGGCGGGAGGTCGGGATTCATCCGCGCTGCGGGCGCGGGTGCTTTATGAAGGATGGAATCAAACAAGTCCGTGGTGGTAGCGCCGCGGAACGGCAATTGGCCGGTGGCCATCTCGTACAACACTGCGCCGAAGGAAAAGAGGTCGGTGCGGGTGTCGAGCTCGCGGCCGCGGGCCTGCTCGGGAGACATGTACGCAGCCGTGCCGACCGCGGTGCCCGGACTGGTCAGGTGTTCGACGGCCTGGGTGCGGGTGGCCTCATTCTCGCCGGTGGCGGAGGATGCGGCGACCTTGGCCAGCCCGAAATCGAGCACCTTGGTGTTGCCGCGCTCGGTTACGAAGATGTTGGCGGGCTTGATGTCGCGGTGCACGATGCCTTTGGCGTGAGCGGAATCGAGGGCGTCGGCGATTTGGATGGCGAGGGAAAGCAGAGCGTCTAACTCGAGGGGGCGAGCTCCGATGAGATGTTTCAGAGTCTGGCCGTCGAGAAACTCCATGGCGATGAAGGCCTGTCCGTCTTCTTCGCCGATGTCGTGAATGGTGCAAATGTTGGGGTGGTTCAGTGCGGATGCGGACTGGGCCTCGCGTTGAAAGCGGGCGAGCGCCTGCGGATCGCGGGCTACTTCATCGGGAAGGAATTTCAAGGCTACGAAGCGATGCAGGCGCGTGTCTTCGGCTTTGTAAACCACGCCCATGCCGCCACCGCCGAGTTTCTCGATGATGCGATAGTGGGAAATGGTTTGGCCGATCATTGTTCGGTCGATCATGTTTGGTCGGTCACGTTCGGTCGATCATTCTTGGTCGATCGCGGGCGTTGCCTGGTTTTCGGGTCGCTTCATCTTACGGACGCGGCTTGATGCAGTCAATGAAATGCGGGGGTATACGGAACACGCGGGACAATCCCTACACCTCCCTGATCGGAGCCAGGGTGCACGAGGCGGCGTTCGGGGCGTGGGCGCGGGGCGCGGGGAGCGGGAGGGCGAATGGGTCAATGAGTGTAATCGCCTGATTACAACAGTCTCTTCCGAGGCCGTATACTTGTTGCGGTTTTAATGGGAGTCGCCTACCGTGGAATCAGGAAATGAGTTCGCGACTGGAGGAATGAAATTATGATTTCACGACGGTGGGCGGTTGCGAGCTTGGTTTTGCTGTTTCTGGGCGCGGCACCTGGGCAGACGAGCGGAAAGGAAACCGATGCCATCTTGGCTGCTGACGCGGCATGGCTAAGAGTCTATCAGGAGAAAGACCTCGCCAAATCGGTGGCCTTCTGCGACGAACAAGGCTCCATGTTAGCGCCTGACGCTCCCATAGCGACTGGGAAGAATGCCATTGCGAAAGTGATTGCCGACGATTTTGCACATGAAAACATCACGTGGCACGCGAATAAAGTTGGGGTTGCCCGTTCTGGGGACTTGGGCTATACCAGCGGCACAACCGAGATGAACCTCAAGGACGCCTCGGGGAAAACTGTGGCTTATAAGGGAAAGTATCTGACAGTGTGGAAAAAACAGGAAGATGGTTCGTGGAAGGTGCTGTACGACATGTTCAATTCCGACCTGCCCCCAACTCTCTAATTTGCCTCCAGGACCTTTGCAAGCCCACGCTAGTCACGCTGCGCAACTGTCGGCCAGCCGCCAAAGCGGGTCAAGGCGGAGCAATTCCTCATCTGACTCATTGAGCGATCAGTTGACGAAATATCCCCATTGCACTCGTTGACCCCAGGCTCCGATTAGCGGGGTGCAGGAATTTCCCGCCCCTATAGCTATCCCCATCAATGAAGTGCGAGAGTGCGATGAGTCAACCGAAAAATCGGCTCCCCAAGGTAACTTTCTCAGTTTGCCCGTTAGAAGTAGCCTGAAGAAGTTGAAATACGAAGCACGCAAACAAATGTGGAGAATGACTAGTGTCGCCGTTCTGGCACTTCTTGCGTTCAGCATGAGCTGGACTGGACTGGTTTTCGCGCAAGACGCGCCCGCGCTTTCCGTGGTGCCTACAAAGGCCACTATGCTGGTCGGCGAGACGCGTACGTTCCGCGCGGTCGGCAAGGACGGACGCTTGCGGCACAATGTTCGCTGGAATGTTTCTCCCGAACATGCTGCCAAGCTTACGGTGGCTGGCGATGAAGCGACGATCCAGGCGGAGGAAACGTCCTCGACGGTGGTTCTGACTGCTTATGCCGATGGCGATTCCTCTGAAGCCAGCATTGAGATTCGTTCCGGCGCATTGACCGCCGGAACGATCAAGTGGTCTGTCAGCAGTCTGCCCGGATGCAAGAGTACAAAAATGAGCCAGGCGGTGCCGAGCGCAAACGGGCCCGACATTTATGACGAGGAGTCGTGTCCGGATGGTGCCTACGTTCGTGCACTCACCGCTGATGGGCGTGAACTGTGGCGCAGAAAACTGGGCGGTTCGATGGCTCCCGCGGCACCGAGTGTCCGAGCGAACGAAGAAACTCAGCCCGCAGAGCACATTAACTTGAGTGCTCGATCCGTGTGTGACGAAATCTCTTCCGGGATGACGAAAGATGGCGTCTCAAGGCTCGCGCAAGATCGCAACCTTCGACTGGGTGAGAAAGAGCGGGAGAGTAATAGCTGGGTGTTCGAAGAGCATAACGTTCGCTGCACGATCTGGTTTGGCGAAGCTGGAACGCGTGGTAAAGAACAAGAAGATCATCACCTCCGACTAGCGAGCCAAAGCGCATTGCCGTACGGAACGCAGCGCCTCACGGATTGAATCTCAGGCCAGCCCGATTGGCAATGAGTGTAAATCGCCTGTTGGCGACAATTGACTCCCGATGACAAGACCCCCTATTGCCAAAAAATGGCTAACCTGTATGCTTATGCGGCTCGCGCAAAATGGACATTAAGACTTCCGAGGGAGATTCTCCGATGGCTTCCTTGTCGGATGCAAGAGTCAGGCAGTTGCTGGAAAGCCGATATATCGCGTCTTTTGCTACACACAACCCAAATGGTTCAATCCATATCGTTGCCGTGTGGTTCTGGTTCGACGGCACCGACATTTATGTTGCTACGGCTTCACGAAGCCGCAAAGCCCGAAACCTTCAGGCAAATCGGGAGGTGTCTCTGATGGTTGACTCTCGTGACCCCGCCGCGTCCTACGGAGTTACCGTCACGGGCAGCGCGCAAGTACTTAGGGGTGAGTCATCTCAGAGATGCAACAGGGAGATTCATCGCAAGTACCTAAGCGAAGCTGCGTTAGCGGACCCGAAGGTGGGTCCGGTGTTTGCAGGATGGGATGACATTACGGTCCGACTCGTGCCGACTTCTGTAATCGTGTGGGACATGCGCGAGGCGGATCAGCACGTCTTTGGCGGCTCATTTAAGTGCAACCCCTCATATCTTTTGCCGCTAGAGCGGTAAATTGGCGGAAAGTCGCCCTGTCACTCGTCGAGGGTCAATGACTGTAAACGCGTACTTGTCAGGAGCAATCGTGGGTCAAGATGGCTTTATTCCGGTTGTCACAAATGCGAGGTCGCGAAACGACCTGACGGAGCGCGGGTTTAGTCGTCAGAGCTTGAGAGTTGATATAGACATAGCGCGCGCGCTGGCAGCGTTATCTCAGGCAGCCTGGTCCATTCCAAGGGACAAGTACTACGACGGGGGCGACAGATATCGTTCCTTAAATCGTCTCCGGGCCGAGATTGTTGAGGGCGGCGTGAAGGTTTGGTTGAGCGAGGAGAGCACGCCCTATGTGCAGCTGAAAAAATACAACACGACGCTAGGCGATCAGCCGCGCGAGTATGCGCCGCTGGCCCCAGCGATCGCCGGTTCTGTAGGGATCCGCAAGATGATTGCCCACCACCTTCATCACCTGCCGCTCTCAGCGGTGGGTACGAAGTACTTGGTCAATAGCCATTTAATAAGGTTTACGGCGACTCCCGGCCGACCCTGCGACACGAGCCCACCCGGCTTACATAAAGACGGAGAAAAATATATTGCCACACATCTAGTCGGCCGCTGCGGCGCCCGGGGTGGCGAAGTCATCATCACCGACAATGACAAACACGAAGTGGATCGCTTCACGATGCGCGAAGCGGGTGAGTGTTACGTCTTCGACGATGATCGCGTCTGGCATATGTTGACACCGGTCGCGGTACTGGAAGGCAATCAGTACGCCTACCGTGACACGCTCGCATTCGATATGCTTCCGGAGGGCTGGGAACCGGTGAAGTGATGCTGCGGCACCGCGCATAGAGTAAATCGTCTAGTCTCAACACCTGTCGGGCCCGTTATAATCACGCGGATGGCAAGCGACGCCTTTCTCTCGTGGGCGAATCGGACCGTGCTTCGGCCGGGCCGCGAAGAGCCCTACCTGTCAATCCAGGACATCGTCGTTTTCGTTCGCGATCTGGAAGTGAGCAAGCCGTTCTACCTCGAACAATTGGGCTTCGAACTCATCACTGAACAACGCCTTCCTACCGGCGAACGCTGGATCGAAGTGGCGCCTCCCGACGGCAGCGCGAATCTCGCACTGGTGGAACCAAAGTCTGACGCTCCGGAATACAAACTGATTGGCGGGTACCGTTGGGTCTTATTCATGACTGAAGATGTCCAGGCCAAGTACAAAGAATGGAGCGAACGCGGGGTTCGGTTTTCAACTGCTCCCGAGACGCCGGGATGGGGCGGCACCTACGCGCGTTTTGAGGATCCCGACGGGAATGCGTTTGGCCTGGAAGGGTTCGATGAGGTGAGGCAAAGCCTGGAGTTGCGCCGGCAGGCGCACGCCGAGAAGCTCGAATCCGAACGCCGCACTGCCCAGGAAATGGAAATAGCGCGGCAGGTGCAGGCGCGGTTGTTTCCGCAGTTTCAGCCGGAGTTGAAAACGTTGGAGTACGCGGGTATCTGCCTGCAGGCGCGCCAGGTGGGAGGGGATTATTTCGATTTCCTGAATCTCGGGCCGCAGCGGCTGGGGTTGATCATCGGCGATGTTTCCGGCAAGGGAATCGCAGCCGCTCTTTTGATGGCGAATTTGCAGGCCAGCCTGCGGAGCCAGGCAGCGCTGGCCTTCGATCATCCCGAGGCGCTGCTGCGGTCTGTGAACCGCCTGTTTTATGACAATACCGGCGACAGTGCCTATGCCTCGCTTTTGTTTGCTGAATACGACGAGGGGATGGGACGACTGCGCTACGTGAATTGCGGTCATTTGTCAGGTCTCCTGATGAGAAGCGACGGGACCGTGGATCGACTCGATTCCACCAGCATGCTGCTCGGGCTGTTTAGAGAGTGGAATTGCTCGATGCGGGAGCAGCGACTCTCTCCCGGGGACGTGCTTGCGCTTTACACGGATGGCATCACCGAAGCCTGTAACGAGCAAGGTGAGGAATTTGGCGAGCAGTGCCTGATTGAATCGCTTCAGCAACATCGCGACCTGCCGTGCCAGGCTTTGCTGACCGCAATCGTGGATCGTGTTCGGCGATTCAGCCCTCAGGAACAACACGACGACATCACGGCGATTGTCGCCAGGTTCAAGGCCTGACTTGCCGTCCGGTGGATTGCTGTTTTCCGATTACGCGGCTCGGGGCTGATCAACGAATTGCGCGACCGAATGCCGACTTTGTGTATCTAACCAACTTCATCTATCCCACTTCGACCGAACGGCGAAGTGTGGCATCATCATTAATTCTTTAATCTCTTTACCTGGAAATCTGCTGGAAGTTTTTCCTGGAATCGGGACCGAGCATGGCGAAACCAATTTTGCTGAGCGTAGATGACGACTCTGATGTGTTGCGGGCGATCGAGCGCGATCTACGCTCGCAGTATGGCGCAGAATACCGCGTGATCGGAAGCGATTCGCCTGAGGGGGCGCTTGAACTGCTGAAGCAGTTGAAGGTGCGCAATGACAGCGTGGCGTTGCTGCTGGCCGATCAACGCATGCCGCGGATGGATGGAGTGGAGTTTCTGCAGCAGGCTATGGGGATCTTCCCCAGCGCGAAGCGGGCGTTGCTGACCGCTTATGCGGACACCAACGCCGCGATCAGCGCCATCAATCAGGCCAGCATCAATTATTTCTTCCTGAAGCCGTGGGATCCTCCGGCGGAGCACCTGTATCCGCAACTCGACGATTTGCTGGACGACTGGCAGGCTTCCTACCGTCCGACGTTTCAAGGGATCCGGGTGCTGGGCACGCGCTGGTCGCCGCGATCGTATGAGTTGCGGGATTTTCTGGCGCGCAATCGGGTTCCCTATCAGTGGACCGACGTGGAGCTTTCCGGTAATGATCCGGAAACCAAGCAGTTGCTGGAAGCTCTGGGGCCGGAGGCGGCCAATCTGCCAGTGGTGCTGTTTCCGGATGGGACGAAGCTGCTTGAGGGCGCGCCTTCGGAAGTTGCGCAAAAAGTGGGATTGCGCACGCGCGCACAAACCGACTTTTATGACCTGGCGATTGTGGGAGGGGGGCCGGCGGGTTTGGCAGCTGCTGTTTATGGCGCCTCCGAAGGTTTGCATACGGTGATGATTGAGCGGGAAGCACCGGGCGGGCAGGCCGGAATGAGTTCGCGCATCGAAAATTATCTGGGATTTCCGACCGGACTTAGCGGCGCGGATCTGGCGCGGCGAGCGGTGGTGCAGGCGCAGCGTTTCGGAGTGGAAATCCTGGCGCAGGAAGTGGTTGGAGCGCGCGCGGAGGGGCCTTACCGGATCGTCAAACTGGCAGACGGAAATGAGATCTCTTGTCACGCTCTGATGATTGCGACTGGGGTGCAGTGGAGGCGGCTGGAGGCTCCGGGCATTGACAGGCTGCAGGGTGCGGGAATTTATTATGGCGGCGGAGCTACCGAAGCTTTGTCGTGCAAGGGTGAGATCGTCTATGTGGTGGGCGGCGCGAACTCGGCGGGCCAGGCGGCGATGAACTTCGCGAAATACGCGGAGCGCGTGGTTATTCTGGTGCGCGGCGAATCGCTCTCGAGCACCATGTCGCAATACCTGATCGACCAGGTTAAGGAAACGCCCAATATTCAGCTTTGGACGCACGCGGGCGTAGCGGAGGCGCATGGCGAAACGCATCTGGAAGAGATTTCGGTGCTTTGCTCCGATACCGGTAAGGTTGAGCGCGTGCCGGCGAGTGCGATGTTCATCTTTATCGGAGCATTGCCACGGACGGACTGGCTGGCGGGCATTTTGGAGCGGGATGAGCGCGGGTTTCTGTTGACTGGTCCTGATCTAATGCGGGGTGGGGAGCGTCCCAAGGGATGGACGCCGGACCGTGATCCGTTCCTGCTCGAGACGAATGTTCCCGGCATCTTTGCTGTGGGCGACGTGCGGCACGGTTCTATCAAGCGCGTGGCTTCGGGAGTCGGTGAAGGATCAGTGGCGGTGCAATTCATTCATCAGTATTTAAGCAAGGTATAAATGGTCGATAAATCTGAACTACGCCGCGTCCAGGAATTCGCTGATTTGCCCGATGATCAGCTCGACTGGTTCCTCAGCCAGGCGCAGGAACTGAACCTCAAGGCCGGGGACACCTACGCACGGCAGGGCGATCCGGCGGATGCGATGTTTGTGATTCTTGAGGGACACCTTCAAGGGAGGGGCGAACTTGGGGGGGAAACTTTCGTCTTTGATCTGGAGCCGGGCGATGTTACCGGAGTGCTGCCGTTTTCGAGGATGAAGCAGTTTACGGTGAGCGGGCGAGCGGTGACTGACAGCCACGCTTTACGGTTTTCGGCTTCGTTGTTTCCAGAGTTGGTGCAGAAGATGCCGGTTCTGACCCAGCGTCTGGTGGGCCTGATGTCGGACCGGATCCGTGAAACTACGCGGCTCGAACAACAGCGCGATCGATTGGCTTCTTTGGGGAAACTTTCCGCGGGACTGGCGCATGAACTCAACAATCCGGCTTCGGCTGCGAAACGCGCAGCCAGCCAAATGAGCGACATTCTAAAGAAAATCAAGAACGCTAGTCTCGAGCTGGGAAGGCGTGATCTGACGGCTACACAAAAATCGGAGATCGAAAAGCTGGAGGCTTCGTTTACGCAACCGGATATCGTTCCACCGGATGCGCTGACCATCAGCGACCTGGAAGACCAGATCGATTCTTTGCTGCGCAGTCATGGACAGAACGACTTGTGGATGTTGGCGGCCGGGCTGGCGCGGCGGAACATCAAGCCGGAGATGGTTGAATCGTTGTTCGCGAACCTCGACGCGGAGACGGCTCGAGCTGCTCTGGTTCGGATCGCTGCTTCGGTGGAGATCGCAAGCCTGTTGCACGAAATCGAGAGCAGCACTTCGCGGATATCGGAACTGGTCGGGGCTATCAAGGAATACACGCACATGGACCAGGCTCCGGTTCTAAACGTGGACGTGGCGAAGAGCCTGGAAACCACCCTTACGATCCTCAATCACAAGTTAAAGCAAGGAGTGGCAGTGCAGCGCGACTACCAGAGCGTTCCGTTACTGGTGAATTCATTTGGCAGCGAGCTTAATCAGGTCTGGACCAACATTATTGATAACGCGATTGACGCGATGCACGGAAAAGGCGAACTGCGCATCCGAACCTACAGCGAAGACGGTTGCGCCGTGGTTGAGATTACCGACAACGGTCCAGGGATTCCCGAGGCAGTGCAGCCCCGCATCTTCGAGCCTTTTTTCACCACCAAAGGAGTTGGGGAAGGCACGGGCCTGGGGCTGGACACGGTGCAGCGAATTGTGAAGAAGCACCGAGGAAATATTCAGGTCAGCTCCAAGCCCGGCGAGACGCGTTTTCAGGTCTGGCTCCCGTTAAGTGGCGCTCCGGCGTAAGGCGTTGTCGAGGGCGGAGGCGGATGAACTCTTCGAATGGACCACCATACAGTCGCGGCCGTGAGCATTACGGGGACCTGCCTTGATGTGTTGGGCAGTCTTTATCTTGCTTATGATCTGTTGGGTGGACAGCACGGTCCATTGCGACTGCTTACGCGGGCAGTAACTTACTCGCTGGTTTTCGGCATCGGCTACGGCCTAGGACTGGGTCCATTCTTTGGCCTGGCATCAGGCATTGCGACGGGCGTGACGCTGTCGATTGAATTCAATCGAGCGGCGCGCGGGCTAGATCATTACTCGCTGCCCTGGGAAGGACTATTTTCCGCAATCCGAGGGTTCGCGTTCGGAGCGGGACTGTACAGGACCCTGGGCTTTCGATTTGCGGTGGCGTTTGCTGTCCTAGTCACCGCCGGGCAAGTGATTGCCTACTCGAACAACGTGCGTCCGGCGCTTGATTATGCAGCATCTCGCCGTCCGCGGCTTACGCGCCGCCAGATTTTCGCAACTGCGATGCGGACTCTCGGCTTCACGACCACGGCCCTGGTTTGCAGTGCCTTCATCCGTCACGTGGACCATGCATGGCTATTTGCGCTCCGCGTGGGGTTAGTGACCGGCATCGTGACCGGCGTGGGAGCGACGTTCAGCCCTTACATTGAGTATTACGCTGACAACCTTCCAGAGCGGCGGCTGGGAGCATTCGGCATCGGACTCATTTTTTGCGGCTTTGCTCTGCAGTCGGTTCAGTATTGGCTGGCACTGTTAGATGTGAGCTTGACCTAGGCAACCCGAGCTGGCGCGCGACCGGGTTCGAAGAACATTCGATTTCACTTGCCGGTACGTGGATCCCACACTGGGTTGCCTTTATCGTCGCGGAACATGAGAGTGTCGGTTCCCTTTATGAGCTCTCGGACGAGGATTATGTCTGAGGCATCCTGTTTGACCTTGGAACCGGTCACGGCAATCTCGTCCCCCTTGGTGAAGGTGATGCCCATCTCCTCCTGGAAGGGTTTGGGGCAGACGTAGATATGGACCTTGTCATCTCCACTTTTGACGATGAGTTCGGTGAAGTCTTTTCTGGTGCCGAAGACGAGAAGGTTAACTTCGTCCACTACTCCTTTGGTTTTGGTTTCGGTATGCAGGTCGTACTTCGGCGGGACGTCTTTTTGTTCGGTCTTTTGCGCGAGCGTAGGAGTCAAACACAAGAGCAGAAAAAAGGAAATGCAGAAAAGCGCCTGGGTAGCATTATGCGGCGGGATGGGGACAGCCCGAGTGTAGGGCACGGTTCCTCCTCGTTACTCAGGGAAATCCAATGAGAGCATCGGTTCCAGAGTTGCCTGACAGTTTCGCTAACGATTAGGCCGCTGACTCGGATCGTCCTCATGTTTAATAAAGACAGGAGCATCGTACACCCAGGTGTGAGTTACGCCAATAGCACGGCGGTTGGTGGCGATTGAGAACATGTAGAAGAAATTTGTCGTGCGCGGGAGTGTAGGTGCCGTCCCCTTCGGGACTCGCTTTCCTTCTCGCAAGGCTACTCTGCACTTATGTGCGGGCTAGTGAATATCCTTTCGGTTTCGCTTAGGGGACTGCGCTGGCGCGACTTCGCCCGACTTGCTCCTTTTCTCTTTCTTAGACGACTCTCAGGTTATGAGTGCGCGGCGCGGACCTTCTGTTTCTTATTGGAGTTGCGAATCTGCCGATGGACCAATATCCAGGAGACCGGAGCGGAAGGCTATGGGGGAATGACCAAGATCCTGCTTGTGGAGGACAGCAAGTTTCTGAGACTAACGATGGAGCGAGCCCTGGCACGTGCCGGCTATGAGATGAGCAGCGCGGCCGACGGCGAGGAAGCTTTGCGCATGGCGCGGGAGCAATTTCCGAATCTGATTTTGCTGGATATGTTGTTGCCGAAGATAAGCGGTCCGGATGTGCTGGTAGCGCTTAAGAAGGACCCTTTGACCATGGCGATCCCGGTGGTGGTGATTACGGGTCTGTCGCAGAAGAATGCTGCCCGGTTGCAGGGAGACGGAGCTGTAGGGTTCCTGGAAAAATCCGCTCTCGATTTGGACAAGGGATCGGAGAAACTATTGGCAGCGTTGCAAGATATTCTCAAGAACCTTCCTGAACACACTCGAACTACCTCGGCATAGGCCCCACCTGCCCAATCGTTCGATCCCGAACGGGAAACGCTCTGCTTCTATCTCTTTCTTTTTACTTGACAAACCGCCATAAACGAAAGTAAAAATAATCGTTCGTAAGACACCAGCCACTGCAATCGCAGAGGGGTCCGACTCAGGCAGAAAAACTCAAAAAATCCAATAGGAGGTTCTTCGATGACTAATCGCTTTGAACGGGGTACGCAACTCGTGCTGAGGCGTGAGTTGATTCGGGCTCTGGTCCTCTTTCTGTCCAGTTGCTTCGCGCTGTGCTGTTGCGCGCAGGCCCAGACGTACTATGTTGCAAAAAATGGCAGCGACTCGAATAACGGCAGTGCGAGCGCGCCCTGGCTCACCATCGGACACGCGGCTCTGGAAGCACAGGCGGGCAGCACAGTTTATGTGGGAGCCGGAACTTATAACGAGAGCGTGACCTTCGCCAACTCGGGAACGTCGACCGCTCCCATCGTTTTCAATGGACAGGGTGTAGCGATCGTGGACGGCACCGGAGTCTCCTGCTGTGTCTCACCCACTTTTGCTCAAAGCAACGGCTTCATCGGTACCAACACGCAAGGACTGTTCAACATCGGTGCTGCGAGTGGCGTGAACTATCTGACCATCGAGGGGTTCACCATCCAAAACTACAAGGTTTCGACCGCCGCGAAGGTTCCTCTCGGACTCCTTGATCGTCGGCAGCGGCACCGGAATCAACTTCCTCAACAACACGGTTAAGAACATTCAGACTACGGCGGGGAAGCGAGGCAACGCTTATGGGATCGGCGTTTTCGGGATCAGCGCCACTCCGCTCAGCGTGAACGTCAGCGGCAACACGGTTACGGGATGCCTTACTGGGGAAAGCGAGACGACCACTTATAACGGCAACGTGCAAAACTTTGTCGTCTCCAACAATGTGATTTATGACAACGACAACATTGGCATGGATGCGATCGGCTTTGAGGGAGTGGGTCCGACGGGCTTCGATCAGGCCAAGAATGGAGAGGTTTCCGGCAACCTCATCTACAACAACAGCGCCTTCAAGAACCCAGGGGAAGGTAATCAGTACGATGAGGACGGGCTGTACTGCGATGGGTGCACGGAGGTGACGTTCGAGCGCAACACGCTGTACGGCAACGACCTGAATTTCGAGGCTGCCAGCGAAAACGCCGGTGAAGTCTCGAGCAACGTAATCTTCCGCAACAATCTCGACTACGCCGCAAATTCATGCGGTGTTTCGGTGGGAGGCTATGCCAAGTCGGGCACGGGTGGAAGCACCAACATCACCATTGTGAACAACAGCCTGTACGACAACGACACGCAGAAGACCGGCAGTGGCGAGTTCCAGATCCAGTATCGCGCCACGGGGATTGTGTTCGAGAACAACATTGTATATGCGGGGCGCAGGGCCTGTTCATTCACGGGTTTACGACGGGCAGCAGCGTCACTTCCAACTACAATGACTTCTACACCACCAGCTCGACTACCACTTTTGAGTTGAACAACAAAACCTACACCTCGTTTGCCTCCTACCAGTCGGCGACTGGACAGGATAAGAATTCGGTGTTCGCGAACCCCGACTACCTCACTCTGCCCACTTGCACTTCGACGGTAGAGAGCGGTCCTCCGACGCCGCTCACCAATTGTTCGCCGACGCCGAATTTTGACATCGCGACCAGTTCTCCGGCCGAGAACACGGGCAACGTGAGTCTGGGTTCGGGGGATTTCGGCACGGTGGATTTCAACGGCAATCCGCGGGTGAATGCCAATGGACAAATCAACATGGGAGCGTTTGAACAGTGATCCGCTAGGGTTAAGCCCGGGCACGCAGCTTTGCTGCGTGCCCGTTTTATTTGCTGCGCCACCTTGGCATTGGGGATACTGAGGCATGCCTTTCTTGTGTTTCGTATGTCTCCTGCTTGCGAGCTTGGCCTATGGGCAAGCTGCGCCACCGGCTACGCCTTCCGCTGCCGGTGACGTCCCTGAAATAAAAGTTGGGCCTGAGGATGCGGTGATTACGGTGAACGGTTTCTGCGCTGATCCGGGGCAGCCGGGCGTGCCTGCAAAACCGTGATCACTCGCGCGCAATTTGAAAAGCTTACTGAAGCGCTGCAGCCGGGCATGTCGCTGTCGCTTCGTCTGAATGTGGCGAACGCTTATGCGCGGAACCTGAGAATGGCGGCGGCGGCGGAGAAACGCGGCCTCGATAAAACGCCGGCGTTCGAAGAAGAGATGCGCTATGCGCGGATGCAGCTGCTTGCGCAGGACCTGACCCGCGCATTGCAGGCGGAAGCCAACAACATCACCGACGCCGATCTTGAAGACTATTACAGAGAAGAACCAGTCCTCCTACGAGCAGGCAACTCTGGCGCGGATTTTTGTTCCCCGCGCCAAGCAGACGCGGCAGCAACACAGGCGGAACAGGAAGACGCGCAGACAAAGGCCGATGAAGAAGCGATGACGAAAGTTGCCGCCGAACTTCGGGTCCGGGCGGTTAATGGGGAAGATCCTGACAAGCTGCAAATCGAGGCCTACGCGGAGGCCGGAATCCCGCGAACGAACTCCGACACGAAGATGGAGAAGGTGCGGCGGGCTGCGCTGCCTCCGCAACACGAGGTAGTGATGGAGATGAAGCCAGGAGAGGTTTCAGAAGTGTTCTCTGATCCTGGAGGCGCCCACTTCATCTACAAAATGATCAGCAAGCAGACCTTGACGCTGGAGGAGGTGAAGGTGGAGATACGCAGCACCATTTCCAGCCAGCGTTATCGCGACAGCATGAAAAGCTTTCAGGGCGATGTGGTCTTCAGCGATGCCTACTTTAATCCTCCGGGAAAACCGGCCTCGACGCCACAGCGAAATCGCATGGGGAGAAGAAAGACACCTCCTGCCCAGCAGGGCGAAGATCATTGACTAGCTAGATTATTGTAGATAAACCACTTACGGGTGGGAACCTGGGATGGGTGGGCGGAGTCTATCTTCTAGTAGAGTGTGCGCCGGTAACATGCAGCGGTGACCTCTAATCCGTAAACCAGGGGCGGGCAGGCGATTTTTCGGTTGGGGATGCGGCGGAGAATCCTATAATCAACCTGTAGTCACGCGGTACGCGTTTAAGAGCGGGAGTGACCACCTTGGGAGATTTGGCGAGCGCGATCGGAGCACGGGCGCAGGAAGCGGCGATTGTCGCGGACCTGAAGGCCGGCTCGGAAGAGGCCTATGCGTGGCTGATTGGTGAATTTCAGCGGCCGGTTTACGGGCTGGTATACCGCATGATGAGCGATCCGGCGGACGCGGCGGATACGACACAGGATGTGTTTCTGAAAGTGTTCCGCGGGATGAAGAGTTTTCATGGCGAATCGAGTTTGAAAACCTGGATTTACCGGATTGCACTGCATGAAGCGGCGAACCGGAAGCGGTGGTGGTTCCGGCACAAGGCGCATGAGACTTCGATTGAACCGGTGGAATCGGAAGGATTGTCGAACGGGGATGCAGCGATGCAGAACGCGCTGACCGACCGGAACGATTCGCCATTCGATAGTGTGGCGCATCGGGAAGTGCAGAAGCGGGTGGATGCAGAGCTGCGCCAGGTGGCGGAGCCCTACCGGACGAGTTTGATTCTGCGCGATTTGGAAGAGATGTCGTATGAAGAGATTGCGGAGGTTCTGCAGATTTCGCTAGGGACGGTGAAATCCAGAATCACGCGGGGGCGGCAGGCGTTGAAGCAGCGGCTGGCGCCGTATGTGCGCGAGATGAGCGGAGAATTGGGGCTGGCTGCGCCGGAGAAAGACGACGAGACGAGTTTGCGATCCCAAAATTTGCAGGACCAGGTTGCTGGAGGGGGAAGAAGGGTCGAGGTGACGCCATGAGGTATGTGGCCATGAAGTCCGTATCGGCGAAGTCGACGATGAAATGTGCGGACGTGAAGGGATTGTTGTCGCCGTATCTGGACGGGGCGGTGACGGGGACTGAGATGCAGGGACTGCAGGCGCATCTGGACGGATGTGCGGCGTGCATGCGGGAGTACCGCTTGCTGCGGCAGACGCAACAACTGTTGATGGACATGGGGCGGGTGCAGGAGCCGGCAGACCTTGGGTTGAAGCTGCGTCTGGCGATTTCGCGGGAGGCGGCGGAGACGCGGAGGCCGCGGTATGAAGGCTTGCGCATGCGCGTGGAAAATACTTTGAATGCGTTCATGGTGCCGGCTACGGCGGGCCTGGTCTGCGCTTTGCTGATCTTTGGTTTAGTCACCGCGATTCTGGCGATGCCGGGAGAGGTGCAAGCGAACAGTCAAGATGTACCGCTGGTGCTGAATACCGGGCCGGAGTTGCAGGAGAGCGTTTTTGGCACGACGCTGAGCGGGATGAATACGGACTCGCTGGTGATTGAAGCGTATGTGGACAGGAACGGGCGGGTGCAGGACTACAGAATTCTTTCCGATCCCGGGGAGTCTCAGGAACTGCTGCCGCAGGTGAAGCGGATGCTGATCTTTACGACGTTTCGTCCAGCGATGTCGATGGGACGGCCGATTTCGTCGCGGGCGGTGCTGTCGTTCTCGAGGATTAGCGTGCGGGGGTAGGAGTGGGCTTCGGGCTTCTGCTTTCGGGCTTCGGGTGCGCTTTACGCTGTGTTTGAAATTCAAGCTCTTTAATCGTCGTGCTCTCGATCTACTCCTTCCTCTGCGCTGCTTCACTTGGTACGGCGTCCCTCAAGTTGCTCGATTACGCTTTTGAGATCGGGATAGCCGGCGCCGAAGCTCCGGGTCAACCAGTTTCCACCGCGTTCGACGATCTTCTCGCCGTCAGCCAGAACTTCGAATTGACCAGTCTTCCCGGGCGTAAGGACGGCTTCAATGTCGAGGCGCTGCTTGATGAGGGTCACGAGGCTCGCGACGTGAGCCTTGTTGTTCTGTCATGTCGGGCAGTGAACGATCTCGATCTTCATGTGTGCTCCAGGTGTTCTCCGAGCGTCACCAAGATTCTATGCTTTAACAAGCGTTTAAGGCGATTTGTCGTCGGCGTTCCCTTCCAGAACCGGCGATGTCGAGGGGACGGCCCATTTCGGCGTAGGGCGCGAGATGAAATTGGTAGTTGGGGAAGTTTCTTACGCTGAAGCCGCCGATGCTTTGGGCTCCGAGAATACGAGCCATTCGAGGGCTGCGAAGGTTAGATAAACCTGGGGAGCATCCACTTTAGCCATTATGCTGCCGGTAACCTCCCGCAAAGCCGCCACCATGTCGTCGCTCTGAAAGCAGAATCCAGTCTCGTCGGTCGCAACCACCGTGCCCGGAAAGGCTCGGGTAAAAAGAGAAAGCTTCACGATCACGTGCTTGCTCACAAGCTTGGCTTTGAACGAAGGCGAGGCTGGCAGGGACATAGTTCCTCTGGCAATAGATTGCGGCCCGCACTTCGATTGAACAAGCTCCGTTCGGTATCTGCCGTTACGTCGGTAATTACTTGGTGGCCTGTTCCGCCTAGCGAAAACGTGCCGCTGCGCCCCTTGACCGTTGAGAGGTGAGGTCTGAGACTGATCGCAGCGACCGGCGTATGCATGAGCGATGTGGAAACCGAAGCCCGTCTAGGCGCGATATACGCTGTTCTCTGTTCGCAACTCTCTTCTGACTTCTTTCTAAGGAGCGAATTAACATGTCAGCATTGATTCAATCGCGAGCAGGATATCTCTCTCGGCGCCGCTTTTTTCGATGGGCGAGTTCGCTGGCCGCGGCAGTGGGCGCCGCGCCTCTGGTTTCCTCCGCTAGCGCTCTTTCGTCGCCGCACAGCGCCGTCGGATGGTGAGGACTACTATGCGAAGCTCGGCGTGCCGACGATTATCAACGCTGCCGGCACCTATACCACGCTAACGGCAGCGTGCATGCCTCCGGAAGTTCTGGCGCGCGGTGCAGAAAGCCGCGCTGCATCCGGTGCGTCTGCACGAACTGCAGCGGAAGGCCGGAGAGTACATTGCGCGCCGCCTGCAGTGCGAAGGCGCGGTCGTGACTTCGGGAGCCTCGGGAGCGATCAGCCTGGCGGCTGCAGCCTGTCTGCAGTATGCCAACAAGATCGACATTCTGGACATGCCGCAGGCGATTGACGGCAAGAAGAATCAGGTCATCGTGCAGCGTGCGCATCGCTATGAATATGACCGCGCCATGTATCTTTGCGGGGCGCGAGTGACCGAGGTGGTCACGCTCGACGACTACAAGCGGGCTTGCGACGCGGGCAACGCGGTGATGACGAATTTTTTCAATGCTGCGGAAGATGAGGATGGGATCGCAGGGAGCGCGCAGATCGGTCGGGAAGAGTGGCTGCGGGTGGCGCACGAGTACAAGATTCCCTGCCACCTCGACGCAGCCGCGGACATGCCTCCGATTTCGAATCTGTGGAAGTACACCGGCATGGGCTTCGACCTTGTGGCGTTCTCCGGCGGCAAGGGAATTCGCGGTCCGCAAAATGCAGGGCTGCTTCTGGGCAGGAAGGTGCTGACGGACCTGGCCCATGAGAACAATAATCCGGGAGACGGAATCGGGCGCGGCATGAAGGTGGCTAAGGAGCAGATCGTGGGCATGGTGGCGGCGGTCGACTGGGTTCTCTCGCACACAGAAGAGTCGATGCAGGGCGACTATCAGAAGCGCGTCGATCTCATCGCCAATGCGGTGAAAGGCATCCCTTCGGTGAAGACGGAGACGGTGGTTCCGAAGATCGCCAACCATGTTCCGCATCTGCTTATACGCTTTGACCCGGCGGTCATTGGAGTCCACGACCGCGGAGATCGTCGAGGCTTTGCGCAAGGGGACGCCTTCGATTGAGCTGAACCCGAACACCGGACAGAAGCCCAACCAGGGCATTCCGGCGGATGCGAACACGCTGGTGGTGGGAGTATGGATGTTGCAGCCCGGCGAAGATGAGATCGTGGGCCGGCGGATTCGCGCGGCGCTCACGAAACAGTCCTGAATTTCTCACGCCATCGGCAACGAAGTTATTCGTAGCGCAGAGCTTCGATGGGATCCATACGCGAGGCGCGGACGGCGGGCACCATGCCGCTCACCAGCCCTACGGCGGCAAGGATCAGCGTGGCGATGATCAGGGTGCCCGGAGCGATTACCAGGCGGACGTCTGCGGCTTCCGCGTTTTTCGCCATCGCGCTGTAAAGGGTGAGGCGTCCGACGGAAAGTGAGACCCCGTAGGCGAGGATGATTCCCAGCGCGCCGCCGATGAAAGTGATGGTCAGAGATTCGGCGAGGAACTGGAGCAGGATGTGACTCCGGCGCGCACCCAGCGCCTTCTCCACACCAATCTCGCGGGTGCGCTGCGCGACCGAGACCAGCATGATGTTCATGAGGCCAACTCCGCCGATGCCGAGCGTAAGTGTACCGACAAAGCCCAGGAGAATCTTGAGGCCGATCGTGATCAATTCGAACTGGTGGACTTGTTCCATGAGGTTAAACACGTACATGGCGCGCCGGTCGGTGGGGTTGAACTTGTGTTCTATGGCCATCACGGAGCGCACGGTGTGTTCCAGATCTTCGTACGCCGGGGTCTCATAGCTGAACCAGATGGAGTCGAGGTAGTGCGTATCTTTAATGTCGCTCAGGGTGGTGAAGGGGATGTAGAGGATGCGGTTAATATTGTCGTCGCCTGCCTGCATCTTGGGGCTTAGGACCCCGACAACTTCCACGCTAAGGCCATCGATGCGGATGTGTTCGCCCAGCGCGTTACGTCCGGAGAAAAGCTTCTCTTTAGCCTCCGAGCCAATGACGACGACGCGGGCGTGCTGTATCTCATCTTCCGGGTTGTAGAAGCGCCCCTGCGCCAACTTGAGCGCGCGGATGGAAAAGACGTTGGGATAGTTTCCGGTCACATTGAAGGTGAAGGTCCGCGTCTCATACTGGATGTTGGCCTGCTTATCGGCCTCGGGAGTGATCTGACCGATTTGAGGAATGTTGGTGGTAAGGGTGTCCACGTCGTCGAGGGTGAAGCGTATCTGCTGGCCGGCTTTCTGGCCGCCCGCCTGCATCGAGCTGCGACCAGGAGCCAGGATCATCAGCTTGGTGCCGAAATTGGCGAAGATGCTGGCGCAGGCCCGGCCGAAGCCGTCGCCGTAGGAGAGCAGCATGACAACCGTGGCGATACCCCACGCCATGCCGAGCATGGTGAGCGTGGTGCGGCGACGGTTGTGCCGCATGGCGCCGTAGGCTTCGTTGAGTAAATCTCCGAACATACTTTAACCGTGTTTCTTGACTGGTACTAAGCCTTGAATCTCACTCCTGCCGCAGCGCTTCGACCGGCGCCAGCATGGCAGCTTTGCGCGCCGGATAAAGTCCGGCAATCACGCCCGCCAGCGTCAAGCAGCCGATCGCCAGAATCGCCGTCGCGGGCACCAGCTTAGGAGGATCAAAATTCCCCGGCGACTGCAGCGTACCCAGCAGTGCCATCAGCCCGCCAGCGAACCCCATCCCGATCACTCCACTCAGCAACGTCAGGAGGATTCCCTCCAGAAAAAACTGGACCAGAATGCTGCGGTTCGTCGCTCCCAAAGCCTTGCGCAATCCGATCTCGCGAGTCCGTTCGCTGACTGCCACCAGCATGATGTTGATAACGCCAATGGCGCCGAGGACCAGGGTCACGATTCCCACAGTGCCCAGGAACATGTTCATTGCGTCGAAAATCTTGCCCATCATCTCGGCCTGCTGAACCGTATCCAGGTTTTCGAAGGCGTCTTCGTCGTGGGCATCGAACCCGTGATTACGGGCGATGATCCGGTGGACCTCTTCCCGCGCCAGCATGTGCTCCGCCGGCACGCGGGGCTGATAGTTGATGAGGGAGATAGAGTTCTGATGGTTTTCGCCCTTGAGCGGGAAGTTGGTGGCCATCGTCTGGAAGGGAATGTAGCCGCGCATGTTGGTCATGTTTTCGTCGCCCCGGCCGATGCGCTTCAGAGTGCCGATCACTTCAAACCTTACGTCGTTGAGCAAAATGAATGCGCCCAGGGCGGGTCGTCCCGAGAACAGGTTTCTGGTCAACTCGTCTCCGAGCACGATGACGTTGCGTCTTTGCGTGTCATCCAAGCCATTAAGCCAGCGCCCTTGCCGGAGCGGGAGATATCTGATCGCGGAATACTGAGGTTCCGCGCCGACAATCTGCCCATTGGCACTGGCGAATTCGCTAACCGCGTGCATGTCATCGCGAGACAGGACCGGGGCAGCATTGCGAACGTGGGGAGCATCCGCGCGGATGTCGAGGTAATCCTGGTAGGTAAGCAGGTAGTTGCGGGCGGAGTTCATGCTGCCGGCCACGACAGGGGCGCGGCCGGGAAAGATGAACATGATGTCTTGCCCGTATTCGGCGAGCCCACGCTTGTTTCCCGAGCGAAAACCTTCGCCCAGCCCGACCAAGAGGAGTAACGATCCCACACCCCAGGCCACGCCGAACATGGTAAGGAACGAGCGCAGCTTGTGCGCCCACAACGTGCGGAAGATTTGCGCGAAGATATCCAGGATCATCCGCATGACTACTGTCATTGTACATTTGACGATCTGGCCGCAGATTCGTTTCGAAGATCAGCCCAAGACCCTTGGCGGACAAGGTGATAGGCTGGGCTCGGGGTCCGCTGTCGAGAAGGTCGCGTAGGTCCCCCAACTCGTTGAATACCCGGTTTGACGGGAAGAGGGAAAGAGAGGGTCTTAGAGCGCCCCCCCTCTCTCTCGTTCTCTTTGATCGTGTTGAACTTAGGTCAGGTCGGGTCAGGTCATCTCTTTATAAAAGACGGCAAAATGCCCCCCCTAACCCATACGTTTGAAACATGAAATCCTTTTTGCTCTCAATGATCTAAACTACAATCGTCACGAGTTTTGGGCACAAAGCCATGCCCTTCAATGCACGGACTATTCGCTCCGGATCTCGCAGCAAGAAGGTGCAGCAGATGCCGAGACCAGAGCTGGTTCCTGCTGCGCAGTATGTCCGCATGTCGGACGAAAGCCAAGATTATTCAATTGAGAATCAAAAAACCTTAATCCAGGAGTATGCTGCCCGATACGGTTTTGTCGTGGTGAAGACCTATGCTGATCTCGGAAAGAGCGGGGTTGTCGCCAAGCACCGTTTGGCCCTCGGTGAATTGCTGCGTGATGTCACAAATGGGGCTGCCGATTACAAAGCAATTCTGGTTTATGATATTAGTCGTTGGGGGCGATTTCAGGACACCGACGAGCCCGCCCATTATGAATTCCTTTGCAGGTCGGCAGGCATTCCTGTCCACTACTGTGCCGAACCATTTACAAACGACGGAACTGCCACAAGTACGTTACTGAAAGCTCTCAAGAGAAGCATGGCGGCAGAGTTCAGCCGTGAACTCAGTGTAAAGGAGTTCCGATGCAAGAGCCGACTCGCCCAGCTTGGTTTTTGGGTTGGGGGAAACCCCGCCTACGGGTATCGCAGATTGTTGGTATCGGCCGACGGCACGCCAAAACAAATCTTAAATTGGGGTGAGCAGAAGAACATAAAGACTGATCGGGTCATTTTAGTCCTCGGTCCTCAAGCGGAAATCGAATGCATCCGGTCGATCTTTTCAATGGCGCTGGAAGGAGAAAGCTGTCGCTCTATCGCGAGTCATCTGAACCGACATAATATCACTCATTTCGGAAGGCATTGGTTGCACGGCGCCGTTTACCAAGTTTTGAAGAACCCCATGTATGCAGGAGTCAATATCTGGAACCGCACATCAACGCGGATGCGCAGCAAAAGAAAAACCATCGCGAGTCAGGAATGGATCACGAAACCGGAAGCATTTGCCGCAATAATAGACCAACAGACTTTCGAGCGGGCACAACTCATTTTACCGCTCCGACCTCTGATTTTATCGAACGGAGCAATCTTGAAGAAAGTTCGCCGTTTGCTCAAGGTTAACGGTCGTCTTGGGTGGACGGTTCTCCAGAACGCTCACTGTACGCCACCATTGGCAAATCTTATTAAGGGACGGTTTGGCAGCTATGGAGCACTTTACAAAAAGGTTGGATATCAACTTCCATCGCATCTGCAGTTTAGGAAGGACCAGCTCGTTCGATCAATCTGTCTGAGGCGTGAAATAATTAAGCAGATCAAAAACCTGTTTCCTGACAATGTAGTTGTTTCGCACCTCCTCCCATCAGGGAAACGGTCTCTGTTAGCGATTGATTCCCAGTTCACGGTTTCTGTTTTACTCTGCGGTCCATGCCGACGAAGAGGCAGATTTTTTTGGATTGTGAAGCCTCATCCGGCAGAAAGTAGTCACATCACTCTGCTTTGTGTGACAAAACGCAACCATGAGCGCGCACTAGCGTATTACGTTTTCCCCAGGCTGGATCGGATTTAGGTCTCACTACATGGCTAGGAATGACCCATTCCTGCAAGGTTCGGTTCGGCTTCGCCATCTCGCGGATTTCTATACAACTGTCAAAAAGGTTTGGGACGAGAAACAAGGACATGGATGATCGATAACAAATATTCATCGAGTTCGTCTGCTTTGCTTGTACTTTGAGCCACGCGCGGATCAACTGCTCTCGCAAAATACCGAAAGAACCGCGTCATCTCCCTCAGACCTGCGTCTCCAACAACGGCGGTGGCCTTCGGACCGCGAAGCGTTGCGAGACACTCCATAATTTCGACAACTCGGTTAGCTTTCTACCTTTCTTCAACCAAAGATCGTTCTCTTTGATTCTAAACATGCACTTTCGAGGTGTCTTAATCTCAAGCTTGTTTGGCGGGTCAACTCTGGGGACCACATAAAAATCCTTGAACCCTCGATTGTCGACCGAACACCTGCAAATCAGGGTTACATAGGAACGCTCAAACTGATTCACGAACACATTCCAGCGAAGGCCGCGTGAAGTAGTATTCATGCATTGGCTGATCACAACAGAGACCTTAAGCCCGTCACTGAATTCCAAGACTCGCCGACAACCACATTGCTCGCGTATGAGGCGAACCTGTCCGACAAATGTTGCTAAAATACGACGCAGGAGGGTTTCTTTGACTTTGTTATGACGGCTCCTCGTCGTTAATGCGCCCCGCATGTTGCGGAACTCTTTATAACCAATCAACGCGTAAGCTTGTCTAATACCGCCGAATCGATGCTGGTACGTGGCCGTCGATGGGACTGATCGTGAAGCATCAATGATGTGCTCAGAAAGTCTCCCTTCACTCTTCAGCAAGGTCTTGAGACTGCGCAACAATTCTTCATTGGACTTGTTTCGTGTGCGATCCCGGAGCACACGCTGAGCTGCGTCAAAAGTCCGCGCATCGATCAAGGCGTCAAAGGCACCTGCCTTCACAGTCCATTTCTCTTCGGGAACATTCACACGTCTTATACCTAGGACTCCCGTGGTCCGACGCCATGCTGCACATCCTACATACTTAGGGTTCGTCAATATTTCGAGAATCCGACAAGAGGTCCACGGCGCATCGCCACATTTACTCCCTTTGCGATTGAACTCACGAGCAATCGACTTGGCACTTCTTCTGTCAGTGATAGTTAGCCGATAAATTTCTCTCACACGGGCAATTTCCTTAGTAGGACCTGGTACTAGAATCACTCGTCCACTAGCTACCCCTTTACGTTCGCCGTGTGTCAAAAGTTGTCTGGGAGAGCCATCAAAATCGATCAACATCCGCCGCAAGCCGTACCCGGCCATGCCGCCCACCCGAAACCCGAGTTCGGTCATGATTACCTTTGTTCGACAGAGTCGCGTGGAGAGTTCACGGCTGAACTCTGCCGCCATGACTCGCTTAAGCGTTTTCATGATCGCAGTGGGCGGAGAACCGTCATTTTCAAATGTTTCTGCGCAGTAATAAACAGGAAAGCCGGAGCTTCTGCACAAAAACTCGTAGTGAGCCGATTCGTCTGTGTCTTGAAATCGACCCCATCGGCTAATGTCATAAACAAGAATTGCTTTGTAGGACTGACCTCCGGCGACCACATCGTGCAGCAGCTGGGCGAGACCTTTACGGTGTTTCAGCATCAGGCCGCTTCTGCCGGGATCCTCATAGGTTTGAACTATGCGGAAACCATTCTTATCAGCATACTGTTTAATGGCCATAGCTTGACTCCGCAACGAGAACTGTTGATGGTCGGTGGACATTCGGAGGTATTGAGCGACAGGAGTGGGAGAGACCGAGTTCACGGTGTGCTCCTTTCAAGCAGCGAGTCTACTCGCTTTGCGGGTCACCCACAGTCAGAGGATCGCGGGAGGCAACGACCCAAAGGATGGAGACGCCTAAGAACAAGTTCTCCCACAGAATCCTGGTAAAGCTTGAATGTTATCGCTGCCTTTGCATGTTCGCTCCATGGGATTTCGACAAATCCTTCTTCCAGTCATACCCGATCAACTCATACGCTCGGTTGAGCCCTCCGAACCGCCATCGAAATTTGTGCGAGGAGATCACCCTGGGTGCAGTGTCGATGATTGGCTGACTGAGCCGGCCATGTGCGGCCAACAACGAACGAAGATGCCGCAACATTTCTTCATCCGATTTTCGCCCGCTCTTTCTCAAGTCGTAACCGATAAGTTCGCAGGCATGACGTAGCCCACCAAATCGGTACGAGAAAGTACGCGCACTCGGCAACCCAGCGCTCTCGTCGATGATCTTGACGCTGAGCTTACCTTTTACCGCCAATAACGAACGCAGTTCCTGTAAGAGTTGCTCGTTGGTTTTGCGGAGGGTTTGGCCAGCACGAATCTCCTGAGCCAGTGCAAAGGTCTTGGCATCCACAATCTGCTGATGAGCATCCGGACAGACGACCCAATCTGATGTTGGCACGGGTATGGCAGCGGTACCTAGTCTCATCGTCGTTCGATTGAACACATTGCAGCCAACATACTTCGGATGCGAGAGCAGAGTCGCGACGACCGAGTGTGTCCAGCTCCTGTTTCTGACACTTGGCACTCCCCGCCGATTGAGGTCGCGGGCTATGGCTTTGAGGCTCAGTCTGTCAATGGTGTATTTCCGAAACATCTGCCGTACTTCCTCGATCTCGAAAGTACTGCCCGGAACGAGGATGACGCGATCCGTAGCTATACTCTTCAGCTCACCATCCGCTAGGAGCTGCTTTGGTGTACCATCCCCCGAAACCAACAAACGCCGGAATCCGTACCCCGGAATGCCACCTTGTTTGAAGCCAAGTGCAGCCAGCCTTTTCTGACCGGCGATGACCTTGACGCCCAGCTCGCGGCTGTACTCTCCAGCCATGGCTCTCTTGAGGGCCTTCATTATCGAACTGGGCAAGCTGCCGTCGTTGGCAAAGGTCTCGGCGCAATAATGAATCGGAACGCCCGCCGATTTGCACAGAAATTCATAGTGGGCGGCCTCATCGGTGTCTCGGAATCTTCCCCATCGGCTTACGTCATAAACCAAGATTGCGTCGTAACCCGTGTGACCACCGGCCACGTCCTGTAGCAAGTCACGCAGTCCACGCCGGTTCTTAAGGGAAAGTCCGCTTTTTGCAGGATCTGAGTAGGTCCGGACGACCACGAATCCGTGGCCTTCGGCATATGTCCGTATCGCCGTCGATTGGTTGTCTAGAGAATACTGCTGGTGTTCGGTTGACATCCGAAGGTATTGAGCAACGGGAATGAGCAAGTCGGCAGCCATAGTGCCCTCCTAGAGAGGGACATCGGCCTGAACCGCAGGAACTTTAGGTCCATTTGCCAATCTTTTTGGATTATGGTGCCGAAGCGTCGGAGCACTGCCGAAATGTCGGCACTCTTAAGGCTGCGTCCCATCCCAAGTCATTGGAAATACTGGATAAATGTCGTGGCGATTGCCGTGCCAAGCAATGTTGTATGGGATTCGTTCCAGGCACTGCTGAGTTGAATCAAGTTGAGCGACTTGTAAGTGAACTACAAGCAATCGAACATTGGGACGCTGGCCATTGGCGGAAGTGTGTTCCGAAACGATACGAGATTCTTGCATTTGTGGCCCGCAGAAAAAGGCGCACTGAAATTCTGTCCCAACTGCTCACCCTTACTCCGCGATTGGCCATCAAGAAGCAGGAAACATCTATGGATCGTCAGGAAATCGAGCACAAGGAAAAAACCGAAAACCGGCGTCACCGGCGACTTGAATGGGAAACCGAAGTGACGATTCGTTCAGCAAATGAGTCGTTGCCGGGTCGGACTCTGGACATAAGCCAGTCCGGCATGTCAGCGCTCTTGCCTACCGAACTGGAGCTGGGAGAGATCGTCGATCTCAACATGAAAACGCCGATCGGGCTCGCAGCTGGTCGCGCTGTTGTGCGAAACCGTAATGTCTTTCGTCATGGGTTTGAGTTCCTGCAGCCCCTCCATGATGTGCGTCGGCACGAAGCCGCCGACGACGACTGTCAGGGTTGCGGCGGTACCGGTTTTAATGTGCAACCCGCGGATGGAGGGCAGGGAGTTGCATTTATACGTACGAGATGCCCTCATTGCAACGGCACGGGTCGTATCGACAAGCAGGTCGAATAGACTCTCTGGTCGTGTCCGTCCTTTGGATTTGCCAGCTCGCTTTAGGGAATTCGGGGATACGGCTTCTTTTGTTCGGATTTTGTAACGAACACAATTATCGGTATTGCGTTTTGTCGACTGTCGGGTGCACGATTCTCACATCCGGGATTTCGAGTTCGGAGCGTGTATGTCGTCCGGCAAAGCACGGAAATTTGATCCGAAGGTGTTTCTCTCCCAAACGGGATTAGGAAGAATAATCCTGCAATATCCGAAGAATAAGGTGATCTTCGCGCAGGGAGATCCCAGCGATGCCGTGTTCTATATTCAAACAGGTCGAGCCAAACTCACCGTCCTATCTGTGCATGGCAAGGAGGCCACCATCGCCCTATTAGGAGAGGGGGACTTCTTGGGTGAGGGCTGTATTGCCTCTGACCAAACTCTGCGAGCCGCGTCTGCCACCGCTGTTACGGACTGTTTTGTCCTGAGAATTGAAAAGGGCGCGATGCTGAACATACTTCACCGCGAGCCGGCGTTTTCGGACCTATTTGTCGCATACATGGTTGATCGTTACAACCGGACTCAGGCAGACTTAGTTGACCAGCTTTTCAATTCCGCTGAGAAGCGGTTGGCTCGGACCCTTTTGTTGCTGGCCCGCTTTGGAAAAGAAGGGAGATCGGAGAATGTAGTACCGAAGATAAGCCAGGAAACATTGGCGGAAATGGTCGGTACGACACGAGCTCGAATTAGCTTCTTTATGAATCGGTTCCGACAATTGGGCCTCATTGACTATAACGGTGGTTTGGAGGTTCATAGTTCGCTGCTCGACATCGTCCTCCACGAATAACGCTTCTCGTCTGAGAAGAATCCGGGGGCAAGCTGTGCACATTTGAACAGTTCTGGGATTGATGAAACCAGTTTAGTGCAAACAGCTCAAGAGCACAGTGGACCTGCGTTTCAAAAGTCTGGCCATCGCTTTTTTCACAGTCACTGTTGAAAAAGCCGTCCTTCAAAGCGAAAAACAATGGTTCAATTACGGACATCAGGAGTTGGGGTTGTCCCTGGGAAGCCAAGAGCTTGTTCGGTATTCCTAACACATTGCCGAAAAACTAAAGCGAACTTATCTAAATTCCGGCGTGTGCTCTTGACCGGCTCTCGGCCCGAATCATTTTGGGGACCTTGGGCTCGGACAAATCTGTGTGTCAGGAGGCAAACTATGCTTTTCGCGCGCCGATTCGTTTCCGTCGTAGCGCTCGCAACAGTGTTCTTCACTTCGCTGTCCGCCCATGCTCCACCCCCGTCGCCCGCTCAGCCGACCCCGCAGCAACAACACAAGGCTCAGCCGAAATGTGCGGATAACGGCACCTACGTCAACAGCAACGGGGAGACAGTCAAGCGTCCGGAGAATTGCTCGGCAGCGCCCCAAGGTGCGACCGCACAATGCCGTGATGGAAGTTACAGCTTCAGTCAGAGCCGACGCAGCACGTGTTCGCATCACGGCGGTGTGGCCAAGTGGTTGTGATTTATTTAGCCGTCGATCATCCGCTTGAGGCTCCCACAAGTTCCGCCAGCACCTTCCAGTGCCTCGGATGCGGTCGGCGTCGGCCCGCGCGGATCGCAACGGCATACGTGACGGAAACGCCCAGCGCCGACATGATGACCGGATTTGCGATCCCGGCGAGTAGCGGCTGAATTTTCTGCGCATAGACTTCGTCGTTGAGCCATGTTGGGAGACTTGACGATTGCCACGCATTTTTCGCGAGGGCGTGTTGCCGTTGCGTTTCCGCCCGTCGAGCCTGGGGGCCGGGAGCTTGACTGGCCACGCGCCCGACCTTGGCAATCTCCACGATTCGTTCGCGAGCGGTCGTGGCATCGCACTCGGAGCAATAGCTTCTCCCAAACGTGACCGATTTGCCGCAAACACGACAGACACTCTGCGGCTGTGGCGCGGGCTTGGCCGGGGGAACTGACGGGCGACCTTTCGCTTCCCGCTTGTTGCCCTGCGTTAGGCGTGTGGCGAACAGTGTATTGGGCTTGCGTATGGTTGACCAGAACACACGAGCAACCCACTCAGTAATTGGCGCGATGGCGCCGCCCCAAGTCGGCGTGGTCTCGGAAAGTCGAGCCGCAAACGGGGCCATCAAACGGCAGTTGCCGTCGCGCTCCTCAAAGAACCATTCTCGATTCAAAGGCTGACGTGTGATCCAGTCCAGGAGGTAAGCGTCAACTTGGGGTCGCACTACTTCCATAAGGTCACACGCCAAGCTGTCGCGAGCCGTTGTGTCTACGTGCAGGACACCCATACCGGGATCGAGACCGAGGGCAGCAGCGGCCAGCCGAGCCTCTGATTCGAGCAAGGCATACAGATAGTTCAGAATTGCATTTGGCGGATTGGCCGCGAGCCGGGGTGATCCCGTGAGCGGCGAGACACGCGCTCCGAAGCTGCGCCAATGCTCGGGGACTCGACGTGATCGTTCTTCGGGAAGTTGATCGGTAACGTGCTCCACGATGACCAATATGCTCGGGCAGCCTGTGACTCGATCAGTCGGATCGTTGTGATGCTGTCGCTCGTGGGACTTCTGCCCCGAATTGAGCGATTGCGTTCGCCGTTGTGGAATCCAGCAGCTTGTGACGCGCAACCTGTTCCTGTCCGGCGAGCTTTTGGCTGATCAGTTCCCGCGTGATCCGCAATGCTGCCCCGGACGAATGCGCGAGGGCCTGAGCACGGCGAAGCTTGGCATCCGACGGACAAACCGGACCGGTGACGGCAAGCACCTTCCATCCCGTTCAAGCATGGTGAAGGCCGCGTCCTGATCGGCCAGCCAACGCAACGCCGCCAGCGAAACTATGCCGTCTGACCCAATCACGACCAATCTCTTCAGGCTGTGGCCCACGCGCGGAAAGCGTGCGTAGCGGCGATCCGGGCCGATACCGTCTTCTAAGAACAGATGACCGCGATCCACGCGGACCTGAACACCGTAGCCGAAAAGGGTCACGACACCGTGACGCGGCGCAATCAATTCAGCGCCGGAATTGTGGGATTGTGGGAGTTGGCGTACGTTTTCTGTAGCTGCCATTGGAGCTCATGCCTCCTGTGGTGGTCAGGGCTTGTCGGCTGCTGATAACAGTCCGGCAGGCCCGCTTTGGATAATGTCTATCCCATTATAAATCAGCCACTTACGGCTTTGCCTTGTGGCTTGAACCTTTTCGCTTCGGCGGGAAGAACATTGCAAACAGCTCCCGCGATGTGCTCAAGCAGAAGCCTCCGGGCAACCCTTCCGCGACAGCGGAAGCGACCTTGGAACCTTTCAAATTGAAAGCATCACCGCGCTCGTCGATGTAACACGCTGGCCACTTTCCGATTTCGCCGATGTAGACGCGTCGTTGGGGCAACTCGGTCGAATGAGCTGCTCTCGCATACACTTCATGCGCTCCATACACCGCCATGCGTTCGCAAGCGGGAATTTTCGCCGCTTCCGAAGCAAGCCACATTCTGGCTTTCTTCAGTTCTCTATTTTTTCGGCGTCGCTGTTGTTTTAATGAGTCAGGGTCGTGTGATTTGCCACAGGGACAGACAGCATCAAAGCAGTTTGCTAACTCTTCTTCGGTGAGGGCGCTTAACCCCAAGTCGAGACCTAAACCGAAAAGAACGTCATGATCAGGATCAGTCTTAGAGCGTTTGATCGGTCCCTTTCCAAATTGCAGTGCAAAACGATCCTCGCCGATTCTGGAGATTCGTCGGAACGCCTTTAGGTCTCCGGTCTTCCTTTTACATAGAGCGATTTTCAGAGGTTCCCTAAAACGCTGCCAATAGAGGACCTCTGATTGTCCGAAATCCATCTCAATTTCTGATGGCGGCCAAATAGAGGGTTGCCAATCAGACAGTATGACTTCCAGAGGATCAGGGGCTGATGGAGTGTAGTGAGGGTTGCGATAACGGACCAGTATCTTTCCGAGTTTGTTTTGAAGATGCGATTGGACCGTAGCGGCTTTCTCGGCTGCGGGTTTCGGACCCAGAGCCTCCAATTCCTTGACCGCGTCGCTATACGCTCGGGCAGTCTCAAGAAAAAGCGGGTGCATTTTCTTCTTCCATGAATCGCTGCCTTGCATTTGTTGAGGATACCCCGATGGGACGCGAAATAAAATGTCGTATCCCTGACAGTTCGATCCCTCTTCGATAGGCTCACGCGTATGAGGGCAAGTCGAAAACATCGTCGGTCTCGCTCAAATCGTAAATCCACATCGCTCGCACCGCGATACTCCAACCTGACGCCGCGCGAGAAAGACGCTTACAGACGCTCCGCGCAACTTGTCTCCGACCTGCGTCGAAGAAAAGGTTCGTATACCACACTGCTGCAAACGCATCACGTAGATGCACGCACGGCCCGTAAATACGCCGGTAGCAATCTCAGCGGAGTTCTTGGTAAGCCCGTGCGTGCAAGCAAGTCGGACCGAATGGCTCGAGAACTGATGTTTCCCACACCATTCGGCGACGCTCCAATTGTTACTCGCAGTTCGCGAGACGCGACGAAGCTGTCGGATTTCTTTCAAGATCGCGACAAACTCCTGCGCAGCAAGTTGAATGCAAATGAGTTTGAGGCGAAGTGGCGCGGCGTGAGTGTTGCCGGACGGGAGCTTTTCGCGAATGTAGCCGAGATTTTACGCATGGCAAACGCTGACGTTCTGAAAATGGAGAACTTATACGCCAGTGCGGGACCGGCAGAATGATCGGTCGCGCGGCCAAGACGGTACTTCGTCGCTCGCGCCAGCAGGCGCGTCCGCCCAGAAAGGTCTGCCCGTTCTGCTTTGAGGGCGATCATATCGGCGCGCGCAACTACATTCCTCATGTGCTCGTGGAAATATGTCAACTTCATCACGCTTACTTGACGGAAGAGCGCCTGGCTGCTGGTGCGGAAAGGGAGAAGCAACCTAACGCGATACAGTCCGTTGAAATGGCCCTCCGTTCGCTTGCGGTGACTGGTCGGGCAAACGCACGGGCCATAGACAAGCTTTGTGAGGGATTGGAATTTTGCGCTGAGAAGCTAAAGAGTCTCTCTGAGGCGTCGCTGCACTTCCCGGTCGGGGAAAAACAACGTGAAATAAACATGGCCGACAGGCTTGACCTCCACTTTCGTGCGCATACGGTCCCGGCCAAGCCCCAAAAGGAGCACCGGACGAACCGCAACGCAAAGCGACCAGAGCACGCGCTCATCTTCCGCTGTGCAACAACCGACGATGCAAAACAGAGCTTACTTTTCGGAGCATACATCTGCGCCCGCATAAAAGACGGGGACTATGTAGCGGAGGAGATTGGCCTGTTCTGCCGCGACGGCCACCCTGAGGAGTTGCGGGTGTTGGAGCGTTTTGTGCGGGACAGCGCGTATGAATTCGGGAGCCTAGTCGAGTTCCGTAGGAAGGTCTTCCTAAAGTACCTGAAAGCAGGAGCGCTCATAGTTGCCTACGATGCCCCCTTCGAGATTAGCCGGATTGCCGTCAAATGGAACCCGTCCCGGAAGAAACGGCGAGCTTTCTCATTCTACTTCCGCCTGTTTACGGACAAGAAAACGGGCAAGGTGCGCCCCAGTGGCTACGAACCAGGACTATCGATTGAGAGTCTGGACGCTTCAAAGGCCATGTATCGCCTGATTAAGTACAAGTTTCACGAAATCGATACCGCGCGAGAAGAAGAAGAACAGGATTCCTCGAATGTTCACATTCTCGATCTGAAGACGCTGACCGCGGTTCTTACGGGGGAATCCTACACGTTCCAATCCGCTTCTGAGATTTTCGGAGCGCCAGCTAGCAGGACACGTAAGTCTTGTTCGCGCGTAACCAAGCCGGCAATTGAGAGCCTGCTGAGAGATGTGACCGCCGAACTGGAGTTGCTGAATTGCCTCAAGCAGAAACTCGACCAACACCCAGTTGATCTCGCGCCCGAGGGCTGCTACTCGCCTGCGACGCTGGCTAAAGGTTATTTCTCTGCCATGGGAATAAAGCCGCCGCAGAAGAAATTTAACATTCCGGACAGCATCAATGGGATCGCCATGCAAGCCTTTGTCGCGGGACGCGCGGAATGCACGATCACGAGAACGCCTCGTACCTGTTACCTATGTCGATTTCCACGCCCAGTTCCCGGCGTTGAGCAAGCTGCTCGACTGCCGAGAAATATTGTGCGCTGAGAGCCTGGAGTTTGCCGATTTCACCGCCGGGGCGCGGGAGATGGTGGAACGCACAACCCTCGATGACTGTTTCCGCCCGGCATTCTGGAACAACTTCGCTGGTTCGCGCTCGTAGAGCCGACACGAAGATGTTCGTCCCTATGCGGGCGAAATTTGGCCAACGTGAAGTTTCCGACCCGACACTGGCATGGAATTTTCTTACTTCAAAACAACCCGTTCTGGATGACTGGTTTAGATGTAATCGCGGCAAAACTGATGACAGGCAAACCCCTCAGGATATTAAAGGCCATCAAGGTGACTCCTCACGGAGTGCAATCTGGGCTGGCACCAGTCAGACTCTACGGCCAGATCGAAGTAGATCCTCGTCGAGACGATCTCGCCGTGAAGTTCGTCGAATTGCGCTCCTCTTTGAAAACAAGAAAGCCAGAGCTGGCGGGTGGATTGAAGGTGGCAGCCAACAGCGCAGCGTTCGGCATACTTTGCCAGATGAATGTCAAGGACCTAGATTCGCCCTCTCCCCTGCATGTTTTTTCCGGCCAGACGGACTACCTTACGCCGCCGGACAAAGTTTGGGAGGAGCCCGCGGAATTCTATTGCCCATTGATCGCTTCTCTCGTAACCGGCGGGTCGCATCTGCTCTGCGCCATGTTGGAGTGTGCCGTGCGAGAGATGGGAGGTCACATCGCAGCGATGGACACCGACAGTGCGATGATCGTCTCAACCAAAGATGGTGGACTGGTTCCATGCGCAGGCGGTCCTCACAGGCTGGAAAAGTACCACGCGGCGGGCGGAAACGCCGCCATCCGGGCGCTGTCCTTGGCTGAAATGGATAACATCCGTGAGCGGTTCGAGGCACTCAATCCGTGGCGGGATCGCTCAAAGCTCCGTTTCTTAAGCTTGAAAAAGAGAACTTCGCCCCGGATGCCGAGCGCCACCAGCTCTATGCGTACTGCGTCTCAGCGAAGTTGTATTGCCTGTATAACCTCGACGGAGGCCGACTGCTGGTCCGCAAACCTTCCGGCCACGGCCTCGGATTCTTACAGGCACCCTACACGATCGCAGACTGGCAGCGAAGGACAGGAAGAAAATGGAAGGAAAACTTGCCACCTTGGATTTTTGAAGCGTGGCACTTCATCCTTTCGCGAGAACTGGGTCTCTCCCATAAACCGCCATCGTGGTTGAAGCTGCCAGCAGTCATGGCTGTCCCAATCACGAAACCGAAAGTGTTAGCCCGGCTCGGCGTGTTCAAGGATGATCTTCGCCCGTTCACCGTGATGACAGTCCCATTCCCTAAGAAGGAAAGGACAGTGCTTTGGAAGGGATACTTCATCATGCCCACATCGGGAAAAACTAAATGACGTGCATGGCCGTACGATGGTGAATATCGTCAGTGGCGAGACATTTCACATCTACAACAAACATTCATCGACCCTACCGAAGCCGTCGGGCTGGCTTGTCCTTGCGGACGATGGAAGACGAAATCGGTCACATCCTTTCCAGAGCTGAAAGCAAATTTTGCACTCCCAATGGCAGCATATGCACGAGCAAGACAATCGGTCTGCTCGTGCGTAGGCACATCGTCGCTAGCGAGTTTCATTACATTGGCAAAGAGGCATCGACTCGCTGGGCAAGCGGTCCCGACCTGTCCATGTTAGCGGGAGCGGGAGCCTTGGACCCGGCGGATGAAACTTTCCGCGAGTACGAAAGAGTAGTCGACCCGAAATATCTGGAAGAAATCCGGGCAGAAGCAAAAGAATTTTCCACCAAGCTTCTGTCTCGCCAGTCCAGAGTTGCCGAGTGCGTAATACGCCATTTTAAGAACGGGAGAAACACCGCCAAGCCCCGAACTCTGCGGAAACTCACAAGAGCCATCCGTGATCTGCAAAATAAAAAGATGAAGAATTAACGCAAGTACCAGTAGACAACGATGAACGCGACGACCCGGCGGATGCTGCTCGTTTCGAGCTTCTCCTGTCACAGCGTGCGCGTGATAATCAAGGTAGGGCGTCCAGTTCCACCATACCCGGTCCTCGATTTGCTTGATGTCGTCAGAACAGTTGCAGTGTGCATCAATAACCGCACGATAGGTGATGCTGTGGTACAGCCAATCGGCGGCCTTTTTCATTTCCTGCCGATTCTTGCCTATAATGCAGAACATTGGGGCGGTGCAAATGCCAACAATTCAGGAATTGCGGCGGAAACAAGAGGAACAGGTAGACGCACTTCGTAGGCTGCAATGGCATAAAGCGGTTGCGCCTGCCGAGCGCAAGGAGCTCATTCAACATGAAATTGATGCACTGGAAGATGACATTCGCATTCTGGATACCATGATTGCGGGGGTCATTAATCAGTCGAAACCGAATAAGGGCTCATAGTAATCGGCTAGCTTTTTCTCTTTTCGGCGCTTTGAACTTGGTCTCGCGACGTTCCCGAATTCGACATTTTGAGTGTAATGGCGATATTTCACCAGTCAATTTGTTCTGGCGCATAATGGGAGGCTGACACAGGGCAGGGGTGTCGTCATGAAAGTACTTCTGGTGGAAGACAGCAAGTTCCTTAGGGCGGCGACGGAACTGGCTTTGACGAGTGCAGGATATGAGGTGGTCTCCGCTAGCGACGGGGACCAGGCGGTGCGCCTAGCGCGCGAGCATACGCCTGCCCTAATTCTGCTGGACGTTATGCTACCCAAGATGAGCGGCCCGGATGTCCTGAAGGTTTTGAAGACAGATCCAGCAACGGCAGCGATTCCGGTGATGATTTTGACCAGTCTCTCCCAGAAGAATGCAAAGCAGTTCGAGAAAGACGGAGCCAGCTGTTTTTTCGAGAAGTCCGATTCCATGCTGGGGAAAGGGCCTGACTCACTGTTCGCTGCGGTCGACCGAATCCTGAAAAACATCAATTCCAGTCAATGAGGATTGCGGGGCTAACAGGCGTTTACACTCGTTGGGGACGGCCCGACCGAGGTCAATGAGTGTAATGGCGATATTTCAACTCTTGGTTTGGGCGAAACAAACGGGCCACGCCCCGCGAATGGCGATATAACCCCGTTTGAGCTACTCGTCGCCCGGAGATGGTTCAGTTCTAGATTAACGCTGACGTGTCGTGGGGTATGGCGTCAGCGGCGGTGTTAAGGCGCACCTGCTGGTCTTCCAGAAGGCTAAGTATTCCTTCAAAAAGCGCCCCCAGTTTTTCCTGGTCGTGTTCATCGGCGGCGAGTTCGCAGAGTCCCATCCACTGTTCTTCATTTGTCAGATTGGCCAGATTTCTTGTGGTATTAGCAGTAGCATGATCGCCAGATCCCTCTCATGTCGGGATAAGACCTACGCCGCTGCTGGGTGCAACTCTATATCCGCGTAACCCTCCATCGCCTGGGTCAACTGTGAATCTACTTCGTCTGCAATCGTCATAACATCGGGCAACAGCAGGCTGAAATCGAGCGCACGCAGATTCTGCTGCAACGTTCCAAACAGCGTTACCTGGATATTCGTGAGTCCTGCACCAGCATGGCAGAGGTATAGCCCTGTGACTTTCGCAATTTGCCATGGGCAAAGGCAGCAGCGGAACCTATGAAACCGCCCTCCTGTATGGAGATGTGAGCCGATCTCAGCCGTACAACTAAATCGTCAATCAGCTTGGGAAGGTATCCCGTGCGCTCCTGGTCGCTAAGATCAACACGGCTGAGCTCCATGTTGCTTTTGACCCTCGCCAGCCAGTCTTCAACGATGAGGCTAGTGCACCGCTGTAATATTCCCGCCACTCTTTCCTTCGGCGTCGGGACCGTGGGTTGGTGGGTGGACAGCTTATCGCGGACGAGATCCGCGAGTATTTTGGTCTCGAAGGGCTTCACGATGATTTCATCCGCTTCGAGAAGGATGGCGTCCATCGCACTCTTCACGTCGGGGTAGCCGCTGACCAGCAGCGTCAGCGCCTTCGGTTGGATGTGACGCATCGCCGTAATCACGGCAAAGCCGTCGCTCGGGTTCGGCATGTGGAGATCGGTGATCAAAACATCAAAACTGTTTGTTGTAATTAGTTTCAGCGCCTCGGTCACATTCGTGGCAGCGACCACGCTGAAACCCTTGTGTTCAAGAGTCGCGGTCATCATTTCGCGAACGGCGTCGTCGTCATCCACAAGCAGTACCTTGTGGGAGATAGGGCGTTCGGTCAGAGTCATACAGCACCGCCTCTCGTCACGAACTCAATCCGGTGTTGCTCAGGAGCGTCGGAGAATATGTTCAAAGTGAACAGTTACACAGGTGGTCAACAGAGTTCACTTCTCACAACCGCCCCCTTCACTGTCTCAGAAGCATGACTTCACACCCGTGATCACCAATCATGCCTTCGGTTTCACAAGTTGCGTCTTCGCCGATTTGGGCGCTCCAGTGGTGAAGCTTTCCATTGTTTGCGTCAACTGCGAATCTACTTCGTCAGCGATGATCATGACATCGGGCAACAACAGGTTGAAATCCAGAATCCCCAGGTTTTCATGCAAGGTTTCAAAAATGGTCACTTGCAGGATTCGTGACTCATGGATCAGCATGCTGGAAGAATAGCCCTGCGTCCGTCTAAGCCGTCCATGTTCGGTGGCCGCAGGGGACGCGATGGCATCGCTGTCTTTATGGGGCGATTTGGGCTTACCCAAACGTGTGACCAGATCGTCGACCAGCCTCGGAAGATGGCCGGTACGTTCATCATCACGAAGATGAAGATGGCTGAGTTGCGGAGTCTTCTTCACTCGTGCCAGCCAGTTGTGAATCAGAGGCGCCTTGCAGCGGCTCAGGGTTGCGGCCACGCTCTCCTTGCCCGCAGATTGTGATTTCTCATGCGAACGCAGGGCCGGTTGTGCGGTCGGTACCGTGAGTGGAGTAGCCATGTATCTCCTATCGCCTGACACCACAATAGTCCATGAAGTACTCCCGTAACTGTTCAATTCTGAACACCTTAGTGTATTTCCGGGAAGCGAGGCCGGAGGCTGTCACTGTTCTTAACAGGCGAGTACACTCATTGAGAATTGGCAGGGGTCAATGAGTGTAATGACGATATTACGTCAACCGTCGCTACGACGTTTTCTCCTTGAGGACGGAAAGCAGACCTGCGACCCCAAAAATGAAGAGAGCATAGAAGATCGCATTTAGCAGAAGGGCAACCGACATCACGGTTGTGTACGAATGCAAGGCATCGAGAAAGACGCCGAGGCAACGATGACCCGGCGCAACCCGGACAACACGAACTGCGAGCATTGTTCCGGGGGCAACCACGTAGCGAACAGCACCAGAAACCGACACGCTATCCGATATTCCGGTTGCCGTCGCGGCCAAAGGGATGGCCAGAAGCGACGACCAGATCGCCCGTCTCACCCCAGCACTAATCCTGATTGCCTGGTATCCGAGTACGCGGTTCAGCCGCTCACCTCGGTAGGCCATATATTCTCGGCAAATATTTTAGCGGATAACTGTCGAAATCGGGTGATTACAGGTTTGCCCTTGGTCATTGAGTGAAATAGGGATGTTACGCCAGCAAGAGGCTCAGAACACCTTGAATGCAACGTTGCTGGACAACGTTCCGCTCGGCGTAGTTACCTGTACGTCTCCAGTTGTCGACCCTTTCGGAACGATGGCTGTGATCTCGGTCGCCGAGACAACAGCGAATGCTGCCGCCCTGCCATTGAAAGTGACACTGGTCGCGCCCGTCAGGTTCGTTCCCAGGATGAAGATTGTCTTCCCAGGGTAAGCGGCGGTGGGCACGGTCCTCACAAATGGAGCAAGCCCCACCGACAGCTTGAATACTGTGCCATAAATGTGCGATCCCGGAGTGCCGGTTGTAATTCCGTATAGATCGCCGTCTGTGCCTTGTACCAAGCCTCCCTGAGGATACCCGCCGTCTGTCCGATCGAAGCTGTGTAGTGTCGTGAGAGTACCCGCAGGGGTGAGCTGGAAGATTGTGCCACAGCCATTCGGACAACCGTGTGGCGCGCCATTTCCACCAAGGTAGGTCGTCCCATAGAAGTTACCGTCGGTGGCTTGCACGACTCCGGAAAGAGGCGATGTCCCATTAGGGCAACTTGGCATGGAACATCCAAAGACGTAAAGCGTAGTCAAGACGCCTGCAGGAGTTATTTTGAAAACTGTGCCACCGATATTGGTTCCCTTGTGGAGAGTTGTCCCGTAGAAATCTCCATCACTGCCCTGGATCAGGCCTCCGAGCGGCTTGTAACCATCATCTGTATCGTCAAACTTGTGCAGTAGGTCGATATGCCCACCTGTACCGGCCTTGAAAACCATGCCGCAACCGGAGTTTTCCTGGCAGCCGAGAGTGGTGTTGTCTCCGCCGTTTTCGGTCGTTCCGTAAAAGAATCCGTCCTTGCCCTCCACCAACGGAGCCAACGGTGATCCCTCCCCTTCCGGGTTGCCATTATCAAAGTTGTAAACCGTGCTTATCGTTCCACTGGGAGTCATGGCGAATATGTCGCCGACCGACCCGTTTACTGTTGTCCCGTAGAGGTTGCCGTCCACGTTGTACTGAATCATCGCTGTACTCGTCGGGTATGGCGTCGGGAAGTTGGTGAGCCCGCCCTCCGGAGTGATTTCGAAAAAGAAAAAGGGAACGCATGCGGCGCCTACGATCGGACTGCATCCGTTCGTGCTTCCGTAGAAGTTTCCGCTGGTGGCAAGGACGAGACCGGCCGCGGGGAATCCGCCGTCGGTCTTGCTGAAACTGTGAATGATCGTCAGCGCGCCCGCGGGAGTAACTTTAAAAACCTCTCCACAGCCCCCGGTGCACTGATTCCTTCCGTTGCCGCCCGCCGTTGTCCCGTAAAAGTTCCCGTCTAATCCCTGGACAAGGGCTGCGACGGGGTAAGCTCCGTTCGTGATGTCGAAGGTCACCAGGTTGGTGAAGGTTTGCGCGGGCGAAACAATCCCTGCCCACAGCGTGAAGATGAAGCATGCCGTCTTCCATCCGCTGAGTCGACCCATAGCTTTCCTCGTGGGTTCTCGTTGACTTTAGTCGTGCACCCTAGTATGTGCGCCACTGAACGCGCGGTCAATGTGAAGGATTATGCACTCATCGACCCCCTCACCTCAAATCAAAATCCACCAATCTCCCACTCGGCGCACCCGACGCCCGGCGCCCCTTGACAAACAAGGGCTACCGATCCGAATGTGATGGAGTTGAGTTTGCGATGTGATGATTCGACCAGGGTATACACCTGGCCCGACCTGACCTAAGTTCAACACGATCAAAGAGAACGAGAGAGAGGGGGGCGCTCTAAGACCCTCTCTTTCCCTCTTCCCATACCCGGTTTGACCCTCTGCGAGGAAGTCCTTACACTTGAGGGTGTTCTCCGCTCGGCACGCCACCAAACCTGTGGAGGGTTTCCTGAGTCTGCGATTGCGACGTCTGTGGCTTGCGGCCCTCTCGGGGCTCTGACGCTCTTGTGCGTGGGGCAGGAGCCGGTTCCGCAGAAGCCGGCTCCACAGAGCCAGGCTCTGCAGGATCAGACTCCGGAGAACCCGGCTCCGCAGAGACCACTCCAGAACCTCCGACCAGGAGATCCGCCGGCTTCGCAGGGTGATTCATCTTCCAAGGATCAATCGACTTCTCAGGGTGAGTCGTCATCCAAGGACCAGCCTGCGCAGAAGCCCCGACCCCGCCGAAACCCGGTGGCGCCAAACCGGGCACCGCAGAATCAGGTTCCGCAGAATCAATCTCCGATCACGCTGGACAGTAACGAGACGATTTTTGCCGTGCTGGCGGCGCTCAACACCTGTGGCTACGACCAGGACTTAAGTGTCTCGGATGTAACCCGGAGCAATGTACGGGCCGAGGTGCAGAGAAATCTGCGGGGGTCGGACGGAGCGGAGGCGGCGCGGACGGCGCTGTGCGAGTTCTACCAGGGCCACATGGCGTCGAGCGACGCGAACCGCAACCTGTCGCAATACATCTCGCTGGCGTTGTATGTGG
Source organism: uncultured Acidobacteriaceae bacterium (assembly GCA_963763285.1). Lineage (GTDB taxonomy): Bacteria > Acidobacteriota > Terriglobia > Terriglobales > Acidobacteriaceae > Sulfotelmatobacter. Next base: position 48,742 of record CAVXOK010000002.1, on the reverse strand, counting down.
ATGGGCCTCCGCATTTTCTGCCGCGCACGAAAGAGGAGGATCTGCCTCCGGATGCATCAGCGGTTGCGGGTTTCGGAAAACTGCTGGAGGCTTTTTACGAGAAAGCCGGGCTGCACTCGATCTGGGAGCGGCACCGCATCGATTACGCCGCGGCGATGAGGCGGTACCACGAACCGCTGCAAAAGATGGTGTTTGACACCGAGATTTACCTGAAGCAGCCTTCGTCGCAATACCTGGGACGGAGGTTCACCATTTATCTGGACTTTATGGGTTCGCCGAACGAGACGGATGCGCGGAATTACGGGACGGATTATTACGTGGTCGTATTCCCGGCGCCGAACGTGCCGTCGGGCGAGGCTTCGAAGTCGGCCCTGAAGATGGAACAGATCCGGCACACGTTTCTGCATTACGAGCTGGATCCGCTGGCAGAGAAGCACTTCAGCTCGATCAAGCGGCTGGAACCGCTGCTGCAGTCGGTGAAGCGCGCACCGCTGGAAGAAAGCTTCAAGACCGACATCTCGCTGCTGGTGACGGAGTGCCTGGTGCGAGCCATCGAGATCCGCACGACGGGGACGAAGCAGGCGGCGCAGGAGGCGATGCGGGCCCAGGCGGTAGATGATGCAGTGAAGCAGGGATACATCCTGACGAAGTATTTTTACGACGCGGTGGTGGGATTTGAAAAAGATCCCACGGGAATTCGAGGAGCGTACGGCGACTTTCTGGTGAATGTGGACCTGCGAAAAGAACAGAGAGCAGCGGCGGAAGTGCAGTTTGCAAGCGCAACCTCGCCGGAACTGGTGCAGTTGTCGCGTCCGGAAGAGCGGCGGATGCTGATCACGGCGGAAAAACGGCTGGCGGCCGGCGACCCCAAAGGGGCGCAGGATCTGGCGCAGCAGGCGCTGGACAAGAAGATCGGCGATCAGGGCCGGGCGCTGTTTATTCTGGCGGAAGTGGCCGTGGCCAACAAGAACCGGGACGGCGCGCAGGATAATTTCCAGAAGGCGATTGCCGCCACACAGGATCCGAAGGTGGTGGGATGGTCGCATGTGTACCTGGGACGGATTTTAGACATGAAAGAAGACCGCGAGGCCGCGTTGCAGGAGTACCGGGCGGCGTTGAACTCGGGGGCAGGATTGCCGGAGATCAAGGCGGCGGCGGAACGAGGATTGCAGCAGGCGTATGAGCCTCCGGCGAAGCCGCAACCGAACGGGCAGTCTGTAAGGTAGCGAAGCGCGCGGGAGATCTGGGTGCGCGGCGCTACGGACGAAGAACTTTACCGCACAGGACGCAGAGGAACACAGGGTAAACCCAAAGAGCCTTACAATGCAGTTACAATGCGACCGGTGATGGCAGTTGCGGAAGTTGCAAGAGGTACGTTGAATCAGGCGGCGTGAGCCAAGGAGAAAGCATGAAGCAAGCGGCGATCATTATCGCGGTGCTGGGAATAGCGGTCTGGGGTGTCGCGCAGAACGGCTTTGCGCAGGGCAATGATAAGCCTGCGGCGCAGAACGCGCCGGCCGGACAGGCGGCGGGACAAACGAGCGGACAAGCGGCAGCTCCGGCGGGGAAGCGTCCGCCGCAGGCGAAGACGCAAGACGAGTTTGCGGCTTATAAGGCGGCGGCGGCGTTGACCGACCCAGCGGCTCAAGAGAAAGCGGCGGACGATTTCGCGGCGAAATTTCCGGACAGCGAGTTGCGGGCTCTGCTTTATAGGGCTGTGGTGGCCTCGTACCAACGGGCCAATGACGCGGACAAAATGCTGGCGACGTCACAGAAGCTTTTGACTTTAGATCCGGACGATCCGCAAGCGCTGCTGGGAGTCGCTCAAGTACTGGCTGAGCGTACTCGCGACACAGACCTGGATAAAGATCAACGCTTGGCGGAAGCGAGAAAGGATGCACAGCGGGCGCTGGCCACTGTAGACACCGACCTTCCCGCTGGCCTCACCCCGGAGAAAGTCGACGTATTCAAGGGATACGTGCGTTCCGAAGCTTACGAGATTCTGGGGACGCTTGATTTCACCGCGAAGGCATGGGCCGACGCGGAAGGAAATCTGAGGAAATCAATTGACGCCTACCCGCAGGAGGTCGATCCGATCGCGGTGTTCCGACTTTCGGTGGCGTTGGATATGCAGGGTAAGTATCCCGAGGCCATGAAATATGCCAACCAAGCGGTGGGACTGACCAAGGAGGGCACAGCTGCGGGCAAGGCTGCACGGGATGAGAAGGACCGCCTGACGCAATTGACTGGCGGCGGCAGCAGTCCGGCGCCCACCCCTCCGAAGAATTGAATAATGATGCGAGCCAAACGCGCAATTATGGCGTCGAAAAACGCGACGCAGCGCGCGGCTCGCCCAGATCTTTCGGAGAGCAAAAACCGCCCTCCTCAATTGAATTGGATTACGTCCCGGCGATGCAATCATGAAGGAACGGGAAATCACCGCGCTGGAAACAGCGTTAGGCTACCACTTCCACCGCCGGGCGGTGATCGAGCAGGCCCTCACCCACAGTTCACAGGCCCGGGAACAGGAGTCGCAGCAGGCTGGGGAGAGCAAGTATAAGGTCAACGACAACGAACAGCTGGAATTTTTAGGAGACGCGATTCTGGCGCTTGTGACGAGCGAGGAATTGTTCCACCGTTTTCCGCAGTTTCGCGAGGGGGAACTCTCAAAATTGCGCGCTCATGTGGTGAGCGAGCGGCACCTGATCCGGGTGGCGCAGCGACTGGAGTTAGGCCACTATTTGCGCTTGGGCCGAGGCGAGGAGAAGAGCGGCGGGCGCAGCAAGACCGCGCTGTTGGTGGACGCGCTGGAGGCGGTCCTGGCGGCGATCTACCTGGATGGCGGGATGGAACCGGCACGTGAATTCATCCTGCGGGAGATTCTGGCGCCGGAACTGGAGCGGATGGAGCGTGAAGGCGGCACGCTGCCCATGAACGACTTCAAATCAGCTTTGCAGGAGACCCTGCAGGGACTGGGAATGGCACAGCCGTCGTATGTGCTGGTGCAGGAAGCCGGACCGGAACACAGCAAGACGTTTACCGTGGAAGTCCGTCTGAATACTAAGAACGGCGAAGGCCGGGCGGAATTTGTGGGACGCGCGCAAGGCACCACGAAGAAGACAGCAGAGCAGGATGCGGCGCGGCAGTTGCTGGCTTATCTGGCGTCGCGGCCGCAATCGGCGGGAGCGCGGCCGGCGCGGGGGTCGCGGTCCGCGGAGAAATAGAGGGGTTCGATCAGTTAAGAATTCGATCAGTCAAGAAGTAGATATGAATTTCCGAGACGAACAAACCACAATCGGCCATTCTCAGGAAGATCATCCCGAGGAAGATCATTCTCTGGAACATCATCCTCAAGAAGATCATTCCGTGGGCGATCATTCTCAGGTCGGTCCTTCTGTGGGCGATCAGGTCTCCGGCGGTCAGGTTTCGCGCCGTCGTTTGACTGACGAACGGAGAACGCCGTGGGTGGCCGGAGCGGACGTGACCGCCTCCATTCAATCGCTCCTGGGAACGGTGGTGATTGCGGTGTTTGTGATCACATTCATCGTGCAGGCGTTTCAGATTCCATCTCCATCCATGGAGAACACGCTGCTGGTGGGCGATTACCTGCTGGTGAACAAGCTCTGTTACGGCGGAGGCGGCCCGGCAGACTATTTCATGCCTTACCATCGGGTGCAGCGCGGTGACATTGTGGTGTTTCACTATCCGGTGGACCCGGCTCAGCATTTTGTCAAGCGAGTGATTGGCGTTCCTGGTGACCGGATACGTCTGGTCAACAAGCAGGTGCTGGTAAATGGCGTGCCGTTGAAGGAGCCTTATGCGCGTTTCAGCCGCCTGGCGGATGACGTGTTCCGGGATAATTTCCCTCGGTTGGATGTGATGTCAGGCCCGACGCCAGAATGGTGGCTGCAGTTGCGCAAACTGGTCGAGGATGGCCAGCTCATTGTTCCCGAAGGGCATTATTTTGTGATGGGAGACAATCGAGACAATAGTTCTGACAGCCGGTACTGGGGATTTGTGCCGCAGGCGAATATTATTGGGCGGCCGCTGGTGATTTACTGGTCAGTGCGGGCAGAGGGCGACCCGACGGCGCCATCTTCGGTGGGTGATAGACTGTACCACTTTGCGTACGTCGTGACGCACATCTTTCAGATCACGCGCTGGAACCGCACGCTACGACTGGTGCATTGAGCGTCCGGCAGAGTAGCAGCGCCGCTCTTCCACAAGAGGGATGGATTGATCACATTGGCTAAGAAAGACAACAACGAGAAGAACGAGATCGAAGAGAAACCGCGAGAAACTCCCGTGGAGTTTCTGGCCTCACTGGCGGCGGTGCTGGTGACGGGATTGTTCATCATCACATTTGTGGTGCAGGCGTTCGAGATCCCCTCGAGTTCAATGGAGAACACGCTGCTGATCGGCGACCATGTATTTGTGAACCGGATCGTGTTTGCTCCGAAGACTTCGTGGGCTGGCCCGCTGCTTCCCTATCGTCATGTGCGGCGCGGCGATATCGTGGTGTTTCTGCACCCGGACGCAGCTTATGCTGGGACCTACGTGGTGAAACGGATTATGGGCATACCGGGCGACCGCATTCACTTACGCGATCGAGTGGTTTACCGCAACGGAGAGGCGTTGCAGGAACCTTACCTGGATACCGATCAGGATAATCCCAGCGATTTCTACCGCAACGATTTCCCTGCTGTGGCACCGTCGGACCCGAACATTTCGCCGAGATGGGAAGCGGAGTTGCCGTCGCATGTGGAGGGAGGCGATCTGGTGGTACCTCCCGGACATTATTTCGCGATGGGCGACCACCGGGGCGTGAGCCTGGACAGCCGCTACTGGGGCTTCATTCCGCAGGAGAATGTGATCGGGCGTCCAATGTTTATTTACTGGTCGTTCGACACACCGGGCGATCAATACCAGAAGACTGGGATGGCGGACCGGGTTGGATTTCTGGCGCATGTGGTGTTGCACTTCTTCGATGAAACGCGGTGGGGGCGAACGCTGAAAGTGGTGCGGTGAAGCTTTTTCTTTCCAAGCGGCGGGTGGCGATTGCGGCAGTGGTGATTCTGCTGGGTCTGTTTCTGGTGCGTCCGGGCGTTTCGCGCCTGAAGGCACGCATTGCAAACTCGATTAGCCAAGCGGTGGCGCGTCCGGTGGAGATTGGTGCGGTCCACCTTCGATTCCTGCCGCAGCCCGGGTTCGATCTCGAGAACCTGGTCATCTACGAAGATCCAGCGTTCGGCGCCGAGCCTATGCTGCGGGCTCCGGAGGTTACCGCCGTGGTGCGACTGACTTCGCTTCTGCGGGGAAGGCTGGATGTCTCCCGTTTGGAGCTGACGGATCCTAGCCTGAATCTGGTGCGCCGAGCAGACGGGCGCTGGAACTGGGAAGGGCTGCTGGAGCACACAGAACGCACACCGCTGGCGCCGACTGCGAAATCGAAGTCGGAAGCGCGGCCCGGGTTCCCCTACATCGAGGCCAGTTCTGGCCGCATTAATTTCAAGGCAGGACAGGAGAAAAAGCCTTATGCGCTTCTGAACGCGGACTTTGCGTTGTGGCAGGAGTCGGAGAACACATGGGGAGCGCGGCTAAAAGCAGAGCCGCTGCGCACGGATATGAGTTTGAGTGACACCGGCCTGCTGCGGATGAACGGCACATGGCGGCGCGCCGGGAGCCTGCGCGAAACGCCGTTGCAGTTCAGCGCGGAGTGGAATGGCGCGCAGTTGGGCCAACTGACCAAACTGGTATCGGGAAATGATAAGGGCTGGCGAGGAGAAGTCCGGTTGGAGGCTACGTTAAGCGGCATCCCGGCGGCTATGCAGGTAGACGTTGATACGTCAGTCGACGACTTCCATCGCTACGACATCTCGAGCAGCGAAAGGCTGCTCCTGGACGCGCACTGCAATGGCCGGTACAGCTCGGTGGAAGCGATGATGCACGAGGTCTTCTGCATTGCGCCGGTGGGCAATGGCATGATCACGCTGCACGGCGATGCCGGGCTTCCGGGAGTGCACCGGGTCGATCTCGCCTTGAACCTGGAAAGCGTCCCCGTAGCTGCGGTGGCGCAACTGGCTCGACGGGCCAAGAAAAACCTGCCGGTGGATCTGATGTCCGCGGGAAGTTTGCAAGGCAATTTTACGGTGAAGGAAGAAGGAGCATCGGCCGCGGGACCGGAGTTTCAGGGCCGGGGCGAGATTACCAACCTTCGCCTGCAGTCGGCGACCACTAACGTGGAATTTGCTCCAGCGAGTGTGCCGTTTGTGTTGAGCTCGCAGCGTGTGAGCCCTGGCGCGCCATCGAAGGGTAAGTCCGTTCACCCATTGGAGGCTGAAGTTTTGCCTGCTCCGGATGAGTTGCACGTCGAGTTCGGCCCGTTCCCCGTCGCTCTGGGACGGCCTGTGCCGGCGCAGGCGCGTGGGTGGGTGGCGCGATCGGGATATGGCATGGTGATTCGCGGAGACGGAGAAGTCTCACACAGCTTGCGGTTGGCCAGTCTGCTCGGACTGCCCGCGGTGAAGGCGAACGTCGAAGGCCAGGCTGCGATGAAGTTACAGATCGCCGGCTCGTGGGCGGGGAACGTTTCTGGGAGTTCCTCCGGCTTTTCTTTGCCGCGAGTGAACGGGACGGTGCAACTGAATGACGTGCGCGCCACATTGCGAGGAGTGAACGGGCCGGTTGAAATCTCCTCAGCGGAATTACAGCTTCTGTCCGATGAAGTGCGGGTGGAGAAATTGAGGGCGCGTGCTGGAGATGCGGACTGGGCGGGCTCGGTGACCTTGCCCCGCGGTTGTGGAATTCCTGGGAGCTGCGTGGTGCGGTTCAACTTGAACACTGAAGAGGTTGCGCTTACCGAACTCTCGAAGTGGCTGGGTTCGCAACCCAACCAGCGCCGGTGGTATCAGATGCTGAGGTCTGAGGAACCGACGGCTCCCCGGTTTCTGCAAAATCTGCGGGCATCGGGGAAAATAAGCGTCGGCCTTTTCCGGATTCATAACCTGGTTGGGGAGCGGGTTTCGGCGGCGATTGACCTGGACCGTGGGAAACTGAAGATTTCAGAGCTGCGCGGGGATGTGCTGGGGGGAAAGCATCGCGGTGATTGGGAGGCGGACTTCGCCGCGGGCTCTCCCACATACACCGGGAACGGAACTCTGACTGGGATTTCCCTCGGGCAGATCGCCGAAGCGATGCGCGATCCGTGGATTTCGGGAACAGCTGGGGGGACTTATCAGCTTTCGGCATCGGGTACCGATTCGACTGCGTTTTGGAAATCGGCCGAGGGTGAGCTGCAGTTCGACCTGAAGGAGGGCGTTCTGCGTCACATTTCTCTCGCGAGTGATGAGGGGCCGCTACGGGTAGGGCGCTGGCAGGGGCTGATGCGGCTGCAGGGTGGGAAGATCGAGATTCAGAAGGGCGAGCTGGTTTCTTCCACCGGGGCTTACGAGATCAGCGGCTCCGCGTCGCTTGGGCGGGTGCTGGACTTCAAACTGACGCGTAGTACAGATGTGAAACCAGAGCGTTTGGGTTCACAGGTTTATAGCATCACGGGTACCTTGGCGGAACCGCGCGTGGTGCTTACTACTCCGGAGACGCAGGCGCGGCTGAAGCCGTAGGCCTTCCCTTAGGGGCTTAAGCTCAAATTATTTTTCAGAGCTGATGGCACGACTATGAAGTCGTGCACTTCCCAAGCCTTCTTTACCTGTCTGCGATGTTGCCGTTACGGTACGTATCCCGCTCCGCGCAGAACTTTTCCCGGCAAGGCTCCTGTCATTTCTCCCTGATCGATCACGGGCACGCCGTTCACCAGCACGTAGTCCATCCCCTGGGAAAGCTGATTCGGATTATCGAACGTGGCTAGATCGCGCACGGTTGCGGGATCGAAGATGACCACGTCGGCCCACATGTTGGCCTTGAGAACACCGCGATCGGTAAGGCGCACGCGCTGGGCCGGCAACGCAGACATCTTGCGGATCGCGTCTTCAAGTGTCAACGCTTTATCTTCGCGCACATACTTGCGGAGAATGCGCGGGAAAGTTCCATAGGCGCGGGGATGAGGATGCTCCTGGCCGAGAATCCCCTCGGGCGAGGTTCCGGAAGAATCGTTGTCGATCGCGACCCAAGGCTGCTGCAGCGCGAGCGTGACATCGGGTTGTGACATGCCGAAGACGGCGACTTCAGAATCGGGATCTTCGATCAGGAATTCGAACAGGGCATCCATTGGGTCTTTGTTCCAGAGTTTCGCGATCTCGGATAGGCGCTTGCCTTGCAGGGAAAGAAGTTTGGGATTTTGTGTGACGCCGATCATGACGGCTTCAGGGCCAGGAATTTCCTGCCATTCGTTATCCCAATCTCTTGAGGGCGTGAGCATATCTTTGCGGATGCGTTCGCGAGTTGCGGGATCTTTCAGGCGCTCGACCATTTTCGCGTCGCCGCCATCGTGCGCCCACGGGGGAACGAAGGCCGAGAACGAGTTGAACCAGGCGGTGTAGGCGTAAGTGTCGGCAGTCACGTCGGCACCGTTGGCACGCGCTGCGTTTATTTTGGCTACGACTTCGGGCATTCGTCCCCAGTTGTTTTTCCCGGCGACCTTGATGTGCCAGATCTCCACGGGTACGTGAGCTTCGCGGCCGATGCGCAGGGCTTCGTCGATGGCTTCGAGCACGGAGTTGCTTTCATCGCGCATGTGCGTGGAATAGATGCCGCCGAACTTGCCGCCCTCCGCGGCGAGAGCAATCAATTCCTCCGTCTTGGCATAGGGTGCGGGGGCGTATTCGAGCGCCGTAGACACGCCTATCGTGCCGTCTTTCATGGCTTCACGCACGAGCATTTTTATTTGCTCGAGTTGCTCGGGGGTCGGCTGCTTATCGTCGTCGCCGAGCACCATGCGGCGGACCTGCGTCGCTCCTACGTAACTGGCTAGATTGATGCCCATGCCCTGCTTTTCGAGGCGCGCGAAATATTGGCGGAAGGTTCGCCAGTCAGGAGTGATCTTGTAGTGCTCGTATCCGGGGCGATCGATTTGAATGATGGTGTCGTTGAGCGGGGCGATGGAACCACCTTCGCCGGTGATTTCCGTTGTGATGCCCTGATAAATCTTCGAAGGCAAGCGCGGTTCGACCAGGATGGAGAGTTCGGACTGTCCGAGCATGTCGATGAAACCGGGCGCGACGACTTTGCCGGCGGCATCAATGGTGCGCTTGCGGGGCGCGGCAGTCAGGTTGCCGATGGCGGCGACTTTTCCGTCGCGGATTCCGACATCGCCGGAATACCACGGCGAGCCGGTGCCGTCGATGATGTGGCCGTTGATAATGACGAGGTCGAAGGCGGTTGGCGATTGGGCCGGCAATGGGCGGGTTACCGCGAAGAGCAGTGCGACCGAGAATAAGAGATTCAGTTTGTGATGCTTCATTCGATTTTCCTTCTTGTATCGTTATCTCAGCGCTAAGGCCGGCCATGAAGAAGCGATTCTTGCCGCAGCGCTGAAGCGCTGTTCCACCCAAAATCACGCCCGTCGCCGCTCAAGAAACCGGTTTGCGACGGCGCGCAAGCGCGCCCAGAGCGATCCAGATTGCGAGAGCCAGCCATTCGTATCCGCTGAAATGGCCGGGGATTGCTGGGACGATCTTCATCAGCATCATCGCGATCGCCACGAGCAATCCAAAGCCAGCGACCGACCATTCCACTACCGACAGAATCGAGTGACCGGGCAGTTTTCCTGAGTGCCCCATGGAAAGATAGGCGGCACAGGTGGCGGCCCATCCGATAGCGCAGGCGACCGAACCGACCTCGGTGATCGGCACCAGAATCGCATCGCCTAGAAGCATACATGCGGCGGTGACCAGTCCGATGCAGCGAACTGCCATTGACGGCGTCTGATGTTCGGGATGGATGAGGCCGACTCGAGGGTTGACGAGGCCGCGGCGTCCCAGAGCAAAGAGCAGGCGGCTGGCGGCTACGAAATTTCCATTGAAGCACTTGAACAGTGACAGCAGCGCCGCAGCGAGGATTACGTTTACTATCCAGCGCGAGCCCACCGCGCGCTGGAAAGCCACCGCAGTCATGAACTTGTCGTAGGTCAATTCGTGCCATGGAGCAACGAATGCTACGGCGGCGATGATGACTGTGTAGAAAATAATGCCGACAAAGATGGCCATCCAGATGGCTTTCAGAAATCCCTGGCTGCGAAATTCGGGTGTGGATTCCTCGGCAGCCTTGCTCACGGATTCGAATCCGGTCATGAAGTACGGAACGATCTGCAACACCAGCAAGAACGAAACCAGCGGAGTGTGGGTGAAGAGTGGAGGCAGGTGGTGCAGCGAACCCTGGCTTGCGCCGAGCGAGACAAAGACGATGAACAGGGCGAGGGTACCGAAGGATGTCCAGTTCTGGAAGTTTGCGCTGAGGCGGACGCCGCGGTAATTCAGCGTAGTGAGTAGAGCCGTGAGGCCGAGACCGATGATCAGGTGTGGGAGATAGACCGGGCGTCCGGCGATGCGGTAGAGCTCGATTGAATCGAGCGACGGGATGATGGAGCCAGCGATGCGACCGACTGCCACGGCTTCCCAGGGGCAGACGATGAAGTAGGCTAGCATCATCATCCATCCGGTGGAGAAGCTGATGGGCCGGGAAAAAGCGGCCGCAGTGTAAGCGATTTCGCCCGCAGCGTCGGGCATAGCGGCCACGAGCCGGCCATAAACCCATCCGATGGGGAACAGCAACGCGCCGCCGATGGCGAAGCCCAGCACGGCGCCCAGAGAGCCGCCCCGCAAAAGCCAGTCGTCCATGACCACGAGCCACCCGACTCCGACCATGGAGCCCCACGCCAGGGTGAAGTAGTCGGTGAGGCGGAGTTTGCGGGCTAGATTCGACATGCCGACTTCGTTTGAGTGGAGGGCGAATTATAAAGCATGGGGCTAGGATCCCAGGAAAGGCAACTGTTGTTGCGATCTAGAAGCGGCAGGCGAGGACGCCCCCGAACACCCGCCGGAGCCTGCCCTGAGCGAAGCCGAAGGGACGGCGGCGCTACTGTTTTAGTCCGCAGTCTGCGTGATAGTATCGACGTACCCTCGCATGATGCTGCTGGCCGTGAATATTGGCGTTGGGACGCCGTTGTGCCTCTTTAATTTCTGTTTCTGCGACTCATTGAAAAACTGATGACAGCTTCGACCAACTTGCGGAAGCGCGTGCTCAGCGGCATGCGCCCGACCGGAAAACTGCACCTGGGAAATTATGTGGGCGCGCTCGAGAACTGGGTGCGCATGCAGGATCAGTATCAATGCTTCTTCTGCGTGGTTGACTGGCACGCACTGACGACCGACTACGCCGATACTTCTCGCGTGAAAGAGAATTCGCTGGAGGTCGCTCTCGACTGGCTGGCGGCGGGGCTTGATCCGGAGAAATCCGTGCTGTTCATTCAGTCGCATGTTCCGGCCCACGCTGAGTTGCATCTGCTGCTCTCCATGATTACGCCGCTGGGCTGGCTGGAGCGGGTTCCGACTTACAAGGAACAGCGGGAGAACATCCGCGACAAAGACCTGGGAACTTATGGATTTCTGGGCTATCCCGTGCTGCAGGCGGCGGATATTTTGATGTACAAGGCGGATGTAGTTCCAGTGGGTGAAGATCAGGTCGCACATGTTGAACTAACGCGGGAGATTGCGCGGCGATTCAACGGATTTTACGGACAGCGCGGAGATGTTTTCCCCGAGCCGCAGTCCTTGCTCACACCTGCGCCGAAGTTGCCAGGCACTGACGGGCGCAAGATGTCGAAGTCGTATGGCAACACTATTCTGCTGGCCGACCCCGAGCCTGTGGTGCGGCAGAAGCTGAAGACGATGGTGACCGATCCGGCGCGCGTGCGGCGCTCTGACCCGGGAAATCCCGATGTGTGCCCGGTGGGCGATCTGCACAAGATTTTCAGCGACCGCGTCACTATGGACAAAGTGAACGTTGGCTGTCGGTCGGCGGGAATTGGGTGTATCGAGTGCAAGAGCTGGGCAGCCGATGCGCTGGTACAGCTGCTGAATCCAATGCAGGAGCGGCGCAAGAAATTTGAGGAGAATCCACGGCTGGCTTGGGATATTCTGGAGGCAGGCAGCGGCCGGGCGCGAGAGGTTGCCGCTGAAACCATGGACGGTGTGCGCGACGCCATGGGAATGTCCCTTGCGTATGAGCCGCCTGCGGTGGATGATGCGAAGTAGGAAGATGGAAAGCGGGAAAGATGCAAACTAGGATGGACCACGGGATCATTGCTTCCGAAGGAAATGCGCCGGAACTGGTCTCCCCGAGGCTTGCTGGTGATCCGCACTCCGCCAAGAAAGAAGAGAGCGATTCTCCTTTTGCGGTTTCGGTCAGCGACGTCTACGAAGGGCCGCTGGATTTGCTGCTCGATCTGATTCGCAAGCAGGACATCGACATCTACGACATTCCCATTGCCCGCATTACCGCGCAATATCTGGCTTACGTGGAGAAAATTCGCGAGCTGGATGTGAATGTGGCGGCTGACTTTATTTACATGGCCGCGGTGCTGATTCACATCAAGTCGAAAATGCTCCTGCCGCGCGATCCGTCGGCGAAGGCCGAAGAGTTGGAAGATCCGCGCACCGAGCTGGTGAACCGGCTGCTGGAGCATGAGAAGTTCAAGTCGGCGGCGCAGATGCTTCTGCAGAAGCAGCAAGATCGAGGATGCGGTGCTGAGCAATCCGTCGCTGAAAGAATTCATGGAGGCCGAAGGTACCGAGCCGGAGATGGCCGCGGACGTGATCGATCTGGTCAAGACCTTCCAGCAAATTCTGGAACGCGTGCGCACGCGGCCGGTAATTAATGTTGACGAAGAAACAGTTACGGTGGGCCAGATGATTGACTATCTGCGACGGCGGCTGGCGCTGGAATCGCGGCCGATACGACTGAAGCAGCTTGCTGATGCGCGTGCCCTCGCGGCAGGCGCTGGTGTGCATGTTTCTGGCATTGCTCGAGATGGTGCGGCTGCAGGCGATTCAGGTACGGCAGGATCAGATGTTCGGCGAGATTGCTGTGCGCAAGCATACGCATTTCGATGAGATCATGACAGAGCAGGCTGCTGTGCGCGATGATTGGCGGTAGAAGAACAGTGGTCAGTGTCCAGTGATCAGTGGCCAGTCAAGCCACTGGATTTACTGACCCCGAGCACTGACCATTGGCCATTTATGAGTCTTAAAGCTCAACTCGAAGCGATTATTTATGCGGCGGAGACGCCGATCACTACTGAGCAAATGGTCCAGCTCGTCAAGGAGTCGGCGATTGCCGAAGGAGCGGCGGACGAGGCTGAGGTGAAGTCGCGGGTCCGGGCTGCGATGGAAGAATTGATTGCCGATTACGGCGGCCCGAATCATGGTATCGAGGTTCGGCAAGTGGCGGGCGGGTATCGCATGTCGACCAAGCCTGAGCAGCACGAAATGGTGCGAAGCTTCGCTAAGAGCCTGAAACCGCCGGTGCGGCTGTCGCTGCCGGCGCTGGAAACGCTGGCGGTAATTGCTTACAAGCAGCCTGCCACTGTGCCGGAGATCAGCGAGATTCGCGGCGTGGATTCGGGCGGCGTGATTGCGACTCTGCTCGATCGAAAGCTGATTACGACCGCGGGTCGCAAGCAGGTGATCGGGCGTCCCATTCTCTATAAGACCACCAAAGAATTCCTGATGCGCTTTGGATTGAAAGACGTGAACGAACTGCCCAGCATGGAAGAGTTCGAGAAACTGGTGGCGGAATCGTTTCAGGCAGAGTTGATTCCCGCCGAAGACACCGTGGAAGCCCGCGAGGCGGAGTCTCTTCAGGCGGAAGAGATCGCTGAGTCCTCTGCCCAGAAGGAATAGTTCCTCACCCATGCCTGCTGAACGCCTGCAAAAAATTATTGCCGCCGCTGGAATAGCTTCCCGTCGCAAAGCCGAGGAATTGATCAGTGCCGGCCACGTGAAGGTAAATGGGACCGTGGTGACGGAACTTGGTAGCAAGGCCGACCCGGACACCGATCACATCCGCGTGGATGGCAAGCTGCTGCAGGGCGCGCAAATGCACGTCTACCTTTTACTGAACAAACCCAAGGGCTACGTCACTACGGTGAGCGATCCGGAAAACCGGCCGACGGTGATGCAACTGATTCGGGGCGTGAAAAAGCGCGTTTATCCCGTAGGACGGCTGGATTACGCCAGCGAGGGCCTCCTGCTTTTGACCAATGACGGCGCTCTCGCAAACAAGTTGATGAAAGCGGCGTCGCAGGTATCCAAGACCTACGTAGTGAAGATTGCCGGAACTCCGAGCAACGAAGCACTGGAGAAATTGCGCGCTGGCGTTTCGATTGCCACCGAAGATGGCCGGCGGGTGCGGACCGCGCCGGCAGGCATCCGCCTGGTTAAAGAAGCCACCAATCCGTGGTATGAAGTGACTCTGATCGAAGGCCGCAACCGGGAGATCCGGCGCATGTTTGAGAAGGTGGGACACCATGTGGAAAAGATCAAGCGCGTCCGTTACGGGCCGCTCACTCTCGATGTTCCACCCGGGCAATTCCGCGCCCTGACTTCGCAGGAAGTCGATCGCCTGCGCACCGCCTGCAACAAACCGATAGCGGCCACGAAGCATTCCGTGGCATGATGAGCGGCAAAGTATGAGCCGTTTTTTCGATGTGGTTTCCCAACCGGCCCGTAACCTGGGCAGGATGAACCGTCCTGGCACGACCCCGGCGGCGCTGCAGCGCCGGTCACAGCTTATCAAGCTGGATTCCAACGAAAATCCCTTTGGGCCCTCCGCGCGGGCAGTCGATGCCATGAGGAGCGCTCTAGCCACGGCGAACTCGTACCCTGACGATGATTGCAGCCCGCTGCGCCAGAAACTGGCTACTCATCACGGGCTGCCGCTGGAGCAGGTGCTGGTGACCGCGGGTTCAACCGGATTGTTGAGCCTGCTCTCCCAGACCCTGCTCGCGCATGGGCTCAATGCGGTGACCAGTGAGCGCTCATTTATTGTGTATTCGGTGGCAGTGCGAGCGGCGGGTGCGCATCTTGTCGAAGTGCCCATGCGCGACGACAGTTTCGATCTGGACGCAATTCTGGCCGCGATCGACGCAAACACGCGCATCGTGTTTCTGGCGAATCCCAACAATCCCACAGGCACGATGCTGGAAGCCGATGCGGTGGAACGCTTTCTGGAGCGGGTTCCGGGCCATGTGGTGCCGGTTCTGGACGAGGCCTATTACGAATTCGCCCAGCATTTTGCGGCGCTGCGGAAGATTAAGTATTCGAACTCGCTGGATTATGTTCGCCGGGGAGCGGGCGTGGTAGTGCTGAGGACTTTTTCGAAAGCTCATGGACTCGCCGGACTGCGGGTGGGCTACGGCCTGGGCCCCGCAGAATTGCTGGGGTATTGCGCGCGCATGCGTAACACGTTCTCCGTGTCGTCGGTGGCGCAAGTAGCGGCGATGGCTGCTCTCGACGATGAGCACCACGTTCAACGCGTGGTGCAGAACAATGCCTCGCAGTCGCATGTGCTCAGCCAGGAACTG
This sequence comes from uncultured Acidobacteriaceae bacterium, assembly GCA_963763285.1. Taxonomy (GTDB): domain Bacteria; phylum Acidobacteriota; class Terriglobia; order Terriglobales; family Acidobacteriaceae; genus Sulfotelmatobacter. Next base: position 33,207 of record CAVXOK010000002.1, on the reverse strand, counting down.
TCGGCGCTCGGATATCGTGTGGTTCCGACCGCGGCGAATTTTGTGTTCTGCGATCTGGGAGAAGACGCCGCGGCTTTTGCCAATTACCTGCAGGATGAAGGCGTGGCGGTGCGTCCCCTGGGACATTGGGGAGATCCGAATTGTATTCGCGTGACGATTGGGACGCCGGAACAGAACCAGGTTTTCCTGCAGGCAGTGCGCCGGCGATCGCGTAGCTCGCAAGACGGGCACGTAGCTCGTTGAAGGGTGCGCCACTTCAAGCGATGAGTCTACCCAGACAGCATGGACACCCGCGCAGCGCCGTAGAGTCCCGCGTCGCTTCCGAGCACGGCACGCGTGATGACGGTTTGCCGTTCGAAGGCGCTTTGGCTCTCCGCCGATGGACTCCCTTTTTTTCCTGAAGAACTACTTTTCAAAGGATCAGTGAGTGCTGTGGCTCCGTAAACGATCGAGCACTGCCGCAGCTTTTCGAACATGCTGGGGGCAAAAGCGTCCCATGCGCTCGATGCGCCTCCGCCGATCACGTACATCTCGAGATTTAAAACGTTGACCAGGTCGGCTAGCAGTAAGCCCAGGTAGCTACCAAAACTCCTGAAGATGTGGCGGGCCGGCTCGTCCCCGTGAATCGCGAGGTCGTATATCGACTTCGCGCCGAATTCAGGATCGGATGACGCGGCCTGGGCCAGCGCAGGCGCCTGACCTGAGGCGATGGCTTCGCGAGCCATGCGGAGAAGCGCGCTGGCCGAAGCATACTGCTCGGAACATCCGCGATTGCCGCAGCCGCAGAGATAGCCGTCCGGCTCGAGGGTCACGTGGCCAAATTCGCCGGCCATGCCGTTCATGCCGTGCCAGATTCTTCCGCCCAGCACGATGCCGCCGCCGATGCCGGTTCCAAGCGTGAGGACTGCCATATTCTCAACTCCGCGCGCGGCGCCCAGCCAATGCTCGCCGAGAGCGGCCACGCGCGCATCGTTTTCGAGGACGACGCGTGCGCCGTTTTTTGGGAGCCCCAGGCGGCGCTCGATTTCCGCGCGCGCCGGATAGTTTTCCCAGCCCGGGAGGTTGGCGGCCTTCCTCATCATCCCAGCTTGCAGGTCGATGAGGCCGGGCAAGCCGATGCCGGCGCCAAGGAAGTTTCCGGTCGCTTTGTACTTACCCGACAGACTTTGAATGGCGTCGCACATTTCGCCGATGACGTGGTCGCGGCCGAGAGCGAGTTTGGTGCCGAGCGTAACTTTCTCGAGGAGCTTGCCGTCGCTGCTCACGGCGGCAATGCGGAGGTTGGTGCCGCCGAGATCGACTCCGATTGAGAAGTCAGGCATGGGTAAGAAGATTATCAGAAGCGCGGCGGGGCGTATTCATTCACTTCTGGCACTTGGGACAGTAGTGGCTGCTGCGGCCGGCAATTACGATGCGCTTGATGGGAGTCTTGCAGACCAGGCAGGGCTCGCCCTCGCGGCCGTAGACACGGTGTTGCAGTTGGAAGAAGCCTTCTTCGCCGTCGGCATCGACATAGTCTGAGATCGACGAGCCGCCGAGGGCAATCGCTTCGCGAAGAACCTCTTTCACCGAAGCGAGCAGTTTGGCCAACTGGTCACGCGTGATGGTGGAGGCGCGGCGGCGGGGGCGAAGTCCGGCGCGGAACAAAGATTCATCGGCATAAATGTTCCCCACGCCGCGCAGCAGTTTCTGGTTCAGCAGCGCGCTCTTGATGGGAGTTTTGCGGCCGCGAAACAAGGCGAGGAAGCGGTCGAGATCGGCTTCCAGCGGCTCAATGCCGCCCGCTTCGAAGCCGCCGGCGCGGGCAACGCTCAACCGTCCGAAGCGGCGGGGATCGACAAAGCGCAGTTCCCTGCCCGACTTGAGCTTCAGAATCGCGTGCGTGTGCTTGAGAATTTCTGACTGCGGCTCGCAGACCTGCAGGCGTCCGGTCATGCCGAGGTGGACGATCCACTGGGCTGGGTTCTGTGTGGGGCGCATGCCCTCGTCCGCCTGTGCGTGCGGCGCCGATGAAGCCTGGCGCGACCGCACTCTAGATTCACGTCGGCGGCGTTCTAGGGTGCCGGCGTTTGGCGGGCGAGAGCCTGCCCTGAGCTTCCCGAAGGGGCGCCCGCCCCACACTCGTGTGTTCGAGGTCGAAGACGATATGCTTTCCCATGCGCCGCACGGTCGAGATGCGGCTGTGCTCGAGCGCGGCGGCGATTTCCACCGCCGGAGACTTCAGCGGCTCTGGCTTCTGGCCCAGCCATATCGATTCAATCACGTCGCCCGAGACGCGTTTGTCCAGTCCGCGGGCAATGGTTTCAACTTCAGGGAGTTCAGGCATGCTTTCCCAGTGTACAAGGCGTTCCGAAGACAAGGGGGTAAGGAAATTGCGCGGGATTTGAAGGCAGGCGAGACTAGTCTTTCAAGGGCACGACGGTTTTGCCGTCGCGGCAGAAGGTGGCGACTTTTTGCAGATCCCCGTTTGCCTGAGGAAGGGTCATTACCGGTCCGTAGCAATAAACCGCGTGGCCGTTGGCGGCGAAGTACCAGCGTCCGGTGGAATGCTGCTCCAGGTGCCCGGTTGGGCGGCGGACTGGCGGCGCGGGCTTGGCAACCGTCAAACTAAACATCAAGGCTAGGGTCAAAACCTTCATCGTTGCCAAATTTCCAAAACGGCGTCCGTTGACGCTGACGGCTTACCCGGGCGCTAAATCGAGCGCAAGACGCGACGCTGATCTGTCAAATCCGAAGCCGGCACGGGAGGATGCTGGGGCTTCGCACTTCTACCTAGATGGCCTTGAGGCTGCTGCTGCGGTGCTGCCTGGGTTGATGGAATCTGGGTTGACGGGATCTGGGTCGATGGTGATGGCCCTGGGTCGACGGGGTCTGAACTGACGGAGCGGTCACGTGACCCTGGGTTTTTGTCCGCGCTGCCTGCTGATCGGTTAGTGCCTTGCCTCTCATACCCCACAGTTCGGAGCTGTCGCGACTTAAGATCTTGATGAGATTGCGCTGCGACTGGATGACCGATCCTTGTTCTACGATGAGCATGGTCATCAGACCGTAGGAGAGTATAAACACCACGGTGAGTAGCGGCAGAAGCGTTTGTTTCTTTTTCGGAACTGCGTTCGGAACTGTGACCGGCATCACCGCTGTGGAACCGAACAAAGTAGTCAAGTGGCACCCCGACCCGGCCTCATAAGAGGCAGGCACAGTGGACAATGCAGCTTGTCAGCCAATGGTGCGAGCGCCTGGAAAGCATTGAATTTACTTGGCTTAGTTTGATTTATCGGGCCGATGTGGCGCATTCAAAGTGCAATTCAATGCATATAATGAGCAGGGTAACCGTTAGCGGATCGAGGGTTGCAGCCTCTGAAACGACCGTCAGATGCGGGTTTTCGGGGAGAAGGCCTCAGCGGATCGAACCAGGCAGCCAGTCTTATTTCCCACCCAGCAGCAGTTTGGCGATGGTTGCCAACTGCATGTTCGAAGTGCCTTCGTAGATCTTTCCGATCTTGGCATCGCGCCAGTATTTCTCGACCGGATAATCCTTGGTGAAGCCATAACCGCCGTAGATTTCGACGGCGAGCGAAGTCACGCGCTCGGCCACTTGCGAGGCAAACAGCTTGGTCATCGCCGCTTCCTTTACGAAGTTCACGCCTGCATCCTTCATGCGGGCCGCGTTGTAGACCATGAGACGTGCGGCTTCGATCTCGGTCGCCATCTGCGCAATCTGGAACTGGATGCCCTGAAACTCCGCAATGGCCTTGCCGAATTGCTTGCGCTCCAACGTGTACTTCGCGGCAAATTCCCAGGCCCCGCGCGCCAAGCCTATCATCTGCGCGCCGATGCCGATGCGGCCTTCGTTCAGAGTCTCGATCGCGATCTTGTAGCCTTTGCCGGGCTCACCCAGCACGTTTTCTTTAGGGACGCGGCAGTCTTCCAGAATCAGTTCGCAGGTGGACGAGGCGCGAATGCCCAGCTTGTCTTCCTTCTTTCCTACGCTGAATCCCGGGAAATCCTTTTCTATTAAGAATGCCGTGATGCCTTTGTATCCCGCCGCGGGATCGATGCGTGGCGAACAGGACGAACAATCCCGCTTCTTTGGCATTGGTGATCCAGAGCTTGCGGCCGTTGAGGACATAGTCGCTGCCCTTGAGTTCGGCGCGCGTTTGCAGGGCAAAGGCGTCGGACCCGGAGCCGGCCTCGCTCAACGCATAGGCGCCGCAGAGTCTCGGCTGCCATCTTCGGCAGATAACGCTTCTTCTGTTCAGCGTTCCCCATCGCAGAAGAGCATTGTTGACCAGCGTGTTTTGCACGTCCACGACCACGCCGGCGGACGCATCGACGCGCGACAATTCCTCGACCGCCAGGATCGCTTCGAAGAACTTAGCGCCGCCTCCACCGTATTGCTCCGGGATTTCGATCCCCATCAGCCCGAGCTGGAAGAATTCGTGGATAAGATCTTTGTCGAAGATGCCTTTCTCGTCCATCTCCTTCACCAGCGGACGGACCCGCTCGTCGGCAAACTGGCGAATGTTGTCGCGGAAAAGGATTTCGTCTTCGGTGAGGGTGGTTAGGGGCGTGGGAACGGCAGATTGCAGGGTTGTCTCGGGCATGAGAATACCTTCAAACGGAGGAATGGCAAACCCTGAATTTTAGCACTGTTCAAGACTGAAGGAGAGAATGCACTACCTGCGGTAGTGTCCGAAATTGCTAGGACACTACCCTACCCGCGACGCGAATGCACCAACTTAAGCGCGTCCGCCTGCAGAATGCGCTGGATTTGATTGCGCGCGTGGACGGACCAGGGCCCTGTGGTATCGAGCCTGATGTACGCCTGCCAGTGTTTTAACGCCTTGCGCGGTTCGCGGGTTTTTTCGTAAGCGAGCGCGAGATTGTAGTGCGCATCGGCGTAGGTGGGAGCGAGTTGGATCGCCATCTTGTAGGTTTGAATCGCCTCCTGCACGCGCCCGGTCTCGTCGAGAACATTGCCCAGATCGAAATATGCCAAAGCGTAGCGAGGATCGGCTTGCAGGGCGGCGCGATAATGCTTCTCCGCGAGAGAGAAATCCTGCCGGTTGTAGTAAAGAGTGCCCAGGTTGATGTGCGCGGCCGCGTGGCCGGATTCAAACTCGAGCACTTTCTGGTAAGCCGCCAGCGCTTCGGTCTGGGTCGCCGGATCCTCTTCAAAGGCGATGCCGCGGGCGAACCAGGCTGCCGCGTCGTTTTCCTGCGGACTGGAATCTGGCGTCGGAATCGGGCGTGCTGGTTACAACTTTTTCCCGAGTCGCGAAGTCCATCACGAACTGTCCCGCGATCGGCTCCAGCAGCCTGCCTTCATGGCGGAAAGCTACGCGATGATTATTGGTGGAGGAGGCTCCGGCATCGAGCAAAGGATTTCCCATCCCCGAAGCCTGCTTCTGCATGGCTTCGAGCGATTGCCGGATCACCGCCGGACGCACCCTCATGGCGCAGAGGTCGCGAACTTTCTTGACTTTCAGCAGATCGGAAAAAGAGTAAGTGGTGGAGGCAACGATCAGCCCCGCCCGCTCCCAGTTTGCCAACTGGCGCGGCGTGAGGTGAAGAATTCTAAGTAAATCGGCTCGACTGTACACGACTTTATGCAACCTCTCGCGCCGTTACGGCGCGCAAGACATTACGCGCCATTATCCGCAACTTGCCGATGTAAACGCAACTGCAAACCCTTGTGGAAATCTGAGGAGAACCTGGATGATTTACATGCAACGGAAATGGTGCAATCGAGATTCGCTCGACCGACAGCCGAGGCGGCCGTCCCCACATGCCTCATTATTATTCTTATATTGTCATTCTGAACGCAGCGAGGAACTGGTTTCGCCTACACTGCCACGGCTGCCTGATACTCCTCGTACGTTCCCTTGAAATCCGTGAGCTTGTGATCGCTTTCGAAATGCCAAACGCGCGTGGCGACTTCATCGATCAAATCATGATCGTGGGATACGAGAAGTACCGTTCCCTGATATCGCTGGAGGGAGATATTCAGGGCATTGATGGCTTCGAGATCGAGGTGGTTTGTAGGTTCATCGAGCACCAGCACGTTCGGCTTCTGCAGCATCAACTTGCAGAAGAGCAAGCGCGCGGCCTCGCCGCCGGAAAGAACGTTGGTAGATTTCGTCGCTTCCTCGCGAGCAAACAGCATCTGCCCCAGCAGTCCGCGAATTTCTTCGCTGACAGCCGCAGGATTCCACTGGTGCAGCCACTCCAGCACCGTCATGCCACCTTCGATCAGGCTGCGATGATCCTGGGCAAAGTATCCAATCGACGCCTCGTGTCCCCAGGTTACTTTTCCTGCATCCACAAAAGCACCGTCGTAGCCGCTGGTTTTGCGCAACTCCGCTTCCGGCGTCGTCGGAGAATTCGCCAGCAGCGCGTTCACCAATGTGGTCTTCCCGGCTCCGTTGCGTCCCATCAATGCGATTCTCTCTCCGCGCGTAATGCTCGCGGTAAAGTCGCGAATGACCTGCTTGTCGCCGTAAGTCTTGCCCAGGTGCTCAATTTCAAGAATGTGTTTTCCTGATGGCCGCTTCTGCTCGAACTTGATGTAAGGCCGCTGAATATTCGACCTCGCCAATTCCGTTACCTGCAAGCGCTCCACTTCCTTGCGCCGCGATTGCACCTGGCTTGATCGCGTGCCTGCGGAGAACCGCGCGATGAATTCATTCAACTGTGAAATCTTTTTCTCGCGCTGCGCGTTTTGCGATTCGATCTGCGAGCGCACCTGCGTCTTCGCCAGCACCATTTCGTCGTACGATCCGGTGTAGGTGATGATGGTCTCGTAGTCGATGTCGGCGATGTGGGTGCAAATGCTGTTGAGAAAATGCCGGTCGTGCGAGATCGCAATGACCACGCCGTCGTAGGCATTCAGAAATCCCTGCAGCCAGTGGATCGAATCCAAATCCAGATTGTTCGTAGGTTCATCCAGCAGCAGCGCCTGCGGATGCCCGAACAACGCCTGCGCCAGCAGCACGCGAACTTTTTGTCCGCCCTGCAGTTCGCTCATCTTCCGGGAATGCGCTTCTTCGGGAATATCCAGACCTTGCAGCAAGATTGCGGCATCGCTCTCCGCGGTGTAGCCGTCTTCTTCGCCGACAATGCCTTCGAGTTCGCCCAGCTTCATGCCGTCTTCGTCGGTCATGTCGGCTTGGCGTAAATCGCGTCGCGCTCCTGCATGGCCGCCCACAGGCGCTTGTTGCCCATGATGACCGTATCGATCGCGGTGAAAGCATCGAAGGCAAACTGATCCTGGCTCAAAACGCCGACCTTGCGCGGACGCACCACCGTGCCTTTTTGCGGCTCCAGTTCGCCGCTGAGCAGCTTCATGAACGTGGATTTGCCCGAGCCGTTGGGCCCGGTCAGGCCGTAGCGCTTGCCCGGCGTAAACGCCGTGGAGACTTCATCAAACAGAATTTTGGCGCCGTAGCGCATGGAAACATTGCTGACTGAGAGCATGATTTCTAGTTTCTCTTCTTCTGGGCTTCTACTGGGAACTTCTTCAGGAAGCGTTCTTCTGAAACTGCGGGGGAATTTCCGCCAAAACGGTACGCAGCTGATATCACTAGAATATCATGCGGCTCGGCGACTGCGAATTAGTTCTGGTCGAGCAAGGTCCGCACCTTGTGCGCCAGCGTGTCCAGGGAAAAGGGCTTTTGCAGCAGGGTCGCCTGACTGCCCACGTCCTCGCCCTCCAAACCAGGATGGTCCGGATAACCAGACATGAACAGAACCTTGATCTGCGGACGCACGGTCCGCAGACGGTGCGCCAATTCTTTACCCCCGAGGTTGGGCATGGCCATGTCGGTGACCAGGAGGTGGATCAGATCTTCGTGCCCCTCGGCGATGCGCAGAGCCTCGTTACCGTCCATCCCGTGCAAAACTTTATAGCCCTGACGTCGAAGGAATTCACTGGCCAACTCTCGAATGCCGCTCTCGTCTTCCACAAGAAGAATGGTCTCAGTACCCCGGGGAGCGGCGGCGAGATCACTTTGCGTTTCCGATACTGCTGCCGGCGCCGTGGTCTCTGTCTCTTCGGCCCAGGGAAGGTAGATTTCGAATATCGTACCCTGCCCCGGCCTGCTATCGACGTGAGTCCAGCCGCCCGTCTGCTTGACTACTCCGTAGACAATGGGCAGCCCTAACCCGGTCCCTTTGCCAGGCTCTTTGGTAGTGAAAAAGGGCTCAAACATGTGAGCTTGGGTTTCACTATCCATTCCCACGCCGGTATCACTGACAGTCAGCATCACGTACCGGCCTGGGCGCACCCCGTCACGAAGCCTAGGATGTCCGCTTCTGATTTCCGCGTTTCTGGTCTCAATCAGCAACTGCCCACCCTCAGGCATTGCATCCCGGGCGTTGACGGCAAGGTTCATGATTAATTGCTCCACTTGACCCGGATCCGCCTTGACCGGCCAAAGCTGAGGAGCGGGCACCACTCGCAAGGTAATGTTCTTCTCGATCAGACGGTCTAGCATCTTGGCCACTTCGCTCAGGACCACGTTCAGGTCCATGACTTGGGGCTGCAGTACCTGCCTGCGGCTGAAGGCCAACAACCGGCCGGTCAGGCTTGCTGCCCGCGTCACCGCGTGTTCGATACCCTGGGATTCCTTTTCGGCGGGAGCGTTCAGAGCAAGCGCCTCGCGCAGGCGTTCGTTGTGCGCCTGAATGAGCATGAGCAGGTTGTTGAAGTCGTGGGCGACGCCTCCCGCCAACAGCCCAACGGCTTCCATCTTTTGCGAATGAAGCAGCTGATCTTCCAGCCGCTTGCGCTCGGTGATGTCGTACATGACTCCTTGCATCAGGCAGGGCTGGTCCTCCGCCGTAGGCAGCATGACAGCCTCGTCGCGAAACCACACGACTCTGCCGTCGCGGGCAAACATGCGGTATTCCGCCTGAAACAGGTCACGGTTTTTTTGGAAGCGTTCTTCGACGGCAAGTACCTTTTCGCGGTCTTCCGGATGGATGCGATCGATCCATTGCGCGGAATCGGAAACCCAGTCTTCGGGTGAGAACCCGAGCATGGACTCGATCTGCGGGCTCACATAGTGCCAACGGCCACAGGCGCCGAGTTCGGCCACGTAGGTGACCGCAGGCAGGCGCTCCACCAGCGTGCGGTAGCGGTTCTCCGCCGACCTAAGTTCAGCTTGGGCGCGATCCCACTCGATGGCGACCGCAGCCAGATGAGTAGCGTGAGCAATAAGGTGCAGATGCTCTTCATCCGGTGTACGCGGTTCGCGATAATAGACGGCAAACGTTCCAAGTATGTTCCCATGCTGCGAGGCGATCGGCGTTGACCAACAGGCGCGCAGTCCGTGGGGAAGCGCCAGATGGCGGTACTCTGCCCACAGAGGATCCGTCGCAATATCGGAAACGATGACCGGCTGCCGGCGGTAGGCAGCAGTGCCGCAAGAGCCCACGCAGGCGCCGATCTGTATGCCATCAATAATCTGGGTATATTCCTTTGGCAAAGAAGGGCCGGCACCGTGGCGCAGGGTCTTGCCGTCAGCATCCAGCAGGAGAACCGAGCACAATAGGCCGCTGTGTTGCTTTTCGATGTTGGTGCACAAGGTATCCAGGATTTCTGGAAGCGCGGCATGGGCCATCACCATAGCCAGAACTTTTACGTCTAGCCGCGCTAAAGCTTCGGGCGACTCCTGCGCTTTGTGGGCTGCTTTCCGCACTCCAGTAGACATACTACTTCTGCTGTCTTCCTTTGAAAGTTATTAAACAGGCTGGTCCTACCACTTAGCCACGACACCCACGCTGAATCTCTATTATTGACGATGAATCGTCGGGGTAACCGGATACCTGGTACCGCGTGGTTACGTAGGTAATAAAAAAGACGAGGAGGCAGGGCGATATCGAGCATTCACAACTGATCCCGCAAGAATATGGAACCGCCGCTCGCGGGTCACCGTAGGAAGCGAAGCATCCAACTCAATGTCCGCCGCTCAACTCCCGCACAATCGCTCCCACGAACTGCTTTGCATCGCCGAATAGCATCAGGGTGTTCGGAAGGTAGTAGAGCGGATTGTCGATGCCGGCGAAACCCGGGCTCATGCCGCGCTTGATTACCATCACGGTGTGAGCTTTATCGACATCGAGGATAGGCATGCCATAGATCGGGCTGGAAGCGTCGGTTCGTGCGGCAGGGTTAGTAACATCATTGGCGCCGATGACTAGGGCGACATCAGTTTGCGGGAAGTCGCCATTGATTTCATCCATTTCGATGAGCCGATCGTAGGGAATATCAGCCTCGGCCAGCAGCACGTTCATGTGGCCCGGCATGCGTCCTGCAACGGGATGGATGGCGAAGCGAACATCGACCCCTTTCTTGCTGAGGATGTCATAGAGTTCGCGAACTTTATGCTGCGCCTGTGCCACCGCCATGCCGTAGCCAGGGACGATCACCACTTTGTTCGCGGCTAGCAGAATCGCTGCGGATTCCTCAGGTGTGGCGCTGTGCACGGGTTTAGCTTCCTGCCCGCCGACGGCCGCGGCCTGCACCTGGCCGAAGGCTCCGAACAGAACGTTGGTGAACGACCGGTTCATCGCCTTCGACATGATCACCGAAAGAATCAGTCCTGAAGATCCATCGAGCGCGCCGGCGATGATCAGCAGCTTGTTTTGCAGCACGAATCCCATCGCGGCGGCGGATAGCCCGGCATAACCGTTCAACAGCGAGATGACGGTCGGCATATCGGCGCCGCCGATGGGGATGATCAGAAGAATCCCGAAGACCAGCGACAATCCGACGATCAGCGGAAAGAATTGTTTGGCCTCGGGATGCAAGACCAGATAAACCGCGCTGCCGATGGCGACGACCATCAGCAACAAGTTGACGAGATTCTGTCCTTTATACGTGATGGGCCGCTGCGGCAGGATCTCCTGCAACTTTCCCGCCGCCATCAGGCTTCCGGTAAAGGTCAACCCCCCGAGAATTACCTCCATGGAGAGGACCGACAATCCGAACTTTGAGTGGTTCTGCGTGCCCAGATAGAACTCAGCGGTGCCGACCAGAGTGACGCACAATGCGCCGAACGCGTGACTGAGCGCCGTCCGCTGCGGGACGGCCGTCATCTGCACCATGCCGAGCGGAATGCCGATGCCGCTGCCCAGCACGAGCCCGACCGCGATCCACTTGTAGTCGACGATGCCGTGATGCAACAGAGTGCCGGCAATGGCCAGCACCATGCCGATCTCGCCCGCCCAAATCCCGTGCCGGGCCGTAGTGGGCGAACTCATCCACTTCAGCGACAGGATAAACAGCGCGCTGGCAATCAGGTAGATGGCTTCGATGACGTACGGGCTTGCGGCGAGCTCGTTCATGGTTTATTCAGTAGAACTTCGCTCAGATCTTTACTTGTTCGGACGGCTGCTCTTGAACATCTTCAGCATCCGGTCCGTGATAAAGAATCCACCTACGACGTTGCTTGTCGCCGCAACGATTGCGATCGTGCCCAGCACCGTCGCGAACGTACTCTTACGCTCGCCCACCAGCACAATCGCGCCCACTACGGCAATGGCATCGAGTGCGTTGGTCAGCGACATCAGCGGAGTGTGCAGCAGCGGCGAAACGTGGCGGATGACTTCGAAGCCAATGAAGCAGGCCAGCATGAAGATAAAAAGCGCATCGATCAGGTTGGAATTCATGCAATCCTCAGTTCCCGGTTCTCAGTTCCCGGTTCTCAATTCTCAGCAAAACTGCTTTCAGAGCACGTGCTTGACACTTACTCACTGGCCGCGACCAACATCGGCAGTTTGAAAAACTCGCGCACCCGTGCGTTCACGATTTCGCCACCGCGGGTGACCATCGTGTCGCGGATGATCTCATCCTGCAGGTTGAGCTGCAGCTTGCCGTCTTTCACCATGTAGGCAAGAAATGTGGCCACATTTCTCGCATACATTTGGCTGGCGTGGTATGGAACGCTGCTGGCCAGATTGATGGCGCCGATAATCGTCACGCCATTCGCGTTCACTGTTTCCCCCGTTCGGGTCAGTTCGCAGTTGCCACCGCGCTCGGATGCCAGATCAACGATGACCGAGCCCGGAGCCATCCCTTTGACCATGTCCGCCGTGATCAACACAGGTGATTTCTTGCCGGGAATCACAGCAGCAGTTATGACGACGTCGCTTTCCGCAACCACTCGAGTCAGGAGCTCGCGCTGCCTGGCGTAGAAACTCTCGTCTTGGGCCGTACCGTAGCCGCGGGCGTCTTGGGCGTTCTGAGCTTCCAGAGGCAGCTCGACGAAGCGTCCACCCAGGCTCTGCACTTGTTCTTTGGCGGCGGGGCGCATGTCGTACGCCGAGGCTACTGCGCCTAGCCGGCGCGCGGTCGAGATGGCCTGCAGTCCCGCGACTCCAGCGCCGATGACGAATACTCGCGCCGGGGTGATCGTGCCTGCGGCCGTGGTCATCATCGGAAAGATTCGGATTGATGTTTCCGCGGCCAGCAGTACCGCTTTGTAACCGCAGATCGTCCCCATGGAGGAGAGCGCATCCATACTTTGCGCGCGCGTGGTGCGCGGCACCAGTTCGACCGAGAACGATGTGACGCCGGCAGCGGCAATCTGCTGGATTACTTCGGCAGAACCGAAGGGACGAAGAAACCCGATCAGCAGTTGATCCCGCCGCAGCAAAGGAAGGTCAGCCTTGCCGGTCACGTCATTGGAGCCGTAGCAGAGCACCTGCACAATAACGTCAGCGTTGCTGAACACGGCGGCGCGGTCGGGCAGAACCTTTCCGCCCTTCTCAACGTAGACTGAATCAGGATAGCCTGCCCCTTCCCCTGCACCCGACTCCACAACCACTTCGAGCCCGGCTTTTGCGAGAATAGGAACGACCGCAGGAACCAGCGCAACCCGGCGCTCTCCCGGATAGCTTTCCTTCGGAACTCCAACAATCACACGGTGGTCCTTTCCCCAGGCAGAGTCACCGCCGGCATTCCTGCAGATTCGGCGTGCCGATGCGAATATTACACAACCGAGTCCAAGAACCACTGTGACGCCCGTCACATTGTGTTGGAATCAGCTTTCTACGAACTCAAAACAGTACCAGAAAGGACGAGGAACTTGAAAGCGGCGCTTCAGGACGGGAAACCGTTGGAACCGTGCGAAAGAAACCGGCCGTTTCCCGGAGATGTCACCGCCTGGGAAACGACCGGCTTTCAACTCACAAACAGCTATTGCTGAGGTGGTGCGCCCTGAGGGCCGGCATCCCCATGACGGTTCTGCATCCTTTGCTCCCGCCTCGCCTGCATTTCATCCCACTTCTTCTGCTGGTCTGCGTCGAGCACCCCACGGATCTGGTCGTCGGTACTCTTACGGATATCCATCATCTTGCTGCGGCGATCCTGCTGCGAAACTGAACTGTCCTGGTGCAGGCTCTCCATCTGCGAGTGCTCAGCCTGAAGGGCATCCTGCACTTTGGTCTGCTGATCCGACGTGAGCTTGAGCTTCTTGGTCAGTTGCGCGGTGCGCTGGGCGGGATCTTCATGGCCGTGCCAGCGACCGTGCTCTTGCGCGGACGCGGAAGGTTGATTGTTGGCTGGGCTATCCTGCGCGGTCACGAAAGGCGCGGCGATCGAGATGAGGCCGGCCGCGGCCAAAATGAGCAGGGGTTGTTTGATCATTGGGAATCTCCTTTTTTAAAAACGGTCTGTCTACTTCTATAAACGGAATTATGAACCCAGAGTTGCGCAAGAAGACATGAATTGCACAATCTTTGCATAACTTTACGAAAGTTCAGCTTCGATCTAAGATGCCTGGCGCGAACTGATCTCTGAGCGCTTGATAACAATGGAGTAGGCGACAAGCCGCATTCGTTGCAGCATTAAAGTGGACCCTCCATTCCGCCGATGGGACTGGAAGATGGCAGGCAGCGGTATCTTCGCCGACGCTGCTTCCGGGCTACGCCTCGCTGACGAGGTCCCTATTCACCACCACGCCGTTGCGACTGCAAAACATAATGAGCGAGAACTCCCTGAAACTTCTTCTGGTGGAAGACAATTCGCTGGATGTTCGTTTGTTGCGGGAGATTCTAAAGCAGGCACCGCGTGAGATCGCTGTGAGCGAAGTCAGCCATATGCGCGAGGCGGAGAGTCACCTCGCCTCCAACCCCGTCGACATTATCCTGCTCGACCTGGGCCTGCCCGACGCAAGCGGACTGGAAGCAGTGCGGCGGGCGCGCGCCGCCGCGCCTCGCGTCCCTTTGATTGTGCTCACGGGGTGTCAGGACGAATTGGTCGCCGATCAGGCCTTGCAGCAGGGCGCCCAGGACTTTCTCGTCAAAGGCCAAATCGAAACTGCAGGGTTGCTCCGAGCCATTCGCTATTCCACTCAGCGTATGAAAGCGGAAGTTGAAATGCAGCAGGCCCAGGAAGGCGCGGAAACTGCCAATCGCGTCAAAGGTGAACTCCTCGCCGAACTGCAGACGGCCCACGCGGAAACCGAACTGTTCTTGCGCTCGATCCCTTCCATCCTGATCGGGGTCGATTCTCTGGGCCGCGTCACTCACTGGAACCTGTCCGCCACCAGTACTTTCGGGATCGAAGACAACAGCGCAGTGGGGCGCATGATCGAAGACTGCGGAATCCGATGGCTTCATCCGCAGATTAAAACGGAGATTGCTCGCTGGCTCGCAACCGAGTCTTCCTATCGCTCCGACAATCTGGCCTATGAGCGCGATGGGAAGACGCGGTTTCTAGGCATGAATGTCCTTCGCGTTCCAGCGAAGGGAAGCGAACGAACGGGGTTCATCATCACGGGAGCGGATGTTACCGACCGCATGGTCCTGGAGTTACAGCTTCGGCAGGCGCAAAAGCTCGAAGGTATTGGTCAACTGGCCGCCGGCATCGCACATGAGATCAACACTCCCACGCAATTCGTTGGGGACAACATCCGGTTCCTCAAAGATTCCTGGGGTCCGGTCGCGGAATTCATGAACTTCTGCGGAATCATGCAAGCAGAATGCTCTGCGGGTCCGGTTTCAAGCGAACATCTTCAGCAGTTCTGCGAACTCCACAAGAAATGCGATCTGGAATACCTTTCGGAACATATTCCGAAAGCCATCGACTTGTGCCTCGAGGGAGTAAAGCGGATCGCCAAGATCGTAAAGGGATTTAAGGAATTCTCCCATCCCGGTTCGGAGGAGAAGCAAACCATCGACCTTAACCAGGCGATCGACACTACCATCTCGGTGGCCAAACACGAATGGAAGTACTGTGCCGACGTGGTTACCGCATTCGACGAAGACCTGCCCGCAGTCCCCTGCCTGGTCGGGGAGTTCAACCAGGTGATCCTGAACCTGATCGTCAATTCCGCCCATGCCATCAGCAGCGCAGCCGAGAAGAATGGAAAAGGGAAAGGCACCATCACCATCAGCACGCGGCGCGAAGGCGACTGGGCCAGGATTGCGGTGACCGACACGGGCGCCGGCATCCCGGTCGAAATACGCTCCCGAGTCTTCGAACCTTTTTTTACGACTAAGGAAGTGGGCAAAGGCACAGGGCAGGGATTGGCGCTGGCGCACGCCGCGATTGTCAAACGTCATCAGGGCCAGCTCTGGTTTGAAAGTGAACTCGGAACCGGAACGACTTTCTTCATCCGCCTTCCGCTAGTAGCGGGGACTCTCGTGCCATGAACAAGCGAATCCTCTTTGTCGATGATGAACCCATGATTCTGCAGGGCATCCAGCACAGCTTGCGTGGCATGCGCGCGGAGTGGGAAGTCAAACTCGCCAACAGCGGCGCCGAAGCCCTGGAGACGATGGCGCAAACTCCATTCGACGTCGTGATCACCGACATGCGCATGCCCGGGATGGATGGCGCCCAATTGCTCGACCTGGTTAAGGTCAAGTTTCCCCGGACAGTCCGCATCATTCTTTCCGGGCAGTCGGACCGCGAAACCATTCTGCGCTCCGTAGGCCCTAGCCACCAATATCTCTCGAAGCCTTGCGATCTCGATGAACTCAAGCAACGCCTCTTGCGCGCTTTTGCCCTGCGCGACATGCTGAACGATTCTCATTTGAAAGAAGTCATCGGGCGCTTGAAAACCGTGCCCAGCCTTCCTGCACTCTATGTCGCAGTGACCGAGGCTTTGCGATCCTCCGACGGTTCGATTGCTGAAATCGGCAACCTGATCGCCCAGGATATGGGCATGTCCGCCAAAGTCTTGCAGTTGGTCAACTCGGCATTTTTTGGACTCTCCAATCGGGTTTCGAGCCCTCAGCAAGCCGCCCTCCTGATCGGAATCGAAAATCTGAAAGCGCTGGTTCTGAGCGTGCAAGTGTTCTCAGATTTAGGCGGCCCTCTCACTCGGAACTTGGGCTTCTTGTGGAACCACAGCATGACCACGGCCAGTTTTGCCAAGGCCATCGCCCGCGTGGAACAGTCTTCAAGCGCAGTGACGGAGGACTCCTTCACCGCCGGCCTGCTGCACGATGTTGGACGGCTGGTTCTCGCCTCCGCCTTTGGAGCCGAATATCAGCAGGTTCTGAAACGCGCAGCCGAGCCTGACGCTCTGCTGGCACGGTGCGAAGCCGATGCCTTTGGCTGTACCCATAACGGAGTGGGAGCCTATCTGCTCGGGCTCTGGGGATTGGCCGACTCTATTGTGGAAGCAGTGGCCTGGCACCATCAACCGGTGCATGCGCAACCCGCGGCATTTTCCGCGCTGATCGCCGTGCACGCCGCCGATTACTACGATAGCCAGTTGCATGCTCATCCGCTTTCCGATGAAACCTCGGGCATGGATGAAACTCTTTTGACCAAAATCGGACTCCAGCGACAACTGCCGTCGTGGGAGAAAGCTTGTCGGGAAGTTGCCTCTCGGAGTGAGACCAATGCCTGAGAAAATTCTGATGGTGGATGACGAAGATGCCGTGCTGGTGGGATATCAGCGCATGTTCCGCAACGAATTTCAAATCGAAACTGCGCCCGGCGGAGCCGCGGCCCTGGCCGCGCTCGAAGCTTCCGGGCCCTACGCCGTTGTGGTCTCCGACATGCGCATGCCCGAAATGGACGGCACTCAGCTATTGAGAAAGGTCAAGCTGATCGCGCCTGATGCCGTTCGCATCATGCTGACCGGCGATGCCGATGTCCGCAGCGCCGTCAGCGCGGTTAATGAGGGCAGCATTTTTCGTTTTCTGACCAAGCCCTGCAACAAAGACACCTTGGGCAAAGCCTTGACTGCTGGATTGATGCAGTATCGCCTGCTCACGGCCGAAAAAGACTTATTGGAAAACACGCTGCAGGGCAGCATCCAGGTGCTTACCGAGGTGCTTAGCCTGGTCAACCCAACTGCGTTCGGCCGCGCCCTGCGGGTCCGCGGCTATATCCATCACGTGGCTACGAAAATGGCTCTGGTTAGCCCGTGGAGGTTTGAGGTAGCGGCCATGATGTCGCAATTAGGATGCGTCACCCTTCACCCGGAAACCATCGAGGCCGTCTACGCTGGCCGGAAGCTTCCGCCCGACGAACAAAAACGCTTTGATGCTCATCCCGGCGTCGCTCGTGACCTGCTCTCGAAAATTCCCCGGATGGAACCCATCGCGTGGATGATTGCTCACCAGAATGACTCGGCAGCGACCGGAGCAACCGCTGGAGCAACCGCCAAAGCAACAACCGGAGGCGACGTCGCGAAGGCCGCCACGGCCGACATGCGGCTGGGGTCCAATCTGCTGCAAGCCACCCTGGCCTTCGATGAACTGGTTAGCAAAGGTCTTTCCCAGGCCGAGGCCGCAAGCCGCTTGTCGCGGGAACACACTGGTTTCGACCCGCGAATCTTTGAGGCTTTGGCTCAACTGGACGGAGAGAAAAAGGGGACGGAAGTCCGCTCCTGCGATGTCGATGAATTGATCCCCTACGACATGGTTCTAGAGGAAGAACTGCGCACCAAGACAGGGATGTTGCTGGTGTCCAAAGGGCAAGACATCACGCCGACACTCATCCTCAAGCTGAAGAATTTTCTGGAGAAAGGAGCCATCGGCCGCAAAGTCGCAATTTCCGCCAAGAACCGCGCCAAGGCGGCGACGGCCTGAAGCATTTCGATTGCAGATTGGCCATTGCCGTGAGCTCGGCTTTCGGCTTACTTGAATCTCACAACCGTTCCAAAATGGAGGGCGTCCCGAAGTGAAATTTCCGGTTCGAATTTCAGAATTTATCCTGTCGGAGCGCCCGTATTGTCGGCGCATACTGATGACATCGCCAGTAGGCAACTGTCCCGTATCTCACCTCAAGGCATCAGCGCCCCTAGGCGAAGTGGCAACCCTAGGAGCGGTGCGCACAGCACAAAGTCAGGTGAAATGAAGACCGCGTCCCGATTGAATCGGAAGGTACAACTCGAGTCCTACCGCGGGCTGCTGGAAGCGGCTCCCGATGCCATGGTTGTTGTAAACGTGGGCGGAGAGATCGTTCTGCTGAACGTTCAGGCAGAAAAGCAGTTTGGCTACAGCCGCGATGAACTGGTAGGCCAGAAGGTGAAGAACATCATTCCCCAGGGCTTCGCGGAGCGCATCATCTCCGACGGCACTCGCAGCGCAGCCGAAGCTCTGGCCCAACAGATCGGCACCGGAATTGAACTCATCGGGCGGCGCAAAAACGGCAGCGAGTTTCCCATCGAGATCATGCTGAGCCCGCTCGAAAGTGAAGAAGGAATTCTGGTGACCGCGGCCATCCGCGACATCAGTGCGCGCAAGGGTGCGGAAACCCATCTGGCGCAGATGGAAGGCAGGTACCGAGGCCTCCTCGAAGCCGCTCCCGACGCCATGGTGGTGGTGAACGTGGCCGGAGAGATCGTCCTGCTGAACGTTCAGGCGGAGAAGCGGTTTGGCTACAGCCGCGATGAACTCGTCGGCCAGAAAGTCAAAAACATCATTCCCCAGGGCTTTGCGGAGCGGATCATCTCCGACGGCACGCGCAGCGCGGCCGAGGCTCTGGCCCAGCAGATCGGCACCGGAATCGAGCTCATCGGGCGGCGCAAAGACGGCAGCCAGTTTCCCATCGAGATCATGCTCAGCCCGCTCGAGAGCTCGGAAGGGATTCTGGTGACCGCGGCTATTCGCGACATCACCGTTCGTAAGAGCGCCGATACCCATCTAGCCCAAATGGAGGGCCGCTACCGCGGGCTGCTCGAAGCCGCTCCCGATGCCATGGTAGTGGTGAACGTCGGCGGAGATATTGTCCTGCTGAATGTTCAGGCGGAGAAGCGGTTCGGATACAGCCGCGATGAACTCGTCGGCCAGAAAGTCAAGAACATCATTCCCCAGGGCTTCGCGGAGCGGATCATCTCCGATGGGACGCGCAGCGCGGCCGATGCTTTGGCCCAGCAGATCGGTACCGGAATTGAACTCATCGGGCGGCGCAAAGACGGCAGCCAGTTTCCCATCGAGATCATGCTCAGCCCGCTCGAAAGTCCAGAAGGGATTCTGGTGACCGCGGCGATCCGCGACATCAGCGTGCGCAAATCCGCAGAAACCCACCTTGCGCAAATGGAAGGCAGGTACCGCGGGCTGCTCGAAGCAGCTCCTGACGCTATGGTGGTGGTGAACCCCGGCGGAGACATTGTCCTGCTGAATGTTCAGGCGGAAAAACAGTTTGGATATGGACGCGACGAACTCGTCGGGCAGAAGGTCAAGAACATCATTCCCGAAGGTTTCGCGGAACGAATCATAGCCGACGGCACCCGCAGCGCAGCCGAGGCTCTGGCCCAACAGATCGGCACCGGAATTGAACTGGTCGCGCGGCGCAAGGACGGCAGCGAGTTTCCCATCGAGATCATGCTCAGCCCGCTCGAGAGTCCCGATGGAATTCTCGTGACTGCGGCGATCCGCGACATCAGCGTGCGCCAGGCAGCCGAGGCCGATCTCCTGCAGAAGATTGATGAACTAAATGTGTCGAATGAGGAATTGGGGAAGTTTGCCTACATTGCCTCTCACGATTTGCAGGAGCCGCTGCGCATGGTGGCCAGCTATACCCAGCTTCTCTCCCGGCGCTACAAAGGCAAACTCGACGCCGAAGCCGATGAGTTCATTGCCTTCGCCGTCGACGGGGCGAACCGCATGCAGCGCCTGATCCAGGATCTGCTGTCTTATTCGCGGGTGGGGACAAAAGGACAGGAACTGCTCGATACTTCCAGCGAAGAAGCGCTGCAGCGGGCGCTGGTGAATCTGCGCAGCGCCATCGAAGAGAGCGGCGCGCTGGTCACCCACGATCCCCTGCCCACCGTACTGGCCGACGGGACGCAGCTGATTCAGCTATTCCAGAACCTGATTGGCAATGCCATCAAATACCAGAAGCCCGGCGTGCCCCGCGTGCACATCTCGGCCGTCCGGAACGGCGCCAAACAGTGGACTTTTTCGGTGAAAGACAACGGGCTGGGCATTGAGCCGCAGTATTTCGAAAAGATTTTTGGCATGTTCCAGCGCCTGCACAAGCGGGAAGAGTTCGCCGGCACGGGCATTGGACTCGCCATCTGCAAGAAGATCGCCGAGCGCCATGGCGGCAACATCTCGGTCCAGTCTGAACCAGGGCAAGGTTCCACTTTTAGCTTTGCCTTGGAGGGAGTGAAAGGAAGTCACGCGTCTCAACAGGGGTGAACAGTATGGCCTTAGAAGTTCTCTTGGTCGAAGACAGTCCCGGTGATGTAAGGCTGACAAAGGAAGCCTTCCGCGCCGCCAATAACAACGTTCGTTTGCACGTGGCCACCGACGGCGTGGATGCCATGGCGTTCCTGAATCAAGAGGGAGTCTACGCCAATGCCCCGCGCCCCGACCTTACTTTGCTCGATCTCAACATGCCTAGAATGGATGGCCGCGAGGTTCTGGCTCGCATCAAGAACGATGACAGCTTGAAAACCATCCCCACCGTGATCCTGACTACTTCCACGGCGGACGAGGACATTGTGACCAGCTATCGGCTCCATGCCAACTGCTACTTCAGCAAGCCGGTACAGTTGGAAGACTTCGAGAGCCTGGTAAAGACCATCAATGATTTCTGGCTGACCGTTGCCAAGTTGCCGCATGAAGACCTTGACCGCGGCAGTCGCGCCCAAGGACGGGAAGAGTCTTGGCAGAATAGGTCTAAATAATGAACGCCATCGGAGGAA
Organism: uncultured Acidobacteriaceae bacterium; assembly: GCA_963763285.1. GTDB lineage: Bacteria > Acidobacteriota > Terriglobia > Terriglobales > Acidobacteriaceae > Sulfotelmatobacter. The sequence continues at coordinate 12,085 of CAVXOK010000002.1, read as the reverse complement.
CAGCGCATGCCGCTGGAGGTTCTTGTGGTTGAAGACAGTAGCGGAGACATACGCCTGACCCGGGAAGCCTTCCGCGATGTCAATCCGTTCATCCACCTCGAGGTGGCGCACGACGGCGTCGAGGCAATGGCCTTTCTGCGGCGTCAGGGCGCCCACCCCCATGCCCCGCGCCCAGATCTTATTTTGCTGGATCTGAACCTCCCGAAAATGGATGGCCGCCAGGTTCTGGCTCTCATCAAAGACGATGACAGCCTGAAAACCATTCCTACCGTGATCCTGACCTCTTCCGAGGCGGAAGCGGATGTGCTGAAAAGCTATCAACTCCAGGCCAACTGCTACCTCAGCAAGCCCATGCATTTTGAGGCGTTCCACGGCCTGGTGAAGAGCATCAACGACTTCTGGCTGACCAAAGTGAGGTTGCCGCAGCAACAGGATAACGGCGATGAACCGGAAGCCGGCGCACATGCAGGGCATGAGCGCGAACCCGAAAAAGTCTCGTGGAACGAAGTCTCGTGGAACAGGGAGGAACAATGAAAGCGATCGGAGGAAGCGGAATGCCCATTGAGGTTCTCTTGGTCGAAGACAACCCTGGCGATGTTCGGTTGACGCAGGAGGCTTTTCTTGACGCCAATCCGTCGGTTCACTTGCACATAGCCTCGGACGGCGTGGAGGCCATGGCCTTTCTGCGGCGTGAAGGATCTCACAGCCAGGATCCTCGCCCTGATCTCGTCTTGCTGGATTTGAACCTGCCCAAAATGGATGGCCGCGAGGTTCTGGCTCAAATCAAGAAAGACGAAAGCCTGAAAACCATCCCCACCGTGATCCTGACCACCTCCGATGCGGAAGGACGATATCGCGAAAAGCTATCAGTTGCAGGCGAACTGCTATCTCACCAAACCCGTGCAGTTAAACGCGTTCGAGGCCCTGGTGAAAAGCATCAATGACTTCTGGCTGACCAAGGCCAGGTTGCCGCAATCGCGATAGACGGAACAGGAGACAACACTGTATTGCGGGCGCGTTTTTGAATGGAGCCGACGAGCGGACTTGAACCGCTGACCTGCCGATTACGAATCGGCTGCTCTACCAACTGAGCTACGTCGGCTTATACGGTGTTTATGCCGCTTTTTGCGCTTTCAATGGTACGGTCTGTGTCACAAAAAGGTCACATAAGCGTCAGCGTTTCTTCTTTCTGGGCTTCACCGTTTTGGTCACGAGTGACTCCAGTTTCCGCATGGCCTTGCGCCCCTGCTTGCGTGATTCCAGCATTATATAGTGCCTGCGCGTGACCGCGCTGTCAGCATGCCGGAGAATCTTGGACGCAATTTCTGGATCAACACCCAGGTCGAACAAGATTGTCGCAAGCCCGCGCCGCCAGCCGTGCCAGCGCTCTCCGACTGCTGGAATTATAGAGCGCCGAGCGAGGTTGTCCAAGTTCAGCGCGAAGCCTTTCTTCTCCCCGGCGAAAATCCACGCACTGTCTCCGTTTCGCTTACGGTGGGCATCGAGCATCTTCTTCAAGGGGCTGATGACAGGCACTACAGACTTGCTCTCCTGTGTCTTCGTTTGATCGACTGCCGTTCTCCATACAGCGCGTCGCACGAACAGTTCAGCGCCGTTGTAATCCGGCCATTGCAAGCCGCGCAACTCAGACTCGCGCAAGCCTGAGAATGCAGCAGTACCGACGACTGTACGCGCTGGCTCGTCCAGCTTTTCTAGAAAGAACTGAAGATCGGCGAGTGAGTAGGCATGCCCTTCAAAGTCAGAACGGCGCCCCTCTGCTCTCGTACCTTGCACCGGATTCGTTCCACTGATGAACCCGAGTCGCTTCGCATGCGAGAAGATTGCTGATGCTGCGGACTTGATTCGAAGCAGTGAGCCCTGAGACAAGTCCTTCGCATCGAGCAACCGCTGAATGTGGACCGTCTGAACATCGCGAAGGCGGAGTTGGCCGATGACAGGCGTAACATTGCCCTCTATCGTGTCCTGGTAGAAGCGCAAGGTGGAGGCTTTCTTTTTCGCTTCTACGAACGGCAGGTAAAACTTTTCAACGAAATCAGAAACAGAGAGAGAACCCTCCGCGGCACCACCCTTTGTTTCCTTGGCGAGTTCGATATCGGCCAACGGCCATACATCACGCGCGCAGCCTCGCCTTCCATTTTGCGGAAGTGAGGAGGCCAGGGCGCATCGGCGATACCGGCCGCTTCGTCTTTGTCGGCCAGTTCCAGTAACTTTTCCAGCGAGCCAGACGATGCATCCATCTCGGCATGCGGATTTCCGAGTTCCGCGAAGCGCTCAGGTCTCTGCGCGACAGAGGACGAAAGACGGCAGGATGACGTGGAGATTACATTCTGGTCATCTTGCGACCGAGGAAGACACCGGCATGTGGAGCGTGACTCGGGTGCCGTGTCCAAGCTGACTGGAAATCTCCACATTGCCGCCGTGAAGTAGGGCAATGCTCTGCACGATCGCCAGCCCCAATCCCGTGCCGCCCGAGCCCTGGGAACGCGACGAGTCGACTCGGAAGAAGCGATCAAAAACCCTAGGCAGGGCTTCCGCTGGAATGCCGACGCCGGTATCGGAGACTTCGATGCGAATCGTGGAAGAATCCTCGGTTCATAAGATTAACGCTCGTTCCCAACACGACTGCTCCGCCGGGCGGCGTGTGTGCCAGGGCATTCGAGACCAGGTTGCCCACTGCCCTCTGCAAGAGCGTGCGGTCCAGTTCGGCAATGACCGGTTCGTCGGCGACCGTGGTGGTGAGCGAGACTCCCCCATCGGCCGCCGAGGCTTCGTAATATTCCCTCACTCCGCCCAGCAATTCGCCCACATCCACCCGCTCGCGGCGCAAATGGGTCAATGGGCTCTCCGCGCGCGCCAGAAACAGGAGGTCGCCGATAAGATCGGAAAGTCGAACTGCTTCTTCGAGGCAGGACTCGATCACATCGCGATATTCCTCGGCGCTTCGCGCGCGGGCCAAGGCAACTTCGGCTTCGCCGCGAATGTTATTCACGGGAGTACGCAAGTCGTGCGCAATGTCCGCCGAGAATCTCGAAATGCGCTCGAAGGACTCCTCCAGCCGGTCCAGCATCTGGTTGAAGGTACTGGCCAGGGATGCCAGCTCGAACGGATATCCTTCCGGCAGAATACGCTCCCGCAGGTTCGTCGAACTGATGTGGCGAGCTGTCGTTGCCATTTCCTCCACCGGGCGAATTCCGTGCCGGGCAATCTGGTATCCCACCAAGGGAAAAATGGCGAAGGTCCCCAGCACGATGACCCAGAACCAAAGCCGATAGCGTGCCAGCAACGCCTCTTTTTGCGAGAGATCAATCGCAATCTGAATGGTGTCAGTTTGAGTTGCAGGCGACCCGACCGGCGCCGATATGCTGGTCACGCGAAAGGCTTGACCGCCCCTGCCCGTCATCCGAATGGTGCGATCAGGACGGCTTTGGGTCTGACTGGCCAATTGCGCCAGGTCCAATTGATCCGCCATGCCGGGCGTCATCAACAGGGGTGTGTTTCGTTCATCCAGCAGGCGAATATAAAATTGCTCGTATCGCCGCGCGGCCGATTCCAGCTCAACTTCCTCCCGCAGTGCATCCCAGTCGTCGGGTCTCTCCCGCAACATGGTGCGCAGTACGTGCACCTTGTCCGCGAGGAACAAATCGGTGCTTTTCTCCAGTTCGGTCACCAGCACGAAGTAAAGGCTGGCGGTGGCGAAGAACACCAGAAACAAGACCTGCAAGCGCGTAGCCGGCCGTTAGCCGGAAGGCCAGAGTTCCCCACAAGCGCGAGACCGGCGCGGGAGCTACTGTCGGCATTCAAGGACATAGCCGGCGCCCCGAACGGTATGGATCAATTTGAGCGGGAAGGGATCGTCCACCTTGCTGCGCAGCCTTCGCACATTGACGTCCACTACATTCGTGTCGCTGTCGAAGTTCATGTCCCAGACCGCTTCGGCGATCAGGGTTCGCGATAACACCTCGCCAGCGCGGCGCGCCAGCAGGGACAAAAGAAGGAACTCTTTGGAAGTCAGATCCAACCGCTGGCCGGCGCGCGTGGCCCGCTGGCGCAATAAGTCGATTTCGAGGTCGGCCAGGCGAAGCGTCTCTTGCGCGCGCGAAGGCCCACGGCGCAGCAGCGATCGCACCCGCGCCAACAATTCGGAAAAGGCGAACGGTTTTACCAGATAGTCGTCCGCGCCCAGTTCGAATCCTCGTACCCGCTCGTGTACGGCATCGCGAGCGGTCAGAAAAAGCACCAGCGCGCGCCGGCCTTCCTGGCGCAAGCGAGTGAGAACCTGCCAGCCGTCCAGCCCGGGCAGCATCACGTCGAGAATGACGAGATCGAACTGCAATTCCTGCGCGAGGTGCAACCCATCCAATCCATCTTCGGCGACGTCAACGACGAAGCCCGCCTCTCCAAGTCCCTTCTTCAGGAACCTGGCGGTCTTGGCTTCATCTTCGATGACCAGAATTCTCATGAGCTGCAACTCTAGAACGTGAATCTCGCGGAAAACTGCAACACCCTGGGAAGCCCGTTGGGACTGATTTCCTGGAGCGCACCAAAGTTGCCCGACGCCTGAATTCGGCACCAGAAAGCATTGCTGAGTCAGCGAAACGCCGTCCCCGCAATGGCTGCCGAAAGGGTTGTATTGCAGTTGGTTGATGCCGTCCCCGTTCTGGACGTAATAGTTGGGATGATTGAACAGATTGAATGCCTGCGCCTGAAATTCCAGTTCCTTGCCTTCGCGGATTTCGAAGCTGCGCCCCAAGCCAGCGTCGATCCTCTCCAGCCATGGACCATAAAAAGAATTCAGGCCAATTCCCGGAGTTGGGCCCGCACCGTTGATGCCGCCCGCGGTGTTGGCGGTGTCCTGGTTGAAAGCGGTGTCGTTCAGGTTGTAATTGCCGGCAGATTGGCAACCCAGGTTCGACAGGCTTCCAGAATCGCTGGCGGTCGTACACGCGGGACTCAACAGTCCCGCATAGGGACGGCCAGAAGAAAACTCCATGACGCTGCTCAGTTTCCAGCCGGAAAGGAGGATTCGCGCGGTCGTGGTGTTCGTAAACCGTTCGAGCCTTGGCTCGTAGACGGCGGCCAGGGTAAACCGGTGCCGCTGGTCAAGGAGAGAAGGAGCATGAGTATTGCTGAAGTCGAACTGATTATTGAAGTCCATGCCGTCAAGCATGATGCTTTTCGCGAAGGTGTAGGAAGCCTGCAAGGAAACTCCACGCGGCATGCGCCGCTGCAACTGCACAAAAAACGAGTTGTAGTAATTCTGTGCGGGGCTGATCAGTTCGTTGATCTCGTTGAACTTGCTGGTGACGCGGCCGTCGGTGAGGAGACCACTATCCATGTTCGGCAGGACGTAGGTGGGACCGTTGCAGGGCAGCGTGGTGGTCCCGGGAGGGCATACGATGTAAGTTGTCGTGCCCGTCAACGGCATGAGATTTAAGTCGTAGGCGCTGCCTGAAAGAATGTGGACGCCGTGATTCCACATCGTTCCGACGCTCAGGGTTGTGTTCTTCGCGATCTCGCGCTCGATCTGCAAACTCGCCTGCAAAATATACGGCACCCGGAATTGCGGTGAAATCAGTGAGATGTCCGGCGCAGCCTGGAACAACGGCGAATTGGACGGAAGGATATTCGGGAACGTCGGTACCTGCTGGTTCGGTATGCCTCCGTTGTATTGCGCGCTTACCTCCGACTGCTGAGAGGCAAGTCCGTTCGAGATGACCGCGTTTCGATAGTTCAGACCGTTCATGTTGGTGTAGAACTGCCCAAACCCTCCCCGAACGACCGTTTTCGACATCGGCTGCCAGGCGAATCCGAATCGTGGCGCCAGTCGTTGAAACTGATTCGGGTACTGGCCGGTGAGGTTCCGATATTGGCCGATGCGAGGGAAGGCTGGATTTTCCGCCGGCTGCGGATAAACCTGGAAGTCTTCGCGCAATCCCAGTTCCAGCGTCAACTGCGGCAAAGCGCGGAATGTATCCTGCACGTAAAACCCGTAATAAGGCACCGAAAAGGAAAATCTTGGATTCCCTGCCGCCTGGCTGAAATTGATGTATTGACCGAGGGCAAACGCCTCCAGACTAGGAAATTCATAGAGTCCGAGCGGCGATCCAAAATCGACCGCCTCGTTCGGGTCGGCGCCGCCGTCGTCGGTGTCCGCGTCCGAGGAGCGGCTCCAATCGAACCCAAATTGCAGCGTGTGCTTGCCGATCACGTAGTCGATGCGGTCGGAGAGAGAGTACTGTCTCTCAAAAACTCTGCCGATGGAAAACGCAGCGTTTCCCAAAGTAAAAGCGGCGGGACTATCCAGAATCACCGTCGGCATGTTTGGAGCTAAACCACTCGGCGTCGCGATTTCGTTGTCTTGCGACGCCCCGGCGTGGAACTCGTTTAAGAGTCTCGATGAGAATGTATGCGTCCAGCCCAGGCTGGTTTCAAACGTATGCACGTCTGCGTTGGCCAGCGTTTGCAAGCCATAGTTACCCACGGTGGGGTCGGTAATCACGCCTCCGGGCGAGTTGAAATGATTGAAGTTCAAGCTCAGGAATAGTTCATCCCTCTGGCTGGCCTGGTAATCCAGCCGGGGCGTAATCACCAGGTCGTTGCGCTTCCTGGTTCTGCTGCCCAGATTCAGAGTTCAACCCATTGATCGACATTGGAAACCTGTTGCAGGTACACGGGATTGTTCGCATCCGGCGCGGTGTCGGCGCCCGGGTAGAGGCAAAGGTCCGTTGGGCGCCGGGAGGGGCGTCCCATCCGGGATTCCAAAGTTAGAGGATAAAAAACCGGGCTGCGTAGCCACCAGCGCTTGGTTGATCACGGAAAAAGGATCGCTTCGCAGTTGCTGCTCGTAGTCTACGAAGAACCACAGACGGCTTCGCACGATCGGCCCGCCCACTCCGGCGCCGAATTGCTGCAGATTATCCTGCGGTTTCGGAAGGCCGGCCGCTTCGTCGAGGGCGTCGTTCGCGCCGGTAGCGGAGTTGCGGTTGTAATAGAAAGCGCTGCCGTGGAAAACGTTGCTGCCCGAACGAGTCACTGCGTTAACGAATCCCGCTCCCCCGCCATACACGGCGGAATAAGGGCTCACCGAAACCTGGAATTCCTGGATCGCTTCTTCGCCATATAAATAAGGAATGCGATAACGCCCGATAATGTCTGCGAAGTAGTTGTTCGTAGCATTGGTTCCGTCGACGGTGAATGCATTCGAGCCATTTCCGTTGGCGTAGCCCGAGTCTTCGCCGCCCTGCTGCCCCGCAATGCTTACCAGGCCAGTATCGCCGTCATAGCTGGTATTGGGGCTCAGCGTCATGAAATCGGTGTAGCGGCGTCCATCGAGGGGTAGCTCATCAATGAAGGAACGGTCGATCACGGTGCTGGCCGAAGATTCCGTGGGCCGCAAGAGTGGCATCGTCCCGTTAACCCTTACCGTATCCCCGCCGGCTTCCCACCCCCAGCCTGAAATCCTGCAATGTAGTGTTTCCCACCAGCACTCGCACCAGAGCCTCGATGTCGCGAAAGCCTTTTCCAGTCGCCGTGACTGAATACGTTCCCGGCATGAGCGCCACGAACTGATAGAGTCCAGCGTGATTTGTCGCCGCGGAGTGTTGCAATCCGGTTGCAAGATTCCTTACAAGAATCGTCGCTCCCGGCACAATTGCGCCCGTCTGGTCGGTGACGCGACCGCCGATGGCGCCGGTTAGTACAACGTTCTGAGCTGGCAACTGGAGCAAACTCGATAAGACGAAAAGCACGGCGAGAAGCGGGCGGTTTGCGCGCAAGCTTCGGGTTGCGGCGAGTAGACGAAGGATTTTGGCTTTCGAGTTTTTCATCGAACGGAACAGCGAAAAAAAACAACATCCACGGGCAGGTCGCCCCCGATCATTCGAGTTCCCAGCATTCGCGAACCGTGTTTCTGTCATCAATTATCAATCCCGGGCTGTCCTGTCACATCTGTATTGCGAATCTCATTGCTAGCTTCCTCCAGCGAGAAGTCATGCTGGTTCGATATCTGCCGGACTGCGACGCCGGCGGAGTTCACAGCTGAGTTCGCCGCGGGCTGTGAAAGACAAGGCCCGCCTCCGGTGAGAACTGCAGCCGCTAACGTTAAGGGGAATAAGTTAAGGCAAGTTGAAGCGAATGTGAATTTCGAATGAAAAAAGATTCACAATCGGAATTTAGTCTAGAACCCATGTCATATTCTCTGTGCCAGGTTGGTGCCATGTCCCAGTCTCCAAACCCAGCCGCGTCGCAACAGTTGGCGCCTCTGCTTGCGTTGGCCACTAGGTTTCTCAGCGCCGGGCGCCCAGCCGATGCGATCGCGCCGTTGCGCGATGCGGCGCTGCTGCAGCCGTCCAACCCCATCATCCAGCACGATCTCGGCCTCGCCTGCCTCGAGGTCGGCCGCGTACCCGATGCCATCGCGGCGTTGCAGCAGGCCGTCGCGGGCGACCCGGGCTACGCCGATGCACATTTCCGCCTGGGAATTGCTTTGGAGAAGCTGGGCAACATCGACGGGGCTCTCTCCGCATACGACCGCGCCACGAAACTCCTCCCGTCCTTGGCCGAGGCGTGGTTCCGCTCCGGTGCCCTGGCCTACATACTGGGCCATCGCGAGCAGGCGATCGGCTGTTTCCGCCGCGCGGCGATGACCGGAGATAGGAACAGCTTCGGCCGCCTTGGCAAGGCGCGGGCGCTGCTGATCGAGGAGCGCAATCAGGAAGCCGAACAGGCACTGCGAGAGACGCTGGTGGCCGATCCGAAGAATGCCATGGCGCATGACTTGCTGGGCAATCTGCTTTCTGACTTCGGCCGTTTCGACGAGGCCCGTGCATACTTCGAACGCGCGATTGCGCTCGCGCCGCCGCTGGCAGGTAGCTACTACGAATTGGTCCGGTGCCGCCCCGTCACAAGCGATGACGACGGTCTGCTTCAAGGGATGCAAGCCGCCCTAGCCACGCCGGGACTGGAAGCCGGGCAACTCCTGCGGCTTCACCTCGCGATTGGCAAGGCGGCGGAGGATCTTGGCGACTACGGCCTTGGCGATGCAGCATTTCGACGCTGCAGACGCCGTGCGCCGTGGCTTTGGGTCGTTCGACTCGGCAACGTTCTCCATCGAAATCGACCGACTCATTGCCCGGTGCACACCCGAATGGATCGGGCAGGCGCGCGAACTAGGCAGCTCGGATGCGACACCGGTACTGATCCTCGGCATGCCGCGGTCCGGCACAACTCTCGTCGAGCAGATCGTCTCCGCGCATCCCGAGGTCGGGGGCGGCGGCGAGTTGCATTTCTGGAACCAGCGCGGGGCGGAGTGGCACCGCTCCGTCGCGGACCGGGAACGAGAGGTTGTTCGTTCCGATCTGGCCAGGAGTTCCTGGCCAAGGCGGTGGCAGACTATCTCGGCGTGCTGCGCGCGATCGCGCCGACTGCGGCGCGAGTGACCGACAAGATGCCGTTCAACTTCCTCTGGGCCGGGCTGATCCACGTGGCATTCCCGCGGGCGATCATCATCCATTGCCGCCGCGCTGCAATCGACACAGCGCTGTCGATCCATCAAACTCATTTCCGTCCGGGCCTGGCGTTTCCGACCGGAGGCGCCGAACTGGTCGCGTATTTCCGCGATTACCAGCGGCTCATCGACCATTGGCGGAGCGTGTTGCCGGCGGATCGCTTCATCGAGGTCGATTACGAGGACCTGACCCGCACGCCCGAACCAGTCATCCGGCGGATCATCGCAGCCTGCGGCCTCGCGTGGCACGACGCGTGCCTGCGCCCCGAATCGAATCCGCGGGCAGTGAACACCCCCAGCAAATGGCAGGCCCGGCAGCCTATCTATCGCACCTCCATTGCACGCTGGCGACGCTACGAACCCTGGCTGGGGCCCTTGCGCGCGCTCGTCGATGTTAATCAGAGTCATGACCGGTCGGAACTGGACGCGGATAGCGCCTGATAGTGATCGGCGGAGCTAGGTAGGAAAGTCGCGGGGTCAGGCACACGGCCTCTTTTTCTGACATCAGGTAGGATGCTGCTTTGACCCGGGGCAGGTTCTGAAATTCTCGGATGTAGTCTCTATCGCAACCTTCTCTCCGCCAGCTTCCGGGTTGAGTTCGGCATGAGCTTCGGAGGTTCGGCGCATGGGATCTTGGAATGTAAGAAGAACATTGCCAATATTGGTCGCCATCCTTGCCTCTTTGTACGGCGCTTACCGCCTATACGACATCTGGAATTTCTCCAGAAATGCCCACGAGACTCAAGGTCTGATCGTGGCCCGCACGAGCTCCCGTTTCACGATCCAATACACGGTGGAGGGTCAGGTTTATCAGATCGAAGAAGAGCTCCCCGGTATGAAAGGACCAGTCATTGAGACTCGGATGCGTCTTCAGCCGGAAACCTACGTAACCGTTCTCTACGACGCGGCATCACCCTCCAATGCGCGCTGGAAGAACACAGACAACTGGGTATTCCCCGGGGCGCTATGTGTCATCGGCGATTGCGTTCGGTCTCGCCGAGTACCAGTGCAAGTCTGGGGCCGCGGCGGCACTGAGAATCGCACGACACGGCTGAAGGATTCGATATTCATAGTCTCCTGACACGAAGACAACTCGACGAAACAGACTCTGCTTAACCTGGAGCTGCGCGCCCTGTAACAGATTTTCACCTGATCGTCATAAAGCCGTCACAGTCGTATTTCACCCCGATGTCGCACGGCCGACCATCGCGGACCGCGGCTTGTCAGTGGTCCGCCAGGCGCAAAACCAGCGACCACCCACATCCAGCACATCTCTGCGTCGCTTTCCGGACCAAGATTACAAAAATGTAATCTCAGCGTCATGCTGGCGTCTCCTTCCCAAAACTAGAGTGGTGCCTCTTGGCGCTCTGAGTACGTGCGCCAAGTCCTGCTGGAGATTCAGGAAAAAGTTGAGAACCGCTACGAAGTCCCTTTTGCTAACTGTTGCTTGATGAAAAAAATCCAAGGAGGAGAACGGTATATGTCTCAAAACCGAATAAATCGCGAAATAGGTCTCGGATAAACCGTCTGCGTCCGCTCAGCGGGCTGCTGGTGGCGGGTCTGAGCCTTCCGGTGCTCGCCGGTGCTCAATCCAAGGAGTACCCGAAATACGTCGCCGGCCCGCAGCTGAACGGCTCGTGGGTCGTCAGCAGTGGCCAGGTCATTACCCCAGCCGGCACCCAAGTCAACCTCGGCATCCGAGTCCGCGCCAAGGCCGTCGCGCTCAACCCGAATCTAAATACTCACACCGCCGCGGTGCTCACTCTTGGTACGTCGACTTCCGACGGCAACGGAGCCGTCGAGGTGTTCGACATCAACACCGGTATTGTCCTGCAGAACTATATCCCGGCCGGAGGAAACGATCCGAGCGGCAGCTATAGCGGCATAGCCTATTCGGCGGACGGCAAGCATCTGGTGTTCAGCCAGGATAGTAGCAACGTCACCATCGCCAATGTCAATGCACAGGGCTTGCTGTCAGACGACGCGCAGGTCAGCGTGCCGCCGGACAACTCCTTCATCGAATGCTTTCCCAATAGCCCGCCGGCCTCTTATGGCAACCCCTGCGGCTCGTTCTACAGTTCGTACACTTCTTATCCGGGCGGCGTCGCGCTGTCACACGATGGCAAGAGCGCCTATGCCCTGCTGAACCAGAACGATACGCTCACCAAGATCGAACTGACCGCGAAGCCGCCGGTGCAGGGTACGCAGATCCGCGTCGGCAACGCTCCGCACAGCATCGTCATCAACAGCACTGGCACAACCGCCTACGTCAGCAACGAAGGTGGTCGAGCGGCTACAGAAGGGGACTTCCAGATCAACTCCGCCGGCACCGAAATCGTCGCTGACCCGTTCGTTGGCGCCGCGATCACCGGTACAGTTTCTGTGGTTGACCTGGCCTCGATGACGGTCACCGCTAACATCTCGACCGGTCTGCACCCGACCGGCATGGCTTTCTACGAAGGCAACCTGTTGGTCGCCAACACCTATAGCGACACCATCTCGGTTATCAACACGTCCACCAACGTTGTGGAGCGGACGATCAGCCTTGGGCTGCCGATC
>CAVXOK010000001.1:0-48735 GCA_963763285.1 uncultured Acidobacteriaceae bacterium | reverse complement strand
AGCGGGTTGCCCTTCATCCAACCTGCTCTTTCGAGGAGGTCCGCGAGCTGGTCGGCGCTGAGCTCCTCGCCCGTCAGGAGGTCGGTTGGTCGCAAGTTGCGCAGTCTACGAGCCGGGAACCGCGAGCTACGCGAGCCGGTCGGCTCGCGCGCGGACCAGCTCGACGATCTCGGGCGGGGCGGTGTGCGGCGAGCCGCATGCGAATGGTGGCTGCGGGTCGTACTCGATCCCGAGCTGAATTCCCTGCGCCCACGTGTCGCCCGCGATCTCCGCCGCGAGCATCAGCGCCATGTCGATCCCGGAGAGACCCCGGCGGCGGTGACGATCTTGCCCGAACGGACGACTCGCTGCGCGACCGAAAGCACACCGTAGGGCTTCAGCAGCTCGGTCTGGAGCCAGTGGGTGGTCGCCTCCCGCCCGTCCAGCAGACCGGCGGCAGCGAGCACCAGCGATCCGGTGCAGACCGACGTCGTCCAGGTCGAGTGCTCGTGGACCTGGCGGATCCAGTCCAGGAACGGCGCGTCGTGCATGGCGCGCGGTGCCGAAGCCGCCCGGTACAACGAGCACGTCCGGTTCGGGCAAATCCGCCAGTGACCGATCAGCGACAAGGGCAAGCATCCCGTTCTCGCTCCGCTTAGGCCCCGGTTCTGTCGCACGAAGCTCACGCGGGCGTCGGGCAGCCTCGACAGCACCTCATACGGCCCGACTGCATCGAGCGCGGTGAGATCATCGAAGATCGGGATCGCGATGTCCATCGCCCTGACGGGCAGTGTGTGAGTCCAAATTCGAGAGAGATCGCGACACTAACGCCCCGCCCGCAACCCGAACCCGCGCAGCATCAGCAGTGCCTTCTCACCGAGCGTGCCGCGACCCGGGAGCACACCCAGCTGAACGGCGGCGTCGTAGAGATCGAGGAAGGCGCGGACGCGCAGCAGGCGGTCGCGTTCGAGCTCGCAGTAGAAGATCACCGGGACGACGATGAACCGGTTCGTCGCGGGCAGTCCACCGACCGCCTCGCGATGGGTTGCCAGAAGCTTGCACGGCGCGGCGGCGATGCGACCCTGGGACAATCGTGGGCCGAGCTGCTCGAGGCGCGCATCGGGGAACGCGTCCCACAGTCGTTCGGCGTGGGCGCCGAGGGCGGCGGGGCCCTCCAGCGGCTCGCCGGTCAGCGGGTCCTCGTAGTGGACCTGCGGGCTGCAGATGTGCCTGAACGCGTCGGCGTCCTTGCCCGACCAGGCGGCCTCCCAGGTCTCGAGCAGCTCGTCGACCGTCCCCTCACGTGGCTCGAGGTCGGGCGCTTTCACTCAGCGATCGTAGCTACTGCGACTCCTGCGCCGCGTCGAGCGGCTCCCAACGAACTCCCCGTCGCGTCGCCCTGACAGACTCCCGGCCATGGTCGAGAATCCCCGTGAGCGGCTGAAGGACGCGCGGCTCTATCTGATCTGCGAGGGGATGGAGGAGTCACGGCTCGACGCCGCCTTGCGGGGCGGCGTCGACATCGTCGAGCTGATGGACAACGGCCAGGAGCGCGCGAAATCCTCGCCGCGGCGGCGCGACTGAAGCCCGTCTGCGAACGCCACGGCGTGCCGCTGATGCTGAACAACTGCCCCGAGCTGGTCGCCGCTGCCGGCGCCGACGGCGTCCACATCGATAGGCACGGGATCGACATCTCACAGGCTCGCGCGACGATCGGCCCGGAGCTGCTGCTTGGCACTTCCGCGCACACGCCTAGGAGGTCGACGCAGCTCAGCGGCTCCCGGTCGACTACATCAGCATCGGCCCCGTGCACGCGACACCGACCCGCCCTGACCGCCCCGCCGCCGGTTACGCGCTTGTCACCTATGCCTCGCGTAACTCGCGGCTGCCGTTCTTCGCAGTCGGCGGGATCGAGCCCCACAACACGGGCGCGGTCGCCGCTGCCGGCGCTCGGCGGATCGCGGTCGTCCGTGCGATCACCGAGGCAGACGATCCGGAGCGCTCGGCCCTGGTACTGCGCGCCGAGGTGACCGCACCCGCCGACTTCCTCGAGCGCTACCGGGCGCGCACCGAGGCGCAGAACGCGGCGGCACGGGCGCGGCTGGAGCCACTGGGCCCTGGCGAGCGCCCCTGGCCGCTGCGGATCTCGGTCGCACTCACGGCGCTCGCTGCGCTCGTCAACCTGGTCGCCTTCGCCGCCGGCGCCAAGTTCAGCGGTGACAAGCTCTCGCCCGCAGAGGTAGTGACGTTCGTGCTGCTCATGGGCCTGCTGGCCGCCGGCATGTGGCGGCGCTCGGGAGCGGCAGTGCTGCTTTTCATGGCGCTGCTGGCGGTCATCGTCGTGCTGTTCTCGCTGTTCCTGATCGAGGCCAGCAACGCGCTCGGGGTGATCGTGCCGCTGATCTTCATCGGCGGCGGCGGCTATCTGTTCTGGAAGCTCGTACGGGTGCTCGGGCGTATACAGGCGCCCTCTTCCCGCTAGCCTGGATTACGTGCCCGAATCTGCTTATGACGTGATCGTGGTTGGCTCGGGCCCGGGCGGTTATGTGACCGCTATCAGGGCCGCGCAGCTTGGTTTCAAGACGGCTGTTGTCGAGCGCGACAAGGTTGGTGGTCGCTGCCTGAACTACGCGTGTATTCCGGCGAAGGCGGTGTTGCGTGTCGCCGATGTGCTCGCTGAGATCCGTGACGCGGGCGAGTTCGGGATCACCGTCAATGACCCGAGCGTCGATTTCGGGGCGGTGATGGAGCGCCGCGACAAGGTCGTTCAGACGTTGACGGGCGGCGTGTCGGGTCTGTTCAAGAAGAACCAGGTTGAGCTGATCGAGGGCGTCGGCTCGCTCACCGGTGATGGCGGCGTTGGTCCAGGCCGCGGCGGGCACCGCCCGCTATGACGCGAAGGTGATCGTGCTTGCGACCGGGTCGGTGCCACGGGCGATCCCTGGCACGGAGTTTGGTGGGCGGGTGATCGGCACCGAGGAGGCGTGGGCGCTGAGGGAGCTGCCTGCTTCGATGGCGGTGATCGGGTCGGGCGCGTCCGGTTGCGAGATCGCGTCCGCTTACGCCCGGCTCGGGGTGCAGGTGAAGCTGTTCGAGGCCTTGGATCGGGTGCTCCCCACAGAGGATGCCGATATCTCCAAGCTCGCTGAGCGCGGGTTCAAGAAGCAGGGCATCGATGTGCACACCGGCACGCTTGTCACCGATGTCGTGACCGGTAAGGGCACGTCACGTTCAAGCACGGCGAGCAATCGGGCGAGGCTGACTATGTGGTGATCGCCGCCGGCCGCGGCCCCGACATCGAGGGTCTCGGACTCGACGCCGCCGGCGTGAAGCTTGACGGGCAGGGCCTGATCGAGGTCGACGGTGCGATGCGCACCAGCGCCCCGGGGGTTTATGCGATCGGTGACCTGGTCCCGGGCCCCGCGCTGGCGCACAAGGCCTCTGATGAGGGTGTGATCGCGGTTGAGGACGCCGCGGGTCTTCAGACACATCCGATCAGCTACATCGACATCCCCCGCGCGACGTTCTGCACCCCGAACGTCGCGAGCTTCGGCCTGACCGAGGAACAAGCCAAAGCACAGGGCTATGACGTCACGGTCGGCAAGGTCCAGTACGGCGCCGTTGGCGCCGGGACCGTCTACGGGGACCGCCAGGGGCTGGTGAAGATCGTCGGTGAGAAGCAGTTCGGTGAGATGCTCGGCGGACACATCATCGGCGCCAAGGCCACCGACCTGATCCAGGAGCTCGTCAACGCCAAGCTGCTGGAGGGCGGCTACCCCGAGGTCGCCAGGATCATCCACGGCCACCCCACGCTCTCCGAAGCACTGATGGAAGCCGCCCGCGCCGCCGACGGCTGGCTGATCCACGGTTGAGCCGCGCAGAATCCACGTTCGAGCGGCGAGCATCCACGGCCCCGCCGGGAGCAATCCACGGCTTGGCGGTTTCCGGTTATCATTGGAGACTGCAGGGGAATTACTTCAACGATCGGCAGCAATAACTCGGGCGCCTGCGGAACATAAAACACATCCTCAGCGACTCCGGCGACCTCCGCGTCGCCTTCGGTCGCGACCGCCACCAACCGCCCGCGCCTTGACTTAACCTCTTTCATCACGTCGAGAGTCCGCTGGTAGCGGAGCAGCGAATCCGGATCACGTTTGTCGCAGGTTGCCAGCACCACGACCGGAAGATGCTCGTCCACTAGCGCGTTCGGCCCGTGCTTCAGTTCTCCCGCAGGGTAGCCTTCCGCGTGCGCATAAGAGGTTTCCTTGAGCTTAAGGGCCCCTTCGCGCGCAATGGCATAATGGACTCCTCGTCCCAGGTACAAAAACTTTTCCGCCCGGAAATGTTTTTGTCCGAATTGTTCCGCCAGATCGTCCCAGTCTCGAAGATTCTTTTCAATCGCGTCCGGAAGCCGCTGCAGCCGCTGCAAATACGACCGCGTAACCTCCAACGTCATCCGGCCTCGTCTTCGCGCCAGAAAAAGCGCCATCATGTAGAGAACCGTAACCTGCGTTGTGAAACTCTTGGTCGCAGGCACAGCAAGTTCCGGCCCTGCGCCCGTGATCAGCGCCGCACTCGCTTCCCGGGGGATCGTCGCCTCAGCCACGTTGGAAACTGCAATCGTCTTCACGCCACGGGTCAGCGCCTCGCGTTGCGCGGCGATCGTGTCGGCAGTCTCACCGGATTGCGTCACCACCATCACGATCGGATCCACCGCCGCATGGGTGGAGCGGTAACAATACTCGCTGGCATATTCCACGTCGACGGCGACCCCCGAAAGATCCTCGATCATGATCTCGCCCGCCAGACCGGCATGGCGGCTCGATCCACTAGCGGCGATGATCAGCTTCTCGAAGGTCAGCAGCGCGCTTTCGATCGCATGCAGCTCGCCGGGGAAAAGAATATCGTCCTTCAAATGCTGTTCGATAGTTTTCGCGATGGCCTGAGGCTGCTGGTAGATTTCCCGGCGCATCGCATGCGTAAAGCCGTCGGGCGAGGCGTTGGAGCTGGCATTATTCGGATTCATGGTCGACTGCGGCGAGAGTAAATCATTTGCCGCACCGGAGCAAACCGGTCAGGGAATCTCTGATGGTTTCGACCTCGACGCCCATCCATTGACTCGGAAACCAAATGGCGGGCGGTCAATTTCGTCCTAACATGAAGCCAGGTGTAGGCCGCGATTAACCCGCCTGCCTTAGCGGCCCTGCACCGTCCACATTCCAAACAACTCTCTACCGGTGAATATGCTACTAAGGTGTGGGGCAATCACTCGATGTGTTGGTTCGCCCAATCGTGGCGCTGCAAGCTGTTTCGGAAAAGCGCGCCGGTCCAAAGGAAAACACGATGAAAACTCACCCTGCGGTTCGTTTTGTGGCGTTCGGTCTTCTGCTGCTGGTCCTTCCGGCAGTTCTCTGTTCCACATCTTCCGCGCAGATCGGAATCGGCATCTCGGTGCGCATCGGTCCGCCCGCGCTTCCCGTTTACGAGCAGCCGCTCTGTCCCGGCGCCGGCTATCTGTGGACACCCGGTTACTGGGCCTGGGACGATGATGACGGATACTACTGGGTGCCCGGCACCTGGGTGGTCGCTCCGGTGGGCATGCTTTGGACCCCTGGCTACTGGGGATGGAACGACGGTGTCTACGCCTGGAACGCCGGATACTGGGGCCCGCACATCGGTTTCTACGGCGGCATTAATTATGGTTTCGGCTACGGTGGTGTCGGGTTCGGCGGCGGCGAATGGCGCGGCGGCGCTTTCTTCTACAACACTGCCGTCATGCATGTGGACACCGTCCACATCACCAACGTCTACGTCGACCGGACAGTCATCGTAAACAATGAGTCTCACGTTGCCTTCAACGGCGGCGAAGGCGGCGTAGCGGCTCGCCCAACCGCACAAGAAGAAGCCTATTCCCGCGAGAAGCATACCCCTCCGGTCGCAGCGCAGGTTCGGCAGCAACATGCCGCCAGTCAAAACAAGGCTCTGTTCGCGTCGAACAATCACGGCGCACCCGCCGTCGCTGCCACGGCAAAACCGGGTGTATTCAGCGGACGCGGAGTAGTAGCTGCTAAAGCTGCCGGAGCTCCGTATCATGCCCCTGCGATGTCGCCCAAGGAGGCCCGCGCATCCGCGCCCGCCGGCAATCATTTCACTAGCCCAAAGGCAGCGAAGACTGCCAACCGGCCCTCCACCTCGCCTGCCAAAGGCAACACTTCCAATAGCAGCCGCTCGGAGAACGCGAATAAGGAGAAGTCGGCTCGTCCGAATGAGAGTCGTCCAGCTAAGACTTCCAGTCCGAGTTCGCATGCTTCGAGTCCGCCGCGTGAACCGAAAACTGCTGCGTCCGGCGAACATGCTGAGAGCAAACCGCGTCCAACGGCCAAGGAGAGCGCCCCGAAAGAGAGCGTGCCAAAGCCAAGCCACAGCGCAGCACCCAAGCCCGAAAGTAAACCTGCAGCGCCCAAGGAGAGCGCCCCAAGAGAGAGCGCGCCAAAGCCAAGCCACAGCGCTGCACCCAAGCCCGAGAGCAAGCCGGCAGCGCCCAAGGAGAGCGCCCCAAGAGAGAGCGCGCCAAAGCCAACCCACAGCGCTGCACCCAAACCCGAGAGCAAGCCAGCAGCGCCTAAGGAGAGCGCTCCAAAAGAGAGTGCGCCCAAGCCAAGCCATAGCGCTCCGGCGCCGAAGCCACAAAAGCCAACCCCCCCGCCCAAGCCCCCAGGCGAGCCCAAAGGACGCTGAATCGGTTAGTTCGCCGGTGCATTTAGCCAGTGCCGATTCCGGCACTGGCTATTTTTCTGTCCGTACAATGCGTTCGTATGGGCTTGCCGCCGAAGATGTTCGCGATGCTGGATATGAAATCGGCCACCCGCAGTGACTGCTCGGTAAACTAGCGTGAGATAATCGGGTCAAGCTGCACCGGCCCCGTAGCTCAGTTGGATAGAGCAGCGGTTTCCTAAACCGTTGGTCGGCGGTTCGACTCCGCCCGGGGCCCCCATTGTTTTCAGTCACTTGCACCGTTACTATCGATTACTCCCGCCGGTTCTTGTCCCCAGGCCGCTGCACTGAATCTTGTGCTATAATGACTTTTAACGCTACTGCCACGGTTTGCTCGTGACGCGGTGATCCTGTTGGATCAGATTCATCTCCGCTTTTCCTGCCCGCCGTTTATTCAGCGTAAATCAAATAACAAGAGCGGCATAGGAACTCACGCTACGTGTGTAACATCAGGCCCCTCCAGAAAGAACAATTACGAATGACAAGCTTTACAGAAATACCGCTATCTTCTGCTTTGCAGCAGAGGTTGGCGAATGCTCAATTCATTACCCCTACGCCGATTCAGGCGCAGGCTATTCCTTGCGCCCTTGAGGGCAAAGACGTGCTGGCGACGGCGCAGACCGGTACCGGCAAGACTCTCGCGTTTCTGATTCCGATCATTGAAATGTTGCAACGCGAACCGTCGCAAAAAGTCCGAGTGCTGGTGTTGCTGCCGACGCGCGAACTGGCGATCCAGGTCAACGAAGAATACGAAAAACTGCGCGGCAAACAACTGTCGAAGGCGGCACTGGTGATCGGCGGCGTCTCCGAGAAAAACCAGATTCAGGCCGTGCGCTCAGGCGCGAGCCTGGTGATTGCAACCCCCGGCCGCTTGCAGGATTTCATTACCCGCAGGCTGATTGAGCTGCGCGAAATCAAAATCCTGGTCCTCGATGAAGCCGACCGCATGCTCGACATGGGTTTTCTGCCGGCCATCCGGCGCATCCTGGCGATCCTGCCGCAACGCCGGCAAACGCTGTGCTTCTCGGCCACGCTGGAACAATCGGTCGCCGGCCTGGTCAACGATTCCATGCGCGATCCAGTCCGTGTCGCGGTTGGTTCGGTACTCAAGCCGGTCGAAAGCGTCCGACTACAAGCTTACGAAGTACGTCCGGCCGAGAAACCCGATGTGCTTCGGCAATTGCTCTACGCAGAAAAAGGACAGACCTTGATCTTCGCCCGCACCAAGCGGGGCACGGAACGCCTGGCCAAGGAATTGGTGCGTGAAGGCTTCTCCGCCGCCATGATTCATGGCGACCGATCACAATCGCAGCGCAACGCAGCGCTCAGTGGATTTCAGGAAGGACGCTTTCAGGTGCTGGTCGCCACCGACGTGGCCGCGCGCGGCTTGCACATCGATGACGTGGCGCATGTGGTGAACTACGACCTGCCCAAGATGGCCGAGGATTTCATCCATCGCGTGGGAAGGACCGGTCGCGCTGGGTCGGAAGGCTTGGCTACTAGTTTAGTGGCGGGTGGCGAGGTGATCGAGTTGCGCCACATCGAGCGCGCACTGAAGCTGAAAATCGAACGCAAGCAGGTGGACTGGGCCAATGCCGAGCGCTCCGAGCATGTCGTGCAGAACACGCTGGCCAGCCGTACGCTGACCAGGCTGCCTGGCGAAGTATTCGCCTAACTAAAAGAAGGCGATCAGCCAATAATTCGAAAGGGGCGCGTCTTAGAAGACGCGCCCCACATTTTTCTAGATGGACGATTATCTCACGGATCGACTTACGACCGGAGTTCTACGGCTCCGTCTTTTCCGGAACACGTTCGCGGGGAATGCTGGAAATATCGCTGTCGTCGTCTCCCATTTGAAAGAGTGCAGCTTGCTCAGCAGCGTGCCTTTGCAGTTCGTCCAAGTCCAATTCGGTGGAAACGCCCGGCGTCCCTGATGGTTCATCTTTGCGCTGGATGCGTCGTTCCGCCTTGTCGCGTTGTTTTTGCTGGCGGGTGTGTTCTTTCTGGCGTTTAGTAAAGCTTGATCGACCTCGTCCTGGCATACCCAATCTCCAATCGTCAATTTTGGCAATAGCGGCTGGCGCTTTGCATTTTGGTCAAGTTCAGACAGCAGCGGTTAATCCGCGGGACTGGCGCAGCGCTACCAGCGGGGTTCCCGGGGCTGGCGTGCGTGTCCCTGATAGTCGTCGCGGCCGCCGCCTCCGCCGCCGAAACGCTGTCCTCCTCCACCGCTCCGCGGGGAAGCGGTCTTCGGCTTGGCTTCGTTAATCTTCAGCGCGCGGCCGCCGAGCTCAGTTCCATTCAACGCCGCAACCGCCTTGTCGGCTTCCTCTGCATTGGTCATTTCGACAAAGGCGAAACCACGAGCACGGCCGGTTTCGCGGTCGGTGACGATGCTGACGCGCTCCACCGCGCCATGTGCCTCAAACAAGCCGCGAAGTTCCGGTTCCGTAGTGCTGTGGGGTAAGTTGCCGACATAAAGATTCTTCATAGGAGTTCTCTCTCTGTTTCCGGTACAGGTGTTGCGCTTTCAAATAACGGTTGAGGCGGCGTGGCCTCGCGCGGAGTATGTTGCTCGATTGCTTCTGCCCATCGGGACGGTCTGGGGGTTTCCCGTATCGCGCGCGAACGAGCTTCGCTGACCGAGCGCACGCTGGAAATCTTTCTGCACGCTTCGAGGATTCCCCAGCGCTGCGATGAACCGCCGGGGGCCTGAGCCAGCAGTGCTGCGACCATTTCCCTGTGCAGCGCATCTGCGTCCGGCTCCACAGGAACTCCGTCGGAATGCGGCGCCACGGCCAGATACTCTGGTCCGCCCACGAAGAACGCAATTCTTTGCGGAGGAACCGCACTTCGCATGTCAGTGCAGAATTTATCCCGGCTCTCGATTTCTCCCGCCACGTTGATGAGCACAAGATTGTATAAGTCGGCTCGCCACCAGCATCGCGCCTCGAGCACATCGGCGGCGCAATCCACCTCGATGCCCAGTTGCCGCATCACGTCGGCGCGCAAATCCCGTTTCGTCTGCGAAGTGTCCAGCAGCAGGACGCGCTTCTTCTTCGCTGGACTGCCATCCGGAGTTGAAAGCGGCAGCGCCACGACGGGCGCGGTCATGCTAGTTTCTCCTTCAGATTGGCTGCTTTCGCCGGGGCCACCAGATTTTTCTCAGCCAGGGCCTTCAACATCTTTTCATTGCTCTGGCGGCGACTGATCTTTTGCCGGCGCCGGCGGTTGAATCTGGCTTTATCGCCGTTGATTCCGGACATGTTTATCTCCTGCCCTGTGGGCTGAGTTAGTCGGCTGAGCTGTGTCTCTTCTGCAGGTTCCCGGCTAGCGAATCGTCAATCGGACACGCCACACGGCCGTTGTTTCAAGTCGCTCTTTTGGGATTGAAGCAACTGACTTCCAGAACTTCTCAGGTTCGACACGTCATTCGCCTTTCAGGGGAATTTCTCAATCGCGAAGGCGCAACGTGCTGTTCAGGGTGTCTTCGAGGTCAAGGTCTTCAGTATACGCTGCATTCGCAGATATTGCTCAGGTATTGCGGCTCGAAAGCCACCGAAGGTATCGGAAGATTCACGACCGAAGCTATAGTAAAGTTCTTCTCTATGCGCCGGAGGAAGGTCTGGATTGTGGCCTGGTTCACGAGGGCCTTGTTTGCCGGAGCATGGCTCGCAACCCACGCACCCGTTCTGGTCGCGGCGCAGGCGGCGAGACCTCTGGATCCAGCCGTTGCGACGCCGGGAAGGTTCATCGATATAACGGCTGCCGCGGGTGTGCACTTTCAGCATGCCGCCCCGCACACTTCCCGAAAATATCTGCTGGAGACAATGGCGCCCGGCGTGGCCCTGTTCGACTACGACAACGACGGCCGTCTGGATATCTTCGTCACCAACGGCGCTCCGCTCACTGACCCAACTCCGAAGGGAACGATTCCGCAGAAGACGGGTCCAGAGTATTGGAATCGCCTCTACCATCAGAAACCCGACGGCACCTTCGAAGATGTCACCGAAAAGGCCGGGCTGCAGGGCATTGGCTATGGCATGGGAGTCGCCGTGGGTGACTATGACAACGACGGCTACGAAGATCTCTTTGTCACGGCCTACGGCGGGAACCGGCTCTATCACAACAACGGCAACGGAACCTTCACCGATGTCACCGAGATCGCCGGCGCGGGCGGCAGTGGTTGGTCCAGCAGCGCCGCCTGGGTCGATCTGGATAACGATGGTCTGCTCGATCTCGTAGTCGTGAGGTACGTTACGTGGGATTTCTCCGACATCTGGTGCGGGCCGCCCCAGCCGGCGTTGCGGCAGTATTGCCATCCGGACTCTTTTCCACCCATCGCGATTCTGGCGTACCACAACGACGGCAACGGACACTTCACTGAGTTCGCACAAAAGATCGGGCTGTCGAAGCCCGCCAAGGGCTTGGGCATCGCGCTTGCCGACTACGATCGTGACGGCCACATCGATCTCTACATCGCCAACGATTCCTGGCCCGAATTTCTCTTTCACAAGAAAGGGAATGGAACCTTCGAAGAAGTGGGCCTGGCGGCCGAGTCCGCGCTCGATGGCGATGGCCGCACATTCGCCGGCATGGGCGTGGATTTCGCCGACTACAACAACGACGGTCTACCTGATTTGGTAGTCGACGACCTGGCCAATCAGATGTATGCGCTCTATCGGAACAACGGCGATGGAACCTTCAACTATGCCAGCTACTCGGCCGGCATTTCCCGCATGACGCTGTTGCATTCCGGATGGGGCGTTCGCTTCGTCGATTACGACAACGACGGCTGGAAGGACATTTTGATCGCGCAGGGCCATGACCTTGACACCATTGAGAAGATCAACCCGCAACTTCATTATCGGGAACCAATGCTGCTGCTGCGCAACACTGGCAAGGGATTTGTCGACGTCTCGGCGGATTCCGGACCCGTTTTTCACGAGGCCTGGGTCGGCCGCGGCATGGCTGTCGGCGATATCGACAACGACGGCCGCATCGATGCCGTGGTGGCAACGAATGGCGGGCCTCTGCACATCATTCACAACGAGACCCCAACCTCGAACCACTGGTTGACGTTAAAGCTGGTCGGACATCGCAGCAATCGCGATGGCATCGGAGCGGAAGTAAAGTTGGTGACTGCCAAAGGTCCGCAATGGGTTACGGCGACCACTGCATCCAGCTATCTATCGTCGAGCGACAAGCGGGTGCATTTTGGCTTAGGATCGGAAATTGGTGCACAATCGGTGGAGATTCGCTGGCCCAGCGGAGTTGTTCAGATTCTCAAAGACATGCGCAGCGATCAGATCCTGCAGGTTGACGAACCAGTCGAGCCGACCGCATCGAAGGAAGTTGTAAAACCCTGAGCCGGGGCAGAGTTATGGGTTAGAAGGGCTGACGCTGCTGGGCCCTGTGCCTCTGCAGAGAAGCAGGCAAAGCACAATAACTCCTACCCCCACGCCGCCGCCGATCTCGAGCCATTTTGTGTTCAGACCGTTGCCGGCACTCCCCGGCCGAGGGGCGGCCCCGCAGGCAACGGATTCCTCGCGGGTTGCTTGCTGTCCTTCATGCACAACAGAAGATAGAGCGGAGCCGCCCTGAGGATTTGTTTTTTGCGGGATACCACCTACACCGCCTACCGTGATGTTCACATCGTTCTTGTGCGCCGCGATCTGCACCGTGCCACTAACGTTGGCCACATCGTACTGCGTCCGCTCGCTGGAGACGGGTTCCACTTTAATGCAGCTCACATGCACGCTCATCGAAGTGGAGGTTCCCACCGACACGCTTCCGTGCTCCAGGCTCAGGAAGGTGCCCTGAAACTTCACCACAGACTCCGGCTGAACCAGCACGGACGATCCTTCGGCATCGAGGTTGGCGACAAATCCGGGTTTCGTTTCCAGCAAGTCTCCGGGAAAGACAACAGTAGATCCCGCGATCTCGAAGCCGTTAACCCACACACCTCCGTCGCTGTGCAACACGGCGGAGCCCGTGTCCGCCGCCACCAGCGAAAACGGGCACAGGACGACCATCATCCAGCCAACACATTTGCGAAGAGCGGACACACTCATAGCCACTGACAATTTGCACAAATCTCATAGAGAATCCTAACGACAGAGGGAGTGGTCGTCTATTAGCTCTCTGGATGCCCGGTCGCACAAGGGTAACGCTGGACGCCGTAGCTGCTTTGCTGCACCTGGTTTGTCGCACCTGGTTTGCGAACTTCCGGTATGCTTGGCCAAAATGCCTCGGCTGAAAGAGGTGTGGGAGAGATGGTTTAACAGGGCATGGAACAAACTTCCGCCAACGATCCTGTAATTGAATTTCGCAACGTGGCCTATGCACTGCCTGGCGGCCAGCAGTTGCTCTCAGGGCTGAATCTGCAAGTGCGACGCGGCGAGACTCTGGTCCTGCTGGGACGCAGCGGTTCGGGAAAAACCACGACGCTGAAACTCGTCAATCGGCTGTTGACCCCCACTGGCGGGGAAGTGCTTGTGAATGGCGTGCCCACTGCCGAAAGCGACGTCATTCGTTTGCGCCGCAGCATCGGCTATGTCATCCAGGAGGTTGGACTGTTCCCGCATTTCACCGTAGAACGCAACATCGGCCTCGTCCCGCAGATCGAGGGCTGGACTTCCGAAAGGGTTCATCAGCGCGTCGAGGAGTTGCTGCGAATGGTCGGGCTCGACGCGCAACTGGCGTCGCGTTATCCGCACCAGCTCTCGGGCGGGCAGCGGCAGCGCGTGGGAGTGGCTCGAGCGCTGGCCGCCGACCCCGCGATCGTGCTGATGGATGAACCCTTCGGCGCGCTCGATGCGCTGACCCGCGACCAACTGCAGCGCGAATTTCTCTCGCTCCAGCTGAGGCTGAATAAGACGGTAGTCTTCGTCACCCACGATCTGCGCGAAGCGTTGCGGCTCGCTTCGCGCATCGCCCTCATGGAAGCCGGCCGGCTGGTTACGATTCTTTCCCCCGAGGATTTCTTGCGATCCAGCGACCCCTTGGCCGCCGCCTATGTGCGAGCTTTCAGAGATGGACTCGACTCCGCAGTAAATCGAGGTGCGTCATGAACCTCTTTCACTTCCTCCTGCAAAACCGCGAACAGGTTCTGGAACTCACTATGGAACACCTCTGGCTGGTGGGAATCTCCACCCTTCTCGCTGTGCTGGTGGGCATACCGCTGGGCATCCTGAGCGCGCACTGGCCGGTGTGGAATAAGCCGGTGCTGGGAACTGCGAACATCGTTCAGACGATTCCAAGTCTCGCGCTCTTTGGATTCTTGCTGCCGGTGCCCTGGCTCGGAGATCGGGCCGATCGCCTGGCGATCCTGGCACTGACGCTCTACGCGCTGCTGCCCGTGATTCGCAATACCTACACGGGAATCCGCGGCGTCGATCCTGCTGTGGTCGAAGCCGGGCGCGGTATGGGTCTTACTAACCGTCAGCTCTTGTTCAAGGTGGAGTTGCCGCTCGCCTTGAGCGTGATTCTCTCCGGAGTACGCGTCGCGGTCGTAGTCTCGGTGGGACTGGCCACCATCGCCGCCGCGATTGGCGCAGGAGGCCTGGGCGAGTTTATCTTCCGCGGTCTCGCCATGGTGAACAATCAGCTCATTCTGGCCGGAGCTATTCCTGCCGCAGTTTTGGCGCTCTCTGCAGATTTCGGCCTGGGATGGCTGGAGAAACGTTTGCGACCGCGATGAAACCGAATCGCCAACGAAGCGGTCGCGGCGTTTTCGAAGCACGGCGCTGTACTGTGCTCTGCCTGATCCTCTTAGCTCTGCCGTTGTCCTCGTGTGCGCCTTCGCACACCGATCGCATCGTCGTCGGATCCAAGAACTTTACCGAGTCGCTGATCCTCGGAGAACTTCTAGCCCAGCAGATCGAGGCGCATACGCAACTGAAAGTGGAGCGCCGCTTCTATCTCGCCGGCACTTACATCTGCCAGCAAGCGCTGCTGGCCGGCCGCATCGACATCTATCCCGAATACACCGGGACCGCATTGACTGCCATTCTCAAACAGCAAGTTGGAGGCGATAAGTCACAGGTTTACCAGCGGGTCAAGAGCGAATATGAAGCGCGCCTCGGCCTTACACTAGGTCCGCCGTTCGGATTCAACGACACCTTTGCCATGGAAATTCGCGGAGAAGACGCACGCCGCCTGAATCTCAAGACCTTGTCGCAGGCCGCTGCGTTCGCCCCACGATGGCGAGCTGGATTTGGCTACGAGTTCATGGAGCGCCCCGACGGATACACGGGCCTGGCCGCCGCCTACGGTCTGCGCTTTGCAGCGCCGCCCCGCATCATGGATTTGGGTTTGCTCGCCCCGGCGTTAAAAGATCATCAGATTGACATCGCCGCCGGCAACGCCACAGACGGTCTGATTCCAGCACTCGACTTATTCGTGCTCGAAGATGACCGCCACTATTTCCCTCCTTACCAGGCGGTCGCAGTCGTCCGGCAGCAAACTGAGCAGCTGCATCCTGAGCTTGCTCAGGCGATTGCCAAGCTGGGCAGCAAGATTTCCGATCAGGAAATGCAGCGGTTGAATTACGCTCTCGACGGCCAGCACCGCGACGTGAAAGATGTAGCGCACGATTTCTTGCGCAGTAAGGGACTGATCCAGTGACTTCGCACTAATAAGTTCGTACTAAGTTTCTGTGGGACGGCCGACCCGGCCGTCCAGCCGGGCGCTGTGGGGTATTCTGGCCAGAGGCCCTCAGTATCCGAAAGATTGTTTTCGGCTGCGACCGTCTGCAGCAAGTTGTCATCTAAACACCCCAAGCAGGCACAATGCGGCGGGATTGCCCCCGAAACGCTCGGCAGTGAGCGCGTTGACATGAAATACGGATAGGGGTATTACCCTATGGCACTCGGGGCCCTTGCGGGCATAGAATCCCGCACTGCTTCACTCGCGCCAGTTGCCGCTCAGTTACTTCGTCCGCTCATCACGAGGTCTGAATGCTAGCTACACAGAGCTATTCCACCCTCCGTCACGATCTGACCGAGCAACTCGTGCTGGCCCGTCAACAGACTGACGCCCTGTTCGATCTGGTCAAGCCTGATTCTCTCTACGAGCGCCCCATTTCTGAGCGTCATCGCATCATCTTCTATATTGGGCATCTCGAAGCATTCGATTGGAACCTGTTCCATGAACGTGCTCTTGGACTGAAACCCTTTCATCCCGAGTTTGACCGTCTGTTTGCCTTCGGCATCGACCCGGTTGGAGGCGGACTGCCCACCGATCAACCTTCGGACTGGCCTTCGATCGCCGCCGTACAAGACTACGTCCAGAAAATCCGAGCCGTCCTCGACGAGAAACTAACTCACGCACTTCTCGATTCCAGTCTTTCGACAAGCGACGGATTTCCCCTGACCACTCTGCTGAACGTGGCCGTCGAGCACCGTCTGATGCATGCGGAAACGCTCGCTTACATGCTGCATCAGCTGCCGCTCGATCGCAAGAAACCGCAATCCGAGTCGCTGAGCCTTATCACTTCCGCCGTACTTCGCCGCAGTATTGAAATCCCCGCAGGTGTTGTGACCCTCGGCCTTTCCCGTAGCAGCGATTCGTTCGGCTGGGACAACGAGTATGAAGCCCACAGCGTTGAGGTCCCGTCATTCGCCATCGATCAGTACAAGGTGACGAATCAGCAGTACTTAGATTTCATGGCCGCGGGCGGCTACGAGACGCCCGCATTCTGGAATGATGGTGACAGCGGCCGTAGCAATAGCAATGAAGACTGGAACTGGATGACCCGTCAGGGAATCTCTCATCCGGCTTTCTGGAAGCGCCAAGGCCAGCAATGGCTCTATCGCACGATGTTTGACGATGTCCCGCTGCCCCTGGATTGGCCAGTCTATGTGAGTCAGGCGGAGGCGAAAGCCTATGCTCGCTGGGCAGGGAAGTCGTTGCCCACGGAAGCCGAATGGCAGCGCGCGGCATACGCCACGCTGCAGGGGGAAGAACGTCCGTACCCATGGGGGAACGAAGCTCCTGTTCACAGCTTTGGGAACTTTGATTTCGCCCGCTGGAGTCCCGTACCAGTGAACGAATTTCCGCGAGGCCAAAGCGCTTTCGGTGTTCACGGCATGCTGGGCAACGGTTGGGAGTGGACTTCCACCGAGTTCGCTCCGTTTCCCGGGTTCGAACCGTTCCCCTTTTACCGCGGCTACTCCGCCGATTTCTTCGATGGCAAACACTTCGTCATGAAAGGCGGATCGGCGCGCACCGCCGCCTGCATGCTGCGGCGCACGTTCCGCAACTGGTTTCAAGCGCACTACCAATTCATTTACACCGGTTTTCGCTGCGTAAGCCGCTGATCGTTTTTTTATCGCTGATCGTCGACGGCCGTCAGTAAGGAGCTCTCAAAATGCTGGTTCAAACCATCAGTCCAAACGCAACCTACGAATTCGCAGCCGACGTGCGCGTCGGACTCACCAAGCCGGGGCAAAAAGAACTGCTGTCGAAATACTTGTACGACGATGTCGGTTCCGCGTTGTTCGAGGTCATCAGCCATCTGCCGGAGTACGGGCTGACGCGCGCCGATGAACGCCTGCTACGGAGGCACGGCCATGACATTGTCGAGCGGCTCGCAACTCCCGTTTCCGTGGCTGAACTCGGCAGCGGCAGCGGCCGAAAGACTCGCCACATCCTCGAAGCTCTTTGCCGACGCCAGCGCACGGCTTACTATCCCATCGAGATTTCCCCGTCCGCACTCGCCATGTGCGAGCGCGAGCTTCGCGACATCGAATCCATCAGCATCCTCGGCTTCGAGCGTGAATATCTCGATGGACTCCTCGAAGTGGCCGCGCACCGCTCCCCTGGCCAGCATCTCCTTGTCCTGTTCTTGGGAAGCACCATCGGAAACTTCGATCGCCCCGCCGGCGTAAAGTTTCTAGCCGAAGTCAGGCGCATCCTCCAGCCCGGGGACTCCCTCCTGCTCGGAACCGACCTGGAAAAATCCACCGCTCAACTGCTTCACGCCTACGACGACGAATTGGGAGTCACGGCTGCGTTCAACCTGAACTTGCTGGCGCGCATCAATCGTGAGCTCGACGCCGATTTCAGATCTCGGGCAGTTCGAGCACGTGGCCAGAATCAATCACCAGGAGCGCAGCGTCGAGATGCATCTCCGGTCCACGTGCCGCCAGACTGTCAATATTCCCGCAGCCGAACTCACCGTTGAATTTTTTGACGGCGAAACCATCTGGACTGAAAGCAGCCACAAATATTCCTCCCGAGAAGTGTTTTCCATGGCCCACAGCGCCGGCTTCCGCTGCGAGGCGCAATGGATCGATGAGCAGTGGCCTTTCGCCGAGAACCTCCTGGTCGCAGAATAACTGCTCGCTGAACCTTCGACGATGTTCTCCCGGACGCGTTTCCCGTTCCTGCCCTCGAGCGTCTCACCCGTTGTTCATCTTGAGGTAAAACTTTGTAAATCCTTCGGTTTTGCGCAATGCGCAATGTAAATTAGTAAGAGGCGTATGAAGGCAACTGCCAACCGCATTTTAGTGATCGCACTCTGCACGGCGAGCGGAGCCGGCCTCTGCCTGCTGCCCTCCGGCTATGCGATGCCCTTCAGCCAGCAGACCCAGGCCGCGGGCAGCAGTACGGCCAGTCGCCGCGTCGGGGCTGTTAAAGCCATCAACGGAACTGCAATCACTTTGACCCAAGACTCCGGCCCCGACCTCAGCGTCACCGTGCAGGCCACAACCCGCATCCTTCGCATTGCTCCCGGTGAAAAGGACCTGAAGAACGCTACGCCCATCCAGTTGCAGGATCTCCAAGTTGGCGATCGCGTTCTGGTGGCAGGCAAGGCCTCAGACGATAACCTGTCGCTTGCGGCTTCCACCGTGGTTGTGATGAAGCACTCCGACCTCGAAGCTCGCCATCAGCAGGATCTGCAGGACTGGCAGAAGCGTGGCGTGGACGGACTCGCCAGTGCTGTCGATCCAGTGGCGGGAACCGTCACCATTTCCGTCCGCAGCAAGAATGTTGTTATTCATACCTCCAGCACCACGGTGATTCGCCGCTATGCGCCCGACTCCGTGAAATTTGACGACGCGAAGCCGGGCACTCTCCAGCAAATTCATCCCGGCGATCAGGTGCGGGCGCGCGGCGATCGCAGCGCCGATGGAAGCGAACTGGCCGCTGAAGAGATTGTTTCCGGATCGTTCCCCGGGATTGCCGGCACCGTCAACTCCGTCGATGCAAGTTCGTCGACCCTCAGCGTTCACGATTTGTTGGCGAACAAAACCGTAGTAATCAAGATCACTCCGGACTCGCAGTTGCGGCATCTGCCTCCGGAAATGGCGCAAATGATTGCAATGCGTCTGAAAGGAGGGGCTGCCGGAGCGGCGAACGGCGCCTCGCCCGGTTCTGGTGCCGCGACGAGCTACCAACCTACACGTCCATCCTCGCCTCCTGGCGCGGGCGGAAATGGTAGTGGGAGTGGGCGTTCTGGCGGAGCGCCGGACGTTCAGCGCATGCTAAGCCACGCGCCGGCTACCGTACTTACCGATCTGCACAAAGGCGATGCTGTGATCATTCTCTCGACCGAGGGTACCGCCGGCATGGGGACGGTGATCACCCTGGTCAGCGGCGTGGAGCCCATTCTAC
The DNA here is from genome assembly GCA_963763285.1 of uncultured Acidobacteriaceae bacterium. Taxonomy (GTDB): domain Bacteria; phylum Acidobacteriota; class Terriglobia; order Terriglobales; family Acidobacteriaceae; genus Sulfotelmatobacter. The sequence goes on along the minus strand of CAVXOK010000001.1, from coordinate 29,361 downwards.
AGGCCGCTCCCAGCGCCAGCAGCGCAGCGCTGCTTACACCCTGGAGCATGAGCGCGCCCTCGGGCGACACGGGCGGTCCATAAACATTTCTCCAGTCGCAACCGGACGCTGCACCAAACTTATTTCGAAGACCCTCAGCAGAAATGGAATAACGGAATGAATTGTAGGAAGTATCGCTGTTTTGCACTCATCCTCTTGTCGATACAGTTGTGCGTGAACTTCGCCGCGTCTCAGACTGCGGCGACGCAGCCCGCCTCCGGCATTCTTCGCGGCCAGGTAACCGACCCTTCCGGCGCCGCCATCGCCAACGCCAACGTCGTTATGACGCCGGCAGCCATTTCCTCGACGCCCATTACCACGCAGGCCAACGGACAGGGCCTCTATGAATTCAAAGGCCTGCCGGCGGGCCAGTACACGCTCACCGTGGTAGCCCAGGGATTCTCGGTTTACGAAAACGACAACGTGGTCATAAGCACCGATCAGCCCCTGCGCCTCAACGTCGCCATGGCCATTCAAGTCGAGGAACAGAAAGTTCAAGTTTCCGATACCGCTCCGACCGTCGATGTAAATCCCGCCAACAACGCTGGCGCCATCACCATCTCAGGCAAAGAACTCGAGGCCCTGCCCGACGATCCCGACGAATTGCTCACGGACTTGCAAGCCCTGGCCGGCCCTTCCGCCGGTCCAAATGGAGGCCAGCTTTACATCGACGGTTTTACCGCCGGAGAACTTCCCCCCAAGTCGTCCATTCGCGAGATCCGAGTCAATCAGAATCCGTTCTCCTCCGAATACGACAAGCTGGGCTACGGCCGCATCGAGGTCTTCACCAAACCCGGCACCGACAAACTCCACGGCCAGGTTCTTTTGGATGGAAACGCCTCCTCCTTCAACACGCAGGATCCTTTTGTCGCATCCCCACAGCCGAGTTACGACTCCATCCTGTTCAACGGAAGCGTCGGCGGGGCCATTAACAAAGCCTCTTCGTTCTTCGTCAGCGGCCAGTACAGGGACATCAACAATCTTTCGGCGATCAATGCCATCGATCCCACCACCTTGCTCCCGTTTAGCTCCACCCTGCCCAATCCGCATGTGCGTATCAATATCGGCCCGCGCCTCGATTACGCGCTCAGCAAGAACAACACATTGACCGTACGGTATCAATACTATCGGGACACCGAGACCAACGACGAGCAGAGCCAGTTCAACCTGGGCACGCAAGCCTACAAGAACGGGTCCACGGAACACACGGTGCAGATTAGCGATACTCAAGTCTTCGGCTCCAAAGTCGTCAACGAAACGCGTTTCCAATATTTGCGGGAAAACGACACGGTGAACACCGCAGACGACAATCCCGCCGTTACCGTGCCGGCTGCTTTTACAGGCGGCGGCAACAACCAGGGCACCCAGACCGATCACCAGGACCACTACGAGTTTCAGAACTACACTTCAGTGATTCATGGCAATCACACCATCAAGTTTGGAGTACGTCTGCGCGACTTGCGGGATGCCAACGAGTCGACGTCGGGTTTCAATGGCGTATTTACGTTCTCGTCGCTGTGTTCTCTTGAAACAAATCCGTCGAATCCCGCTTGCGTAAACGCGGCGCCAGGGCCAGGCATGTACGAATACGCAGAGCAACTCCTGCAGGGCGGTGCCACAACGGCTCCAGCAACCCAGCTCATCATTACTCAAGGTTCGCCCTCCGCAGAGGTTTCGGCCTTCGATGCCGGGCTCTATGTCCAGGATGACTGGCGCTTGCGCAGCAACATCACCCTCAGCTACGGAATGCGTTTTGAAACCCAGAACCACATTTTCGATCACGCCGACCTGGCGCCGCGCCTGGGCCTCGCATGGGGAGTGGGCGGGAGGAACGCTCCGCCGAAGGTCGTAATTCGCGGCGGACTCGGCATTTTCTATGACCGCTTCCAGGAGCAGCAGATTCTTCAAGCTGAGCGTCTCAACGGCATCACGCAGCAGCAGTTCATCATTAAGAATCCTACTTGCTTTCCTGGGCTAGACCAGCCTCTCACCACCCCTATCTCTAACTGCATTCCGGCCGGTTCCACGGCCACCACCTCGTCCATCTATCAGACCAGCCCTTCACTGTACGCGCCGTACACCCTGCAATCGGCCATCAGCGTTGAGCGGCAGTTGACCAAAGCCGCCACGCTAGCCGTCACTTATTTGAATTCCCGCGGCTTCGACCAGTTGCTCTCGCTCAGCCTCAGCCCCGCAACCGCAAGCGGCCCGCAAATCTACCAGTACGCTTCCGAGGCAAACTTCCGCCAGAACCAGCTCATCGTGAACACGAATGTGCGCGTTGGCTCCAAGGTTCAGCTCTTCGGTTTCTACACCTTGAACTATGCCAATAGCGATACGGGTGGCGTTTCCAGCTTCGCGTCGAACTCCAACGACATCAGCGACGACTATGGCCGCGCCTCCTTCGATACCCGCCATCGGCTGTTTTTCGGAGGAAGCCTCGGCGCTGCCTTACTTTTTTCGCCTGAGCCCGTTTCTGATTGCCAGTTCCGGCACACCCTTTAACATCGTGACTCCCGATGATCTGAATGGCGACACAATCTTCAACGATCGTCCCGCTTTTGTTTCCACCACGGCCTGCCCCAATCCCGGCACCACAAGTGGTACCACCTACTGCACGCCGCTCGGCACTTTCAACGACGCGCTGCCCACAGCCGGTCAGAAGGTGGTTCCCATCAACTACGGCACCGGCGCGGCGCACTTCGTCCTGAATCTTCGGCTCACCAAGTCGATTGGCTTCGGACCCAAACTGAAGGGTGCAGGCGGCAACCAGAATCAAGGACAAGGCGGTCCGCCAGGCGGCGGTGGCGGTCACGGCGGCGGCAGCGGTGGTGGCCCGCGCGGTGGTCCCGTGTTTGGCAGCGGACCCCAAATGGGCGGAGGAGGCGGCTCAGACCGCCGTTACACTCTGACCTTCGGAGCTTCCGCCCGCAACGCGCTTAATAATGTAAATCTGGCGAATCCTGCGGGAGTTCTGGGCTCGCGTTTCTTCGACACTCCAAACAGCCTTCAACAGGGTCCATTTTCTTCCGGCACTGCTGTTCGCCGCATCGACCTCTTCGCTACGTTTAACTTCTGATCCCTCCATTCGGTTATTCTGGAGGTATGCATGCGCATGCCGTTGATGCTCACAGAGTGATGCTCGTTTGCCGTTGATTCCCACCACAAGACGCCAGTTTCTTTGCGCCGCTGCCGCCACCGGTACTCTCGCGGTTGTCGGGGATGCGCTCCTGCTGGCGCCGAACCGGCCTCGCATCGTCCGCCAGGAGGTTTTCCTGCCGCGCTGGCCGGAACGGCTGAATGGCTTCACCGTCGCCGTGCTCAGCGATTTCCACTACGATCCTTATTTCTCAATCCACCCTTTGCGCGCCGCCATCGCGATGCTCAACCGCCTTCGTCCTGATCTGATCGCGCTCGCCGGAGACTTTGTCTCGGTTCCCCTGGTCGGAGACGAAAGGAAAGCCGCGTTTGCCGCCGAGCCCTGTGCTCGCCTCCTGCGCCAGATGACGGCGCCTCGGGGCCTCTGGGCCGTCATGGGAAACCACGATGATGCGACCGACCCCGAACACGTAACCCACGCACTTCAAGCCGAGAACATTCGGGTCCTGGCCAACCAGTCGGAACCAATCGAGCAAGACGACGCACGTTTTTGGCTGGCCGGTGTGAACGATGTGATCAGCGGAACCGCCGACCTGTCGAAGACGATGCATGGCGTACCCGCCGGCGAACCTGTCATTCTGCTCGCGCACGAACCAGACTTCGCCGATGAAGCCTCACAATACCCCATCGACCTGCAGCTCTCTGGACATTCTCACGGAGGCCAAATCAGAATTCCATTCCTTCCACCGCTTTACCTGCCAGAGCTGGCGAAGAAATATGTTTGGGGCACCTATCATGTCGGCCCGCTTACGCTCCACACCAGCGCGGGCCTGGGGACGATCGGGATTCCCATGCGGCTGAATTGCCCTCCCGAAGTTACGGTGCTGACCTTGCGACGTTCGGCGAAACAATAACGGCAAGGGCGAGGCTTGTGGCCACTTCGGAAATAACCTTCCACATGGAATATGCAATCGCCTTCACATGGAGCGCGTCGGAGTTCTCTTAAGCAGTTGATAGCAAAATACTTACTTCGGTTTCCACTTGGCAGCAGACGTGCCGGTGTAAGGGTACAAGAAGCCCCCGTTCGACCTGGAAGGTGTCACACATGCTTCGCATCTGGCCTTGGTTTCTGATCCTCGCAGTTCCTGCTTCCAGCACGGCTTCCGTGCAGGTTCCGCCTTCGCGCCTGAGTCAGGCAGTCCTGACCGATCGCGAACAGCTGGTTTTCAAGACTCCCACGCGCGCCGCCGAGTTCAGCGACATCCCGCACGTGAGTGCGCGCTCGCGCTGCGAAGACACTCAGCCACCCCAGGCCTTGACTACGCCCGATCCTCTGCTGGTTCCAATCGGAGCAGGACTGAAAGTCAAAGTAAGCTTCATCATTGGTGCTGACGGCCGCGTGCATAGTCCTTTGATTTTGCAAAGTGCAGGTCCCGCGGGCGACCGCAACGTGCTGCGAACCGTCCGCGCCTGGCGCTATCGCCCGGCAACTTGCAACGGAGTGCCTACCGAAGCGGAGGGGAAGATCGAGTTTTCCCGTCGTTGAGATTCCCCCAGCTTGAGCCAACCCGCTTGAGCTAAAATGACCGCAAGCACCTTGGTCTGAATCGTGGACAGAGACAAGAAACTCGGAAAGCCATCCAGTTCTTCATCGCTGGATTCCGACAACGCGTTGCCGGCCATCGGCCCGCACAATCCCGCGCTCGGCGAAATCTATCAGCGCCTCTATCCGGAAATGCGCCGCCCCAAGCCCAATCAGGAAGCCATTGCCGCCGCTCTTCAAGCCATGCAGCGTCTCACTATGGAGTCCGATTCGGAAGCCGTCGCCGAGAACGCTGCCCCCCGAGCATCGGCCACCCCTTCCAACGCGTGCCGCGTCTGCGGACATCACAACCGCGAAGGGAACAAATTCTGCGGCATGTGCGGCCTTCCCATAGGAACTGAGCCATCGAACTCTCCCGATCCTGCCATGCCCTTATCCGCTCTCGACTACGACGACGAAATCCTGCCGCAAGCCCCGCGACCAGCGACGGAACACGTGCATTCCGGAACCAAGGATGAGGTTCACCCGCCAGCCAGGCGCCCAGCCGGGCACGCATCACTACCACCATCATTACCATCACCACTATTTCCAGGGCGGACATGACGCCCTCAGCGCCGCGCCCCAACGCTGCCCGAAAGCGCGCGGGAAGCGGACCGCATGAGAGTTGCTGCGGCCGCGAAAGGTGAACCCATGAGCCGCGGCGAGGCTGCCGTTCGTCGTCTCACGCAGGAGTGGGTCTTGGCCTGCAATACGCGACAACTCGATGAACTGATGGAACTCTACGCTCCGGACGCGCTGGTGCTGCGCTCCAACCTTGCTCCCATTCGCGGCGCCCTGGCTGTTCGTGAGTTCTTCTTCGCCTCGCTCGAAGCCGGTCTGGGAGAAGTAGCTGTCGATCCCATGCGGGTGGAAGTTCTGGGAGACCTGGCTCACGAAGTGGGACGCTACAGTGCGCTGGTTCCGGGAACGGCCGGCAAGCGCCGCGAAGAGCGCGGCAAATATCTCTGGGTCTTCGCCAAGCAGGCGAGCGGAGATTGGAAGCTGGTCTCGGAGTGCTGGTCGAGCGACCTGACGCTTTCCGGCGCAGAGTCCGATGTTCCTAAGGCCGTGATTTCTGCTAGCCAAGCCGCAACCGCGAAAAGCCTAGTGGCCACTGTCCCGTGTCCAGTTGTCAGCAAAGTCAAACACTGGCACCGTATTACTGACCACTGATCACTGACCACTGACCACTGCTTTCACTCCCAGCTTCCCCAACTCTTCCCGCAACTGTTCCAGCGTTTGCATCTGAATCGCGCGCATGCCCAGCTTCGCGGCGCATTCCAGATTCAACGCTCGGTCGTCGATGAAACAGCACTCTTCAGGATTGATCTGAGTAATTTCAATTGCTAAACGATAAATGCCGCTCTCCGGCTTGCGCAGCCCGACGAAGCAGGAACTCACAAACAACCGGAAGATTTCCCGCAGGCCGAACTTCTCGATGCGGTGCAGGTTCAGTTCGCGCGACTCGTTGTTGATCGTGCCCATGAAGTATTTGCCGGAACGGGCGAGAGCGCGGGCGAAAGCGAGAACTTCCGGCATTGGCTGCGACAACGAGAACATGTAATCGCGGAAAGCCTCGCGGGTGAAGGGCCGGTCGCGGTAAAACACGGTGCGATCCAGATACTCGTCGAGAGTGATCTTGCCGCGCTCAAACGACGAGACCACCATTTCGTGCCGAGAGTGAAATTCGCCTTCGTCCAGATGAAAGTGTTCGAGAGCGTCGGCACGCTCCGTGTGGTCCCAGGCGTTCGTGAGCAGCACTCCTCCAACGTCCCAAAAAATGGCATGAATTCCCGACACGGATGAACCCTCCTCCCGTTCTCGCAAACCCTTCTCCTTTGTTCCGAGCCGCTCGCACCCGCGCAACGCGCGGAGAGAACGAGCGAGGAATCTGCCGTTGCTCTTCTCCGGCTCGAAGCGTTCCTCTCCGATCAAGAGTGTAGATCAATTGTGATCGGAACTCTCCCATGCTTCACTCCTCGGGCTCAGGCGCCGGCCCCGGGGCTTCTGCAGACTTCGGCTGACCCGCAACGATTGCCTGCCAGTTCAGGATGGCATTCCAAAGCAGACGCTGATCTCCGCGGTTCAAATCGCGGTGCATCGGGTTGAAATTGAAAGATACGACGTGTCCCTTGCCGACGGGCATATCCAGGATCGCAGGCCGGCCGATCAGATTCTCTTCTCCCCAGGCCTGGCCGCTTTCGACAAAAGCCTTCCCATCGGTATCGCCCCATTCCATCACCACACCGCTGCGGTCTTCGGGACCGTCCAGGCACGTCGTGCAATATGCCATGCGCAGCCAGTGCCGTGGAGTAGCGTACAAGGGAAAGTTCTGCCGGAAGACGTGAGTGTGCACGGGATAGCCGTAGGCGATCGGGTGGTCGGTCCGGTCGAAAGTGACCCGAACGTGCGCCCCCGGCGTTCGAGTAGCTGCTTGCTGAGAGGCAGAGGACGCCGCCCCGCCGCCTCCGGCCGCACTGCGCGGAACGCCTCCCGAAGACCGCCGCACAAAGCGCACCAGTCCGCCTTCCAGCGCCAGCATGGTTCCACTGCCCAGCGTCACCATCAACCCTCCCTCGTCGATGAAGTGCTGGATCTGCGCCAAGCCTTCATAGCCAATTCCTCCGGTAATGTCGTCGGATTCCGCGGGAGTCCCAAAACTCGGCGTCTGCGCCGTCTTCTTGAAAGGCATGGGCGACCATGTCTTGGGCAGACCTTCAATCTGTTCGGCCAGTTCCAGATCGACATGTCCGTAAAGCAGGACGTCGATGCGCGAGCGGAGATTCCCGGCGCGAACATCTTCATCGCGCAGATACGTGTAGGGAACTTTACGTTGATCCAGCGAGTAACGGATCCATCCGATCGAGTCGGTATCAGCCCATGGCACCCACAGGCCAATGCGCGGCGGCGGCGCTTTGTGGGACGGCACCTCCCGTACGGCCGAGACTTGCGTGAAGTCGAGTCCCAGTTCCGCCGCAATCGGCGGAATAGCATCGCGCAATCCCGTCTGGTTGGCAACAATCCACGATCCCGCGGGAAAGTTCGCTCCGCCCGCCTCGAACTCGCGTTCCGCAATGCGAATTTCAAAGTTGGCCAGACGATAGCGCGCGGCCAGAAACGATTCCTGTCCGGTATCCTTCAGCAGGTAGACTGGTCCGCTGCCCGTGACGTGTCCTGCGACATGCGGCGCATCCTTCAACTGGGTCAGCGCAGCCGCGCGGATGGACGCGTCCGCGGTCGGGATCGCCTGCAGGTGATAGTGTGCTGGAAGCTCCCACGAGACATCGTCGTAAGGCGCTTCTCCATCTTTCGGGTAATGCTGCGGTGTCAGCAAATCAACCGCATAGTTTCGATATGGCTGATCGAGCCGCACCACGTACGTTCCAGCAGGAAAGCTTCCTTCCTTCAGCTGAATTCGATTCTGCGCTTGGGCAACTTCGATGTGCTGAGCCATCAGCCGCTCCACCATTTGCGCGACTCGAGCTGGGTCGCCTTGATTCTCAGGAATCAGAAACGCGTAAGGCGGCTGCGTCAGGCCCTTCTGCCACGAATCCCATCCCTTCTTATAGAAGTTGTGCAACATTTCTTTGGATTGGTTGGCCGTTTCGTCCAGCGCCGCCAGCGCGCCGGTTTCCTGGTAGTTGAGATTGTCACGGGCCGACCATGTCACCTCTCGCGGCGCCGGGAGGGGACGATACCACTCCATGCTTGCAGAGGAAGGCGAGACCGACTCGCTTTTCAGTCTCCGCGCTGCCGTTGCCGAATGTCTCGTAACCGCGTCCAATACTGTTGTGATTCATGGCCACGGAATCCAAATAGAGATGAGCGAATGCCTCCCCAAAATTCCACGTCGAGACCCCAGGCATGCCCATCGCAGTTAGAGCCTCGACTTCGTGGAAGCTGAGTTCAAGAAACTCGGTATACGTGATGGGATCGATGTTGGGGTTGTAAGGGCCCGTTCCATTCCACGTCATCATCAAAGGCGTGCCCTCATGCAGATCGTGCACCACCGTCGGATGCCACTCGTGAAACATGCGGTGTACGGCTTTGGTGGTTTCGTGCGTCTGCTGGTGCGTATCCCGATTGATGTCGACGAACGTGTACTTCGACCAGTAAGGCGGCGACTGGCGCGGCAGCAGGTTTCGGTCAGTCTTGCCCTTGAGGTAGCGATAGAACCAGTCGACCATCTTGTCCCGGCCGTCGGGATTCGAAATGGGATTGATCAGTACCACTACCTGTTCTCGAATCCGCCGGATCATCGGCTGTTCCGATACCGCTAGGCGATATGCCAGTTCGACCATCGCTTCGGTTGACCCGGTCTCATCGGAGTGAAGTGCCGCATTGAAGTAATAAATAGGGCGTGAGGTCGCGATCAGTTTCTCGGCAGCCGCCTGGTCGGTGCGTCGCGGATCCGCCAAGGCAGCAGTCGCGGCTTTTAGATGATCCAGCTCGCGGATACCGTCCTCGTCCGCGATCGCCAGCATCAAGATTTCACGGCCCTCTTCACTATGCCCAATCGTAAACACACGAACTCGCTGGCTCGCCGCAGCCAGGGCACGCGCATAGGCATATGTCTTCTCCGTCCCCAACAATTCTCCCGGAGCGCCCATGATCCGCCCCAGAAACCTCTCCGGAGACGGAACCGTACTTGATTCGGGAATATACGAGACCCAGGGCGAGACAAAATGCGGATCGGTCGTTGCCGCTCCGATAGCCTCGACAGAGCCAGGCTCCGCGATATCTGGACTTTGAGCGGCGGCAGTGACGATCAACAGCGCAAGCGACGACATCCACACCAGCGCGAGTCGAAACATGAAGCCTCCTGAGGTCGATTGAGGCGAAAGTTTAGCACGCACTCAGCCGGTGCCAGCTTCCCGCGCCAGACCACCAGCTCAGCTCCAGACCCTGTTCCCTGGCTGAGGGCACGCAATGCTAGTGTTTATAGACTGTGGTATCAGGATGGTAGTTGCGCCAATCGAACCAATAGTCTTTCAACGCGGGGATACGATCGAGACATTTTCCTTGTGAGGTTCCTGAGGTGGCGCAGCCTTGGAAGTTCCACTGGCTGGCGGTGAGGGTGTCGAGCAGCTTCCAGTCTTTCTTCCCAGCGTTGCCTGTGTCGTCGCCCTGGAGAAAGAACTCAGCGTCACGGCCATCGATGCGGCTGACGAAAACCCGAAAAGATTTGCCGTCGGGGCCCAGGGCCAGGAGCAGTGGCGTGCCGTTGACGCGATCCAGAACAGGAGACTGCTTAGCGAAAGTTTCCCAGGGATAGGCGCGGGCGGCGCCGGCGATGGTGAGTCCGATGACTACGTCGCGCGACTTCAGTTCAGTGCCCGGGAAGCTGATGACTACGGGGAGCTTGGCTACGTCCGGCTCCCAGTTAGGTTCGTACTCCTTGGTGTATTTGGCGACGGGCGCCAGTACCTGGCCGGAAGGGAATTCAGCTCTCCACTCTCCGAAAGTCAGTTCGTCGCTGAGGACGAGTTCGAGCGCTGTGCCTGCAAGCGGGCCGTAGATGGCCTTGCCGGTGATCTGCTGCCACCAGGTTCCGGTTTCTTTATCGCGCATCAGGAAATTCTGGTTGTTGATGCCGGCCAGATAAAAATGCAGCGCCCTGCCGTCTGCCGTTCGTGTCCACACCAGACCGGTGTGACAAAGCGTTCAATAAGTGGCGACGATCGGGACGCCTCCGACCACATCGTTGAGCACGTGATGGTAGGCCATCTGGCTGATGGGATAGGCGCGGGCATCGCTGCCGAAGCGGACCGCCATGATCATTTCTTTGGAGTCGAGCTTGCTCGAAGCCTGAGCCAGGAACTGCGGGCCGGCGATGGGATGGAACATCCACTCGAAATAGTTTTGACGCGCCATAACCGCGGAGAAGCCGACGACCAGCAGACTAAGCACGAGGAGAGCCTTGAGCCATCGGCCGACGGTTCTCCAAAGCACGAACGCGAGGGCGAAACAGGCCAGGGCTGCGATCAGCGTGATTAAAGGAGCGCGCTGGCGCAGGGCCATGGCAACGAAGAGTGCGCGCGGCGCCTGGTAACGGAAAGGACGAATGATGAAAGCAGGAATAAAGAAAAAAGCAATGGCAGCGACGGCGCAGAGGGAGAACAAAACCCAGATCCAGCGCGAGGTTTGGCGATGCGTTGTTTGGGGATCGGGTGGGCGATCAGCTTGCTGCTGGAGTTGAGGCGTCGGCGTGGAAGGAGTGCTCATGGTTGATCGGATGAAGGCTCCAGCGATTTTAATCCGCAATAGTACGGGAATCAGCGTGGGCGATGGAATAGTACAAAAAAAGCACCCCGGTCCGTGAGGACCGGGGTGCTGGTTGACGGTTTGTGAATCTTATTGCGGTGTGAAGTTCTGGTGATAACTCAAACTGACCACGTCCTGGAACATGGGAGTTCCGGGAGGCAGCTGAGTCGGATTCAAGAACTGCGTGTCGAAGAAATAGTTTCGCGTGGGAGCGCCATACACGGTGTTGCAGCACTTGAACACGCCCGTGTTGTACTGCGAGTAGTACATGCTGATCAGCGAACCCGTATAGTTCACTGTCGCTCCGTTTGCGCCTCGGTCCTCGAGATAGCGCATGAAGTTATGCATACCACCATCGGTGCCGAAGTCCTTCAAGCCGGCAGCGGTAGCCCAGCCGGGCTCGGGGAACGGAATGCTCTTACCGGCGGCAAGCGCCATGCGGTAATAGCTGGTGTTTCCCGGCCGATTGGTTGCTACTCCGGGCTGGAGGAAGCTTTCGACATCGGTCCAGCCTACGTTTGCGGCTGGCTTTGCAGACCCCGACGGAGGATTAGAGATCAGAGTAACCGAGTCCGCAATGATCGATGCGGCGGAGTGTGGAGTGTTGGGAGTTACGCCGCTTGGCCAGTAGGGATCGGCCGAGCCGGTGTTGTAGTCTCCATACACGTAGACCGGTTCTTCGGACCCGATGGTGAAACCGTTTCCGGAGGTGGCTGGGGCGATGGGATGTGGCAAGTAACTAACCGCGCCCGCATTCATGCCACCGTCAACCAGCCGCAGCGTGTGACGGGGCCCGGTGACAAAGTTGTTTTGGGGTGATCCGGGCGTCGGCGTGGCGCCTAGCGTTCCCGTGCCGGGGGGATACGTCTCGATTGCGCCGCCCGCGGTCAACGTGTAGGAATTGCAATTCACCTGGTTCGCGCTGGTTGTGACGGCGGCCGCCGGAATCGGGAAATAGGGCTGACTGGTAAAGGCACCGGTCAAGCCGAATCCAGCACCCAGGTAGGTCGTGCCATATTTATCGAGGTTGCCGTCAGCGTTCAGATCTTCGGGAGAAAACGGGTAGTATGACGCCGGTTCCAGAACACCGTCAGGTACGCCGGTGGCGGAGGCGGCGTTGACAACGTCTTCCAGGCCAGACATGCCGGTGAGGTTGTTATAGAGTCCTGCCGCGGTTGGGAAAGGATCGGCGACCATGCCTCGACGATCCGAGAAATAGACGATGTAACCGTTAAAGTTCGTGTTGTTTACGTTTGCGCCACTACCGCCCAGGTACTGGCTACCGGCCGGGCCAGCGGCCCCTTGCAGCCAGAGCCACAAGTTGCCCACATCGAGCTCGACCGCGTTCATGACTCCGATCGGACTGCAGGGAGTGTAAACCGTCTGACCCTTGACGGCAGTGGTGTTGGTCGGCCGCGTATTTACATCGCGCGGCTCGCCTTCGCGCGAGTCGTAGAAGTTAATGGGAATCCAGTTGTTGGCGGTTCCGGTGAGGTCGGTCGTATCAGCTTCAGTTGCGGCGGCCGTTGCCACCCCTTGCTGGAGCTGCTGAAGGATCAGGATCGCCGGGCTGATGGGGTTGTAGCATTGTCCAGCGGGCGGATAGCCGGCGCCGCCGAAGGTTGGGCAAGCCGGATTCGCTCCTCCGGGGAGATAGGGAGCAGTCGGAGGCACGTCGTAGCCCCGGCCGATTCCGTATGACAGCCACTGCCGCGTGACGCCAACCCAGTTGCCAGCATTGTTCAGGTACTCAACGCGGAGCCAAACGTACGGGATGTTACCGCCCGCGGCGCTGGGAGCCGGACCGGCGTTGTTAGCGGGGCTGCTGGTAATCTGGCCGAGAAGCGGCCAAGAGGTCCAGCTATAAGGCGTGCCGCTCGCAGGGTTGGTGGGGGCGACCCATCCATTTACACCAGCCGTCGCCATGCCAAAGTACTCGTAGGGGCTGCCCGCGAGGGAGGGTATTTGGACTGAGGTGGTTGTACCGCCGCCGCCGATCGCGGTGCCCGTAATGCCAAGCTGCACGTCGTCGGCATCGAGTGCGCCAGCCCCGCGTTCCGGGTGCAGATCTCTTTGGGTGTCGGCGAGCAGGATGCGAATCGATGCCTCGCTAAAGAGACGGGACTGTTGCAAAAGCGGCGTGTCGGTGGCTTGCTGGCGGCGAATGATTTCGATGGCTCCAACTTTGTCGGCCTGCACGAAAGGCAACTGCAGCTTGGTTGCGCCGGTCAAGCCGTTGATGATGAAGCTGTTGAAGGTAGTCGTCGAAATTCCCTTCCAGCCAGCGTTAGCCGCGCCAGCAGCCGGGAAGCCGCCGGTCCAACTGCCTGCGGGAAGGGCGATGCAATTCACGGCCGGTCCGGTGGCCGGGGCCGCAGGACAACCACCCGCGGCATTAGGCACAAAGGTGTTTCCACCGTAGCCGTTATTGGTCGGCCATCCATTCTCGAGCTGATCCATGATGACCTGGCCCACGGCAGCGATCTTGTCAGTGAAGGTTAGAGCAGCGCCGGAGGCGAGAAAGAGATTTCCGTTGGTGTGGACGCGGCCGCCGAAATTAAAGTTGGGACCGGCAAAGTAGTCGCAGTCGCCGTCGCAGAAGACGCCGAACTCGAAAGCGGGAAGCAGAGCAACTTCAACGGTGCGCGACAAGTTGACGGATGCGCCCGTGATATTGGTGAGCGCGGCATTGTTGGTGGCCTCACCGGCGGTGGAGGCGCGGGTTGCAATTACACTCAGAGTGTAGGGGATGAGAGTTGCCACCATGCCCTGGTCGGAACCAGAACCGACGATATCCCACGCGCCCGTCGGGTTTGTAGCGGGAGCCGGACAGGTGGTGTTGGGCGGCCAGGTAATGCACTCCGAGTAAGTCATGTTGGTGATATTGGAACCTGTGACATTGGTCGGATAATTGGCCGGAACGGTGAGGGCAGTGATGGCCGCGGCAGAGGGAGTCTGCGAGGTCTGGTACAGCTGGGAGAGTTCGGCGGTCAGGTTTTCGATGCCAGACTCGGCGCCGTAGAAAGCGAGACTGCCTTCCAGATCGTTGCCGCCCATGCGTTCCTCATTGCTGACCATATACAAGAGTCCCACAGCAACAGCCGACAACAGGACGGTCAACAACAATGCGGCGACGAGTGTGAAGCCCCGCGAATCTCGTGTGCTCTTCCCCATATATATTTCCCCCTCCAAGCCCAACAGCCAGACCCTCATTGGCAAGCAGTGGTTTGGCTACTATAGGAATTGCAAAAACTCATATTGCGAGCGCTAACAGAACTCGCCAGATACATGCTCTGAGACTTCTTGCTTCCGCCTTGCGTAAGGCTCTCTCCCATGACCCAAATATTGACCTTCTGAATCAAGGCGGGAGAAAGTCCAGCGCCGACCGGATTGGACTGATTGGCACTGATTGTGCCGAGTGCGGTATTGACGACGTCATAGCTGAACTGGAGGTTGATGATGCCATCAGCCACGGGGACGGCATTAAGTCCGTTGACCTGACGCATCAGGCGCGGAGTCTGAACGGTTCCACCGGCGGCAGGAACCTGCAGGAAATAGGTGACGGCGTAGAGCCGGCAGACGTTGATGGTAGTGCCGGCGACAAAGGCAGCGGCGATGGAGCCGATGCTGTTGGCGCCCGTCTGATTGAAATTAAGGGCGTCGGCGGCCGCGAAGTCGATCGTGGCGTTGTTGGGAATGCCGGTGATTTCGCCCACGGCCGCAGCGGTTTGCGCAATGCTGGTACCCTGGGCAGTCTTGCCGTTGCCGGGCGTGCCCACGGTGAACAGCAGCAAGTCGCCTACGTTGAGGCCGCCTGGGGCAAGAATGTTATTCGGGGTCACGGCGCCGTTGATTACGCCTACCGTGGCCTGAGTTGCACTGGGGAAGGTGAAGCTGAAATTGGTCAAAGGAAAGTTGTAGTCGCAATAGATCGAGGTGATGCTGTCATTCACGGCCGGGGCGGGAGCGCTGGCGATGACTGCGGCGCCCTGAACGCCGTTCCCGAAGCCGGGCAAGATACCGTACATATAGTTTTGAGCGCCCACGCCGCTGAGCGGGTAAGTGTCGGCGGGGACATAGCAGGTGCCGCCCTGGTTGCAGGCGACCTTGGTGGCACCACCGGCGTTGGCGAGCTGCAGACCGCCCGAGGGCAACCCGGCGCCGGCCATGCCGATGTCCTTGGTCATCAACTCAATGGCCGCGCGCATGTTCTCCTGGGTCTCAGCGCGCTGGGTCACGGTGAAAGTGGCATTCATACCCATATTGAACAGCTGGGTCATAGCCATTACAGCGATCAAGCCCACGGCAGAGGCGACCATCAATTCCAGAAGGCTGAAGCCACGTTGCGATTTTGAGATGGGTATCTTCATGGTTTTTAGTACGGCTTAGTGGTAGCTGGAGATCAGCCCATTCACGGTATAGGCGCGGGCGGGCCAGCCGGGTTTAATGTAGGTAACGGTGATGGTGACGGCGATAAGATTGGCGTTGATGTTGCCGCTGGGCAGCGTCACGGGATTGAAGGTGATGCTGCGCGTGAAGTTGCTAAGACTCTGAGGGATGTCGTCGGCGGTGCCGAGAATGCCATCGGGGCCGGGCAGGACCATGCATTCCACTCCGCCCGGGCAGGCCACGCCGGTGTCAGGAGCGGTGCAGTTGGTGTCGTCGGCAGTGCCGACGATGCCATCAGGCCCGGCGCACTTCAGAGGAAGAGCCCCCGGCAAGAAGATTCCGCCGGCAGCGATGTTGTTGATGGATGCGAAAGGAAGCTGCTGGCTGTTGCGGGCGGTGTAGATGCTTTCCATCGCGTCCAGCGCCTTGTGTCGGGCGATGAGATCTTCCTGCGCCGAAGCCGTGGCAGCAATCGCGGTGGCGAAGCTCGCCATCACGGCGAGGATGCCGATCGTCATGACCGCAATGGCGATCATGACTTCAATCAGCGTGAAACCGCTCTGAGTCTGATTCTTCCGTTGGGATCTGAATGTTTGTGTCATTGTTGCACCCATTCCGCGACGCCTGCCACCTGATTAAGCCTCCATCCACGGATTCTGCCGGTGGCGCCCCAGACGCTGACCGCCCGCGAGGCGTAGATACTGTCGCCCACCCGAGTCAGGTAGACGACGCCGCTGCTGTAGTTGCCGAGGCTGTCTTGCGCGGAGCCGTCGGGAAAGAAGACGACGTAATTCAAAGGGACGCCGGGCGTGGATTCGAAGTCAATGGCTGTGAGGCCAGCGCCAAAGCCATCCGGCGTGGCGGCGGGAAATCCCGCCTGCACGTTAAAAGTGACATCCCCCGGAATCGTGTAGGTGTTGACCTGCTGAATTGGCGGGGCAGCCAGGGCGCCAACCACGAGAGGCGGCTGGTACTCGACTTGAATTGTGCCAGCGGGAAAGCCAGCCGGGTTGAAATTCACGTAGTACTCATGACTCTGGGTGATGGCCAGGTTACGAGTGTTGCGCAGCGCCATCAAAGTGGTGTCATACGCCGAGTTCATGTGGCTCTGATTAAGCTGGGGCTTCAGGTAGATGAACGTGACCCCAACCATAACCAGGGCGAGACTGACGGTGATCATCAGTTCAAGCAGCGAGAACCCGTTATTTTTTCGCGATGGCATAAGTTCCTTACCTTGCGAACCTCGTAACGTCTTGTGCAGTCAATTGACAACCTCAATTAACCAGGTTTCCAAGAGCCCGACCGGACAGAGAAAACCTGCGACCGTTCGGGGAGCAGGCCAACCGGCCCTGCGTACGGTGGGGCAGTCTTCATCCTAGGAAGGTGGGATGATGGCGTCAAAGCACCACGGTGCAACGGAGGACTATTGGTCTTTTGTAATCGCGGTGGTGACTGAGGTCACGGGGTTGAGGGCAGTGGAGTTAGGCGAGGATCCTTGGAAGACGGGGGTGCTGGGGATGACTGCGGTAACTTGTCGGAAGAACTGGGGTGATCCTAGGATGCATGAAGGTATGACTCTCTCATCGCTTTTAGTCTGCGCGGACAAAGCAGCCGTGGAAGTGCTGCGGCAGGTGCTGGAAGAACTCGGCATTCACGTGGAACTGTGTGCCGACCCCGTGCGTGCGGCGGTGAGGCTGGCGCAGGAACGGTATGACCTGATCATTCTTGACTGTGAAACACAGGCGGGCGTGGTGGCGCTATTGCACGAGAGCAAGTCTTCGCGGCTGAACGATGCGACGTTGACAGTGGTGGTGGTGGCGGGGCAGGAGAGCATCCGAGAGATGTTTTCCCTGGGAGTGAACTTCGTACTGTACAAACCGGTGTCGCACGAGCGGGCGTTGAGCACGCTGCGAGCAGCCCAAACCGTGCTGCACCGGGACAAACGCCGCAAGGTGCGGGCCGCCGTGCATACGCATGCGACGATCGATTACGCCGGCGTGGAGCGGGCGAAAGCGACACTGGTGAACCTGGCGGAAGATGGCTTGGGAGTGAACTTCGGGAAAAAGTTGCCGCCGACCTGCAAGGTTTATTTTCAGTTTCAATTGCCCGGCCAGATGGCGAACGTGCGGCTCTCGGGGCAGGTGGTTTGGCAGGATTGGAACGGGCGCGCGGGAATCCAGTTTGTGGATGTGCCGCAAGGTTCGCGGCGAGTCTTGCACAAGTGGTTGAATATGAACGTGGCCGAAGCGCCAACGCAAGAGCAGGTTTCGGAGGCAGAGGGCGTGGAACCGTCTGCGCGGCCGAGTGGCGATTCCGCCCGGGCCGACCGGCAGGCCGAGAGGCACGAGGCGAAAGGCCGCGACGGAGAAGCCGGCGCTCAACTGCGTGCCAAGCCGGATAATCGCCGCGGGCAGACCCGATATGCGTGCCGCCTGGGCGCGGAAGTTTACCAAAGAGGAAGCTCGGTGCGGAATTACTGCCACCTGAGCGACCTGAGTCCCGGTGGATGCTACCTGGAAATGCCGCTGGCTTTTCCGGCCGGCACTCCGGTGGAGATCACGGTGCGCACGCAGGATATGAAGTTGCGCGTGAGCGGCGAAGTGAAGGCTTCGCATCCCGGCTACGGGATGGGAATTTCTTTCAAGCTGAACACCAGGGACGAACGCCACGGAGTACAGCAGCTGATTGACTTTGTGGCGACTACGACCGAAAGCTCGTAGAAGCAGTTCTCAGTTCTCAGTTCTCAGTTCTCAGTTCTCAGTTCTCAGTTCTCAGTTCTCAGTTCTCAGTTCTCAGTTCTCAGTTCTTCTCCCTTCATTGCGGGTTCTTTCGACTGCTGACTCACTTTGTCTTGGCGTTATAGCTTTTGAGGATGAAAGCTGCCACGTTATCGTGAATTGCTTTCAGAGAGGCTTCGTGGGCGTAGACCATGTGGCCGGATTCGTAAAATTTAAGTTCGATATTTTTCTGCAACTCGGGCGGAATCGGCAAGTGTTGCATTTCGTAAACGCCCTGATAGAACGGGGTTGCGAGATCAAAATAACCGGCGTTTAAAAGGACTTTCAGCTGCGGGTTGTACTTCATGGCGACGGCGAGATCGAGCATCACATTCGTTGCCCCGGGAAAGGCGAAACCAAGTCCGGGAGCCCTGTGCGCGAAACTCCACCATTTGAAGACATCCGTTTCGGGCTTGTATTCCCGGTTCTCACCGAACTTCAGTTCTTTTCGCGCGTAGTCGTTGAAGGCGGAAACGTAGGCTGAAGAGATGGCCGCCGATTGCGGATCGTAGTCGGCTTCTTTGCTGAGCGGATCAAACGTAGGCCCAGAGAAGCGGGTGTCGAGCCGGCCGGTGGTCAAGTTGCTGTCGTCCTGCAGATTCTTCTCGAATTCTCCGCCGTTGATGCGCAGGTCCGCTTTCTCGATGTAGGCAACGGGAAGGCCGGTGTATTCATGAAGCTTGGTGGCGATGGCGTGGCGCTGGTCCGCAGGCAGGGAAGAGCCGGCTCCAAGAGCGAGAGCGTACTCGTTCATGGCGAAGTGTTCGACCTCGGTTAGCAGAGATGAAAGGTCGGGGTGCTGATCGGGCAGTTTGTGGTGATACCACGCAGAGGCGGCGTAGGTGGGGAGATTGAGCTGATAGGCGACATCGACGCCGGGATTGAAGTTAGGGAAGTCCGAATCGAGTGAGAAGTTCAGGATTTGGGACAGCAGGATCACACCGTTGAAGTCGACATCGCGTTCGGTCTCAAGGATATTGGCTAGAACGGCGGAACGCGTGGTGCCGTAGCTTTCGCCGAACAGATACTTCGGGGAATTCCAGCGTCCGTACTTCGCCAGGAACTGCGAGATGAAATCGGCGAAGGCCTGCGCATCCTGGTCGACACCATAGAAGGCCTTCTCCCGATCTTTTCCGCTGAGGCGGCTGAAGCCGGTTCCGGGCGCATCGACGAAAACCAAATCGGTCACATCGAGCAGGCTGTAATCATTGTTGACGACCGAATAGGGCGCTGCTGGGGTGTGGGTATCGTCGGCGGTGACGACGCGCCTCGGCCCGAATGCGCCCATGTGAAGCCACACGGTCGAAGAACCCGGACCGCCGTTATAGAGAAACGTGACGGGACGCGGAGCGCCTTTGTTGTCGGACTTGAAGTAGGCAACGTAGAACATGCTGGCTTCCGGACCCCTGTTCTTGGGATCGGGGTCGGCATTTTGCGGGACGTCGTCCCAGTCCTTGGGATGCACGACGAGCGTGCCGGCATATGCGTCGTAGTTAATAACACTTCCACCGATCGTGACCGAGCCCTTACTGGCCTGTTGCTCCGCTTTGAATTGTTCGGGGTGCGCGGTGTCCGTCTTGGTGGCTTCGACCTTGACGGTTGAGGTTTCGTCTTTTGCCTGGGCGTGAACGAAGCTAAGCGGCAGCGCGACAGTGGCGATGGTTAGGGCCACGATCCTCACTATGACAGTCCTGAAGACGAGCGTTCGCATCGAGGGTTCTCCGAAGGTGGAAACAGAATGGGATTTCTTTCTTTAATTGCGAATGACAATTTATCACGTTCCGAGGAAAGGCACATTGCGGTGGGTGAATCGAGAGTCGAACCGGGGTCAAATGTCACAAGGGGCTGTGGACGACCGAGGTTATCGTGAGGGAGTGAAGGTCCGCGCCCACTGTGGATAGAAGCCAAGAAGTCCGAGCAGCGGACCTGGCAAAAGCACCCAAGCAACCTCCGCCCCCAAGCGATTGAAGAGGCCGGTGACGATCGCGATGGAAACGATGGTGATGGCGAAGCCGATAGAGATCTGAATCGCCAGTGCAGCGCCAACCAGATTGGGAGGACAAGCCCGAGCCGAAAGCGCGGAGAACTGCGGCGAGTCGGCGACCACGGCGGCTCCCCAGACGAGGAGCAGTGCCAGAAGCGACACTGGAGAGAATACCCGCCAAGCAAGCGCGAAGATAAAACAACAAAGCCCGGAGAGTGAGAGTGATACCGCCGCCACGCGTGCGCTGCCCACCTTGCGGCTGAAGAGACCACCCGCAATGCATCCCAGGGCGCCGGCAGAGATGATGGCGAAGGCGAGTCCAGAAACTTTGAAGTTGTGCAGGTTCACGTTGAGTGACGTACGGAAGATGAGCAAGGGAACGATGGTCCAGAATGCGTAGAGCTCCCACATGTGGCCGAAATAGCCAAGAGCGGCGGCACGAAAGTCGCGAGATGCGAAGGCTCCAAGAACACCTCCCATCCGGGTACCGGGCACCACTTTGCGAAGCGCAAGGTGAGGGCCGTCACCGAGGACACCGATCAGCAGGGCTGCCAGGACGGCGAGAACGGAGGAAGTCCCGATGACGTACTGCCATTTCCATGCGGCTCCAATCAGCCGCAGCGCATGAGGAAGCGCAGTCCCGAGCGTGAGCATGGCAACGAGATAGGCGAGTGCGGAACCGGTCCGCTCGGGGACCCAGCTCACGATCAACTTCATGCCGATGGGGTAAATTCCAGCGAGGCAAATACCGACAGCAAAGCGGAACGCGGCGCCGCTGGCAATGCCGGTCGACAGCCACGCGAAGCAGCCATTGAAGGCTGCGCCCAGAAGAGCACACACGGAGAAGATTCGGCTGGCGGGAAATCGGTCTGCCAATCCGCTGATCGCAAAAACCAGCGTTCCGAGAATGAAGCCTAACTGAACTGCGCTGGTGAGTATTCCGATGTCGGAAACGCTCGCACCCCAGGCTCGGCGCAGATCGTCTGCGGCACTATTCGCGCTGAACCAGAGTGACGTGCCAAGCAATTGCGCCAGTGCGATGGTTGCAACCGGATCGAAGCGCGGGAGTGTCTTCTCTGGCGGATGTGAGAAGGGTTCATTCATGGCTGACAAACCGTGGGGCGGGATTGTAGCACTGTCGCGATCCGGCCGAGAAAGTCAACAGCAGGTTCCCTTCGGCTTCGCTCAGGGCAGGCTCTCACCTGGCCTTCGGCCCGGTTCGGAATAACAAAGACTAATTTAAGTTGGTCACTTGGCTGCGGTGGCTTCTTCTGCTACGGCTTTGCGGAAATAATCAAGCGACATTCTTAGTCCGGCTTCTAGCTGAATCTTTGGTTCCCAGCCCAGCAACTGCCTGGCTTTTGTGATGTCGGGACGGCGCTGCTTGGGATCGTCCTGCGGCAGGGGTTCGTAGGAGATCTTGCTTTTCGATCCTGTCACTTTTATCACGTGCTGCGCGCACTCGAGAATGGTGAACTCGTTAGGATTGCCGATGTTTACCGGCAGATGCTCCGAGGATTTTGATAGACGGATGAAGCCGTCGATTTCGTCGCTGACGTAGCAGAAGCTGCGAGTCTGGCTGCCGTCGCCGTAGACGGTGAGATCTTCGCCGCGCAGGGCCTGCTTCATGAAATTCGACACCACGCGGCCGTCATTCAATTGCAGGCGAGGGCCATAGGTGTTGAAGATGCGCACAATACGCGTGTCGACCTTGTGATAGCGGTGATAGGCCATGGTGACGGCTTCGGTGAAGCGCTTGGCTTCGTCGTAGACCGAGCGCGGGCCGATGGAATTCACGTTGCCCCAGTAGGTTTCTTTTTGAGGATGCTCGAGCGGATCGCCGTAACACTCTGAAGTGGACGAGACGAGATACTTCGCGCCGTATTTGAGGGCGACGTCGAGCGCGTGGAAAGTTCCGAGCGATCCCACTTTCAGCGTGGGAATTCCATGGATGGTGTAGTCGACCGGGCTGGCGGGGCTGGCGAAGTGGAAAACGTAATCGACCTTGCCGACGTCGAAGGGTTCGCAAATGTCCTGCTCCACGAAATCGAAGCGGGAATCATTCTTGAGATGGTCGAGGTTGGCGCGGCGGCCGGTGAGCAGGTTGTCGACTACAACCACGCTCCAGCCTTCGCCGAGCAGGGCATCACAGAGATGGGATCCCAGAAAACCGGCACCACCGGTCACCAGGGCGCGTTGTGGGCTCATGCTTTCGAAGCGCCGTTCTGCATTTTCCCGTTTCTCAGGGTGGCAGCGGGCACACCGTCGGGATGCGAGGCGGCGCGTCCCACGCTGTAGTAAGTGAAGCCGTGTGCCGCCATCACCTCGGGATCATAAAGGTTACGGCCGTCGATCACGATGGGATATTTGAGTTCCCGATTGAGGCGGTTGAGATCGAGGTTGGCAAACTCTTCCCACTCGGTAAGGATCAGCAGAGCGTCAGCGCCGCTGGCCGCTTCGTAGGCCGAGCCAGCGTATTTAAGATTAGAGCTAATCGCTTCCTGCGTGCGTTCCATCGCCGCCGGATCGTAAGCCGTAACCTTGCAGCCTTCTTGCAGCAGAGCCTGCACCAGAAAAAGTGCGGGCGATTCGCGAATGTCGTCCGTGCCTCCTTTGAAAGCGAGGCCGAGGACACCGAGATGCTTGCCGCGGAGGGTCCACAGAGCGCTGCGCACTTTGCGGAGGAAGCGCTCACGCTGGTCTTCGTTAATGCGCATGACTTCATCGAGCAGACGGAAGTCGTAGCCACACTCGCGGGCGACGGCGCGAAACGCCATCACATCTTTGGGGAAGCAGGAACCGCCGTAGCCGATTCCGGGATTCAGGAAGCGGGGGCCGATGCGGGAGTCGGTGCCGATGCCGTGGCAGACCTGGTTCACGTTCGCGCCCACCGATTCGCAGATAGACGCGACCGCGTTGATGAACGAAATCTTCATGGCGAGAAACGCGTTGGAAGCGTGCTTGATGAGCTCAGCACTCTTGGTGCTGGTCACAATGATGGGAGCGGGAATCGAGGCGCGATCGGGTTGCGGGATGGCGTCAGGGCGCTCGTAATAGC
This sequence comes from uncultured Acidobacteriaceae bacterium, assembly GCA_963763285.1. Taxonomy (GTDB): domain Bacteria; phylum Acidobacteriota; class Terriglobia; order Terriglobales; family Acidobacteriaceae; genus Sulfotelmatobacter. The sequence continues at coordinate 6,169 of CAVXOK010000001.1, read as the reverse complement.
TGCCGCTGGTGAGCGGTTCGTAGACCTGGCGGAGGACTTCGGCGGCGGGCTCGGTGTCGCAGCCGATGACGATGCGGTCGGGAAAAAGAAAGTCGGTGACGGCGGTGCCTTCGCGCAGGAATTCGGGGTTGGAAGCGACGTTGAAGGATTCGGGATCGGCGCCGTTGCGCAAAATAATCTTGCGAACCCACTCGCTGGTATAGACCGGGACCGTGCTCTTCTCGACGATCACCTTGTATCCGTTGATGGCGCCGGTGATTTCACGAGCAACCGATTCGACGTATGACAGATCCGCTTCGCCGCGCTCGGTCGGCGGAGTGCCCACAGCGACGAAGATGACGGAACTGGAGCGCACGGCTTCCTGCAGATCGTCGGAAAAAGTAAGGCGCTGCCCGCGGTGACGGCTTAAAAGTTCGGGAAGAAAGTTCTCGTGGATGGGAACTTGTCCGTTGGTGAGAGCGGACAATTTGCGCTCGTCGTTGTCGACGAGGATGACGTCATGACCGAGGTCGGCAAAGCAAGCGCCAGCAACTAATCCTACGTATCCGGAACCCACGACAGCGATCCGCATATCTCAAACTCCCTGGGTGAATGGTCTTGGAACAGCCTTGTTTTGTGGTGTTTTCAAAGAGAAACCACGGGGAGGAAGTTACCGAATCTGACTCGGAGAAGCATTCTCACTTACCCCAAGATTGCCCAATTCTAACATTCTCTCGGACGAAGGGGAAGGAAAGAAAGGACTCGGGACAAAAGTCTGATTGACATTTTTTGTCATTTTGGAACCGAATGACGGCATCGCCGACGCCATTTTGGGAACGCCGTACAACAAAAGCGGCTCGCGACCCACGAGCTGAATGTCAGAATCCATTCGAGATTCCGAAGCTTGTGGAAAACTTCCAGTGGGAAAGTTGAGGGTTTGAATGCGTATTGACAACCCCGTGATTTCGGGCGAAACTCCGCTACAGAAGCAGATTTTTCATTCGCTCTTCCTCGCGCATGGCGCACAATCCAATATTCGGTTCTGATCCCGCGAAGCCAGCTTCGTCCGGGGGGCAGAGTCCCGTCGAGAGTGGCGCGTTTTCGGTTGCGCGAGAGATGACGGGGGGATCGGATTTGGCGGAACTGGCGGCGAAGTTTGCCGCGCACGGGGGCGGCCGGGTATCGCCAGAACTCTCGACGGACCTTGCGCTGGAGATTGTGTTGAACGAGATCGTGCAGCAGGCTTGCCTGGCGACCGGGGCCAACGGCGCCGCGCTGGTGCTGGAGCGCGATGGCGAATGGGTTTGCCGGGCCAGCGCGGGCAGCAGTGCTCCGCAATTAGGAGCGCGGCTGAACACCGAATCGGGGTTGTCGGGGGCGTGCGTGAAGACGCGGACCGTGCAACGCTGCGACGATGCGCAGACCGACCCGCGCGCCGATGTCGAGGCTTGCCGGATTCTCGGAGTGCGCTCGGTGATCGTTCTCCCGCTGCTGCATAAAGGTGAGTTGGCCGGCGTATTCGAGGTATTTTCCATGTGGCCGTCAGCCTTCGGAGAGCGCGACGAGCGTACGCTGGAAGCGCTCTCGCAACGCGTGCTCAAGAATCTGGAGCGAGCGTCTGAGCCGATGTCCGCAGGTTCGGAACCTTCTCGAGGAACGCCGCCAGTGACGGAGAGTTTCGTCGCAGCTTCCATCTCGACTGCCGGGGCGGCTTCTGCCGCGATTTCCAACGAAAGGTCCGAGGGGAATCAAGTTGCACAGGATCGACCGCCGCTGGTCCAGCCAGCAAGCGAGACTGCCCCCGGTCGAAAGATGGATCTGATGACGTTGGCGCTGAGCGCAGCGGTTTTGGCGTACGCCGTGTTGTTGACGGTGCTGGTTGCTCAGCGTTTCAGTGGGCGGAGAGCGACGGGGCGGGTGCGTCCGCCGACCGCGGTTTCCAATCGTTTAATGGGTGCCGCGAGTCAGTCGGCCGGTCCCGCGGGAAATGCGACTTCCTTTATTTCCAGTTCCGGAACCCAATCGCCTGGAAGCAAGTCGAGCCCGAGTTCGGCAACTGCAAGCACTCGTCCGGCCGGGGCCGCGTCTCGCACCAGGGATGCATCGCCGCCGCCGCTAGGCAGCTTGTTGGTTTATGAGAATGGGAAGGAAGTTTTCCGCATGAATCCGCCGCAGAGCGAGGTGAGGCGACCGGTGCACGTGGAACCGAAGTGCAGCGCGCCGCCGCGGTTGAGCCGGTCGGAATTCTGCAGGTGTCGGCGGAGGAGGCGGAAGGCAGCCTGCTTCATCGTGTTGAACCGGATTATCCGGAAGCGGCGCGGCAGCAGCAAGTCCAAGGCATGGTGGTGCTGGACCTCCAGGTTGGGCAGGATGGCAGCGTGCAAGAAGTCACGCCCGTGAGTGGGCCTCCACTACTGGCGCAGGCTGCGACCGCTGCCGTGAAACAATGGCGTTTCAAGCCCCGCCTGGTGAGTGGGCGTCCCGCGGAGATGCAGACGAGAATTACCCTCAACTTTCAATTGCCACGGTAGGAAATCCCTCACGAGATAGTGGCACGTGCTATTCTTGGGATCGCGGTGAACTGACATCACTGCGGTTTGCGGGGAACCAACGCAACAGACCGAGACCGTCCGCCGCCGGACGAGGCCTTGGCCGGGAGCGGGGCGCCGCCGCCCAAAGCGTAAAGCACTACCTCCACCCGGCTGGAGACGCCCAACTTGTCGAAAATACGAAACAGATAATTCTTGACCGTGTGTTCGGTAAGCTTGAGGCGTTGCGCGATTTCGCGGTTGCTGAGACCCTCGGCCAAACATCGAACGACATCGATCTCGCGTGTGGAAAGCAGCGATGCGCCATTGCTGCGGAGATGAGACATCGCAGGTCGAGTCAAGGCTTCAAGGACGAACTGTAGTTCGGTGCTGCTAGCCCATACCTGGCCTGCGTCCACGCACTGAATGCACTTGGCCAACAGGCGGAACGGTTCGGTCCGGCAAAACACGCCCTGGGCGCCGGCCCGGAAAGCTTCAATGACCGCTGTCCGCTCGGACGCGTCGAGCAGTATGATCACGCGCGGCGAAGGCGACTGCGATCGCAGGCCGCGAAGCAGGTCGAGGCCTCCCGCATTGTCTTCTCCCAGCTTCGCACTGATCACGACTACTTGCGGTTTCTCGCGCTCAACCAAGTCAAGGACTGCAGCTTTATCGGATGGCGACTCGATCATATGAAACTGCGCATCGCGAGCCAGAGCCTCCACCAGAAGTTGGGTATTCATGGCAGTGCTGTCCGCAGCTAGAACGCGAAGCCGGCCTGGTTTGGGAAGAGCCATTAAGTGAGCCATATACTGGTAAAACCTGAAACTACAGCGAGCTTATTTCGGACAGAAAAGACGAAAGTGGCGATCAAGGGGGTGGTCCACAGGATTTCTTTAGAGCCTATAGGAAGGAAGAGCCATAGTAAATGGCACGATGGTGTTAGCTGTAACACGGCAGTTCGACTTTGGCTTTGATCTCCGGTCGGTTAGGAGAAGCCACAAAAGTTGCAAATTCTTGCACTCCTGGGGCCTCGCGACCAATCTCGTACCTCGCAGCAGGCATGCCCTTTTGGCAATTTCTCCATTTGCAGGGGACCCGTCACCCACGGTCGGGGGAGACTTTCCTGGGCGGCGATGGGGTGGGTCCTAGTAGCTAGGACGGTCCACAAGCGGGTTCATCAGCGCCGAAAAATGGCTGTAGTATCGATATTTATTAACCTACTTATCTACCTTAATTTACAGCCTTTTACGACATACTACCTTAGTATACAGATTAAGCTGTAGGAGTCTTTCTTCTCTCCACTTTCCACCTCTTGCACGTTTTTGCGCACGTGGCTAGAATCGCTTCAAGAGTTCGGGGATCTTAAGTCCCCCTTGATTCAATCTTCAGATCGGTGTTCCCCCACACTCACAGTTCGTAGACCGGGCGACTGGCTTGCAGCCAGACGACAGTGTGGGAAAGGCCTTTTCCGGGGTCACTCGAATGTGACTCACAGGGCGAAGCTATGAGTGGCAGTCAAGCATTGCGGATGGGTTTGGGAGCAGTCGGGGCGGTCTCGTTCCTCGATACCCCCCAGTGGTATGCGATCCGGACGCGATCTCGCCACGAGAAGATGGTGGCCGAACAACTGGAGGAGCAATGCATCGAGAGCTTTCTTCCTTTGGTGAAAAGAACTCGAAAGTGGAGTGACCGGAAAAAGGAAGTGGAACTGCCGCTGTTTTCCGGTTACAGCTTTGCCCGCTTGGTGCTTTACTCTCCCGATCGTCTGCGCGTGCTGCAAACTCATGGGGTCGCAGGTTTCGTGGGGGTTCGCGGGATAGGGGTTCCGGTTCCGGAGGGACAGATCGCTAGTTTAAGAACTCTGACGGCAAGTGGCATTCCGATGACGGATCGCCCTTTTCTTCAAATAGGCCAGCGCGTGCGTATCAGGGGAGGGGCCCTGGATGGAATTGAGGGGATCCTCGCCGCCCAGGATCATCGCAATCTGGTCGTCTCGGTCGAGCCCATCCATCGTTCCTTGTCAGTCTGCATCGATGGATACGGCTTCGAACCAATTTAAATGCAGGATTCCAATCAGTTAAACACGCAAGCATGTTTTCAGGTGTGGGACATAAGGGCTGTGCCCAGGGGAAATGTTTTGTCGAAATTCACGGTCTGTGGGATTAGATATGAATGATACCGAAGCCAAGATTCAGAATAGTAGTAATGGGGATGCCGTGCGGTCCGAGGCATGGCAGCAAGGCCCCCGCGAGATCACAGCGGTCGCAGGTCCAGAGCCGGCGGTTGACCTGTCGCTTCGTAGCCATCGCAACGAAGCGGAAGTTCACGCCATCAATTATGCTCTGCGGCAAACCGGCGGGAATCGAAAGCGAGCTGCCAAGCTGCTGAGCATCAGCTACCGTTCTCTCCTGTACAAGATTCGCCAGCACAACATTACGCCTGGCGTCACGCCTAGCGTCGAGCACGGTTAACCCGGCTTTTCGCGGAAGAGGCGGCATAGAGCTTGGCGTAGCCGTTTCTCTCGCCGTGCGACAGCGGAACGTGCAACCGTCACGAACGCCGGTGGCCAGAGGATTAAATCCTCTCGGCCTCCTTCCGGTCGAAACAGCTAAGGACGACAAAACATGTTTCTGGAATTCTATGGATTGCGGGAACAGCCTTTCGGGGTTACGCCCGATCCTCGATTTCTGTATCTGAGTCCGGCGCATCGCGAGGCCCTGGCTTGTCTCTATTACGGGATTGAGTCCGGACGCGGCTTTATGGCGTTCATCGCCAAGCCGGGCATGGGCAAGACGACCCTGCTGTTTCAGCTGCTGGAAAAGTTTCGCAGCACGGCGCATACAGCGTTTCTTTTTCAGACGCAGTGCACTTCGCGAGAGTTCATGCGCTTCCTGCTCTCCGAGCTTGGTTCCGAAGACCATGAGCAGGATTTTGTCCGCATGCACGATGAGTTCAACAAGCTTCTGTTGCAGGAGGCTCGCGCCGGAAGGCGCATGATTATTGTGGTGGATGAGGCGCAGAACCTGCATCCCTCGGTGTTGGAAACGATTCGATTGCTCTCCGATTTCGAGACGCCCAAAGCCAAGCTGTTGCAGATCATTCTGGCCGGACAGCCGGAACTGGCGGACAAGCTGGCCGGCCGCAAGCTTTCACAGCTCCGGCAGCGCATTTCCCTGTTGAGCGGCCTGGCGCCGCTCTCGGCAGTAGAGACCAGTAACTACATCGACCATCGTCTGCGCAAAGCGGGGTATTCTGGGGCCCTGCTATTTGAGCCGGGAGCGCTGCAGGTGATCGCGGAATTCACTGAAGGGATTCCACGGACGATCAACAACTTCTGTTTTAACGCTCTTTCCCTGGGTTGCGCTCTGCGCGAACGAGTGATCAGCGCTTCCGTGGTAGAGGAAGTAATTTCGGACCTCGACATCCGGAAGCATCTCACCGAAATGCCTTCGCAAGCGCCGTTAGATCCGGAGTTTCTGATGGCGAACCGGCAGTCAGTTCCATCGCATGGCATCTCGCACGATGCCGGCGATGACCCGCTCACCTCGGCGCAGGCAAAGGCTTACATGCAACAACTGGCCGGGCAACTGAAAAATTGGAAGCCGAACCTGGAGTAGCTGAACCTGGAGTAGCTGAACCGGGATTAATTGAAACGGGTC